>POSG01000001.1 GCA_003314535.1 Geobacter sp.
ACAGACTTTGCATCATACACATCTAAGATTACTTCGTCAAGAACTTTTTTTCAACTTTTTTTCGGGGTCGCTTCTCTTCCCCCGGCTCATCTGCCGCCGCCCCGAAAGGAAGTAGGGTTATAACAAACCAGCCGACATGTTGTCAACACACTTTTTACGATTTTTTTCAGCAACTCGAAACATGGGGAAAAAGACCATAAATATCGGTTCGGTTGACAGCATGAAGATGTTGTGTAACCGTGTAAGGCATATTGACCATAAGAAACAGGAGGAGATTCCCGAATGGACATAAACATGGCGAACGCACAATGGGACACCGGGCCGCTGTATGTATCAGCAACGGCGCCGGAACTGGAAGCCGATTTTTCCGCGGCAGCAAATATGACCGGCGATTTCCGCGCAAACTATGCCGGCAAGGTGGCAGGCCTGGAAGCCGCCGAGCTCAAGGAGGCGCTCGTGGAGCTGGAAAGGCTGCAGGAAACCCTGGTCAAACCCCAGACTTATGCCTATCTCCTCTTTGCGGCAGACAGCGAAAACACGGAAAACAAGAAATTGTCCCAGCGTGCCTTGGAATTCGGTAACCGCATGTCCCGGGAGCTCATCTTCTTCGACCTTGAACTGATAGCCCTCGACGATGACCGCTTCCGGGAACTGGTCGGAGATGCATGCCTTGCCGGCTACCGGCATTACCTGGAAAGCCTGCGCCGCTATAAGCCGCACACGCTGCCGGAACGCGAGGAACGCCTGCTGAAGGAAAAGAGCCTGACCGGCGTAGAAGCATTTGTCCATCTTTTCGATGAGCTGTCTTCTTCGTTCCGCTACGACTTCGAGCTGGACGGCGAAATGCGTGAAATGACCGGAGAAGAGCTCCTTGGCCTGCTTCACCACTCTGACGGTTCCGTAAGGGAACGGGCTTTCACGACCTTTCTCGGCAAGTTCCAGGAACAGGGCATCGCATTCGGTGCAATTTTCAACAATGCAGCCCTCGACCATGGCCAGGACCTTGGAATCCGCAACTACGTGAGCGTTATGGAGCCGACACACTTGGCAAACGAACTTTCCGCAGAAGCGGTGGAAAGCTTGATGAAGGTCAGCGAAGAAAACTACCATCTTGCACGGCGCTATTTTCGCCTCAAGGCACAACTGCTGGGACTGCCCGAACTGAAGAACACCGATATCTACGCACCCGCACCCGGCTGCGAGCGCAGGTTCTCATTCAGCGAAGCGAAGGATCTCGTACTTGAAGCTTACGGGATGTTCTCCGGCGATTTCAGAAAGATTATCGACGGTTTTTTTTCTGAGCATAGAATAGACGTGCTGCCTCGCCCGGGGAAAAGCGGCGGCGCGTTCTGCATGGGGATTTCACCCTCGCTGCCCCCTTTCGTTCTGCTCAATTTTACCGGGAACCTGCGCGACGTGGCCACACTGGCCCACGAACTGGGCCATGGGCTCCACTTCACCCTCGCACAGCGCCAGAGCATGCTCAACTATCATGCGCCCTTGCCGCTTGCCGAAACAGCGTCGGTGTTCGGTGAAATGCTGCTGACCAGGCTGCTGCTGGAACACGAAAGCGATCCGAAAGCGAAAATACCCCTGCTGTGCGCAAAAATCGAGGACATAATCGCCACCACCTTCCGCCAAGTCGTCCTTACCCGTTTCGAGGAACGGTTTCACATCGAGCGGAAAAAAGGCCTGCTTTCCAGCGAAGATATCTGTTCGATCTGGTTGGAGGAAAACGCCAGGCTCTTCGGTGACTCTGTGACAATGATTGATGCTTACGGGTGGGGTTGGAGCTACATCTCGCACTTCATCCATTCACGCTTCTACTGCTATTCATATACCTTTGCCGAACTCCTGGTGCTTTCACTGTACAACAAGTATCTCATGGAAGGCGAACCATTCGTGCCAAGGTATGTTTCCATTCTGGAGAGCGGCGGATCCCTGTCTCCGGCCGACACTGTGCGGCCCGCAGGCATCGATTTCAACGATCCCGGCTTCTGGCAGGAGGGATATGATGTCCTGAAGGGATTGATAGGTGAGCTGGAGAGCTTGATCTAGGGATCGATTCGGGCACGGGCGTGGCGGTCAGGCTTTCTGCACCGCCACCAGCCCGGCGCGGCCGGATATCTCCTCCATTGAAAGCATGCATGCCGGGGGATTGCCCTGGAGCGCTTCCCCTGCAGCATCACCAAGGGTCACAAACCGTACACCGCTATCAGCAAGCCTTCGCAACAGGTCGGAAAATGTCCCGGCAAGCCGCATCCCCTCCATCTCCGCATGGATGGTGTGCACGTTCAACCCCGAACGGACCCGGGAAAAATAATAGTCGTTTATTGTCGCCGCAGTGATCCCTTCCATTCCCAGCAGCTCGTCCATGGTCGGAAGGGTGGTGGGAATCTGTAATGTCTCGAACTGCCTGCCTTCCATGACAGGGAAAAACGGATATTCTCCCCTCGCATCGCTGCAGTACCGGAGCGCCATTCCATCCTGTACCGCCAGAGAGCGGACGGAAACCATCCAGCCCGGAGCTGCCGTTGTCTCAGCGTCCCGGCCGAAAACCATGCGGAACGCGTCCCGCGCCCTCCCCAACACTTCAGAAACGGTCGCTTCCTTCATATGCGGCAGGTTGTCGTGCCAATCCACGTGGTCCCAGGCATGCACACCGACCTCGTGCCCTTCCCGGGCAACCTGTTTCATGACTTCAGATAAATTGTCAGCTATCTTCGGCGCAGTCAGAAGGGT
Organism: Geobacter sp.; assembly: GCA_003314535.1. GTDB lineage: Bacteria > Desulfobacterota > Desulfuromonadia > Geobacterales > Geobacteraceae > RPRC01. The sequence continues at coordinate 2,743 of POSG01000001.1, forward strand.
TCCGTAGAGAAGCGTCTTCAAGCCATAGGTGGAAGGGGCTTTGGTCCTGAGCATCTTTTTCAGGAATCCCTTGCGGGTGAATATGCGACGGATCGCCTTGCCTGAGTTGTCGGGGCCCATGGAAAGATAGAAGGTGGCTTTTATCCCGTATCGGTCGAGTATTTCCAGAAGACGCGGCACACCTTCGCGAGTTCCCACGAACGTGTCCACATCAACCTTTAGTGCAACGCTTGAACCCGTCATCAACGGATCTCCCTTCAGGAAATCTTTCCTTCACCGTCCCGGTTTCCCGCGACAGTCTCGAAGCTTGCACCCAAGCATCTGATTCGTGACGCGAATTCATCCGCATTCACCTCATCATCCGCTTCAACCTGCAATGAGCGTATCTCCAGCAATCCTTCGCCAGTTCCCACCAGCATCGGCCGGCTTGACACGATTACTCCGGGTTCTGCTCTTCCCGGCTGCGGCCAGGCCTTCCACAGGAAAACCTTTTTCCCGCCCAGAAAGGTAAAAGCACCCGGGTAGGGATGGGTGACGCCCCGCACGAGATTATAAATGCTGACCGCGCTCATTGTCCAGTCTATGAGACCGTCAGCAGGCTTGCGACCACCAAAGTAACTCCCCTTAGCCAGGTCCATGGGAACCCTCCGTGCCTTCCCGTCTCGAAGCAGCGGCCAGGAACGTGAAATCACTCTGACCGAAGCTTCGGTTACTTTCCGGAACACGTCAAGGGAAGTGTCCTCGAACTCGATAGCCACCCTCTCCTGATCGACAATGTCTCCCGCATCCGGCTTTTCAACCATGTGGTGCAGAGTGGCCCCGGTTTCGGTTTCCCCGTTTATTACAACCCAGTTAACCGGGACTCTGCCGCGGTATTGAGGAAGCAGTGAGCCGTGCATGTTAAGCGCCCCCTGTTTGGGCAGGGAGAGGATTTCATTTCCGATCATCGTGCGATAATAGAAGGAAAATATGAAATCCGGTGCGACCCTCCGCAACAACTCGATATTTTCCGGCTGGTTGATATCGGACAGGAAACACGGGATAGCTCTCTCCCGTGCCAGTTTTTCCACGGAATCGAACCAAATGTTCTCAGTCTTCGAATCCGCGTGGGTGAAAACAGCGGCGACATCCGCACCCTGCGCAAGCAACTCCTGCAGGCAGCGATATCCCACATTATGATAGGCACATGCTATAACTTTTGACGCATTGGGCATATTTAGATTCACTCCTTGGTTCCAAACTTCAACAGTTGTTCTACTTCAAATTCAAGTTCATTGCATCAACAAAATTGCCCTGGCTGCACCTGTCGCGCACCATGCCCTTGGCGGCAATAGCCAAGCAAAACCAAGCGCTATGAACCTGACGCGATTTCGCGACGCAGCGCCCCCCCGAAAACAAACCTTGAGTTTCTCATGACAATCACCTGTTGCATGCGATGTAAAAAATGTTATACTGCGACGCGAATTTGGCACGCGTTCCGATCCACATATTAAAGGAGCATCACATGATCAGGAAACTGGCTTTATTGGCAGTCACATTGCTTATTGCAGGGTTTGCAGCGAATTCCTTTTCTGCCATGCAGCCCGGCAAGACCGACACGGTATTCAACCGCAGGTTCATACCAAAAATCAAGCCCATGATGCCATACGACCAGATCGTCGGGATGGTGGGTAACCAGGGAGCAAAGACCAGGGAAGAAAAAAGCGGCGCTGCTACAATCACCAGCTATCGATGGAATGGAGGCAAGAAATCAGTCCTGAACATCAGGGTTTCCGGCGGGAGGCTCATTGATGCGACCATACTCGCACCCAATGGGCATACATACTATATGGGAAAGAAAGGTGACGTGAAGGATTTGGGAGACTGAAGTGTTTTGCGGGAACAGCAGGCATGGCACGAATCATTCACGCCCGCCCCGTCTTTTTCCCTGAATTGAAAAGGCCCGCAACCTCGGCAAGCAATTCCTGTTTCCATCGGGCTATGATAGCAGGATCGACACCGTATTCGCGTGCCAGTTCAGGCAGGCTCTTTGCGCCGGCCAACGCCGCCCAGGCCACCGTGGCCTTGAATTCCGGGCCCTCCATTTGAGCTTTCGGCCGCATGTGCTTCCTCCTGTCCCCGTCCTGGGTCGTATCGACATGCCATGATCTCCGAACTGTCCCAGGCTGATATATTTCACCAAATAGCGTATTTTCAACCCCTTCGGGTGAATTCAGTAGCTGTTTCCTCTTGAGATAATTATTCCGGCCATGCACTCATTATTATGAGTCCTTCACAAACACCTTTATCTTATCAGCCAGTTTGAAGCTAAAATCTGTGATACTGGTCACTACAACTGACTTTGTTGTTTATATCGCACAGAAACCGATTCGGCTTACACGCGCGCAAAAAAAAGCCCGGGAATCTTTCCAGGCCTTCCATCTATTCAGCTTCATTTGCGTCGCCGGTTTCGCATAACCTTGTTACAGAACACTACGTTTCTTTCTCCAGTGGGTAGATCACCAGGTGGCGATCCGGCTCCTTTCCCACGCTCTGGGCCACCAGTCCGAGGCTGGAGATATAGCGGTGCTGCACTTTTCTCAATGCCGGGCGTCGTGGCGACAGCGCCACCTCCACTCCTTCCTCGACCGCCCTGCGTACCGCCTCCTCCGTCTCCTCCACCGCTTCCCGGACCTCTTCTTCATCCATTCCCTGGACCAGGTTGAAAATCTTCTGCAGGAGGCGCCGAAGTTCCGCTGTAGTGTTCCTCTTTATGTAATGAAGCGGAGCATCGGTCATCCGGGTGATCCGCCTTAGCCCCATGTCATCCGCGCGTGAACGTAGCGCGATGACAAGGTCAGCTGACTCTGCGCGGCTTGCGATGCGGATGTCCAGGTCAAGGTCCCTTCCCGCCCTTTCCAGGAGTTCCCTGCTTACTCCGTGCGCATAGATTCGAACCGGCCCGCTGGGTAGAGGCGCCTGCCTTTCCACGGAAGCCTCGCGGTTGATCCTGGCACTCCGCGGCTGCTGCATGTCGGGCTTTGCTTCCTGCACTTCTATCTTTCCATCTTCGTTCTGCGTTCTCTTTTCACCGCGCGCCTGGTACCCCCGCAGGATGGTGTCCACAGCCGCACCGGTGTCCTTGTGCACCATGACTTCGTTTCGGTCAGCCATTTCCACAAGGATGTCGAATGTGGGGGGCGCCTTTCTTTCATTCACGGTCTTGGTGGTTCCGCGGCGCCGGGCTTCGTCGTCACCAAGAGTGACTGTCTGGACCCCTCCCACCAGGTCCGAGAGAATGGGGTTCATGATCAGGTTCTCCAGGGTATTTCCGTGGGCCGTGCCTATCAGCTGCACCCCTCGCTCTGCAATGGTGCGCGCAGCCGCAGCCTCGGCCTCTGTCCCTATCTCATCGACAATGATGACTTCGGGCATGTGGTTCTCCACAGCTTCGATCATGACCGCATGCTGCCGGTCAGGCCGCGGGACCTGCATCCGGCGCGCATTGCCGATGCCAGGGTGGGGTATATCGCCGTCTCCGGCGATCTCATTGGAAGTGTCGATTACTATGACCCTCTTATGGAAATCGTCAGCGAGAACACGCGCCATCTCCCTGAGCTTGGTGGTCTTGCCCACGCCGGGCCGGCCAAGGATCAGGAGGTTCTGCCCGGTTTCTATCAGGTCGCGCAGCAGTTCGATAGTGCCGAATATCGCCCTTCCCGCCCTGAGAGTGAGGCCTATTACGGCTCCCTTCCGGTTGCGGATAGCCGAGATGCGATGCAGCGTGCGTTCGATGCCGGCCCGGTTGTCGTCGGTGAATTCCCCTACCAGAGCAAGGACGTGGGACAGGTCCTCATGGCTGACCGGTTTTTCACTCAGACGTACAACGCGGTCGGCTAAACGGGCCTCGGGCAACCGACCGATGTCCATAACCACTTCCACCAGCTGTTCCAGGGGAAGCTTCCCGAGTGCAGCCTGCAGATCACCGGGAAGAGTCGCAACCAGCAGATATATGTCGTCTGCCGGGCTCGCGGTTTTTTTTCGGGGTGTGGTCATGTGGACTCCTCTCGAAATGGACAGGATGGGATATCAAAACCAGGCATATGAGGTTAGCAAAAGATTACCTCCATGTCATGAATCAAGTATAGCACAGCTGTGCGGGAACAAACCCCGTGTTTTGGTCACTCCGGCCCTTCTCTTTCGCCCCCTCCCTTGTCAACGGGATTTAGCTGAACATAAACATTGACAGGATCTTGACATGTTTCACTGGCATTTTGAGACCGATTTTATGCAGCCGGAGCTATAAACAAATCAGAGTTGCAAAAAAGAGCGACTCGGAAAGGAGTTGGCCGCCATGAGGATCTATTACTATGACCCGAACACCGGCATCTACCAGGGCGAAGACTTTGCTGACGAAAGATTCAGGGGACGCGGTGTTTTCATAATCCCACCATATGCAACGTCGATCGCACCACCGGACTGCAACCCGGGCCAAGCGCCATTCTATAACGCAAAAATTAAAAAATGGGAGCTGCGTGCCCTCCCTCGCAGGGAGAGTACCACTGAACCTTCAATCAGGCCTGTCAATGCTTCGAGGTAGTGGTAAAGTTTGTTAAACTGAAATCCATGATCACCCGACTGCAAACACTATTTTCCTTACCGTGTCACCTCAGCAGCTGAAACCGGAGAACTTAAATGAACCCCTATGAATGGGCGGAAACAATATTCTTTTTCATGGTGCTGCTGGCCCTGATCAGGCCGCTCGGCGCCTACATGGCCAGGGTCTACCAGGGGGAACGCACCGTTCTGTCGCCGATCCTCGTTCCCTTCGAGAAATTCCTCTACCGGATCTGCGGGATTGACGGCAACGATGAAATGAATTGGAAGCGCTACGCCTGGGCCATGATCCTCTTCAACCTGATGCTGTTCCTGGCGCTCTTCGCCATATTGATGTCGCAACACCTGCTCCCCCTCAACCCGCAGAGGCTGCCTGCGTTTTCCTGGCCGCTGGCGCTGAACACCGCGATAAGTTTCGTTACCAACACCAACTGGCAGGCATACAGCGGAGAAACCGCCGTCAGCTATTTCACCCAAATGGCGGGTCTCACCGTACACAACTTCGTGTCCGCGTCCACCGGCATGGCCATCGTGATCGCCCTGATACGCGGTTTCACGCGCCGCAAGACATCGATGCTGGGCAATTTCTGGGTCGATGTGACGCGAGGGACCCTCTACATCCTGCTCCCCATTTCACTCGTCGCGGCACTTGTCCTCGTTTCACAGGGAGTGATCCAGAATTTTGGCCCATACAGGACCGTTCCGCTCGTGCAATCCACAAGCTATGACAAGCCCAGGCTTGACGGCAAAGGTAATCCCGTCAAGGATGCAAAAGGAAACCCGATCACGGATAACGTGAAGGTTAAAGAAGTAACCATCCCCATGGGACCGGCAGCATCCCAGGAGGCAATCAAGGAACTGGGGACCAACGGCGGCGGTTTTTTCAACGCCAACTCGGCCCATCCTTACGAAAACCCGACTCCCGTCTCACATTTCCTTGAAGTCCTGCTGATACTTCTCATACCCGGATCACTGACCTACACCTTCGGCATCATGGTCGGAAATACCCGCCAGGGGTGGGCACTTCTCTCGGTTATGCTCCTCGTGCTCATCGTGTCATTCGGCATCCTGCAGAGTGTCGAAACGAGTGGCAATCCGATGCTTGCAAAGCTGGGCGTAGCCGGGTCGAACCTCGAGGGGAAAGAGACGCGTTTCAGCATGGCCGGCACCAGCCTGTTCGAGGTGGCCACCACCGGCACCTCATGCGGTGCTGTTGCCGCCATGCACGACTCTCTCACTCCTTTGGGCGGCATGATCCCGCTGAGCCTGATCCTGCTTGGAGAAATAATTTTCGGCGGGGTCGGCTCGGGCCTTTATACCATGCTCGCCTTTGCGGTGGTAGCTGTGTTCGTGGCCGGTCTGATGATCGGCCGAACACCGGAGTATCTTGGCAAAAAAATCGAGGTTCTCGAGATGTGGATGTCGATCCTGACGATTCTGCCCGCCGGGATCGTGGTTCTTGTCCTGTCGGGCATTGCCATGGTTACTCCGTCTGCCGTGGCTTCCATGGCCAACCCCGGCGCCCACGGCCTCTCCGAAATTGTTTATGCATTCGCTTCCATGGCAAACAACAACGGCAGTGCCTTTGCCGGGCTGAATGCAAATATCAACTTCTATAACATACTAGGTTCAATCTCCATGGCTATCGGTCGTTATGTGCCCGCAGTTGCGATACTGGCAATGGCTGGGTCCCTCGCGGGGAAAAAATACGTCCCACCCAGCCTGGGGACACTGCCGACCGACAGAGCGCCCTTTGCCATCTGGCTGATGCTGGTGATCCTGATCGTGGGGGCGTTGACCTTTTTCCCGGCTCTTTCACTGGGACCGATCGTCGAACAACTGATGATGGCGCGATAGAGCAAGAGAAGTCCCCCTTTGCGAAAGGCGTGAGATAAACGGGAGAATAAAAATGACGAAATCTGCTCAGCTACCCATATCCATCTTCGACCCGCGGATCATGCGGCCTGCCCTGGTCGAATCGTTCAAAAAACTCGACCCGCGCACCTTGTGGCACAACCCTGTGATGTTTTGCGTCGAGATCGCCAGCTTGATCACCCTGGTTACTTTTGCATTGTCACTCACCGGAAAAAACCCTGAACCTGCATGGTTCAACGGCATGGTTTCCATGTGGCTCTGGCTTACCGTGCTCTTCTCCACTTTTTCCGAGGCACTGGCCGAAGGCCGCGGCAAAGCGCGCGCCGCTTCGCTGCGGAAGACCCGAACGGAAGTCAAGGCCAAGCGCCTGAAAAAACCCGAATTCGGCAGTGACTTTGAATTGGTGTATGGGAATCTGCTCCGCAAGGACGATCATATCCTCGTGGAGGCCCATGAACTGATCGCCGGCGACGGCGAGGTAATCGCCGGCGCGGCTCTGGTGAACGAAGCGGCCGTAACCGGCGAATCGGCCCCGGTAGTGCGCGAGTCGGGGGGGGACCGGAGCGCCGTAACCGGCGGCACCACGGTCATCGCCAACACGATAATCGTCAGGATTACCGCCAATCCTGGCGAGACTTTTCTCGACCGGATGATCTCGCTGATCGAGGGAGCCAAGCGGCGCAAGACCCCCAACGAGATAGCCCTGGAGGTGCTGCTGATCGCCTTGACCTTCGTTTTCCTGCTGGTGTGCGCCAACATGAGGCCTCTTTCTATTTACAGTGTAAGAGCTTCCGGACATGGGCAACCGGTATCTCTTACCATCCTGACAGCCCTGTTCGTATGCCTGGCGCCGACAACCATCGCGGCCCTGCTCCCGGCCATCGGTATCGCCGGCATGGACCGGCTCTTTCAAAAGAACGTCATTGCGCTCTCCGGGAGAGCCATTGAGGCAGCGGGAGACGTCAACGTCCTGCTCCTGGACAAGACCGGCACAATCACCATCGGCAACCGTGAAGCGGTGGCCTTCGTTCCTGTCGGCGGTCATACCGAACAGGAGCTGGCCAGGGCGGCCATGATGGCATCACTGACCGACGAGACCCCGGAGGGTCGAAGTATAGTCGTTCTGGCCAAGCAGAAATTCGGCCTGCGGGCTGAAGAACTCCCGACCTATGCGGAAAACGTCCCTTTCAGTGCCGACACACGCCTTTCCGGAGTAAATTGGGGAGGCGAGAAGTACCGCAAGGGGGCATCAGACTCGATCATTGCCTTTGTCCGTGATACCGGAGGCAAAATTTCTAGGGATTTGGACAAGCCGGTCGACGAGATATCCCGCGCCGGCGCGACGCCGCTGGTGGTCTGCCGTAACGACGATATACTGGGGGTCATCAATCTGAAGGACATCGTCAAGGGAGGCATCCAGGAGCGTTTCCAGCAGTTGCGCAGCATGGGTATAAAGACCGTCATGATTACCGGCGACAACCCCTTGACCGCAGCTGCCATAGCTGCCGAGGCCCAAGTGGACGACTTCCTTGCCCAAGCCAAGCCGGAAGACAAGCTGCGTCTGATCAGGGAAAACCAGCAGGCCGGGTACATGGTGGCCATGACCGGAGATGGGACCAACGACGCACCGGCACTGGCCCAGGCGGATGTGGCGGTTGCCATGAACACAGGCACCCAGCCGGCCCGTGAAGCTGCAAACATCATAGACCTGGACAGCAACCCGACCAAGCTCCTGGACATCGTGGAGATCGGCAAGCAGATTCTCATGACCCGCGGCAACCTCACCACTTTCAGCATCTCCAACGATATTGCAAAGTATTTCGCCATTATCCCAGCGGCACTGGTCACCATATACCCCCAACTGGAAGTGCTTAACATAATGCATCTGGCCACTCCATTCAGCGCCATCCTGTCGGCGGTGATCTTCAACGCCGCAGTCATCCCGGCACTGGTACCTCTTGCGCTGAGGGGAACCAAGTTTAGACCCTTGCCAGCCGAGAAGCTGCTCGTCTACAACCTTCTCATCTACGGGGTTGGCGGGATTATCGCGCCGTTCATCGGTATCAAGGGTATCGACCTGTTGATTGGGATGTTTGTGTGAGAGACATCCTGTAGGGGCGATCCTCGTGATCGCCCTGATTTGGGCAAACACAAGGTTTGCCCCTACAAGAAATTAACGGGGGTTGTAAAACCATGAAAGACATAAAACCCGCATTCCTAATGCTGCTCGCCTTTACCCTCATCTGCGGTGGCATCTACCCCGCCATCGTGACCGGCATTGCCCAGGCACTCTTTCCGAAACAGGCGGCAGGAAGTTTCATCACCGACAAAAACGGCAGGGTCGTCGGGTCGAGCCTCATCGGCCAGCCATTCTCCGACCGCACGTATTTCTGGCCAAGGCCGTCGGCCACGTCTGATTTCAACTACAACCCCATGGGTTCCGGCGGGTCCAACTCCGGGCAGACCAACCCCGATTACCTGAACCGGGTGGCCGACCGGGTGATTGTCCTGCGCCAGGCAGGAATGACCGGCTCCTTGCCTTCCGAACTGGTCCAGGCTTCTGCAAGCGGACTCGATCCCCACATCACCCCCGGGGCGGCCATGGCCCAGATCCCCCGCGTGGCCAAGGCCCGCGGGCTTTCCGAAAAGGTGCTTGCCGCACTAGTTTCCGCCAATACCCTTGATCGGCCGTTCGGCATAATGGGACAACCTTGTGTAAATGTACTTGAATTAAACCTGAAATTGGATAGGCTGACACCATGACATTCGATGACCATAAACGTCCGTCCCCGGAAGCCATGCTGAAACGTGCCCTTGCCGAGGAAGCCGACACCACGATCGGCAAGCTTAAGATCTTTCTCGGCTATGCGGCCGGGGTAGGTAAAACCTACTCCATGCTTGAAGCGGCCCATGAGCGGAAACGGGAGGGGTGGGACGTGGTCGCGGCCTACGTGGAATCCCACGGCCGGGCCGAAACGGACGCGTTCCTGGAAGGCCTGGAGATTGTCCCCAAGGCCCATATCGAATACCATGGCGTAACCCTGCCGGAGATGGATACCGACAGGGTGCTGGCAAGAAGGCCGCAGATCGCCCTTGTGGACGAACTGGCCCATACCAACGTACAGGGCTCCAGGCACGAAAAGCGCTGGCAGGATGTAGAGGAACTTCTGGCTGCCGGAATTGACGTTTACACAACGGTCAACATCCAGCATTTCGAAAGCCTTAACGACATCGTGGCACGGATAACCGGCGTGGTAGTGCGGGAGACTGTCCCCGACCGCCTGCTTGACAAGGCAGCGGAGATCCGGCTGGTTGACATCCCTCCTGACGAACTGTTGCAACGCCTGCGCGAAGGCAAGGTTTACATAGCCGGGCAGGCCGCCCAGGCTGTCGAGAAATTCTTCCGGACCGGAAACCTGATCGCGCTGAGAGAGCTTTCCCTGCGTCGAACCGCGGCCCTGGTTGACGACCAGATGCGGGCCTACATGGTTTCCCGTGAAATCCCCGGTCCCTGGCCGGCGGCGGAACGGATCCTGGTCTGCGTCAGCGGCAGTCCTTTCAGCGAACGGCTGATCCGGACCGCCCGCCGCTTGTCGGACGAGATGAATATCCCCTGGTTTACGGTTTACGTGGAAACCCCCGGCAGCAGCAGACATCTCCAGGAAAACCGGGAAAGGGTCTGGAAAGACCTCCGTCTCGCCGAAAGTCTCGGGGCACACGTTGCCACAATAACTGCCACATCTGTTGCAAATGCCGTAATCGATTATGCCGAAAAACAAAATGTCACCAAAATAGTGGTTGGGAAACCGACAAAATCACGGTGGCGCGAATTCCTCCTTCCGCCCCTTGTGGATCAGCTCATACGCTTGAGCGGCGCCATAGATATTTATGTCGTGAGTATCCAGGCCGATATTATCAGACCCCGCCCACAGGCCCCTGAACCTAAAACCTCCATATCGCTGACCGGGTACATCGTAAGCGTCGCCCTTGTTATGGCTGCAACCTTTCTTTGCCTCCTTGTCCGCCCGTTTCTCGCGCCCACCAACATGGTCATGATCTACCTGCTGGCGGTCGTTCTCTCCGCCCTCAGGCTCGGGCTGAAACCGGCAATCCTCACGGCCTTCCTGGGAGTTCTGGCTTTCGACTTCTTCGTCGTGCCGCCACAGCTGACATTTTCCGTGGCAGATACCGAATACATTCTGACCTTTATAGCGCTCTTCAGCGTAGGGGTGATCATCAGCTCCCTGGTCTCGAAGGTCAGGGAGCGGGCAGACGCGGTGCGGGAACGGGAAGAGCAGACGGCAAGCCTCTATTACCTGAGCCGCGACCTGGCAGCCGCTGCGAACTTGGAAACCCTCCTCGCAGCCGTCACAAAAAACATCGGCGAATCCCTGAACGCCCGTATTGCCGTGCTCCTTCCCGAAGGGGAACGCCTCAAGGTCACCGCCGCCAGCAGGGAGCTGGCTCTCGGGGAGAAGGAACTCGCCGTGGCAGAATGGGCATTCCGAAACCGCCAGCCTGCCGGGAGGGGCACCGGGACCCTCGGATCGTCCGAACTACTTCACCTCCCGCTCATGACATCAGCCAGTCTCCTGGGAATACTGGCGGTCAGGCTGGAAGTCGAGTCCGGCTACCGCTCAACCCAGACCCGGCGTCTCCTTGACGCCTTTACCAGCCAGACCGCCATGGCCCTGGAAAGGGTCCAGCTCTCCCTTCGGGCGGAACAGGCGCAGATACTCCAGGCCAGGGAAACCCTCGAAAGAGCGCTGCTCAATTCCATCTCCCATGATCTGCGAACCCCGCTCGTGTCCATAACCGGGGCGCTGGACACCCTGCGGGACAAGATACATACCCTTGCCGACGAAGCCCGGCTTGAACTTCTCGACACCGCCTGGGAAGAAGCCGAGCGGCTTAACCGCTTCGTCAGCAATCTGGTCGAGATGACCCAGCTGGAAGCCGGGGCGGTCAAGCTGAGGAAAGAATACTGCGACATTCATGACCTTGCCGGCTGCGCCCTGGCTGCCCTGGAACGACGAATCGGCACACGCGGGATCGAGGTCCGTCTTCCACCCGACCTGCCGATGGTCAGGATGGACATGACGCTGATGACCCAGGTCCTGGTCAATCTGTTGGACAACGCCCTGAAATATTCACCTGTTACGAGCCCGATAGAGATTTCGGCCAGCAAAGATACGACCCGGATGACAATCGAGTTTGCCGACCGGGGACCGGGCATCCCGGAAAAGGACCTCAAGAGGGTCTTCGACAAGTTCTACCGGATACCTGTTCCGGAGGGCGCAAGCGGCACCGGTTTGGGGCTGTCCATCTGCAAGGGAATCGTCGAGGCCCATGGTGGTGTCATCATGGCCGAAAACCGGATCGGAGGAGGCTTGAAAATCATCATCGAACTCCCGCTTCACTGAAGGAGCATCATAAAAGGAATTCATATGCCCAGCGAAGAAAAACTGCCCCGCATTCTCGTTGTTGACGATGAGCCGTCAATCCTGCGCTTCCTGCGCACAGTGCTGAACACCGGCGAGTTCTCCCTTCACCAGGCGGAAAACGGCCATGCTGCATTGGCAGCTGCCGCGGCTGTCAGGCCGGACGTGATACTTCTTGATCTGGGACTGCCTGATATGGACGGAGTGGAAGTCATTCAGAGGATTCGCGAATGGTCCCAGGTTCCCATAATAGTACTTTCTGTCAGAGAACGGGAAGATGACAAGGTCAAGGCGCTGGATGCCGGGGCGGACGACTACCTGACCAAGCCGTTCGGTGTGGCTGAACTGCTGGCGAGAATACGAGTGACACTGCGCCGTTCAACGCAGCAGACCCCCGAGCCGGTCGTCAGGGTGGACGAACTGGAGATCGACATGCCAAGACGCCGGGTCACGATCCGTGGTGAGGAAGTACAGCTGACCCCCACGGAATACGACCTGCTCCGGTTGCTCGCGATCCATGCCGGCAAGGTGCTTACCCACAACCAGATACTGAAGCAGATATGGGGACCCGGCCATCTGGAACAGCCCCACGTGCTGCGGGTAACCGTCAGCAACCTGAGGAGAAAGATCGAACAGGATGTTTCGCGCCCCCGTTATATTGTCACCGAACTCGGCGTGGGTTACAGGATGAGTTCTGCATGACTGGTCGGTGAAGCTTGTTGCCCAATGGCTTCCCACACCATCATCCTGCTTCGGGCTCTCCGCCCTTCCCGGCAGGGCCCAGGATTTCCGCCATTTCCGGCATCCTGGAGGAATGGACCAGGGCAAGCACCTCATCGTTCACCTGCAGCACCAGGTCACCGCGGGGAACCAGCAGTCTTCCCTTGCGGATTACTGCAGTTACAGCGCTTTCAATTGGGAGTTTGAGGTCGCAAATGGTTTTCCCCACCGCTGGCGAAGCAGGATGCACCTTCTCTTCCACCAGTGAATACTCACCCTTGCGCAGCTTCAGAAGGGTCATCATTTCCCCCACCGACATTTCTTCAGCTATCAGGTGTGCCAGCAGGTCCGCCTGGTTGAGCGCCACATCCACTCCCATCTTCGGCGTGAATATCCAGGAGTTAGCCGGATCGTTCACCTTGGCGATAACCCTTTGCGCCCCGAACTCGAAGCGAGCCAGGCTGCAGACCACCAGGTTTGTCTCATCGGTTCCGGTTACAGCTGCCACTACGTTCGCATGACGAACGCCCGCGACCTCGAGGACGCCAGGGTCGGTGCCATCCCCTTGCAGAACAGTGTCCGCAGGCAGTTTCCGCACGAGTTCGGCAACCGTTGCAGGATCCTTCTCGATCAGTTTTATCCGTTCTCCCCCCTTGACAAGGAGTTCAGAAAGGTAAACTCCGACTTTTCCGCCACCTACAATGATCACGTTCATGGTTCACCCCTATCAGCCTGCTAAAGCCAACCGAGAAGCGCCTTGAGTCGGTCGGTCGATACGGCGAGCAGCGCAAGATGAATCAGATCGCCCTTGTGAAATTCGGTTCCGCGGGTGGGAAGAAATGTTTTTCCCTGCCTGCTGACGGCAACCACATGAATTTCACCGATAACCGTCAATTCGTTCACTGTTCGCCCGACCAGAAGATGCGGGACCTCCACTTCCACGATGTCCACCTCACCGTTTCCCAGGCTGGTAACCGTCTCCATCCTGGAAAAGCACAGGATATCGATGATTCTGTTGATCCCCCAGGTTACCGGAGAAATGTTCTGCAACCCCAGGCGATGATATATATCCGCCTTGCGGGGGTCATAAATACGAGCCACCACCTTGGGAACGTGAAACACCTGCCGGGCCAGGCGCGCCGCAACCGCATTCACTTCGTCGCTCCCGGTAACCGCTGCCAGGCCATCCGCCCGTTCGATGCCGGCCTGGACAAGCGCCGCGCGATCAAACCCGCCGCCTCTCACGGTCTCTCCCCTGAATGACGAGCCCAATCGCTGGAAAGATGCGGGATCATGGTCCATGACCGTTACTGCGTGACCGCGCCCGCCCAGGGCGTTGGCCAGGCTGGCTCCCATGCGGCCGCAGCCGATTACTATGATTCTCATAAAACACCTCCATCAGCGCTCCTCCGTCGGATCCACCAGCGCATTGCGGCTTTTCTCAACTCCTCCGCGAAAAACATGACCGGCGGGAATATCAACAGGATTACCCAGAAACGTACAGGTAAAGGGCCCAGTTCGAATATTTCCCTGAAAGGCTGGACATAAATGAGCAGATTGACCAGCAGCAATTCAAACAGGATTCCCAACAGAAGGAACCGGTTGCTGAAGAAACCGATCTTGAACACAGACGCCCGACTGGTGCGGCAGGCATAGGCGTTCCCGATCTGTGTGGTAATCACGCCTGCAAGAAAAATCGCCGTAGACAGGACGTAAACATATCCATCAGGGGTTGACAATCGTTCGGCGTATGGGAGGAGGTCCGGTCGCGGCAGATGGAGCATGTCGTTATACCCGAATGCCTTGTACAGGAAAAAGAAGCCGAAGAAACAAAGTACCGTCTGGAGGCTCCCCAGCCATAGCATTGCTCGAACGAGCAAACGGCCATCAACTAGTCGCTCATCAGGTCCTCTTGGTTTGCGATCCATGGCGCCTGGCTCGGGCGCTTCGGTGCCAAGCGCCAATGCCGGAACAATGTCGGTTCCAAGGTCGATGGCAAGAACCTGCATTACCGGTAACGCCAAGGGAATATTAAACACTATCTGGGCAATAAATGGCCATGCTTCCGTTATGTTATGACTGAAAATGTAGGTAATGAACTTCCTTATGTTTGCGTAGACCGCACGTCCTTCTTCAATAGCATTGACTATGGAAGCGAAATTATCATCAGTCAGAACCATGTCGGCGGCTTCTTTTGCCACTTCCGTGCCGGCCACGCCCATGGCAACACCGATGTCCGCCTTCTTCAGAGCCGGAGAATCGTTCACCCCATCACCGGTAACCGCCACGATATGACCCTTTGCCTGGAGCAGGCTCACAACCCGCAGCTTGTGCTCGGGCGTCACACGGGCAAAAACAATCTCATCTTCCAGTATTCCCTGCAAGGTAATGTCATCCGTCCCATCCAGTTCCAGGCCGGAAATGATCCGTGGCCGCTCGCCGCCTATGATGCCGATACGGCGCGCTATGCTTTCCGCAGTCAATCCATAGTCCCCTGTTATCATGATGATGCGTATGCCGGCACTTCTGCATTTCCTGACTGCATCGGTCACTTCGGGGCGCGGAGGATCCATCATTGCCATCAACCCGACAAACGTCAGGTCGCTCTCGACCGCCCCAGGAGTAAAATCACGGAAACCTTCCGGCAACCTGCGCATTGCCACCGCCAGGACACGCAGTCCATGACCGGCATAATCATCATTGACGGCCATGACCCGTTCACGGTCCAGGTCGTTCATCGGATGCTCCTCGCCATTCGAGGCTATACGGTTGCAAAGCGATAGTATCTCGCGCGGCGCCCCCTTCACATAAGCCAACAAGCACGGCGTGTGATTAATTCCCTCTCCATCGCTGTCCAATACCTCATGAACAGTGCTCATCCTTTTCCTGCGGGAATCAAAAGCAAGTTCACGGATGCGGGGGGTTTTCTTCTCTTCCGTTTCAAGTATCAGGCCGCCTTTCCCTGCGACAACGCGCATGGCAGCCTCGGTCGGGTCGCCCAGCACCGACCATGACCGGCTTTTTTCATCAGCAGGCAGAATCCGGGAATCGTTGCAAAGGCCGGCCGCCAGGAGCAACAGACGCAGTTCTCCTGTTACCGGCAGGGCTATTGGTCTGCCATCTGCGTATATTTCGCCTTCCGGGGCATAACCCACTCCTGTTATCGAAAAGCCTTGACCGGAAACCCACAGGTTGCTGACCGTCATCTCGTTCTGGGTCAGCGTGCCTGTCTTGTCGGTGCAGATCACAGAACATGAACCGAGAGTTTCAACGGCGGAAAGTTTTTTCACCAGCGCGTTTCTCTTTGCCATGCGCTGCACAGCCAACGCCAAGGCCAGAGTCACCGTGGGCAGGAGCCCCTCGGGAACAAAGGCGACTATCATGCCGACGGCAAAGACAAAACCCACACCCAGCGGGCGATGAATCACGAAAACCGACAGGAGGAAGAAGATGATGCCTATGCCTACGGCCAGGGTTGCCACCACCCTCGACACATTATTGATCTCCCTTTGAAGCGGGCTGATCTCTTCTTCCAGCCCCAGGGTGAGGTGGGCGATCTTGCCGAATTCGGTCTCCATCCCGGTGGCAAAGACAACAGCCTTTCCGACGCCGGCAGCAACAGCGGTGCCGGCGAATACCAGATTGGGCAGCGCGGTTCTGCTCAAGTCACCGCTCAGGATTGCATCGGCGGTTTTTCGCAGCGGATAGGATTCACCGCTGAGAGTTGATTGATCCACCCGCAGTTCCGACACCTGCACCAGACGGCCATCGGCTGAGATCCGGTCGCCTTCGGCCAGCAGCATGACATCGCCGGGAACCAGTTCATCCGCAGGTATGCGCATTTCCTTGCCGTCGCGGAGCACCCTGGCATAGATGGGCAGGAGTTTTCGCAGTGCCTCCATCGCTCGTTCGGCCCTGTATTCCTGCCAGAAAGAAAAAACAGCATTGATTACTATTACCGTCCAGATTGCCCAACCGAGCTGAGGCAAATGCCCGATGAAGGCAAGAATGCCTCCCGTCCACAACAGCAAAGCCATCAGGTGAGTAAAATTGGCGAAAAACTTGAGATAAAGAGGTTTGCGTTTCACTTCGCGGATGGTGTTAGGACCGACGCGCTTCAAACGCACATCCGCCTCGTTTTGGGACAGCCCCGGGGGAGAGGAAGAAAGCAACCTGTAAATATCGGATATACCGAGGGAATGGATTGACTTGCGTGGATCAGGCGCGGCAGTTTTGGTTTCCCTGTAGTTCATGCCAGCCCCTTGAAGCAGAGGAGAACAAGGAAGGATTCCTGATCAGGTGAATCGGCTTGTTGCAGTTTTGATATGAAAAGCCCTCTGGTAAATTTTCATTTGAAAAGCGTTTCGTTGAAAACCAGGAAAAAATCATGCAGATATCAATTCAGCTTCTTGCAAAGCGGGTCATCGTCATAAGCCGCCATGCCCGAAATCCTTCCCCCTTTCGGGTTCGATTTCGTTTCAACGGGTATCCATCTGTCAGTATTGTGGTAAGCCACAATTCTTCCCTTTTTGATGAGGCCGTCAAGCAGATGGTTTTCAACCACCCCGGCAGTTTGATCCGCATAGATGACTCGAACCAGCATTCAATCTTCCTCCCCTGTTCTTATCAGGCATGAATCCGCCGCGCTGCCAGGACGTCAATGGATATCAAGACAGATTTTTTAGCGTTTCTTAAGAGTATACAAGCAAATTGCACAGTGTCCAGAGACGAAACGCCCTATTGGAATTTTCTCATAATCTCAGCAGAAGCCTCCTCGATGGCTTTGTTGGTCATGTCAACCACCATCCATTTCGGATGCTCGCGAAACAGCCTGCGGGAAAAAAGCAGCTCCGATTCGACGATATCATATTCGGTGTATCGGCCGCGGAGGCTCTGCTTCAGGTTCCGCATCCGCGAAATGCGGATCTTTATCAGCTGCTGGACGTCCTGCACCAGGCCGACGATCCGTTCCTGATCGATCTGGAAGAGCTGCTCGGGCGGGTCAAGGCCCTCCACGAGCGGAATATTGGCCACCTTGTACCCCTTGCCGGCAAGATACATGGACAGGGGTGTCTTGGAAGTGCGTGAAACTCCGACCAGCACGATGTCCGCCTTCTCCAGATCCTGCGGATTCTGTCCGTCGTCGTGCTTGACCGTGAAATTGACCGCATCCAGGCGTTGAATGTAGTCTTCGTCGACTTTGTAGATTACGCCGGGCATCCGTCGCGCAGCAAGGCCGAGGAATTCCTCCATCTTCTCTATGATCGGGCTTATGACGTCGAACGACTTGAGCCCGCGGCGTTCGACCTCGGCGTTGAGTTCGGCCACATGGACACGGTGCATGAGGGTGAATACGATCAGGCCCGGACGCTTGGCCACATCTTCAACCGCGTTCCTGATATCGTCAAGCGTCTTCAGGTAGCTTTTCCGATGGATCTTGACGTCGCTGGTATCAAACTGCGCAAGTGTCGCCTTGATGACTCTCTCGGCAGTCTCTCCCGTGGAATTCGAAAAAATGTAGATGTGCTTCGTCAATTTCATAGCATGTCATCCTGTTTTCATTTATCGCCGGGTTCGGCAGGTTCCACCCACAACGACTCTTTTCACGTCAAAAGGTTTCCTCTTTCCGCTTCAGCAGCACGCCTCTGCTCAGGCGGATTCCCGGTGAGCCCATGACGGCCAAGCCGGCTTCGGCAGCAAATTGAACGGTCTGCTCAAAACTCTTTTCTGACACATGCACGAGTGGTTCAACAAGGAGAAAAAGCCCGCCCGGCTTCAGCAAGCTGCGTACTTCAGCCAGAAACGCCCGTTGATCCGGAACCTCGTGAACAACCCAGAACGCAATGATGAAATCCGCTTCCCTGTGTTCACCCAGCGAATACGGTGAAGCAAGATGTGGGGTGATCCTCTCAGCGACCCCCTTCGTCCGGGCTTTTCGTGCCAGAGCCAAAAGCATTTCTGGCTGAATGTCAATTGCAGTAACACGTCCAGCCGTTCCGACCATGCCTGCCAGTGGAATTGAAAAAAAACCCGTGCCTGCGCCGACATCGATCACCGTGTCGCCGGGACGGACATATGGCCCCAGTATTTTGGCGGGAACATGAAAAAGCCTGCGCAGGGGATTGTCGATAGCGAACCCCAGCCACCACGGACAAACCATCTGTTCTCCTCCCTGTCAGAACATCATGAATGCGGCCGCTCCGGAATCCCGGGCATTGAAAAACCGGCAATTTCGGACTCGGTACCTATCGCGCGAATCCAGCGCGCAGTGCCAGGATTTCACCGAAGACCAACCCCCTCATTAGAGGTCGCCCGGAAGCCACGCTAGCACCTTGGCAAATCTTTTTCAACATTGAAAATGTTCCCTGCGTTTTTGACACTGGAACAAAAAGGAATAATCTTTTACTCTTGAAGAGCAGGTTAATTGCGGACATGGACAAGGTATCGAATCAACAGGGGAATGGGGAGTCGGAAAATTGAAGCCTAGTAATGTCATCTCCACACTGAAAGAGATGCTGCCGGCCCTTGGCAACAGAAACTACCGCCTTTTCTTCGCCGGTCAGGGTTTCTCGCTGATCGGAACCTGGATCCAGCAGGTTGCCATGAGCTGGCTGGTGTATCGGCTTACCGGATCGGCATTTCTCCTGGGAGTGATCGGCTTTACGAGCCAGGTCCCCAGCCTGGTTCTTTCCCCGGTCGCCGGGGTACTGGCTGACAGGCTGGACAGAAGACGCATCTTGATCGTTACCCAGACAGTGTCCATGCTGCAGGCGTTCACCCTGGCAGCCATCGTGTTTATGAACGGAGCGGCAGTATGGCACATCGTAGTGCTCAGCATCGTCCTTGGAATCGCAAACGCGGTTGACATGCCCGTCCGCCACTCTTTCACCGTGGAGATGGTCGAAGACAGGAAATACCTGGGAAATGCCATTGCCCTCAACTCATCCCTTTTCAACGGAGCAAGGCTGATAGGGCCTTCCCTGGCAGGAATCCTGATCTCACTTTTCGGCGAAGGGGTATGCTTTCTCATAAACGGAGCCAGCTACCTGGCGGTAATTGCGGCATTGACAGCGATGAAGGTCCCGCCTTACGAGGAGAAATCCGGTAGCGAGCCGATACTGAAGGAGCTTCGTGAAGGATTCACCTATGCATGGCACACCCCCCCCATAAGATCGGTACTCATGCTGGTCGTCCTGGTGAGCCTTGCGGGCATGCCCTATACAGTTCTTCTTCCGGTGTTCGCCAGCCGCATACTCAACGGGGGCGCCCACACCTACGGTTTTCTCATGACCGCCAGCGGCGTCGGTGCATTTCTTGCCACCATATTCCTTGCGTCCCGCCGCGAAACAACCGGTCTTTGCCGAATCATCTCGGCAGCGATAATGATTTTCAGCATCGGGCTGGCCTCGTTTGCGTTAAGCCGCACGATATGGCTTTCGATCCCTTTTCTTTTCGTGACCGGTTTCGGGGTAATTACACAGCTCGCATCGAGCAACACCATCCTGCAGACTGTTGTGGACGAAAACAAGCGGGGGAGGGTAATGAGCCTTTATACCATGGCACTTATGGGAATTGCTCCCTTGGGCAGCCTGCTCGCGGGAACGCTCGCCGTAGCTTTCGGAGTTACGGCGACGCTCCTGGCAGGCAGCACGGTGTGCATGGCCGGCGCATTCATATTTGAGAGCAAACTGCGCAAGAACAGGATGGAGCACAGCTGACCGCACGGTTTTCGGGACCGCGGCAACGCGCCTTTTTCTGGGACACTAGGGACACATCAACTTATATGTTGCCTCATTGAGAGAACCAGGCGTCACAGCATAATCCTTGGGCGCGTCTTCGCGCTTTATCATCCCCAGGTAATTCCCTTCCGTGTCATAGGGGTCGGAAGCAATTTCATACAGCCGATGTTCCGCACAATCGGCCGCAAAATGTATTTTGACCCCCGCAGGACCTTTGCCCGGATTGGCATAGTGCCATCTCACCCACAGCGAAGGCTTGCCCCGGAAGGAAGCGCGGGAAAGGTAATCAAAAGACGCAACGACATTTTTGTCCTCGCTGTACATCCGCCAGTTCGCCAAAGCAGGTGACGCCGTAATCAAAATGATGAACAACACAATCGCTTTACGCATGTCATCCACTCCTCTCTTTGACTTTGAACTGTAACCTCGATACCAGTATACTCCTTTTCAATATCAATTCATTTAAGACAGTCAAACATGACCATGCACCAGAAACATTTGCCACAAGTCACCGTAATGCCGCAATAATCCTGTTTGAATTTCCCCATTGGGAAGTATTTGAAGGCCTGGTTCTCCATGTGAGGCGCTTCAGCGTTCTGGATGATAATAACAGGCTTCGGACCCGCATTTTGAGAACACTATCTGCCACAATTGGTTGGCCCTGGCTCGGAACGCACCCGCGCATGAAAGCAGATAATAGCGCCACATGCGGTGGAATCTCTCGCCGTAACGGCCGGCCAGCCCGGGCCAGGAGTCTTCGAATCTGCGCCACCAGGCCATAAGGGTCCTGTCGTAATCAGAACCGAAGTTCTGCCAGTCTTCAAGCATGAAAAGCCCCTCGACTGCCGAAGCTATCTGAACCGCGGACGGAAGCATGCCGTTTGGGAAAATGTAGCGCTCAATCCAGGGGTCCGTGGTCGTCACCGAGACATTGCCTCCTATGGTATGGAGGAGAAACAGCCCTTCCCTGCTCAGGCAACGATTCACCACTTCCATGAAAGTCCGATAGTTCTTGCACCCTACATGCTCGAACATTCCAACGGAGACGATCCGGTCGAAGGACCCGATTGCGTCTCGATAATCTTCAAGCCTGATTTGCACTGGCAAACCTGCGCATATCTTTCCTGCAAACCTGGCCTGATCCTCCGACACCGTAATTCCGACTACGATGACGCCGTATCGTTCGGCCGCATACCGTGCCAGACCGCCCCAACCGCAGCCGATGTCCAGCAGACGCATCCCCTTCTCCAGCCTCAACTTGCGGCAGATCAGGTCGAGTTTGCGCTCTTGGGCCTCCTCAAGGTCATGAGCGCCCTTCCAGTAACCGCAACTGTACGTCAGGCGTGAATCCAGCATGGAAACATATAGATCGTGCCCGATGTCATAGTGGTGCCTGCCGACTTCAAATGCCCTGCTGGAGGACTGTCGGTTAAGCAGGCGTGCCCTGAGCCCGGCGATCAACATCCCGAACGTCTTGACCCGGCGGTCGATTCCTGCCCGGAACAGGCGGCAGACCAGCTGGTCTATCTGTTCGCATTCCCACCAGCCGTCCATGTAAGATTCGCCAAGACCGAGTGAACCGTGAGCGATGATGCGCCTGAACAGATCGCGCTCTTGTACGCTGATGTCCCAGGGCCTGCTGCCGTTTACAACGACATCTGCCTGGCGCAAGAGGTTTTCGATACGCCTTTGGAAGTATGGCATTCTCGATCTCTGGTAATCCACGTTCATCAGTCATTGCGTCCTGACGTCATCGCCTCGAAGCCAGCGACTATATCGAGGAGCTCCTCGGTTATTGCGCTCTGGCGCATGTCGCGGAACAGCAGGTTCAATTCGTCCAGCCTCTCCCCGATGTTTTTCTCGGCAGCCTGCATCGAGGCAAGGCGACTGGCGTTCTCGGCCGCCAATGACTCGGCGAGCGACAGGTACAGGGAGGCAAACAGGGAATGGCGGATCAACAGGGAAAGCAGGCGGTCCCGATCCATGGTATGGCGAGGTATGGTCGGGCCCGTCCATGGCCTCGCGGACAACTCCCGCAGGCGCTCCCGGTCGAACGGCAGCAGCATCAGGATTTGGGGGGCACAGACCGTTCCGTAGACGAGACGGTTGTGGAAGACGACCACCCTGCCGATCTGCAGCCGCGAGCGCCACGCATCGACGGTCAGGAGGATGGAATTGACCGCGGAAAGGATACCCGTAACCGAAACCGGCGCGGGATGGACCTCGTCCACCTGCTCGCCGGATTCAGCGAGATTCGCATGGGCCCGCCCGCCGACACAGAGAATATGCCGGCACGACTCGCGCGGCTCGAGTCTTCCCAGGTGTTCCCGACAGAATGAAACGACCTGTTCGTTGAAGCGTCCGCACAGGCCCTGGTCCGATCCCAGAATGACAACCCCCAGGCTTCCCGGTTCAGTTGCCGGTTGCCCGAATATCTCGGCCGTCGCCTGACGCAGCAGGACCACCAGTCCCAATTCGATGGTGCGGGAATATTCGGCAAGCGTCTGTATCGCCTTCTCCTGTTTGCGGATGCTCACCGCTGCAAGGGTCTTCATGGTCCTGACTACCGATTGGAGAAGTTCAACAGTGACGATGCGTGTCTTCACGGTTTCAATCGTCGCCATTGCATTCATTCCCTCCCCGGTCACGCATGAAGGGGAAGTATTGCTTCCAGTATCTTCCCCCTTTCCTGCTCGCCCAGTTCCTCACCCGTTTCGATTCTAAGACAGAGCTCGGGGAGCGATTCCGTCATCGTCCGCCGCACGCGCTTTTCCGCTTCCGGCACCTGCTCCGCCGGTATACCATCGAAAATTCCCCCCGTAACCGCAACCAGGACAGCCACCTGCTCGCTTACCCGCATAGGGTCGTACTGCCGCTGTTTCAACGTCTCCCGCACCCGCCGGCCCCTCTCCAGGATACTGCGGGCCGATTCGTCGAGACGGGCGCTGAACCGGGAAAAAGCCTCCATCTCCTCGAACTGGGCATAGGATAACCTCAAGTCTCCGGCAACGGAACGGTAGGCCGGAAGCTGTGTCTTGCCACCGACCCTCGACACCGACTTGCCCACATCCACGGCCGGCAAAACGCCCTTCTGGAACAGTTCGGGAGACAGGTAGATCTGGCCGTCGGTGATGGATATGAGGTTCGTTGGAATATAGGCGGACAGGTTCTGCGCCTCTGTCTCGATGACCGGCAGGGCGGTCATGGAACCGCCACCGTGCTCCCTGTCAAGATGGGTCGATCGCTCCAGGAGCCGCGAGTGGATATAGAAGACATCGCCCGGAAACGCCTCGCGCCCCGGTGGCCGCCGCAGCAGAAGGGAGAGTTCCCGGTAGGCACGCGCGTGCCTTGTCAGGTCGTCGTAGACAATGAGGACGTCGCGGCCCTGCTCCATGAAATATTCGCCCATGGTGGTGGCCGCATACGGAGTGACATACTGGAGTCCCGCAGACTCCGAACCTTCCGCGACCACTACGATGCAGTGTCCCATTGCATCATGCCGCACCAGGTCGTCCACCAGCTTGGCTACCGAAGATCCCTGCTGTCCGACTGCGCAATAAATGCAGATGACGTCCTTCCCTTTCTGGTTGATCATGGTGTCGAGGATGAGTGCCGTCTTTCCCGACTGCCGGTCACCGATGACCAACTGGCGCTGTCCCCGGCCGATGGGGATGAGGGCATCCACCACCTTGATGCCGGTCTGCAGGGGAACGGTCACCGGAGCACGGTGCATGATGGGGGGCGCCTCCCGCTCAATCGGACTTCTTTGCAAAGCATGCAAGGGGCCCATATTGTCCAAGGGGTTCCCGAGAACGTCGATGACCCGCCCCAACAGTTCCTCGCCCACCGGGGCGTCAAACACCCGGCCGGTGCGCCTCACCGTGCACCCCACCTG
This sequence comes from Geobacter sp., assembly GCA_003314535.1. GTDB lineage: Bacteria > Desulfobacterota > Desulfuromonadia > Geobacterales > Geobacteraceae > RPRC01. The sequence continues at coordinate 27,009 of POSG01000001.1, forward strand.
GAGGGATTCGCTTCCCCCCAGCATGATGACCCCCACTTCATCCGGGTCGAGATTGAAGGCAATGCCGAACACCCCTCCGGGGAAGCGCACCAGTTCGTTGGACTGAACGCCCGGCAACCCGGACAGCCTGGCAATGCCGCCGTTCAGATAATGCAGCGTGCCTGCGTCCTGAAGCCGCACCTGGGCGTGATGTTCGCCCATGACCTTGGCGAAGACCTTCGAACAATCGCTTATGAGCGAATCAGTTTCCATGATCGTCCGTTCCCGGCAGTGGATTCCCGCCATTCACGACGGCGCTTTTTCCCAGGGCGTCGAGAAGCCTTTCCTCAAGGCCGTCAAGGTGTTCCCCCATATTCCAGGCCAGAGACCTGCCACCTGTGAGAATCTCCACACCGCACACAAGTGAAGGCTCGGTTTCGAAACGAAGATCAACTGCAGGCTTCAGGCTGTTCAATGCCCGGGCGATTGCCGCCCGTCCTTCCATACTCAGTTCGAAAGCGCTCCTGACGACGATTTGCTTGTCTAAGGCCCGGAAGTTCGCGGCCAATTCTTCACGCTCCATGGCACCCAGATCCCGAATCCGCCTTTCCAGACACAAAGCCATTCGTTCCTCAAGCGAAGAATCTGCCATCTCGGTTACCGCCCTCCTGGCTACGGCACAAGCTTCTTCGCAGACATGGCGGCGCACGGACCTGAGGAATGACTCGCGCTCAGCGCGAAACGATTCCTGCCATTGCGCCCGGCTTCTGTCCACTTCTTCCCGGGCACTTTCCAGAAGCTCGGTACGAAGCGCATCAGCCTCGGCCCTCGCTTCGGCACGCCTCTCCTCCCTGTCTTCCGAGAGTTCCCGGAAAAGATTCTCGTAACGTTCCTTCTCCTGGCCGGCGTCGGCGATTTTTTGCGCAGCTGTATCGAGCCTGGCCGCGATTTCAGCTTCCCGCCGATCCATGGCCCGTACAATCGGACCGTAGAGAAAGCGCTTCAGCAGGACGACGAGAATCAGGAAATTGATTACCTGGGCGATAACCGTGAACCAGTCGGGTCCCATGTGCTATCCTCACGGATGTTCGATGACGAATTTCCAGAACGGGTTTGCAAATACCAGGATCAGCGCCACAACGAAGCAATAGATGGCCAGTGATTCGATCATGGCAAGGCCCACGAACAGGGTACGACTGATGGTTCCCGAAGCATCGGGCTGCTGGGCAATGGCGCTCAACGCCTGCGACACGGCCTTCCCCTCGCCGAAAGCCGGCCCGATGGAGCCTATGGCCATGGTTACCCCGGCCATAATTATGGAAATCATTCCGATTAGTCCAATGTTATCCATACGATCTCCCTTCAATAAAATCAGGTAATCGGCCTTGGCAGGCTGTTAAAAAACTATTGCGGAGTCCATTTGCCTCGTTGCGCGGTGCTCACACCTTCGCCTATCCAAATGACATGTCTCGTCAGCTCGCATTCCGAGCGCCTTCATCTGTATTTCCTCATGACGTTTTTCAACAGCCTGTTAGTCCTTTTTCTCTTCCTCCCGCTTTTGGACGGACGTGGCGGAAGCGATGTAAACCATTGCGAGTACTGCGAATATGTATGCCTGGATCAAGCCGATGAGAAGCCCCAGCACCTGCATGACAATGGGAAAGAAAAGCGGTGCTATGCTCAGCAATATCCCCACGATGATAGAGCCGCTCATGATGTTTCCATAGAGACGCACGGCCAATGCCAGGGTGCGTGAAAACTCGCCGATAATCTCAAAAGGCGCCATGAAGACTGAAGGCTTGACATAGTGCTTCAGGTAGCCAAGAACGCCTTTTTGCAGCACACCGTAGAACGGAACCGCGACAAATACACAGATAGCCAAGGCCGCGGTAGTGGATATGGACCCGGTTGGGGGGTGGAAACCCGGGATTATCTCCAGGCTGTTGGAGACGGCTATGAAGAGAAACAGCGTGCCGATAAAGGGGAGGAAGCGTCCCGGCTCCTGGCGGCTGGTCGCGCGGATCTGGTCGTTCAGAAATGTTACCAGCGTTTCCAGCAGGTTCCTTCGGCGGGACGTTTTTCCGCCCTCCGCAAGTCGGCGCGTCGCCAACCATGAGCTTGCGGACAGGACCGCCATGACTGTCCATGTATAGACGATGGTGGCGTTGAGCCTGACAGGCCCCCATTGCCACAATATCGTGCTATCCGGGCTCAGTTCCATTTCTTCTCCCTCATTTCCCCGGGCGCCAAGGGTGGACAGATCTTTCAACCCAGCTGAACAGTCCCCTTTCGTGGCGCCAGCATTCGCGCCAGGACGAACCTCGTTGCCAGAAATCCGGCCATGCAAGCCAGAATCCGCTTCCAGCTCCCGTCCATGACCAGATAAAACCCGCAAAGCGTGATCAGCAGCCTTGCCGCAAAACTGCCCAGCATGAGCATTCCTGGCCGCTTGCTGGAGATTAATCTCCGCACCGTGAGCCATAGTCCCCCAAAGTAGAACAGTCCGAGAAGCGACCCGGTGAAGGCGGCAAGTGAAAGGCTCAATACTAAGGAATCCATGGTTTGAGTCTCCATTTCCGATAAAATACCATTCTGGATCCCCATCAATCTCCCTTTGTGAAAGGGGGACAAGGGGGATTTTTCTTTACTCGTTCTTCGAAATATGGCTCACCCAGTACCAGGCATTAAAGCAGCCCAGTATCAGGCCTCCGAACAACAGCATCAGTGTCCAGGAAAACCGGCTCGTCCAGCGGCTGTCGAGCCATATGCCGAGGGCAATGCCCAGCAGGGTGGGAATCACCACCGACCAGCCGACGATGCCGAAAATGCTCAGCCCGAACAGCAGGCTGTGATCCCTTTCGCGGCGGGCTTCCAGACGCCGCGCCTCTTTCGCGGCGATGGTTTTTTCAACCTCCCTGGACGCTAAAGTCCTTTTATTCCTCAATGGATCAGCCACGGCCCTTACCCCCCATCCTGATGAACTTGACGACAAGGTCGGCTTCCAGTCTCGCCAGCACATCCCGTGCCTGGCGCTCCCGGACATCAAGGGCTCGGAATCGTTCCTCGACCGCTTGGCGCAACTTCCCGAGAGGGGCGCCGCGTACGGCGTTCCGCGTCGACACCATGACCTCAGGCCCGCATTTCACCAGGATGCCTTCGTCGATGGCAAGGAACTCCTCCCCGCCGGCGTCGTCCTCGAAGGAAAGCAGACCCGGCACCAGGGCAGCAACAAAATCGATGTGGCGGGGCAGAAGGCAGAAGGAACCGTTTTCCGCCTCGGCAGTCACCTTAGCCACTTCCTGGTCCACCAGCATGCCGGTGGGCAGCATCACCGTGAGCTTCATGCCTTTCTCGCCTCGTCAACAGTGCCTATCATGTACAGCGAACGTTCGGGCCAGTCTGAAAACTCGTCATTAAGAATCCGCTCGCACCCGTCGAGTGAATCTTTCAGCCTCACCATTCTCCCGCCGTGTCCGGTGAACTGTTCCGTGGTGAAAAACGGCTGGGTGAGAAAGCGCTCCAACCGGCGAGCCCGGTAGACAATGGCCCGGTCAGAAGCCGAGAGCTCCTCCATCCCGAGCATGGCGATGATGTCCTTCAATTCCTTGTATTCAGCCAGATTCCTGCGGATCTCCCGGGCAATCTCGTAGTGCCGGCGACCGACGATGGCGGAAGAAAGCATCTTCGAGCCGGATTCCAGCGGATCCACGGCCGGATATAGCCCTTCCGCGGCCCGCTTTCTCGAAAGGACGATCAGGGCTGAAAGATGGGCGAAGGTGTGAACCGCCGACGGATCGGTGAAGTCGTCGGCCGGCACATACACCGCCTGGATGGAAGTGATTGCGCCATTTGTTGTCGTGCAGATGCGCTCTTCCAACTGGGCAAGCTCGGTTCCAAGGGTCGGCTGGTACCCGACCCGTGACGGAATCTGCCCCAAAAGGGCCGAAACCTCGGTGCCGGCCTGGATATATCGGAATATGTTGTCGACGAGGAGCAGGACGTCCTTTCTCCTGTCGTCCCTGAAGTATTCCGCAATGGTCAGGGCCGCATGCCCGACCATGAAGCGCGCGCCGGGAGGTTCATTCATCTGGCTCAGGATCATGACGGTCTTTTCCAGCACCCCGCTCTTTTCCATCTCCCGGTACAGCTCTTCGGCCTCCCTGCAGCGCTCTCCTATGCCACAGAAGATGCTCACACCCTCATGGGCTCCCACCATGTTGTGAATCATCTCTGTAATCAACACAGTCTTGCCGACTCCGGCGCCGCCGAAGAGCCCGGCCTTTCCGCCCCTCTCCAGGGGGGAAAGCACATCGATCACCTTGATACCGGTTTCCAGAATTTCCGGCGAAGTCACCAGATCCGTCAGAACAGGCGGACGCCGGTGCACGGAACGTTGTTCGCTGCAGGCCAGCTTCCCTCTACCGTCAATGGCTTCGCCGAAGACGTTAAGCATCCTGCCAAGTAGCGCGGAGCCTGTGGGAACGGTAAACGGACCTCCAGTGTCAATGAGAACTGAACCGCGTGAAAGCCCCTGAGTGGGGGTCAGTGCAATGCCGCGCACAGTCTCGTGGTCAAGGTGCGCCAACACCTCCACCAGCACGCTGGAAGCATCGGACGCAGAAAGCCGGTTATGGATCAGGGGAATCCGTGTTGGGAAACGGACATCTATGACGCTTCCCCGTACCGCTACGACTTCGCCGAAGTTCTCGGCCCCGGATGCAATGTGTCCCCGCATCGTGCCCATGGCCACCTATCTGCATGAGATTAGAGAAGCTTACGTGTATCAGTATACCGTAGATTGAAATAAAAAAAGCCCCAACCGGGGGCGGGTGGGGCTTGGGAATACTGGAAAGGAGTAAACACGGCCGGCTCGGTGCCTATGTGGTTACGGTCACACCTGATGACAACACGCTGACAAAAAAGATTTGCCAAAAGGAGTTATTTCTATGTAGTTGTCCACGGATCCTGTCAACGCAATCGGCTTCGCAACAAGCCTGATCAAGTCCAGCCTGGTCAAGTTCCCGCAGCAATCGTCGATGCAGTCCTCACTTGCCTGGAGCCGCTCGGCCAGTTCCCTCCGGCAGTCAGTCCATTTGCAGTTCCCTGTTGCTGCAAGAATATCCATGAGCTGCGCCTCAAGTGGTCCCAATGCAGCCAGGATTTTCGGGAAACTTGGGCGGGCTGCGGGACTGTTTCTTTCTTTAGCAGAATTGGCTAACAGAGCAGCCCATTTCGTGATCAGCATTTCATCGTCTTCTAGCGCCGCACCTTCCAGAATTGGCAGAAGGGTGCGAAAATGTACGGCATTTGGCTCAGATTTTGACGACTCAAGAATCTCTTGCGCTCTTCCAAGCATGCAGAGCTGGTTCTTCAAGCGATATATTTTTTCACTGTCGCAGAGGAGAAAATCCAGCTCCTCGGTCCCAGGCCCGGCAAGCTTGGCAAGAAATCCTTTCGCAGCCTCCATGGAAGTGGATAATTCTGTGTGTGCCACATTTCTTGAAATGGATTCCATTGTTTTCGCTCCTTTTCTTTCGGATTTGTTTTCGACTTGCCGTTCCTATACTGCCTTGATCCTGCAGCAGGGGGTGGCTCCATTGGTCTTGCTTTCTTTCCTGTTTTCAATCTTTTCCGATCTGACCTTAACCAGCTCACCTACAATGCTAACCGCAATTTCTTCCGGAGTTTCAGCGCCAATGTTCGTGCCAATGGGTGAATACACCCGATCTAATTCTTCTTTCTTCAAGCCGTGGCTCAAGATTTCAGCGAAAACAAGATCTCTCTTGCTGCGGCTGCCGATCATGCCGATGTAAACCGCATCGCTTCTCAGCACCTGCTCCAGCACATCCTTGTCGTAGAGGTGCCCCCTGGTTACGATGACCAGGTAACTGTCCACGTCAATCCCAAGTTCCGGCAGTTTTTTGAAGGATTCGATGACCCTCAGCTCGATCGGATCCGGGAATCTATCTCGACTGGCGTAATCCGCCCGGTCATCGATCACGATGGTTCTGAAGCCGACGCTTTCGCTCAGGGGGGCGATTTTCTGCGACACATGCCCCGCTCCGAACAGGTAAACCGTGCCGCTCTGCCGCAAAGGCTCCACCAGAAAGCGGTGTTCGTCAAACGCCTCCGAATGGATGGTGATTTTCGCCGGACCTGCCAACAGCTTTTCCAGCAGGTATGGGTTGCAGTTTATGCTGCCGATCATGTTCTTGCCGGAATCAACGAGGCACTGCTGCCTGTTGATGGCTTGGGATCCCGGGTTATTTCCCAGCAGCGTAATCAGCCACCCCTTTTTGCCCTGTGCCACGATATTTGCGGCCTCTGCATAGATCTTCAGGTTGTTTTCATCCTGGCCGTCGATGAAGTCGATTAATATTTCGCCCGATCCGCCGCAGATCATTTCCGAAGCAGCCGCGTCCCTGCTGGTCAGGTCAAAGGACTGAATCACCGTTTTCCGAACCTGGATGCACTCTCTGGCAAGTTTAATGGCGCTTGCTTCAAGGCGCCCGCCGCCGATGGTTCCGAAAATCGAGCCATCCGGCCTCACGACCATTTTCGCGCCTTCGGTCCGCGGCGCTGATCCTGATTTATCGAAAATCGTGGCCACGGCAAAACTCTCCCCCTGCTGCAGGAGTTCATGCATAATCTTGTAAAGTTTTTTCATGAACGCATCTCCTTGACTCCGTATACAGGCAATTATTCCTCACCGCCAATCATTGCAACCTCTTCCATGTCACATCTCATCAAGCCGTCGAAATACTTTCTCCGGAAGTAGAACGCCAGGTTCACCAGGCTGATCAACACCGGCACCTCGACCAGCGGCCCGATGACCGAGGCGAAAGCCTGCCCGGAATTGAGGCCGAACACAGAGATGGCCACTGCTATGGCAAGTTCGAAGTTGTTGCTGGCTGCCGTGAAGGACAGTGTGGCGCTTTTCTCGTAGTTCGTGCCCAGTTTTTTGCTCATGCTGAAGGAAACCACGAACATGATGACGAAGTAGCAAAGAAGCGGTATGGCAATTACCACCACGTCGAAGGGGCGGCTCAGGATCTTGTCCCCCTGGGTGGCGAACATGACCACGATGGTGAAGAGCAGGAAGACCAGCGTCAGCGGGCTGATCACGGGTGTGAATGATTTCTCAAACCATTCCTTGCCCATGGTTCTCGTCAGGCTGAAATGCGTGATCACACCTGCCAAGAACGGAATACCGAGATAAATGAAAACGCTTTTTGCGATCTCGCCCATGGTGATGTTCACCACGGCCCCGGTGAAACCAAACAGCGGCGGCAGGACCGTCACGAAAATGTAGCAGTAGACGGAAAAGAACAGTACCTGGAAAATCGAGTTGAAGGCAACAAGGCCGGCAGCGTATTCACGGTCGCCACAGGCCAGGTCGTTCCAGACGATGACCATGGCGATGCAGCGTGCCATGCCCATCATGATGAGGCCGACCATGTACTCAGGGTAGTTGCGCAGGAAAATCAACGCCAGGGCGAACATCAGGATCGGCCCCACCAGCCAGTTCTGCAGCAGGGAAAGGAACAATACCTGTTTGTTCTTGAACACTTCGGGCATTTCCTCGTACTTGACCTTGGCCAACGGGGGGTACATCATCAGGATCAGTCCGATGGCAATGGGGATGCTTGTCGTTCCCACCTGGAACTTGTTGATGAGCGCCTTCGAGGCAGGCACAAAATACCCGAGGCCGAGGCCGAGAAACATTGCCCCGAATATCCATACGGTCAGGTAACGGTCCAGAAAAGTCAGCTTCCTCATAAGTCCTTTCATTACTGTAAATCCTCCCTGTGCAAACGGGATAACCCGATCGCATGTGTTGTATACCGCCTTATATAACGCATACTCGCAAAATCCCCTTCCCTCGGGAAGGGGCACGGAATGAAATTAAATGGTGAAATTTTCTTCCTGAATTATCTTCTCATTATCCGCATGAACGGATATATATCGCTAAAAAAAATCAGGCGCAACTGTTATTCTTGCTGAAACCGGCAAGTTTTTCCCGGTCAGCGACCGCAACTTCCAATGCGGACAAATATTCCCGCAAAACGGTCAAAAGGCTTTTCCCAAGGCATGAACCGTTTTTCACGATCGAATAATACATCCAAACCCCGCATGTGCGGTCGTCTACCCAGCCCGTGTTCCTGAGGAAGGACAGATGCCTGGAAATGGTTGACTGGAGCAGTTGAAGCACCGCCATCAGGTCACATACGCAAAGCTCCCCGTCGTGCAAAAGACCAAGTATTCTCAACCGGGTTTCGCCTGAAAGCGCTTTGAACATCCGTGCCGGAGCTTTCTAAGTTCTGTTTGCGAACAATAAATCATGTCGTAAAAATTGTAAAGAATAATTTTATTGTTTTTAATTGCACCCACTTTTTTATTTAATTTCTATTATCGAACGTACCAGAATTCAGCTTCGGCGACTGGCAGTTGTTTTACCACCTGAGCGCCATGACAAGGACGAAGTACGCAACATCTGCGCATATTCATTTTGTATGCAAAAACACAATACCGTTTCAACAAGTGCTTTCTACATTCAAATGATCACACGCTAATTTTACCTGCTAGAACTAGGGAGCTGATGGAGACTTTACTACGATTGGTTCAGGCTCACCTGTAAAATTAATGGTGGTTTTTAGGTGGGCAGGTCAAATACACGAGACGTAAAGATGGTAGACGACCTCACTGGACTTCCTTTTATGCAGAGAAGTGGCGGGCGCCCGGGCTGACGCCCGCCGAGGGAAACGTCTCTCAACTGAATGGGAATGGAGGCGTTTCCGGGAGAAAACTTCTATAATAAATTAAAATTTCCAGAATTCTTCAATTTCCGAATCAGAGAAATCCCAAACTGCGTTGTGAGGAGGAATCTCCTCTTCGAAAAACTCAGGCAGACGGTCATCCTTACTACTCATACCGGCAGCAAGGTTGAATTCATGCTCGGTTTTAAGGACATACTTGCCGAACTCCACGACGCCGTTCGCGTCCAGGTTCCCGCCGTAGCGGGCATTTATCATCTCGAAAATAGCCGTGAAACATTCTGGAATGTCAAGAGCCGGGAAGGCTACGAAGATGCAAAGGCCACAACTGTCTACGGCTGCGGTTGCAATCTGAAGATTACGGGACAGTTCAACCTGGCCAACTTTTGAAAGGGGATCCACAAACCCGCCAACCTTCAGAATGTTAGTGGCAATGGTATAGCCTGCAGTATGATCAGCACCCATAGTGGAAGTGGCATAGGTAATGCCAATACCCTTGACCGATCGTGGGTCATACGCAGGAATAGCTTGGTTTTTGACGACAGGGATTCTGGTCAGGCCATATGCCCTTCCGACCGAGCCGGCACCGTTGCCCAGAATTCTACCAAGAGGCGTTCCCTTGCGAACTTCCTCGTCCATGAGCCGATAAGCTTCCTTGCCGTCGCCCCATGGGAGAATACCCGCTTCCATCGCAACACTTATTATGACAGCGCCTTCGATGGAGTCGATTCCAATGTCGTCCATCACATGGTCAATCTTAGCGATGTCGTCGAGGTCCTGTATCATGCTGGCAGCACCGAGGCCCCAGACTGTTTCGTATTCGAAGCCGGAAGTTATATACTTGCCTTCGGAATCCACGTATATCTGGGAGCACTTAATGATGCAGCCGGCATGACAGCCATGGCTTGGGGTGCCGCCTCTGGCAACGATTACATCATGCATAGTCTCGCCACAGATCTTTTCGTGATGGTCACACGTGCCAAAGCGGAAGTTCTTGGTTGGGAGACCACCGGCTTCGTTCAGGATGTTGATAAGGACGTTAGTGCCGTAAGTGGGCAGACCCTGTCCGCTGACCGGATGGTCGAGCAATGCTTTTGCGAATAACCTGGCTTGAGTCTTGAATTTTTCCGGGTCGGCGATAGTTACTCCAGGACCGTCGGTATCATCGATGGAAATATACTTGACTCTCTTGGATCCCATTACTGCACCGCCACCTCCACGACCATGACTGCGAATGTTACCGTCGGGATCTTTATTGGAGATGTTTGCTGCAGCCATTTTGAATTCACCGGCAGGGCCGATTACCAATATGCCAACCTTCTTTCCGAGACGATCGCTCACGGTCTTTATGAGCTCATAGTTACCCGTGCCATTACCTACAAATTCTGAGTCTTCCTTGATAGTTGCGCCGTCTTTGTTGATATGAACGCTGTACCATTTGTCATCCTTCGGCATACCCTCGATAATAACAGCTTTGATGCCAAGCCTTTCAAGGTTCTGGGCCGATGTTCCACCCGCATTACTCTCTTTGATGCCGCCAGTAAGAGGGCTCTTGAAACCGGCTGAGAGGCGTCCGGAGTTGGCTGCAGACGTGCCTGTCAAGAGTCCGGGAGCAAAAACCAGTTTGTTGTATTTACCCAGTGCATCACAGGTGGGAGGTACTTCTTTTGCCACGACGGTGGAAGTCAGCGCGCGTCCGCCGAGCGCAGCCCATTCGCTCGGTACAGGTTCGGTGCTTGCGGTAAGGGTTGACATGTTGATGCGGATAATCTTTTCTCCCATATTTTCCTCCTTTTTTTGTTGTACCGCATTGTCGGCAACTCCGTTAAAAGGGAAATACATATTTATTAGATGATCACAATGCGGTTGCCCAGACCGCTGTTTCCCCCACAGGAGGCGTGCCGTTTATCCGGATACTAGGATATAATTATTGTACAACGAAATTGTGTCCAGTCAAATGCCTTGTAATTGACAACATCGACGGCAAAACATGATGTTTTCAGGTAAAAAGGTTGCTTGTTTTGAGCCTGAAATCGTTACATCTTTCCGTAACTTTATTGGGAAACAATTCGGTAAATGTAAAATTCGGAGCAGGAAAAATATGGAATCGAAATTGAGCAAATAGATATGTAAAAGAATTGGTGGAAACTTGCGAAAGCGCGACTGAAGAATTTAAGCTGGTCGCTTGCCTTGAATTGTGCGAGCAAGGCAAGCAGTGTTGAATATGCGCTGCCAGTAAGCACTGTAATCAGCTATTGCAAAGGTCATAACGAGGAGATAATCCTTTTACTGTTGTAACCACGGATTGCATTGTTTTATAGCAGCTAAGTAAGCAGGATATGTGCGATGCATTGTAACGGTAAATAAGAGCATAAATATGGTTATAATCATTTGTGTTAACACAATACCGGGCACCATGAAAGCAAATATGATCCATATCTTGAGTGAACCACTAAATCATGAAGGTGCTAAATCGTTCTTATCCCTAATACGCAATAGTGTTTTCACTAATAGCTTTATTGTATGATCAACATCACACAAGGAAATGACCTCTACAGGAGTATGCATGTATCTCAAGGGGATCTTTACTAAGGCAGTTGCAACCCCTGAACGAGAGATTTGAATGACATTGGCATCTGTTCCTGTCGCAGTCGGCCTAGCGGAATACTGAACTGGTATGCCCTCGTTTTCAGCGGTAATTGCAAGAAGATCGAAAAGCAGTGGGTTTATATTGGCTCCTCTGGGCAGGATTGGTCCCTTACCCAATCGGATTTCAGCGGAACATTTCTTATCAGCGGTCGGTATGTCCGTGCAGGGATCCACTTCAACACAGATAGCAATATCAGGATTGATAGCGTAGGCACTCGTTGTGCCTCCACGCAAGCCAATTTCCTCCTGAACCGAGGAAACACCATAGAGGTCCAACGGAAGCCGTTCCATTGTTTCCGCAATGTGTCGCATGACCTCTGCGACAATGAAAATACCTGCTTTATTGTCAAAACCACGCGAGGTAGCCCTATCGCCGTGAAGTCTCACAAACGTTTCGGCAAAAGTTACCGGATCCCCTACCCGTACCAACGATTCAGCCTCATGCTTGCTTGTTGCGCCTATATCGATATACTGAACATCCATCTCCCGACCATTTTCTTTGGACTCTCTAGGAGAACTCGCATTAATACCCACCACGCCCGTTACGACCCCATTCCTTGTATGTATATCAACTCTCCTGCCATGTGTCAGTTGGGTATTAACATCTCCGATCACTCCGAAATAAATATAACCACTCTCGTCAATAAACTTTACTATAAAACCGATTTCATCAGAATGTCCAATCAGCATTACTTTTGTACGTCGTCGCCCTTTTCCCGGAATGAAGCCAATAACATTGCCTAGCACATCCTGAGTAACCTCTGAAAAAGGATCTATGTATTTCCGAAATATTCTCTGCGCAGGCTGCTCATATCCGGATGGACTAGGCGCCGTCAGCAGTTCATGGAAAAAAGATAGAGATTCACCTTGCATAAGACCTCAGCCAATCTGTTCAGATATTTATTTTCCCTTTGACGATATCAATTCAACTACTAACAGTCTCTTCCTCTCTATTAAATACAATGAGCACCACCATCATGGTGCCACTCTATTTTCTATCTATGTCATGGCTATCATTTTTCACTGCCGCCTACTCCTTGTAACGTACAATCTATTTGCTAATCAGTTCATTCACGAGGTAATTGTTAAAGGTCTTATATTCAGGATAAAACAGCTCCAGTCGGGCACAGGGTGAAAGCATACCTCCCGTTTTTCGGAATTCTTGGCGACAGTCTTTACGGTGGCTTCGTCGAACACCAAGACGTCGTTCCTTCGGAGCCCCACGAAGTCTTTACAGCCGCTGCTTTTTTCCGAGGTGTATATGAGGTTACACTCTGTTTCTTCTCTCAGGATGCCGGGCGCTCTTTCACCACATGTTTCTTCATTAAGGTAATCAGCGCTTCCTGTTATCGGAGTAGCGTGTATATCTTGTACACCGTTGTGATAATGATAAGGATTCCAAAGAGTTGTTTGATACGAGCACTCGGGACGTAGAGGTTCGTTATCCGTGCCCCGGCGAAGGAGCCTATTGCGCCGAATACAATAAGACTTGTCGTCAAGTTTGGGTCAAAGCTAGCCGTTGCAATGTGTGGGATTAGAGCGGAAAAGGATGGCGGCGTTACTGCGAATGCGTTGATCCCAGCGGCCTTCTTCGCATTGAAGCCGGCAATCATGAGCGTAGGCATCAGAAGAAAGCCCGGTCCCACGCCCAGAAAACCGCTTAGGATCGATATGGGAATCGCAAGGACAAGCGCAAGCCTGAAATTCTCAGAGCCACAAGGCCTTTCCTGGATCGGCCGGAAGAGCCGATACGATAGATATATGACCGCCGTGACATAAACGAACCAGATGGCAGTCTGGTTGATGAACAGCGCCAGCCACGACCCCAAGGGGGCGATAATGGTTGTGATGGTTGCCAGGATTAAAGCTTTTTTCCAGACAATATTGCCGCTCTTGGCGAAACCGAAAACCGCGAAGAGGGCTGTTACCCCGTTCAGAAGTAGGCTGAGCGGCTGTATCTGGTGTACCAGGTCGGGTAAGAAGAGGCCGAGAAAAGGGATCGCGGCAAAAGCGACTCCGAGACCAAGCATACCTGAGATGACCGACAGGACGAGTAGTCCGGCAGTGATGATCGCATTTTCATTCATGAATGTCCCCCGTTCCTGATAATCAGCGTCCAATTTTGATAATCATCTGAAAAGAATCACCTGACAGGCCAAACCAGACTACGCTGTCGCCCAGATTCATGATCGAAAACTGCCTGTTATTTCTCGTTCATGCTTCTTACTGGATTTCAATGATCGGCTTAATGCAGATCTCGGATTTCAGCGACTGGCAAATGGTGGAGTACTTGAGCGCCAAATCAAGGGCCCGTTTGACTACCTCTTCGGGTTTTCCCTTCACCACCAATCTGGGAGACAGGGTAACCTTTGTAAACAATGAAGTCCTGTCCACGAACTCCTCCACCTCGCCTTCAGCTTCGCACTCGAAGGACACCAACTCTACCCTGAATCGCTTCATGGCCCATAACACCATCATGTGGTAGCAGGTGTTAGCTGCGGCCATGAAGGCGTCTTCCGGGGTGAGCACGTCCGGCAAGCCATAAAGATCGGGAGGAGCGGAAAAATCCATTTCCAAGCCGTTCTGGCACCAGGTACGTCCGAGATGGTTTCCACGCCATTCCACTTTGTTACGGTAAATGGTCATATGTTCACCTCATTCTTCTGCCAGAATTTCATCGACGGCCGCAGCGATCTCTTCGGCCACGGCCCGAGCGGCGTCCTTTTCCTCTGCCCCCAATCCCCTCAGCTTCGTAACCGGGCGAAGCCCCCTCTCGCGTATGATTTCGTTGACAATGAGAGTCCTGGCCGGTCGTGCCGAAAGTTTCTCGGTTCCCAAAGCCGCACACCGCTTCTCGCAACCGTCCACGGTAATGGTGGGATAGGTGTTAGCGAACATCCGCTCTTCCTCCCCGCCGGCGATGAAGAGGGGAAGGCATATGGTCACGCATTGGGTTGGGCGCATGTCATCAAGAACTTTCCGACAGGCTACCCTGGCAATGGTACCTCCCGGAATGGCCTCGCCGCTGCAGGATATTATTCCGACTTTCATCGTTTTGTCCCCCATTTCATGCCCCCTCTCTCAAGAGGTCGTCCACCACGCCGGCAAGTTCTTCGGCGGCAAGCGCGGCAAGTTTCTGCCCCGCCTCGTTCAATTCGGCGATCCCTTCGGGCTTCAGGTGTTTATGCTTCTTGAAGAAGTCGATCGACTGGTAGGCTTTTACAAGTGGAGCCCCGTTTGCTTCCAGGCTCTTTTTTGCGCAGTCGAGGGAACAGCCGTCGATGGCTATCACTGGATTTTCGGTAATCAGTTGCTGCGTCTCGGGATCGTTGATCACCAAAAGAGCCAAGCAGGTCAACACTGTGGTGTCCGGGCGGACTCTTTCGGTAAGTTCGTAACCGATCTCCCTTGCTACCGTCCCCAAAGGTTTGCCGATGCCGCTACAGGCAAATACTGCCACTTTTCTGCTATTTTTCTTCATGGATTTATACTGCCTCTCTCTCAATTTTTCCTTTCATGAGTTCCATGTACGCTTCCGCCTGAAGGAGCCTGCTCTTCTCCCCTTCGGGATCGGCGAGCTCGATCCTGCAGATCCATCCCGCCCCAAAGGGATCGCTGTTGATCAGCTCCGGATGCGCTTCCAGTTCACGGTTTGTTTCGACAATCCTTCCGTTTACGGGCGATTGCAGTTCAATGGTTACTTTCATGGTTTCCAGCTCGCCAAGCTTGTCCCCTTCCTTTATGTCACAGCCCGGAGCGCTCGGCTCCAGGAATGCCACGTCTCCGCTGGATTTCTGCAAGTAGTCCGTTACCCCGACCGTAGCAACCCGTTTTTCGATATTCATCCATAAATCATTTTCTGAATAATAGTTCCCTATCTTTACCTTGAAGATGAACTTGTCGAATGTCGTCTCCAAATACTCGATCACAGATGTCTCCTTCCTGCAGGCTTTTAGAAAGCTAACTGTTGCTGTTCTCCAGAAACCGTGCTTTCCCCCAGGCAAGCTCAATGACTCCAAGAGCCCGTTACTGGAGGCAGTTGAACATCCCCATGCACCAGAAACAGTCGCCGCAGGGAACGGTATTGCCGTAGCAGTCCTGCTCGAACTCCTCAGCCGTCAGGTACTGGCATGGCACCACGTTGCAGTTGGAGCAATAGGGGAAATCGTATGCCAGGACCTCCTCCCTGAAGGCCAGGAACTCGGGGCTGTTCCATATTTCGTGTATGCCCTGCTCACGAACGTTTCCGAAAGATTTCGCGTTCACGAATTTTTTGCGGCCGAAAAAATGACACCCGTACTGGTGCCAGAGAAAATAGCAGGGGTGTACATTACCGTTCCAGGAAACGAAAGCCCCTCCCCCTTCCACGAACTCGCACCTGCGGCTGCTGCCTGGAGAGGTCCCCGGAAGTGTGAGGGCGAGACCGTTTTCCCGTGCCACTTCCCGTGCCTCGGCAAAGACCCTTTCCAATTCGAGAGCCCATTCCTCGTCCCGTTCCATGAGGTTCTTCAGGTGCAGAGAGATGCCCCGTGAACGGGCCTCCACCTTCATATCCTCAACCAGGTCGTAGAGGCACTGCTCCCGCGGTGTCCTGGAGTACTTCCAAAGCAGCGCCAAATATTCAGTAAGATTGCCCTTGTCTCCCCCCTTATCTTCCCGCCACGATACAACGAAAGCCTCGGCCCGCTTGAAACGGGAATCATCATGGAGGCCCGGATCTGCAAGAGCGGCGAAAATCGCATCCAGCGCAACTCTCCAGCCGGGGTCGTTACCAAAGAGCTGGGCAAGCTGCCCGTCGGTTTCCGCGAAATCCTTGATGGCAACCTGTTTGCTCGGCAGGCTGGAACCGATTATCTTCAGCACCTTTTCCATGCCCCCGCCCGAAGAGAAGGTGCAGGCCAGCTCTGCAAGGAATTCGGCAAGTTCCTGGTTGGAAGGGGTTCGCATGTACTTCCAGAGCACTTTGAAATAATCTCCGATATCCAGTCCTTTTGACGCGGCTCTCTCTCTCCATTCACTGAACAGTTCCACCGCTCCGTCCATGTTGGAATCAAAGGCCGTCTGGCAAACGCTGCTTTCAACGTAGGGTAGCACATGGGTGACGATGGCGAAAGTTGCCCCAAGCGAAGCCGCCCTGCGCAAAAGGGCTGGAAGCTCGCGCAGGTTGTCCCGCATGAGCACGAATTCCAGGCCGATGGCGAAATCGGGGCGGCCACAGAAATCCTTCGCGGCATGGAGGGCTGCGATTGCCTTTTCCACACCCTGCTCCTCGCCTCCCCTGCGGATTTCCCTGAATATCTCCGGGTTGAGAGCATCGGCGGAGATGCAGATCCTGTCGAGCCCGGCATCAAGCAGAGAAACTGCTCTTCTTTCGTCCAACAGCATGCCGTTGCTCTGGAATCCTACCCAGCTCCCAGCTGGCATCAACTCTTTGGCCGCCCGGATGAGATCCTCCTGGCGACTGTCCAGGAGCGGTTCACCCACGCCATTGAGGATAAGCGCCTCCAAGTGAGGGAAAGCCGGCTTCAGGGCATGGAAGGTCTCATCGGCCATGTCCCCTTCCATGCTGTCCCGGTCCCATGTCTCCTTGACGCACATCCTGCAGCGGAGGTTGCAGCGGGTCGTGGTCTCCACGAACAGCTTGGATGGCCATTGCATCAAGGCTGGAGTCTTCTGTGCTTCGTAAGCCGGCGCATTATTTCCAGACATTTGATAATCTTCTTTGTAGATAACCATTTTTCGTTTTTTCAGGCGGTTAAGACTTTCTTCGCGTTATTTATGTCCTCCCCCCTGTTCCTGCCTTCTTCCGGCAAATCAATCACAACATCGACCTGATTTCATCAGAAGAGACAAGCTTTCCGGAGGCTTTCACTTCACCATTGACAACAATCGCAGGAGTCGACATGACGCCATATTCCACGATCTTTTTTATGTCATCAACCTTCACTATCACTGCCTCTTTGCCACTCTGTTTCACCGCTTCCACAGTGTTTTCATAGAGCTTCCTGCATTTCGCGCATCCGGCCCCCAGAATCTCGATTTTCATGCTCTTGTCTCCTTGTAACATATTTATCCTTACAAATTTCCTCTCGCTAAAGAATCGCGTTAAAAAGGTAGCCGACAATGACAATGGCAACTGCGACGGTTCCGAAAAAAACCGCCAGCAAAGTTTTCTTCAGAACGTTGTTGAGAATAATCGCTTCTGGCAGCGACAGGGCGGTAACCGCCATCATGAAAGCCAGTACCGTGCCGACCGCCATACCCTTTTCCATTAGAACGTGAACTATTGGAATGATTCCAGCAGCATTGCTGTAAAGTGGCACGCCAATCAGCACTGCTAACGGCACAGCAAAAGGATTGTTCTTCCCGGCATACTGGGCAAGAAAATTTTCCGGCGCATAGCCATGGATCAAAGCACCGATACCGATACCTACCAGAACGTAGGGCCAGATCTTTTTCAGGAGCCCCGCGGTATAGCCCCGAGCGTATTCGATTTTCTCCCTATGGGTCAACTTCGTAATTTCCACGTTTCCTACTTGCATCTGCCAGACATAATCCTGTACATACCTCTCCATCTTGAGCCTACCGATGATGAACCCCGCGACTATGGCAACAATGAGGCCGCTGCTTATATAAATAGCCGCTATCTTCCAGCCAAAGAGACCGTAAAGAAGAATGAGCGCCACCTCGTTGACCATGGGAGATGAGATGAGGAAAGAGAAGGTGACCCCGAGCGGGACACCCGATTCCACGAAGCCGATGAAGAGCGGAACTGCCGAGCAGGAACAAAATGGCGTGACAACCCCGAGCAGAGCTGCAAGCACATTACCGATGTATTCCCTTTTATGCGAGAGTATCTGTTTGGTTTTTTCCGGAGGGAACTGGGAACGGATTATGGCGACGACAAATATGATGACCGTCAACAGCAGGAAGATTTTTATCGTGTCGTAGATGAAAAAATTAGTCGCTTCACCCAGGTGCGTTCCTGGCCGGAGGCCAAAAAGAGAATACGCGACATAATCTGCAAAAATCTTGAGCACGGCAACTCCCGCAAATTTATGGTTTCATAACGTTCGGATGAAAATCATACCGCATGAAGGAAATCGTTCTTGCTGTGTATTTCTTTCTTCAGAATCACCGATGCCAAATCGATTATCTCCAGCACTTCGGGATGCTTCAAGCGGTACATTATTTTTAGCCCTGCTTTCCGTCTGCCAAGGATACCACTATTCTGCATGATATTCAGATGACGGGATGTGTTTGATTGTTCCTCGTCGATTGCAGGGAATATTTCGCACACGCATCTCTCGCCTTCACGTAAAATCTCGATAATTTTCAAGCGGGTCGGTTGCGCTATCGCCTTCAGTATATCGGCCCGTGCAGCCAGGATTTCACTCATCTCACCCACCTCCATTACATGACTATATGCTCATATAGCATATATGATCGCATATGTCTACCGGTTTATTCGGCTTGTTTTCAAATAATGAACCACCCAGGCGACGCCATTGGGGCCACCTGCTGTGACCAATGAAAAGGCCACACCCTTACGGATATGGCCTTCAGCTTGTTTCTTATGAGAAAAGATTCAACACACGGCAAGAGTCAGTAGTTTTTACGTCCAAATATCAATCCACTTGCACAAATTTCGATACTTCGTCACTCGGTGTGCCACCCTTTTCGTTCAACAACAGCCAGGGCCGCAACAGCATGCTGCATTATCCACGCTCGGCAGTTTGACCTCGATTTCAGCTTGTTTCAGAAGAGCCTGAATTCGCCTGTTGCTTGGATATCGACCCATTGTGACAAGGTCTCCGTCAAAAAACACGAACGGCAAAAGCTCCGGTCCTTGATTCTTCAGCATTTCGGCAACAATTGGGTTGTCGACAAAAAACTGCGGATCAGTGGAAAGGCCATAGCGAAATACTTGAACTTCGGGGGCTTGCTTCTGAATCTGACGCAACGCCTCCTGAATTCTAACAAGCTCAGGATCAATGCTTGCTCCGCAAACCCCGGTAGGGCAGCACATTGCCGGGTCATAAATTTCAATCTTCATTTTTGTTCCCCTTTTTGTAGATTGATATCTGCACGCATGTTAATTGCAAGATCGATAATCACCCTCCGGTTCGTCCTGCCAGGCGGAAAGAAATGTTGGCAAGCCCTGATAAACCACATCATCTATATAGCGGAATTCACGGGCGCGGCGTTGCACAAGAATGGGATCGGTAACAGAAAGTGGCGCTAGACTCTGATTGACTATCCAACCACTGGGTTGGATGCCGGCACGCTTCAGATCGCTCTGGAGCGATTGAGCCTCGTGGACCGGTGTGGCCTCCGGCAGGGTCACAAGAAAAACTTTGGTGAACGCAGGATCCCGCAAACGCGGCAGGAGATTGCGCACAGCTTCCGGCACATCACTTAATGATCGCGATACCTCGCGATGATAGGATTCGGATGCATCCAGAAGAAGGAGCGTATGGCCGGTGGGAGCAGTGTCAATTACTACAAAGCGGTCGGTTCCCTGATCGATTATTTTGGCAAATGCCCTGAAAACGGCAATTTCTTCAGTACAGGGAGAGCGCAGATCCTCCTCCAGAAGCGCCTTCGCATCCGGGTCGAAGCCTGCACCAACGGTCGCAAGCACTTCTTTGCGATATGCCGTGGTTTCATGTAGAGGATCAATTCTGCTTACCTGAAGCCCCTCGGTGACGTGCACCAAGGTCTGGGCGATATGCGCGGCAGGGTCGGTTGTCGTCAAATGAACCTTATTACCGCGCTCTGCCAAAGCGGTTGCAATGCGCACCGCAAGCTTAGTTTTGCCGACACCACCTTTACCCATTGTCATTATGACTCCGCCACTCTGGAGTGCCAGCATATCAATTAGATTGTTCAACGGCGCCGGAAGTTGGGCGCTTTGAACCGGAGCATTTCCAGAGGGTGGAATGCTGCTTTCCGGCGCAAAGAAATCTCGCAGTGCTGGAATGCCAACTAGTTCTCTGCCCCGCAACGGCAACTCGGTGCGTGGGAGCAGTTTAAGGGACTGTGGCATTTCTGCGAGGGACTTTCTTTCCCTCGCACTCAGTGCAACCGCGATCTTATCTTCCGGATCAACCAGCTGAAAAACCCCATTGATGACCAGATGCTGGTTGGCCACACCAAGATCCCACAATTCTGCTGAAGCGCGGGCCGCTTCGGCCAAGGGAGATCTATCTGGACGGGACACTACAAAAACCAGTGTCTCATCGGCATTCCCCAACGAGCGGCGAGTATTTTCATAGAGTAGGTGCTGAGCCTTCAAACCTGCCAACGGGCCAAGACATGAAGTACCACCAACGTTGGTGTCAATGAAGTCGCTCCAGGCGGCAGGAAGGGAAAGCAATCTCAAGGTATGCCCTGTGGGTGCCGTGTCGAAGATGACATGGTCAAAAGCCGCGACTGATGAGGGGTTGCCGATAAGTGTCGCAAACTCGTTGAAGGCTGCTATCTCGACAGTGCAGGCGCCGGAAAGCTGCTCCTCCATGCTGCGCAACGCAGCATCCGGCAGGATCCCTCTATAGGGACCTACCAGCTTTTCCCGGTAGGCTGCAGCAGCTTCGACGGGGTTGACATTGAAAGCTGATAGTCCCGGCACCTGAGGCACGTGCTGGGGAGAGGCACATAAAGAAATGCCCAAAACCTCGTCGAGATTTGAAGCCGGATCGGTGCTTACCAAAAGCACTTGCTTGCCACAGTCGGCTAGAGCAATTGCGGTCGCCGCAGAAGTAGTCGTTTTCCCAACGCCTCCCTTGCCGGTAAAGAAAAGGTTCTTGGGGAGTTTGCGCTGTAAATCCTGAAACATTTTCTCAATCCTCTTTCGCATCAGAATCTGTAGGGGATTTGCAAAGGAAAGTGCTCGAATTGCTCTGGACTCGATGAAGCAGGAAATGCGATTGAAACAGATAAAGGGTTTTGATGCCGATCCCTACAGGATTAGACTCAAGAAGAGCTTGCATAAACTCCATCATGCATAATCCCATTCTTTCTGTTACTACTGAAATCCCTAGTGGAGCAAGTGCCTCACGCAGCATCACAGCGGCTGCTTGGATCTCATCCCACGTGCCGGAACAACGATCGCACGTTTGGCCAAGATCAGCTACAAGCCGCTGCCATTTTGTTTCCAGTTCCGCATTTATTTGAAACCCCGCCGGGAAATTGACTCCAAACGTCTCTCTTTATTCCGGAAAACTCTGCAAATGTGCACTAGAACCATCCCGGAATTGACAGGCCGAAACTCCAGCGCTTTCCATTTCAGTTGCTATTGCATGTTTCACGAAAGACACTGGAAAAGCCCCATGCACCAGAAGCAGTCGCCGCACGGTACGGTGTTGGTATAGCAATCCTGCTCGAATTCCTCGCAATAGATGTATTCACAGGGGAGCAGGTTGCAGTTTGAGCAGAATGGATACTCGTGCTTGAGCACCTCTTCCCTGAACGAGCGGTACTTCGGATCGTTCCAGATCTCCAGGATACCCTTTTCCTTCAGGTTGCCGAAGACATTCCTGTTCACGTACTTCTTTCGCCCGGCAAAGTGGCACTGGAATGTGTGCCAGAGAAAATAGCAGGGGTGGATTTCCCCGTCCCAGGAGACGAATATGCCGCCGTTATCGATAAAGTCGCATTTCCTTTCGTTTTTTGGCGAAGTGCCCGGCAACCGCAAATCGAGCCCCGTCTCTTCGGCAACGGCCATGGCCTTGTCAAATGTTTCGGCAAGGTCTTCCGCCATGGCCACATCACGCTTGGTCAGGTTCTCCCAATGCAGGAAAATATCGCGCTCCCTGGCCTCGGCGATCATTTCCAGGACGAAATCCACCATTCGCTGCTCTTCATCGGTCCGGATGAATTTGCAGTGATAGACATGGAAGAAATTGGTGATGTCTATCCCCTGCTCTTTTCCCTTTTTCTTCCATGAAAGATAAAGTTCCACCGCCTCCTGCGTATTGTAATCATAGGCAATCTGGGAAACGTGCTCTTTGTCGTAGGGTAGAAGATGCGAGACTATGGCAAAAGAAACCCCCAACCTCGACACCCAGCGCAGCACGTCGGGAAGTTGGTGGATGTTCTCGCGCATGACGACGAATTCAACCCCGATCTGGAGCTTGCTTTCAGGATGACGGTCCCGGGCCTTGTTCAATGCGGTAAAAGCGAACTCGAGATCCTCGACCTCCCCTCCTTCCCGTATTTTGCGGAAGGTGTCGGGGCAGATGGCGTCCAGGGAAAGGCAGATCCGGTCGAGACCCGCCTGAACCAGCGAGGACGCCCGGGATTCATTGAGCAGGAGGCCGTTGGACTGGAAACCTACCCAGCTTCCCGCCGGCATCGACTCCTTGCCTATGCGGATGAACGCTTCGAGGTCAGGATGGAGGAGCGGCTCGCCGATGCCATTGAGGACCAGAGCCTCCGCCCGGGCAAGAGCCGGAACGATGGCCTCGAATGTTTCACGGGAGATATCCCCCTCCTTCAGCCCGTTTCCCATGCTCTGCTTGACGCACATATGGCATTTCATGTTGCAGCGCGTGGTGGTTTCCACGAACAGTCGGGATGGATAGCTCCGCAAAGCAGGCAGCAATTCCGTTTCAGTGTCGATCATTGTCTTATGTACGGCGGCGTCACTCATATAAATATCGGCTCCTTATAAGCATTAATGCACCTCTTCAATGATTGAACGATCAAGAAAAGCAATGACGGCGCAATTGATTTCGTTCCGCATTTCTCTGAATTCGTGAAGCATTCCGTCTATCGCTCCGAGTGCACAGAAAAGAACTATTTCTGTAATATGGTCAACCTCTGCTTGTCCGCATGCACGAATAACTTGAGAAAAATATCATGCGCAGCCTTTGTACTGGCTGAATTCACTTTTGTGTTGACTGAATTCGCTTAACCTTTCCCGGTCAGAAACTACCACTTCAAGATACGGCAGGTTCTCCCTTAGACATTCCAGCAGCCCCTCCTGAAGCACATTCCCATTGTGCAGCAGCGAATAATACATCCAGACCCCGCACCTGCGGTCCTCCACCCACCCCGTGTTCTTGAGATAGGAAAGATGCCTTGAGACCGTTGACTGCGGCAATTGCAGCACCGCCATGAGGTCGCATACGCATAACTCTCCGTCGAGCAGAAGACAGAGTATCCTCACGCGGGTTTCGTCGGAAAGTGCCTTGAAAATCCGTGTTGTATTTTTCATTCACCTATTATATCCGCATATCCGGCTATAATCAAGACGCAAAGTTTTGGAACGACAACTTTATTGGGTGTTATACCTTTTGAGAGGATCGCCTAAAAACCTCGCATCGGGTATGTCAAGCTTGATCTGCTATACTTTAAAAATACCCGCTCGCTCTTCCGCCAAGTTGGCGCCGCATCCGTAATACTATAATTCAATTAGAGAAAGGATGAATATGAACAATTCTGCCGGGGAAGCTACCTACCTACAGGGCGAAACCATTTTCATTGAGTCAGGTGTGGAAGCACCGGACCGCAATCCGACATGGTATGCATCAATGGTTGCCAAGCCTTTCGCACCGGTATTTGAGATGCTCGCAACACAGGGCGGGCCGGGCCGCTATTATCCTTACACCTATCCCGTGACTCTCAAAGACCTCGTGCGATTCCATGGCCATGATTGCGAAGGCATTACGACCGCGGCATGTTCGGCGTGGCTGGCTTTCAAGATACTCTTCCCTGACGGCATAATCGACCGTAGCGTGTTATGGGGAATAAGCGGAGAAGCTCCGTGCATGTCGGATGCCGTGGCTTTCCTGACCGGCGCGCGCCCGCAATACGGCAACCTTGGTTTCTTCAAGGACAAACGGTACAACCATGCCATCGTACTGTATCGGGCAGATACAAAGGTAGCAGTGTTGGCCACATGGAAAGAGGGAATCAACAATATTCCACGTGAGCCGGTCATGTTGCCAGGGAAGATTGCGTGGAAACCAAAGGTTTCAATGAAAGACGTGATGGCACTCAAATCAGCTGTGAAGAAATCCGGGGGCAAACCGACCCCTTTCCAGGTCGATCTTATGCGCTATCAACAATGGTCACATGTCAACGACATACTGGAGCGCCCCCTGGAAGAGAGTTACCAGGCAAAAGTAATTGAGGACTTCAAATGGGAAGATTGGATCGATCCTGACAAGACGATAGTCAAGACCCACGAACGTGCCGACACGCGTCTAAAGAACCATCCCTATCGAAGCAACCCGATCGTTCCGCCCACAGAACACGGTAAGCCTTAATGCCTGGTCATTTTCTCTTGAGTGTGGAAGACGATTCAGAAATGGCATACACCAGGCATACCGTAAGTTGCTCTTGTTCTCTCTCTTCAAACCACGGGCAAAGCCGCTCCAAGAAAAAGCCGGTCAAAATAAAACTGTTGCGGTGGTTCAACTGCCGGTCATTTTATATGTACGAAATACATCCTGCACTCTTGTCTCCAACTCCTCCAGCTTTGGCACCACGCGCGAACTGAAAAACATGCCGTTCACAGCGCACGCCGGCACGGAAGTGTTTTTTTGCATCATGCACTTCATCCCTTCGGTGGCTTCATCGGGGAAGAGGTCTATTCCGCGCCTGAACACCAGCAACTGCAATTCGTCGGGATGACGGCGGACGAGCTCTTCCAGAACCCCTATCATCTCCTGGCACTTGCTCGTGGGAGGAGAGGCGACCAGTGCTTCCACTTTGAAAATTTTGCTCATGTTCGGTTCTCCTTGGGTGTTAACGAAGATCTGGCGGAAACTTGCCGGGCGAGCTTCGCCAGCAGCCGTAACAGGGCTTCCTGGATTCCGGCGGCAAGTGAGGCGGCCCGCACTGCAGCCTGCGCCTCCCCCAGGGAACAGCCGGTCAGGGAATGCTCCAGGTCTTCCAGCCCACGCCGCTCGCTGAGCAACAGATCGCCACTCACCCGCGCCTTTCGTATCGTCTTGCCCTCAATGTCGGCGGACAGGGAGATAACGCCCTCCTCCATTCGCTCGGCAACTGTGATTTGATATTCCTGCCGGGAACCAAGGTTCCACTCGTCGGTGCTGTACTTGACAGCCAGCAGTTCCGCAGCAAGAGCCTGCTCTTCGGGCGACAGGTCGCCCGGGATCAGCCTGCCCCCGAGCACATCGGCAGCATGGCCGGCAAAGCGGCCCATGACCTCACGCGTTTCCAGCTCGCGCCCCACCTCGCGCGACAGAGAAGTCACCCGTTCCTGGATCGAGCGGGCCGTTTTGCCGGCGAACTTGAGTGCCGGAGGCGTCAGCGCGTGCTCCATTGCTTGCAAGTCGATGTTGACCAGGAAAGTACCGCTCTGGACAAACGCATCGTACCAGGCAAGCTGGGCCGATCCATAAATCTTGCGCTCGCCGACCAGGACATCGTTCCTGCCCTGAAAACGGGCAACAACTCCATAGTCAGCGCAGGTATGTATGGCCGGAGTAGCGAACACGCGGTAGAGCTCCTCTTCGCTCTGGGGGAACAGATCCCGTCGGAAAAAAGCCGAGAAGCAGAAACTGCCCATTTCATGGTAGACCGCCCCACCGCCGTTCGCCCGGCGCACTATCTGGATGCCGTGGGCCCGGCAGTAGGCAACATCCACTTCAGACCAGGTGTTCTGGAAGGCGCCCACGAACACGGCAGGGTAGACCTGCCGCATCCGCAGTGTCGGCGGCGAGTGCCCCTCGTCCACCAGGCGTGCGAGAGCTTCTTCCACGGCAAAGTGATGCTGAGCCTCGTGAATTCCGTCCTGTAACAAGCGCCATTCAACCGACATAATACCTGCACCGTTCCTTCTTGCATTCTTCATTGCGCGCTGCGAAATCACAGCATGGTTCGAAACGAAGATCGAGATTCAACTCGCGCTTCAAAAAGATGGATGCCGTCTCCAGCGCCAGGTAGACGCTCTGCTTGCAGCAGCGCGGGCCGCCTGCCCGGGCGATGGCCAGGAGCGCTTCTGCGGAGGCTTGCAAGGCTAGTGATCGTTCCCGATCCTTCTTGTAAGTAGCCCCCGTAAGAATCGACACCAGGGCGCCAACGCAGATGGCAGCGCCGCATTCACCGCGCATTCCGCATGCACCCAGGGGGATGCCCTGGCTGCGCTCGATGATCGTGGCCAGCTGTCCAGGCTTCAGCGGGCGGAGCCCCTTGTTTCGCAGGGCAGCCAGCACCGCCGGGGTGACCAGTATGTGGTGCTGCGGGCTGTGCATGGCGGACATGGGGTGCCTCATGATCAGGTTCACAATCGCTGCCGGGTCGGTCGCGCGTGATCCCTCGCACACCCGCTCCACCACCTCCGGCCAGTCGGCCAACTGGCACTCTTCACAGATATGGTGCCCCGCAGCGCACCGGTACTGCGCCGGGGTTTCATGGCCGCAGAAGGTACACACGGCCACCGTATCCACCTTCTCCAGTTCTCTGCCGCACAAGGAACACGGATAGGACATGCTCCTTCGCTCCCTTCCAGATAAAGTCACCAATCCAGGATCATTATACCAATTTTTTGAGTTGTTACTTATTCCGCTCTGCTGTCCGATATTTTGATCAATAAAAAAAGGCTGAGATCCGCTGATATGTTGAGTTTGCCAAAACAGCAAAAAACATAAGGGAATCAGAGACATGACCCATTGTAAAACAGTTCTGAATCAAAGCTGTTGATTTTTTCACGAGTTTTTTGATTGAAGATTCAGACATAAAATGATTATTTATCACCGAACCATGCTGCGTTTTCTGATGCTGGAAGGCAACCGCACCGCAATGCTCATGTTAGGCCTGATCGGCTAAAATGAAACAATAGTGGTAGCAACAAAAGACTCCGGCATTTGATGTATCAAATGAACAAACAAGCGGGAGAAAACCAACAATGGAAATTCTTCAGGAACAGTTGAAAGCCAAGAAGGCAGGAATTACCTATGCTCTGCTGACAGTGGCAGAGGCGGAGGGCACCTCTCCCTGCAAAGTGGGCAAGAAGATGCTGCTGCTTGAAAACGGCACGACTTTCGGAACGGTTGGTGGCGGCCAGTTTGAACACCAGGCGCTTGAAGAGGCTGCACAAGCAATCAAGGACCGAAAGAGTTTTTTTAAGCGGTACGTCAATGCCCCCATTCATGAAGAGCCGGGCTTGGGGTGCAGCTTCACGGTAAGCTTGCTGGTGGAAGTCGTCAGCCCTAGATTGCAGCTTGTGGTCTGCGGTGCGGGACATGTGGGCACTGCGGTGCTGCGATTTGCAAAACTACTTCATTTTGAGACGATCCTTCTCGTTAACCGTCACCCTGATCTAAATAAGGACAAGATGGAAATCGCTGATCGATTCATTCCATGCGATACCTTTGAACAGGGCATTTTAGGTTCGGAAATTCCCGAGGGAGCATATTATGTCTGTTGCGCATCAACGCACACCCAAGACAAATCTGCCCTCAAAGGAGCACTGCAAAAGGGTTTTGCGTATGTGGGCATGCTGGGCAGCGTGAAAAAAACCGAAGAAATGTACCGACAACTCATGAATGAGGGCATAATCGAGGATTTGCTTGAACAGGTACACACTCCCATCGGCCTGGATATCTGTGACATGTCACCTGATGAGGTGGCCTTTTCCATAATGGCGGAAATTCTGATGATTAAGAACGGTGGTACAGGCAAAACACGCAGAACTCTGAAGGCTTCATAGAAATCAGGCACAGCTGTTGTGCTGGCTGAATTCGCTCAGTCTTTCCCGATCAGCAACAGTTAATTCAAGTCGTGGCAAATGCTCGCGCAAGGCTTTCAACAGGCTTTTCTTGAAATGGCTTCCGTCTTCCACGATGGAGTAGTACATCCACACCCCGCATCTTCGATCATCCACCCAGCCCGTGTTCTTGAGGTAGGCCAAATGCCTGGAAACCGTTGACTGTGGGAGCTGCAGAACAGCTATGAGATCACATACGCAGAGTTCGTCATTAAGGAGAAGGCAAAGAATCCGAAGACGGGTTTCGTCCGACAATGCTTTGAAGGTTCGAGCCGTGGTTTTCATTTTCCAAGAGTATTCGCTTGCCCGGTAACAATCAAGAAAATTATTTATTTCTATCCCAAACGATTTTTTTCCTTGATACGAGGCAGTTACATTTTCCGCAAAAAAACCCCTGGCTGCATTTGGCGCAGTACTGCAGTTTTTCACCGCATTCTGGACAATAAGGATCCATGTCGAATTCGTCATAGAGCGTATGGCCATTACATTTTTCACAGAAAAAGACAGGTCCCTCTGGAGTCAGTTCCTTCTTCATCTCCAAACCACATTCTCGGCACAATCTGCGTATCATAGCATTTCCTCGATTTCTTCGGCTGTGACCAGCTTTCCCCTGGTACTCACCACTCCGTGCACAAGTCACGTATCCACGGCTTTGCCGTGGATACGTGACCGAAGCAAATTGCAGAGCATCGGCCAGGATATTTTTGGTATTCATTTTCCAGACAATTTCAGAATTTCTTTCAGGGACAACAGCGCCTGCCGTCTTTGCTGAGCTTCCTTCCCCTCAGCCATTCGTGCATAAATCCGGTTGCACAACCAACCCCTGAATCGACCCTCACGGCAATGGCCGGGCAGTTCCTGCTGCACGCGCCGCATTCCATGCACGCATCAAGGTCACGTATCCGCGCCATCCTGTTATCCAGGTCAAAAACCTGGTGCGGGCACACTTCGACACATCTGCCGCAACCCATGCACTTTCCGGGGTCCAGTCCCAGAGTCGCCACTCCGGTCAAATAGCGGAATCCTTTCAAAATACTCCTCCAGAATGCCTGATCAGCCAATCTATTAATAATAGAATGATCGACAGGACCACGGCACCGCACATGACAGGGACGGCTATGCGCATTTCCTTCTTAACACCCGAAGGGGAGGTGAAGTTCGTGCAACCGGTGAAGTTAAGGGTGTAGTAGGCAGTGACTGCCGGTAACGCAAGCAACGCCGCCACGGTCAACAGATAACTGCTTGCGAGGTAACCTCTCACGAAAAATAAAACCGCAACCCAGGCAAAACCGGCGATGGCCCCCTTCATGGAAAAGCTCCTGCCAGGCAACCAGGGGAGAAGGAGAGGCGCAACGACAATGCCGGTCAGTGCAGCGCCAAGGAAGGCAACAAGAGCCAGTACGCCGCCCGCTATCCCGTAGGCAAGTGCAGCGAGGAAAAAAAGCAACGCTCCTGCCGCTGCAAGATTTTTCAGGGCCAGGACAAGTTCCACCGGTACGAGCGCCAGTCGCTCCCGGAACGTGAAAGTCAACTCCCGCATTGCGGGCGTCGTTACCATGCCGTTGTCCAGGTACTCGGGCAAATCATCGATCCGGATGGCCGCATAACTGACCGCAAAACCGGTCAGCCTTTCCACTTCGTGGGCAGCAACCCCTGTTGCGCCGAGGATCGGCAGGATCAGCCTGCGATGGGAGACCACATCCGGAAGTCGTGTCGCTTCGATTCTTCGCACAAGTTCTTCAGTGCCGAAGGTTCCCTTTCCCGCAGCGCACCAGACGTTGACGCCATTAGTCTCCAGCACCAGGAGCCACAGGTTGCGGCCCGGCAGAGCCCGTCTGACCAAATCGTAACTCATCTTGTAATTGGCGGTGACCAGCACCGGATCCGCGTAATCGGGAGTTCCTAGGGCGTACAGTCCTGCCGGAACCAGATAGGACATCCTGCCTACCCCCCAGCGGACCTTCCACGCTCCCGCGTGGTCGGAAAGCCGCCATTCAGCCGAAACCCGCGGAACCCTTCCGGCCACGGTATCGATCCAGCCGTCGAAGCCGGGGACATTCTCGTCAATGACACCGCTGACCGCGATGCTCTCCGGTCCTCAACAGGGCGGTTTGCCTGAATCTTCGGGCACCGCTGCAGTTTCACAATACCATCCCGGTTTCAGATGTTCCATAAATGTTTCTCCTACAGTTTCTCCTTGTCACATATTATGCCAAAAGACCATTTGAATCCAGAATTTGTAATGAGACGCCGGCGAAAAGACAAAAAAAGCCTTTACCCCACTGGAAAGAATGAGATAAAGGCCTTTTTAGGAATATTCGCCTCTGTCCGAGCCTTTCTCGGACACGGGACGAGAAGTTCGTTCTATTCCCCCTGGCAGCCACTTCTGCGACGAAACAAGGATGTCACCATTTACCTGGGAATATCAACGACGGTTTTCTTTATGCCCCCCCGTACTGGAAAACCACCCGCTTGGGTTTTGCATTCAGTTTCCTTGCAGCTTTCAGCATCATGCTCACCTGGGAAACGTGCTGCACCAGATGGACCAGCTCTCCATCATCGGTCATTCCATGGAACGTGATGAGATTGGCAGTGGAGAATCCAACTCTTTCGGGACGTATGCTCAGCGTGGCCCCGGTAGAGACAAGTTGCATGGATACTTCATGGTCCGCATCGAGCCCGGCCTCGAACTGCTCAATGGACGCCCTGACAGCCTTGCATGTGCCGGTGAACGGATTGCTCCGCGCATATGCGCCATCATGAGTTTCAACTTGTCGCCGGTTTAATCCGGGGCTTCCTGAAAGATGGGGGTAAGCCGCACTGTATTCCGTCATGTCAGTCTCCTTTTGCATGCTGCGAAAAGAATCAATCCGTCGCCGTATGTCCCGTTTGCCCCTGTATCCTTGCTTTTACAAAGGTTGTCAATAGCAATTGCAACTTATAGTCGGCCGAAACCTTTCAACGTTTGCAGACCGGAGCCCAGACTACTTCCCAACATTGTGACAAGCTGCCATAAAATTAAGTGAGAACTGGCATTTGCGGATACAATAAAATATGGTCGTCAATTTACGGTTTCAAGTTTTTGAAAAAAATTTTGCGCAGTCTTGAACATCGAACACGATAAAAAAGCTTACCTTGCAACTCATATGTGTGTATTTTCAAAACTCTATTTTTACCTGCAAACTATCAGACCAGCCCAATCACAAGGATCTTGCTGCTTTCCCGTTGGCACACGACCAAACATTGGGCATTTCCAGCAAGTCACCCTGCCCCAAAATCCGCATACCATTCTCGCCAGAGCAGTACTGGGTTTTTTGCATACTCTGTTGTGTGTTATTCTATCAATTCAGGGAAATTAGTCAACGATTCAACGCAGGCCAGAGCCAGATTCACCAAGCAATCCGGCGCCTAGGATTCCGACAGCACTTGAGATGCAAGAACAAGCAGCGCTCTTTTATTATCCGAACCTAAAGATCTCCTTCAAAACAGCCGATAAGCAGCGAAGGATACCTTCATAACACGGAAGGGCAACATCATTGGAAACCAATTTGTACCAATTCGACCGTTACCTGTACACTCCTGTCGCCGCCCAGTGCCTTGCAACAGGATTATGCACCATGTTTCTGGGCGCACTGGCTATGTTCCGTGAAAAAGCTTCTCGTGAAAGCACTGCTTTCTGCAAATTATCTCTCGCCATCGGTCTATGGCTGACTGGCTTTTCCTTGATGTATGCTGCAAGAGATGGAGCCGCAGCCTTGTGGTGGGCAAAAGCTGGATATTTTGGGATTACGCTCATACCCGCGACTGCGTTCGACTTCAGCGCCAGGATGCTTCGGGACGAAGAGGAAACGAAGACACGCGCTATCTTCATCTGGACTTTAAGCATCCTGTTTCTCTGCATGACAGCTTCGACAGGCCTGCAGTTTGACTCTCTCTACCGTTACAATTGGGGCTTTTACCCCAGGAACACTCTGACCAGCATCCCGTTTCTAGTTTTTTTCTTCGGCATACTGTTTCATGTATTGTGCCGTTATGTCGCAGGATTGCGGAAAACTCGCAAAGGTACGATCCGCCGGAAACAGGGCCGGATGATACTGCTGGCTTACCTGACATCGAACATCGGCTTCGTCGACTTTCTTCCTTCATGGGGCATTCAGGTATATCCCTTCGGTTACGTGTCAATCATCATATGGACATTATTACTGTTCTACTCGATATCCCACTACCGCTTTATCACCTTAACTCCCTCCGTCGCACCTGAAGAGATCATCGAAATCTTGCAGGAAGGTGTCATGGTGCTTGATGAGGAGGGGGTAGTACACGTCGCAAACCCGGCCATCTGTAACCTCATGGGAATATCGGAGCAAGAAATCATCGGCACACTTCCGCCGGAGCCAATGGTTGGGGGTCTTTGCTTCAAGGGATGGCAAAGAAATATCCAGACGATGGGAACATTGCGGGAGATGGAATACGGGTACCAACCGGAAATAGGAGATTCCCGTACGTTCAGCCTTTCGACATCGTTCAAACGCAGCGCTCACGGTGAAGCGCTGGCTCTCGTGTGCATCGTCAGGGACGTAAGTGAAAAAGTCCTGGCCGACAGGGAACGCGAAAATCTCATTGAGCAGCTCCGTGAAGCATTGGCAAATGTGAAGCAACTCAAGGGAATGCTTCCAATATGCGCATCATGCAAGAAGATAAGAGATGACAAGGGATACTGGCAGCAGATCGAATCCTACATCTTGAAACACACCGATGCGGAATTTACCCACGGTCTGTGTCCGACATGCGCTGAGAAGGCGTACGAGGAACTGGCCAGAATGAAAATTAGCCAGCCAGCATTTGGGAAGCCTTGCGCTGAACACAACGAAGCCCCTCTCCCCTGAAGAAGAAGGGCCTCTGGAAAATGGCCTGTCAACGATATTCTACTCCTTTTCAGCGGGGTCGGTTGTCTATGACCCTTATCGCCTTCCCCTCATGGCGCGGCAGGCTGCTCGGCTCTACAAGCTTGACCATGGCGCTGAGGCCGAGAACGGAGTGAATCTTCCTTTCCACCTTTTCGACAAAAGCCTTCTGCTTCTTCATTTCATCGAAGAAGATGTTTTCCGTCACCTCGATCCTGACTTCCAGCACATCCGTATCGCCCTCCCGCTCCAACACCAGCAGGTAATGGGGTTCGCAACCCTCAATTGCAAACAGTATCTCTTCAATCTGCGAAGGGAATACATTAACACCCTTGATAATGAGCATGTCGTCCGAGCGGCCCATGGTTTTCTTCATCCGCACCATGGTCCTGCCACATTCGCATTTTTCGTAGTCAAGGCTTGTGATGTCGCGTGTGCGATAGCGTATCATCGGGAACGCCTCTTTGGTCAGGGTTGTCAGGACCAGTTCCCCCACGCTTCCCCTTGGAAGCACCTTTCCGGTGTCCGGATCTATTATCTCTGGGATAAAAGCATCCTCGAACAGGTGCATTCCGCACTTGAATCCGCATTCGCCGGCAACACCCGGACCTATGATCTCCGACAGGCCATAGTTGTCGGTCGCGCTTATGAAAAGCCTTCCCTCGATCTCCTTCCGCATCGCCTCCGTCCAGGGCTCGGAACCGAACAGGCCCACCCTCAGCGACAAGGACTTCGGGTCGACCCCCATCTGCTCCATGCGCGAAGCTATGGTCAGCGCGTAACTGGGCGTGCTTACGAGCGTGGTTGTCTTGTAGTCCTGCATGATCATGATCTGTTTCTCGGTATTCCCCGCACTCATCGGAATAACAGAAGCGCCGATTGTCTCTGAACCGTAGTGAAGACCAAAGGCCCCTGTGAACATGCCGTATCCGAAAGCGATCTGTACCACGTCATCCCTGGTGACTCCGGCTGCGGTCATGAATCTGGCAACCAGGTTTGACCAGGTCCGTATATCGTTCTTGGTATATCCGACCACCGTAGGCTTGCCGGTAGTTCCCGACGAGGAATGGATCCGCACAACCTCACGCAGGGGAACCGCGAACATGCCGTAGGGATAGTTGAGGCGCAAATCTTCTTTTGTCGTGAATGGCAGCTTGGACAGGTCATCCAGCGAACGGATATCCTCCGGTACAATTCCTGCTTCATCGAATTTTTTTCGATAGCAGGTAACTGATTTGTGAACACGGTTCAGGGTAGCCTGCAGTCTCTCCAGTTGGAGCTGCTCCAGGTCGGGTCGCGGCATGCATTCGTATAAAGGATCCCAGATCTTCATAGCTTCACCTCTGACAGTTGCATTATCTTTCCCAGATTTCCTTCTTGTCCCTGCCCAGATATGCCCTCTGCACATCCTTGTTCTCCAGCAGGTCTCTTGCATTTTCTTCAAGGATAACTTTACCTGTTTCCAGGACATAGCCGCGGTCAGCTATCTTGAGCGCCGCCCTGGCATTCTGCTCGACGAGCAGTACCGCGGTGGAGCGCTTCACCCTGAGGTTCACGATGACCTTGAAGATTTCCTGGACTACCAAGGGGGCTAAACCCATCGAAGGCTCGTCAAGGAGAAGCACTTTCGGTTTGGCCATCAGTGCCCGGCCAATTGCCAGCATCTGCTGTTCCCCCCCCGAAAGTGTGCCTGCCATCTGGCGCCTTCTCCCGGAAAGTTGGGGAAACAGCCCGAAGACATCCTCGATATCTTTTCTGATGTCGGACTTCTTTTCCTTGTTCCGATATCGCAGGTACGCTCCCAGTTCGAGGTTGTCCTCAACAGAGAAATCCTTGAACACCTGGCGCCCTTCAGGGACCTGGGATATACCCATTTCCACTATCCTGTCCGGAGAAAAACCGTTGACAGTCACGCCTTCGAATTGTATCTCTCCATCTCTTGGAGGCGTGATGCCGGACAGGGAATTAAGGATCGTGGTCTTTCCCGCCCCGTTGGCTCCGATAAGAGTGACGATCTCGCCTGCACGCAAATGCAGCGAGATATTCTTCAAGGCATGCACTTGGCCGTAGTAGGTATTTATATTCTTGACTCTCAGCATAATTGGAAATGGCACATGGCTCAAGGCACAAGGAGCACGGTATAAGTTCAGCGGGATGTCCCTAGTAGCCTTTCCTTTCGTCTTACTAATCAGCTAAACAATGCCCTAAATTCTCAATGCAAATCGCGGCAGACACGGATTTTCCTGAGCCCTGTGCCTCTCATTCCCCCAGGTATGCGGCAATGACTTCCTGGTTCTCCTGAATCTCGCGCGGGGTCCCTTCAGCCAGCTTATTTCCCAGGTTCAGCACCACTATACTGTCGCAAATGTCCATGACAAGTTCCATGTCATGTTCAACCAGCGCAACTGTGACGCCAGAATCCCTGATCTTGCCTATCAGTCTGCCGAGCTCTGCGGTTTCACGGCTGTTCAGTCCGGCCGCCGGCTCGTCGAGAAGAATGATCAATGGGTCAAGAGCCATGGCCCGCGCAATCTCCAGCATCCTCCCCTTGCCGAAAGGAAGGCTTTCCGCAGACATGCCCGCCAAATCCTCGATCCCCACGAATTTCAGACAGTCCATGGCTGTCTCGCGTATGGACCGCTCTTCCTTGAGATTCCGCGGCAGTCTGAGCGAACAGGACAGGACACCGCTTCGGCTCCTGGTGTGCACTCCCACCATCACGTTCTCCAATACCGAGAGCCCATTGAAAAGCTCAATGTTCTGGAATGTGCGAACCATGCGCCGCAGTGCGAGTTTCTCGGGCGACAAACCGGTCACATCATCCTCATTGAGAAACACCTTTCCGGCTGTCTGGGAATAGACTCCGGAGATGATGTTGAAAAGTGTGGTCTTCCCGGCTCCGTTCGGACCGATCACTCCCTTTATTTCACCCTTGGCAACGGAAAAGCTGACATCGCTCAGGGCGGTGACTCCACCGAACTTCCGGGTGATACCTTCAACCCTGAGCATTTTTCACGACCTCCGAGGCGAATTTCGACCTGGCAAATGAAGTGACCACGTGGATACCGCGGACCAGCCCGCCGGGCATGTACATGGTAATGAGCACCAGCAGGAGACCATAAACGATGATATCGTAGTCCTGAAAAGCACGTAGGGATTCGGGCAGAAGGGTGAGCAGCACCGCGCCGAACAGTGGACCGTAAACACTGCCCAACCCGCCGATCACAACCATGGTAAGGAGCTCGACTGAAAAGTTGAATCCGAAAGAGGCCGGTGATATGAACGTCATGGTGTGGGCGTAAAGACTGCCGGCAACCGAAGAAATCACTGCCGACAAGGTAAATATCTGTACTTTCAACAGACTGACATTCACTCCCATTACCCTCGCGGCAACCTCAGACGAGTTTATCGCGCGAAGTGCCCTGCCTATTCGCGAGTTGACCAGGTTTGCCGAAAGAAGGATCGTTACCAGTGTTACCGCCCAGACCAGATAATAATTCTTCAAATCGCTGTCAAAAACAAAACCCGAAATGTCGAAGTTGGGAATGCCGCTCAGGCCGGACGGGCCACCAGTAATGTCAACTGTCTCGTTGAAGACGATATAGACGATAATGCCGAAACCCAGGGTCGCCATCGCGAGATAATGACCCTTCAGCTTCAAAATCGGAAAACCTATGGCAAACGCAACAAGGCCGACAGCTGCGGCAGCCGACAGGAGCGCAGCCCATGGGTTCATGCCGTACGTCGCGGTGGCCACTCCGGAGATATACGCTCCGAGACCGAAAAAGGCGGCATGTCCGAGCGAAATCTGCCCTGCATAGCCGAGCAGCAGGTTCAGGGCAACCGCCAGAAGTGTGTTGATACCGACAAAGACCAGCACATTCATCAGGTAGCCGCCGGAAAACAACAGTGGCGCCAGCAGCACAGCGCTGGAGAAGATCGCATATTTTACCAGTGAATTCACATCCCTAACCATGGTTCGTGTCAGACCCTTTCAGTTTCGGCCTTCCTGAACAGCCCCTGGGGCCGTATGAACAGGATCAGAAGCAGTATGATGAAAGCTATTGCATCCTTGTACCCCGAAGAAATCAGCCCTGCTCCCAGAGATTCGAAGATTCCCAGAAGCAGTCCCCCGAAAACAGTGCCGACCCCGCTGCTCATCCCGCCGATGATGGCTGCGCAGAATCCCTTCAGGCCGAGCATGATGCCTACGTCGTAGGAAGTCATGGTCAGAGGCGCAGTGATGATGCCGGCAATCGAGCCCAAGGCGGAGCTGATGGCAAAGGAAATGAGCACCATCCGCTTGACCCCGATGCCTACCAGGCTCGCGGCCCGCCGGTTGTGGGAACAGGCCCGCATAGCCTTGCCGTTGATGGTATGGTAAAAGAAATAGCGGTTGGCAGCGATGATCAGGAAGGTGATTCCCAGGATCCAGAGATTTTGCGGCAGGATAGTGGCGTCAGCGATCACAAGAGGCTCATTGCTGGAAAATGCAGGAATGGAGTGGGTGTCCTTGCCGAACTGCAGCATGGCGATTCCGCGGATGAGTATGCTGCCGCCAATGGTTATGATGACCAGGCTGAGAGGGTTGGCGTTCCTGAGCGGCCGGATCGCAAGACGCTCGAATACTACGCCCACGGCAGTCGTAAGCAGAATCGACAGGCACATTGCTGCCAGCATCGGCAGCCTGAGCAGCGACAGGAAAAAATAGGTCATCATGCCGCCCAGCATGACAAACTCGCCTTGGGCGAAATTTATGATCCCCGTTGAGTTGTATATGATGGCAAAACCGATCCCGATAAGCGAGTAGATCGCCCCGGTGGAAAGCCCCGACAGCGCATATTGCAGTATCTGATGTGACATGGTTTCCGTTTCGCAGCCGCAGTTAGGCATGTGGGATTCGCGAAAAGAGACGCCCCATAGGGGCGTCCCCGCGTGATCCCGGATTACTTTATTCGGTCCTTCTCTACCGTACCAGTGCCCAGTCCCTGCCCTTCACTTCAAGCATGACGAAAGCTTCTTTGGTCAGACCGCTGTGATCCTTGGGGCTGTAGGAAAAGATCCCGCCGATGCCGGCAAAATTGCGGGTCCTCTCGAGCTGGGCGCGTATTGCCGCCGGCGTATCCCCTCCGCGCTCGATCGCCCCCTTGAGGAGCATGACGGCATCCCAGGCATGCCCTCCGAAATGATCACCCTCGGCCTTGAAATGCTTCTGGTAATCCCTGACAAAGGAAAGGAGGGATTTCTTCTGCCTGTCGGATTTGGGCAGAAGGTCTGCTACGAGTACACGACCCGAAGGAAGGAATATACCTTCTGAGGCATCCCCTGCCAGCCCTATGAACTTCTTGGAAGAAACGCCGTGGCTCATGTAGAGAGGGAGCTTCACTCCGAGCTGCTTTGCATTGCGGGCTATCAGAGCCGGTCCCGGATTGGTTCCCCAGCAAATGATGGCCTGGGCCTTGCCGCCGCGAATTTTGGTCAGCTGCGGGGTCATGTCCGTGTCCTTCGGCCCGTATGTGTCATCCGACACTATCTCCATGCCATACCTTTTTGCCAGTGATTTCAGTTGCTCTCTGCCCGAAGATCCGAAGGAATCGGAAACCGTCAGGAGCGCGATCCTCTTTATTCTCTTACTGGCAAGATTTTCGTAGATTTTCTGGACTGCGAGGTAATCGTTCTGTGCGGTCTTGAAAACCCAAGGCTTGACCGGCTCGGTTATCTTGATGCCGGCAGCGCATGAAACCATGGGAATTTTCGCCCTTTCGACAATAGGAATGACAGCCA
Organism: Geobacter sp.; assembly: GCA_003314535.1. Taxonomy (GTDB): domain Bacteria; phylum Desulfobacterota; class Desulfuromonadia; order Geobacterales; family Geobacteraceae; genus RPRC01. Next base: position 65,840 of record POSG01000001.1, read on the forward strand.
TTGTATCGCCGGTTGTACTTGGTCCCACAATTGCCACCACATGATCCTCTTTGATCAGCCGCGTAGCTGCCTGAACCGCCTTTGTCGCATCGCCCTGGGTATCGTAGGCAACGAGCTGAAGCTTGCGTCCCCTGATTCCGCCCGCCGCATTTATCTCATCCACCACCATCTGGGCGGTGTTCCGTTCAGGCTCTCCCAGGAATGAGGCCGGACCTGTTATTGAAAACAGCCCACCGATCTTGATCGGCGGTGCAGCCCAGCATAGAGCAGTGGACAGCAGGAGCAGCCCCAAGGCGACAACTGTGATCTTCACGGATTTTACTGTCATTTCAGCCATTTCCTCCCCCTTTTCTAATTCAATGCAATTTCTAATGGGCCAGCACCCAGTCACCCTTCGAAATTCTTACCATTTCGAAAGCCGACAGATCCAGACCGTTGTGATCAGCCGCCGACATGTTGAACACACCGGAAACGCCGACCATGTTCCTGGTCTGCTCAATACCAGCCCTGATCCTGTCAGGGGTCGCCCCTGATTTCCTTATCGCTCCGACAACGAGTTGCAGGCCGTCGTAGGCGTAGCCACCGAAAGTCGACGCCTCGACGCCGAATGCCTTCCGGTATGCCTGGTCATACTCCCGCAAGGTCTTCAACTGCGGTTCTTTTTTGGGCAGGATTTCATAGACGGCAAGCTTTCCAGCCGGCAGAGTGATCCCCTCTGCTGCGTCGGCACCGGAAAGCTCGATGTATTTCTTTGACGCCACGCCATGGCTCTGGTAGAGCGGAATTTTGATACCCAGCTGCTTGACATTTCGGGTTACTACCGCGGGACCCGGATTAGTGCCCCAGCAGATTATAGCATCGGGCTTTGCCCCTCGGATCTTGGTAAGCTGGGGAGTCATGTCGGTGTCTTTTGGAGAGTACACTTCGTCTGCAGCCAGGGAAAATCCCCTTCGTGCCGCAAGCTCCTTCAGCTGCTCCCTGCCGGATGCGCCATATGAATCGGAGACAGTCAGCAGTGCTATCTTCTTCTGGCGCCTCTTCGCCATGTGGTTGAAGATCTTCTCGGCCGCCACATGGTCGTTTGCAGGCGTTTTGAAAATCCATTTCCTGACCGGCTGGGTAATTTTGATTCCAGCGGCACAGGAAATCAGCGGCACCTTTTCTTTCTCCGCCACGCCTATTACCGCCAGGGTTTCCCCCGTGGTGCTGGGTCCGATGATGGCAACGACCTTGTCGTTCCTGATCAGTTTCGTCGCCAGCTGAACCGCTTTTGTCGCATCACCCTGGGTATCGTAGACAAAGAGCTCAATCCTGGAACCGTTGATTCCGCCTTTCCCGTTGATTTCCCTTGCCATCATCTCAAGGGTGTTGCGTTCCGGTTCACCGAGGAAAGAAGCCGGACCGGTAACGGCAAAAAGCCCGCCGATCCTTATCGGCGGGGCGGCACATGCCGCCGACGAACACACGAGCACCATCACAACCGTTAATAATAACGATACGCGCCTTTCCATAAACCCTCCCCAAAAAATAAAATATCATCACCCGGTTGTCCGGGTAACAATCATAAAAGCAGCTGCAGGATCTCCATCCCCCTCGGGGAAAGAGATTTTACCGGAGCAATGAATCATGTTTTCTTGATTTCTTGCTCTGGTCTCTGTTGCCTGTTCACATTTGGTAAAGCCGCTCCCCCTCCAGCACATTGAAACCCTTTGCGGTCAGGATTTCGATGGCTTTCTCCGTTTCATCAAACCTGAAGATTATCACGGCGTTTTCTCCGCATCTCTCGACAAAGGCATACATGTATTCAACGTTTATGGATTCATTGTCCAGCGTCTGAAGAATTTCCGACAGGCCTCCCGGTCTGTCCGGAACCTCTATGGCCACAACCGCGGTCTTGCTTACCGTAAACCCTCTCTCCTTGAGAACCTGCTTGGCAGTCTCCCTGTCGTTCACTATCAGGCGTAGAATCCCGAAATCGCTGGTGTCGGCAAGAGAAAGGGCTCTTATGTTCACCCCGGCTTCTCCGAGGATGCGGGTGATTTCAGCCAGACGACCGGATTTGTTTTCGATGAATATGGAGATCTGTTCTACTTTCATGCGTTGACTCCTCTCGATTGCTTCACTGGTTGTCTTGTTAGTGTAAAGGACCGTACAGTCCAAAGGATCAGGCTTTTGGCCGATTGTCCACTACGCGCTTCGCCTTGCCCTCGCTCCGCGTTATGGTCTTGGGCTCCACGAGCCTCACCTTGCAGGTCAGGCTCAGCAGGTCCTTTATCTCCTTCTCAATGCAATGGGCCATTTCCTGCAGATGCTTAACCTCGTCCGAGAAGAGACGCTCGTCCACTTCCACCTGCACTTCCAGGGTATCCAGGTTGCCCTTGCGGTCGACTATGAGCAGATAATGGGGCTCCACTCCCTCGATCCTCATCAGGATCGATTCAATCTGCGACGGGAAGACGTTAACGCCGCGGATAATCAGCATGTCATCGCTGCGGCCGCTCATGCGCGCGATTCGGGCATGGGTTCGCCCGCATGGGCAGGGTTCATAGCTGATGCTGGTAATGTCACGGGTGCGATACCTGACCAGCGGTATCCCCTCCTTGGTTATGGTGGTTATGACCAACTCACCCTTCTCCCCTTCTGGCACCGGCTCGCATGTTTCCGGATTGATGATCTCGGGGATAAAATGGTCCTCCCAGACGTGGAGGCCGCATTTCGCTTCCTGGCACTCGATGGCAACCCCCGGTCCCATGATCTCGGAAAGGCCGTAGATGTCAATCGCGCTGATGTTGAGCTTCTCCTCGATCTCACGTCTCATGGACTCGGACCACGGCTCGGCGCCGAAAATGCCTACCCGGAGACTGAGGCTGCGGAAGTCCAGGCCTTCATCCCTGGCTGCTTCCGCCAGAAAAAGGGAATATGACGGGGTGCAGGTAAGGACAGTGGAGCCGAAGTCCTTCATTATCAGGATTTGGCGCTTGGTGTTCCCGCCGGACATGGGGATTACGGAGGCGCCAAGCTTTTCGGCGCCGTAGTGAGCGCCCAGACCACCGGTAAACAAACCGTATCCGTAGGAATTGTGAATGATGTCTCCGCGATGCACGCCGGCTGAAACGAAAGACCTGGCCATCAGCTCAGACCAAGTTTCTATATCCTTCTTGGTATAGCCAACTACGGTCGGCTTCCCGGTGGTGCCAGAAGAAGCGTGGATACGGACGATTTCTTCCATTCGTGAGGAGAAAAGCCCGTACGGATAGGCGTCCCTCATGTCCTGCTTCACCGTGAAAGGAAGACTGCGCAGGTCTTCGAGTGATTTGACACTTTCAGGCCGGATACCCAGGCTTGCAAACTTTTCCTTGTAAAACGGGACATTGGAATACACCCTTTCAAGCATTGTTTTCAATCTTTTCAGCTGAAGGGCTTCCAGCGCGGGACGCGGCAGGGTTTCAAATTCCTCGTTGTAATACATGGTAGTTCACCTCACGACAGTATTTAGTTTCCATCCGGAAAGGGCGCTTTTCTGCCCTGGCTGTGTCAATCCGCGGGATTGCTTGTGCGACATACTAGAGTATGCCTCCGCGCAATCACTTGATCTCCTCGCCAGGACATAAAATCCCCTCTTTCCGATCTGGAAACTGCATAGTGCTTACACGAAGTTCCCGGATTAACACTATTTACCGGACTGCTTAAAACTCCCGACCCAGCATGAACGCTTTCCTGTTGACATCAAGAGCCTTGGCCGGCACCATCCGCTCCAGGGCCTGCAGCCAGTATTCTTCGGCAACGTCGATACGGCGGGAAACAGCCCCGAGCAGAACGGTGTTGGCAGCACGCGCGTTCCCTGCCTTGACCGCAAGTCTCTGCCCGTCCACCAAGAGAAAATCGGGAAACTTCTCCCGGATTCTCTCGTCCACCATTTCAGGATATGCTGCCTTCCCCATCAGAACGGAAGAGGGAGGAATCTGCAGATCATTGGCGACAACCTTCCCCCCCTTCCTGAGAAGCGGAAGGGCTCGCAGGGTCTCCATCAATTCGAATCCGAACAGGATATCCCCTTCCCCCTCCGGAACGATCGGAGAAAAAACCTTCTCACCGAATCGCACGTGGGATACCACACTTCCGCCCCGCTGGGACATTCCGTGGATCTCGCTCTTCTTCACGTCAAACCCGGCCAGCATGAAGGTCTCGGACAGAATTTCCGAAGCCAGCAGGATCCCCTGTCCGCCAACCCCCACCAGGAGAATGTTGGTCGTCTGTCCTTTCATTTCGCCCTCCCGATCGCGTCGAATTTGCAGAGCTGGCGACAGACGTCGCAGCCGGTGCAGAGCATGGGGTCGATATACGACACGCCATTTTTCCCTTCGCCGCTCTTCCACTGGATAGCCGGGCAGCCCAGTTTCAGGCAGGCGCGGCACCCGGTGCACTTTTCCGCTTCGACCGCAAAGAGCGGCCCCTTTTTGAACACCCCTTCCCGTTTGACCAGAACGCACGGCTTGTTGGTGATGATCACCGACGTTTCCGGGCGCTCCATCTCTTCTTTGAGCGCCTTGCGGGTCTCTTCCAGGTCAAAGGGATTGACTGTCCGCACGTGCTTGACACCAAGCGCTGAGCAAAGCTGGGACAGGTCGATGCGGTGTGCAGGTTCGTTCATCAGGGTAAAGCCGGATGCCGGGTTGTCCTGGCGACCGGTCATGGCAGTGATGCGATTGTCGAGAATCACGACCGTTGCCGGCGCATTGTTGTAGACCATATCCGCGAGGCCGGTTATTCCGCTGTGGATGAAAGTGGAATCGCCGATTACGGCAACCACCCTCTTTTTCTCATCCTCGGAAACCACTTTGACCGCTCCGGTTGCATTGCCGATTGAAGCGCCCATGCACACGCATGTTTCCATTGAAGAGAGAGGGGGGAGGAAGCCGAGGGTATAACAGCCGATATCCCCGGTAACGTAGGCCTTGAGCTGGTTGAGAGTGTAGAAGACGCCTCGATGGGGGCAGCCGGGGCACATGTTCGGCGGGCGGGGCGGGAGAGCAATTGCTCCAGCATCTGCCTCCGGCACTTCGACGGCTGAACCCGCTTCGATTCCGTGCCCGGCAAATGCCTTGCGGATCTTTTCTGGAGAAAGCTCTCCGCAGACCGGTATAATCTCCTTTCCGGTCACCCCTATCCCCATTGCAAGTATCTGCTCCTCGAAAAACGGATCAAGTTCCTCCACAACGTAGAGTCTCCCGACCTTCTCGGCAAACGACCGGATAAGCTTCACGGGAAGCGGATTGACCAGTCCGAGCTTGAGGGTGGAAACCTGCGGGAACGCCTCGCGCACGTACTGGTAGCAGACACCGGAGGTTATGATGCCGACGGAATTGTCGCGCAGTTCCATCCGGTTGATGGACATGGTGGAAGCTGCTTCGGCAAGCCGCCTCATCCGGTCTTCCACAAGGGGGTGCCGGACCTTGGCATTGGCGGGCAGCATCACCTGCTTGGCGGCGTTGGAAACCAGCGCCGGAACGGGAAGACCAGTAACCCGATCATTCAGCTCCACTATTGATTTACTGTGGGAGATGCGGGTAGTGGTGCGAAGCAGCACCGGAGTATCATATTGTTCAGACAGTTCAAGGGCTAACTTGGTGAAATCCTTGCACTCCTGGGAATCGGCCGGCTCCAGCATGGGCACTTTCGCAAACTTGGCGTAATTCCGGTTGTCCTGCTCGTTCTGGGAGGAATGCATTTCCGGGTCATCGGCAGTAACCAGGACCAGTCCGCCTTTGATGCCGGTATAAGACAGGGTGAAAAGAGGGTCGGCCGCCACGTTCACCCCAACGTGCTTCATTGTGACGATTGTTCGCGCCCCTGCAAAAGAGGCCCCTATGGCCACCTCAAGGGCCACTTTTTCATTGGGCGCCCAGGAGGAGTCGATTTCCCTGTATGAAACGGCGTTTTCCAGAATCTCCGTTGACGGTGTGCCGGGATACCCGGTGGCAACCAGGACACCGGCTTCGAAAGCGCCGCGGGCAATCGCCTCGTTGCCGGAAAGAATTTCTCTCATGGGAAACCCCCTGAAACAAAAATACGGGGATTTCTCCCCGAAATCGTTTTGAAATATACAAACAAACGAGGTTTGCTGTCAACTGATAAAGGCCGGAACGGGGCTTTCCAGGAGATCGTGATACGGCTTCTGTGCAAGATTCCGTTAACTGGGAAAGCGCCTGAAACCAGTAAAAGCGTCGACCGGTGAGTCATCAGTTGACAGGTTATCACGACCGACGAGGAAGTTCCGTTCCGGCTGTTTCAATCAGCAGGACATCAGAAGCCCCTCAAGCAACCCGGCGTCGGAAACGGTAAAGCGGTCGAACCCGAACAACTCCATGGTCCGTAGGGTAACGAGGAAACCGGCGACGACCAGGTCTTCCCGTCCCTTTTCAATTCCGGGAACATGCAGCCTCTCCTCAGCAGTGAGCGGGCAGACGGTTTCAAACAGCTCCCTAACAGTCGAGATGCCCAGCACATGACCGTGTACCTTGTGGTGATCGTAGCGGGCCAGTTTCAGATCCATGGCGGCCAGTGTTGTTGGAGTCCCTGCAGTTCCGATCAAAGTCGCTCCTTCAGGGAAAGAACCTAACCCCGACCCTTCGACTTCCATCATCAAGGCTTTCAGCTCCCGTCTGACCTTTTCATCCATGGCTTCGAGCGACCCCTTGCCTTCGGTGAGCCGCACGACACCCAGCGGCAGGCTCCTGGTGAAAAGCGGCGTCTTTCCCCGCGCAAAGGTATATTCGGTGCTGCCGCCTCCGATATCGAAAACTATCGAATCGCCGCTTCTTCCAAGCCCGGAAACAACTCCGTTCAAGGTCAGAAGCGCTTCTTCCCTTCCGTCGATTATATCGAGACGGATTCCAGTTTCAGCATATACCCGTTCGACGAACTCCCGGCCGTTGACCGCGTCGCGGACAGCGCTCGTTGCAACCGCGCGTGTGTGCGACACGCCGGTTTTTCTCATTTCCCGGGAGAAATCGCGCAAAGCGGAAAGCGTCCTGTCGCACGCCGCGGGCGAAATCCCCCTTTCACGGGTAAAACCTCCGCCCAGCCTAGTAATTACCCTTTTCAGCACCAGTATTTCCATTTCGCCCGATGCCCCCCGGGTCGCGATCAGAAGCCTTGCGCTGTTGGTCCCCAGGTCGATTGCAGCGGATATATCCCTGTTCAAGGCGCGCCCCTTTCCTGCAACATTATGGCACAGGCGCAATCACCGACCTTCACGAAAGCGTCAACGATGTCCATGAAAAGGAGGCCTGCAATGATCGAGCATGACCCTTCGCTAAGCCGTGCAAGATGATTTTTCTTAAACTCTCCTGCCAGTGCCGTCATTTCACTCCTCAAATAGTGCCTGGCGGCAATGTCCGGAATATTCCGCCCTTCGACATGGTCTACAGCCAGCGCCGCCAGATAAGTCACATGCCTGGCAATTGATTTGATCTCCGTCATGGCGGTTTCGGAAAAAAAAACCGCGCCCTCCTTTTTCCGCCGCAGGCAATCGAGGATCGTTTCACAACTGTCCCCCATGGCCTCGAGTTCGTTCACCTTTCCAAGCATCAGCGGTATGTCGACCGATATTTCAGGGCTCTGCGACTGGCTTGACAGGAGGACCAGGAATCCTGACAGATCCTTCTGGAGAACATCCAGGACATTTTCCTTCTGTCTAATGATGGAAGATCTCCTGGCGTTGTATTCGTAAAACTGCTGGACAGTGTCGGACAGCATGGAGCCGGCCACTTGGGCCATTCTCTTTAGTTCGTTGCCAGCCTGGAGAAATGCGAGGTACGGTGTGTTGATCACCCGGAAATCCAGGTATCGCGGCCGCGGCTCGAAATCCCCACCGTTTTCCGCCGCAGTCAGTATTTTTCCTGCAGACCGGGCAAAGATTCCGATGAACGGCAGAAAGACCGCTGCGACTAACATGCTGAACATCGCATAGCTGTTTGCCAGAATGCGGGCAGTTGATGAGGTCAGTGTGAGCGGCGCCTGCATGGCCGGGGCACCGCCGGAAATTGTATGACTTTGCCACCCCCCTCCGCTTACAAATGTGACCAGCGAAAAGAACTGGGGAAAGAGGGAAAGCGCGACCGTAACCGAAGTGACACAGATTATTCCGTACAGGATCACTGTCCTGCGTGCAGCCAGTGTTCCCCCTATGGCTCCGATTGCAGCCAGTATCATGGTTCCGGGCATCTCGCCCAGAACCATTGCCATAGCCTGTTCCACGCCGATGAGCCTGCTGGCGGCCAGGGCTATGATGATCCCTATTGCTGCACTGCCGGATTGCACCAGGAATGTGAGCGCCATGCCAGCAAAAAGGCTGACCACGCGCCAGTCCATTGGCGATGAACGCAACCAGTTTAAAACATTGTATTCTCCCAGGGAGGAAAACCTGCTCTCCATGACTTCAAGGCCGAGGAAAAGCAAACCGAGACCTGCCAGGATATCCCCCAGGAAGACAAGTCGGCGCTGTTTGCTGAAGAAGCGGAGCGCAACTCCCATGAATATGGCAGGCAGAGAAAGGAATGAAATCTTGAAGGCAATGAACTGAACCGCGACCACAGTGCCCAGCGCAGTGCCCAACAGCATTCCCAGCGCCTGGTAAAGGCTGAGCAGGCCTGCGTTCACGAAGCCTATGATCAGTATTGATGCAGCTGCGCTCGACTGGAGAAACGAAGCGAGACAACTCCCTGTCAAGGCTGCCGACAACCGGTTGCCGGCAGCCTTTTCCAGGAAACGGCGGAAACCGCCACTGGCCAGCCTCTGCAGTCCATCAGCCATGGTCTTCATGCCGAGGATGAAGAGACCCAACCCGCCAAGCGCTTCAAGCAGTCGTAAGAGAAGCATAAAACTCAGGCTCCGGAAATACTGGAAGGAAATCGGAAAAGTGCCGTGGTAAAACGATCCGAGTCATTACCGGATCGCCCGGCGTCTGCCGTCCGCTAAGACAAGGCCGGATGCCTGGTTGTACAGAACCGCGTCCAGAACAATACCCGTCCCCGTCCGGAAACCCGGACGTGGAATTCAGTTGTCGACCTTTTCCTTCAATTCCTTGCCGACCTTGAAGAATGGAAGCTTCTTGGGCTTGACGGTAATGGCTTCACCTGTTTTGGGGTTTCTGCCCACATAAGGCTTGTAATTCTTGATGACAAAGCTGCCGAAACCTCTTATCTCTATCCTCTCACCCACGTGCAGAGCATTGGACATCGATTCGAAAATTGTGTTGATGATGTCCTCGGCTTTCTTGAAGGAAAGGTTCTTCCTCTCGGCAAGGGCTTCGATAAGCTCTGATTTGTTCATCTTGTTTCCTCCGATCCTGTTTGACTGCATCAATCTATATCGATCCATCCAAAGGAATGAAAAAGAGCAAATTATTCGGCATCCTTGTCAAGGCACCGGTTCCGGGACGCAAAGCCTTTCACCGCTAAAAAGCCTGTTTCATCAAAATTGATCAGTATGCAGCCGAAATTGATACACTTGTCCGCACAGGCGTTGCATGAATCCCGGCACAGGCCGTGATGTCCCGCAGGGCCTTTTTCCCACGCTGCAACTCAAACATAGTTTTACACAACGCTGCCGCAGGAGGCTTGAAATGATCCCTATTGACAGCCGTAGAAGGCGGCAGGCATGTGTGAGCTTGCAAATATCTCTCCTAAATTCTCGTCATAATTTTTTCAGCAGTGTTACGCTTTCTATGTGGTATGTCTGGGGAAACATGTCGATAGCACGGCTTGCGGCCACCCTGTAGCCTTTCCCGTAAAGGATCGAAAGGTCGCGGGCCAGGGTTGAAGGATCGCAGGAGATATAGATTATTTTTTCAGGCCCGAGATCCGGAATCAGGTGAACAGCCTCACGTGCGCCAGTTCTGGGAGGGTCAAGGAGCACCATGTCAAAACGCTCGCCGGCGTCGATGAGTCCGTGAATACCGCTCTCCGTGTCCATTGCCGTAAATCGCGCATTCCGGGTCCCGTTGATCCTTGCATTGTATTCCGCATCTGCGACCGAGTCGCCATATTCCTCCAGGCCAATGATTTCACCGCAGCACCTGGAAAGCGACAGGGTGAAATTGCCGTTGCCGCAGTAAAGATCAAGCAGTCTTTCATTTCCCTTCAGGTCTCCCCACTCCAGAACCGTCCTGATCATCTGCCGGTTCTGATCGTAATTGACCTGGGAAAAGCCGCCGCACCTGAAGAAAAGCTCCATGCCGGAGCATTCTCCTTCCGCAGGCCCCGGCACCCCGTATGAAACCCGTCCCTCGCCCCAAACCCGCAGCATGGATGACTTCCTGCCGGACTGGAGAAAAACTCCCGTCACCCCGGTACAACCAGGTATTGATTTTTTCAGCCATTCGACCGTTTCTTCCCTGTGATCGCCAATGTAATGGAAAAGGAGCATCAATCCGCCGGCCTCTCCGGCTGCCGCGTCGATCTGCGGCAGCTTTGCCGGTTCGGGGAAGTCGGTAAGAACATGCCTGAGCTCTTTGCATATGGTATTGATTTCATCCCTGGCAATCTGGCATGTGCCCGGCAGATCGATGACGTAGTGGGAGCCCCGGCGATAAAACCCGATTTTCAGAGACCCCGCCGCACTACGCAGTTTGAACTGAACCCTTGAGCGGTACCCGAAGGGGTTCGGAGCAGGAAGGATCGGATGGACGACCTGAGGCTCCACGCCGGCAACCCTGGACAGCATCTCGTAAAAAATCTGTTGTTTTGCCTCCAGCTGGGCACTGTACCGTATGTGCTGCCAGCTGCAGCCACCGCAGTCTCCGAACACGGCGCAGGGAGGAGCAACGCGCGCGGAAGAGGGCGCCAGGCACTCCAGGACAATCCCCTCACTGTATGATTTCTTCTCCGAAGTAATTTCGACCCTGGCCTGATCTCCTGGAGCGGTAAACGGGACAAAACAGACCTTGCCGTTCAACCGTCCGATGCCGGAACCGCCGAAAGCCAGCTTCTCAATGGTTATCGTGCTGCAGCCCCCCTCCCCCGGACCGCTCAGCATGGTGTCCTCCTGCTCTTGTCGCGCGACTTTGCAAGTTCAGCCATGACCAGTTTGCGAGGAAAAGATTCCCTGGAAAAATATTCACTGCAGTTGTTGACGACGGCTTCCACCAGCTGCTCCCGGGCCTTACCGATTTCGGCGTAGGGAACGCCCATTTTCTCGATCGTCTTGCGGAAGACCGCCGATTCCCCCAGCAACCCGACAGCTTCGGAAAAATCGGCCTCGCTGTCGAAATATTCCCGGAGCACGGTTGTCTCACAGACCATTTCCAGGCGGACGAGATGGTAATCTTCATAATAGCGGCGGGTATCATCATAAAGGGATACGACGAGCCCGTTAGGCAGCTCGATACGCTTGATGCATGTGTTCATATTCTGGAAAATACCTCTCGGGGGAAATAGTATGATGAAGAATTCAGTGTGATTTTAGACCTTTTTGCGCAAGAAAATGCAAGACATTTCTTTTAAGGGGAGTTCCTTCGTATTCGGCGATGTCATAGAAAACATGCACTATCGGCTTTGAAACATGAAACAGGCCGTTGAGGTCAATCGGTGTGGCCGAAACCACCAGATCACATGGCACCCTTTCGATAGTCTCCATAAGGTCCGAAATCTGGTCACTGCTGTAACCCATTGCGGGCAGGACGAAACCCATGTGAGGGTAGGCAGCAAAGGTTTCGATCAATGATCCGGCCGCAAATGGCCGTGGATCGACGATTTCCTTCGCCCCGAACTGTATGGCAGCTGCATGGCCGGCGCCCGAGGGGAGCCCTCCATGGGTGATGGAGGGGCCGTCCTCGATGACAAGCACCGACCTTCCTCGGATGCGGTCCGGTTTGGAAACCCGCAACTGAGAAGCAGTTCTGATTACTGCCGCAGAAGCATTCAGCGAACGTATTTTTCTCTCTAGAGCGTCGCATACAGCGCGCACAACGGTATTTGCCTTGTTTATCACAACAAGCTGCGCTCTGCGCAGGTTCACTTCTCCCGGGAAAAAGCCTGTTTCATCACCATAGCGAAGGGGATCGGCCATGACGATTTCCAGGTCCGGGCAAAAGAAGGGAAAATCATTGTTTCCTCCGTCCCAGAGAATGATGTCGCCCTCTTTTTCCGCGTTGCGGAGGATCTTTTCGTAGTCGATACCGGCATAGACTACGGCGCCCGTGCGTAGAAGCGGCTCGTACTCTTCCCTCTCCTCTATGCTGCAACGGTAAACCGACAGGTCGTCCAAGCCAGAAAAACGCTCAACCTCCTGCCGCTGCAGCTCTCCATAGGGCATGGGATGGCGCACCACGACTGGAACGAGGCCTTCGTCCCGCAACACATTGCACAGGTACCGGGTAACCTGGCTTTTACCACATCCGGTCCGGACAGCGCAGACCGAAATCACCGGCTTTCTGGCCTTCAACATGGTTGCGGACGGGCCGGGGAAGGTGAAATCGGCACCGCATGCAAGTACGATTGAGGCCCGGTGCATGAGTTCCTCGTATGAAATATCGCTGTACGCGAACACCACCCTGTCAACACGGTGTCGCCGGATCAGGTCGGGAAGCATTATCTCGTCGTAGATCGGTATTCCGCGCGGATAGAGTTCACCTGCCAGGGATGCGGGATAGCGACGATTTGAAATGTATGGAATCTGTGCTGCAGTGAAGGCGATGACACGGACGCCGGGGGCGTGGCGATAACACATGTTGAAGTTGTGGAAGTCGCGACCTGCCGCGCCCATTATTATGATCCGCTGTCTTTTCATGAGAGTTTCGACACTCCCTCTTCTAGCGTTGCCAGGCCTGCTTCCAACTCTTCCTCCGTTACGTTGAGCGGCGGTATAAAGCGTATTACATGCCGTTCGGGGCCGCAACCTATCAGGATCAAGCCGCTTGCCAGGCAATGGGCCAGCACCTCTTCGCAGGCGGAGCCATTGGGGAAGCCGTCACAGGTTACGAACTCTATACCAACCATATAGCCAAAGCCTCGAACCTGTCCCACGAGCGGATGGCCGCCGATCGTACGGGTAAGCCTCTCCATTAGCGAAGCGCCGCGCGAAAGGGCTGTTCCCAGCAGTTTTTCCTCGGTAATGGTGTCGATCGTCGCGATGGAAGCGGCGCAGGAAACGGGATTGCCGCCGAATGTGGTGCCGTGGGCGCCGGAAGGCCATTTTTCCATGAGCGCACGCTTAGCCACCACGGCCGACAGCGGGAAACCCGAAGCGATCCCTTTTGCAACCGTCATTATGTCCGGAGCCACACCCGCATGGTCGGCTGCGAACCAGCATCCCGTCCGACCCATGCCCGACTGGACTTCATCGAAGATCAACAGTATTCCGTGACGGTCGCATAGTTTTCTGAGGGCCTTGAGGAAGCCTCTTGGCGCAGGGAAATAGCCGCCTTCGCCCAGGAAGGGCTCGATCAGCACGGCAGCCGTTTCCTCGGCCGGAATCCGGTGTTTGAGGGTTTCCTCCAGCTCATGGATGCAGCACATGTCGCAATGGCTTGACGTCTGTCGATAGGGGCAGCGGAAACAGTACGGGTATGGCACCTGGTAGACGGAAGGCAGCAACGGGTGGTATCGCCTCCGGTACGCCGCAGTACTCGTTGTTACCGATAACGCCCCCAGCGTCCTGCCATGAAATGCGCGGGTGAACGATATGATCCCCTGCCTTTCGGTTACATAGCGGGCCAGCTTGATCGCGCCCTCGACCGCCTCCGCGCCCGAGTTGCTGAAAAAAAGCATGTCGAGACCTTCAGGAGTGATCGAAACCAGTTTTTCCGCAGCGGCAACCGTTGTCTCGTTGTAGTAGATGCCTCCCGTGTGGATCATGCTCTCCATTTGTTCTTTAGCCGAGGCCACCACGCGCGGGTGGTTATGGCCAATGTTCAGCACTGCCAGACCGGAAGTGAAATCCAGGTATTTTTTCCCATCAGCGGCATAGACACCGGTTCCATGTCCTCTGGAAACGGCAATGGGGTAATAGAGATGGAGGGCCGGGGTAAAAACCCGCGACGATCTCCTCACCAGTTCATCGGCATAATTCATTCAATCGCCCCCTGAAGATTATTGAAGTTACCTAAGGCAGGGTTAGTTCCAAGACGTAAACATAGTGCCCGCCCGGAAAGTCCTTATTTCCAAATATGATGCAGTTTCCAGATGGAAACTAATCGATCTGAGCTTTCTGCAGCTTACCGCTGAAATCGCGATAGATGACTTTCATCCTGCTGTAAAACTCCAGTGCGCCTCCCCTTCCGCCGGCTTCCGGATGGCCGGAGCCAGAATGCTTCCAACCTCCGAATGGAAGCTGAATCTCGGCGCCGATTGTCGATGCATTGATGTATACCAGTCCTGTCCGGAGATCCCGCTCGGCCATCGCCGTTGTATTCACATTTTTGCTATAAATTGAGGAGGATAGCCCAAACCGCACATCATTGGCAATCGCTATAGCCTCCTCAATTCCAGAACAACGTATCACCGACACCACGGGGCCGAAGATCTCCTCCTGCGCGATCCGCATAGCAGGCGCGACATCATCAAATACTGTTGGTTCAATGAAATATCCTCGCGCCAGCGCTCCGTCCTCTGCCCTCTTCCCGCCCAGGGCCAGGCTCGCGCCTTCGTCTACTCCCACTCTCAAATAATCCAGCACTCTCTTCATCTGTTGTTCATTGACGACGGGACCCACATCGGTGCTCTTGCTGAGGCCGTCACCGAGACGAAGCCGGCCTGCAGCACCGAGCAGCCTGTCGAGGAACTGGTCGTGTATCCTTTCGTGCACGACGACCCTGCTAGCTGCCGTGCAGCGCTGGCCGCTGGTTCCGAACCCCCCCCAGAGGACACCCTCCAGGGCCAGGCTCAGGTCGGCATCGTCCATGATTATTATCGCGTTCTTCCCCCCCATCTCCGTGGCGACGGGGCGATGTATCCGTCCGAGTTTCGATTCCAGGCGTTCGCCCGCCGCACATGACCCGGTAAACGACACCGCATCGACTTCCGGATGGGTCGCGAGATACTCTCCCACATCCTCTCCGGGGCCATGGATCAGGTTCACTACTCCAGGCGGTATCCCGGCCTCGACGAGCGCCTCCACGAGCATCGCGGCACACGCGGGGGTGCAGGAAGATGGTTTGAGCACTACGGTATTGCCGCAAATGAGAGCAGGGAAAATCTTCCATGCCGGTATGGCCGTCGGGAAATTCCAGGGCGTGATCAGCGCCATCACTCCATGGGGTTCGCGGACGCTCTTGCAATCCTTGTCAGGCAATTCGGAAGGGACAGTCTCCCCGCAGAGCCGCCTCCCCTCACCTGCCATGTAAAACGCCATGTCGATCGCTTCCTGCACGTCGCCCATTCCCTCAGGAAGAACCTTTCCCATCTCTCTTGTCACCATTTGACCCATGACATCCTTGCGACGTAGAAGTATCTCTCCGGCCCGGAAAAGCAACTCGCCGCGTTTTGGAGCAGGCATGAGCCTCCATCCGGGGAATGCGTTGCGGGCAGCCTCGACGGCGCAGTCCACATCCTCGCGACCGGACAGGGTAACCCTGGCCACTACTTCCTGCACATCGGCCGGGTTCCGTCTCTCGAACATTTCCCCTGTTCCTGCGTCTTTCCATGCGCCACCAATAAGGTTACACACCTTTACGCTCATATGTCACCCCCACGTACTCATTGTTTCAGTTTAAATAGTACCAGACACACACAACCTGGCAATGAAAGATGCAGTGCAGCCAATCGATAGGAAACCGGCTAAAACACCTTGCATTTTTTGTCAAATCCTACTATATACTGGAAGATAAACATGCGCCCAATGCGCCCAAAAACACTAAGTTCAGGAGTTTTCATGAAGAAAGAGGAAGCAATCGAAGTAGAAGGGACAGTGGTGGAACCTCTGCCCAATGCCATGTTTCGGGTCAAACTGGAAAACGACCACATGGTCCTGGCCCACATTTCCGGAAAAATGCGGAAGTTTTTCATAAAAATCCTCCCAGGCGACAAGGTTACCGTGGAACTGTCTCCCTATGACCTCTCAAGGGGACGCATCACCTACCGTTCGAAATAGCCCGTCACGCCTTCCGGAATCTATCAGCCCCAGCTCCCTGCCAGTCTGTCACCCGCTGAAAGAATACCAAAGCCTGCTGAACGTCCGTAGGTCTTCATCTGCAAGAACATATTCCCCGGGTTCAGAATACCGCGCTATGCCCCGGGCTCGGGCAAATCATCATCTGGTAGAGCATGTGCTTCTGAATGCATCCAAAAAGGCGGGCAGCAGGCAGGGCATTGCATTTTTCTCTTAACAAAAAGCCAGCCTTCGGGTTATAAATAAAAGTTCGATTAAAATTGACGTCAAGCGCTCCCGGTTTGCCGCGGCTGAGACTCCCTGCGGCCGCCGCCGATTGCGGGCCACGCGTAACAGCGTCGAAATCCATTTAAAAGGAACCATTCTCATGTACACAGTTGCTGATTTGCGCAAGGGTCTAAAGATCACCCTCGACGGTGATCCATACATCGTCACGTTTTTCGAATTTTCCAAACCCGGCAAAGGGCAAGCCCTATATCGCACCAAGATGAAAAACATGATCAACGGGACCACGCTCGACAGGACCTATCGCTCCGGCGAAACATTCGAACCCGCTCACCTTGAAGAAAGAACCATGCAGTACCTCTACAAGGAAGACACCAATTACACTTTCATGGACAACCAGAGCTACGAGCAGATCTCCATCAGCGAAGACTCCATCGGAGATGCGAAGAACTTCCTCATAGACAACCTGGAAGTTGAAGTTCTCATGTTCAGGGAAAAGCCGATCGGCATCACCACCCCCAACTTCGTCAACCTGCGCGTCACCAAGACCGACCCCTGGATCAAGGGCGACACCACCGGCAGCGATTCCAAGCCCGCGACCGTGGAAACAGGCTACGTCCTTCGCGTGCCCCCTTTCATCGAAGAAGGCGAATTGATTACCATCGACACCCGCACCGGCGATTACTCGACGAGGGTCAAGGAATAGCGACGTGCAGCACACCCTGTTCCCGGCAGCCCGGCAGCGCAACCTCCGCTCCCGGGCGCTGATTCTCTCTGCAGTGCGCGGTTTTTTTTGCAGCCAGGACTTCCTGGAAGTCGACACTCCCCACCGCATACCCGCACCAATCCCGGAATGCCACATCGATCTCGTGCATTCAGGGTCGTGGTTCCTCCATCCTTCCCCTGAAATCTGCATGAAAAGAATGCTTTCGGCCGGATTCGAACGGATTTACCAGATATGCCACTGCTGGAGAGATGGCGAGCGGGGACGGTTGCACCTGCCGGAATTCACCATGCTGGAGTGGTACCGCACTCAGGCAGACTACACCTCCCTGATGGATGACTGCAAAGGCCTGATAACAACCGCGGCTGAAGCTGTGGGAATTAATGGAAAGCTGGTACGAAACGGGAACAGGATAAGCCTCGATGGCCCATGGGAAAAACTCAGCGTCCGCGAGGCATTTGTGCGTTATGGCGGGATTGAAGCTGAAGAGGCGCTTGACCGTGACCTGTTCGACGAAATCATGGTAAGGGACATCGAACCCAGACTCGGGGTGGAAAGGCCTACCTTCCTTGTGGAATACCCCGCGGAAAGAGGCTCGCTGGCTCGCCTGAAGCCCGGAGATCCCGACGTTGCCGAACGTTTCGAGCTCTATATAGCAGGTTTGGAGCTTGCCAACGCCTTCTCCGAACTGTGTGATCCCGTTGAGCAACGGGAAAGATTCGGCAAAGAGCTGGTCAACCGCGCCGGCCTGGGGAAAACCGCGCATCCCCTGCCGGAGAAATTCCTCCGGGACCTGGCGGGAATGCCTCCCTCGGCCGGAATTGCACTGGGCCTTGACCGGCTCGTCATGCTGCTGCTTGATGCAGCATCGATCGACGAAGTCGTGTCCTTCACTCCCGAAGAACTGTGACAGGAAAGTAAACTTCTTCCCCTTCCAGTCTCAATAGGGATACTCTATTGTCTCACCCCGGTAGTTCCTCAGGATCAGACGGTCTCCCTCAAACCTGGCCGATTCGGGAAGTATCGGAATCTTGCCTTTTCCGCCAGGTGCGTCTATTACGTAATAAGGGGTGGCCAATCCCGATGTGTGCCCCCTCAGCCCCTCCATGATGGCGATCCCCTTGCGGACATCGGTCCTGAAATGCCCGGTCCCCCTTACCAGGTCCAAGTGATGCAGATAGTAGGGCCGTACCCGGATGGCAAGCAGCTTCTGCATGAGACGCTTCATTGTCTGGGGATCATCATTGACACCCTTCAGGAGCACGGTCTGGTTGCCCAGCTGGATGCCCGCATCGGCAAGCTTCCCGCAGGCTTCGGAAGATTGATGCGAAATCTCCAGGGGATGATTGAAGTGGGTGTTGACATAGAGGGGGTGAAAGCGCTTGAGCACCCGGCAAAGCCTGGAAGTGACCCTTTCGGGGAGCGTCACCGGGACCCTGGTCCCCAGGCGGATGATCTCAACGTGGGGTATATTTCGAATTGCACGCAGGATGCTCTCCAGCTCGTCATCGTTGAGAAGCAGGGGATCCCCGCCGGAAAGGATTACATCGCGTATTTCAGGGTGCCCGGCAATATAGTCGAAAGCATCGTCAAGCCCTTCCCTTCCCCATTCTTCGGCCCCGCAGCCCACCTTTCTCTTCCTCATGCAGAACCGGCAGTAAACTGCGCAACGGGATGACGCAAGGATCACGACTCTGTCGGGATAGCGGTGTATCAGGCGGGGAACTGGGCTCAGAGCTTCCTCGTTCAATGGATCGGAGCTCAGCCCGTCAACGATCAGTTCGCGGGGATCGGCAACGCATTGCAGCCAGACCGGGTCACCCGGCTCGTGTATAAGGCCCAGATAGTGCCGGGATATCCTCATGGGATATCTTGCCACGACCTCCCTGAGCGCATCCGTATCGCAGGGGAAATAGCCGGCCAGTTCGTCCGGGTCGGTAATGCTGTCAGCGAGACTTGCCTGCCAATTTTCCATAACTAGAAATCCTTGGGTTCAGCACAGGAAACAGACCGCCAGCTGGTTCTGAGCCTGGTCAGTTCCCTCCCGTCAGCCTCCCTTGCCAGCAGGTGGATAAAGACTCCTGGACCGGCATTTTCGACGCGAGAGATTATACTGTCGCCCGACACCGCTTCATTAATGTATGCGATCTCGATCTCATAAAGGCAGCATTCCCGCAATACCTGCTCCGGAACTGTTTCCAGAGCCCATTCTGCATAGATGGCATGGTTCACGTGCCGGTTCATGTCGAGATCAGCCGTCCTGGCTCTGAAGGAGTGCTCTGAGCTCCATGAGCCAAGACGGGGAAGTTTGGGGAAATCGTCTTCCATGGCGCGATTCCGCAGTAAAGGAAGCTCGGGAAGGAAGTCACCGATCCTTGCAGGGCGTTTTGTCCGCAGGTTCAAAAGGACCCAGGAACTGGTGGCGCAACCTATATGGCAACCGTCTTCGCCGGCAATGTGGAACTCTCTGTACGCATATATCCCATCCACCAGAGATCTCCAAGTCTTCACCTGCAGCTCATCATCCACTGCAGGATAACGATCGATCCTTACATGGTAGCGCGAAAGCAACCAGGTGGCATTCCTGGCCCTGAGATCCTTCAGTGAGAACCCCAACAGGTCTGCATGGCCCGACGCAGCGTCCTGGAGGTAGTTCAGCAGTGCGACAGGTTTGACCAGACCACGGAAATCAGCCTCATACGAGCGGATCCTGTAGGCTCTCGAGTATATATCCCTCATCATATCGGCAATCGTTTCCCCAGCTGGTTTGCAGGAATTCCCCGGTTTTGGACGGCATTTCAGCAGGCTTGCGGATCAAGCCCCAATCGTTCCCATAGTGTATGGAAGGGGAAGCTTTCGCCACCTTGGCTCCTGACACGCTCCTGATCGCTCAGTTCGGCGCTTTTGAGAATTTCAACCACCGCACGGCGGCCGGCAGCAGTTTTGACGGCTTCCCCCGGGGATTTCCCGTCGAGTGCGGCCAGCGGCCCATTGATCCAGGTTTCCGCATCATTGAGATTTTCGGTGGAACAGGCTGTTTCCGGCCCCGAATCCTCTTGTTCAGGAGGAGATGAATCCCTGAGCAGGCTTCGCAGCCAGTCGGTGATGATTACGGAGGCGCACTTTTCGCGGAACAGATCGGATCCATGTTCTTCTCCTCTCGTCCGTCTGCGTATCCTGGCCACACTCTCGGCAGCAACATCCCGGTCAAGCGGATAAAGTGCACCGGACAACACATTCTGATCACCTTGAGCGAGCACCCTGGCGCCGATCACCTGCCAGCGCAAAAACGATCTTGACGCAACCCTGTCGCTGACCCAGAGGTGATCACCGGCAGGATCCAGCATATCGGAAAGCAGCATGCCCACGCCCTCTTCCACGCGGCGAACCTCATACAGCTTAAGGGCATGGTCTGCCAGGCGCTCCAGCCACTGGCGCCCACCTGCGGCAAGCGGCGGACCTGCAGGGTTCTGGAACAACCGCCTTACAGGTGTGAGGTCGTCGCCTATCCTGAGTACCGCATCGGTCAACAGCCATTCACCGACATTGACACTCAAGAACTCCTGTTCCCTTGTCCCAAGGCCGTCCAGCAGAGCCCGTTCCTGCTTTTTCAATCCTCCGTAATACCGCTCCTCGACCGCTTCCCGCACCTGATCCGGGAATTGCGCTGCAAGCCAATCAAGCGCTGCCGGCGCCGTTTGCGCAGCATCACGTACCCTCGATGCGGCCGCCTGGTCCTTTTCCAGGCAGCATTTCTTGTACTTTTTGCCGCTGCCGCATGGACACGGCTCATTTCTCCCTGTTTTCTGCAACGTTTACTGACCCTCCCCCAATGGCATGACGCCAGGCATTTTCAGGAACTATCGCCCTGCATAACCTCTTCTTTTTATCAGGAACGTTGATTTTTTTCTATGAAAATCTGCCCGCGGGATGTCGTATGCCACATGTTTGACAAGTATTGAAGCCATTTCCGCAGGAAATGGTACAATGTCATCATGTTTTTAATATTCCGGAGGATTGTCAAATGGAATGCAACATTACCATAGCTATTTCACGGCAGATGGGAAGCGGAGGCGCACTTGTCGGCAAGAATGCGGCAGACCGATTGGGGTTCAGCTACATGAACCGCGAAATCCTGCGCCAGGCAGCGGCCAGCCTCCATGAAGACGAAAATATCCTCTCTCTTCGCGAAGAACGAGTCTCGTCATTTATGGAAAACCTGCTCGACTCTCTCTGCATATGCGCTCCGGAAGGCGGCTACTCTCCTCCGCCCATTCGCCCCATTCATAACCGCGAACTGTTCGTCACCGAGACGGAAATAATACGAGCCATCGCAAGCAAGTGCAGGTCAGTCATAGTTGGGCGCGGCGCCTTCCACATCCTGCATGGCAACCCGAACCTGATCACTGTGTTCATCCACGCGCCCCTGCCTTTCAGATGCAAGAGGGTCATGGAAATATACGGGATACCTTCTGCCGGAGAGGCTGAGGAGATCATCCGGGACTCGGACAGGCAGCGGAGCAAATTCATAAGAACGATTGCAGATGTGGATGGCAACGACGCCCGCAATTACCATCTCTCGATCGACACCTCGTTAACCGGCTTCGATTCCGCGACGGATATTATTGTTGAATGTGCGCGAAGAATGCTGAACAGGACAGAAACCGAAGTTGAAATCAAGTCCTGAGCAGAACTGCTTCGGCTATAGTCAGCCGTTCGCAGAAAGAAAGGTAGTGGTTGACGGCATTTTTGATAAAAATGCTGTTTATCGCAGCAAGGGTGCTATTCAACGTGTCCAGGTCGATAATGTAGTGCCCCTTTATGGACTCGGCATTTCGGTAATTTCTGGGACAGAAGTCGATCTTGGTGTCATCCCCGTTCCTGATCATGATCGGCAGACCGTGGGTGCGGCAGATTATGGGACGCTTTTCGTAAAGCATGCAGCATCCCCCATGGAGAAGGGGACACCCATCTCCAGCCCGCAAGTTCCTTGCCCGATCGCGAATCATCCCTGTGATGTCCGGATCAAGGGA
Source organism: Geobacter sp. (assembly GCA_003314535.1). Lineage (GTDB taxonomy): Bacteria > Desulfobacterota > Desulfuromonadia > Geobacterales > Geobacteraceae > RPRC01. The sequence goes on from POSG01000001.1 coordinate 87,929, forward strand.
TGCAACTGCACGGGCAATATTGTAAGCCTCGACGGGGAAAACCGAAAAATGCCGGCAGCAACCGTCGCAACCCGGCCTGCAGGCAATTTCATCCCCGCTTGCCAGGATGATTTCCCGGCAAAGGGAATCGACCCTGTCAACCAGTGCGTTGTAATTGGCCAACAGCAGAGTGCTGTCATTTTTTTCTTCACCGCACATCACGATCTCTCAAAATCAAAAAAAAACGCCCCGAAGTCCGGGAGGTCAGGAAAGTCTTTCCATTGGGCTTCAGGGCAAAATCATGGAAGGGTTTACCTAGTAATACATCACACTGGCCCAATTTTCAATAAAAATAAAATTGCTTTACTCAAAACATAAACACAAGGTTTTAACCTCGGCACTGTCCTCAGGTATTCACTTGTTCTTTATCTGCAGGGCTGCTTCGTAAACCCTGCTCTTCGACTGCCCGCTCTCCTGCGTCACCCTCCTCACCGCATCCTTCAGCGAAATCCCCTCGGAGCAAAGGTATTTTTCCAGGAGACCTTCGATTTCGCCAGTTCCTGCCGCAGCTGCTTTTTCCGAAGGCAAAATCATCAGCACAATTTCACCCCGCACCATCTTCCCTTCGATCCCATGCAGGACCTCCGACACTGGGCCACGGAGGAATTCCTCATAGAGCTTTGTGATTTCCCTTGCCACGACGATAGTACGATCACCCAGCAGTTCCAGGATGTCAGTGAGCGTGTCACACAGGCGGTTGGGGCTCTCGTAAAAAACCAGAACCCGCTTCTCCTCGCACAGGGAAGAGATTTTCTCACGCCTTTTCCCTTTTCGGCTTGGAAGGAACCCTTCAAATGCGTAAGAATCAGTGGGCAAGCCGGAAGCAGACAGGGCCGCCACTGCAGCGCAAGCCCCCGGCACGGGCACAACTGGTATTTCCATCTTCACCGCATCCCTCACGAGCTGAAAACCGGGATCAGATATGCATGGCGTTCCAGCATCGGAAACAAGGGCGACAGAAAGGCCCTGGCAAAGCTTTTCCAGGATCAGCCCGCCTTTCACCTGCTTGTTATGGTCGAAATACGAGGTAAGGGAATTGGTAATTCCGAAATGGGTCAAAAGCTTCCGGGAATGGCGAGTGTCTTCCGCGGCTATCAGGTCCACCTCTCTCAGGATGCGTACCGCACGGAAGGTCATGTCTTCCAGGTTCCCGATCGGTGTTGCGACTATGTAAAGTGTGCCTTTATTCATCAGCTGTTATCGTGACACGATCAGTAGGCAAGGTCAAATGCATTCCTGATGTGTTCGACCACTGGCGGTCCGTCTGAAAGCAGTATGCCGATAACATCGAAGCGCGCATCGACGCTTTCGAGCCTGTTCTTTGCCAGGTATGCAAGTGCCGCCTTGGATATCTGCCTCTGTTTGAACGGCGTGATGGAAAGCTGTGGAGGGCCGTAAGTCGCTGTGCGCCGCGTCTTGACCTCAATGAAGACCAGAGTGGAGGAGTCACGGGCTATGATGTCGATTTCTCCGCAGCGGCAGCGGAAATTGGCCTCCACTATCCTGAACTTCTGCTTCTTCAGGTAATCCCTGGCAATCTCCTCGCCAAGCATGCCGAGTGTCTTCCTGTCCGCAGGTTCACCCTGGGTCACGACCCGTCACCCGCGAATTCCTTCACTCCCCGGAAAGTGATCCGATGGATCGGGCACGGTCCATGTTCGACAATGGCCCGGAGGTGGGCTTTTGAGCCATACCCCTTGTGAAGTTCGAATCCATATGATGGATAGAGCCTGGCGTATTCGGCCATGAGGCGATCCCGGGTGACCTTGGCAATTATCGAGGCTGCCGCTATGGAGGCGCTGGCGCCGTCTCCCTTTTTGATCGTCAACACGGGCAGGGAAACAGGAGGCGCGGATATTCCGTCGACAAGAAGGTAATCGGGCTTGACAGACAGAGCCGCGACAGCTTCCTGCATGGCATGAAGAGTCGCCTGCAGAATATTCACCCTGTCTATGAGGTTGTGATCACCGCTTCCAACTCCCACGGCAAGAGCGTGCTCCATGATCAGATCATAGAGTCGGTTGCGCTCTGCAGGTGACAGTTTCTTTGAGTCGTCAACATCGCTGAAATCTCCATCAGGGGGCAGTATCACCGCTGCCGCCACGACCGGCCCGGCAAGCGCGCCTCTGCCTGCTTCGTCAACTCCGGCAACCGTGGAATAACCGCGTCCAAGCACCCTCTTCTCGAATGCAAACTTGTCGAGCGGCTCATCGGCGAAAAGCTCCCCGTTCATCATCCCTCCCGAATCGGCATGCACAACTGGCGGTGTAATCTGCCCAAAAAGGAAGGCCCCGGTTTTCCGGGGCCTTTGATCCAGTTATTGTGCGATATATTTCTTTTCGCGGATGCGAGCTGCTTTGCCGCGAAGCTTTCTGAGATAGTAGAGTTTGGCGCGCCGCACCTGTCCGCGGGTTATAACTTCTATCGCCTCGAGAGAAGGCGAGTGAAGCGGGAAGCAACGCTCCACGCCTATTCCGTTGGAAATCTTGCGGACGGTGAAGGATTCCCTGATTCCACCGTTCTGGCGCTTGATCACCACGCCCTGGAAGGCCTGGATCCTTGACTTGTCACCCTCCACGATCTTTACCTGGACCTTGACCGTATCTCCGGGTTTGAACGGTGGTATGTTTTTCTTCATCTGTTCGAATTCTAGGCTGTCAATCTTGTTCATATCTTCTCCTCCTATTTTTTAAGGCTGTTTTCTTGTCTGTTTCGATCAGTCGCCGCCTGCGCGGTCTCCGAGCAGGCGGTCGACGATTATGGCTGCCGCCGATCGGACCGCCAGGTGGTTGTAACTGCCTGGACCGGAAACAGGCTCCAGAATGTAATCGGCACGTTTCATAACTTCCGTTGCCAGTCCCCATCCGGTTCCCAGAAGGAGAAGGAAACGTGCGTCCTCTCCCCTGATCATGTCGCGCAACCCGGCGTATGACACGGAATTGGGAGCGCCTCCCGCTCCCGTCGCCACCGTTACGACAGGGCCGCCAAACTCTTTTTCCAGCCCGCTCGCCGCCTCATCCAGGGTCGATACGATAGAGACAAGGTCAAGAGCAGCCTTTCTCTTCGGATTGTATCCGGCGCCCCACCCCTCCTGCCAATGCCTGACGATGCGGCGGGACAGCTCCCGTTGTTCAGGGACGGGTGTCACCACGTAATATCTTGCCAGACCGAAAGTCCTGGCCGTCCGTGCAATGTCATGTATGTCCAGGTTGGTCACCGCAGTCGCAACCACCCGGTGATTCTTGTCATAGACCGGATAGTGCAAAAGGGCGATCGCAACCTTGGAGCAGGAGCCTGTCTCACTCGCCATCTTCGCGCAAACTCCCAAGACTTGCCAGGTATTCCGAATCCTCACAGCTAAGGTCGAGCCCCTGCAGAAGCTCCGGGCGGACGAGCAGCGTTTTTTTCAGCGACTCGCGGCGCCGCCACCGTGCTATGTCGCCATGATTTCCCGAAAGCAGTACCGGCGGCACATCTCTCCCCCTGAATTCGGGAGGGCGCGTATACTGGGGGTATTCCAGGAGCCCGTTGGAAAAGGAGTCATCCTCAGCAGATTCACAGCTTCCCAGGACTCCGGGGATCAAGCGCGTTACAGCATCGACCATGACGATTGCCGCCGGCTCTCCGCCTGTCATAACGAAGTCGCCTATGGAAATCTCTTCGTCCACGTACAGTTCACTGACCCTTTCATCCACCCCTTCGTATCGTCCGCAGATAATGGTCAGCGCCTCTTCACCGGCAAGTTCCCGCGCAACGGATTGGGTAAAAAGCCTGCCCCGTGGCGAAGTCAGGACGATCTTCGTGTTTGCCCGTCTTTTGCGCACCGCTTCAATGCATGAAACCAGCGGCTCAACCTTCATCACCATCCCCGCGCCGCCACCGTAAGGGTAATCATCCGTCGTCCTGTGCTTGTCGGTCGCGTAATCGCGGATATTGTGAATATCTATCTCTACCAGGCCCTTTTCCTGCGCAAGCTTTATCATGCTCTCCGCAAAAGGTCCCTTGAACATATCCGGGAAAAGGGTCAGAAGATCTATTTTCATAAGTCCAGCAGCCCGTCAAGCGGCACAACTACCATCTTTCCCTGCCCCAGGTCTATCTCGCGGACCACATCTTCGGTTGCGGGAATAAGATATTCGGCGCTGACGGATTTTACGACATAAACATCATTGCTGCCCGTTGGCATTATGTCCACGAGTTCGCCAAGCACTTCCCCCTGGTCGCTCACAACGGTCAGCCCGATCAGATCGCACCAGTAATACTCCCCTTCGGGGAGCCGGGGCAGTTGTCCTCGGGGTATGCATATTTCGTTGCCAACGAGCGGCAGCACCTGGTTGATGTCACCGTGTCCCTTCAGGGACACCAGGACGCGCTTCCTGTGCTCTACGGCGCCGTCTATTTCATGTGTTTCGTATTTCCCATCGGGTGACCGGAAAAGCAGCGACCGATGGGAGGTGATGCTTGAGGCTTCACCGGAATAGGGTATTACCCGCAACTGCCCCTTGATTCCATGGGTCCCGAGAACCTTTCCAATCACTATCAGCTCATTTTTCTGCTGCATCATTCAACTATCTTGAGAATCGCCTTCCTGTTGCCTTTCGTGGAAACCGCGTTGAGGAGGGTCCGTATAGCCTTCGCAGTCCTCCCCTCCTTGCCAATGATCCGCCCCATGTCTTCCTTTGCAACCGTCAGCTTGATGACGGTCGTGTCGTTTTCCATTTCCTCCGTTGCATTCACCATGCTAGGGTCGTCGACAAGAGCCTTGGCAATGATCTCAACGAGTTCTTTCATGACGGCATCCTCTGTGGGAGTGGAATATCCGGCGGACCGGAAATACGGGACATCATGCTGCCTTGGTTATGAATTTCTGCCAGATACCTGCTTTCTTAAGGATCTGCTTCACCGTGTCGGTAGCCTGAACCCCCTTGGACAGCCATTCGAGGGTTTTGCTCTCTTCAAAACTGAAAGCGGCCGGATCCTGGTTCGGATCGTAGCTGCCGACTTTCTCGATGAACCGACCATCCCTCTTGCAGCGTTCATCGGCCACGACAATCTGGTAATAGGGTTTTTTCTTCATGCCAGCCCTGGCAAGTCTCATCTTTACAGCCATCTTTTCCTCCCGGTTTTCAGGTATTGCTATTCTTTATTATTTCCTTCACGATACTTCCGATACATTCCGTCGACATATTCGGCTCAGAAAGGCGGCATTCCCCTGCGCAGTGCGCCCATGCCCTTCATCAGCCCTTTTGGCCCGATCTTCTGCAACTGCTTGACAACTTTCAACGCCTCTGTAAAGCGCTTCAGGAGCTGGTTGACTTCCTGGACGGTCGTGCCGCTCCCCCTGGCTATTCTCAGGCGCCTGCTGCCGTTGATGATGGAATGATTGCTCCGTTCCTCCCTGGTCATGGAGTCAATGATCGCTTCGATCCTCTTGAACTCCTTCTCGCTCGGAGCGGCGCCATCCATCTGCTTCATGAGCTTCCCCATCCCGGGGATAAGCCCCATTATGGACTCGAGAGATCCCATCTTCTTCATCTGCTGAAGCTGGTTCCTGAAATCCTCAAGGTCGAACTGGTTCTTCTTCAGCTTGTGCTGCAGCTTTTCAGCTTCCTTGGAGTCAAAGGTCGACTGGGCTTTTTCGATCAGCGTCAGCACGTCGCCCATGCCCAGGATGCGGGAAACGAGGCGGTCGGCATGGAACACGTCCAATGCGTCGAGCTTTTCACCCAGGCCTACAAACTTCACCGGCTTGCCGGTAACCGACTTTATGGAGAGAGCTGCCCCACCTTTGGCATCTCCGTCAAGCTTGGTAAGCACCACGCCCGTAATGTCGAGCCGTGCGTCAAAACCCGACGCGACGTTGACCGCTTCCTGGCCGGTCATGGCGTCGGCAACCAGCAGGATCTCGCGCGGGTCGACCGCTTCCTTGATCCTTGCCAGTTCCTCCATGAGAGGCTCGTCTATCTGCAGGCGGCCAGCCGTGTCGAAAATGACCGTGTCGAATCCGGACAGTTCCGCATATCGCAAGGCATCGCGACAGATGTCCACCGGATTCCGGTCCGGGCTTGAACCGTACACTTCGAGGGAAAGCTGACTCCCCAGCGTCTTCAGCTGCTCAATGGCCGCCGGCCGGTAAACATCGGCCGGGACCATGAGAGGACGGCGTTTTTGCCCTTTCAGGTACTTTGCAAGCTTGGCGCAGCTGGTGGTCTTCCCGGAGCCCTGAAGCCCCACGAGCATTATGGGAACTGGCGGTTTTGCGGCCAGGCAGAGGGAATTGTCCTCTCCCCCTCCCATCAGCTCTACCAGTTCGTCATGAACGATCTTTATGACCTGCTGACCGGGGGCCAGGCTCTGCAGGACCTGTGATCCCACCGCACGGCTCCTGACCCGTTCGACGAAATCCTTGACGACCTTGAAGTTGACATCGGCTTCCAGCAGCACCAGGCGGACCTCACGCAGGGCGTCCCTGATGTTGTCCTCGGTCATAACACCCTGGCCGCGGAGTTTCTTGAAAACAAGATCGAGTTTGTCGGAAAGGCTGTCAAACATCTGCTATCTCTCGCTGCGTAGAAGAAAACGGGCCGCTCCATGACATTGAGCGCACTTCACCCCTGTAAAGCGGTTCATGCTAGATGAAAGCCATACAAATTGTCAAGATAATTTTGCAAGCCGGGCATTGGGCATGCCGAATCCCCCATGATTTGGCGAAAATATCAGGAAGACGTCTCCACTATGGTATCTATGGCAGCCCTGACATCGTCAACAAAGACGATATCCAGACCTTCCCGGACATTTTCCGGGATGTCTTCCATGTCGACGCGGTTGCGGGCAGGGACAACGATTTTCGTCACTCCCGCCCTGCGGGCAGCCAGGATCTTCTCCTTCAGGCCTCCGATGGCCAGCACCCTGCCGGAAAGGCTGATCTCGCCGGTCATGGCCACGTCGCGGCGCGCGGGGCGACAGGTCAGCAAAGAGACGATGGCGGCAGCCATCGTGATGCCGGCGGATGGTCCATCCTTGGGAATGGAGCCTGCCGGAACGTGAATGTGTATGTCGGACTTTCTGAACGTTTCTTCCGATATGCTCCATTCACCGCAGTTGGCCCTCACGAATGACAGCGCGGTGCGTGCGGATTCCCTCATTACTTCGCCAAGGGAACCGGTCAGTATCAGTTCCCGCCGCCCAGGCATCGCGGTCGCCTCGACAAAAATGATGTCCCCCCCGGTCTCGGTCCAGGCAAGCCCGGTAACCACCCCGACTCGGTCCTTTTCGGCAGCGACTTCGTTGTAGTACTTCCTCGGTCCCAGGTACTCCTCGACGACACCGGCAGTAACCACCTCTCTGGCAGGCTTGTTCTGGGTGATTTCCTTCGCTATCTTGCGACAGATGGAGGCAATGCTCCTTTGCAGATTCCTGACGCCGGCTTCGCGCGTATATTCACGGATGATGCGGAAAACCGCCTCCTCCTCGAAAGCCGGCGGAGATTCCGACAGGCCGTTTTCCTCGATCTCTTTTGGTATCAGGAAACGAAAAGCTATGTTCTCCTTTTCCAGATCTGTATAACCCGAGAGGTGAATCACCTCCATCCGGTCCCGCAGCGGCGGGGGTATGGTGTCGATGAGGTTGGCCGTGGTTATGAACATCACGTTCGAAAGGTCAAAGGCCACATCAAGGTAGTGGTCGGAGAATGAGAAGTTCTGCTCCGGGTCCAGGACCTCGAGAAGTGCGCTGGCCGGGTCGCCGCGGAAATCGATGCCGATCTTGTCCACCTCGTCCAGCATGAAGACCGGGTTGTTCGCACCGCAGCGATAAATTTCCTGGATGATCCTTCCGGGAAGTGCACCGATGTAGGTGCGGCGATGGCCACGGATCTCGGCCTCGTCACGCATCCCGCCAAGTGAAAGCCTAATGAACTTTCTTCCCAGGGCCCTTGCGATGGATTTGCCCAGGCTCGTCTTGCCCACTCCGGGAGGACCGACAAAACAAAGAATCGGGCCCCTCATCTTTTCCCGGAGGGAACGGACGGCAAGGTACTCCAGGATGCGTTCCTTGATCTTCTCCAGGTCGTAGTGATCCTCGTTCAGCACTGTCTCGGCCTGGTTGATGTCCTTGTTGTCCGTGGTGGAAACCTGCCAGGGCATGCCGACCAGGTAATCCAGATAGGTCCGGGAGACCGTGTATTCCGGAGAGGCAGGATTGATTTTCTCCAGTCTTTTCAATTCCTTGTCAGCAATTTTCCTGACCGCGTCCGGCATCCCCGCCCCTGCCACCTTGCCGCGAAGCTCCGCAAGTTCGCCCAGGCGTGCATCGTCCTCGCCAAGCTCTTCCTGTATCTGCTTCATCTGTTCCCTGAGCAGATACTCCTTCTGGGTTTTTCCGACCCTTTTGGTGACCTCGGCCTGCACTTCCCCCTTCACCTGGAGCCGCTGCACCTCGTTGGTGAGGTGTATATAAACCTTCTTCAGCCTCTCGATGGGGTCTATGGTGTCAAGAAGGTTCTGCAGCTCGTCCATTGGCAGCGTGACATACAGCGCGACGAGGTCCGAAAAACGGGCCGGGTTGTCGATGTAGTCGATCATTTTCAACACGTCGTCGGGCAGAGGCCTCCCATAGGAAAGGGCTATCTTGAGCAGCGCATTCAGACTCTGCATGAGCGCCTCGGATACGACGGATTTTTCCGTGAACTCCCTGACCGGCTCCAGTTGTCCCAGGCAATACGGGCTCTCCTGGAGCAGGGCAAGTAGTTTCACCCGCGAGATTCCTTCCAGGCTTATCTTTGCGCCGCCTTCAGCCATCTTCAAAAACTGGCTGATCTTGCACACCGTGCCGGTATCGGAAAAGTCGCCGCTCTGAACGCCTGATCGATCAACCCGCTGATGGAAGAGCGCAATGTAATTCTGGTAGCGCATGGCCTCTTCAAACGGGGCCATCTCTTCCTCTTTGAGGAAAAGCGGGAATTGCATATAGGGAAAGGCCACCATGTCCTTAAGCAGGAAAATGGGCAGTATTTCTGGTATGGCCTGCATGGATGAATCGCTCATCTGCTTACCTCTCTATCTTCAACCCCGAGCATAAACCGGCATAATCACTTCGAAATGCTATCAACAAACCACCCTGTGTCAAGCAGTCTTTAATGAAGCACCGAGCCTGTAGAAATACCTGCCGTTTCCTTCAACATGCCGTCGAACTTTCATCCGAGTGCAGAATCTCCCATTCCTCGTATAGAGATGAAATCCTGTCAGTCAGGGAAGCGTGGGTTTCAGCTCCCGATTTGGCGCGGTCAAGATCTGAATAGAAGCCGGGCTCTCCCATTGTTTGCTCGAGAAGCGCCAGCTCCATCTCCGATTCCTCGATTTTCTCCTCCAGTTCTGCAAGCCTCTTGAGATGCGCCCTTTCCTCACGCTGCCGCCGTTTTTCTTCCTCCCTGCCCAGCAGCCGTTCCTTTTTCCTGGCTTCCTTCCCATCGTCCCGACCGATGCCGTTGGCAGGTCCGCCCCTTCCCGTTCCCATTGCCGGCAAGCCTTCATCTTCCCGGGTCTTTTCAAGGTAATAGTCATAATCTCCGTCAAAGGAAGTGATGCCGCCCTCCCGTACCTCGACCGTCCTTGTTGCCAGCCCGTTGACGAAATAACGGTCATGGGACACGAAAACCACCGTACCGGGGAAGGAACGCAAAGCGTCCAGAAGGACATCCTTGCTGAAAAGGTCCAGGTGATTGGTCGGCTCATCCATGAGCAGCAGATTCGAAGGCCTGAGCAGCATCTTTGCAAGCGCCAGCCTGCTCTTTTCCCCACCGGACAGGACCCCGACCCGCTTGTTAACATCGTCACCAGAAAACAGGAACGCGCCGAGCAAGTCGCGCAGAACCGGCACCCTGTCATAGGGAGCTTCGGCCAGGAGTTCCTCGTAAACGGTCCGGTCGGCATTCAGGGCTGAGGCCTGATCCTGGGCGAAATAGTCCCGTACCACGTTCGCGCCCAAGGCAATCTCCCCCTTCTGGAAAGCATCGCCCGCCAGGACTCGCATCAGCGTCGTCTTGCCTGCGCCGTTGTGACCCACGAGCGAAATCTTTTCCCCCTTCTCGATGGTAAGGGAAATTCCGTCCAGCACCACCAGCTCTCCGTAAGCTTTGGTTATGTTTTTCATTTCCAGCACCACCCTTCCGCTGCGTGGAGGGGCGGGAAATGCGAAATGGATCCGCCGACGCTCCGGCGGCATGACGATCCTTTCGATTTTTTCCAGTTGTTTGATACGCGACTGCACCAGGGCCGCCTTGTCGGTCTTATAGCGGAACCTCGATATGAAATCCTCCATTCTGGCAATTTCCTCGTCCTGACGCCGTTTGGTTTCGGTGAGACGCGCAACGCGCTCCTCCCGTTCGACGAGGTAATGGCTGTAGCAGCAATGGTAATCCGTAAGGGTCTGGTTCCATATCTCCGTTGTCCTGCTGCAAACCTGGTCCATGAAATAACGGTCATGGGAAACGAGAACCACTGACTTTGGGTAATCGCGAAGATAGTCCTCCAGCCAGTTCCGGGCTTCGATGTCCAGATGGTTCGTCGGTTCATCCAGGAGGAGCAGATCCGGCCGCTTCAGCAGCAGCTTCGCCAGTGCGATCCGCATCTGCCAGCCGCCGGAAAAAGTTCCGCACTCCCTTTCCCAGTCCGAGGGCAAGAACCCGAGACCTCGCAGCACGTAACCTACTGCGGCTTCACGCTCATAGCCGCCCCTGGTACGGAATTCTTCCTGGAGAACCCCCAGCCTTTCAAGAAGAGCAACATGTTTGTCTCCGGAAAGCTCCACCTCCAGCGCCCTGCCGATGCTCTCCATTTCGCGGGCCATATCCTCCAGTTCGTCCAGAGAAGACATGACCTCTGCAAACAGAGTCCTTCCGGCCACGGTTATCCCTTCCTGCGGCAGGTAGCCCGCGGTGCACCCCCTGGCCGTTCGTATGGTTCCGGAAGAAGGCTCTGCAAGGCCGGCAAGCATCTTCAGCAGCGTCGATTTCCCGGTACCGTTCTCGCCGACAAGCCCGATCCTGTCTTTCCGCCCGATGTGCCAGCTGACGCCTGAGAGAATAGGCCTCGCAGCAAACTCCTTGCAAAGGTTCGCTATGTGTATCATGTCGGTGTCGATCTACTCCTTTACTTTAGTTGCCATTCGGAAATTCTTGCCCGGGCCGGAGCGGAACTTTCGGACGGCAACCACTCAGTTTTTTTCATTGTATTAAGAGACATAGACTTTTGTCAAATTATCAACCGTCCTTCCGTATGCAGGGGAAAGACCCTTCAGGCGGAAAACTTTATTCGCTTTTCGACGATTTTTTCCACAAAAGGCGTACATTTTGCTATATATAGTCAATTTAGCAGCAATGCGATACATGCTCACAACAACTCCATGGGTAGATTGTCAGAACTTGAATGTTCCCCGGGAGTTTAAACCAATAAACTGGGCAAGGCGTGCGAAGCGCGCAAACACAGGCATTCTCAAAACAGCGGGCTGAGATTCGGGCCACGGCGGCAAATCGTCTGGGTCTTCATGGCAGTCATTCCGAAACCCGCATCAGACATGATCAATGCCGGGTTGTGCATGGCCGACTCGCCTGTGCCGAACGAAAGGATTTGCATAGAATGGCAAAAAAGATGCTTATCAACGTGATGCATCCGGAAGAATCCAGGATCGCCATCGTCCAGGACGGACACCTGGTGGAACTGGACATTGAAACCGCCGGGAAAGAACAAACCCGCGGCAATATTTACAAAGGGTCCGTGGTGCGGGTCGAACCCGGCCTGCAGGCAGCATTTGTCGACATCGGCATGAAGAAGCTGGGCTTTCTCCAGATGGGCGAGATTCACCCCGAAAACTGGAAATGGCGCGACGACATCCCGGAGGAGCAACGCAACCGGCGGCCCCGCATCCAGGAAATCCTGCGCCGGGGCCAGGAACTGATCGTGCAGGTCGAGAAAGGGGAGCGTGAAGGCAAAGGCGCCGCCCTGACCACCTACATATCACTTCCGGGCCGCTACATGGTCCTCATGCCGGGAAGCGATTCCTGCGGAATTTCGCGCAAGGTTGAAAACGAGGGCGACCGGAAGAAAATCAAGGAGATGGTTGCCGAGCTGGAAATACCCGAAGGCTACGGCTACATCATCAGGACCGAGGCGCTGGGCAAGCGCAAGACGGAACTGGCAAAAGACCTCAATTACCTTATAAAGCTCTCCGACAGCATCAAGGAGCGTGCCGGAGAGTTCAAGGCCCCGGCTCTCATCTATCAGGAATCGGATCTCGTCATCAGAACCATAAGGGACTATTTCAGCGCGGACATTGACGAAGTGCTCGTGGACAGCAAGGATGTCTACAAGCAGGCACGGGCATTTTTCAAGGATGTCATGCCCAAGCACGAAAAAATCGTCAAGCTGCACCAGGAAAAACGCCCCATCTTCGCCAAGTACCAGCTCGAAGAGCAGATAGACCTGATCTACGAGAAAAAGGTCCCGCTCAAATCCGGGGGCTCCATCGTGATCGAGCCTACCGAGGCACTGGTCAGCATAGATGTGAACTCCGGAAAATCAACCGGCGAAAAGGGTGTCGAGGATACCGCGTTCAAAACCAACATGGAAGCGGCCGAAGAAGTGGCGAGACAGTTGCGCCTGCGCGACCTGGGAGGCCTCATCATAATCGACTTCATCGACATGCGGGACAGGAAACACAAAGTAGAAGTCGAAAAAACACTGAAGAACGCCCTAAAAGCTGACAAAGCGCGCGTATGCGTTGACAAGATCTCCCAGTTCGGGCTTCTCGAAATGTCCCGGCAGCGCATCAAGCAGACTATTAACGAAGGCAGTTATCTGGAATGCCCCCACTGCGGAGGGCACGGCAAGGTCAAGTCCGTGGAGGCCATGGCCCTTTCTTTCCTTCGAAAGATTCACACGGCGGCGGCAAGAGGGACGATCTCAGAGGTTCGAGGCAGCCTTCCCCTCGAAGTGGCCTACTACCTCCTGAACCGCAAGAAACGCGAACTGGCGCAGATCGAGACTGATTACGAAATCGAGGTTACGGTCAAGGGCAAACCGTCTTTCATGATGAACCAGCTGGAACTTGAGCAGATCAAGAGGGAGAAAGCGCCGCATGCGGAAGCCTCTGCCGAGCAACCTCCCGAACAGGCTGCCGCCGCAGTCGGAGAACCCGAAGAGGGACAACCGTCCGAACAAGCCGAAAAAGGAGAGCATCCCGAGGTCCGCGAGGAATCAAACCCAAGAGGAAACGCAGGAGAGGAAAGAAGAAGCCGCACCCTGCCGGTGAAGCCGTGATCGAACCGTCTCCAGAAACAGTACCGGCCGAGGAGGCCTTCGAGCCGGTCGAAACCGTAGTTGAATCCGCAGCCGAAATCTCCATAGCCGCAGAAAGTCCGGAACAGGAATCCACAGGAGATACGGTAAAGAAAAAACGGCGCAGACGCCGGAAAAAAGTGACAAAAACGGCAGCCCCAACCGAAGCATCACCGGGACCGGAAACGGGCGAAGCTCCCGCAAGCCCGGTGGTCGTGGATTTGGCCCCGGCAGAACCGGCTCCCGCAGAAACCGCGCCGGAGTCGGACGCAAAACCGGAACCCGAGGCAAAACCTGTAAAACGGGCAAGGAAACCCAGAAAACCCAAGGCAGCCACGACAATCGCTACCGACGCAGAACCCGGTAAAGCCGAACAAGATGCAGTGTCAACCACTGAAGAAGGCGGCGATTCCGTCCCGGCACCCGCATCAGGGGCAGCGCTAGACCTGAAATCAATGGCTGCTGATGAACAGATCGCTCGTCCGGAAGAGAAACCAAAACGTAAGCGGGCACCGAGAAAGAAGAAGGAAACACCTGAACAACCAGCAGAATGACCTTCCCCGATCGGCCGGTATTTTCACGTCACCCGATGAACAGGCGAGAAGCTGTTCATTGCCGATCACGCATTTAACTTACCCTGAATTTCCCCCATCCGGGGTGAAATTCAGGGTTTCCCGCACTCCCCAGCACAAGCCTCCCGGCAATCATGTACCTTTCATGAATAATTCTTCTGTAACGCAATTTTCACCTAAAGATAATCCCATTCCGTCCGATAATCTTAGACATATGCAAATACCGTCCAGGTTCGCGGGAAATCCGTACTGCAACACTGACCCGGCGGAAATGAAATGGTATCCCAATCCCCACTGGAATATACGCCAACTTGGAAGTCAATGAAGCAAATGCGTAGCCAACCAGGTTCAGGAAGCGTAGCATTACTGTCTGATTACAGGCGCATTCAAAAGGAGGTCGGAAAATGGCAGGAAAAATCAAGCAAATGATAGACAGCATCATTAACCAGAGGGCAAAGGACAACCCGATGCTGGTGGGCGTAATCAAATCAAAGCTCATGCTGAAAGGTATTGATCCCAACAAGTTCACTTCAACATCGGATGACGACCCGGCAATCATAGCAAAGCTGGAAGCAGTCATGAAAGAACTCAAATAATCCACATATCAAACCGCTAAAAGGAGAATGTGACGATGTATATCAAGACCGCATATTCAACAAAAGGCACAAGTGATGAGGTAATTCAGGATCTCAAGTCCCAGATCGGCGTCTTTGACACGAAACTCCTGGTATTTTTCGCGTCCCCGCGCCTTGCGCCCGGCATCATCAGCCAGAAAGTCCAGAATGCTTTCCCCGATGCACAGGTATTCGGCTGCACGACCGCCGGTGAAATCGTAAGCGGCAAGATGCTCAAGAATTCCCTGGTTGCCATGGCTTTTGATGCAACCGCAGTTAACGATCTCAAGATTGAGGTCGTCGAAAATCCCAAGAATGAAAACAGCGTTAAAAAAGCCTTTGCTTCTTTCGAATCCCATTTCAAAGCCTCCATGGCCGATCTCGATCCCTCCAAGTTCGTCGGCATGATCCTGGTTGACGGCCTGAGCGGCGCGGAGGAGAAACTGATCGACAAGATCGGAGACATGACCAATGTCACCTTCATCGGCGGTTCGGCAGGCGACGATCTGAAGTTCGAGGCAACTCACGTTTTCGCAAACGGCAAAAGTTTCACCAACGCTGCCGTTCTTGCAGTCCTGAAGCCGGGCGTACCGTTCACCTTCATCAAAACGCAGAGTTTCTGCGATCTCGGGAAGAAACTCGTGGTGACCAAAGCCAACGAAGAGAAGCGCGAAGTCATAGAATTCAACGACAAACCTGCTGCACAGGCGTATGCAGAGGTGCTGGGAGTCGATGTGGAAGAAGCTCCGAACCGCTTCATGCACAATCCCGTCGGTCTGCTCATCGACGGCGTACCGTTCGTCAGGAGCCCCCAGCGCATCAAGGGCAGCAGCATGCTATTCTATTGCGGGGTCACCGAGGGCATGGAGCTTTCTCTCCTCGAATCCACCGACATCATCGCGGATACCAAACAATCTGTTGCGCAAGCTCAAAAAGAGCTCGGCTCCATTTCAGGAATCATCAACATCAACTGTATCCTCCGCACCCTTGAACTGGACCAGAAACAGCTGAGCGACGAATACGGAAAAGTATTCTCAAACGTTCCGACCATCGGCTTCAGCTCTTACGGCGAACAGTATATCGGCCATATCAATCAGACAGCCACGATGCTCGTTTTCAAATAGCTTTAACCCAGATCCAGATATTTCAACCGAGCGGAGAAGGGGACATGCCTTTCTCCGCTCGCCTTTTTCTCTCCCGAGAAGATCAGCGTCCTGCCATGCTTTCCTGATCCAGGAATCATTGTTGAGCACAGATTTCAATGACCTAGGATATGCCCGGGTCGAAAAAAATCTAACGATTTTTTTAAATTTTTCGACTCTGCGGCCGAAGAGAAAGTAAAAGGGCACGCCCCCCCGCCATTCCTGTACCATCACGCTATTTAATTGCCGGCGGAAGCATAGATCATCTGTTTTAAAGGGAGATTCCAATTATGGCGACTGCAGTTAATTTCAAGTCAGAAGAATCCCAGGCAGAACTCATCCAGCTTGTAAGCTTCAATCTTGACCGAGAGGAATACGGTGTCTATGTATTGAAAGTCAGGGAAATCATCCGCATGTCGAACGTGACGCGGGTACCGAACACCCCGTATTACGTTGAGGGTGTCATCAATCTGAGGGGCAAGGTTATACCGATCATCTCCCTTCGGAAAAAATTCTCGCTTTCAGAAAAGGAAAACGACAAACAGACCCGCATTATTGTCATGGACGTGGATGGCGAACTGATGGGCTTCATTGTCGACTCTGTCTCCGAAGTCATCAGGGTATCGGCCGGTGAAATTCAGCCACCCCCCTCAGTTGTCAACGGCGGAGTGGACCAGGAGTATCTTTCAGGGGTCATCAACCGAGCTGATCGCCTTCTTGTCCTGCTCGACCTCGAACGGGTATTCTCACAGTCCGAAAGGGAATCCCTGATCAATTCGTCCCTGTAATTGGAAGATTGAACGTTATTCGGAAACATTATGTTTCCATCAAAGGAGCTGAAGATGGCAATACTGTGCGAAGACGAAGAGCTTTTGGAAGGTTTCTTGGCCGAAACGTCCGAGCTTCTGGAAAAACTGGATGACGACCTGGTCGCCTTGGAAAAGGCGCCTGAAGAGATCGAACTTCTGAACGGCATCTTCCGATCGATTCACACGGTCAAAGGCGCTTCAAGCTTTCTCGGCTTCGATCTCCTGGTAAAGATAACGCACAAGACCGAGGACGTTCTCAATCGCCTGCGCAAGGACGAACTCAAGGTTACACCCGAAATCATGGATGTTGTCCTTGAAGCTGTAGATCACATCAAGCTCCTCGTCAATGATATTCGAAACGGTGAAATCGTCGAGCGTGAACTTGATGAGATCATCAACAAGCTGATACCCTACATATCAGATGCTTTTCGGGAATCAGCAGTTCTCCACATGGAATCCGCCGGAACCTCCGAGCGCGAGAAAGAAGTCCCTGCAAGCCCTGTCCAAACGGAACTGGAAACGGAGGCTGCAGCTCCAGCCCAGGAGCGTCCACGGATCGAGGCAGCCCCTGCACCTTCTCCGCAACCGCCGAAGCCGAACTCTTCCAAAACTGTCGCTCGAGGCGAAGAGCTGTCCGACAACACCACAGTGCGAATCGACGTAAAACGGCTCGATGACCTGATGAACCAGGTCGGCGAAATAGTCCTGGAACGTAACAGGATCCTGCAGATGAACCAGGATTACCTGGCCAGGGAAAATACCGCAAATTTCGGCGAAGAATTCAGCAAGCTTGCAAAACGCATCGACTTCGTAACCTCCGAACTCCAAATGCAGGTGTTGAAAATTCGAATGATACCGGTGGAAAAAGTGTTCAAGAAATTCCCGCGCATCGTGAGGAATCTGTCCCGCGACCTTGGGAAAGAGGTCGATCTGGAAATCAACGGTGAAGAAACGGAACTGGACAGGTCTGTCGTGGACGAAATAGGCGACCCCCTCATTCACCTGATTCGCAATGCTCTCGACCATGGCGTGGAAGACCCGGAAGAGCGCGTGGCGGCCGGGAAACCTCGCACCGGCAAGGTTGTGCTGTCGGCAACCCATGAAGGAAACAATATAATCATCAGCATCAAGGACGACGGCAAGGGAATAGATCCGGAAAAACTGGCGCGCAAGGCGCTTGACAAGGGTTTGGTTACCGAGGACCAGATAGCCGGCATGTCCGGCAAGGAAATCCTCGACCTCATCTTCCTTCCCGGCTTTTCCACCAAGGAAAAGGCAACCGACGTCTCCGGACGCGGTGTGGGAATGGACGTTGTAAAGACAAACATAAGAAAGCTCAACGGGATAATCGAGATTAGAAGCGAAGTCGGCAAGGGTTCCGAGTTCATCCTCAAGCTTCCGCTTACACTGGCCATTATCCAGTCACTGCTTGTCGACGTCGAAAACGAGGTATACTCCATACCGCTGGCAGCGGTCCTCGAAACACTCAAGGTCGACACCAGCTCTTTCCACGTTGTCGGCGGGCAGGAAGTGCTGAAACTGAGGGATTCCGTTCTGCCCCTGCTTCGCCTGCAGAAGCTGTTCGGAGTCCAGGGAAGCGAAACTTCCCTCAACCAGAGTTATGTGGTCATTATCGGAGTCGCCGAAAAAAGAATGGGGCTCATAGTGTCCAGGCTCTTGGGACAGCAGGAGGTCGCCATAAAATCACTCGGAAAGTATCTGGCTGATGCGCCCGGAATCGCGGGATCGACCATCCTGGGCGATGGCAGGGTTGCCCTGATCGTGGATCCGGCGGGGATAATCGAAATGGAGGAATCGGGCGTAACCGGCGCCTGGGCCGCTTGACATCTGACCCGCTTTACTTGGAAACCGGCCCCAGCTGCCGGTTTCCAAGCAATAACGGAGACAATCGGACTCTGCATTGATGTGCTCCTGAAATTTAAACAGACAATGAACTTGGGATGGCTATGAAATTATCCGATGCGGATTTCGAGATATTAAGGGATTTCATATATGATACCTGCGGAATGTTCTTCACCATTCAGAAAAAGTATTTTGTGGAGAGCAGGATCGCAAAAAGAATGGAAAAGCTTTCCATAAAAAGCCCGGGCGAATACATACGCTCTCTGAAAAACGGTGCAGGATCGATCGAGCTCAAGCAGTTGCTGAACGACCTCACCACCAACGAGACCTATTTCTTCCGCAATCCTCCGCAGCTCAAGGCGCTGGAAAACCAGCTACTGCCCGAAGTCGCGACTCCCAAGGAAAAAATCGGTTTCCGCAGGCTGAAAATATGGAGCGCCGGTTCATCTTCAGGCGAAGAAGCATATACCCTTGCCATGGTAATGCTGGAAAAATGCGAGACCCTCCTGAAGAAATGGACTTTCGAGATAGTCGGCACCGACATCAACGACGAAGTGCTCGCAAAGGCCAGGGAGGGCGTATACAACTCTTATTCGGTGAGACATGTCCCGGAATATTACATGCGGAAATATTTCAGGAAAGAGTCCGGCGAGCGGTATGCCATCTCTCCGGAAGTAAAAAAATACGTCAACTTCCAGCATCTCAATCTGTATGACGACAACAAGATGATTTTCATGAAGACCTTCGACTTCATCTTCTGCGCCAACGTGCTGATCTATTTCGACACCGCATCGAAGTCAAAGGTGGTGCAGCATTTCTATAACAACATGCAACCCTATGGCTACTTCTTCGTCGGACAGTCGGAATCTCTTCACGGAGTCAGCGACAAATTCAAGACCGTCCATTTCCCAGGTGGATTTGCCTACAAGAAATAGCGGTTGAGGAGGAGCAAAGTGGAAACGATCGGCAGACTGGACAAAGCACAGCAACTGGTAAAGGGAATCCACGAACTCCCCACGATACCCGAAATTGCCACGAAAGTTCTTGACCTCTTTGACAAACCGGATGTGGAACTGGAAGAACTGGCGGATACAATCCTCGTTGACCAGGTAATGGCCTCGCGCGTGATCAAGATTGTGAATTCGCCCTTCTTCAAACCAATGCACGAGATCAAGTCGCTCAAGCGAGCGCTGATCTACCTCGGTTTCCGCCAGATCCGCCATATCGCTCTAACCTGCTCGATTATCGATGCCTTTGAAGGGAAAAGCGGGGTGTTCGATGTCAAGACTTTCTGGGAGCATTCGTTCGGGGTCGGCGTCGTCTCGAAGATAATCGCGCAGCGCATTCGCTATCCTGAAATCGAAAAAGCATACATTGTGGGGATAGTGCATGACATCGGTGAAGTTTTTCTCAGTTACTATCTCAAGGACGGCTTTCAGAAAGTAGTCGACGACATCAAGGGAACAACCCGCAACTTCATGGAAACCGAAGAGAAATTGCTGGGCACCACTCACTGCGAGATAGGTTACTGTCTGGCCAGAAACTGGAACTTCCCTGCAGAATACTGCGATGTCATAGCCAATCACCATTCCCCGGCAAGCGCGGAACAAGACCCCACACTCGCCGCGATCATAAACCTTGCCGATCTCTTCTGCTCCGTACGTCAACTGGACTACGGCGGCAGGGAATGGGTCAGCTTCAACCTCGCAGATGAGCCCGCATGGGACATTCTGAAATCATTCTCGCCCGCATTCGTCGATATGGACGTGGAAAGATTCTGTTATGAATTGGATGAGCGCGTACCGGAAATCGAGGATCTGGTCAACTCGCTCTTCGAAGGCATGATAAAAAGGTAACCATACATGTTTCCCAGCAAGGACCGAAAAATCCGCGTACTGGTTGTTGACGACTCATCCTTCATGCGCATGGCCATAAGGCGCATACTTGACCGCGATCCGGAAATCGAAGTGATCGGAACTGCGGCCAACGGCGCCGAAGGTGTCCGCAAAGCCGTGGAAATGAAGCCGGACCTGGTAACCATGGACGTTGAAATGCCTGTAATGGACGGTATCACCGCCCTGAAGCAGATAATGGCGAAGGCGCCCGCCAAGGTGATCATGGTTTCCACCCTCACCAACGAGGGCGCCAAGGCCACATTCGACGCACTGGAAGCAGGAGCGGTCGACTACATCCCGAAAAACATAACCGATTCCACCCAGGCGCAGGACATATTCCGCGAAGAGCTGCTGCGCAAGGTCAAGGGAGCGGTCCGATCGGCCGGCACTCGCAAGACGTCCGCAGTCCCATGCCGCGAGGCTTCAATCGTCAGGCGTATAACCGAAGCGAGAATACCAAATGCCAAGGTAAGTTACGTGGCGATCGGCGCCTCTACAGGAGGACCGGTAGCGCTACAGGAAGTGCTTTCCCGCATACCTGTCAACTTCCCCTATGGAATCATTGTGGCAATACACATGCCCAAGGCTTTTACAGGTCCGTATGCGGATCGCCTCAATGCCAAATGCTCCATTACCATAAAGGAGGCGTCCGACGGCGACATTCTCAAGCCGGGCACTGCGCTGATAGCGCCTGGAGGAATGCATACCCTGCTCAACCGCCGGCCCGGAGGGATTACCGTGCACCCCGTGCCTGCCGGTGAATATCCGAAATACACTTACGTCCCCTCAATCGACCTGATGATGACATCCCTTGCCGACGCTTGCGGAGGATCCGCCCTTGGAGTCATACTGACGGGAATGGGAAACGACGGGTTCAAGGGGATGCAACATCTCAAAAACAAAGGTGGAGTAAGCCTGGTGCAGGACGAGGAATCTTCAACCATTTACGGCATGCCAAGAGCATGTGCGGAAGGAGGTGTGGCGGACGTGATCCTGCCGCTAACCCAGATTGGATTCGAGATTGCGAAAATCGCTGAAAGAGCATATAAATAGCGACGGCATTCAGGTGATGCAAAAATTTTACGAGGTAAGAGAATGAACAGTGAACTTGAAAAAACCATCATGTCGGCTGGAGACCTGCCTACCATACCCGTGGTCGCGACCAAGGTCATGCAGCTTATTGAAAGCGACCGCGCGACCGCGGAAGAAATATCAAAAGTCGTTTCTACAGACCCTGCAGTAGCGGCAAGGGTTCTCAAGATTTCCAATTCCTCCTTCTACGGTCGCCAAGGGAAGATCCAAAACCTGTCGGCAGCCATCGTCCTCCTTGGATTCTCCACACTCAAGAGCATTGTGGTAACCGCTTCGGTCAGGCAGGTATACCAGCCATTCGGCCTGACGGAAAAGATGCTCTGGGAGCACTCCTTCGGCGCCGGCCTTGCAGCCAGAATAATCGCAGGGAAAGTCGGCGGCGTGGACCAGGAAGACGCTTTTCTCGCCGGGTTGTTCCACGATATCGGAAAGGTCATCATGAACAGCCATGACCGGTCCAAATTCCAGTTGGTGATGGAACGATGCTACAACGAGGAAATAGGCTTCAGCGAAGCCGAAAAGGGTGTATATTCATTCACCCACGAAGAAGTGGGCGCACTAGTGATTCAAAAATGGAATTTTCCGGATACACTGACTGAAACGGTTCTCCGGCACCACACCTTCGCTTTCTCAGACCTCAACGACCTTTCCCTGCTCCACCTCACGGCAGTTGTGGGATTGGCTGACCTCTTCTGCCTGCGACTGGGAATCGGGCAACGGTACCCAAATGACGAAATTCCTTTGGCAGACAGCAAGCCGGCGAACTTCCTGGGCATGAATGAGGACACAATAAACCGCCTTCTGGAAGATTTCAGCGAGGCATATGAGAACGACCGGAGCTCGCTGACTGCCGCTGCTTAGCATTGTCCATGTCCGAAGACGGAAAAAGGGTCCGTATGGGCCCTTTTTTTTTCACGCCATTTCTTATCGGTCTACCGCCACTTCTCCTTCACTTTACCCTGGCAATACCGACTTCCTGCGGACTCTCTCCACCCGGATGACATTTTCCGCTTGCTGTGCCGGATTTTGCCTGGAAAACGCAAACCCGGTTTTTCCCGGACCTTTTCGCCTCATAGAGAGCCTGGTCCGCATGCGAAACCAGCTCCCTCACCGTGCAAGGATCCTTTGCAGAACGGTGTGAAATCCCAACGCTGGCGGTTACCCGAATCTGTTTGCCGTTATATGTGACCGTAGTACGTGACAGTTTTTTCCTTATTCTTTCCCCGATCTCCACTGCACCCAACGGTAATACCGCAGGAAGCATGACCGAAAACTCTTCTCCACCGCTGCGCGCGACAACATCCGCCCCCCTCGTGGATTCACGGAGAATTCGCGCAACCATCTGCAGCACCCTGTCTCCCGCCGGATGCCCGTAGGTATCATTGATCATCTTGAAATTGTCCACATCAACGACCAAAAGTGAGAACGGCGCAACCTCTCGCTTTCTCCCTTCCAACACCAGCATTTCCTCGAGAACCCGTCGATTGAACAGTCCGGTTAGACCGTCCCTCATGGAAAGATCCTTGATCTTGCCGTAATCTATGGAGTTTCGAAGTGCCGCGGCCAGGATCTCCATCAGTCCCTGGAGCATGTTCTCGGAAAAGTGGCTAATGAAGTTGAATTCCGAATAAACCGTGACACTGCCCAGGTTCGTCGGCAATTCGAGACAAGCCTTGTTCCCGAATAGAAGGCTCCCGGCCGGCCCTGCAAGCCCGAGGTGCCGGTAGTCTTTCACATCATGGGCACGCAGACCGGAATAGTTCCTCATGATCACTTCCAGGTCTTCGGTAGAATTATTCATGTCCCTGGGGGTAAACGCCATTATGCGTTCTTCAGCCCCGGCCTGAAGCGAGACAACCAAAAGGTTATAATGAAAATAATCGTAAATTCTTCGAGCTGCAGAAGCCAGGACTTCCTCCAAGATCAGCGAGGATGATACTATGCGGCAAAAATCTGAGATAAATGTCATTTCTTTCAGATTTCGTCTCATTCCCATGACATCGCAGACATTCCCTACAAGCTGTCCCAGTCTCCCGCCGGACCTTTTCGGAAAGCCGCCCTGCCCAAGAAAGTCCGATATAAGCATTGCACTATTCATGATTCATTTTCTCCAGTCAGGTATTCAGCTCCTAACTTTCATTAAACGTGCCATCTTCGAGAGGATCGTTTTCACAACGCCGCTTCGCTTCGTCGGAAATCATAACGCTGTCCCGATTTTCACTATGCTTCATGCTCCCGGCTTTCCCCCGCTTCCATGCAGAACCGGTGCCATTTCCTGTCGCGGGAGTCACTTTCCCGATTCTCGTAACCTCGTCACTCATAGTATTTCTCTTATTTTTTTCGACATTAATCTGCTTTTACAGCTACTTATCGTCAGCCAGAAAAATAGCTTAAGGCAAAACAAAAATATACTCTTGAGAATTAAACAGCAACAATGCTCTGACATCCCATTCACTATCCGGAGAGCCCGTAATTATGACGCCCTGTTTCAAATTTTTGACACTGCGATAACATGCCGCGCAAACGAAGCATTTCAAAAGATATTTACCGCTCCAACGCCCCCACCTGCAGCATGCGGAATGTTCCGCTTCATTGCAACACCAAGAAAGCCCCATGGGCATTAGAAAATGATTCAAGTTTTCCGACAATACAACCGATATGAAGAGAGGAGAAGATGTACGAAAATCACAACGTATGACTTTAACAATGGGGATTGGAATATGGATTCTGTATCTTCTGCGGAAAAAATGTTTTCATCACTATTGTCGCTGGACAGCCTGAGGGCACAAACGGCGACATCATTGCTCTCCAGCGGATTGGGTCTTTATCAGAACAAGAATTATTCCCAGGCGATCGCCGCCTTCAAGTCGGCCTCGGCTTACGCTCCAGATAATGTTGATGCTTACAATTACATGGCCAAAGCCTACCTGAAACAGGGGAAAACCAAGGAAGCCATCAATGCTTACAAGATTTCTCTTTCAATTGATCGGTCACAGAGTGACATACACACAGAACTTGGGAATGTCTACTATTCCGAAAAAAATTACTCCGATGCAGAAAAAGAATTCAAGACCGCTGCCCAGTTGGACCCGTCCGACAACCTTGCTACCTACACTCTAGGACAACTCTACCTCAATACCGAAAGATACTCGGAAGCTGAGGTACAATTCAAGAAAGTAATAAAAATGTCGCCCAATGACGGGAATGTCTACTTTGCGCTCGGGCAGACATACAACAAGATGGGCAGGTACGCTGAAGCAGTGCCTCAACTCGAAAAGGCAATTTCACTGAAGGATGACTTTGCACTGGCCCACTATGAGCTGGGAACTGCCTATAATGCTCTCGGCGACACAGAAAATGCGCAGGACCAGGTTGACATATTATCAGAGCTTGACTCATCACTCTATAGTGAGCTGAAGCAGGATATCGCTACGCCGAAAATCTTCTCCTATAATTCCGCCAACAGTACTTTCAATCCCGTTCTGGGGCCCAGAACCCCCCTAGCATTCCTGAGCGCGGACCTTCTCTACCCGAATTCCAGCAAGAACTTCACCATGCAGTTCCAGTTCGATTCGGAAATGGATGCCACTTCTGTCATGAAAGCCTCCAACTGGTCAATTACAAAGGCCACGGGCGGAAGCGGCGGTCTGTACAACAACGGACTGCCGCTCAACCAGAGCAATGAGGCCATTATCTCGCCGGTCCCGAAAAGCGTTACATACGACGCAAACACCTACCAGGCAACAGTTACTTTCTCCATAGCACAGAACCCATATGGAACCGCCGTAATCGACCCTTCACACCTGGTGTTCAAATTTTCCGGCAAGGACATGGATGGCAAGTCGATGGATCCAACTGCCGACCAGTATGACGGGTTCGCTGGCGGGATGTTCTGAAACTCTCAAGCTTCACAGGACAGATGGAAACCTTATACCCATATCATATATAATTGCACCCTGTTTTCAAACTTAATTAACAACATTTACAACATCAAATTCGTTCATACCTTCCAAGAGGAACTGCCTCAAACATTTGATTACATGTTCTATTCGTCAAGGCATAAAACCCACCGAATTCACATGGGATGAAATTGCAATGGCCATCCCCTTTCACATCATTACAAAACACCAATCTTTTCATAATACATAGTAATCGTTGATCATTACATAATTGGCACCACATTTGCTTTATGTATTTTTATCATTTACCTGCAGTTTAATTGTGCACTCACAAGCAATGTACTGCCATTATAGTGAAACACCAACCTGGTTATCCGAAAAATGATTCTATTAAAATGACCGTCTCCGGAGAAATGCATGACTATTGACAAAACAATCGAATGGATCAAGAAATACTCCATTCCGGGAGAAGGAATCGCTATCAGCTCAAGTCAAATGATTAGTTATCCAGAGGTTACTGGATACATCATTCCATCCCTTCTACTTTGCGGGGAAAAAAGCCTGGCCACTGAGTACGGTCGCTGGCTGGCCAGTATCCAAAATGCAGATGGTTCATTCCCGAATCCAAACCGCAGTGGTTCATACGCGTTTGATACCGGTCAAGTCTTAAGGGGGTGGATTTCCCTGTTGCCTGAAATGCCGCAACTCGAGCCTCACATCCAAAAAGCGTGCAATTGGCTCGTGAATAACTCTTCAGCCAAAGGTCGCCTTCCCGTTCCCCCGGCTATATCAGACTGGTCGCTGGGTGATCGGGGTTTTATCAATGAGAGCGTCCATCTTTATGCCCTACCCCCGATACAGACAATCGCCAATCTGTTTGGGGACAAAAAACTATCCTCATTCGTACGCCATAGTGTGAGTTACTACCTGAATAACTGTAACCCTCTTCAATTTGCCCAACCCAACATGCTCAGCCATATATTCTGTTACATTCAAGAGGCCCTGTTTGATCTTGGGGAAGAAGAAGCTGCTTTCAAAGGCATGAGCAGTCTTGCCGCTTTACAGTATACAGACAGGGCGGTACCTGCGTACTTTGATGTCAAATGGGTTTGCACACCTGGGCAGCTTCAGGCTGCCATAGTCTGGTATAAGCTGAATCAGTTCGAGAAAAGCGAAACATTACTGAAGTTCATCAATGAATTCAAGAATCCTTCAGGGTGTTTTTTCGGCAGTTACGGTTTCGGTGCCGACTATTTCAACTCAGAAGAGATTAGCTGGGTGGCGAAGTTCTACTTGGATGCCTTCCATTTGCGGGTCCAAAAGTTCTTTGATAAGGAAAACGCATTGTTCCCTGACACAATCTCGCCCGACGACGGCAGATTAGTGGCAATCAAAGAATTCGCCGGTGGTCTCAACGGGAAAAAGGTCCTGGATGTGGGATGCGGTAAAGGGCGTTTTTCATTTGCGCTCAAACAGCTCTTCTCTGATATGGATATTACAGGGCTCGACTTTTCCAGAGAGTTGTTGGCTTCACTTCCTGACAACATCGCAAAGGTCGAGTCGAGCATGCTGAACATGCCGTTTCCCGACAACGAGTTCGATTTTGTCTTCTGCGTCGAAGCACTTGAACATGCGGTACAAATCGAGGCAGCTGTAAGGGAAATGTGCCGTGTGCTCAAACCTGGAGGCAAGCTGATAATTATCGACAAAAATATTGAACATTGGGGCAAATTCCAAACTCCTGACTGGGAAAAATGGTTTTCTCCGGACTTTATTGTCGACATTATGAACCGGTATTGCACATGTGACTACAATTACATCGGTTATGACAGGCAATACACTCCTGATGGACTCTTCGTTGCCTGGAAAGGCATGAAGAATGGGACAATGAAGAACACCGCTGAGAACCGGGACCTCCAGCCCGGCCCGGTCCATTCGGTGCTGAACGCTGACGAGTGGCACGATAAACTTACAAAAGATATCTCCACCTCACAACTGGCAACCAATGTCCTGGAAGGAAAGTCACCTCAATGGCTCTCCCCTCTTCTGGCAAACAGTAAGCCAGGTGACATTGTAGTGGAGCTTGGAAGTGGAACAGGTGAATTATCCGCATTTCTTGCAAAAGAAGACAGAAATGTCGTGCTTATCGATTACAGCATGAAAAATATCGAATTCAGCAAGGCTCTTTTCAAGGAACTTGGACTTTCAGGATTTTTTCTTTACGCCGATGTAACCAAGCTACTGCCGCTACCTGACGGTTACGCTGATCTCGTCTGGAGCAGCGGTTTATTGGAACACTTTGACGATGTGACAATAGATCGCATTGTTTCCGAGTCAACACGTGTAAGTAAGCAGAAAGTTCTTTCACTTGTCCCGAATGCCAACAGCATTCCTTACAGGCTCGGCAAGTTCGTCAAGGAATCAACAGGCAAGTGGCAATGGGGCGTAGAAGACCCCAAGCTTTCAATGAAATGCTATTTTGAAGCTTCAGCACTAAAAAATATCCAGGAATACTCGGTCGGAACAGCACACAGTCTCACTTTTCTTGATAACAACGACATGAGGCCCGCAGCGGAAGCATTGGCTGGATTTTTCAACTCGATTTCAGAGAGAGAAAAAAAGCACCTCAACCAAGGATACCTGCTGGTAACAATCGGCGAGAAAAAAAGGCCCCGACGATTGGCCGTCATACCTAGCGATCCTTTGAAAGCCTATGAAGACGCTGGATATGGGGGTTGGCTCAAGGATTATTATAACCCGCTCGGCTTCTTCGACGAAGTTTTCTGTCTTTCACCGCTCGAAGACACAGAAAGGTATGCCCATGGCATGCATGTCGTGCCAACACTACCGCAGGAACTGTCAAGCAGGGTCGAATCCCTCGGCATTGCCGCGGTTCGCTCGTACGGCGGATTCTGGCCATGTGACATGGCTTGCGAAAACAAGGTGGAAGGCGTTCCTGTCATCGTATCCATACACGACAGCGACCCCACCTTGATCCACGACAGTATACTAAAAGCTGACTACGTAATCTCCATAAGCAGCATCGTTAGGGAGAAGATTCTGGATAAGGGAGTGCCCGATAACAAGATAATAGATTTCTCGAACCGGGTTGACCTGTCGGTCTTCAGGCCAGTAACCGACCCAGTTGCACGCGTTACATTCATGAAACAGTACCCGGGACGCTTCAGAATACTTCACGTCGGCCGCAAATCTCCGCAGAAAAACCTGGACACCCTGATACAATCGCTTTCACTTCTTGGAGATGACTATGTAGGTATTTTCGTAGGGAAAGGAGACGAAGCCCGTTACCGAAACATGGCTGAGGACCTCGGCATAGCCCATCGCTGTTATTTTGTTCAATCTGTCCGCAATGAACAGCTTCCCCTCTATTACTCGTTCTGTGACGTCATGTGTACTCCAAGCAGACGGGAAGGGTTCGGAATCGTCTTCATCGAGGCCCTCGCATGTGAATCGCTTGTGGTCACATCGAACCTGATGCCCATGAATGAATACATCGGCAATAGGCACAACGGCATCCTCGTGGATGATTTCGAAAACCCCGCGAGCCTGTGCTCCGCCATTACTGAAGCCTGCACGGACTTGGATCTCCGTGCGAACCTCCAAAGGAAAGCCCGGGAATCCGTTACCAGATTCAGCAAAGAAACCGTGGACCGTAACGAGACTTTAATTTACGAGAAGATACTGGCGGCGGGGTGACACTTGAATATCAGGATGAAGAATCTTCATGAGAAGCTTGGCAACAGCCGGAAAATCGTCGACCTGGGATGCGGAAACAACCCTGTTCAGGGGGCTTCAACAGCGGTCGATTGCCATTTGGAGCCCAATGAAAGGGCAGTGGGACATGGCGCCCACATCGATCTCGAGGCATTCGCGAAAAAGGGAATTCGGTTCGTTAACCAAAGGATAGACTTGCCGTTGCCTTTCGCTGACCGCGAGTTCGATTTTGCGTTCAGTTCGCACGCGTTCGAGCACCTTGATGATCCGGCAACGGCATGTCGGGAAATGATGCGCATAGCCAAGAGTGGCGCGATAATTACTCCTTCAGTATTTGCTGAGATCGCCTTTGGCCGGCACTACCACAAATGGCTGGTCATGGACCGTCTAAACACACTGTTCTTTTTTCCCAAAAGGGACGAGGAAGATTGTCCCTTCGGGGAGCATCCCGAGTGGGACCACACAAGAGGGTGGTTTGCAAGCCATAGCACCAATCCCTTCGATATCTTCCTGAATGACGGTGACTGGTATAGCGAAAGAGAAGGACTGGTCTTCGACACCTTCAGAAAAAGACTGCGTAAGCATTGGTATGATCGAAGCGTCGTCTCGGAAGTAATCTTCATATGGGAAGAGAGCTTCAACTTTCTGGTGCTGTAGCAATAAAGGAAAAATCCTATGACCACTAATCCGAAGGTTTCTGTCATCCTTCCTACATACAACGACATAGACTATCTTCCCCATGCGATTGAGAGCATGATGCGCCAGACAATGCCTGACTTCGAGTTGATCATAATCAATGACGGCTCCACCGACGGCACCGAAACATACCTAAAAAACCTGGTGGACCCGCGTATCAGCGTAATTTCACAGGAAAACCGCCGATTGCCTGCCAGCCTTAATGTCGGAATCCAAGCTGCCTCCTGTGAACTGGTAACCTGGATATCTTCAGACAATTACTGCGCCCCCTATTTTCTGGAGGCATTTCTGAACGCATTCGCAAAATACCCGTCAACGTCTTTTGCCTGCTCCGCCTTTGCTTGGATTGACAACTCGCATCAAATTATCTCCGTGACGCGCAATCAGAATACATCTCCAGCGTTTCTCCTGACAGCAAATCCCGGTCTTGCCTCATTCATGTACCGCAAAAGCTGTCATGACACCGTGGGATGGTATGATCAGGACCTGGAGGGCGCCGAAGACTGGGACATGTGGCTGAGAATCTCCGAAACCGGGAATATCCTGTATCTTGAGGAAATATTATATTACTACCGAACCCATGACAGGAGCATGACGGCGACAATTCCGGCACGGATCAGGTCGTCTTGCCAGAAAGCCTTCACTAAAGGATTGATGCGGAGAAAGAACATGATTTCCGTAAAAAAAGAGTACTGCATTAAAGAATGCAGTCGGACAGAAGAGGCAATGCTCATGGCGCACATGGGATCGAGATTTCTTAAATCTCCTTTTGAGGCAAGTGAATACGCTTTCAGTCTTTTGGATGAAGCAAAGGATATCATTCCAGACAATAGATGCATCTACTACAATCTACTCGTCTCAGCCCTTAGAACAAACAGGATGGAAGTCGCATTTAATACGGCTCAAAAGTTCGCATCAACGGATCCAGGATTTCAAACATTATGCGATATCATAGTATCGGGAAACCGGGATGCTATTGATCAGTTATTATCACAATTGCCTATAATGGATATTTCATTAACTGCAGAGCTGCTGTCAAAACAGATGGGTGCTTTTAAATACTCTTTCACTGCTAACAGGCCCGCACCGAAATGTTGAATTAGCGATTGTCATATCAAATTGAATTATCGAGAGACCAGAATATGAAAGAACCTGGAAGAAATTATTCGTGCTGTGACAGGTTGCCAACCTCTGTCCATTTCCTGCTGAACGACAAGTGTAATGCCAAATGTGTATTTTGTGGAGGGGATTATTTCAAAAGCACCAGCGGCAAATCGATCAACCTGGAAAAATTCACGCGGATTGCCGAGAACATCCATCTTCAGCATTTCCGTACTATTTGCCTGGCAGGCGCGGGAGACCCTCTTCTTAGCCCCGATTTCATGAACATTGTACACCATACGAATGAGCATTATCCGAACATCAGCATCATGGTCACCACCAACGGTATAGCACTCAGTCCTGAACTGTCCGCACAGATCATGGCATCGAAGGTCATGATGGTCAACATTTCCATCAATGCGGCAAGCAGGCAGACATACAAACGACTGATGCAGGTTGACCAGTTCGACCGGGTCTGCGCCAATGCGGCAGCATTCATTCGTGAAAGGGATGCGGCTGGAAAGCAGACCCTTCTTCAGTTGTCCTGCGCCATCAGCAGGATCAACATAGATGAACTGCCCGAGCTCGTCGAGGTGGCCCGCCGAACAGGAGTGCGCCACATCAACGTCATGTATTGCCGTTTTTACCCGCACTCGATCCGGAATCTGAACATCGATTCCCCGGAATACCTTCTCCATGACCAGGAATCCCTCTTCTTTCACCAGGAACTTTCGGATAGGAAGGTCGTTGAAGCAAAGGCTCTCGCCGATCGCTACGGTATCGTTTTTACCCATGAGCCGCTTTTCCGGGAAAAAGGTCAACCCAAAAAATGCATTTGGACCGAAACGGAAATTCTTGTAGGTTTCGATGGCGAAGTCTACCCATGCGGGGGTGGCGAAGTTCACTTCAAGAGAAAGGTTGAGTCCGGCATTTACGATTTTGGAAATGCGCTCAGCCAGACGATCGAGGATTTCTGGAATAACGATGCCTATCGCAAACTCCGCGTCTCCTGCCGCCGAACAGGCGAAAGCCCTATAATCGAGTGCCGTTACTGCGCGAACCTGATGCGGCACGACGATATACGTTCCCATATCATGGACTGGGAAGGCTTTGAGGAGGACGCAAGGGATTCGGTTCACTGTTCCTGCGGCCCCTCGACCCGGAAGCCGCTGGTTTCAGTCATCGTCCCCACCTTCAATCGGCCGGATATGCTTGCAGACACCTTGAAGAGCATTCTTGCCCAGACCTACCCGGCTATCGAGATTGTGGTGGTAAACGATGCTGGGTGCAACGTGGAAAAGCTCGTGAAAGAGGTCGCCCCCAATGCCGTCTATATCGCCCATCCACATAACAGAGGACTTGCGGCAGCGCGAAATACCGGAATCAATCATGCCACCGGCAAATACATAGCGTACCTGGACGACGACGATATTTTTTATCCGGAGCACATAGCATCGCTGGTAAAGTTTCTGGAAAACAGTGACTACAGGGTTGCCTACTCCGATGCCCATCGTGCACTCCAGCACAAAGACGGAGACAGGTTCGTTACCGTAAAAAGGGAAGTTCTCTATTCGCGGGAATTTGACTACGATGCGATACTGGTGGACAACTTCATACCGGTCCTCTGCGTCATGCACGAGAAGGAATGCCTTGCCAACTGCGGCATGTTCGATGAATCATTGCCGCGTCACGAAGACTGGGACTTCTGGATCAGAATGTCGCGCCATGAGCGCTTTGCCCACCTGCCGACAGTGACCTGTGAATTCACCTATCGACCCTCGGGTTCAGGCATGACCAGCGAAACCCTGCCGCTCTTCATCAGGACTTACCAGGCAATTTACCGCAAATACTCGGAACATGTCTCTGGCAAACCGATGCTCCGGGACCGTCAACTCGAAACCCTGTTCAACGCCAATTTCCGGGCATATCAGTTCATGAGCCAAAAAATCAAGCCTTTCCTTGGCGAAAAAGCCATCTCTGACGAACTGATTTCCTGCCTCAGTTCATGCGGCGCCACAATTCCGCAGATCAAGTCCGCCTTTTTCTGGCAGAAGGCGCTTGCCATGGGAGACAGCCAGGCGATGCCGCTCCTCGAAATGGCGCTTGCCGCAGATGCCGAAAATCACCCTGCGAGGATCGCCCTTTTTGAATCATACATCCGCTGCGGACAGTCAACCAAGGCGCTCAGGCAGATGGAGCAGCTCGTCAGGGCGAAACCGTCTGAACGGAACTTTTCCGACGCTCGCAATGCGCTTCTCAAGAGTATTGAGAACCACGCCACTCAGGGCAAAGAGACCAGTTTGTCATCCGGGCAGGGGCACGAAGATACCGGCAAGCCCCGGCTACGCGGTGCTTCAGCCGTCCAGGAGTGCAGCCTCTCCATAATCATTCCCCTATTCAACCAGGTTTGCTACACGATACAATGCCTTGAAGCACTTGCAAGGAACACGCGGGGAACCTTGAGCTACGAATTGATACTGGTTGACAACGGATCTTCAGACGGGACAGCCGACATGCTGAAATCTCTTGGCAGCACTGCCAAGATTATTTCCAACCCCCACAATGCGGGTTTCGCCAAGGCATGCAATCAGGGAGCTCAGTTTGCCAAAGGCGACCATCTCGTCTTTCTGAACAACGACACAATCCCCCAACCCGGGTGGCTCGAAGCATTGGTGAATGCCGCGAATCAGACAGGCGCCGACATCTGCGGCGCAAAACTTCTCTATCCGGACGGCAAGGTTCAGCATGCCGGCATCGCCTTCAACGAACACGGCATAGGCTACCATATCTTCAAGTTCTTTGCCGCTGACCACAAGGCGGTCAACAGCATGCGCCCGATGCGAGGCGTTACGGGGGCCTGCATGCTCATTTCGAAAAAGCTTTTCCGGGAACTGAAAGGGTTCGACGAATGTTTCACAAACGGGTTCGAGGATGTTGACCTCTGCCTGAGGGCAGGCGAACTGAACAGGAAAATCATGTACGTTCCGGAAAGCGTTCTCATCCATTTCGAAGAAAGAAGTGAAGGCCGCAAAACACATGACGAAATAAACATGCAGTTGTTCATGAGTCGTTGGGGCGGCCGGGTTTCCTGCGACGACATCGAATACTACCGTGAAGCTGGCTTTATCAAACAACAAGATGACAAGGGGAATACCGTTATCGCCCCTGCTCCGGAAACGGGCGGAAAAATTGTCTCGGCCCGCTCTCATGGTGTGGATTCCGATCTGCTTAATCGCCAGTGCAGCGCGTTCCGGCAGGATCCTGACAACAGGGAGAATACGTATGAGTTGATAACATCTCTGGAAATAGCGGGATTTAAGGATGAGGCACAGAGGATCAAGTCGGTGTACCTCAGCAGGAATCCTTGTGAAACCGCCGTGTCACACCTTCAGTAAACGGGCGAGTTCAAAAGTCAGTATCAATAACAAACCTGTCGAATTACGGGAGAAAATATGAGCGTTAACGATTACCACAACAACAAGGTCGATAATCTTGATGACAGATATGGGCGTATCCGTGCAGAACTCAAAACCATGGACGCTAATGAGGCAATCGCAGTGATAGAGGAATTTCTCATCAATGCCCCCGAGTACGCCGAAGCTCACAATGATCTTGGGGTGATTTACTATGACAAGGGCAACAAACTGCAGACGCTCGGACACTATGAGAAAGCGGTTCGCCTATCCCCCGGCAATATCACCTTTGCAAAAAATCTCGCAAGCTTCTATTTCGTCGAAATGGGCTGGGTCAACGAAGCCACTAGGATGTATACCGATATCATGAGGCTTAACCCTGATGACATCGATACATTGGCATCCCTGGGGATCATCGCCAAGACCACCAACCGCCTGGAAGAAGCCGGCATCTTCTTCGGCAGGATCCTTGAACTCGAACCTTGGAACGAAGACGCGCGCCAGGCTTTCCTATCCGTCTCTTCCAGCTCTATTCCTGATATTGAACCACACTGTTCGCCTTCTTCAGAAACGCGGAAGGACTCGGACCTCGACACCATCATGGCTGATCTCCGTAATGTCATCTCGCATCTCGAAGAGGCCCGGACACCGTACCAGAAAGCTTGCGACCTCGCGGAAAACGGCCAACCGGAAGATGCCATAGCCACTCTCCTGGACATTATCGACCAGGAACCGGACAAGGGACTCATCCATAACGACCTTGGAGTCCTGTATCTGCAGGCGGGAGCCATGGATGAGTCGCTGAAGCACCACGAAGCTGCCCTGTCGTTCTCCCCTTCGAACCCGGTCTTCAGAAAGAACCTGGCGAATCTCTACTTTACCATCGGAAAAACCGATGACGCTGTGGAAATATTTACAGGACTCCTGAGGGAGAACCCGAATGATACTGAAACGCTGGGCTCGCTGGCCATAATAAGCTCGTCATTGAACCGCCGCGAGGAAGCCTGCATATTCCTGCGGAAAATCTCAGAACTGGAACCGGACAACGTCGATGCACGACTCCTGCTTCACGAACTGCAGTCTTCTGAAAATCAGGGTTTTTTTTTAACAAGTCAGTAGGAAAATGCACCGGAGCCGATCAGTCATGCTCATCTTCGATCGAGTCGCCGGCGGTTTCGATCATAATCCCCGTTTTCAACCAGGTCGATTTTACTCGAAACTGTATCGATTCAATCATTCACACACCACCTGAAGAAACATTCGAAATCCTTGTGGTGGATAACGCTTCAACCGACTCGACCCAGGACCTGCTGGGAGAATTGACGAAAAAGAACCCAGCTATCCGATCAATACGCAATGAAATTAACTTGGGCTTTGCCGCTGCGTGCAACCTTGGCGCCAGGTCATCCAGTGGAAAGTACCTCCTTTTTCTCAACAACGACACGAAAGTATGCCCCGGCTGGTTCGGACCGCTCCTGGAAGTTCTCGTTTCCGATCCATCCGTGGGCATTGTCGCTCCAAAGCTGATTTTTCCGGACAACACGATACAGCATTGCGGCAAGGTGTGGAAAGACCCTTGCGAACCCCATTCCCAGCCACATCACATATACTACCGCATGCCCGCAGATCTACCCGCTGCGAACAGAAGTCGGGCTTACCGGATGCTAACCGGCGCATGCATCCTGTTGAGGCGTGAGGAATTCCTGTCGTTGGGCGGTTTCGACGAAAAGTTCGAGAATGGATGGGAAGACGATGACCTGTGTTACGCCTACCACGCTGCAGGAAAAAATTCCTTCTACTGTTCGCGAAGCACGGTAATTCATTACCAGGGCAAGACGCTCCGGGAAAAGACCGCGCTGTTTGAAAAGCAGGGATCATCCCTGCTGTCCGACCCTGATGCCCGCGCCAGGCTAGATGATGAGCTTTTTGCAACGCGAAAACGGTTTGACCGGAATCGCTCCAGGTTCTTCGAAAAGTGGGGTAAAGAGATTATCCGCGATGATGTCGATTTTTACCGACAAGACGGCTTCGAGAATGGAGTCGTCTCCAGCGATATCCATCCTTCATCGAGGCCGGGAGCATCGGTAATCATTGTCACATACAACTCTGCCGCAACAATAATACCCTGCCTGGAAAGCGTACAACGCAATTGCGGTCCCTGTGATGAAATCGTAGTGGTCGACAACGCTTCGCGCGATGAAACAGTGACAAAGGTTGAACACCTCGCTGCCTCCGACGGACGAGTCACACTTATTCGCAACAACGAAAATCGCGGCTTCACAACGGCAACAAACCAAGGCATCATCGCATCATCCCTGCCTCACGTCATAATGCTCAACCCGGACACTGTGGTTCCGGCTGGCTGGATCGAAGGCCTTGCGCAACACCTGCTGGAACCATCCGTTGCCGCTGTTGGTCCGATTTCCAACTATGTGGCAGGCTTACAGAAAGAGGAATTGTACCGTCGTGCAGCTATACCTCCCAGTTTGACGGTAGAAGATGCCTCGGCGCTGTTCCGCACCTGGAATCGCGGCGCTTCCGTGGAAACAAAGCTTCTCATCGGTTTCTGCCTCATGGTGCGCCGTAACATCCTGGATACAGTCGGCCTGCTGGACGAGCAGCTGTTTCTCGGCAATGATGATCTGGAGCTTTCCTGGAGATTGCGGCAGAAAGGATACCGGCTGCTGGTGGCAACCGATACCTTTGTCTATCATGCAGGGCAAAAAAGTTTCGAGTCGGAAAAACGGTCCGCGACCGATGCGCTTGTCCAGGAAAGCACGAACCGGCTCTTCGAGAAGCTGGAAAACCATTACGGCCACGGGCAGGTCCCTCCCCCTGAAGAGCTGTGGGGTATTTCCTGGTTCCGGCCCAATGCACGCTGCAGTTCGGTCAGTGAAGAAACCGTATCCGTACCGGACCAGACCGGAGAACACGACAATCGACTGGTTTCCATAATAATCCTGACTTTCAATCAGCTCGAACATACCCGGCGTTGCCTCGAAAGCATCGAAAAACACACCTCCATGCCTTTCGAGCTGGTTTTCGTTGATAACGGTTCGAGCGACGGAACTGTCGACTGGCTTAGAGAACAGGTACGACAGCATCCTCAATGGAAGCTTATCGCCAACGACCGGAACTTGGGTTTTTCCACCGGCTGCAACCAGGGCATCAAGGCATCAAGAGGAAACTTCATAATGCTGCTCAACAACGATGTGATAGTTACCGACGGTTGGCTCTCAGGCTTGCTCGAATGCCTTGAATCATCCCCTGGAACGGGAATCGTGGGACCGATGACCAACAACATCAGCGGTATCCAGAAGGTGCATGGAGCGCCATATGATGATCTTTCCGAACTGGATTCCTTTTCTGTCGATTTCAGGATCCGGAACCGCCACCGGAGAATTCCACACCGCCGGATAGTAGGATTCTGCATGCTGTTTCGAAAGGGGCTTGCAGATGCCATCGGTCTTCTGGACGAGAGTTTCGGCTCCGGCAACTTCGAGGATGACGACTTCTGCCTGCGAGCTGAAATCGCAGGATACAGGAACATGATCGCTGCCGATGTCCTCATCCATCACGTGGGAAGCGCCTCTTTTGCCGGCAACAACATGGATTTCTCCGCAGCCATGGAAAACAACGGAAAATTGTTCCTGGAAAAATGGAGCCGCCCGGTAACGGACAGAAATGAAAGTTGCAGGATAGTAACCCTGAAGACGCTTGAAAAAGCCGATATGCTTCACCAGCGCGGTGAACATGACAAAATGGTGGAATGCATCCTACAGGAAGGGATCAGGTCGGTTCCGGATGAAGAGAGGCTCTACCATGCTCTTGCCGAATACTTTCTTGACCTGGCCAGATACCAGGATGCCCTTGATACCCTTGAGGAGGTTCCCCTGGTTGTTTCACGGGAGAAACATCTCGTGCTGACCGGAAGGGCACATCTCGGTCTCGATTCAGTCGATGGTGCGGTCCGATGTGCAGAGGAAGCCCTCCAGTTGAATGCCGTCCACGCTCCTGCACTGTGCCTGCTTGGCAGCGCAGCCAAAGAACGGGGAAAACATGCACATGCTGAATCCTTTTGGATGAAAGCCATTGAAGCAGACCCCGGATACGGAGAACCATATACCTGCCTTGGCATGGCCGCACTTGACTGCAATCCGGAGCAGGCGCTTGATCTCCTGGAAAAAGGGTTCCAGCTGCAGCCTCTTACCTCCGAGGCCGCGCTCATGTATCACCAGGCCATTACCGACGCTGCGATGCCTGACAGGGGTGAAAAGTTATTCCTTGAAATGCGTCGCATTCATCCCCAAAACAAGAGAATCCATTTCCTTCTGATCGACCTCCTGGTCCGTCAGGGAAAGTCCGCCGATGCATTGGAAGAGATTGAAACCGCTTGTGTCGTCTATGGTATAGATGACGGAATGCTGTCTGCCGGACTGGAACTTCGAGACTCTGTCGGACCCATGACTATACCGCCTGGGAAAATTGACCGAAAGACAGGAGTTTCTCTCTGTATGATCATGAAAGATGAAGAGAAAAACCTTCCCCGGTGCCTGAAGAGCCTCAAGCCGGTCGTTGATGAAATCGTTCTGGTGGATACCGGCTCCTCTGACAGGAGCCTCGCTGTTGCACGGCTCTTCGGCGCCCGGGTCTTTCAAGCCTCCTGGACTGGGGATTTCTCGGCAGCACGAAACATTTCGCTGGAACATGCGTGTGGAGAGTGGATCCTGGTAATGGATGCCGATGAAATGATTTCGCCACGCGATTACGACCGGTTCAGGACGATAACGGCTGATGCAGGTTCTGGCAGGAAGGCTTACATGATCGAAACAAGGAACTATTCAACCAGGGTCGTCATGGAAAATTGGCAACCCAACGACGGCTCGTATCCCGTGGAGGAGGCAGGTGCCGGTTGGATTCCCAGCAGCAAAATACGCCTCTTCCCCAACCGTCCCGGCATACGCTTCGAGGGCTCAATCCACGAGCTAGTACAACGCACCACAGAAACGGCTGGGGTACCGACATCAACTCTGCGCGTACCGGTCCACCACTACGGCTACCTGGACCAGGACCGTCAACAAAGGAAAAACGACGAGTACTACCTGCTGGGAAAGAAGAAGCTTGCTGAAGGAGGGGGAGACGATTTCAGAGCGCTTTGCGAATTGGCAATCCAGGCAGGAGGCACCGAAAGGTACGAAGAGGCGGTCGAATTGTGGGAGCGGGTCTTGGCAATCAATCCCGACTACCCGCTAGCTTATTTCAATCTTGGATTCGTCCTGATGCAGCTTGGCAGGTTGCGCCAGTCCAGAGACGCGTCGGCAAAGGTCATGGAAATGCAGCCGGATCACATTGACGCGGTGATCAACTATGTACTCTGCGACATATCCCTTGGCGGTGCAGAAAAAGCAGTCGACATGCTCCGCAAAAACCTGCGCATCAAACCTGATCACTTTTATTCCCGCCTGCTGCTCGCCATATGCCAGGTCCTCATCGAACAGCGCGAAGAAGGACTTGCGGGACTCGACAAAATCAGGGCTGAGGGCATCGAAATAGCAGATTTCCTGAATGACTGCGCAAAAAAACTCATCAGGTACGAAAACGCCGGATACGGCAGAAAAATCCTTGAAGCCACGATTTCAAGCGGCAACGGCAACAGGGAAACAGTTGAAATCCTGAAGTCAATGTCTTCAGAACAGCACGTTGCATGAAGAGCTGCAAATTCAGGCTTCGTTCCGAAACCAAATAACTAATATCAAATATTTCACAGTGCTTATGCATCTGCGAAACTGTTTTGTCTTATTCCTCCTTATATGGAGAACCGCAGTACACAAGGCCGGGCCTGTCGTTTTGAAACGGGATACCTAGAACATGCCTCACCAAAAAGA
Source organism: Geobacter sp. (assembly GCA_003314535.1). Lineage (GTDB taxonomy): Bacteria > Desulfobacterota > Desulfuromonadia > Geobacterales > Geobacteraceae > RPRC01. Next base: position 128,015 of record POSG01000001.1, read on the forward strand.
AAAGACCCTCTTTGTAAGGGTCTTTTTCGTTCCGCAAGACGTTCGGCAATCATGTGGAGAACTTTGTCACCAGATGCCTGTCAAACCGCCTTCCCAAGCATGTTCTCCGTCTGGTCGACCTTGGTCATCAAACCTGCCGCCAGGTTCAGGTTGATGTTGATGGCAATGGTCAGTTTCTGGGGATCCGGACACGCCAAAACTTCGAACAGCCGTCTGTCGAGAAAAAGACTCAGGTTCAGGATATCTTCCCTGAGCTGTTTCGGCAGCGGATTATCCGGCATGGTCAGTTCACTTTGAAAAAAACTCCAGACTTTCTGGTTGAATTTGACAGCTTCTTCCAGGAGCACATCCCTGTCCGTCGAATTCCAGTTATCCTGGCAATTCTTCAGCATGAGGCCTGCTTTCGTCAGCACCGACGCTTCGAGTTCGCGCTGGGTCATTCCATCTTTCTGAACGTTTTGGTAGATATTATAGGGGTTTCTTGACATGGGACATTAGCTCCTCTTCGTAGTCGATGAGTTTCCGGGTATGTTTCAGTGCCTGGTAGAAATCACCGGCAAGCATCTTCTCGCTTATCTTCTCGACATAAGGCCTGGTGCTGGGCGCAGCTGACTGGACATCCTTCACCAAATCCCAGAATCTTGCATGATAATCAACCAGATTCTCGGCGTCGATATACATAAGCTGTACCGCAAAATAGACGCGCCTCGCCGGAGAAACCGCTTCGGCTTCCGTCAGGATATCTTTCTGGCGAAGTATCGGCACATTGTTCTCGACCAGCAGGTCGCACGCCTTGGAACCGTTCCTGATCACGGCTCTGCCGATTATCACTCTTTCATCCGGCTTCAAACGCAGTTTAAGAGACATCCCGCTCCCCTCCCTTACCCCTTTACTGTCATGGCGAGTTCATTTCTGCCTTGCATTACCGCAGCATGCAGTTCTTCGATCCCCCTGGCGGCAGATCTGACCTGCGTGTCGGTTGCAGCCTCCGAAAGATCCGGCACGGAACCAGTCATTTTTTCCTTGTCCGCAAAGCCGAGTTTTTCCCAAAGTGCTGTATTCTTTTCATAAACCGGCGGCGGTGGCGGCGGAAAGGTCAGCTTCAGAATTTCCTTGCGCAACGACGTGTAACTCATGAGAATTTCCTTCCGTTCCGCGCTTTCGCTGGGGAACGGAGGGTTGTTCTTGATAATCACATCCAGGCGGTCTTTCATTCGATCCATGATGCCCGAGGCCTCCCGAAGCGCACCATCGGTTTCCCTGATACCCTTGGCCACCAGGTTCAGTTCCTCGTTGACGCTACCCAGTCTGCCCATGGTGGAATTGGCCATCTGAAAAGAAATCACATCCGAGTCTCTTGCAGGATCAGTGCCTTTTTTTGCTTCCTGCTCCCGACCGGCCTGTTGATAAATCTTGCCGGCAGCATCCGGAACTGCCATTATTTTCTCACTTCCCGCAATAGGGTCAATCGCCATCTTATTCCCCCCCTGCTGCTCGAAAGGGGAGGAGGGTTCTCCCCCCTCCCCTTCACGGTTGCTTCATGCCGGACAGAGGTCCTAGAAGAGTTTCATGACTGCCTGTGCTGCCTGGGAAGCCATGCTCAGCGATGAGATGCCGAGGTTCTGCCTGGTCTGCAGCATCAGCATGTTGGCGCCTTCTTCGTTCATATCCGCCAGTGTCAGATTGTCCGAGCCGGTTTGGAGCTCGTTGATCATCGAGCTGGTGAAGTCCTGGCGGGTGGTGACAACGCTCAGATTGGAAGAGAGCTTGGAAGACTCGCTTCTGAGCGTGTTCAGGGCACTTTCAAGATCCGAAGCAGAGTTAGTAATAGCCGTAGTCGCTGTAGCAGTAGTGTCGCTCCATGTCGCGGCGGCCGCGTCAATCTTGAGGCCTGATGCAGTCGCGTCGAAGCCGGTTATCTGCAGGGTCGAGGTGCCGGTAGACTGGCTGAATTCGACTGTCTGCTTGCCCGAGGTAAGGAAGTTGGTTCCACGATACCCGGAATCGCTTGCAAGATCGTCGATCTGGTTGCGCAGCTCGTCGAAGGTCGCCGCATATGCGGTGCGGTCAGCCGTTACACCCGATGCGAGGGCTGCCTGGGCGACACCTTTTGCGGATTCGATCAGGGAGGTAATCGCCTTGATTCCTGCATCCGCCGATTTGACCATCTGGATCGCTTCGGACATGCCGTCCTTGCGGGCGCTCAGGTCGCTTGCACGCTGCAGGTGAGACTGGGCCGCAAAGTAGTTGGTCGGGTTGTCGAGAGGCGAGTTGACCTTTTTGCCCGAAGAGAGCCGGTTCTGCGTCTGGTTGATCAGGTTGCTGGTGCTTTGGAGTGACAGAAGGTTATTCCTCATGCCGGAAGTCAAAGAAATCTGGTTTGCCATTGTACTGCTCCTTTCTGGTTTTTTCCGCGGCCTTCTGGCCGGGTTGCGCCGATTCATCGGCTGACTGTTTTTTTGCCGGGGTTTCATGATCCAATTCTGGGATCGACCTTCACAGACCGTTACTGGCTGTTTTCCCCTGCATTTGTTGTTCTTATCGAACAGCCGCGAAAAAACTTTAGAAGAAAATACGACGCATTACCAAATTAGGCAGCCGATCCGGCCGACAAGTTAGCAGCCAAACCCGGCAATCCTGGAAAGCTCCCTGCGCACTGATTCCACCGGCCCGCTCCAGTCGCCCGACCTCTCCTGTCTAAAAAGCCGCATGGTGGGATACCACGGCGAATCGTCCCTGTCGAGCATCCAGCGCCAGTCCGCTGCGTAGGGAAGGAGAACCCAAGTTTCCTTGCCCATGGCGCCGGCAAGATGCGCCACACCGGTGTCGATTGATATCACCAGGTCAAGATGGGCAATAAGTGCCGCCGTATCACTGAAATCCCTGATGCCCGCGGTGTAGTCGACAAGTTCGAGACCAACTGAAGTATCATCTTTGGAGCACATTTCATTCCGCATCTGGAGGGAATAAAATTTGGCCCCCGGTATACCTGCAAGGGGAGAAAACATATGCAATGGGCAGGTCCTGTTGGGATCAGGCTTTTTCCTGCCGGCCCAAACCAAACCGACCCTGAATTTCCGGTTGTCCTGGAACTTGTCCGCCCATGCGGCGATTGAATTCACCCGCGGGAATATATACGGCATTTCGCGGGGGATATTGTCAATTCGAGTATTGAACGCAAGCGGAAGGCTCATTATGGGCAAATGGGCATCAAATGAGGGAAGTTTCTCCCCCCTGGCAACAACTTCGGATACACCGGGTACTCCCGCGAGCAGAGTCTTCTGTGCAAGAGGGCATTCAAGAACCACGGTTCCTCCCCGCGCCGCGATCAGCGGAAGGTAGCGGACAAACTGGAATGTATCGCCGAAACCCTGTTCGGCATGGATTAGGATAGTCCGGCCAGGAAAGAGCGAGCCGTCCCAGGCAGGCTGCTGGAAATCCCTCGTTATCGAGGTGAAGCCCCTTTTCTTCCAGCGCCACTCGAACTCTTTCCAGCCTTCCCGGAACTCACCGGCCTGGAGCAGGGCTAACGCCAGATTCCAATGGGCCTCCGCGCAGGCGGGATCCATGGCTAGGGCTCGATGGCAACTGGCCATTGCCTCGTAAGGCCTGTGAAGAGCCATGAGTGCCGTAGCGATCGTCACATAGCCCTCGGGAAACGAAGGAATGAGCCTGATCGCATGACGGTAGCTGGCAATGGCTTCTTCCCAGCTGCCGAGTTCCATCAGCGAATTGCCCATATTGTGGTAGGCAACACCGAAATCCGGCTTCAAACTGATGGCATGCCTGTAAACGGTCACAGCCTCTCGATAACGCTCTTCAGCATGCAGGGCAGCGCCCAGCTTCAGGAAAGCCTCGACTTCTGACGGGTGAGGGCAGATATCACTGACAGGATCTCTTCCATGTTCTCTCAAATTCAAGGATTCGGCACCTTTCAACAAAACTTTTCAGCACTGCCACATTGGTCATGGCAGCCGACTTTACTTACTACCAGCAACGAACATGCCCGATAAGCGAAACTCAAAACACCTGATATTACATTACTTTTGAATTTTACAACCCAGCCTGTCAATTTTTTGAAGAGATCAAGTCATAATTTGCAGGAGTTTCTTATTATTCGCCAGTGACATCACTTTACATTTGTCTGACATCGCCAATCCGTGATAAAGTCGATGCCGCACCTGCTGACAACCAAAAAGGGCTTTATTCACTTTCGGTTGAAAAAATTTGGCGGGAAACAGAATACAAGGCTGGGGATCGTAAGCGATGGCGAACAGGAAGATTGAATATGATCAATACTTCAAGACAGGCCAGCAGGTAAAGCTTGCAATCATATCGTCCGGGACGATGTCCCGAGAAATTAACGGAGAGATTGCGGAAGTTGCCGGAGACAGCGCCAGCATCGAAATACTCGGCGAAGGGATACCCGAATCCCTGTCGACCAAGAAGCAGGGAACCAGGCTCTCTCTTGCAGGCTGGTCAGGATGGGGTTTCTTCCAGACAGAAGTCATTATTGAAAAGGTTTTCTCTGCAAAGAATATCACGGTAAACTTCGTTGGCGATATTGAAGAGAAACAGCGCAGGGAATATTTCCGCCTCGACGTATCCCTCCCTGTAAGAATCGATTGCCCCGTTGCACAGAGTCCGGTCGCAATCAGGGAACAGTGGACGTCATCAAGGGACAAGAACCTGAATGCTCCTCCCCCGCGAATGGTTCCGACGGCAAAGGGCTACAGGGTTTCTCTGCCGGGAGGAACCGACATCCAACCGCAGAACGTCAACCTGAGCGGCGGCGGTCTCAGGTTGCGGACTCCCGCCGCCATTCTACCTGGAGACCTGGTCAATGTGGACCTCTACATGCCTCTCGCTCCTCCAAGGATAATAAACACTGTTGCCGAGGTCCTGCGCTGCAACGAATTGACGCTTCGCCTGGAAAAGGAGTCAATCTTTATCACAGCCATGAAATTCATTCACATCGAAGACCATGACAGGGAGTCGATCATCGCATATCTCTTCGCAGAACAGCGCTTACAGCTTCAGGCGGAGCGGGAATTGCCCACTCCAGGCAGATAAAACCACTCGGCCGCCAACTGTTCAGGGCGTGGGCGGGATTCCGCCCTGTCCTGCCCTCAACGCCACATTCTCCGGCTCGCTCTTTTCCCCGTCCCCTGAAAGAACGACAATGTCCACCCTTCTGTTCTTCGCCCGCCCTGCGGACGTGCCGTTGTCTGCAACTGCGCGGAACTCAGCGTATCCGGCGGCAGACAGCTTGTCCGGTTCGAACTTGTAATAGTTGACCATGTGCTTGACAATGTTGGTAGCCCGGGCAGTGGAGAGTTCCCAGTTGGACGGAAAGGCGCGGGTGTTGATCGGCATGTTGTCCGTGTGCCCTTCGACCCTGATCTGGTTCGTGTAGTCGGAAAGCGATTCCGCGACCTTTGCGAGCAGCGGGTAGGAAGCCACCCTTATCTCGGCGCTCCCGGAATCGAAAAAGCCGGCTTCCTTCAGACTGATTACCATGCCGCGGCGGTTTATGTCTATGCTCACCTTGTCCTGTACACCGTTCTTTAGCAGGTAAGCCTCCAGTGACGAACGCGCTTTCTTGAAATCGTTCTCCTCGGCGTGATGCCTGTTCCTGTTATCCCTGGTAAATGGCATGGTGGGCTGAACCGGCCCCCTGCTCATGGGTTGGGGCTTCATGGAAGGGACGGACTGCATCTCGGTGGTGTCCATGATGTTGACTTTGCTGACCGAACTGGATTTTGCATATCCGAAGGATTCGCGCATGGAAGCAATCACCTCCTCCACTTTCCTCTTGTCGGTCTGGGACATGGCAAAGAGGGTTACGAACACGGCAAACAGCAGTGTCACGAAATCGGCGTAGGAAACCATCCACCTTTCATGGTTTGCGTGCGCCTGCGGCTTCTTTTTTCTGCGCGCCATCTACTTCACCTTCTTTTCGTCACCCGCATTCACCAGGAAAGCTTTCAGCTTCTGCTCTATGTAGTGCGGATTTTCACCGTTCTGGATCGCAGTCAGTCCCTCTATGATCATTCTCTTCTGCAGCAGTTCTTCCTTGATCCTGATTTTAAGCTTGCTTGCAAACGGCAGGCAGATAATGTTCGCCGTCATGAGGCCGTAGATTGTGGCCACGAAAGCAACCGCGATACCCGCTCCGAGCTTCGACGTGTCGGCCAGGTTGTTCATGACGTGGATCAGTCCCAGCACTGCGCCGATGATGCCGATCGTCGGGGCATATCCGCCGGCAGCTTCGAAGAATTCCGCACTGGCCTTGGAATGCTCCTCGTAAGTGTCAAGTTCGGTCTCCATGGTATCCTGGAGCTTCTGGGGATCGATTCCGTCCACCACCAGTGAAATCCCCTTGCGGGTGAAACGGTCCCGGGCTGACTGGGCCTCCTGCTCCAGGGAGATAAGCCCGTTTCTCCGCGCCTTGGCCGCATAACCGATGATTTCCTTGATGATCGTCTCGTTGTTCTCAGCCTGGGCAAAGAGCACTTTCTTGGCGTCTTTCAACGCTTGGATAATGGTCTTCATGGGAAAACTGACGAAAGCTGCCCCGAAGGTTCCGCCAAGAACGATCAGAGCAGCCGTGGGCTGAAGGATGGCGCTTACATGGCCGCCTTCGAGGATCTGCCCTCCGATGACGGCGCCGAAGCCGAGCACAAGTCCGATTATAGTTGCGATATCCATAAACAACGCATCCCGATAGTGCAGATTTTTTTAGTGTAATTCATCCGGGAAATGCAAAATGCCTTGATGTGCGCGGGAAACTTCCGGAAACCGGGGGTTGCCGGGCGCCTCCTCAATCCCGCTGGCGGAGGCTCCCGCAATCCGGCCTGCGCAGATATTTTTTCCCGGGACGATAGAATGCCCGGGCAAGTATCCTGGCCCTGAATGCGGTGATTCTCTCGAGCAGAACCGACGCTTTTTCCCTGATGACGTAGCGGTCGCCGTTAGTCAGCGTAATGTGGGTGTCCGGCGTCTCCTCGATCAGTTCTACCAGATCCTCGTTCAGGTACATTTCGCTGCCGTCAAGTCTCGTTACTTTAATCATCGTCCACCTGCTCCGGAGATTTTAACTCCCTCTATTTAATTTTTTCGGACCCAGCCGTCAATTCTTGAGCATTATTTATGCCAGTCGTTAACGGTAACGCCCTACAACACAAGAGTGTAGCAGCAGGCAAAGAAAAAGGCCAAACCGAAGATGCAGTTCGGATGGCCTTTGACTGGGCTTTTCTTTCCGGATGCAAGCTAGCTCAAATAGTCGAGAAGCGACATCTGCATGACCTTGGCAGTCGCCGACAGCGCAGCTTCGTACGCTGTCTCCTGCTGTTTCAGTTCCACTGCAGCCTCGGTATAATCAACGTTCTGCATATCAGAAACAATATTGGAAAGCGCATTCTGATTCTGGGTTATCATGGTCTTTGCGCTTTCCAGGCGTGTCATCTTGGCAGCGACATCGCTTCTCGCATTGGTGACCTGGTCAGACGATTCATCAAGCTGAGCCGCCGCTGCCTGTATATCTGTCGGGTTATTGTTGGTGATGGCTGTTGTGAGGTTGTCAAGGGTCTGCAGGATGTCAACCGAACCATATGATCCGGCTCCCTTCAGCACGGCGTCGCCTGTTATATTCATGGCAACGGTAGCGTTGTTGCTTATCTCGACTGAAATGTCATCGCTGGTTCCATTATAAACATTGCTTGCAACGCTGAATGGGGGAGCATTGTTGTCGAATCCTGCAAAGATGTACTGGTCACCCAGCTGAGTGTTGCCCATGTCCACCAGTTGCTTCTTCAGCTCGGTCAACTGGGAAACCGCGTTGTCCCGAACCGTCTGATCACTGCTTCCGCTGGTAATCGTCCCGGCAAGATCTTTCGCCTGCGAGATGATCTTCGCCATTCCTTCAAGGGCGGTATCAGTAACGCTCAGCCAGAGATTGCTCTTGGTTATGTTGCTGAGGTGCTGGTCCCCCCTATCTATCTTGTCGTTCATATCAAGAAGCTGTCTGGCACCGATCGGATCATCGCTCGGACGGTTTATAACCAGACCGGAAGCAACCTGCTCGTTAAGAAGGTTCAGACGCGAACTTTCTTTCTGCAGGTAGTAGAGAGCATTGCTGGCGGTCATACCGGATGTTATACGCATAGTCGATTCCTTTTATCGTATGAGTCCCATTACCGTATCCAGCATCTCGTTCGCAGTGTTTACCACTTTGGCTGACGCCTCATAGGCGCGCTGGAACTTGATCAGGTTGGTCAGCTCCTCATCCAGGGACACGCCTGAATTGGACTCGCGAAGCGCGTTGAGCTGTTTCAGGAAGCTTTCGCTCTGGCTTGTCGTGTTTGACGCGTTCTCGGTGTCTACCCCGATGCCGCTGACCAGTGCATTGTAATAGCTTCCGACGGTGGAGCTGGAAGTGCTTCCGCCGGCGGTAAATGTCAGGGTTGTGTTCTGCAGGGATCCGATTGAAAGCGCGTTGGTGTTGTCTCCCGGTCCGCTCGCGGTCAATGGATTCAGCCCGGCTGCTGCGATCTTTTCGCTGGTCAGCGCGCTGTTGAGGCTGATGGTCGCAGCGGTAGTGCCCGTGGGATCGAAGAAATTGTTCTGGGTCCCGTCAAGACCGTAGCCCGAGGCATGCTGGGTGTTGACAGCGGTTACGAGCTGGTTTGCAAGTTCGTCCAGCTTGTCCATGTAGCCCGGGACGATTTCGTCGCGAACCTGGAGGGTGCCGCCGATTTCGCCAAGGCTGTTGTCCGGTCCGCCGATGCTTGCAGTCACATCTGCCGATGCGCCGCCGCCTATGGGAGTGAACATGATGTCGTTCAGGCCGGTTCCTGCATTTGCCTGGGTTGAAACGGTGCCGTAGGAGCTGCCTTGGACCAAAGTCTGTCCACCCGAAAGGGTGACCGTCAAAGATCCGTCACTTTCTTCCGCATAGTTGACTCCAACCAGCTTTCCCAGTTCCTGGGTGAGGTAATCCCGCTGGTCGCGCAATTCGTTGGCATTGCCGCCCAGCCGTTCGGTCTGGAGAATCTGGTTGTTCAGGGAAGCAATGTTTTTTGCCTTGTCCGTTATCTCAGCGGTTATTCCCTCAAGTGAAGTGTCGGCGTTGTCCATGCTGTCCTGCAGGCTGCCGGCAGCCTGATGGAAGGTGTCCACCATTATCTGGGAACGGGTAAGGACCTCCTGCCGCTCGGCAGAACCCTGGGGCGTCACGGAAAGGTCCTGCCAGGAACCGAAAAAATCCTCCATGGCCGCACCCAGCCCGTCGGTGGTCAGTTCGTTGAAGGAAGGCTCTATCTGGTCCAGTGCGGTCTGCACGACCTGGCTCTCCCCATAGTCGCTGTTGCCGTCCACTATCTGCTTTTGCAAAAGCGCGTCATAGTTTCTCTGGACTTCGGCAACCTTGACCCCCGTACCGAGAGAAATTCCGTTGGAAGTGATGACCGGCGCGGTTTCGAAAACGACCTTCTGACGCGAATATCCGTCCGTGTCAACATTGGCTATGTTTTCGCTCGTCACCTCGATGGCGACCTGTGCCTGGGTTATGCCGGACCGTGCTATGTTCAGAATGCTGCTTATGCCCATTCATATCTCCCCGTGAAGCAGCCTGCCACCGGTCATCCCCGGCGCCATGCGCCCGGTATTGCCGTAGGTGAAGCTTTTCGCCTGGCTGCCGTTGAAGAACTCCAGTGAGCTTTTTACTGCCTTCAGCGATCCATAGAGAAGATCTCTGTTGCGTCGATTATCGCTAACAACTGAATCGCCGAGTTGCAGAATTTTCTGCTGCATGCTCACAAAGCGGTCGCGCAACGGTGATTTGAGGGAGGCTATAACCATGGACAACTTTGGCTGCGAAGCAATATTCAATTCATCTGCCGCAGACTGGAGGGCCATCCTGCATTCGGAAGTCTTTGACTCAAGGCGACCCAGCAGTTGCAGTTTCCTGTTGCGACTGGATTCGATTCCGTCGACATCATGCCCTGTAATGCAGCCCTGCTCTTCCCCGAGGACAAGCAGCAGCTGCTTCAGAAGTTCCTCTTTTTCGGTGAGGCAGCTGCTCAGATGCTCTATCCTTTCGCTCATGACTCTTCCCCACCGGTCAGGACACCAAGGGAGCGCAACATTTTCTCAGCGACAGCCTGGCCGCTGACCTTGTAGGTCCCTTCCGATATCTGCTTCTTCAGGGCCTCGATTCTCTCGCTGTTCGCTCCTTCCATCGAAGCTATGGTACTGGTCAAGCGATCAATCCTTTCCTGGCTGACGGAAAGATTCACCCGGTCCGTCCCTGTGCCGGACATCACATTCTTCAACGTACCGAGAGTTTCCGTCTTGCCCGTCGAATCTGTTCTGGTGCCAATTATTCCGTTGTTCAATGGTCTGTTGGTCACTTTCATGTCGGCACCTGCGCTTCCTGACTTGATGTCTTTTGTTTCACGACTTTGTTCGATTGTCATTGTACTTACCGTCTCCGGTGCGGGATACCAGTTGCTGTTCAATCATTTCCCTCAGGCCAAGGCCACCGCCGCCTGCTATTGCGTTCGCATATTCCTGGTCAAGAAGAGAGCGGTAGACTTCTTCTCCATGCCCGCCGCCCGTCAACGAATCTTTCCCCACTGTCGAGCGCATGGACTTGAGCATCATGCCTATGAAGAGAGATTCGAATTCCATGGCAACTTTGCTGACTGCCGGATCCTCATCCTTGCCCGACTTGGTCTTCCCTGCGTTCCTGACCTTTCCGGCTGTCGTCTCCGGAATGCTGGACAGCTTAATATTATTCACGGATTCTGTCATGTACTATACCTATCGAACGGGGCAAAGAAAACTTTAACCCTTTTTTTGATTTTTTTTCAAAAATTGAACATCTGTTCAATTTTTCAACAGCGCAAGAAACCGATGCCTAGCCCGCCTGTTCATATGATAGTCAGTTCTCCCTGCAGTGCCCCTGCAGCCTTGATCGCCTGCATGATGCCTATCAGGTCTCGTGGAGACACACCGATTGCATTCAGCGCCTTAACCACATCACCGATGTTGGCTCCTTCTTTCAGCACAGCAAGTCCACCGCTTTTCTCCTCTTTCACCTTGATCGAAGTCCTCGGCACGACAGCCGTCTCGCCGGTCCTGCTGAACGGCTGTGGCTGGGACACCTTGGGCGTCTCCTTGATGAAAAGTGTCAGGTTGCCATGGGATACAGCAACGGTCGAAATCCGCACAGCGCTCCCTATGACGATGGTGCCTGTCCTTTCGTTAAGCACCACTCGCGCGGGAGCATCAGGCCTCACTTCAAGTCCTTCCAGGGCTGCCGCGAATTCCACCATGTTTCCGCCGTATCTGGACGGGACCGTCAAGAGCACCGAACCCGGGTCGTTGCAGACGGCAACCGTGGATTGGAATTTCGCATTAATGGCCGCGGCCAGCCGTGATGCTGTCGTGAAGTCGGGCTGGTGAAGATTCAAACGTATCTGGTTCCTGTCCGCGAGAATGTTCGGCAACTCCCTTTCAACAAGTGCCCCTTCAGGAACCCGGCCGGCAGTGGGATGGTTTTTCTGCACCGATGCAGCCTGTCCCCCATAGGAGAAGGAATTGGTGAGCACAGCCCCCTGGGCGACGGCATACACCTGCGAGTCGCCCCCCTTGAGCGGTGTCATGAGCAGTGTTCCTCCCGCCAGGCTTTTGGCATCGCCCATGGAGGACACCAGGACGTCTATTCTCGTCCCCTGCTTGGCAAATGGCGGCAGAACAGCCGTCACCATCACCGCCGCAACGTTTTTGACCGTTATGTCGGAACGCTTGATCGTCACCCCCGAGCGCTCCAGCAGATTAACCAGGCTCTGAACCGGAAACTTGGTCTGATCACTGTCACCGCTCCCATTCAGGCCCACGACAAGGCCATAACCGATCAACTGGTTATCGCGGACTCCGTCAAAACTGGCGATATCCTTTATCCTGGAAGCAGAAGCCCCCAAGGGCGACAGAGCGATCAGGAGCACTATGCAGATTATCTTTTTCATTCCGAACTCCATTGCCTTTTCCATACCCTTGCCGCAGAAGCCTTCTGCCGGAGATGGCGGCAAGGCCAGGGCACGTTTCTTTTCCACATCAGAACGGCCATATCTTGTCAACCAGGTTCATAAGCCAACCAGGCTGCTGCCGGTCGGTGATTATGCCGTTTCCTGAATACGTGATCCTTGCATCGGCTATCATGGCCGAGCTTATCATGTTGTCATGACTTATGTCCCTTGGCCGGATAGTGCCTTCGAGCAGCATTACCTGGTCTTCGTTGTTGACCTTGACGCTCCGCTGGCCCTCGATCCTCAGGTTGCCGTTGGGAAGCACGTCCACCACTCGGGCGGAAACAGTGGCGTTCAACACGTCTTTCCTGGTTGTTGTGCCGCTGCCGTCATATTTTGAACTGGTTGATGCATTGATCAGGTTGCTCAGATTCATCCAATTAGCCAGGCCCGTGGTTTCAACACCCATGAAATACGGAATTCCGGCGGAGATGCCCGTTTCCCTTTTCGTGCCGGTAGTGGCTTCCTTGGTTGCACTGGCCTGTTCGGCTATCACGACGGTGACTATGTCTCCTTTTCTCCGCGCCTTGAAATCCTCTGCAAGGGAGGAGGACGTATCTTGCCAGATCGAACCGTTGGTGTATTTCGCGCGTGGCGCTGGTGGCTGGTCGTCAATCGACTGTTTCATCTGGACCGGAGGATACATGCATCCGGCTGCAAGCGAAACCAACACTGCCAAAGCTGCTTTCTTCATGAATCATTTCTCCGCAGTTGATGCCGATGTCTTTCGCCCGGAGAGATCATCGGTTCAGAAATCCACCTCAACAGTACCGGAATCCAGAACCCTGCCCTGGACATCTTTCTTGGAATTCAGGTTCTGCACCATTATCAGGTCCCCTTCTGCAGCCGATCCCTTGGCTCTTCCGGCAGCCGTCACCCGGAGGGACCCGTCCTCTGCAACTAAGGTAACCATCTGCCCGTATTTGATTATGGGAACTTTTTCCAGAAAATCGCTTCGAACCGGACTGTTGCCGCGAATGTTTATCCGCACGACCTTTCCCACTACCGTAGACGGATCAAACGCCACTTTCCCGGAAATGCCGGCCAAATCCCTTTTCTGCAGCGTTACATCCCCCTCGGAAATGACCTCGCCCCTCACCAGCGGACGAAGCGTGACAACCATGTCGGCAAGGGCTTCCACCTCCACCGGCACACTAATGTTCCTGACCACGCTGTCGTCCACCCTGACAATGAATCCCAGGTTCGTTCTGCCCCAGCCTTCCCACTGCCTGGGCGCTATGAAATCATAGCTGATCTTCCCTGAGGGAAGGTTCATGTCTCCGTTGTAACCGATCCTCTTGATCCTTATCTCCAGGCCGGTGCCGTTCGTCCTTTCCATGATGAAGGATGTAATGGCTTCCCGGATTTTCTTTTCCCTGAGCACGGCGCCGCCTGCTCCCTTGGCAGGCGAACAGACAGCGCCCACGAACACGAGCAGCATTATGGCTACAAGTTGTCTTTTCATATTCCTGACCCCGCTTCACCAACAGTTACTTCTTCATATTGTTCGCCTGCTGCAGCATCTCGTCGGCAGCCTGCACGGCTTTGGAATTGATCTCGTACGCCCTCTGCCCAACTATCATGTTCACCATTTCTTCCATGACGCTTACGTTGCTCATCTCCAGGAAACCCTGGCGCACAGTGCCGATCCCGTTCTGCCCCGGCGTTCCTGTCGTTGCGTTTCCCGAAGCATCGGTAGTCATGAAGAGGTTGCGTCCCTGGGCCGACAGACCGGCTGGATTCTGAAATGTGGCCAACTGCAGGTTGCCGATGGTGGTCGTGCCGGATTGGCCGGACTGAGTGACCGCAACCGTCCCGTCGGTACCGATGCTGATCTTGGTTGCGTTGCTGGGTATCACGATTTCCGGGACCAGGGGATCACCGTCACTTGTCACGACACGCCCCTGCCCGTCCCGCTTGAAAGCGCCTGCCCTGGTATATGCAGTGGTGCCGTCAGCCATCTGGACCTGGAAGAAGCCTTCACCTTCAATGGCGATATCCAGTTCATTTCCGCTCTGTTTGATGTCACCCGCGGTAAAGACCTTAGTGACCGCTGCCGGTGTGGACCCGAGCCCGATCTGGATTCCCGCCGCCTGGGTGGAATTCGTCGCAGGAGACCCGGTCGCTTTCACGTTCTGGTACATCACGTCCTGGAAATCGGCGCGGCTTTTTTTGAACCCCGCCGTGTTCGCGTTTGCCAGGTTGTTGGCAATCACATCGATATTCAGCTGCTGCGACTGCATTCCCGAAGCCGCGGTCCAGAGTGCCCTGATCATTTCGAAACCTCCTATTTCTATTCAAAGTGTCAGGAGTTTGCCTTTTGCCTTTTCTTCTGACTCCTGTATTCTGACTCCTGCATTCTTCCCTTCGCCTTTTGCCTATTCCTACACTTTCCCCAATTCGTTCACGGCTTTGCCGGTCATTGAATCGTAGTTCTGGATGAGTCTCTGGCAGGCCTCGAAGAACCGGCTCGTGTCTATAAGCTGAACCATTTCTTCAACCGCCGAGACATTGGAACCCTCCAGACGGCCTTGCATCACGGCTGCCTTGGTCGCCGGCTGAGTGGTAATTCCCGGATCGTTCGGCTCCAGCAGTCCCTGGCCTATCTTCCTCAGGTTATAGGGTTTTTCAAATGTCACGATGTCGAGCGCCCCTGTCTCAATGCCTTCCACGGAAATCTTGCCTTCGGCTGAGAAGCTCACCGAGCTGCCCTGGATGTTCACCGGCCCACCCTTTCCCATGACTTCGTAGCCGTCGACCGTGACAAGATTCCCGCTGCTGTTGAGGCGGAAGTTCCCCTGACGCGTATAGGCTTTCCCATTGGGCGTATTGATGACGAAAAATCCCTCGCCGTCCAGCGCCAGATCGAAAGTGTTTCCGGTCGTGCTTACCGGGCCGGCGGAATAGTCTATGCTCGTGCTTTCCGCTACGAGGACCGGCGCTTCAGCTGCGTAGCCGGAAGGTGAAGCCGAACCGTCCGACGGCAGCAATGCCTCGAATTTCATGCAATCCTTCTTGTAGCCGGGAGTGTTGACATTTGCCAGGTTGTGGGCCAGCACGTCCAGGCGCTGAACCGACACAAGCGCACCTGATAAAGATGCATACATACC
This sequence comes from Geobacter sp., assembly GCA_003314535.1. GTDB lineage: Bacteria > Desulfobacterota > Desulfuromonadia > Geobacterales > Geobacteraceae > RPRC01. The sequence continues at coordinate 143,217 of POSG01000001.1, forward strand.
GCTGTTCATATTAGTCTCCGTGAAGGACGCGCTCAGGCGCCCTGGTTTCTCATTTTCACTTTCAATCTGATGACTGCCTGGCTGTGCAACTGTGAAATGCGCGATTCGGTAAGTCCCAGGACCTCGCCTATCTCCTTCAGGTTAAGCTCTTCATAGTAGTAGAGAGTGATTACGATGCGCTCTTTTTCCGGCAGGGTTTCGATCGCCTCCCCAAGGGAATGCAGCAGCTGTTTCGCGATCATCTGGTTCTGCGGGTTTTCCGTGGTGTTGTCCGCGAGGAAATTCAGGAAGCCGAACGATCCGCCGTCTTCGTCTTCGTGGAAGTCTTCCAGGCTCATGAAAGAGAGCGAATGCACCTCCTCGATCAGCTGGAAATATTTCTCGAGGTCCATTCCCATGGCAGCCGCCACCTCTTCGCTGGTTGGGTTCCTTCCCAGCTTCTGTTCAAGCACGGCGAATTCCTGTTCGAGACGCTTGTATTTCTCGCGAAGGGTCCTTGGAAGCCAGTCCTGAGCCCTCAGTTCGTCCATGATCGACCCCATGATCCGTTTTTCGGCAAAGGTCTTGAACTGTATCCCCCGGGCAGGGTCGAAGCGCTCCGCCGCTGTGATCAGCCCGATGACGGCGACGCTCATCAGGTCCTGCTGGTCAAGGTGGGAGGGCAACTTGGAGGATACCCTGCCCACCAGATACTTGACCAGCGGAAGATGGGACATGATCAACTCGTCCCTGTTCTGGAACGGGCTAAACATCACATCGGATTCATAGTTCTTCGCGAGATTGTTCATAATTTCTCCCATCCTGCGGCAAAGCCGGGGGCCCATGAGCCTCCCCGCTCCACCCGTGCATATCTATCATTCATAATCATTGCATTATTGACCGAGAAGAAGCTCCGCCACTTTCCTTGATGTAGCCGGTTCAATATCCTCGGGAACCCTCTGGCCCCTGGTGAAATATGACAACGGCAATTTGTTCTCTATCTGCAGGTTTATGATCGATCCAAAGGAACTGCTTTCGTCAAGCTTGGTAAAGAGCAGCCTGGAGACCGGCAACATCCCGAAACCTTTCACTATGGACCGCAGTTCGCTCTCCCGGGTCGTTGCCGCGACGCAAAGGTGGATTTCAATGGCTTGCTGGCAATGCAGCATCTCTCGCAAGCGTTCGATGGTTTCCAGGTCCCGGGGGCTGCGTCCGACCGTGTCGATAATGACAAGATCCTTGTCCGAGTGAATTTCCAGTGCTTTCTGCAGCTCTCCCGGTGTCGACGCCACTTCGAGAGGCACTCCCATTATCCTGGAATACGTCTTCAGCTGCTCGACCGCGCCGACACGGAAGGTATCGATGGTAATGAGCGCAACCCGTGCTTTTCTCTCGAGAGTGTAATGTGCGGCCAGCTTCGCAACCGTGGTTGTCTTGCCGACCCCTGTCGGGCCGACCAGCGCCACAATCCTTGCGCCGTTTCTTTTCATGCGGATGGATCCACTGCATTTCACGGCAGCCTCGATGCTCTCTTTCAGTCTCCCCCTGAGGTCTTCGGAACCGGCCAGCTGAATTCCGTTTGCCTTGGCCTTTCCGGCAAGGGTTCGGATCGTTTCTTCATTCACTCCTGCTTCATGAAGCGCCGTGGAAACCTCGGCAAGCGCTGAGTTGTCGTTCCTCCCGTCAGCAATGCCGTCAACGGCGTTTTCTTCCGGTGATGCGTCAAAAGACCGGAATTTGAGAGGAGCCGGAGGAGTGTCTTCCCGTTTCACACCATCCAGATTCCCTCTTTTCACAATCTGGTTTTCCTCGGGGTCAAAACCGTCGGGCTGCAATTCGACAGATCGGAAACTTCCCTTATTGGCCATCCCGCCGGGCTCGAGCGATGTGCGATTTTTCAGTTCGCCCTTCTCCCTCGTGAAAAGACTGTCCACCCGTTCCCTGAGCTCTTTCAGCTCTCTGGCAAGCGGTTCGAGCATGGATTTGCGGAACTCATCCCTGGTAGTTTCTTCCACGGGGGGATATTCCATCGGATATGAGAGCCTTCTGGCCGGTACCGGCCCCAGTGCGGCCGTTATGGAAAAGACCGGCTTGCCGAACAGGCCCAGAATCCCTTTGCGGCGCTCCCTGCGCGAGGAAACGATCATTGCGTCGGGCCCCAGTTCTGCCTTCACGAGATGCATTGCTTCGGTCATGTTTGCTGCCTGAAATGTTCTAGTTTGCATCTGCAGTCACCACTCCCACGGATTGGATTTTTATGTTCGGAGGTATTTCATTATGTGACAGGACCGCTAGGCCGGGCAGAAAGCGTTCAGTCAGTTTCTTGACATGCCTTCTCACGGAGGGGGACGCCAGCAGAACCGGCATTCCGCCCGTCTGGCTGAACTTTTCCATCGCCGCCCTGATGTTATGCAGGATCCGCTGTGCGACTCCAGGGTCTATGGCCAGGTATCCGCCGTGTTCAGCCGGCTGCACGGACTCCGCGACAACTTCCTCTATCTGCCGGTCGAGCGTGATCAGGTTCAAAACATCGCCGTCCTGTTTGAACTGTTCAACAATGTAGCGACCCAGCCCCTGGCGCACGAATTCGGTCAGGACATCCGGGTCCTTGGTCATGGCGCCGTAATCGGCCAAAATTTCCAGGATCGTCCTGAGATCGCGGATCGACACGTTCTCCTTGAGAAGGTTGTGCACCACCTTCAGGACCGTGCCCAGGCTCAGCAGTGAAGGCACCAGTTCGTCTACGACTTTGGGGTATATTGCCGCCAGGTTGTCCAGGAGCTGCTGGAGTTCCTGCCGGCCCACCAGTTCATGGGCGTGCTTCTTGATTATCTCGCTCACGTGCGTGGCCATGATCGTTGTGCTGTCGACCACCGTATACCCGCAGATCTGTGCATTCTCCCTGTCAGTCCCCTTGATCCAGACCGCCGGGAGGCCGAAAACGGGCTCGGTCGTCTTTGCACCGGCGATTTCAACGGACGCGGCGCCGGAATCCATTGCGAGAAACTGGCCGGTGAGATTCCCTCCCCCTACCCTGGCGCCCTTTATCATGATCGAGTATTCGTGCGGTTTCAGCTGCAGGTTGTCATGAATGTGAATGGGCGGGACAATGAACCCCATCTTCTGGGCAAAACTTTTCCTTATAGTGCGGATCCGCTCCAGGAGCTCCCCCTGCTGGGCCGCATCAACCAGGGGGACAAGGCCGTAACCAACTTCCAGTTCGAGGAGGTCAACCGGCCTGATTGTCGATATCTGGTCACCTGCATCCTCAGCCGCTCCAGAGGCTTTCAGGCTCTCATCCTCCTCGACAACGAGCGTTTTCTCGCGAGCCATGCGGCCGGCAAAATAAGCAACTCCTGACATGAGGAAGAAGGCAAAATGGGGAAGCCCGGGAATGAGGCCGAAACAGAACAGCACCCCTGACGAAACATAAAACGCCTTGGGATAGTTGAGGAACTGACCGGTTATCTCGTGGCCGAAATTCTTCTCATCCGCGGAACGGGTAACAATGATTCCTGCTGCAGTCGAAATGATGAGCGCGGGTATCTGGGCAACCAGCCCCTCACCGATAGTCAGCAGGGTGTAATTCGCGAGAGCGGCGTCAAGAGCCATTCCCTTCTGCCATACACCTATCACGAAGCCGCCGACTATGTTGGTCAGCATTATGAGAACTGCCGCGATTGCGTCCCCACGCACGAATTTGCTGGCGCCGTCCATGGAACCGTAGAAATCCGATTCCCTGGAAACCTTCGATCTGCGTATCCTTGCTTCCTTTTCAGTTATGATTCCGGAGGACAGGTCTGCGTCAATGGCCATCTGCTTGCCCGGCATGGCATCGAGCGTAAAACGCGCAGCCACCTCGGCGACCCGGCCGGCGCCCTTGGTTATGACCACGAAATTGATGATCACCAGGATCAGGAAGATGACCGCCCCGACCACGTAGTTACCGCCGACCACGAACTGGCCGAAGGCCTTGATGACCGCGCCGGCCGCTTCAACTCCTTCATTGCCGTGGAGCAATATGAGTCGGGTAGAGGCGATGTTCAGAGACAGGCGGAACAGGGTGGTCACCAGGAGGATGGAAGGGAAAACGGAAAAATCCAGGGGCTGGGTCGTGTAAAGCCCCACCAGGAGAATTGCAAGGGCAAGGGTGATATTGGCAGCCAGAAAAATGTCCAGCATGAATGCGGGAAGCGGAATTATCATGAGCGCCAGGATTCCGATAAGAACCATGGCCATGTAAATGTCCGAATTCTTCCTGAAGGACGAAAGCTCGAGTGTTTCCGCGGTGCCGGTTGCCATCTGTTTTTCCTCTTGATTTTTAGAGGGTTATGCTTACACCCATCAGAAAAGCAACCTTTGTGCCATAGCAGGCGGTATGGGGAGCAAAAGAATCGTGAAGAAGGCAAAGTCCCGCCAGAACGCGTTTTGCGCTCATCCAGGGCAGGGGATTTCCGTTGGCGAATTCCGGATTTTCAAAAGGTCGGATTGTGTTTGGACAGGATTTTGAAAAAGGGCGAGTCAAGGTTTTGTCTGGAAGCCTGCACAGTGATTTTGGCAGCTGTCATTGCATCTTACCCTTGAGGCCGTATACGTAGGCCAGCACCTCTGCAACCGCAACATAAAGTGATTCCGGAATCTCTTCCCCTTCCTTTACTCCGGAGTAAAGTTCACGGGCAAGAAAACGATTCTCCACCAGCATTACGTTGCTTTCCCGTGCCATTGCCTTGATCCTCTGGGCAAGATGATCCATCCCCTTGGCCAGGACTATCGGCGCGGCCATCCTGGTGCGGTCGTATTTCAGCGCTACGGCGTAATGGGTCGGGTTCGTCACGACCACATCTGCCTTCGGAATGACCTGCCGGAGTCTCCGGAATGCCCTTTCGTACCGCAGTTTTCTTATCTTCCCCTTTACCTGCGGATCGCCCTCCGTGTCCTTCGACTCCTTTTTCACCTCTTCCTTCGTCATCTTGAGGTTCTGGATGAAGTTCCACTTGACGAAGGCCAGATCCAGCACAGCCAGAATGATCATTACACCGCAGGTGTGAACCACGATCTTGAACGCGATATGGCTTATGAAGCTGAAAATCCCCCTGATATCCGCGTCGGTCAGGTAAAGCATCCCGTCCATTTCGTCGCGGAGGATCCGATAGGCGATATATCCTACGATAAGCATTTTTATGATCGACTTGATTCCTTCGACTGCCGCTTCTTTCTTGAAAATCCGCTGGAACCCCGTCATCGGGTTGAGGTTTTCAAACTTCAGCTGGAGTCTTTCGGCGGAAAACGACACGCTTCCCTGGATAACGACCCCCATTATTCCTGCGATCATCACCATCAGCATGAAAGGAGCAAGTATCTCGCCTAGAAAGAGAAACTGCTTGAGAAGCAGGCTGTAAGCGCTTGTTTCGGTAACCTCAACCTTCCCCATCCCGGCAAATATTCCCCGGCAGTTTTCCTTGAGGCCGGAAAACATCTGTCCGCCCAACCCATACAGGACCACCATCGATACGAGAAGAGACACTGTTGCCGACATGTCGCGGCTTATGGGCGGAGACCCCTTTTGCCGTGCCTCGGAAAGCTTGCGCTGCGTGGGTTGTTCGGTTTTTGAATGTTTATCCGCTTCCGACATCGTACACCCTGGTCATGAAAGTATCTTCAGGAGCAGCCTGAACTGGTTGAGCATGTCGCCGAAAGACGACTGGAGAGTGCGCATGAAGATCATCAGCGACATGCCGAGCACGATGAAACCGATGCCGATATTGACCGGCATGCTGATCATGAAAACATTCATCTGCGGAAATGATCTGGCCATGATTCCCAGGACGACAGTGGTTGCCAGCAAAGCGACCATCACAGGCGCCGCAAGCTTTATTCCAAGAATGAATATCCCGGATGTGGTGGTGACGAGAAAAGCAAGCAGGCTGCCGTTCATGTGCCATCCGCCTACCGGCAGCACCGAGTAGCTCTGCACGATGGCCCTGATGAAATCATGATGCACCCCGAGGGAGAGGAACAGGAGCATCGCCAGCAGGGACTGGAAAAGAGACATGAGCGGAACCTGGCCCATGGCTGGATCAAACAATGATGATATGGAGAATCCCATCTGCATGCCCACGATCTGGCCACAGAACTCCACCGCGCCGAACACGGCCTTGACGATCAGTCCCAGCGTGAGGCCGATCAGGACCTCGGCCGCCACGACAAGCGACAGGGAGATGAAATCTCCCGGCATGTTTATGGATTTCAGTTTCAGGACGGGAAACAGGACCATTGTCATGGCGAATATGGTCACGACCCTGATTTGCAGCGGCACCCTTTCCCCGCCGAAAAGCGGCAATGCAGAGAACATTCCTGCAAGCCTCCCCAGAACGAGGGTGAACAGGGTGAAATCCTGGGGTGAGAGAAAAGGAGGCAGCTGGAACATTGAACTATTACTCCGGGGAATGGTCGCGGCTTCAGTTTCTCAGGCCTGGAATCATGGCAAATATTTCCCTAGTGAAATCAGACATATAGCTCATCATCCAGGGGAAAAATATGATCATGGCAACCATCACCGCCACGATCTTCGGCACAAAGGCGAGAGTCGCTTCATTGATGGAGGTGACTGTCTGGAAAATGCTGATCACCAGGCCAACTGCCAGGCTGAAGACCAGCAGGGGCGCCGAAAGCATCAGTGTCACTTCGAAACTTCTCCGCGCCAGTTGAGTTACCAGTTCAGGGGTCATGTCGAATCCTTTCAAAATCAGGAATTCAGGAGTCGGGATTATAAACGTCAAATTTTTCGAAACAACATTGTCATAGGTCATGATTGTTTCGCAGTGTCAGAAAGTAATTATCCAGACTTTTGGCTTTCTCCTGACTTCTGTATTCTGTATTCTGTATTCTGTATTCTGACTTCTGTATTCTGAATTCTGTATTCTGCCGTTTCCCTTCCTCATCCGAAACTTTTCACGATGGAGCCGATCACCAGGCTCCAGCCGTCCACCAGTATGAACAGCAATATCTTGAAGGGAAGCGATATCATGACCGGCGGCAGCATCATCATCCCCATGGACATCAGCACCGACGCCACCACCATGTCAACGACAAGGAAAGGAATATAGATGAGAAATCCTATCTGGAAGGCCGTCTGCAGCTCGCTGATCATGAACGCGGGAATTATGGTGAGCGTAGGAATCTCATCTGCGTTTCTCGGCCGCGGCATCTTTGAAAGGCTGAGAAACAGGGCCAGGTCCTTTTCCCTCACCTGGGAAAGCATGAATCTCCTTATGGGTTTGACTGCGCGGTCAATAGCCTGTTCCTGGGTTATCTGCTGAGCCTTGTAGGGCTGGAGTGCCTGGCTGTTGATCTGCTGCCATGCCGGGCTCATTATGAAGAACGTCAGGAAGAGCGCCAGCCCTATCACGATCTGGTTGGACGGCGCCTGCTGGGTCCCTATTGCCCCGCGGAGGAATGAGAGGACAACCACCACCCTGGTGAAAGATGTCGTCATTATGAGCAGGCTCGGCGCCAGCGACAGAACAGTTATCAGGAAAAAGATCTGCAGCGTGGTGGAAAGGTCACCCGGCTTGGTTGCCTTGCCGACGCCAACGCTCACTGCCGGGATGCCCGCGGACTCAGCGCAGGCTGATGCTGCCGCGGCCAGAATCACCAGCAATGTAATGGAAATGAATACTGTGGCTTTACCTGGTTTCACTGTGCTAATCCATACCTTTCCGCGCAGGGAAACCGTTGCGCAGGCTCTTGCGGACAAACCCGGCAACGGACCTGAAAACGTCCCGCTCAGGCACGCCTGCTCCCCTGTCGTCAACCACTTCTATCGTTTCGATCATGTCTATCTGCTTGATAAGGTTCAATCCATTGTCGGTGGAACTGAGCAGAAGGTATTCACCGCCCACTTCAACCAGCATCAGGGATTTTTTCGGCGCAATGAAGCGGTTTTCGACAATCCTGATGTACGATTGCGCAGCCCTGTTCATAAGCCCTCCACCCATCAGCCTCTTGATGAGCTTCTGGGTGACGACGACTGCGCCGATCACGACAGCCAGCGATGCAAGCATCTGGAAAAAACCCGAAATGAAGCTGAAACCTCCAGCGCTCCCCTGCCCGGCAGCCAGGGCTGTGGCAGGCATGCATGCCGACAGGAGGACTGACGGGATTCTCATGCAATCTTCTCCACCCGCTCCACCGGGCTGATGATGTCCACAAGCCTGACCCCGAACTTTTCATTCACCACAACCGCTTCCCCCCGCGCCACGAGCTTGGAGTTGACGAACACATCCAGAAGCTCGCCCGCCATCTTCCCCAGCTCGACAACAGCGCCCTGGTTCAGCTGCAGAAGATCTTTGACGAGAAGTTTCGTACGTCCCAGTTCCACGGTCAGATGGAGGGGGATATCAAGGATCAGTTCCAGGTTCTTCTTGTCCGGTCCGTCATCCTTCTGTTCGATTTTTTCCTGCAGCTCACTCACTTTCAACCTCCTGAATATCGCTTTGAATATTGGATGCAGCTCATGGCCGCCTGTCTTTCCGGAAACAGCTTCCCGCAACGGACCTCAAGTCAGCACTTCGGTTATCCTGATCGCCTTGTTCCCGTGCTGAGCCCCGGGGACGGCGCAGAACTTGTCGATGCCCTCCACCTTCACATTCAGTTCGCTCTGGCAATCCCTGTTTAAGATGATCGTATCTCCGCTGGACAGTGAGAGGAGGTCGTCCATGGTAATCCAGGATTCGCCGAGCTCGACCATCAGTTCGACCGGAGCATCGAGCAGTTCGGTCGAAAGACGTGACGACCACTGCGGATCGATTGCCATGATGTCCAGCTGGGTGCCGGTCTTCAATTTATCCCGTATGGGGTCTATGGTCATGTAGGGAATCGCGAACATCATGGTGCCGGTGAATTCCTCCACCTGGATTTCGAGGGACATGGTTATGACCTGGTATTCGGGAGGCACGATGGTAACGAGCCGCGGGTTCATCTCCATCCTGAGAATGCTCATCTTGGTGTTCTGGATATGCGCCCAGGATTTTTCCATGTCCTGCAACACGTCCTTGACGATCTTCTCCATGAGCCTGAGCTCTATGGACGTGAACATCCGGCTTTCATCGTTAAGTCCGGGAGTGCCGGTCCCGCCGAGAATGCTGTCGACGAGCGTGAACACCAGGTTGCTGTCCATGGTTATGAGAGCAGCTCCCTTGAGCGGGTCGATTTTGAATATTCCCATGCATACTGGCGAAGGCAGGGACTGCAGGAAATCGTCGAATTTGTAGGGCCTGGATCCCAGCTTCTTGATTTCCACTATCCTTCGGAGCCTGTTGGAGAGCGTCACCCGGTTGTAGCGGATGAAGCTGTCGTAGATCACGTCAAGGTTCGGCACCAGAGCCTGGTGCTCGGTATTGAAGAGATCATAGGCGGATACCCTGCCCGTTGCGGCAGCCAGCTCCTTTTCCGGTTCGATGCGGCCATCCATTATGGCCGTGAGCAGGGATTCTATCTCTTCCTTTGTCAGAACTTTTTCCACGTTGACCTCTGCCCTGATCCTTACTGGACGACGAAATCGGTAAAATATATCTTCTGGACCTTGCCGGGGGAAACGATCCGGCTGACAGCATTGAATATTTCCTGGCGCAACTGGTTTTTGCCCTGCTGGTCGCGTATATCGAGCATTGTTTTCGTTGTCAGAAGGACGAGAATTGTGTCGCGCATCTGAGCCTGCTTTGCGGTCAACTCGCTTTTTGCCTCCTCGTTCACCACTTCCATTTCCACCTTGACTCGCAGATAGCGCAGCTCCTGCCCGTCATAGATATTGACGATGAAAGGCTCAAGGGGAAAAATCACCGGCACGGCCTTGTTTTCAGTCTTGACTTCACTTTCCTTCTTGTGCCCACCGCCGGAAAGCATGAAGAAAGCGACTGTTCCGCCCACTGCAATAACGACTGCAACCGCGATGATGATGATCAGTTTCAAACTCTTTTTCCCCTTTTCAGACGTTTTCTCCACGGGCTGTTCGTCTTTCGAAGCCATCGAGAGTCCTCCTTTACGTCGTAATCTCGTACAGTTCCATATCTCGTACCATCATATGCAACCGCAATGCCAGCGCTGCAGGCGCTGAAAAATGCACGGCCGACGGCAAACCAGGTGGTTATGGGGCAATTTTCCACCGCAATGAGCACCTGCCTGCTTCAACGTACCGGCGTATTCAACTGCAGCCTGAAACGGCATGATCCGGTGCAGTCACTGCAAATCCGCCACAGTATGGGATGAAAAGATGATTTGCATGGGAAGTCGGGAAAATGAAATTGACGGAAGCCAAGATTTTGACAGGAGCAGGTGAAGCTCAATCCCTTTTGACTTCAATAATGAGCAGGAGTATATTTTGGCAGGTACTCAACTGAAGAGAGGGTGGGTTTCCAACCCGCCCCCATATCTTATACAACCTAAATCAAATAAACGTCGCTGAATTCAGCAATTCGAAACGAGGCCCATGCATCCTTACAGGGAAACGAAATGCCGATACAAAAGCAATCACTAACCCCCGCAGGCTGTGCCGAACTGATTTCAAGTTCCCGTCGCGTAACCGCCATGAGCGGCGCCGGCATCTCCACGGCAGCCGGAATACCGGATTTCCGGGGGCCCGGGGGGCTCTATGTAACCAGGCGCTATGACCCTGATAAAGTCTTCAACATAAGCTGGTTCCGCCGGGATCACGGCTTTTTCTACGAGTTCGCACACGATTTCGTGACCATGATGGAAACTGTGCGTCCGACATTCACCCATCATTTTCTCGCGCGGCTGGAAGCATCGGGAATGCTTCGCGGAGTGATCACCCAGAATATCGACATGCTCCACCAGTCGGCAGGAAGCCGAAACGTGGTTGAAGTGCACGGTTCGTATGGTTCCGCCACCTGCTGCGGCTGCGATCGGGCCTACGGCGCACTCTCGAATGCCTGGTGGGTCAGGGAGATGCGTTCCAGCCCCAGCCCCCCGGTAGTGCAGTGTCCGGTATGCAAGGGTGTGCTCAAACCTGATGTGGTATTCTTCGGGGAATCCGTCAAGGGTTACGACGAGGCGGAGCGCATGATCGCAGAGTCGGACCTCCTGCTTGTGGTCGGCTCATCCCTCACCGTCACGCCGGCATCGTATCTTTCCCTTGGTGCGGCAGGAAAAACGGTCGTGATAAATCGGGGCGATGTCTCACTGGAGCCTTCATCTTCCCGATTCTTCGTGGACGGCGAGACTGATGCCTATTTTCAGGAGGTTGCGGACTGCCTGGGGATGAGCATCATATAAGAAAGCCCCCGGCTTTTGGGAAACCGGGGGCTTTCTTCACTACCTTAGGGTCACCAGTCCCCTACCGCTTCAGATTCAGCACTTCCTGGGTCATCTCGTCAACGGTGGTGATGGTCTTGGAATTTGCCGAGTACGCCCGCTGCGTGATTATCATGTTTACGAACTGCCCGGCAAGGTCCACGTTGCTGAGCTCGAGAGAATTGGAATACAATTTTTCGCTGGTACCGTTGGGAGCCGCTACCGTCGGCGTTCCCGCATCCACGCCGGCGACGAAAAGCGTGCCCCCTACTTTCTGAAGACCCGCGGTATTCGGGATGGTTGCGACACCTACCTGTGTGGCATAGGTCTGCTGTGCTCCGGTGTTGTCCAGATAGGTAATGTTGCCGTTGCTGTCGATCCCGGAAATCCTGCCGAAAGTCGCGATGGGGAACTGTATGGGCGTCATGGCCTCATCCAGGACCCGGTATCCGTCGGGATTGACCAGGTAGCCGTTGCTGTCAACCTCGAAAGCGCCGGCACGCGTATAAAAGGACGTGGCTGCAGACTGCGCGCCGGTAGCAGTGGGCGATCCGAGGGCGAAGAAGGTCGATCCCTGGATCGCCAGGTCGGACACCGATTCGGTCGTCTCGAATGATGCCTGGCTGAACATGTTGTCGACCGCCTGGATCTGCACGCCGCGGCCGACCTGCGAATTGTTGCCCATGTTCGCCGACAGCATGTCGGAAAACAGCGTCCTGGCCGATTTGAAACCAACCGTATTGGCGTTGGAAATATTGTTGCCGATGACATTCATTGCCTCACCGTTGCTCGAGAGACCGCTGACGCCGGTAAAAAGTGCAGATGTAATGCTCATTTTGTTGCCTCCTTTGGATTTCTGAACGTTGGGGAACACGTCTGTCGGTCGGTGTTCCGCGGGCTTCCTCAGCGAGGTCCGGCCCGTTCTGTTGTGTGCTTTACATTACGGTTACTTGAACAAGACTGCCGAATCGATATTGGTGAATACGTTGCCCTGCATCGAGTTCCGGTCAAGCGCAGTCACCACTGTGCGGTTTTTCACGCTCACCACCAGCGCGGCATCGCCGAGAAGCACCAGCGACTCCCTGCCTCCCTTGCGTGCCACGTCATCAACCGCTCCCGCGAGCTTTTCCATTTCCGTTTTATCGAGGTTAATCCCTCTCTCTTTGAGCCTCTCTTGTGCATGTTGAGAAAATGTGATGCCCTGTGACGGCATTTTACCGTCGAGTACTTTGGCAAATGGACTGACAGTGCCTGCGTCAGAGTTCTGCTTGGTTCTGGACGGGGTCCTGTTGGTCGGCACCTGCACCGGGTTTGGGAACAAGACCGAGTCAACCATATGATTATCCTCCCGTTACGCTCAAGATATTGCTGAACGGCACGGTTACACCGCCAATCGTCATGGTGACACTCGTTCCTGAATAGCTTATGCCTTCGACCCTTCCGGTTACCAGTGGCTGGCAGGTGACGGTGTTTCCAGCTGAATTGACGCCGGCAACCGAAACATTGTAGGTTCCGGCAGCAAGCTGGTTCCCGCTTGCATCCCTGCCGTCCCAGGTTACGGACGAAGTGCCAGCGGCAGTCTGCCCCTGGGTAAGAGTTCTGACGGTAGTGCCGTTCGAGTCAGTGATGGTAACGGTTACTTGCTCGGCGGCACTGGGCACCGAATAGCTGATCTGGGCCGATCCTCCCGCTGCGAGAGCAACCTGCGAACCTGAAGCCGAAACTGTCTTGCCGACCAGCGAGGACGCCGTCAGCGAAGATGAATTGTTAAGCGCTGAAAGGATGTTCTCCAGGTTTGTGTTCGTGTTGTATGCCTGCTCAACCTGGGTGAGCTGGGCCATCTGGGTCATGAATTCGGTCCCGTCCATGGGATTGAGCGGGTCCTGGTTCTGCAGTTGCGTTATCAACAGGGTCAAGAAATCGTCCTTGTCCATTCCTATCGCCTGTTTCATCGATGTCGACGCTGAACTGGTGCTTGATGTAACTGAAGTTATCATGAATTTCCGCCTCCTTTACCACCTCATGTCCACCAGTGAATTCTCCCGCGGCAGCCAGTCGGTGTGTCTCGCCTGCACTGTCTCTTCCCGGCGGTATCCTTCGAAGGAGAAAGCCGCCCCATTGCCCTGTTGCCGGGCCTGCTGCCGTTCCTGGCGGCTGGAGTGGTCCGCTCCGTGGCCGGTGCCGGTCGAAACATCGAAACGCTCCATGGTGATGTTCTGGCGTGTCAGCGTTTCCTTCAACGTATCGAGATGCTGCATCAGGGCTTCCTTGACCACAGCGTTTTGCGCCGAGATGTCGATGGCGACTTTCTGGTTTTCCATCCGGATGTCAATCGTGAGATCACCAAGCTCACGCGGGTTAAGGCGCAGGGTAACCTTGCCCGTGTCCTTTTCCGGCAGGGATGCAGCCAATTTCTCCCTTATCTGGCGCAGGACGGTTTCATTAATTGTTCCCTTTTCAAACGTTGACGACACCGCATCCGGCTTGCCACCGGAAGCCGTGTGTAGAACTTCGAAATTACCCGCGAGGTCCTGCTTTTCCGGGAAATCGCGTGCATCTGCGCCCCCTTTGCTTTCCTGCCGGGCAAAATCATCCCGGGAAATTGTCGCTTCCTCGTCGCCTGTCTTGGGGGATAATCCGGATGAACCCATCCAGTTTCCATCAATGCCCCTGGCTTCTTCCGCCTTTGGGTGAGATTCCGGCGCTTCCGTTCCATTCCCTGCCCCGATTGCCCTTGAAAATGCCGTGGCCCGGGATGAAACCGTTGCTGCCGATGCAGTCATGCTGCCTTGAGAATAAACTTCACCCTTTTCGCCGGCAGCTTTCACAACTTCCGTGATCGGCAAGTCTCCACGGTTTCCTGGCTGTTGGTCGGCTGATGTTGCTCCGTTTGGCGTTGCCGCCGGCAACGACGTCAATTCCTTGACATTACCGGCCAAACCCATTCCATCCGCCTCGCTGCTTCGAACCGGCATCTTGAGTTGATCCGAAGATTTCTCTACCGCACCAGCATCTTGGAAATACTCCGGTGCATCTGTTTCACTTACCGCTGTTCCGCCGTTCCAGCCTACGGATCTTGCCAGCGTCGTTTCCAGCAGGGCGTGGGTCCCACGGTTTGCCTCAGGCACGGCTTTGGAGAATATTTCCTGAAGCACGGACACGGTAGCCAGGATTCCACCTTGTTCATTCTCGTTCCCTTTATCCGCTTTTTCTTCGTCAGCTGTTCCGTTCTCCTTCGGAAACACATCCAGTTGAACACCGTTCCCGGATTCCTTGAAACGAAATCCGAACTTCTCCAACAGGACAGCGGACTCCGGAGATGAAGTGATTTCTTCATCAAGCACCCGGGTATCTGCTGCAGGCGGCGACATGGCGGGATACTTCTCCATTTCCGCCATGCGGGCATTTTTCGATTCTTCAGAAAGCTTGCCCCCATTTACCTCAGTTGACCTCATGTAGCAGGACAGCATCTCCGGGATTGTTGAGCTTGATCCGGTCTGGGCTGCCGTTTCCGGCCTGGTTGCTCCGGGCATCAACTCAGCTCCTTCTGTCCGCAGCCCTTCCGACGATGCATCGGCTGCCAGCAAACTCGCAAACAGCATGCCCTGGAATAGATCCGCGGTTCCACCAGCGTTTGCAGCACCCGGAGTTTCACCCCCCGGGGAAGCAGCGGCAAGCGGGTTTGACATGATCTGTGCAATTTCCATTTTTTTCACCTCCTTTCATTTCCCATATTCTCCGGTCATCCCGGAAACTTTCTAAAGGTTACCGACGCTATTTCACAGGCTTTGCCTGCCTGTCTTTCGAATGAGCGCCGGGATCAGTCAGTTGCCCTTCAGGGAAAGCCTGGTCCATTTCAATACTCTTGCCTGGTTCATGTAAGGAATCATCTTTGCCATTGTTTTCTGATCCATCCGGCTCATCAGTTCCATGGCAAGATCCTCTTCCAGCTTGTCTATCAGTTTTGCTGCCTCTTCGGGCCTGAGAGCCTTATAGAGCTTCACCATTTTCTGGTATCGCTCGCTGTCCGCCTTCTTCTGCTGGGAAAGGCTCGACTCCATTCCCTTGCGCGTCTCGTCCAGTTTGCGGATCTTACTGTCCAGGTTCGCATCAAGCTTCTTCAGTTCCTTCTCTTTCATGCTTACGGCTGCCTCGCGTTCGAGGATACCTGCGCGCGAATCCGAGGCACTGGCGACTGCCGGCCCCTTTGCAGTGTAGCCTGAAGAAGATTGGGGAGCAGTGTTCCGGGCGCTGTTCGCGGGTGTAAGGTTCTCTGCGGTAAGTGTGCCGGTAATGGGAGAAGAACCCGGGTTAAGCACTATGAAAGAAGCTACGCTCAGAACTATGAAATATCGTGTAACGGCCTTTTTCATATTCCCAGCTCCCTCTGCTGGAGAGCTATCTCGTCGAGAAAAGCCTGCTCTTTCACTGCCAGCGCTTTTTCGTGTGCTTCGAGCTTTTTCTTTTTCAGCTCTTCCATTATTTTCTTGTCCGTTGCCGCTTCAACGAGGCTGTTGTTCTTTTCCTCCTGCTTGCGGTCCAGGGCAGTCACTTTCTCGCGTTGATCCAGGATATCCTTTTTCTTTTTCCTGAAGAAATCCGCATAGAGCTGCAGCTCCATGGCGCCGATGCCGTCGATCTGCCTTTTCAGGAATTCCAGGTTAAGTTTCTCGATGGATTCCTCTTCACGACGCAACTTTTCCTCGGCCATCTCGAACTCCCGCTTGGCCAGCGCGAATTCCTGCTTTCGAAGCTTTTCCGTTTCCCGGCGATAGTGAAGAACCCTCTCAAGCGTGAAGACATTCCGTTTCATACAACCTCCTCCCAACTTTCCCCATCACTGATTCAAAGTGATCATGCTGCCCCTTCTACTGTTCTGCGCATATCGCTCGCAGCTCCGACAGAGCGTTGTCAAACGGTATGTTTTCGTGAACGTTCTGCTTGATATAGGAAACGACCCGGTCGATGTTTTTTACGGCCACGTCAATCTTCGGGTTGCTTCCCTGCTTGTACGCCCCGATGTTGATCAGGTCTTCCGCCTGCCTGTAGGTGGCAAGAACCTCCTTGCACCTGCCGGCAAGTTCCCTGTGTTCAGCTTCGGTTACAGCGTTCATGACCCTGCTGGCGCTGGCCAGGACATCAATGGGCGGGTAGATGTTCCTCGAAGCCAGGTCCCTGGATAGCACGATGTGGCCGTCAAGTATGCTTCTCATTGAGTCGCACACGGGTTCGTTGAAATCGTCTCCTTCCACCAGGACGGTATAAAGGCCTGTTATGCTGCCGTTCAGGAAATTGCCGGTCCGCTCCAGGAGCTTGGGAAGTGCGGCAAAAACCGATGGCGTATACCCTTTGGTGGTTGGAGGCTCACCAATGGCGAGCCCTACTTCCCGCATTGCCATCGCGAAACGGGTAGCGGAATCCATCATAAGCAGCACCCTTGCGCCCTGGCCCTGGAAATACTCGGCTATGGTCGTGGCGATATAGGCGCCCCTCATCCTGACAAGAGGGGGTTGGTCGGACGTGGCGACAACAACCACGGATTTTCTGAGCCCCTCTCCCCTCAGGTCGTTCTCGATGAATTCCTTGAGTTCCCTCCCGCGTTCGCCGATAAGGGCAATCACGTTGACATCGGCTTCAGTATAGCGGGCAATCATGCCCAAAAGAGTCGATTTGCCCACGCCGGAGCCGGCCATTATGCCGACACGCTGACCCTCTCCACAGGTCAGCAGGCCGTTTATGGCGCGAATGCCCAGATCGAGCGGCCGCCGGATCGGCGCTCTCTTCATGGGGTTTACCGGCTGCGCATAAATGGGGTTCTCGTCTTGGACCAATATCGGGCCCTTGTCATCAATGGGATTGCCGAGACCGTCTATGACGCGTCCCAGGAGAGACTGGCCCACCCCCAGTGACGACTTTTCCCTCTTGACCGCTATCAGGCTGCCAAGCCCCACGCCGCGAAGTTCGCCCAAAGGCATGAGCAGCGTCTTGTTGTCCCGGAATCCGACCACTTCGGCCGGAATCGGGTCTCCGGAAAGTGGATAGATTTCGCACAGTGCGCCAACCGCTGCGCCAGGGCAATAGCCTTCGATGACAAGACCAACGACTTGCGTAACCTTGCCGTGGAAACGTATAGAAGTCATGTGGTCAATGGCGTCCAGGTAGCGGGACAGGTCAATTTTCTTCATATGCATATGGTTCCCTCTCACCCGGCAGTTTTGCGCCAAGGCTCATGGAACTGTTCTTCTCCTCGACAAGCCTCCGGAACATTTCATCCAGCTGCGTCTCGGCGCGGGCATCGATTTCCCCCATGATCGTATCCACAATGCATCCACCCGGAGAGACGGAATCGTCGGCCTTCAATTCCAGCTGCCGGTCCTCGCTCAAACCGTTCAGGTAAAGATTCTTGTGGGCATTAACGAGCCGGTGATCCTCCGGATTCAGCCGTAATACGATCTCGTCCCTTTCCGAAGAGCTGTTCACCGCCGCAGATACGATCTTGGCAAGTATCAGCCTGTCGGTGGTAATTTCCTGGTGGATTACCTTGCGAGCGATCCTGAACACAAGTTTCAGGATGTCCTCTTCGGTTTCGCGAAGGATTTGACCCCTCATGACCGAAAGCTCCTCCACCGCATCGCGCAGCGCCTTGAAGACGTTGGCCAGACCCCTTTCAGCCTGCCTCTTGCCGTCCTCGAAGCCTCTGTCGTATGACTCCTGGACCTTGCGAACGTGTTCCTCCTCCGGTATGCCCATGACCTGGACAACCGCAGGGCTGTCGTCTTCACCCTGGTCCGCTTCTCCGGCACAATCCATTATGTGCGTGCTGACGTTCCCCTGGGGCATCAGGGTATCCAGGAACGGTACGAATGCCGAATCATTCGGTTCTGTTTGCCGGGAGCAAGCAGTACCCACAATTTCCAGCTGGAAAGGTGAAATGTTATAGCTGTTCGAGTTGCCGGGCTTTATGATTTTACACGAGGACATCATCCCCTCCCCTGCCGGCAATCACGAGTTGCCCCTCTTCCTCCATTCTCCTCACGATCTTGATTATTTCGGACTGGGCGCGCTCCACGTCTGACAGCCTGACCGGTCCCATGACTTCCAGGTCTTCCTTGATCATTTCGGCGGCACGGCTTGAAATGTTGCGGAATATCTTGTCCTTCAACTCGTCGGTCGCGGTTTTCATGGCCAGAGTCAGCGTGTCGTTGCTCACTTCCCGCATGATAGCCTGGATTCCGCGGTCATCCAGGTGCACGAAGTCTTCGAAGGTAAAGAGATGCTTGCGTATGACCTCGGCAAGCGGCGGCTTGAGGACATCCAGCTTGTCGAGGATCTGTTTTTCCCGGCTCCGGTCAAAATGGTTGAACATGTCGACGACTTTTTCCACGCCCCCGACCTTGAATCTCTGTATCCCTCCGACTGCAGTCAGTTCAAGCCTCATCACTTCTTCGATGTCCGATATGATCTCGGGTGACACCTGATCCACATCGGCAATCCTCATTACCACTTCTGCCTGAAGTTCCTGGGGGAGAAATCCTATGATCTCGCTGGTCTGCCTTGCCTTGAGCTTTGCGAGCACCACGGCAATCGTCTGGGGGTGCTCCTGGCTGAGGAAGTTCGCTATGGTTTTCGAGTCCATGTTGGCCAGCATGTCGGTCATGTCACCGAAATTGGCCACGCTCAACTCCTTGAGGAGAGCCTCGGCCTTGGTCGGGCCAAGCGCCTTTTCAAGGATCTTGCGCACGAATTCCTCGCCCTGGGAGAATATGCCGGTTTCAGGGTCGGTGATATCCACGTATTCGTTGACGACCTCCTGGATCGAGCTTCTGGGCACATGGCCCAGGCGGGCCATGCTCTGGCTGATCCTCTTGATCTCTGTATCCTCCATGTGCTCGAAGACCTTGCTGGTTGCCTCCGGGCCGAGGTAAAGCAAAAGAATGGCAGCCTTGTCGGTTCCGTCCATTTCAAACCTCTCGCCGGCTGGAAAGACCAGCCGGGTATTTCATGATGCCATGACCAGTCACGACAGCGCTAATCCCTTTTCTGCAGCCAGTTTTGCAGGATCTGCGCAGTCTGGTACGGGTCATTTTTCACCTTTTCAATCAATTCCATCTGGTTGACGGTATACATGGCCAACGCTGCCTTGTTCTGGTTGGTCAACTGGTCGTCTTCTTCACGCAGCGGCGAGAAGCTTTCCATTGCCTGACGCCTTTCCGAGCGCAGTACCGCAAGAAGAGGCCTGATGACGAAGAACAGCAACGCCAAGAAGCCAAGACCGATGAGCATGTTCTTCAGCACCGAAGCCACAATGGGCATATTCCACCAGGACTCCGCCCCGTCCTTGTCGGCCGGGGATTCGTCCTGGAAAGGAATGTTGGCCACGGTCACCTGGTCCCCTCTTTCCACGTTGAAACCCACTGCTCCTTTTGCCAGCGCATCTATCTTCTGCAGTTCGTCAGTGCTCCTTGGCTGATATTTCGGTTTTGCAGAGCTACCGGAACCGGAAGCAGCTTCATACTTTCCATCGACAAGTATGGCCACCGAGATCCGAGCAAGCGTCCCGACCGGTTCAATGGTCCTGGCAGTGCTGCGGCTGATCTCGTAGTTCATGGTCTCATCGCTTTTTGAACCCGAGTTGGATGGCGCTGCAGGCACCGTGGCTCCTGCCTTGCCCAGATTGCTCTGGACACCGGGGATCCCTGAAGCGGAGGTCGTGGACCCGTTCTTCTCCTCGGTCCGCTGCTCGCTCCGCACTACGGTCGCTTCCGGGTCATAGCGTTCCTCGTATCTTTCCACCTGCTTGAAATTGAAAACCGCGTTAACCCTCGCCACCGACTTCCCTGCGCCTACCGCCTTGTCAAGCAGCGTCTGCAGTCGCTCCTCGACAGCTTTTTCATAGTTTCGCTGCATTTCCAGCATCGAAGAAGTCATCTTACCGTTGGGATCTGTAGCGCCGGCCTTGCTGAGAATCTTGCCCCGGCTGTCCAGCACGGTGACCTTGTCCGGGTCCATGCCCTCTATTGCGGAGGAAACAAGATGTATTATTCCCTGGACCTCGCCGTCTCTCAACGAGCGCCCGGACTTCATCCGCAATACTACCGAAGCGGTTGCCGGTTTTTCCTCATCCTTGAACAATGACTTCTCGGGAATCGCGATATGTACGCGCGCCTGCTCCACACCAGCTATCTGGGATATGGTCCTTGACAGTTCTCCCTGCAATGCCCTCTGGTAATTGAGTTTCTGCACGAACTCGGTCATGCCGAAGTTTTTCCTGTCGAAAATTTCGAAACCGATGCCGCTTCCCTGCGGCAATCCCTCGGAGGCAAGCGAGAGGCGCAGGTCATATACTTTGTCCGAAGGAACCGATATCGCCTTGCCGTCGGATTCGATCCGGTAAGGGATCTTCTGCTCTTTGAGTTTCTTGACGATTTCGCCCGCATCCTCACTGGACAGGTTGGAAAAGAGCGGCCTGTAATCCGTCCTGTTCGCCACCATGATCAGAATAGTGAAAAGAAGCACCGAAAGCCCCACCACACTTCCGACAACGATTCGCTTCTTCGGACTCAAGGCCAGAAAAGGCTCGGTTATTTTTTTCAATGCCTGTGACATTGTTGCTCCATATGGATTGCCGGTCACTGCCGTTCAAGGAACCGGGCCGTCAGATCTGCATCCGCATTATTTCGTGATAGGCATCGAGAGCCTTGTTCCGCACCTGGGTAAGGAACTGGAATGAAATGCTTGATTTTTCCATGGAAATCATGACTTCATGCAAGCCCTTCGATTCACCCGTTGCAAGCTTTTGGACCGCAGTGTCGGCCTGGTTCTGGAGGTCGTTGACCTTGTTGACCATATTTCCCAGCAACTGGGTAAAACCTTCAACGGGGGAAGTGTTTCCGGCATTTCCTCCGCTCCCGGTCTGAAACTGACGGGATATGCCGTTTACACCCATGTTGCCATCAATCCCCTTGATAACCATTCTCACCCTCCTGCATCATTGAATGTATGTTTACGGCTGCCGTTATTCCCGAGAGGACACGGCAGCAAAAAGCCGCTTGCTACCTGCCGAGTTCCAGGGTCTTCAGCGCCATGGACTTGGCTGCCTGGACTGCAGTCACATTCGCTTCATACGCCCTGCTTGCCGTTATCATGTCCGCCATTTCCTCAACAACATTGACATTCGGCAATGCAACATATCCTGACTGGTCAGCATCCGGATGGTGGGGATCGTATTTCAGACGTGGCGCTGACTGGTCTTCAACGATCTGGGTGACCCGAACGCCCGTAGGCTGCCCGCCCTTTATGCTATTCAGTGTTGATCCGAATGTCGGTCTCCCCGGGTCGGCAGCAAACACGGCATCTTTCCTTTTGTATGGGCCGCCCTCTTCAGTTCTCGTGGAATTTGCATTGGCCAGATTGCTGGATATCAGGTTCATCCTGGTTCTTTCAGCGGTAAGCGCGGACGAGCTCACATCCATTGCGGTAAAGATGTCCATTTAGTTGCCTCCCTTTACGGCGTACTTCAGTCCCTCGAATTTTTTTGACAGGATCTGGATCGAAGCATTGTAAAGAATCTGGTTTTCCGCCAGTTTGCCCATTTCGCGCTCTATGTCCACCCTGTTTCCATCCCTTCCGCTGATGGAAGCAGGCGCTTCCTCCACGGTTCCCTCGACGTCTTCGACCTTGGACGACATCCCCTTGATCGGTATGTGCCTGGGATGGGGCTCTGCAGTGGTCGACCGTGCCATTGGGGATTCTTTCAGGGCATTTTTCAATTCCTTTTCGAATGAAATGCTTTTTGCAACGTAATTTGGAGTTTCGGCATTGGCGATGTTGCCGGCCAGTTGGCTATGGTTCCTGGCCCTCAGATCCAATGTCTTGGCCAGCAGGTTAACCGTGCCGCCAAACATGTCGTCAATCGGCATTGACATCTCCTTTCCATGACCTTTGCAATGCTCACAGCAAAACACATACCATCTCTATAATGTCATGTTATCGCCAAGTTATGCCATTCGATGCAACAAGTGACAGGTAGCGGGAACCGTTTTTTTTGACATGAGACGTTATTTTGACGTACCCGGCTCTCCGAAATTGGCGCGCCAGTCAAGCTCGTCAAGTCCGTTTTGCGCCAGTCTCTTCCAAACGGGATCCTTACCCTCGCGCACCAGTTGCTGCCAGTGATGCCGCGCTTCTTCATCCCGTCCCATCAATCTGAGCACCTCGCCGACCTTGAAAATGAACATCTCCCGTTGTTCACCACTGGAGGCTTCCTGGCCGGCCCAGTATGCGGCGAAAGCCCCTTTGAGATCCTTTCGCGCGATGCGGGCGGAAGCCATCACCAACCTGGCATCGGCGGCAGTAGAAGACCCCCCGGCCTTTCCCGATGCTGCAATGAAAAGTGCCATTGCTCTCTCGGCCCGCGCAAGGTCCTTCCTGTGTTCGCAGACTTTTCCCAGGCAGTACAAAGTCTCTTTTTCCGGGGCAGCCCCTTTTGCGCTCAGCAACGGTACGAGTGTGTCGTAAGCGGACGTTAAATCGCCGTTCCTGTACTGGATCCATCCAAGACGTTCCCTGACCTTCCAGGCCATGGCAGAAGATAAGTACCTGGCGAGAAAACTCTTCGCCGCACCAGCTGCCATGGCCATATCACCTATGATCCAGGCATCTTCTACTATGCGATAGCTGAGAAACGCCCCGTTTTCGCCGGCCCAGGCCGTCTCCACCAGTGAGCTGAAAAGAACGAGTTCCTCCCGGATCCTGCCTTTTTTTTCAAGGCAGGCCGCAATTTTCGGGATGAATTCCTTCTCGCCCAGGCACCTGGCAAGGGACGCCCTGTTGTCGAGAGCCAGGCGCACCAGGCCATCGCAATCCCCTGCCTTGTCCAGCTCATGGAATCGGCTCAACAAGAGGTCCTCATGCATCGTGCGGGCAACGTTTGCGAATATCCCGGCGGGGAATTTCTCCTTGTACTCGGTTACGGCACGCACTCCCGCGTCAACCGGTCCGTACATGGCCTCGATCAAAGCCCATTTGAAAAGAGCTTCATCCTTGAGCCCGGGATCGGAAGCTGCCGAATGGATGCGCCTGTATTCGCTGCTCAGCTTGCTGTAGTTATACGAGTTAACCGCAAACAGGTCCCGGTCGGCCAGGCGGATGGAAGCGAGCAATCCCGCACGGCTGCCCTGGAAGCAGTTCTTCACGTTACAGTAAACCGCCCGGGCATCCATTTCCCGCCCGCCGCGAGCCAGGATGTCTCCCAGCCTTACCAGCAGAAGAGGGCCGTACTTGGTGTCAGCCATGGCGACAACGAGTCGTTCGAGCATGCGATGGCCCCGCTCGAATTCACCGCAGCGAGCAAGGGTATCAGCGTATGAAAAGACGATCGACGGACTTTGCAGCAGGTAATCCGGCCAGAGGCTCTCTCCCTCCTTGAAAGATTTGAGAGCGGCATCGTATTTCTGCAGCAGGTATTGCGCCTCTCCCAGCCGGTATGCGGCGATGGCGCGCACCAATCCCCCGCGATTGAGAAATGCGGTAAAAACCTCTTCCGCCTCGGTTGCACGATCCTTGTAAAGCGCTTCTTCCCCGCGAAGGAACAAGCGCACATCGTTTTCCGGGAGCATCTTGCGGATAAGCGTACCTTCCGTAGGAAAGAAAGGGATATCGGATTTGAGGGGAGGGTCGAACTCCCGGATCAGCTTGCCTGCCCCGCTCCAGATGCGTTCCCTGTCAACCGGCATGGACAGGTCACTCCCTTGCGAAACAATACCGCACACGTCCACAATGAGCATGTTTGTCGATACATCGCCCGGAACGCGGATTCTGCCGAACCCATCATTCACGCGAAATGTCACAAGCAGGCGATCGCCACGGTCGGAAAGCTGCACAGCGGAAATGCGGGAATCGGCGAAACCCCGGTAACGTTTCAGCGCCAGACCCCGTGTCTCTTCGAGGGAGATCCTGATTCTTTTTTCGGGCAGGTGGCGAATCGAGTAGCGAACCGGTTTTTCCAGGACGAAAACGAGCCTGGTAAAAAAGGCGCTGGACTTTATTTCCATCCGGGAAAGCCGGTTTAACCTTGTCTCACCCGCGGCGATACCGTTTGCGAGGAGGGCAAGAAGCAGGGACATGATAACGCACGAGCCATACCTCGCTAGCTGCCGGGAAGCCCTCATCCCGCTCGCTTGATGTCTTGCAACAACCTTTGCAGTCACGACCGCATCCTCCATTGGATACAGGCGAGCAAAGGTCGTGCCGCTCGACGAGGAGATGATTTATCAATACATCCGGTATGTTACGAAATTTACAAAGATGCGCTCCGACTATAAGTCAAAGATGCGCTTACATGGCAGGACGTTATTTTGACACCACATTTCAGGCTGCAAGGGAAAACCTGGTGAGTTTCTCCAACAGGTCCTTCTCGTCGAAAGGCTTTATCATGATATCCTTGGCGCCGTTTTTCACCGCTTTGAGGACACCGGTCCGTGTCCACTGATTGGCACACATGATAATGGGGAACCGGGGATCACCGCAGACATCCATGACCCTGGTACAGAGCGACAGTTCCCACTCCTCTGGCTTTGCAATGCTTATTACCACTGCATTGATGTTCTGGTCGGTGAACAGCTGTTTCATGTCGGCACCGAGAGGAGAGGTCACTGCGTTGAAACCGTTATCGGCAAGCAGGCCCTTCACCCTCTCCCGTTCCTTCTCTTCATCCTCGAGAACCAGCACAGTACAGCTCGCCCCGGAAGACAAGTTCCCCTCAGGCGCCATGGCCTCAGGCTGTTCGTCCGAACCTGGCGGGAACAGGCGGCGCAATGATTCAGCCTGGTCATTGACAGCTGCGGACTCTCCACCCTCACTTTTCTCTTGTGCTTCCCCATATTCGAACAGGTCGGCAAGGAGAGAGGGAACCAGGATGTCATACCGGCTCAACTCTTCCCCGCCAAGCTTCACCTGCGCCCTGAACACTTGGTAATCACCATCGGGAATGGGAACCCCTTCCGTGACCTCGTCAACCTGGGGCACGAATTTGATCGGGGGCAACTGCTTGAGATGCACTTTGTGCGGCAGACAGGGCTGGAGAACGGAGTTGAACGACCCGATGATCTGGTTGGCTATTTCTGAAAAAGTATCCACATCGTCTGCCTCGAGAATGAGGAGCTTGCGCTTTTCAGATATTCGCGCCGGTGGTATTCCCAGCAGGAAACCGCTCATCAGTATGGCGTCCCGAAGGGAGAAGACCATGAACAGCTTGCCGGAATAGTCTTCGCGTGATTCTACGGGTACTACGAAAGAAGAATCTTCCAGCTCTGCCAGGTAGGCAGCCTTGCCGCGCTCCAACACCTCCGTATCGGCCACGGCTAGCTCCTGGCCAAGCAGAAGGCCGCACTCCTCGGTTGACTGCCTGAGAGCCGACTGAATCATTTTCTGCAATTTCGCATGACCTGCCATATCAGAATGCAACCCCGTCTTTCACGATTATTCTTTCCTTAATTTGAGGCTCACCAGGAACCTTTCGCCCTCATGCTCGAATGGAACCACCACGCAGTCACTTTCTGACATTGCGTTAATGGTATATTCCTCTCCCGATATGATGGTGGGTATGGAAAGGTTTATGTCCATACCTCCCTTTGAAAGCACCATCTTCACGTATCCGCCAAGCATGTTGGCAATCTCTCCCAGGGCATCGTTGACATCCTCTCCCACCTCTTCTACTTCCATCCCGAGCATATTAGAGGTAATTCTGACTGCAAAGCTCTGCGGACAATGAATGGCAAGAATTCCCGTGTATGTGCCGGCCAATCCGACCATGCCGCTTATGCTGCATTGAAAATGGTTTACCGGTTCCTCGAGAGGAAATCTGGCTTCAAGATCCATCATGACCATGGTTGAGAACACTTCTTTCGTGGCATCGATCACATGGCCTACCATCTGCTCTTCTCTCAAATGAATAGCCTCTTCAACAGCAGCGTTCAACGTCATAAGAGACCTCCAAGTTTTTCATTCAGCTGGTCCGGCGTAAAGGGTTTCTTGATGCTGGCGCTGGCGCCGCTGGACAAAGCTTCTTTTATGATGTCCTCACCACCCTCAGTGGTAATCATGACGATCGGAACGTTGTTGCCATTGCCCCGGACCTGCTTGATGAATTCCAGCCCATCCATGTTAGGCATGTTTATATCGGAAAGAACGAGATCGACATTCTTGTCTCCGAGCACGTTAAGCCCTTCTATACCATCCCCCGCTTCGAAAATGTCGTCCACCGGAAGTCCTGCCTGCCTGAGCGAGCGGGAGATAATCTTCCTCATAGTCGACGAATCATCCACTATCAATACATTTGCCATAAAGTTTCTCCTCTCTGTCCTGTGTTTGTATATTTCCCACTATATCTGGATAAAACTACTGCACATCTTTGTTCCTTATCGATGGTTTCCCCGATTTCTTTAGGTTTTTATGCATAGACAGTCGTCGACATGGACATTTGCCCTTGCCGTCAGCATCGACAGCAAGTTCATTCGCACTCGTCACGGAGTGGAACCACTACCGTAAATTCGCTCCCTTTGCCGAGGACACTATCTACATCGATGGAACCGCCGTGAGCTTCCACGATTTCCTTGCTCAGCGCCAGGCCCAGCCCGGACCCCTTGAATCCCGCCGCCAGCTCCGTACGGTAGTACTTGTCAAAAACGCGTGGAATGTCCTCTTCATGAATCCCGATTCCTGTGTCTTTCACAGATACATGAAGACAATCTTCATTGACCCATGCCCTGACCGTAACCTTTCCTTCACGTGGCGTGAATTTGACAGCGTTGCCGATTATATTGGAAAAGACCCGCCCTAGCTGCTTTGGGTCGAGGTCCATGGCAGGAAGGCCACGGGCAACCCTCAACGAAACGGTTATCTTCTGGTCAGCCGCTTCCATGCGCCGTTCCGCGCAACTGGCCTCCAGGAGTTGCCGGATGTCGCATTTCTGCCTCTTTATCTGCACGAGTCCCATCTCCAGCCGGTGAACGTCGAGAAGGTCTTCAATCATGGAGTAGAGATTCTTGCTGCTGCGCTCCATGTCTTTGAAAGCAGACTTCAGCCCTGAGTCAATGCCGCCGCACATGCCCATTTGAATTGCCTGGAGATAACCCTGCAGGACCATCAGAGGGGATTTCAGGTCGTGGGTCATTTTCGCCACGAATTCCTCTCTGCGCCGCTTCTCAAGACGTTCCTTCGTCACATCGAACAATTCGGTGATCAAACCAAGCAATCTCTTGTCCCATGAGAACAGCCTGAAAGCACGGACTTCAAGCACCCTGCCGCAGATATTCATCTCAAGAGGGCAATCAACGCACTCTTCGCTCATGACTTTGTAGATCGGCGTACGAAGGGGTAGCATGTCAATTCTTTTTCCGATGACCGTTTCCTTGAACACCTGCAAAAATATTTCAGCACTCCGGTTCATGAATGTCAGAATTCCGTTCACGTCCGAAAAAATGACACCGCTCGACAAAGAATCGACAACCGACTCCGCCGGGAAAACATCAGATATTTCAGCTTTAAAGACACCTGGAGGCATCACGTTCATCGTCAGAAGATTGTTTCCCATCGCCATTTCTCTCCCGCTCATGGATTCACTGGGATAGTAACAGCAAAATATTTGCCAACTAGTTGAATGGGGAAATATACCGGGGCAAAACAGTTGGGACCCAACCGGAAACTCCTGGTAATGGCAGATAAGGGCCGGAACGGGACGTTCGAGGAGATCGTAATGCAGCTTCAGTGCAAGATCCCGAAAACCGGAAAGCGCCTGGAACCGCTAAAAGCTTCTAACAGCGAACCATGAGTAGACAGATTATCACGAACGACGAGGAAGTCCCGCCCCGGACCCGGAAAGACATTCAGGATGGACAGTTGTGCTGGTACTGCATGACGTGTCGAAGGAAACCTGGAGGAATAATCGAGAATGGAAGCCAATTCGTGAAGGTAGTGAAGAATCAGCCGGAATATCTGTTGTAGAGGTCTTTTACCCGGGCCAGATACGACCTGGTCTCCCTTGGAAGAGAACAGCCCTTTCTGTCCACGTTTCCAGGCCCCCAGTTGTAGGCGGCCAGTGCGGAATCAATATCTCCGCCATACCTGTCGAGCATCTTGCGCAGATAGTGTGTTCCGGCCATGACATTCTGTTCAGGATCAAGGGAGTTGGTTACGCCCAGGGAACGGGCCGTTCCGGGCATGAGTTGCATCAACCCTCTGGCACCGGCGCCGGATACCGCGTTTGGGTTGAAGTTGCTCTCAGCCTTGATGACTGCGCGAATAAGCCCGGGCGCCACTCCATAACGACTGCCGGCTCTTTGAATTATTTCTTCCAGGGCTTCTGACCCGATTTCCGCCCTTGAATTGGAGGGAACAGCAGGTATGCCTGTTTCTTCGGGCTGGCCGGCAGCTGCTGAAGCATCCGGAACCAGGGATTCCTTGTCTGGACCTGAAACCCCTATTTTGTGATATGCTTCAAGACCTCGCGCATATTGTGCGGCATCATAGCTGCTGGAGGAGGCCCCTCGGGACAGGGTCTCCTCACCGCCGAGAGAGATGGCATCACGCATCATCTGCAAACGGAGAAATTCTGCCCGTGCCGCCACAAGCTCCCGGGAAACCGGCTCAGAGGCAGATTTGTCCCCGGTTCGCTCCAATATGAGATCGAACCCGCCGGCTTTTATGGCGTTTCGCCCCGTCTCGGCGTATTCGGACCTGCCTTCCACGGCAGTCCTGGAATCCGGTTTAATGCTTCCTATCGACATTAGGACCTTCAGCTTTCAGCTTGCGTAAGCATAATCCGGCATGAACATTTTCTTCTTTTTCAACTTTTCTATGAAGGTCGTCCGTTTCAGGTTGAGCAGCATTGCGGCTTCCTTCTTGTTGCCGCCGGTCTTCTCCAGGGCCTGGATTATGAGCCTGTTCTCGAATTCTTCCACTGCGCTGCTCAGGCAGATGCCGTCAACCGGCAGTGAAATTGTCTCAGGCCGTCGCGTTTCGCAGCGGCCGCGGTATTTTTCTGGCAGGTCATTGAGCGTAACGGTTCCGCTGCCCTTGAGTATCACCATCCGCTCGACTAGATTCTCCAACTCACGGATGTTGCCGGGCCAGTTGTATTCGGCCAGAGCGACCATTGCATCCCTGTCGAATCCCTTGACGTCTCTCCTGTTCTCTTCGTTGAATCTGCATATGAAATTCTCGATCAGGGGGGGGATGTCTTCTTTTCTTTCACGAAGCGGCGGTATCACGATAGGGATAACGGAGAGCCGGTAATAGAGGTCCTCTCTGAAAACCTTTTCTTCAACCAGCTTTTCCAGGTTTTGATTGGTGGCAGCAATAATCCTTGTGTCGATCTTTTTCGGGCGGGATGCTCCAACAGGTTCCAGTTCCCTGTTCTGCAGCACCCTCAGGAGCTTGACCTGCAGGCTGGTTTTCATGTCCCCGATTTCGTCGAGAAAAAGCGTACCTTTGTCCGCCATCTCGAACCGGCCGACACGGTTGGTAATGGCGCCGGTAAAAGAGCCTTTGACGTGTCCGAACAGCTCACTTTCAAGCAGTTCGTCAGGGATTGCGCCACAGTTTACCGGTACGAAATTCCTGTTCTTGCGGGAACTCAGTTCATGAATCGACTGGGCCACGAGCTCCTTGCCCGTTCCCGATTCACCCTGGATGAGCACGGTCGAGTCCGAATCGGCAACCTTTTCGATCAGCTCATACAAAGCCAGCATCTTGGGGCTCTCACCTATCATCTTGATGCGCGAACGATTCCTGACTTTCGGCATTGCGCGGTAGTTGACGCTCTGTAGGCTGTGATGTTCCGCAGCGCGCTGTATTATGTTATCCAGCTCCTTGAGGTCAAATGGCTTATCCAGGTAGAAAAAAGCTCCGGCCTTGAGAAGGTTTGCCGTCATGATGCTGTTGCCGAAGGCGCTGTAAACAATAGCGACCACTTCTGGGCGCAGTGCCTTAAGCCGCTTGATGAATTCCAGCCCGTTCACCTTGGGCATCATGACATCCGTAACCACTATATCGACGTCTTCCGCCTCGACTTTTTCGATCGCTTCCATGGCGTCAGAGGCCTGATGGACCTCATACCCCTTGTAGCCGAGGAAAGATGCAACCAGTTCTCTCGTCTGCCTGTCGTCGTCAGTGATGAGAATTCTTTTTCTTTCCATGCTTATCCCTCCCCCAGTTGGAACCCGTTCGCAAGGGCCAGCAAATGTGTTGAAATCACAGCACAAAACAAATCACTTGCATATCCTTTAGCAATTTTGATACCAAACCCGCCAATATTTTCACAAAATATTTTTACTCATAATTACAAGCAGTTACAGATATAGACATCCAGGCATGAAAATATACGAAGGCAAGACATGTGGTCACAACTTGAACACCATTTTTCATGACCATACAACAAAATAACGCTATTTCATGCAGTTAGATACAATTACCAACTATTGATCAAACCTTGAACAAGAATGGAAAGGAAAAGGGGGGATTGGATCGGGGATCAGGGAGAATACGGATACGCAATTTCGCCTGAAGAACATGCTGATACGGGGCGGATAAGGTGGCCGTCAATTGACAGCGGCAATAAAGAGAAAGTGGGTTTGCCTATCCCAGCTTGTAACGCTCCAACCTGTCTCTCAGTGTGTTCCTGCTTATGCCCAGCAACTTTGCGGTTATGACCTGGTTGTTATTGCTCTTGCTCAACGCCATATGTATCAGGGCTTTCTCAAGGGCTCCAGTGATTCTGTCATAGACAGCGCCATTTTCCTTCTTGCATATATCAGTAAACACCGGGTCAAGGAGAGTGCAGAAAGCATCGAAGTACAGATCGCCCTCCCCTTCCAGTTGTATCTCGGTCTTTTTGAAACCGGACTTCACATGGAGCAGAGACTCGAAGTCCTCAGGCATGAGCATGTCTCCCATGCAGAAAAGCGTCGCGGAATTGATGACATTCTTCAACTCGCGGATATTCCCTTCCCAGGGGTGTTGCATGAGCAGGTCAAGTGCTGAAGGAGACAGGCCCTTGACCCTTTTCTCATATTGTCTGGAGAATTTCTTTATGAACAGGTCCGCCAGCAGGGGAAGATCTTCGAGCCTTTCCCTCAACGGCGGCAGGTAGAACGACACCACACGCAGACGGTAGAAAAGGTCGAGCCTGAAACGTTTGTCATTTACCGCGTTCATCAGGCTGAAGTTGGTGGCGGCAATGACACGAACGTTCACTTTTATGGTTTCATTCCCCCCCACCCGCTCAAATTCCTGATTTTCCAGGACACGTAACAGTTTGCCCTGGTTCGACAGGCTCATCTCGCCGATCTCGTCAAGAAAGATGGTCCCGCCGTTGCATTGTTCGAACTTGCCTATCCTTCGAGTGTGGGCGTCGGTGAAAGCGCCCTTTTCATGCCCGAAAAGTTCGCTTTCCAGGAGAGTTTCCGGCAAAGCCGCGCAATTCACCGCCAGAAAAGGTTTGTTGCAGCGCTTCGAATTATTGTAGACAGCCCGTGCGAGCAGCTCCTTTCCTGTCCCGCTCGGTCCCTGTATGAGCACGCTTGCGTCCGAATCAGCTATTTTTCCTACCATCTTCCAGACCTGGATCATCTGGGGAGACGAGCCGATCATGATGTCTTCCTCAAGCTCGGTGTCGTCTATCTGCTCGGAAAGTTCCGCGTACCTCACCTTGCGGTTGAGAAGGTTGCACTCAAGAGCCTTCTGCACAACATCCTTCATCTTCTCGATGTCAAAAGGCTTGGTAAGATACTCATAAGCACCGTGCTTCATTGCTTCAATGGCATTCTGAGTAGTCCTGTAACCCGTGGTCATGATCACGGACAGGCCTGAATCTATTCGCTTGATCTCCTGGAGAACTTCCAGCCCGGATTTCTTGGGAAGGCAAATATCAAGAATGGCAACGTTCGGATGCTCTGATTTAACTTTCGCAATCGCCGCATCGCTGTCGCTTTCAAGAATGATCTCCATGTCCTTGTCTTCAAAGACCGCAGCCAAGAGCTGGAGGATCGCTTCGTCGTCATCCAGGATAAGGAGTTTGCTTTTCATGAGTGCCATCTCGCTTTTTCAATGAGTGATTTTGAGAAGATAGCACAAAAAAAGTAGACAAAACAACCCGAAATTATGCTTGTTGTTCAGCTCACCCCAATATCGTTTAATTTCCCGGACCTGTTCTCATTCCCCCCATCCGTTCTTCTGCCTGTGCACCAGCATATCGTTTTCATTCTGAACCATTTCAATTATGCGCTCAGCCTCGCTCTCGGTAAGGCCGATAGTAGGCCTGTTTCCCATCCAATGGGTAAGGTCACCCTTCGGCGGATCAAGCAGGCAGGGCAATGGCGGACCACCGACAAACCTGCCGTTCAGATACAGCGCTGCCTCGTAAAGGCCGTCACGCTTTACCATGTTTATCTCAGCGAGATATCCTGACTGGAGTATTTTCATAAGTATTTGCTTTTTGACGATCATCACCAGGTCCTGTCAATATTCAGATCGAGTCCTTATTTTCACCATTAATCTTGAACGTAGGCCAGCATTTTGCATATAAACATTCATTATCCAGAACAAAATTCAGCCTCTTTCTCGATAATAAATATCGGCCTGGCATCCGATTTCTTTAAAACATATGCATGCCGACCATTATTTTTTCTCAGGAAGCGCCCAAGACACCATGGAAATTCCGATTCTCGCAAAAATTACCGCCAAAACCGGCGTACTCGACGCTCTGCATAATAGTGTTCGGACATCCGGGCAAGGCAGCCCGATGCTCACACCCGGCCAGGAAGTCCGGGGAGACGTGCTGGCAAGGCTGGAGGACAGCTCCTATCTGGTCAAGGTTGCAGGCGAAGTTTTCAACATGGAAATTCCGATTCCGCTGGAGACCGGCTCCTCGATACAACTCACTTTCCTCTGCTCCCAGCCGCGACCCGCGTTCACCATGCAGAGCTCGTCCCATGACGCCACGTCGGTCAACCTGAGCGATGCAGCCACCTTGCTGACCCGTTCCTTCACAACCGATGAAGCTGCCAAGCCGGATGCGTCGCAGCTTTCTCACCGAATCCTGCTGCAGGGAGGCACCGCCGCGGATCCCCCGGTCCTGGCAACCGCATTGCGAAATGCCGTCACGTTCTCCGGACTGTTCTACGAGTCTCACCTTCTCCAGTGGTACCTTGGCGAAATTCCATTTTCCGAAATACTGCAGGAAGCGCGCTCCGGACCGCAGTATAGGATTCGCCGTGATCAGGTGAGAAAAGATGCCATCACCTCTGACGAGACCGGTGTGGAAGCAGAGGAAACCGAAAACAATATGGTTGCCGCACTGCTTTCCGAAAACGAATCAGCGGACGCGTCTTCCGTCTTTTCTTTGAAAGCACAGACGGAGCTTGTGAGGGACCAATTGAATCTTCTCATGTCCGGCACTTTTGCTTGGCACGGAGAAGTCATGACCGGCCATGAAATGGAATGGCTTGTGGAACGGGATCCGGACGGAGCGGATACCGACGGGCCTCCTTCCTGGAGAACTTCCATAAGCATAAACTTGCCAAACCTTGGGCTGGTCTGCGCGACTCTTACCCTTGCACGTGAAGGGATTGAAGGAATAGTGCGTTCAAAACTTCCTGAAACCGCAACAATACTGCGAAAGGAGATTGGAATTCTGGAAGAGAGGCTGGAAGGGGCGGGCATAAGACTCAACGAAATGGTGATTGAAATTGGGGAATGACAACTGGAGGCTAAAGGAGGCGGTAGCGCTGTCCTATAAACAAGGACAATATGCGCCCAAGGTCGTCGCAAAAGGAAAGGGTGTTGTTGCCGAGGCGATTATTGCCCGGGCGCATGAGGCGGGCATACACGTTCATTCATCACCAGAGCTGTTATCTCTCCTGATGCAGGTGGACATGGACCAGCACATTCCGGAGGAGCTTTACGTGGCAGTAGCCGAACTGCTTGCCTGGATCTATTTCCTGGAAAACCGTTTCCCAGCGGGCTGGAATCCGCAGGGGGAGGAATAGTGGCTCATCCGCTTAGCCCGTGCCAGGTTTTCGTCACCGCGCCTTGCAAGGACCCAAAATCCCTCGCAATTTGTGCGGTGAACTAAGCGCACGGGAAAATAGGTTTCACAGGCTCTCTTCGAGACTGTTTGTCCAGTCAATGGCCTCCATCTGTGAGTTGAAGAGCAGGTCGGGGCTGAAGTGAGACTTGTCAAGCAATGATGCGACATCGTCGAAATTCATGTTTTCCAGCTTCTCTGTCAGGAGCAGCAGGACTCCCAGCGGCCCCTCTCTATTCAGAAGGGCATTGCGTACATCTTCAGACAGGTTGAGTTGGCTCACTATCTCTTCCATCGGGGTTTCAAGCAGAACATCTATAAGCGAAAGGACTCCTGTCATGAATGCACTGTCGGAATAATCCTTTTCGCGGAATTCCTCTTCACTTCTCTGCACAAGAAGTTCCATCAGCCTTCCCCTTGTAGCTGCGGTCTCAAGAAGGGGATTCCCCACCCCGCCAGCCTTTTCCGAAGAGAAAAGCGCAAGCTGTATCCAGCGTTTCAGTTGCTGCATGCCCAGTACCGTAAGAGCATGGCGCAATGTTCTGATCTTCTGTTTCATGCCTATTACCACCGAGTTTACGAGACGCAGGAGATTATAGGACAGATTGGGGTTCCTCTTGAAAGTAAGCTCGATTTCTTTGATATCCGCATCATTGCAAACCTCCTCCAGGAGCTTGAGCAGTGTTATCCCGGAAACATCGACTTTCCGCCTTTTAAGCACGGAGGGATGCGCGAAGTAATAACCCTGGAATAGATCGAAGCCGAGTTCAAGGCAATGCTGGTACTGCTCCATGGTCTCGACTTTTTCGGCAAGAAGGGTAAGCCCCCGGTTCTCAAGCAGCCCCACCATCCAGCCGACTGACTCAGGTCGCATGTTGAGGATATCTATCTTTACGATATCTACGATCTCATACAACGGCTCATAGCCTTTATCATAGAGATTGTCGTCAAGAGCGAGCGTGAAACCCTTATCCTTAAGCTCCCGGCATCTCCTTAACACGGGTTCGGTCACCTCTATGGATTCAAGAAGCTCGATGACAGTACTCTCGACGGGGAGCAGCTCGAGAATATCGCTCATGAGGAGTTCGGCGGTAACGTTTATGAACCCTTTGTGCTTTCCAAGAACTTCCTTCATGCCGAAATTGGTCAGCACGTGGGAAATGACCACCGAATCGGCATTGGTACGACCTTCTATGTTTGCATGCAGGGTATCGGCATCCCTGAAAAGAAGTTCATAACCCACGATCCCGCGACTTCTGTCCAGAATGGGCTGGCGTCCGAGAAATATTTTCTTTTGCGAATCAGCCATGGAACAAACCACCATTGTTGTTATTTTCACAAAGGAATATCTGCATATCAAGTCAGCCAGGATTGGGGTTCATCATGCAGAAAAGGCCGGCGCCAAAGGCCGGCCTTTTTCCTGGTGCCCGGGACCGGGGTCGAACCGGTACAATGCCAAGCATCGAGGGATTTTAAGTCCCTTGCGTCTACCAATTCCGCCACCCGGGCCTATGATAGGCCATCAATTTGTTGAACTTTGTCACTCATGGCAACCCGTGACGGTTTCACCTCCGATGCGATACACCTCACCGGCATACCCTGGTAGGACCGTTCCCTAGTCGCAGGCGTTGTTGACCCTGTCCCGCAGTTCCTTCCCGGTTTTAAAAAAGGGGGTTTTCTTTGCGGGGATACTTACCAGTTCACCACTTTTTGGGTTTCTGGCTTCGCGCGGTCCCCGCTCCCGTATGGTGAAGCTTCCGAAGCCGCGAATTTCAACCTTTTCCCCGCTCCTCAATGCATTTCGAATGCTATCGAACACGATATCGACTACGATCTCCGAATCCTTTCTCGTAATCAGATGATTTTCACTTACAAGCCTGTCCACCAGTTCACTTTTGGTCATGCCCTCAACTCCTTGTTCCAGTTTTTGCAATAGCCGGCAGTTCCGCAGCCCCAAAAGAGGGGTCTGGAAACCGCCAGCCCATTGCCGGGTGTTTCGGATCCGTCAAAGCCGACGAAAATCAGTCACGTCCGTTGGTTTTCTTCATTTCTTCCTTGAGCAGTTCACCCAGGTTGGACGTCGCCTTGCCCTGGGTATCCATGTACGCGGCGAAATCATCCTTTTCGGCATATCCCGAAATGGCCTTGATGGAGAGAGCAATCTTCTTCTCGTTCACATCCACGTTGAGGACCATTGCTTCGATCTCATCTCCTACAGCGGCAAACCCCTTGGGGGAGGGAACCTTCTCCTGGGAAAGCTCGGAAACGTGTATGAGACCCTCGATACCTTCCTCGATCTCGAGAAACACCCCGAAATCGGTGACCGACGTGACTTTACCCTTCACCTTGGTACCGGGACGGAACTTCACGGGTATCTCGGTCCAGGGATCGGGAGCTAGCTGCTTGATGCCGAGAGAAAGGCGCTCATTCTCAGGATCGATATTCAGCACGACCGCCTGAACCGTCTGGCCTTTGCTGAAGAGTTCGGAGGGATGCTTCACGCGCTTCGTCCAGGACATGTCGGAAACATGCACCAGGCCGTCGATACCGTCCTCGACCCCGATGAACACACCGAAATCGGTTACGTTCTTGATCTGTCCCTCGATCTTGGTGCCAACCGGATACTTTTCGCCAATCACCATCCAGGGATTGACCTGGATCTGTTTCAGGCCGAGAGAGATCCTCCTGCCCGGGACATCCACACCCAGCACCTCTGCCTCCACCTCGTCGCCCACATGCAGGATATCGGAGGGATGGCGGACTCTCTTGGTCCAGGACATTTCAGAGACATGCACCAGCCCTTCCACGCCTTCCTCCAACGATACGAAAGCGCCGTAATCGGCAAGGCTCATGACCTTTCCCTTGATCCTGTCACCCGTATGATAGGTTGACTCGACTTTCAACCAGGGATCAGGAATAGTCTGCTTGATTCCCAGGGAGATCTTTTCCTTATCCTTGTCATACTTGAGGACCTTGACCGCAACGGTATCACCGATCTTCATCACTTCTGAAGGATGGCCGAGCTTGCGCCAGGACATATCCACTATATGGAGCAGGCCGTCAATCCCCCCAAGGTCGATGAATGCACCATAGTCGGTGATGTTCTTGACCACACCCTCAAGAGTCTGGCCTTCGGCCAGGGTAGCCAGGGTTTCCTTCTTCAGCCTGTCCCGCTCCTCTTCCAAAAGCACCCTGCGGGAAAGAACCACGTTGCCCCTTTTTTTGTTTACCTTCACAACTTTGAACTGGAAACTCTGCCCGATGAGCTTGTCCAGGTTTCCGATTGGACGCACATCCACCTGAGAAGCGGGAAGAAACGCCGGCACACCTATGTCGACCGTCAAACCGCCTTTTACCGTGGAAACGATCTTTCCTTCAACCAGGTTCCCGTTCTCGGCTGCCTCCTCAATGCGGTCCCACACTATTTCGCGTTCAGCCTTTTTCCTGGAAAGCACGATATAGCCGCGGATGTTTTCCTTTTTTTCGAAGTAAACCTTCACTTCGTCTCCGACCTTGACGGAGAGCTGCCCGTTCTCATCCATGAACTCGGCTATGGGAATGCAACCCTCGGACTTGTATCCGATGTTGACAAGAACATAATCGGGGTCTATCTGGACGACGACACCTTTCACTATCTCCCCGACCTGGGGCTGTTTGAGGCTTTCCTGGAAAAGCTCCTCGAAATTCTCCTTGACCACCTGATTGCCGTCATCGTCCATATCGATATTCGGCCCTTCCGGCTCGTCAATGGATTTGCTGAAATCTTTTTCGTCGTTCATCAAACTGTTACCCCCTCATAATCTAAGTTTTCCGTCTTATTCCTGCTCGCCCCTGTCTTTTCCCAGGGACGTTTTGCTTCTGTCGATCTGCCTGATCTGATGCAGAACTTCGTCGATAACCCACTTTGGCGTCGATGCGCCTGCCGTCACTCCTACCGTCTCCACTCCATCGAACCACTCATCGTTCAACTGCCTGGCTGTTTCGATATGGTAAGTCTTCGGCTGGATCTCTGCGCAGACCTGTGCGAGTCTCGTCGTATTCGCACTGTTGTAGCCTCCGATTACTATCATGCAATCCACCTGTTTTGCAAGCTCTTTGGCTTCTTCCTGGCGAACCGCCGTCGCATCGCAGATCGTGTTGAACACCCGGATCTCGCTGCCCTTGGCAAGGCACTCGAGGACCACGTTTTTCAGGTTCTCGAAGGACTGGGTGGTCTGGGCGACAATTCCGATCTTGCCGGAGATGGCCAACTTTCCGGCCTCCTCACCGGACCCGGCGACGTAAACCTTGCCCCGCGCATAGGACACGATCCCCTGGACCTCCGGATGATCGGCATCTCCTACCACTACCACATCATATCCCGCCTGGGAAAGACTTTTTACATGTTCCTGGGCCTTTTTCACAAAGGGACAGGTGGCGTCGACGACTTCCAGTTCCTTGCGGTTCGCCTCCTGAAGTTCCTTGGCTGCCACACCGTGGGAACGGATGATGATCGCTCCGTTATCAAGGCCCTTGATGGTCTCGAGGACCTTGACTCCCATTTCCTCCAGCCGTTTGACGACCTGCGGCGAATGGATGATGGGGCCGAGAGTGTATGTCTTGCCGCCTTTGTTCGCTGCTTCGAAAGCCATCTGGGTCGCCCTTTCGACTCCGAAACAGAAGCCTGCCTGCTTCGCCAGGATTATTTTCAACCCGCAAACCTCCTGTGAATCCGTATGGTCCTGCCAATCCCCGTCAGGACCATCACTCCGCTTCCGTGCACCAGCCCGCACATACCTTTCCATAATTGCCAGCACTTCATCGATGGAAAGCCCGGTCGAATCGATTTCAATCGCATCCATGGCCTTTCTCAATGGGGCGTGCGTTCTCTGCTCGTCGCGGGCGTCGCGGGCTTTCACATCCGCTACCGTCTGCTCCCGGGTCACCTTTTCTCCTCTGGCCCTCAATTCCAGGTAGCGCCTCTTCCCGCGCTCTTCCGCAGAAGCGGAAAGGAAGAACTTCACCTCTGCATCCGGAAAAACCACCGAACCTATGTCGCGGCCCTCGAGCACGACGTTCCCGGCGCCCCCAAGGCGCCTCTGTTCGTGCAGCATCACGTCCCTGACGGCTTTTTTCGCTGAGATCCTTGAAGTCAGCAGGCTTATCTCGGGCTTCCTTATTTCCTCCGAGACATCGATTCCGTCTGCAATGACACGGTAGCCTCCGCCATGCCGTTCGAAGGATATCTCCAGGTCCCGGCAGAGGACGGCCAGTGATTCCTCGTCTTCCGGGGGGATTCCGGCGCGTTTCACGGCAAGGGCAACAGCGCGGTACATGGCCCCCGTATCGATATACAGGTAACCCAGCCGCTCGGCCAGGAGGCGGGCCAGGGTGCTTTTCCCCGCGCCCGATGGCCCGTCAATGGCGACAACCGGACCCTTGCGGTTTATGCTGGAAACTTCCCCGCTCACCTGCAGGCCACCTTTTCCAGCAACTCGGCAAAACCCGGGAAGGAAGTCTCAATGCACCCGATGTCCGAAACCTGTATCCCGCTGTCAGACACCAGCCCCGCAACCATCATTGACATTGCAATGCGATGATCGCCGAAACTGTCAACGCTGCAAGCGGAAAGCCGTTCACTGCCGGTGATTTCCAGGCCGTCCTCCGTCTCGATAACCGTTATGCCGGCTTTCGACAGGTTTGCCGCCATGGCGGCGATCCTGTCGGTTTCCTTGACCCTGAGTTCCTTGGCGTCCCTCAGGATCGTCTTTCCTTCGGCACAAGCCGCGGCAATGCAGATTGCCGGGAACTCGTCGATTGCCCTGGGCACCAGCTCGCCGCCGATCTCGATACCTTTCAGCCGGGATGAACGCACCAGGATGTCGGCAACTGGCTCACCGCAGACCTCCCTCTCGTTGGACAGCTCCAGGGAAGCTCCCATCTGCAGCATGATATCGATGATTCCCGTTCTGGTCGGATTGGTTCCCACTCCGCGTATCAACAGTTCCGACCCGGGCACAACCAGTGCAGCCACGATAAAGAACGCCGCTGAGGAAATATCCCCGGGCACCAGCACTTCCCTTGCTTCAAGAGATCCGCCTCCCCTTATCCTTGCGCCACTGGACAACTGCTCGACATCGGCGCCGAAATAACGGAGCATCCTCTCGGAATGGTCCCGGGAAAGGGACGGTTCGGTCACAACCGTGTCGCCTTCAGCAAAGAGGCCTGCC
Source organism: Geobacter sp. (assembly GCA_003314535.1). Classification (GTDB taxonomy): domain Bacteria; phylum Desulfobacterota; class Desulfuromonadia; order Geobacterales; family Geobacteraceae; genus RPRC01. The sequence goes on from POSG01000001.1 coordinate 183,795, forward strand.
AGCAAAAGTGCCGATTTGACCTGCGCGCTTGCCACCGGAGAAGCATAGGAAGTGCCTTTGAGTGGCGTTCCCTGGACAGCCAGAGGAGCCTTTGCGCCGCCGCAACGGCCCCATATCTTCGCGCCCATGCGGCCAAGCGGCTCGATCACCCGCCCCATGGGCCTGTTGCGCAGGTAACGGTCGCCGGTCAGCACGGAAAAGAACTTCTGCCCTGCCAGGAGACCTGTCATCAGCCGCATGGAGGTTCCGGAATTTCCGCAGTCAAGCACATCGGACGGCTCTTCCAGGCCGTTCATCCCCTTTCCGTCGATAAACAGAGCACCGGCGTCTTCTCTCGCCCCGACACCCATGGTCCGAAATGCGTTCAGAGTCGAAAACGTATCCTCCCCCCGAAGAAAACCGCGGACAACGGTTACGCCCTTGCCAAGCGCTCCGAGCATGACAGCCCGGTGTGAAATTGATTTATCGCCCGGCACCGAGATGTCCCCTCTCACGTGCAAAGCAGGCTGGACCGTGCAGTTGTTCATTAGATGCTCCGTGCGGAAACTATAAAATCGCGTCCCTGCTCTTTTTGGATTCTGCAAAGAAATGCTCGAGCCCCAGGCTATCCCGGTTCTCCACCAGGGCACGGAGGTGGGAAAAGTATCCGGAAAACAGATCGATCATCTCCAGGAGAGCATCCCGGTTCATGAGGGCGATGTCCCTCCACATCACCGGATCCGACGAGGCAATTCGGGTAAAGTCCCTGAATCCACCCGCGGAATACGAGAGAATGCTTTCATCCAGTCGGTCGTATCCTTCCACGGCATTCACCAGGGAGTATGCAACCATATGGGGCAGATGGGATATGGCCGCCACGATGCGGTCATGCTTGGCCGCATCCATTGTTATGACCTCAGACCCGGCAATTTCCCACATCCTGACAACGGTATCCAGAGCGCGGGAATCCGTAAGTGGAGTCGGAGTGACGATACAGCGCTTTTTCTGGAATAGCGTGGAAAAGGACGCATCCACCCCGGATTTTTCCGTACCAGCTATAGGATGGCCTCCGACGAAATGTGTCCCGGCCGGCATCAGTGGCTCACATTCCGCTACTATTGCTTCCTTAACGCTTCCCCCGTCAGTGACAATGCATCCTGTCGACAGGGATCGGCTGATCCGGGCCAGGAGGGAGCCGATCGAGCAGACCGGCGTCGCAAGGAATACAAGATCCGCTCCCTTCACCCCTTCGCAAGGGTCGGTGCTGAAACTGTCGATCACACCAAGTTCCACGGCCCTACGGAGGTTGTTCTCGCTTCTCCCCACGCCGATGATCTCGCCTACAGCGCCCCGTTCCCGCAGAATCCGGGCCAACGAACCGCCGATAAGTCCCACACCGATTACCGTCATTCTTTTGCTTACGGCAGTCGTTTCAGCTCCGGCACGCCCCCGTTCGGTGCGGCATCCGCATGTGTCCCCCGGTATCTTCTGGAAATCAGCCATGTCAGCCTACGCCGTCCTCGGGTAAGAGCCCAGGACCTTTACGAACTGGCAGCAATCCCGCAACTCGCGAATTGCTTCAGATACAGCCGGATCCAATACGTGCCCGTCCAGGTCGAGGAAGAATATGTATTCCCAAGCCTTTTTCTTCAGGGGACGGGACTCGATCTTGCTCAGGCTGATCCCCCTTTTTGCGAACGGCTCCAGCATTCGATAGAGAATGCCCGGCTCATCCTTGACCGAAAACATCAGCGAGGTCTTGTCGTCATTGCTTTTTTCGGCGCCCTTTTTCCCAATCACGAGGAATCGCGTGAAGTTGTTCACCTGGTCCTCGATCCGCTCCCGCACCACCTTCAGGTCATAGAGGGAAGACGCAAGCTCACTCGCTATTGCGGCTGCGGTGTAATCCTCGCTCGCTATCTGGGCGGCAACTGCGGTAGACGCCACGTCAACGACCGGGACGTTGGGGAAGTTATCCTCAATCCATTCCCGGCACTGCGCTATGGGTTGAGGGTGGGAATATATCTTTTTAATGTCTTCAGGCCGGCCTGTCCGGGAAAGAAGGTAATGGTGAATCTCCAGCATTATCTCGGCAATGATCTTCAGGTCGCTTTCCATGAACATGTCCAGCGTATGGGAAACCATGCCTTCCGTTGAGTTTTCGACGGGCACCACTCCATACTGGGCGCGGCCCTTTTCAACCTCCTCGAAAACAGCCGGTATGGACTTGCTGGGGATCAGTTCCGCGGAAAGCCCGAACTGATGCATGGCCGCGATGTGCGTAAACGTGGCCTTCGGCCCGAAAAAGGCCACCTTCATCGGAGCTTCCAGGGCAAGCGAGGCGGAGATTATCTCCCTGAAAACGCTCTTGAGCGCTTCGTTGGGAAACGGCCCGTGATTGCCGGTTGTCAGGCGCTCGTAAATCTCCCGCTCCCTGCTGGGAACATAGAAATCCTTGGCTTCGCCCTGCTTCAGCCTGCCGATCGAGATGACCATCGATGCACGCTGGTTGAGAAGCTCCAGTATCCTGTCGTCTATTTCATCGATTGCATTTCGCAGATCTTTGATTGTATTCTTTTCTGACAAATCGGAATCACCTGAGAGGGGCTTTCGTGTATGTAGGACGTATTAATTTATAGTAAATGCCCAGAAAATGCAATTTATTTTTCCTGCCGCCTCTTATCCGCACAATTCGCGCGAGGGTACCAGACAGAAAGACAAAACACATGAAACGCCACCAACCATGCGCAGCTCCGTACCGTGGGCATGATACCTTTTACGAATTTCAATTACGCGAAATCATTGTGCAATAAAATTTGTTGCTTCCAACCTGCTCCATTGATATGTATAATACCCTGTCATAGAGTAATCACCCTTTCGGGTGATGATCATGATTCTCAGCAATCCGGTTGTCCGAACCTTCATTCGGGGAACGGCACAGGATTCACCCAAAAGGCACCAGAATGCCATCATCCTCCCAGAAAAAACGCATCAGCCTGGTCCAAAAGCTCATTATCAGCTATTTCGCTGTAGCTGTGTTCAGCATGGCGGCTACAGGGTTTTCGATTTTCGGACTTCACTCTCTGAACGGGATCGTCCGTGACATCGCCCGCAATGATTTCGGCTTCATGAAATCCGCGGAGGGACTTCGCGAATCCATTTCGGCCCAGGAAAGGAATGCAGCCAAATATTCGGTCCTCAAATCACCCGAGTTCAAGGAATTGTACCTTCAGCGAAACCACGAATTCCTCTCCATGATAGACGAGCTGAAAAAGAACAGCTCCGGCGCGCTCCTGGTCAGGCTCGATACTGATTTCAGCGAATTCTCAAAGAGAGCGGACGATCTTTTCCAAGCGAAAAACAAAGATATCAAGCAACTGAAAAAAGCCGCGGAAAAAGTCAACACTTCCATCGATGCACTGTTCGCCTCTCGGCAGGTGGTCTTGAACAACAAGCTGAAAAAGGCTGATGAAAAGCGGGAAATGACGGTCAAGTGGACCCTGTTCCTTTCATTCAGCGGTTTCATTCTCGCCTTTGGCGTCATGGTTCTCTTCATCTACACCATCTCGTCCTCCATAAAGAAACTTAAGCGGGCCACTCATTATATCGCAGAGGGGAATTTCGACTACGACCCGCACATACCTTCAGGTGACGAGATCGGTGACCTGGCCAGGGATTTCGTCACAATGGCAGGCCGGCTCAAGGTTTCGGAACAGATGTGCCTCGACGCCAGCCCTCTTACCAGGCTGCCAGGCAACATCGCCATCGAGAGAATTCTCACGAAAAAGCTCCAAAAGGGGGAACCCTTTGCCGTGTGCTATGCTGACCTTGACAATTTCAAGGCTTACAGCGACCGTTATGGCTACATCCGGGGGAGCGACATGATAAAGATGACCGGTGAAGTGATTTACGAGGTAGTGCAGCGGCACACCGACGACAATGCTTTTGTCGGTCATATAGGCGGTGATGATTTCGTCATGATAGTGTCATCCGAAGATGTGGACAGGGTATGCCAAGGCGTAATCGACGATTTCACCGTACGGGTGCCTGAATTCTACAATGAAGAAGACCTTGCCCGCGGTTCAATAGAAGGATTCGACCGCTACGGCGTCAAGCGGGTTTTCCCCCTGATGACAATCTCCATAGCAGTTGTGATGTGTCAGCAGGGCGAATACGATTCGGCGGTCAAGATCGCAAAGACAGCCGCGGAAATCAAAGACTACGCAAAAGGAGCGGCGGGAAGCAACTACTTCATCGACCGCCGGAAAAGGGCACGATGAGAAAACACCATCTGATCACATGGGCAACCGTATTGTTCCTCTCCGGTTGCGCCACTATCCAGCAGTCCGACCCGTTCTACCAGCAGCAGAAGAAAAAGCTGGCCCTTGCGCAGATGCTCATAGAGGAAAACAAGATCCCGGCGGCAAAAGAAGTTCTCTCCTCTCTAACCAAGGAAGCCAAAACAAAGGGAATCACTGATGAAGCTCTTTTCAGGATGGCGCTCCTGGACCTGGAGCCGGGCGAGCAGAAAATTGCGACGGGCAAAGCAGGACAAGACCTCGACAAGCTTCTTAGCGACTATCCCAAGAGCCAATGGAGAACCCATGCAGCCGCGCTGAAGGGATTGCTGGACTATTACGACTTGGCGGTAGAAGAAAGAAACAGCCTTGAGCAGAGTATCAAGAGCCTTAGAAACTCTTATTCTTCGCTCAAGAGCATGAACCTGTCCCTGGCACGGGAGAACAAGGAACTTCGCCAGGGCATAGAAAAGCTGAAGAACCTGGACCTGGAACTGGAGACAAAGAAGAAGAAATAACCCTCCATCATCGGAGCAGGCCCTTCAGGGCCGCATAGAGCCCCGTGGGGGTGGCCTCGAAAACACAGACTCCGGTTTCCAGCTCCTTTTCCACATCCGCTAACGTCACATCATCAAGAAACAGCCCGTCCCCTTCCCTGAGCATGACATCGGGAATCATCACCAGCCCGCCAAGATCTGATCCTTTCAGCTGCGCGCAGATATCCTTTCCCGAAACCAGCCCGGTCACGGTCACCTCGTCTCCGAACAGCGTGTTCCGAATGGGGAGCAACTGCATGTTGACGCCGGTCTTGTTTGATAGTTGCGCAACGAACCTGCCCAAGTATGCAGATGGGGATTCGCCAGTCACTATGGTCAGGGTCGCCGGTCCCAATCTCTCTGCACCGGCTATAACCGCTTCGCTTTCGGCCTGAAAAATCGGAATCATACCGACTCCGTTCTCGACCTGCGGCAGGTCACCGTATTCCGAAAGAGGCGGAAAGGCCTTGCCTGCCTTCAGGTAAAACTCGTCGGCCAGGAAAAGAAACGGCGCGCCAAGCTCCCGGGCAATCGTCATCGAACGTTGCCGCCATTCAGCAACGAATCCGGATGCATACTCCCTGGTTACCGGCTGCAGACGGGGCAGAGACTTCCGGTGACGGGTAAGACCTACGGGGACCACGGCCAGTGAAGCAACTCCCGGATACATCGCGGCAAGTTCCGCAACCGTTCTTTCCAGATGAATGCCATCGTTCAGGCCCGGGCAGAGAACGACCTGAGCATGAACCGTAATCCCCCCCTGTATCAACTCCCTGATGATGTCGAGCACAGGCGGTGCGGCTGGATTTCCGAGCAGTTCCCTCCGAAGTTCAGGCTCGGTTGCATGTACTGAAATGTAAAGGGGCGAAAGGCGCTGATCCAGGATTCTGCGGATTCCGCTTTTACTCAATGTGGACAGGGTGACGAAATTGCCGTAAAGAAAAGAGAGCCGGTAATCTTCATCCTTCACGTACAGGGTCCGGCGCAATCCTTTGGGCAGCTGGTCCACGAAACAGAACAGGCATGCATTCCCGCAGCGCCTGGGCGCCGGCGCACGGAAACGCATCCCGAGGGAAGTCCCTTCTTCCCGGATCGCCTCAATCTCCCATATCTCGCCGGATGACTTCAGCACTTCCAGGAGCAGTTCCCCTTCACCGGCATGGAACCAGAAATCTATGACATCCCGCATCCTGTGGCCGTTGATTGCCAGGAGCCTGTCGCCAGGTCCGAGACCTGCCTCGTCCGCCAGGCTGCCCGTCTCTATTGCCTCTATGAACAGTCCTTTGCTCATTTGCCGGAAAAGAACGGGGTGGTACGGTAGTAGCCGAGATACGACGACATGAAAACCTTGAGGACCGCGGTTGCAGGCACGGCGAGGAGCATCCCGACAATCCCGAAGAGCTGACCCGCAACGAGCAGCGCGATGATTGTCACAACCGGATGGAGTCCTACGCGGTCGCCTACGATCTTGGGCGTGATCACCGCGCCTTCCAGGGCCTGGACCAGGGCAAACCATCCCAGGCAGAGGAAAGGGTGGAGGATATCGTGGAATTTAAGAGCAGCCATGGTCATTGAAAACACGATTCCGAACATCGTCCCCAGGTAGGGGATTATGAACAGAATTCCCGAAAGCGTTCCTATGACGATTGCCAGATCGATCCCGATAACCAGGAGACCTGCACTGTAAAGAACGGCCAGCACGGCACAAACCGTCAACTGCCCCCGGACGAAGCCGGACAGTATTTCACGTATCTCGCCCGCCTTGGCAAGAAGGACGGGACGGTGCCTCTCCGGCACCGCTTCGATGATTACGGCATGGATCTTGGGCATGTCCTTGAGGAAATAATATAGATAGAGGGGAAGCACCACGTAGCCCAGTATCGAGAGGATGAATGCAAGTGTCGAAGTGACGGCCTGCTTCAGGTAGGAGAACGTTTCTCGCGCCACGTCGAAAGAGACTCCGCGCAACTGCTCCAGGAGTGACTGCAATTGCCGGTACGCTTTCTCAGAGGTTTCTATGCCCAGGTAGTGCTTTACCCCCTCGGGAATCATGCCGTACAGGCGGCCGGCATATTCGGGAAGATTGATCTCCACGCTCTTGAATTCATCTGCAATGGAGGAAACGAAAAAAAAGCCCGCAAGGATTGTGAGCAGCAAAACCGCCATGATGACCGACAGCACGGCCACTGTCCTGCCGAAGCCTCGCCGCTGCAAACAACTGACCAGGGGATCAAACAGAAAGGCCAAGGCGAACGCCACTGTAACGGGCAGCAGGATCTTGCCCGAACTGTAAAGAATTATCCCGGAAATAACCACAATGATAATGGTGACAGCCGGGAAAACCCATTTTTTGTTAAGCATTGTATTTCTATCCGAAGAGATGAATTGAAAAGGGGGAAAGCGGAGCGGCGCCATGCACGCCTCCCTGCCTCCCCCCTTTTGGGTTCAAAATCTACTGGTGCAGCTTGAAGCTTCCGTCAACCGACGTGATGTAAGCTATTGCATGCTTGTAAATGAGGATATCCCCCTTGACTTCCAGCAGAACGGAAAAATTGTCAAAGGATTTGATGTGACCTTCCATTTTTTCCCCTGACATGAGGTAGACAACAACCTTTACTCTTTCCTTGCGTGACTGATTCAGGTACTGATCCTGGATATTGAATGGTGCCTTGGCCATACCCCTCTCCTTTAATAAAAAAAATCATTTACATTTTCGATTATCATACCAACATTCACCGGATATTCAATCCAATTAATTTCCCTGTCCTGATTGAACCATGTCAACTGTCTCTTGGCATACCTGCGGGTGTCCCGCTTGATGAGTTCGATGGCCCCATCCAGCGAATACTCCCCGGCGAGGAATGAGCAAATCTGGCGATAGCCGAGTGACCGCATGGGCTTCAGCATGGGGCCGTAGCCTGAAGAGAGGAGGCTCTTCACTTCCTCCACAAGGCCATTACCTATCATCCATTCGACCCGCTTGTCAATATTTGCGTAAAGCTCGGCTCGGTCCGGAGCCAGGCCGAGCTTCATGCAACTGTAGCTGCTGGTCGCAAAACGGTGCTCGCCGTGCAGTTCCGACAGCGGTCTGCCTGTGATCCTGAATACCTCGAGCGCCCTGATAACACGCAGCCGGTCGTTGGGATGGAGCCGCCGGGCCGTATGCGGGTCAACCAGCGCAAGTCTTCTATGCAGCTCTTCATTGCCTTCGGCTTCAGCCTGACGTTTCAGTTCGTCGCGAATGGTCCGGTCGCTGCCGGGGGATTCAGCCAGGCCCCGCGTCAAAGCCTTGATATAAAGACCGGTGCCTCCGGATAGGATGGCTCTCTTGCCGCGCCCATGGATCCCGGCAATGGTCCTGCGCGCTTCCCTGCGAAAATCGGCCGCGGTAAAAGGCTCATCAGGGTCGACTATATCCAGGAGGTGATGTGGGACCTTTCCTCTCAACTCGGGTGAAGGCTTTGCAGAACCAATGTCCATGCGCCGGTATACCTGCATGGAGTCCGCATTGACGATTTCGCCGTCGACCTGTTCCGCGATCCTCACCGCAAGGTCGGTTTTGCCCGATGCCGTGGGGCCGACGACTATGAGTATTTTCCCGTCGGGGTTCATCTCTTCCAATTCACAGCCTTTTGAACATTTTTTCAACATCGGGACGGGTGATGGTCCGGTAAACCGGTCTTCCGTGAGGACAGTTGCTCGCAAAAGGCACCGAATCAAGACTGGCCAGCAAAGCGTTTATCTCGTTTCCGGAAAGGCTGCTCCGGCCACGGATCACGCTGTGGCAGGCGATCCTCACCAGCAGGTCCTCCTGCAGAACGTCAAGCGTGCGGCTTTTTCCAAATGAAGCAACTTCCTCGATGATATCCCGCAACGCCTGCATATACGGTCCGGAGGCCAGGATACGCGGTACAGCATTCAGCACCTTCGCCGTGCCGCCGAAATCGTCGAGGTGAAAACCCAGCTTGCGAAGCATCGGCATGTGTGCGTCCACGACCGACGCCTCACCATGGGTGAACTCCACCACCTCCGGGAAAAGCACTCCCTGGGACTCCACCTCTCCGGCCGAGAAATCCATCCGCAGGCGCTCGAAGGCAACACGTTCATGGGCTGCGTGCTGATCGATGATCAACAGGTCATCACCGCCCTGGCAAATCAGATATGCTCCCAGGTACTGTCCTATCACCCGCAGGCTTGAGAAAAAACCTTCCGTTTCCAAAGGCTTTGCCTCTTCCACGGCTTGGGGTGCAAACTTCGATGGAACATCTACCGGGAGCCCCACCTGTTCCGCGACGCGCACATCCCCGAACGTATCATACACGAACGGGGTTTCCTTGACGCTAATGGCAGAAGACTCCGCCGTCAAACCCTGTTCGGCGTGAGAATACGATACAGCTTTGATTGCCGGTTTTGCCATCCAGGGTGTAGAACCAAGATGCTTTTCCAGTGCCGAAGCAATGAAATCATGAACCAGGCTCTGGTTCCTGAAGCGGACCTCATGCTTGGTCGGGTGAACATTCACGTCCACATCTTCCACCGGCGTATTCAGGAAGAGTATTGCCACCGGATAGCGGCCCCGCTCCAGAAGCTGCCGGTATGACTGCATAATCGCGTGCTGTATCAGGCGGTCTCTCACAAAACGGCCATTGACAAAGGTATACAGGTGGGAAGAGGATGAGCGGTTGGAATCGGGCTTTCCTGCCAAACCTTTCAGGGAAAGCTCCTCCCCCGTGCATTCCAGCGGATAGAGCCCAGCGGAAATGCTCCGCCCGAGCAAAGCGGCCACCCTGTCCTCCAGAGCGCCGTTCAGCGCGCGGAAGACCGTCCTGCCGTCGTTCACATAGGTGAATCGGACATCGGGCCTGGAAAGGGCCAGCCTGGTCAACTGGTCCCCCACGTGCCCCGCCTCGGTTTCGTTGCTCTTGAGGAATTTCAGCCTGGCAGGAGTGTTGAAAAAGAGGTTTCGGACCTCGATGATCGTGCCTTCGGCCATCCCCCTGGCCTTCACATCCCTGATACGCCCGCCCTCGCCATAGATTTCGGTACCTTCGATGCACCCCTGTTCCCGTGTCGCCAGGACCCAGCGGGAAACGGACGCGATCGACGGCAGCGCCTCTCCTCTGAAACCGAGGGTGGATATGAACCCGAGGTCGTCATCCGATGAAATCTTGCTCGTAGCGTGCCGTTCCAGGGCCAGGAGAGCATCCTCGCGCGACATGCCACAGCCGTTGTCGCTCACCTTGATGAGACGTTTACCTCCGGACTCGATCTCCACCACGATCTCGCTTGCCCCCGCATCAATGCAATTCTCCACCAACTCCTTGACCACGGAAGCAGGTCGCTCCACCACTTCGCCGGCCGAAATCTTGTTGGTCAGGTTTTCCGGAAGTATTTTTATCCGTGTCGACATGCGTGCCCCTGCTTTCTGCTGAACTGCAGAGACAAGCATACCGCAGGCGCGGGCGGATTGTAAAGCATTGACGGAAATCAACTGCCGCAGCATCTTTTCATTTAATTTCAAACCAGCTTTTTTGCGTCAATGCTTACATAGTCTACCGACGTTTCAACATTATTCTCGATATCGTTTTCAAGATGTGCTCCTAAAATGTTTTCTTGAGATCATCGGGCTTGATCCCTCTGTCGCCCAGCAGGCCGGCAGGTTTTTCCGAAAGTTTTCCCACCTTGTCCTGCAAGTCAGCTATGCCTGTCTTTTCCAGAAGCTTTGCCTTCGTCTGCGAGATCTCGCCGGTCAGCCTGTCGCGCCCCTCCTGGAGCGCCTGGTTCTTGAGAGCGTTCAGGTCGTTCATGGTGGGCGGTTTTCCCCCTCCGGGGGATGGCGTCCCGGAAGACACCAGGTCCCCCGGTCCGGACAATTTATTGCCGACCGCTCCCGTTTGCATGTCATCGGCAGGAGGTGCGACATCTTTTGCGGGAGCTGCCTCTGGGGGTTGCAATGGAGCAGCGGCAGGCCCGGCGGATTCCTCGGCTGAAGAGCCGCCCTTTCTGCCTCCACCGCCGCCGCCTTTGCCCGTGCTCCCGTTCACCGGCCGCTTTTCGGGCATGGAGGCGCTGCTGCCGTCGTTGATGTCGACGCGCTGCGCATTATTGATCTTTATGCCTTCGGGAGTGATGACGATTGAGCTTGCCCCGGAGACGATGGTGATCTTGCTGTCGGCAGCTATGACAACCTCTTTGGCCATCTCCGTTGCTTTGCCCGTGACCACGGTATAGCTGTCGCCTCCGACCGACACATCGCGGTTCCTGCTGATGACAGTGCCGCTGTCGCCGCCGATCGTCTCTCCTCTCCGGTCCAGGACCACCATGTTCATGTCCTTCTGGCTGTGCAGGAATATCTCCTCCTTCCCCTTGGCGTCGTCAAACCTCAGCTCGTGGAAGCCGTCCCCCTTGTGGGTCTTGGTCCTGAACCCGCTCTGCGTAATGCTCTTCTTCAGGCTGTTGATGGGCTGATTGTCGCCGTTGTAGACGCTGCCGGTTACGATAGGCCGGTCGGGGTCCCCTTCCAGAAAATCCACCAGCACTTCGTCTCCGATGCGCGGAATGTATTGTGCCCCCCGAGTGCCGCCACCCCAACTCTGGGCAACCCTTATCCAGCAGGAGCTCCTGTCGTTTCGCTGTCCCTCCCGGTCCCAGTGGAACTGGACTTTGACCCGGCCATAGTCGTCGGTATGGATCTCTTCTCCCTTCGGGCCGACCACGGTGGCGGTCTGGACGCCTTTCACAAAGGGTTTCTGTATTTTCTTCGGCCTTATGGTGACCTCCGATGGAATGGCGACAAACGTATTCCAGTAATTATTGCCTGATCCGCCGCCAGACTTTTCTTCCATCGCCTGCGGCTGATCCCCGGAATGCGCAACCTGCACAAACAGATATTCGCGATTCACCCGGTCATGATCGTGGTCGGTCAGGGTAAAGGTAAAGCCGGAGGTAAAACGGGGACTGGTGCTTTTCCCTTCCGCTTTCTGCCGGAGCGCCACCAACTCTTCCTGGCGGATGCGCGCCAGCCTCTTTCCGTTTTCAGACTGGTGATAGTTCCCGGGATAATCGTAGATTTCGAATTGCCGGTTTGAATCGTCCTTTTTGCGGGCAGTCAGGTCATGGGTCGGCTTTTCGAAGTTGAAGTCCCGATAGCTGGCAAGGTTCGGCCGGACCCGGCTGGTCACGTTCAAGCCCAGTATGCATTCATTTCCGGGCGTCAGACCGCTGGGGGGATTGAAGGTGACCGCATTGTCCCCGGGTATGGACTGGTAGGCGGCGCTGGTGTCGGAGAATACCAGGATGTGTTTGTCTTTCCGGTGCTCAAAGAAATAGAAGATGCCTTCCTCAGCCAGGAGCCGGGAGATGAATTCAAGGTTCGTTTCCCGGTATTGTACGCAATATTCCCTCTTCAGATCATCACGGGGAGGGCGAAAGGAATAACAGTCAGAGGTTATGCCATTTTCCTCGAGTATTTTGCTGATTATTTCCTGAACTTTCATGTTCTGGAAAATCCGGCAATTCTGGCTGAGCGAAAGGAGCCAGAGCTCGGGAACGACAAGCGCCTGGTAGAATTTCGTGCTGCCATCGCGCCCTGACTGGACGAACTGGCTGATGACGCCGTGAAAGTATCGATCACCAAGACCAGTACTGACTGTCAGCAAGGCCTCTTTCCCAATGACTTGCATTGCATCAATTTCGTCTTTACTGAGCAGCGAAACGTTGGTTTCAAAAGGAGAGGAAATGTTTTCGACTGCCGTGAAGTTGAGGACCGAGGTAACAGCTTCGATGCCAAAAATTTCAAAGCTGTAGGTTGGTGTGTTTCGCAGATAACCGTTTGTCATTTCGCCTCCTCTTGCACATGACTGAAGCATGATTCCTGCAGGTGCACCGATCTCTAGTCGCCGGAGTCAGACGCAACTCTCATATTTCCCTTGCTGTGCCATGTTGATTGCATCATACGGCCACTTAGCCCGCACCGTACCGAGCAGTTCATATCCTCGTTTCAATAATTTCGCCTCCCGCCACCTGTTTCCATACCAGGCGGGGACAATAAAGAGAGCAAGATCCAGGGCATATCCGAAAACATAGGACAGGTCCAATGCAAGGCCGTCCAATGCGTAGTAAGCCATCATATCAAAAATAAAATGTCCAATGGGAATGACAAGCCATAAGATGGCCAATCCCCACAGCCCCGTTGCAAATAGCCAGATGAAAGTAAGAAAGAGTGCGGGCCATGAAAAACCTGCTTTTATTGCCTTGTATCCTTTGGCCGGATGTTTGAAGACGTGGAAAGTTTTCATGGTGAGCTTCCTTTATTATGAAGTTATCTCAATAGATAAGTATGCAGCTGTATTGCCTGCAATTGATGGCATCTGTTATTTCGGTATAACCTTTTATACTTTTTCCAAACTTTTACAGACAACAAATTATATTCTGTTGTTATGTTTATAAATGGCATAATAATCTCCATTAACTTCATATATTTTGTTTAGTTCTAAAGGCAAGGCAGGTTTATCTGCCTCCCTACCTTGGGGGAGCACACCATATTTAGTCACAAATATTTGTTCACTGCCGATATTTCTTATGTACCACATTTCTTTTTTTGTATGACCGTTTCTGTCTACTTCTTCTATGTTCACACGTGACAAAGACTGATGTATTCCAATGCAGTGTGGCTCTCTGCTTATACATATGACTGGATGTGATGGATCGGAAATGTCAATTATCGACAATCTCCCTATAGGTCTGCAGCTACAAATATTGACGATGACAATTAAACCGAGAATAGCGTATTTTATATATATTAACGTTTCCATTTAGTACCTAACCGCCTATTTTTCTGTCAATTTATTATGCACTGTCTCAAGATGTCTACTAACTATCGATTTAACAATATTATTTTTTTTGTAGATGGCAAAATAGTAGTCTCCATTTACATCATATATTTTATTGAATTCGATCGGCAAAGCAGGTTTATATTCTCTCCAACCTTCAGGCACCACGCCATATTTAGTTACAAATTTTTTTTGGCTTCCATATTTTTCTAACCACCACATTTCCTTTATTACGTGATAATTTATATCGACCTCGTCTATGCTTACAAACGTCATAGACTGATGCATCCCGATGCAATGTGGATCTCTGCTTATACATATGACTGGATGTGATGGGTCTGAAATGTCAATTATCGACAATCTCCCTATAGGCCTGCAACTACAAATATTGACGATGACAATTGAACCGAGCATAGCGTATTTTATATATATTAACGTTGTCATTTGTCATCTAACCGCCTATTTTTCTGTCAATTTATTATGCACTGTCTCAAGATGTCTACTAACTATCGATTTGACAATATTATTTTTTTTGTAGATGGAAAAATAATAATTTCCATTAACTTGATATATTTTGTTCATCTCTAGAGGTAACGCTGGTTTAGTTTCTTCCCAACCTCTCGGAGGAATGCCGTATTTAGCTACAAACTTTTCTTTACTGTCAATTTTGTGCAACCACCACATTTCTTTTATTTGCCGATTGGAACTATTTACCTCTAGTATACTTACATGGGTCATTGATGATAGTATCCCAATACAATGAGGATCTTTGCTCAAACATATTACAGGGTGTTCGGGATCAGAGATGTCTACAATAGTCAAGCGTGCTATTGGCTGACAGCCATATATTATCAATAAAATAATAATGACCATCATAAAATAATTATATTTTTTTACACAAACAATCATTGTTTTATCCTTTTGCAATTAAATAGTTTATATAAAGCTTATTATCACTCAATACAGTATTAATGCTTATATATACAATATTGATACTGTAAGCAATTACTTATATAAACACCATGAACAACAGGCATATATGATGTCTATTAGCAATTATCACTAGTTTCTATATGTATTCTTTTGTTATTTCCATTATGAATCAAATATTTATTTTTCACATAATTTTGTATGTCGATATATTTTGTCACATTTTTAGATGTTCTATGATCTTTTACATAATCCTCCATTATCTGTGCTTGTTGCTCGACATTGCATTTTAGAAAATATTTTAAAAATGCTCTTGGATTTTTAATTTTGTCCTTATACAAATATGGATCTATATTATATATTTTGTATCGTAATTGTAATGGTACTGCTTTTCTTGTTACAAGCTCACCATATTGTCTCTGCCAGACGTGGAAAGTTTCATGTATTAATGTTGCATAATTATCTGTTTTGCAGATATCAACCGGTAAATGGGGGTCATTATTCACAAAGCGATATGGCTGCAGCCCTATCACATTCCCATAGGGCGACCAATCCTGTTCAATTGATGTCGCATAGATTACGATTGGGGAAACATGCAGCGAAAAATGCCCGAAGTAATACCAGAGCGCCTCTGCCTCTTCTTGATACAAATGACGAACCAGCATGTTGTCCCCGACGTAATTACCAGCCTTGTTCAAAGTTCCCAATGCCTTGTGAGCTGCTGTCTCCATTTCCTTGATAGCCAACCTGACTTTTTGGCCAACCGCTGGAAGGTTCTTCACTGTTGGAACAAACATCCCATCCTCCTTTTCCCGACATCAAAGCAGGGGCCTTTTTCCCATCTTCGCCGGCCACTCGTAGCGGAGACCACCCTGCGCCACTTCAACGACTGTCCTCGCAAAGCACGATTCACTAACAAATTCCCTCAGCCATTCCTCCAGCACAGCCCCGAACAGGTACAGATCACCACCAGAACTGAATGAATCAGCGTCAAGCTTGATCAGTATTGACCAGCCGCGCCGGATGCGACCTTGGAGCAGCCTGTCTGAAGGCTGTATCCGGATATCCGAAATCCCGTCGATGCGTTTTTCGTTGCGGATAGTTTCGGGTTGATTTTTTCCTGCGGAAAGACTGATCAGCTTGAGAATTCTGCGCAAACTTTCAGCATTGAAAAAGGAAATATTCGAAACGTAGACGGACAGAAGCCTCCAAAGGTAGTTCCCCTCCGGTGTCCGCGCAAAGGATGATGCTACCGGCTTGCAGTTCGAGAACGTGGCGAAGTTCGGTGAGGTATCGCTTCCCTGGCAAATCTCACCCGGCCCCAGTCTTTCCGGCAATGTCCCGTTGGTGCAGGCGAGCTTTACCTCAAGCCTGGATATTCCCACTGAACCGGACCGTTCCAGATGCAGAAAGGCCTCCGGCTTGCCGCGAACCGGCGATAGTTCGTGAGTAACCTGATATGCGGGGAGCCGGGAAGAACGTGAATCTCCAAGCCTGGCTCGGGCGAGAGGCATTTCCTGCAGGGCGTTTTCCAGTGTTGCCGTAACATTCTCTATGGAATATATCTCGTAGTGCCCCGGATTTTCCGCAGCAGGGGTGATCCGGTAAGGGGCTATTTGTTTACCCGGGAAAATGGGATTTGCTTCCTGCGGGAAAAGATTCAATGCCGGTGCGGCGTTAAGCGCGAAATCCTGGAGAGTGATCCGTCGCGGAGGAAAAGGCGCGTTTTCCAGCTCGAAGCGGATTTCGAAGCGCGCCCCCTGTCCGCGTGCATGCCAGGTTTCCAACCCCACGAGGTCGAGAAAAAGATACTTGTCCGACAGGATGAAATACTCCCGCGCCAGTTCCCACGTGCCTGAATGCATCGACGGAATCATCATTTCTCCCTTGCTGAAACCAACCGGCTTCAGGTGGGTTGCGTCCAGCATGGCAGGTTCTCCGGTTTCCTCCGGCTCGATTATGATTCTTTTCAGATGGCGGGTAAGCAGAAGGTAGAGATCGGCTGCGTGTGAACATTCTCCGGCAAGATAAAGGCGCAGGCTCCTGACAGGCCAGTCAGCAAGGGGAAGGTGCCTCAACTCCAGCTTGAGCGATACCTGGGGATATTTGCCGGGGATTTGCGTAGAAAAAGCGTCGAGAAGAACCAGCGGTTGCACCTCTACCGGGAAGCAGGTGGTGAACCGGCAGGCAGTCCCGTCCACCGGTATTGAGTCGAGATGCGTCCCCCTGGGTATGATCTGCGGTTCCGTCAGGTTCGCCTTGGGCGTGAACGCCACTACGGTCATTGCCGGGACCGGCCGCAGATGTTCCGGCTGCAACTCTCCCATCACTTCATGGATGAACTCGGGGATGTCGTCTTCCAGCTTCTGCCTGAGGAGGGCGTTGAGGAAGGCGGTCCCCTCGAAGAGCCTCTCCACTCCCTGGTCGGCCAGGGGGCCGCTCATCATGGGCGCAAGGTTGGGGTGCTCTTCGACATACCGGGCCGCCAGCCTGTCCAGGGCTGCCCGCTCTTCACGGTAATGGTCGACGAAGGTGCGGCTCTGCCGCGGGGTCCGGCCAACCTTGCGAGGGGTGCGCATGCCCGGCATGGCCTCCATGCGGAACACGGCGCTCACTTCCCCCAGGCTGTCGCCGGAGAAGCACCAGGTGTTGAGCCCGAGGCGGGCCTCGGGGTCGCCGAGAACGATCGGTCTGGCCTCGCCTGCGCCAAGGGCCAGTTCCACGTCCACTTCCAGGGGGTCGGTGAGATAGAACCGGGTATACCGGGTGAGCTTTTCATGCCGGGCCGTCCCCGGCAGGTGGTCGTTGAATTCCCGCCAGCTGAGCGGGCCGATCCGGATGCGGATCTTCCCCATCCGGTCGGCGATTTCGCTGCCCAGCACCGTGTCGATGCCGAGGTGGCAGTTACCCAGGCCCAGCCGCATGCGCTGGTCCGGCGGAATGGGGACCATGCGCTTCACGTTCTGCATGATGCGGATGCCTTTCATGCCCAGCATGTCCCGCAGCATGGCCGCAAGCCCTGTGGCGGAACGGGGGTGCTGTGTCAGGATGCCGGCGTAGCGCAGAAGGTTGTACGAGTCGGGAATGCTTTCGGACAGCTCTCTTTCGCCGAGGCCGATGAGGCACAGGAGCCGCTCCCGGTCTATGGGGTTGTTTTCTTCGATGATGCGGATCGAAAGCCGGTATTTGCTCCAGCACTCGAAGTACAGGTGGTAGAGCCGCTGGTGGATGATGTCCAGGAAGTCGCGGAAGACCGTTTCGTCGCCTGACGCTTCGTCCATGAGGTCTTCGGTGTAGAAGGTGGGCAGGGGTGAGGCGGGGCCGTAGAGGCCGAGGAAGGTAGCGGTGACGAGAAGATCCTCCCCTTGCCGCTCCACCTTTGCCACGTCGGCGGCGGGGAACGCCAGGGACAGTTCGGGGCGGATGCGGACCCGCTCCTGCCAGGGGATGCCGGGTATGCCGGCTTCCCCTTCCGGGTCAAGGTACCGGCGTGCAAGGCGCATGACCTGGACGAAGGAGAACTCGTGGCCCCTTTCCAGCAGTTCGCCGATCAGCGTTGTCATTCCTGACGTATGGGCCACCGGCAAATCTCCCCCCGCAGAAGTCCTTCTACCTCCAGCCTGGTGTAGCAGTTCATGGAGGCGTATTCGGCGAAAAAACGGTCGAGGACACAACCGAACAGGTACAAATCCCCCGGCCCGGCAAAATGGTCCTCCCGGACTTTCAGCCTGATGTCGCTGCCCCTTATGGGTACACCCGCCACCATGGATTCGCTCTGCGCTATCTTTACGTCCCGGATCCCCTCGATCCTTTTTTTATTGGCAGCCCGGGGGCTGTCCGGCGTACCATCATGCTGAAGGTAGAGTCGCAACAGGGAGTGCAGGTGCTCGGTTTTGCCAAGCGTCACCAGGTTCAGGCAGAGGTGGGTGGTGAGCTGCCGCAGGAGCTCCGGCCCGAGGGGCGGCGACACTCCGGGATTGACCGGGGTAATGTTGCTGAAGGCGACGTCCGGCGGCATGCCGGGTCCCGGAATGCGGATATCGCCCACCCGCAGGCTTTCCGGAAGGATCCCGTTAGTGCAGGTCAGTTCCATGGACAGGGTTTCTCCGCCAATGAAATCTACCCCATCGGGAAAAGCTGCCCTGAGATAGGCATCATGGCCATAACCCGACGGCGATTTTTCGAAACTCGCGTTGTATACCGGCTCAGACGAGACGTCGGGACCGAACAGTTCGAGTGCCGCGTAGCTTCTTTGCCGCCCGGTCCGGCGCGACAATCCTGATACCCGGTCGACGGCAAAGACACGGTGATAGTCCGGAGTTGGACCGCTGGGTCGGATAAGATAACGCCTGTCGCGATGGTTTAAGTAGACCGGATCGGCATTGCGGAAAAACAGGTTGACTGCAGGAACTGCATTCGGCACGAACGCAACATGGCCCATCCATTGTTCTTCGTCTGCATGTCCTTCAAAATCTAGGATGATGGTGAATTGCCTGCCGGCGCCCCGGTTTTCCCATCGTTCCCATCCGCCCAGTTCGAAGAAAAGGAACTTCTCCGGGGCGTTGAAATACTCCTGGAGCAGGCGGTAGCCTGGAAAGGCGTGGGGCGGATAGGGGAGCAGGCTTTCCCGCTCTTGATAGCCGAGCGGCTTCAGGGATTGGGGAGGAAGGGAAACGCACGAACCGCCGTCGCAGGGAACGATCTCTATGCGTTTCAGGCCGGTGTTGAGGAGCTTGTACAATTCTGTGGCCGATGCACGCTCGCCGGCGAGGAAAACATGCAGGCATTCCGGCCGCCATTCGGAAAGGGAAACACCATTCAGCTCAATCGGCAACCGAATACGAACGGCATTCGCCGATCCCTTGCCGACCTGGCAATCCTTTATCTCCAGGGAATGGATTTCCAGGTCGCTTGTTGTGGTGAACCAGCACGTTGTCCCATCGACCGGAGTGGAAGCAAGAGGGGTTCCGGAGGGAATGGTCACGTCCCCTTTCATGCCGGGCCCCGGGCTGAACCCGACGATGGTCGAGGCTGGAAAAGGGCGCAAATAATGGGGGAGAACGAGGTCGGCAAGGTTTTGTACAAGTTCGGGGAAGTCACTCTTCAGCCTGCTTCCCAGCAAACCGTTGCTGAACGCCCCGGTGTCCAGAAGGCGCTCCACGTCCGGGTCTTCCCCCACCCCCCCAAGAAGCGGGGCAAGCGCGGGAACTGCTTCGGCGAATTCGTTCGCCAGCGCCTTCAATCTAGCCAGCTCATTCTTGAAAAAGGACATGTTCATAGGGCTGCTTCTATTTTCCAACGACCATGAGCTCGATTTCAACATCCTCCGGAGCGCTGCTCCAGTAAAGTGCGATTGCGCGGTTTTTCTCGACCGATGCCCACTGGTCGTCGTGGTGGTCTATCCTGAAATAGACCGTATGGGCGCGGCGCGGCAACTCCTGCGGCGGGACCTGAAGGTGCTCCAGGGTGATCCCCGGCAAGGCCTGGGTGACGAGTGTGTGCATGAAGTCCCCGGAACTCAGCTTGGCCAGGTCTTCCAGGGCCTGCAGCACGCCCTTCGGATCGGTGTCGGTCCTGACCGCCAGGTAGTAACGGTTGCGCCCCTCGAATATGGACGGCTTCAGCTCGGAGGCGAAGTAGGTGCCGTCGCTTACGAGCCGTATGACATATTCGGGACCGGCGGTTATTTCATCCAGGAGGTGCGTGATCAGGTCCTGTGCCGCGGAAAAGCACTCCCACAGCTTTCGGTGATTGTAATCCGGGATTTTCTTATCGCCGTTCGGCATTTCTCCCAAGACGCTCACCTGCTCTGAAAACGTGGTGAGCTCGCCGACCAGCTGCCGCAGTATGCCGTACAGGTGCCACGGATGGGTGCGTTCAGCCGTGGTGCAGTGGAAAAGAAGCGGGACATAGCGGTTGATTGATCTGAGCGCAAGGAAATACACCATGTCTCTCGAGCCGAATTCAGCAGTCTGCACTCCGCGCCTGCTCTTGTGCTCTTCCAGCTGGTATGCCCTGGCAGTGACCTGGTCGCGGATTTCCTCACCGAGCTTCTGCAGGGATGTCGATGCGGAAAGGGCGATGCAGGGGGGGATGAAATCGCCGGACAGCCTGACTTCTGCACCGAATTTTTCCAGTTGGGCCAGGGGAATCAGCTGATAGTCGCCCAACTTGTCGGTTTCCGTCTCCCAGAATATCTTCAGCGCAAATGAGAGCCGTTTTACTTGCGCTTCCGGTCCCCCCTCGTGCAGGTCTCCGGTCGCCTCGCTGTCCGCCGATGCGACAAACCGCGTTTGCGCCGCTTCCACGCTTTTAAGCGTCGGCAGCACCGTGACGTTCTCCCCCGAATCGTCCCAGTTCTTGAGGCCAAGGTATACGGTAAAGGGCTTTCCATCCTTCACCCAGGACCGGTCGAAAGCACGGGCATCAATCAGGGCGTTTCCCGGGAGGGATACGTGCGTCCCGTCCCCGAACAGGAAATCCCCCTTCTGCAGATCAAAGGAACCCGCGGCCAGCGCGCCTTGCAGGATTTCCATGCCGCCCACCCCCCAGAATTCCGGAACCAGGTAGTTCCGGTACGGCTCGAACAGTCCCTGGCAGGCACGGTCGAGAAGCTGAAAATGCTGCGGCTGCAGATATATCCCCTGGTGCCAGAACAACGGCTTCGCGATGCTCATTTATTTTCTTTCGCCTCCTGTACGCCTCCAGGGCCCATGTGGAACCCCATGTCCAGTTTTCGAAATTGTTATTAACAATACCTTTATTATCAATGTCAAACATTTAACGCAGTTCGTACTTTTCACAATCTGTGACGCCCAGCCCGTTGTCTGCCAGGCAGAAAATCATTCACAACACCTATCGATGCCTGAACAAGAAGACAACTCACCCCTTGAAACTGACCGAGAACCCTCCATCCTTCCCCGTCGACAGGCGGACCGACGACGCCATTCCCCCTTCACCCATATGCTCCAGGATCTTAGCAGACAACTGGGGAAGGATGGTCCCCCGCATGATATGGTCTATGTTTCGGGCTCCGGTTTCCACTTCCGTGCAGCGTTCCGCGATCCGATCAACCACTCCTTTTGAATAGGTGAGCTGCATCCTGTTGCCCTCCTGCAGGCGGAAAGCGAGCTTCGCCAATCTCAAGGTCACAATCTCCTTCATGGCGCCCGGATCCAGCTGGCAGAACGGGACGATGGTCATCCGCGCAAGGAGAGCCGGCTTGAAATGCCGTGAGAGCACGGGCCTGATGGCATCGACAAGTGCGTGCGGATCGAGCTTTCCAACGCCGGAACACAACCGGGAAATTATGTCCGATGCCAGGTTGCTGGTGAGGAACAGGACCGTATTACTGAAATCGATCTCGCGCCCTTCCCCATCCGACAGGATCCCCTTGTCGAAGACCTGGTAGAAGAGATTCACCACGTCCAGGTGGGCCTTTTCCACTTCGTCCATGAGAACTACCGAATAGGGCTGGCGCCGCACCGCCTCGGTAAGCACGCCTCCCTCCCCAAAACCAACATAGCCCGGGGGCGAGCCGATCAGGCGGCTTACCGTGTGCGCCTCCTGGAATTCGCTCATGTTAACGGTGGTTACAAAGCGTTCCCCGCCGTACAGCAGGTCTGCCACCGCAAGGGCGGTCTCGGTCTTGCCCACACCGGACGGTCCGACGAGCAGGAATATGCCCTGGGGCCTGGTGGGCTCGTTCAAGCCCGCTTTCGCCGCCTTGAGCGTCTCGCAGATGATGTGCAGCGCGTCGTCCTGCCCCTTGATCCGCCTGCGCAGGGCGTCCCTGAGACGCATGACGTCCCGGGCCTGGTCCCGCAGCACCTTGCCCAGGGGAATGCCGGTCCAGTCCGAAACCACCTTTGCCACAACGTCTGGATCAACTTCCACGCGAACCAGCGGTGAACCGTCCTGCAGAAGTTTCAATTCATCAGCCGTTTCGCCGAGTCTTGCGTTTTTCTCCGGCAGGGAACCGACCGCCGTGTCCTGGGCAGCCATTTCTCCCAGCTCCCGCCGGAGTTCCACAAGCTTGCGAACCAGCTCCCGCTCTTTTTCCCATCGAGCCGATATCTCCCCAAGTTCACAGGTGATCGAGCTGATTCGCGCATCCAGCTCCCCAAGCCTGTCTTCATCAACCGGCAACCCGTGCTGCCTGTCCCTTTCAAGTGCGCGCTTCTCCCGCTCCAGCGCACTTATCGCCCGTTCCCTGTTCTCCATCCGGGCGGGCTTGGCAGTAAGCATGATCTTCACCCGCGCAGCACTGGTGTCCAGGAGATCGACAGCCTTGTCAGGAAGCTGCCGTCCCGATATGTAGCGTCCGGCCAGTTCGGCGGCAGCCGTTATCGCATCGTCTCGGACCGTCACCCCATGGGCCTTTTCGTACTTTTCCTTGAGCCCGCGCAATATGAGCGCCGCGGTGTCAACGGACGGCTCGTCCAGCTTAACCGGCTGGAACCTGCGTGCCAGGGCGGCATCCTTTTCGAAGTACTTCTTGTACTCCGACCAGGTCGTTGCAGCTATGGTGCGCAACTCTCCACGTGCCAGCGCCGGCTTGAGAAGATTCGCCGCGTCCCCTCCCCCGGCTTGCCCCCCTGCCCCTATAAGAACGTGCGCCTCGTCGATGAACAGGACGATCGGTTTCGGCGAAGCCTTGACCTCTGCTATCACTGACTTCAGCCGGTTCTCGAATTCCCCCCTCACCCCTGCCCCTGCCTGAAGGAGGCCCAAATCGAGGCCGAGGATGGACACATCAAGCAGGAATTCCGGCACATCGCGCTCGGCTATCCGCAGTGCGAGCCCCTCAACAACGGCAGTTTTGCCCACGCCCGCCTCACCGACTACGATGGGATTGTTTTTCCTCCTCCTGGCCAGGATTTCCATCATTCTTGAAATTTCACTGTCCCTGCCGAACACCGGGTCGATCTCACCGTTTCTCGCCCTGTCTGTGAAGTCGGTGCAGAAACGGGACAACGCAGTAGTTCCTTCGGGGGTTGCCTCTTCCCGCACTGGCCACTTTTCTTCGAACGAGTCTTCTATCGAACCGTCAACGATACCCGGAAACCGGTTTACCAGTTCTTCGAAGGATAACGAGCGGAGCAATTCGATGTAGCCACATTCTGCCAGCTGCAGCGGCCTGGCAAGCAGGGCAACAAGCAGCGACACTGAGCGGATATGCCGCTGCGAGAGGTCTATCGACGAGACAAGCCAGGCATCCCGGCACCACTGGATGACAAGGGGGGAAAATACAGGTTTCCCGCCGTTGCCGGTTTTCAATTGTTCGACGGACTGCTCCAGCAACCGTTTTACCTTTGCCGGGTCGATTTGGAACCGGCTGAGGACAAGCGCCACATCACACCGCGGTTCTTCCATCAGCCCGGCAAAAAGATGTTCAACAGTTACCTCGTAATGGGTACGTGAGACACACATGCCGGCAGCACTTTCCAGTGCCCGGGTGCAGACGGGATTGAGGCGGTTCAGCAGGTTTCTTATGTTGAAATTCTGCATGGGAGTCCTTTCGTGCTTCAAACATTCCCATTAACATGCACCAATTGAAACAAATACATATCATTTGAAATCTCCAATGTCAACACATACTTGTTTGGCTTCAACAATACGAACCGGTAAACCGTCCAAGCCTGGCAAATGGGTGCAATGCATGTCAGGGATCGATGCATGTCTTTTATTACACCGCACAAAGGACGTTTATTGTTGCGAACATCTTCCCATTTCAAGGATTTGCTGCTATATTGAAACGTTATCAAAAACCGTGACGAAGGGATAAAGAGATAAGAGATGAAATATATCAGCACAAGGGGCGGTATAGAGCCGGTATCGTTCAAGGAAGCGGTCATGATGGGCCTGGCAACGGATGGCGGGCTTCTGTTGCCGCAAAGTATTCCCCATGTCGACCTGCAGACCCTGGAGGAATGGCGCAGTTTGCCCTACCGGGAGCTGGCATTCCGTATCATCTCCCTCTTCAGCGACGACATCCCCGCAGTTGACCTGAAACAGTTGATCGACCGGTCGTACGACGCATTCCAGCATCCGCAGGTCACGCCGACTGTCCATGTGGGCGGAGTGCACATCCTGGAACTGTTCCACGGTCCGACCCTGGCATTCAAGGACGTTGCCCTCCAGTTGCTGGGAAACCTTTTCGAATACCTGCTCCAGGAAAGCGGATGCAAAATGAACATCGTGGGCGCCACCTCCGGCGACACGGGAAGCGCAGCCATATGCGGAGTTCGTGGAAGGAAGAACATCGCGATTTTCATCCTCCACCCCCATGGCAAGACATCGCCGGTCCAGGCCCTGCAGATGACCACGGTTCTGGACGATAACGTTCACAACGTGGCAGTGAACGGGACCTTCGATGACTGCCAGAACATGGTGAAAGCCATGTTCAATGACCTTCTGTTCAAGGAGAAATATTCGCTCGGCGCGGTCAACTCCATCAATTGGGCCAGGGTCCTCGCCCAGGTTGTCTACTATTTCCACGCCTACTTCCACGTGGCAGACAAGATCGGTACCGATGTGATATTTTCAGTGCCCACCGGCAATTTCGGCGACATATTCGCCGGATACGTTGCCAAGCGGATGGGTCTTCCCATAAAACGCCTCATCCTGGCCACTAACGAAAACAACATACTTACAAGGTTTGTCAATGAAGGCGACTATTCCCTGGGCGAAGTCGTGCCGACCCTCTCGCCCTCCATGGATATCCAGGTCGCATCCAATTTCGAACGCTACCTCTACTACCTGTTCGGCGAGAACCCCGCCAGAGTCCGGGATACTTTCAGGAGTTTCGCCCAAACCGGCAGGATGGAATTTTCCGATGGTGAAAAGAAAACCGTTTCCGGCGACTTCCTCTCCCAATCGGTAAATCGCGAGGAAACGCTGGAAACCATAAAGACATTCGACAACCGGAACGGCTACCTGCTCGACCCTCACACGGCGGTGGGCGTAAGGGCGGCCCTCGATCACCTCGATTCCGGCATCCCCGTGATCTGCCTGGCAACGGCCCACCCGGCGAAATTCGACGAAGCCGTCATAATCGCAACAGGTCGAAAACCGGAAAAGCCTGCTTCGCTTGAAGGGATAGAGAAGCTTCCCACCCGCTGCAAAATCCTTGATGCCGATCTGGCGGAAGTCAGGAAGTTCATAGAACTGAACGCTATCTGAGCACGCCTCGTTTACCGCCTGGTGAGTATCATATGAAACTGGACTGGCATGCCATCGACACCGTGCTCCTGGACATGGACGGAACCCTCCTGGACCGGCACTTCGACGACCATTTCTGGCTGGAGCACGTTCCGCGCATATTTTCCCGCAAGCACGACCTGCCGCTGGAAGTCGCAAAGGAGAAGCTCTTCGCGCTGTTCCGGTCCCAGGAAAACACCTTGAACTGGACCGACCTGGATTACTGGTCCTCCCGCCTGGGGCTGGACATCCCGCTCCTGAAGCGGGACGTGGACCACCTGATCGCCGTACACCCGCACGTGACCGATTTTCTGCTTTTTCTGAGGCACAACGGCAAGTCGGTCAACCTGGTCACCAACGCACATGCCAAGACCCTCGACCTCAAGCTTCGCAAGACGAGGCTCGGCCCCTATTTCGACAGCATCGTCTCTGCCCACGACCTGGGCCTTCCGAAAGAAGACGGGGCCTTCTGGGAAAGACTGCGGAAAAGGATCGATTATGACCCGGAGCGGACCATGCTGGGTGAAGACAGCGAGACCAACCTGGCAACGGCACAAGCCTACGGCATCCGCTACCTTTTCTACGTCAGCCGCTCCAGTTCTTCAATGCCGCCCGCTCCTTCGAGCCGTTTCATATCGATTCACTACTTCAACCAGTTGATCCCGTCTGAAGGAACGATGGAAATCGACACGCAACTCGCTTGCGCAGTTCCGGAGGCAATTGTTGCGGCTCTTCGTCACTGATGCGGAAAGGGGAAAGATGCCCATGCTGAGAGTAATGATTGTTTGCATTGCATGCTCAGTGCTGTTAGGCCCCCTGTGCGATACCGAATCCGTTGCACGTGACCTGATTGCAAATGTGGGAATCATTCCGCCTCATTCGGAAATGGGAAATGACGGCAAGCCAAGGGGCGGTTTCGTTGAAATCGTAAAGGCAATCGCTTCAGTGTATACGGAAGGCTCCATAACCATCAAATTGCTGCCGATCAGCCGTTCGGCGGACAAACTGATTACCGGGCAGGCCGATTTTTTCATTCCCTACATCCGCCATAACCAGGTTCCACTGGACTCCCTTCCTTTCCGCTACGCGTCCGAACCCGTTCTGAAAGCGTCTTTCGTTCTCTATACAAGAGCCGACAGGCCCAGGCTGCCAATGGCCGGGTTAGGCAAATATCACCTCGAAACACTGCGCGGCGCGGCAATGCATTTTCCGTTCAAGATTTCGGAAACGGACAGCTTCAACCAGGGAATCCTTAAAGTGTCCAAGGGGAGATCCGACGGATTCATCGTAGAGCAGGAAGGCGCCGATGCTTTCATAAGAGAGCACAGAATCAAGAACATCCGGAGAACGCTCTATGCAACGTTCGATTCATGTGTCATGATTCCAAAAGGTTCAAAAGGAAATGAAATCGACCGGATAGTATCCGGAGCATTGCGCAAATTGAAACAAAGTGGAAAATTGCAGAAAATCACGGAAAAAATACACAAGCCGTATGACGACTGGCAACCTTACCAGATGAACTGGTAGCGGCAGGTATGACAGATCATTCCGGGGGAAATAGCCCTGGCAATCAACAAAGAGAAGGCCAGTTGCATTCGGAAGTGTCGATGGTGATGGACTCAAATGCCGTCTTGCCGAAACTTTTTCCAAGGAAAAATCATGCCGACCCCAGCGAAGCCGGAAGGGAAATCGATAACAAGAAGCTTAACCACGGGCATCACCGCTACCGTACTCATAGTTTCACTGCTCGCCGTAGCGGCAATGTATAATGCCGTATCACACTTTTCTAAAAAGTCACTGGAACAAAGATCCGAAGAAATCACCGCGTACCTCATCGGGGCTCTGGAATCACCGCTTTGGGAAATCAGCGAAAAACAGATCGAACTGACCGCCAACGCGGTGTACCAGGATGAATCTGTTGCCAGTCTCACAGTCAAAGATGACGATGGCAAGGTTGTTTTTTCAAGAAGCAAGAAATTCCAAGGCGATCTGATCACCAGGTCAGGCAAGATAATTCACAAAACTGGTAATAGTGAAAGTGTCATCGGGGAAGTCAGTGTCTCCCTGGCACAGACGAAATACCATAGCCTGTATCACTTGCTGTTTGCCTATTCCATTATCGTAATATTACTTATCCTCGCATCCATAGTAATAGTGACGCGCTTTCTGATTCGTTACACGTTGCGTCGTCCGCTCGAAGCGCTCACGGAAATTGCCGGTCGCTATGCATCGGGGATATATGACACTGACAGCAGTTCCATTCCTTACAGGGAATTTCTGCCTTTCAACAAAGTGCTGGCCCAGATGGCGACCAGGATCGACGAGCAGATAAGGTTAGCCAGGGAAGCCGAGGCAAGGTATCGGGGTATCTTTGAGAACACAATCGAAGGTATATTCCAGTCCACCCGCGAGGGACGTTTCCTTATGGCCAACCCCGCCATGGCCCGGATACTGGGCTATGATTCACCCGAACAACTCATTTCAAGCGTTACCGACATACAGCAGCAGCTGTACGTTAACAGCGAGGACCGCGAAGAAATTTTCTCGATACTTTCCGAACACGAGGTATTAACCGAACGAGAGATTAAATTCCATAGAAAAGACAAACAACAGATATGGGTTCTGCTGCGCGCCCGCCTGATTCGTGACGAAAAGGGCAAACCGATTCAATTGGAAGGGTTGCTTGCCGACATAACGGATCGCAAACTCGCAGAGGAAAATCTGCATCAAGTCTATAAATCCCTTGAACAAAAGGTTGAGGAGCGGACTGCCGCAAATCGGCAGCTCCAGGACGCACTCGCCGAAAGGGAAGTCCTGCTGAAGGAAATCCACCATCGTGTCAAGAACAATCTGCAGATCGTCTCCAGCCTCCTCGACCTGCAAACCAACACCATAAACGACGACCATACCAAGGGCTATTTCCTCGAGAGCCGGAACCGGATACATGCTATGGCAATGATTCATGAAATGCTCTACCAGACCAGTGACTTTGTGGTGATTGATTTTGCCAGGTATCTCGACAGGCTGACGTCAACCCTGTTTCAGGTCTATGAACCCGGGGGAAGGGTCTCGCGGACGGTTGACGTTCACGAGGCAGATCTTTGTCTCGATGAGGCCATACCATGCGGGTTGATAGTAAATGAGCTGGTGTCGAATGCATTGAAATACGCCTTCCCCGACGATCGTGAAGGTGGCCTGAAAGTCGGCCTTTATGGCAACGATAACGACATGATAACTCTTACTGTCGAAGATGACGGGATCGGACTGCCGGCTTCCCTTGATTACAGGGAAACCGAAACGCTGGGATTACAGCTGGTAAACCTGCTAGTAAGGCAACTGCGTGGAACGATCGAATTGGAGAGCACGCCAGGCACTTTCTTCAGAATCCAGTTTCCGAAAAACCAGGTATAAGTTTAATAATCCCGCACCATTCCTCAATTCCTGCTGTTCACGCCCGCTCTCGGGATTTTCATGCTAATGGCGTATGTTCGTGTCTCGAATCAAAATCCCCGGGACCGCCGCCAGCTTTAAACCCGCAAGGAAATTACATAATCGCAATCTCGAACAAATCACTGAAATTCACCAGTATGTTTTTCATTGCCGCAACCCAAATGATGCTATAATTAATCTATGATTCGCTATATTTGCGTTTCTGAATATTTAGGGCTGAAAGGAGAACAACATGACAGCGAAGTTAGAAAAGGCTTTGCGCGGAGGCATAAGAATTCTGTCATTCATGTTTGCATTCATCCTGCTCGGCGGGGCAATAGCGCCCTCGTTCGCAAACGACAGGGAAGAAGCGCAATCCATAGTGGACAAGGCAAAAGGAACTCTGAACGATCTGATCGGCGACAGCAATTTTTCCTGGCTGCACAAGTACATAAAGGAAGCCGACGGCGTGATCATATTCCCGCAGGTTCTGAAGGGAGGCTTTTTTCTTGGTGGTTCCGGTGGCACCGGAGTGCTGATGGTAAGGAACAGGGCCAACGGCACCTGGAGCGATCCGGCGTTCTATACGCTCGGATCAGTGACTTTCGGGTTGCAGATCGGCGGAGAAGCGGCAGAAGTCGTGATGCTGGCAATGAACAGGAAAGCAATCGACTCATTGCTGACATCATCAGTTAAACTGGGTGCCGACGGCTCCATTGCAGTCGGCCCGGTAGGCGGTGGCGCCAAGGGAGCTGTAACGGTGCCTGCAGTTACGGCAGATTTCGTCTCGTTCACCAAGGCCAAGGGGCTCTATGCAGGTTTGAACCTGGAAGGGGCGGTACTGGCGGTGCGTGATTCGCTCAATGATTCGTATTACGGCAAGGCAGCAGGTCCAAGAAACATCCTCGTCAGGCATTCCGTCAGGAACCACGGCGCCGACGCGCTTCGTGCGGCGCTTGGAGAATTTTCATCAAAATCAACTGCAAAAAGATAACACCTTGCTTACATGGAGGTAAAGGAAAGCCGGAGAGCGTGAATCGCTCCCCGGCTTTCTCTTTAGGGCAATCCTCAAGGGTTTGCAGTATTCAGCTCGCGCATTATTTCATGATATCCGACAGCAGTCTGCCGCCAATCCCGATATTGTCCCGCGGCATCTCATTAATGAGGACGATGAATTTTTCCTCCGGGATCTGGGTGACTTCGCTTGCCTTGGCCGACAGCTGTTTCACCAGCTCCGCCTTTTTCTCTCTGCTCATCGTACTGATATCAATTGTGATTACCGGCATGCTCATTCTCCTTTCATTTAGTATTCAACTTCTTTACTCCACGATCTGATAACCAGCCGATTTCAGTGACGGTCTCGTGTAGACAAAAATCATTTCCACCGGTTCGTCGAATGGGTTGTAAAACCAGTGCACGGCGCCCCGCGGGACGAACATGGTGTCACCTTTGGCCATCTCGACTTCTGTCTCGTCAAGACCGCTGACCCCTCTTCCCGACAGGATGTGAATCACTTCCTCCGCATCCTTGTGGATGTGCCTCTTGTGTGCGGAAGTTTTCGCTTCGAACCTGCAATAGGCAAAGGTTATATCCTCCGCGCCCACGGTATCGTTGTCGACAAGCACAACCCTCTTCGCATTGTCCAGGTCCTTGATCGGTTCGTTTCTTCCTTCTTCAAGTCCAAGCAGGTACTTCATCAATTCCTCCGTTTCCTACTGCTCTCGGTGAGTTTTTTTGCATGGGGAATGTTCTTGCCATTGCCAGGCAGGCTTCAAGGGGGGATACTCCGGCCATTTTCACCATTCCGGTTTTCATTCCCGTTTTGCCTCAAGAGCCTGATATGCATTCTTAAGGGCAGTCACGTGGTCGAGATCATTCTTCATCATGGCCTCGAAAAGTTTTTTCTGGCTTTCTTCCTGAAACAGGGCCATTGTTGAAAGATGGTACCCAGAAAGCTCCTCTTCAAGCTCTATGGCCAAGCGGAGCGCATCGGCAATTCCAGGCTTGTTTCGCCCCACTTCCGCAATATGGGATTTGATCCTGTTCAACATGGTTTCCGCCGTTGTTTGCCCGATACCGGCAGACTGGACAAGCCCATGTCTGCGCAGTTTAATCGCCAGAACAAACTGCGATGCGTGATTTTCCTCTTCATGAGCGGTTTTTTTCCATAATTGCGAAATCTCGGGAGAATCGCAAAAAATCGCCTCGAAACGATGATACAATTCGGCGCCCTGCATTTCTATATCCCGACACAGCTCAAGTATTGCGACTACTTCCGCATTCGTTCCAACCGGGTTGTCAGCCATAAAACACTCCTTGCGAAACGAGCCAAAAATTGATCGGCCTTGACCGGTTCCATTTCGGGCTGGGAATTGCTTCAGCATTCAACAGCTACTGGGGCTGTAAAATGTGTAGCTCCGGCACCTTCAACTTGCGTCTTGACGGGTTTTTATGGGATCAACATCCCTTACGCCTTCATTTCTCTCTCTCGGAACCGGCATCCACATCAACCGGGTGCACCTCCGTATTCCCATTTTTTACGGTCTTCTCCCGCTTTTTCTTTCTTCTCCATTTCACGAACAGGTAGACAATCGGGCCGAAAACCGCCAGCCACGGCAAGACACCGGCTACAAAAACTATGAGGGCATGGAGTGATTCAGCAACCACAACTACCGACTTGCCAAAAGCGCCCTTGATGGTGCTCCAGAAACGGTGACCCGAAGGGAAGGCGCCGGACGGCTCATGCAGGGTTATGTCGATGGTCACCATGGCGGTAAGGATGTCCCAGTTTTTCTTCTTCGCCTCAAAAGATTCTATATCGCCCCGGACGCGCGTCAACTCCTTTTCCACGGCCAACACATCGGAAAGCTTGCCAGCTTTGTTGTACAGTCCGAGAAGGCGCATCTCTGATGACTTGGCGTTTTTAAGGCGGGCCTCCAGGTCAACATATTCTTCCGTGATATCCTCGGCTTCGGAGCTCTCGCTCTCCACTCGTCCCATTTCGCGAATCGACTTCATGACCCCGCTTGCCTTGCCGGATGGAACCCTCATCCCGACCTGGCCCGAAACGGAGCCGCTTTCGCCACCTGCACGGGTACTGTTGAAGACATATCCACCGCTCGATTCGGCAAGTTGTTTGAGCGTTTCCAACGAGACGACCACCTTCTTCACTTCAAGGGTTATCGCATGATTCAGGATAATCTTCCGTTTGTCCGTCGAGGCAACCTGAAGCTTTCCGGGAGATTCGCCTGCATCGCCTTCGGAGTCCGCAGTCTCCGGCGCCGGGGCCGAAGCAGCAGCCGGCGGGGCCTCTTCCTTTTTCGCGCAGGAAACCAGACCGCAGCAAACGGTCACCAGAACTAGAACAAGGCATATCCGCTTAAACAAGAAATTTGAAACATTCAAGGTATCCCTCCTTGCAAAATACATTATTGGTTTTCAACATACGGCTTTATCAGTTTTGAAGACTAACTTGCCCGAAAACAGGCATGGATTCCACGTTCCACCGAAGAATGCAGACCGCACGACACAGACACAATGGCCTCCAAGTCTGTTATCTCCCACTCTTCTGAGTCGCCCGGAAATCCCCTCATCACCGCGCCATCAGCGCGAACACGCCCCAGCCCAGGTATTCACGCGTGTAAGCGGCGTAGCGTTCGGGTTCCGAGGTCAGTTGGCCCCGAACCTCTTTCGCGAACTCGTCGTCGGGATTGGCTTCAAGCCATCGGCGCATGGTGAGCCACTTGGCCGCCTCGTATCTGTCCCAGCTGTCTTGGTCTGCCAAAACCATTTCCACGACGTCGTAGCCGAGGTGGCCGAAAGACGCGAGTAGTTCCGGAAGCAGGAGAAAGTCGGAGCTTGAGCCGGCAAGACACCGCCTGGCAACATCTTCCGTCGGTGGCAAATGCCGCCAGTAGGGCTCGCCGATGAGGATGATCCCTCCGGGGCGGAGGCTCTGCGCCAGAAGTTCGATAGTTCCGCTGACGCCCCCGCCGATCCACGTGGCACCGACACAGGCTGCCACACCGGCCTTGTCGTCCGAGACGTAGCCGGTAGCATCGCCATGGATGAACTTGACTCGATCGGCGACACCGAGTTCTTCAGCGCGAAGTTTCGCTTGCTCGGTGAACAACTGGCTCATGTCGATGCCGGTGCCGATGACTCCGTAATCGCGTGCCCAGGTGCACAGCATCTCGCCCGAACCGCTGCCGAGGTCGAGCACTCGGGTTCCCGCTTCCAGACGCAGCGCCGCGCCGAGAGTGGCAAGTTTTTCGGGTGTGAACGGGTTATGGATGCGGTGAGCACTTTCGGTGATGTTGAAGGTCCGTGGAATGTCCATTTCGGGAAATCTCCTTACGGGGGTGAATAGATTCGGTTACTGACTAACGGGTCGGAAGTTCAACTGACGGTTTTTTGGGTCAGGTGCATCTTTGTGGTTGGGCTCTACTCACCGTAGTCTGCAGCGTCCGGTAGCATGCATTCTGTTCTCCATGCTTCCCAGCCACTGTATTGAACTGTCTCCGGCCAGCCTTTGTTTTGGTCTGTCTTTCCTGTCCACGTGAGATGTACCACTGCTTTTAGTGAACAATTAAACAACGTCCTTGGAGCACCCTGGAGCACCACATTTATGCGGGATAGGCTATCGACTTATGTCCGTTATCTTTGAGATCGCACCGCAGCTGAACTCAAACTCCGTACTATTACTCCGGCAGCAAAAAAGTGCAATTACGCTGCATAGGCGGCGCAAGGATGCACAAAGAAATCCGTCCTTTTTTTCTTATTTAATCCGGTAATTCTTCGATTTGTCCGGTCTGGAAATTTATGGCCTTGCGATGTTCAGTCCCCTGCTTCTTGAAACCGATCAAAGCGAAGCCGTTTTGGCAGTTCAGTTCAAGGTTCCAATTCTTTTGGGCAACCAGAGCCGAAACCTTCGACATAGTCAAGTCGGCTTCGGAACAAGGCCATCTGTTGTTTCGTTCCCGATAGTCGATGGCATTTTCGCGAATTTCGGTAAGTGCGGTGTCAACCATCGCCATGTCGGCCCTGGTTCTGTATTCATTGAACTGCGGAATCGCTATCGCCACCATCATTCCCACTACGGCAACCATTATCAATGGAGCACTGCCACCTGTCGAAGCAATACCGAAAAAAGGTGCAAGGGGATAGGCCAGCGCGTTGCGCCCGGCGATCGGGATCAGCCCCGGCCGCTGACTGTTGAGCAGCGCAGCGACTCTTTTAGACAGATACGGATGCGTAGCGTTCAGTTCATACACGGATGCCCAGAATCCGCCCGTTTCCTTGACCTGGAGGACAAAAGACTGCATATCCAGGATCTTACCGTATTTTCCGCCCGCAGCGAGTATGGTAAGACCGCGCGCAGCAGACTGGATCTCCCCGGTGACTTCAAATCCACAGCGATCGCATGAATATTCGCATGCCCGGGAGTATGCAGCGCCGAGCAGGGGTACGATCCGTGAAGGTAGCAATACCCACAGCCACTTCAGATGGCCGAGTGCCAAGTGCCCGATCTCATGACCTATGATCATGTCGATTTCCTTTCCTTCATCCCCGCATGCCTCCAACAGGTCGGAATATATGACGATGAAATTCCTGCTGGTGAGTTTTGTGGCGAAAGCGTTCAAAGCCCCCCCCGCCTGCATGACGTAGACTTCAGGTGTTGCCTTGAGTCCGAGCTTTTCTGAAGCGGCAATAACCCGGGCGTATATCTCCGGCAATTGCTTTTCCGACAACCTTACCCCATGTCCTTTGATGTGGGCGATCATCAGTACATGTGCAATGAGCATGAACATCCCGAAAAAAAGGGCGTAGAAAATGCCGATCACCGTAACAACGACGACAATCCATGCCAGCAGTGATACGACGAGCGAAATCGCAAACAGACTCTTCTCTTTACCGGTCCTCAATCTCTGGATGTCCATGGCTCCTCCGGAAAATTTGTAATTGGCAGGCGCTAAACGTATCAGAAGAAATAGAGATATTCAATTAAATTCCTGTAGGTAATCCCCTGGCTCTGCCGGGGGATTACCTACAGGAATTTTATAACTTTGATAACGTACCCACGTCTCCTCCTTACCCTTAAATTTCAAGAATGTTTTATCCAATACCGATAAGTTATTTGCGATGGAATCTTTGAACGGATTGTTGCCGGAATGTACCGGGAGCCCTGTATTTTTGTCGCTGGAAGAACGCGCCATTCGCCGGGTTATGATGTTCAAATTTGATGAATAAGAAATAAAGGCCGATCAAGGGAGAGCGCAATGGCTGACCACGATTCGACGAAGAGCAATGGTATACTGCATGACGACGATGCGAAAACAGTCCGTGAAAACAATGATTTGTGCATGGTTAGAGGCATAACCAGGCGGGATTTCATGAAATATACCGCCGGCACGGTTGCCTGCCTGTACTTGGATACGCTGCTCACCGGATGTGGAGGCGGTAACAATACCTCCCGCACGCAGTTCGTTCAATGGCCGATCTCGAATGAAGTCTTCACGACGGCCCAACGGCAGATCCTCCCCCTCCCGGTATCCACAAACGCACCGCAGATCAATCCGCGGGACCTCGAGCTATATTCGGAATTCGGTTACGACGCCTGGCAAATGGGGCCGGGTTTACCCCACACGCTATGGAACACCATCGCGCCCGACTATAACGGCGCGCCCAATGTCGCGCGTCTTCTCTCATTCTTTACCATTACCGACATCCATATCGCCGACAAGGAATCCCCGGCTCAGCCGCTCTATGTGGGCTGGATAGCAGAAAGCGGCGCCGACTACAATACGTCGGCCTATTCGCCGGTCGTGCTCGCCTCTACCCAGGTACTCGACGCCGCCGTGCAGACGATCAACGCGGTGCATAAGACAGCGCCGTTCGATTTCGGGATTTCCCTGGGCGATGCCTGCAACAATACCCAGTACAACGAGCTGAGATGGTATCTCGACGTCATCGACGGCAAGGTCATCACCCCCAGCTCCGGCGCCAATATCGGCGCCGCTACCATAGATTACCAGAAACAGTACAAGGCTGCCGGGCTCGACAAGTCCATTCCCTGGTACCAGGTCATGGGCAACCATGACCAGTTCTGGATGGGCTCCCTCCTGGAAAGCGCGAAGTCCCTTGCGGCACATACCTCGGACACGGTCATCAACATGGGTTACTATCCTGACTCCGTGGCGAATGCCATGAACACCACCGGTTTCTACATGGGGGTGATCGACGGCTCCGACCCCCGCGGGGCGGTGATCCTGTCGGGGCCGGAGGGAAGCTTTTCCGCGCCGCCGAGGGTCGCTGCCGACCCGAATCGCCGCTCTCTCTCGACCCTTAGCGACTCGTACACGAATTGGGTGAACGAGCTCTTCAATACGACATCGGCCCCGGCCGGCCACGGCTTCAGCCTGGTCAAGCCGAACGATCCGCCGGCCTGTTACAGCTTCGTACCGAAGGCGAATGTACCAATCAAGGTAATCGTGCTCGACGATACGGTCAAGGGACCCGGTCAGCCGAACTATGCCGCCGGGTGTCTCGACCAGCCACGGCTCGACTGGCTCAGAAATGAGCTTCAGGCCGGACAGGACAATAACCAGCTCATGATCATCGCGGCGCACATCCCGTTCAATCCATATCAGAATCTTGTCACCGATCCGACCCAGGTGGCGTCGTCACCGCCGCATATGAACCTCTTTATCCCCACGCCCTATCCCGGAGCTACCTCTGTTGTTGATGATGCATCATTGCTGACCTTTCTCCAGGGATATCCGAATCTCATCATGTGGATCGCCGGGCATCGCCACATGAACACCGTAACTCCGCAGATTCATCCCACCGATCCCACGCGCAGCTTCTGGGAGGTGGAGACTTCGTCGCTGCGTGATTTCCCGCAGCAGTTCCGGACCTTCGATATCCGCCGCAACAGCGACAACACGGTCTCGATCATCATTACCAACGTGGACCCGGCGGTTGCGGCGGTGTCGCCGGCAACAACATCGCGGGGGAGCGCGGTCGCCGCCGCACGGATATCCGCTTCCGTTCCCATGGGCGATGCCACGTCTCACTCGATCAATGCCGAGCTCGTGGTGCAGTTGACCCCCGCGATGCAGGCGATCATCGCCAATGCAGGGACTCCGGTGTAGTCCCCTCAGGCTTTCTAAACCAACGCCGTGGGCACAAAAAAACTTTCTGCCCGGCAAGAGGCGCAGACGAGTTTTTACCCATACCAAGACAATGTGAAGGTGGATATCATGGTCAGTGATTCAGACAAGAGCGGCAAGATTCCGGCCGAAAGCGAATCAACTACACGCGGCGGCGGCATGACCCGGCGTGATTTTTTGAAATATTCCGTCGGAACAGTCGCATGCCTTTATCTGGGCGCGTTGAACACCGGTTGCGGTGGGGGAACAGCTTCGAGCGGCAACTTTCCGCTGGTCGTTTTCTCCGATGTTCATTTCAACCCATTTTATGACCCGACTCTTTTTCCCGTTCTTTTCAACGAGAACGATACGGACAAGTGGGCGGGCATTTTTCAGACATCCGGCATGACTGCACCTTCGTCACGGGGTGGCGATACCAACTACCCCTTGCTCATGCTTGCCCTCGCAGGCCTGACGCAGAACCTGGGAGCGAGCCCGCTCGTTATGTTTACCGGCGACATTCTTGGGCATGGCTTGCCGCAGATGTTTTACCTTCACCTCAATGGGACCCAAAATCCCAGGAACCCTGCAGACGTTGCGGCGATGCAGGCCTTTACCGACAAGGTGGTTTCCTTCTTCATGGGCCAGGTGAGGGCGGCTGTCGGAAACGTCCCCGTCATGTTCGCGGTTGGCAATGGCGATTCGTACTCGGGCTATGGACCGAATATTCTGGATGGCAGTATGAGCCCTGATAACAGTTTTCTTGTAAATACGGCAGAACTTTTCTATACGAAATTCTTGAACGGCAAGGCAGATCATCAGGCATTTCTGGATACCTTCACGGTTGGAGGATATTATTCCGCTGAGCCTGCCGGAACCAACCTGATGGTGATCAGCCTCAATACCATCTTGTTTTGCCAGCTTTTCTCTTCCGGTCCGACTGCTAATGACAGCATAGTAGCCGCTGAACTTGACTGGCTTGAGTCAAGACTCGCTGCGGCAGAAGTGAAAGGCAAAAAAGTGTGGCTCTTGATGCATGCGCCTCCCGGCGCGGATATGGGTACGACCGCCAAGCCTGCCAATGTCGACAGCAGCGGCCACATTGCAACTGCCACGATGATGTGGTGGCCGGCTTATCAGGCGAGGTTCCTGCAAATACTTTCGAACTATCCGGGCATTGTATCCCTGACACTTGCCGGGCATACGCATATGGACGAATACCGTATCCTGCCGTCTTCTTCTGCACTTGAAATAACGCCCGCCATAAGCCCGTGGTTCGGCAACAACCCCGCCTTCAAGGTCTTTGTCATTTCCCGCGATACATGGAAGCCGACCGATTTCAGCTCCCTGAACTATGACCTTGCTGCCAATCCGGCACAGTTCGACAGCTATTACACCTTTTCGACGGCGTATTCCAGCCAGGGGCTTCTGGACGCATCTTTGACGCAGCTTGCTCCGGCGCTCGTCACGAATCAGGATAAACAGAAGCTTTACAGAGGGTACTATTATTCCGGAAACAATTCCTTGACCGCCGTCACCTATCCTCTTGGCAATTCCTACAGTCCGATTACCGACACGACCTGGCCGATTTTCTGGAGCGGCATTGGAAATATGGAACAGCAGTCGTTTAAAGATTCCGTGAACACCTATCCGCCTTAATGTTCGTAAAGAATCCGCGCATACAGGACCGGCTTTGAAAATCGCCCCCGGATGCAGTCGCCGTGCCATGCCTGGCGCACTACAAAAACAGGCCACTCCCCACCTTGGGAAATGGCCTGTTTCACTGCCTGCCTTGGCGGCAGCTGTTTACCCGAACCGCCGTATATCAGGCTTTTCTCCCTGCCCCCCAGATGACTTCGTATGTGACAGGGATTCGCCGTTCGCCGCCGAATTCCTCCTGGTAGATCTCGCTCATTCTCCGCATCACCTTCCGGCTCTGCAGCCCCCGCCTGCCGCCGGTCGACGCGTTTCCCGCGCCTATCCGCCGCAGTGCCATTAAAAGCGCCTGAACAGAATCATAATATTCGGTTTCGAGGGTAGAATGGATGCGAGACTCGCCAAAAGCCGCCCTGCAAAGGGCATCCGCCACCTCGTCAACGGAAAAGAAACGGTGGCTCCGGTCTTCTTCCAGGCGGCCCGTTTCTGCAAGAGCCTTTCGGTAGCAGTGCTTCAGTTCCCACATGGTCTGTCCGCCGAAAAGGGCGAACCGGAAACTCCCGCCAGGCGCCAGAACGCGCCCGATCTCCAGGAAAGCCATGTCGAGGCTGTTCAGCCACTGGAATGTGGAGGTGGACAGCACCAGGTCGAAAGAGCTATCGGCAAAGGGAAGCGATTCCCCATCTCCGGTCACCCGCGCTACCCCTACCCTGCCCTGGGAACCCGCTATCCCGCAACTTCCCATTCCGGCAGCCTGGTCGAGCCCAACCAGCAGCGCACCAGGATAAAGTGTCCGAATCTGGCGGATCAGCATTCCCGTCCCGGCGCCCACATCGAGGACACGGCCAGGCATATTGCTCCCGACAGTTTCGTGAAGCTGTGCTGCAAGCTGTTCAACCACGCGCTTCTGCACATCAACGGTCTCATCGTAGAAGACCGCCTGCCGATCGAAAGACTTGCGCACCCTTGACTTATCTATTGCCTGCATAAACTCTTTCAAAAAAAGTGTCCAAAATCCCGTTCAACTCCCGGGGGCGGGTCAGCATGGGCGCATGACCCGCCCCGTCAAGAATCTTCAGCATAGCACCTGGAATCCGCTCCGACATGAAGCGAGATGCTTCGGCCGGGCAAATCGCGTCCCCGGAGCCATGCGCCAGGAGAACCGGGACTCCAATAGATGCAAGGCTGCCCCTGAGATCCGCAGACGCAAGCGCATCAAGAGTCTGGACAGCTGCATGGAACGGGAGCCTGTCAGCTCCGCGAAAATACTCGGTCTCAATCTGTTCATATCCGGCGCAAGAAACTTCATCGGCGGTGAACATTCCCTGAAAGAATCCCCTGCAAGCCCCGTCTAAGTCCCTCTTCAAGCGAAGCCCGAGCACCCGCGGCTCTTTGGAGGTCAGCGCGCAGGAGTATTCCCCGGCCGCAGTGAACTTCGGCGTCCCCGATACGAGCGCCAAGCCTGCAAGTCTTTCACGCAGCAAGGAGTAAGCAGCGAGCGCAACGACCGCTCCAAGTGACCATCCGACGACGGCCACGCGGGACAACTCAAGGTGGGCAAACAAACCGGCCACATCGGACGCCAGCTCTTCCATGCCGTAACCCGAATCCGGAGCGCCAGACAATCCGTGTCCACGCAAATCCATTGTGATACAACGGTAGCGGGAAGAAAACCTCTCGACCTGCGACCGCCACACCGCGCCGGATAACGACCATCCATGGAGAAAAACTATCGGCGGCCCTTCACCTTGATCTTCATAATGGATCGCAGAGGAATGTCTGCTCAGAAAATTCGGCATTATGTATCCAAGAGGATTATTGCTGAAAGATTGCGCAAAGCTTTTTCGGTATACCGAAATATCGTCATTTCCAAGTTATCACGAATATTTAGATCAATGATTCAAGTACAGGTTGAACATTATCATGCAAATGGAAAGTGCTCCGTTTTCACGTGCACATGCAAGCAAAGCAGGCGCACTGGAAAAGGATTGGCGGTCAATTGGAAGGCGCGCTGCTCATATGATCCCCAATCGCTTGCCAGTTGCCGCAATGAGCTCCGCAGCCCTTTCCAGGTCCTCTTCCTTGTGGGTTGCCATAACCGTCAGGCGAAGCCTGCTGGTACCCCGCGGAACCGTCGGGGGACGGATTCCCTGGACGAACACGCCTTGGTCAAGCAGTTGCCGAGAAAATTCCATGGTTTCGGCAGCCCCCCCCACATGCAGGGGGATGATCTGTGTCCGGCTGGCCTTGGTATCAAAACCGGCAGGTCCCAGGAAGCATCGAACTGTTTCGGCATGTCTCATGACCCTGTTGCGCAATGCGCGTCCTTCGGATGACTCAACGATGTCCAGGGCAGCAAGCGCTGTCGCCAGGACCGAGGGGGGAAGCGACGTTGAGAATATGAAGCTTCGGGCCCGGTTCAGCAGCAGCTCGGTTATTTCCCTCGATGCAGCCACATAGGCACCGAAACCGCCCAGGGCCTTGCCAAGTGTTCCCATGTGGATATCTATCCCGGCTTCGACCCCGCAAAATTCTGCAGTCCCCCTGCCACATGCTCCGAGGACACCTGCGCCATGGGCATCGTCCACCATGAGGATCGCGCCGAATTCCTTTTTTAGCGACACCAGTTCCGACAAGTCCGCCAGGTCCCCATCCATGCTGAAGACACCATCGGTTACAATCAGCTTCCGCCCCTCGCTTGACGACGTTTCCTCAAGCTTGCGGCGAAGCGCCGTCATGTCCCGGTGGGGATATCGAAGCAGGCGCGCCCGGGACAAGAGGCAGCCGTCAATTATGCTGGCATGGTTGAGGCGGTCGCAAAAAATCAGGTCTCCCCTGCCGACGAGTGCCGGAATAACGCCGGTGTTCGCGGCATACCCGGAATTGAACACGAGAGCGCCTTTTGTGCCCTTGAAGTACGCAAGGCGGTGCTCCAGTTCTTCATGAAGCTCCATCGTGCCCGAAACGAGACGCGAGGCTCCGGTACCGGCGCCGTATCGCTCCAGCGCCCGCATTGCGGCCTCCTTCAGGTACGGGTGATCGGCAAGACCAAGGTAGTTGTTGGAACACAGGAGGAGCACATCACGACCCTCGAGGCTGACATGCGCTCCCTGGCTGCCGCAAATGGTGCGAATGCGCCTATAGAGGCCCTGCGCCTTCAAAGCGTCCAGTTCTTTCAGGAAAATTCCCGGCATAAACAATACCCCTTTGGTCAACTTTCATGCGGCGGGCCAATCGTCAACCGTGATACTCATAAGGGTTGACAAATATGGAAGTACCACACCATCCGGATTTTGTAAAAGGATTTTTCCGCCAGGCTCGGGTAAAGTCCTCTC
This sequence comes from Geobacter sp., assembly GCA_003314535.1. Lineage (GTDB taxonomy): Bacteria > Desulfobacterota > Desulfuromonadia > Geobacterales > Geobacteraceae > RPRC01. The sequence goes on from POSG01000001.1 coordinate 226,141, forward strand.
AGGATACCTTTCGCAGATGGCATGCATAAAACCGGCCCCGGCTGCGAGGCAGGTTTTTACTTACAGGCGGACCCTGCCGAATGGAATGGGCTTTGCTATTTCTGGAAGGTGCCTCCGACCAGCGTCGCTGTGATGCTCCCCACCTTCACCTTGGTCTTCATCTTCACCGGGAGCAGCCTGTGATCGTCAGTCAGCCAGATGTACATGTCGCCACGCTTGTCCATGATCCCGTCGGATTTGAGCAACGGCTTGATCACGATGGTGTCGAAGCTCCCGAGCCTTGTTTTCAGTTTCTCTTTTCGCAGGACCTGCACCTCAACCTTCCAGACCTTCTTGTTGTCCAGAATGGTCAGAAAAACATGTTTGCCCACCTCCAGTTTGAGAGTCCTGACGAAATAAAAGCTGGAGAGAGTGTCAAAAGTGCTTCCGGGAAGGTCAATATCCACTTTTTCCCCGTTAAGGTGATCGCGGTATTGGCCGGTCTTCCCTGCCTGGTCAAACAGGATCTCACGGTCCCGGCGGTGGCTTCCTTCGCGGATCTTCATGCGGTACGACCTGGGCAGACCTATCCCGGGCGGCTTTGCGCCGGTCAGCACGGATTCAATGCGATCCTCGACCGGGAAAAACGTCGAAATCCAATCGGCCGAACGGGCGGTCGAGACAATGTGTATCTCGTTGCCCACCTGGCTAACTTCCTGTATTGCCGTGCCAGCCTTGATGCCGGTCCAGGTAAGGTCATAGACCAGTTTCTCGGGAATGGAGATGGCTGCCGCTGGGGGCTCGGCAACAAACGCAAAAGTGAAGAGCATTATCAGTACGGACAAAAGGTACAGCCATGACTTTCGGTCAATTTCTTCTCTATTTCTCATTTTCACTGCATGCATGTCAGACTCTCCTTTCACCGCTGATATGCCGGCCCGCAACAACCCTGCCATTCTTCACCGTGGTTCCCAGCCAGGCTCACTTTGCAACAAGGCCGACTGTTTCGAGCCCGATCCAGGGGCCAAGGTTGAATTCGCAAAGCACTCTGTTATAGTTGTACATGATTTTCCGGGCCGATGCCCGATTCCTCCCGGAAGGAGAAACCCATGAAAGTTGAGGAATTGAAAAAAATCGCCCAGTCACACGGCATAAAGGTCGCCAAGATGAAAAAGGCCGACCTGATCAGAAGCATACAGCGCGCCGAGGGCAACAACGACTGCTACAACACCGGTTCGGCCGACAGCTGCGGCCAGGATGAATGTCTCTGGCGCGACGACTGCAAATGAAGGGAGCCTGAAGCGCTGCCCCTGACGGATGCTACCGGCCGCATCAATTCGATGACCGTGATTTCAGGCGGAGCCAGAAACCTTATGGGCGGCCCCCATGTGCCGGTTCCCCTGCTGACATACAGGGAACCTTGGCCGGGCAAATGCGTGAGGCCGCTTGCCACGGGATAAAACACCCAGGAGACAAGGTTGAAGGGAAATATCTGCCCCTTGTGGACATGACCTGAAAGCTGCAGGTCAAATCTCATCCGGGTGTCCCGTTCCAAGCTCGGCCGATGCTTGAGCAGCAGGTTGAACACACCGGGTGCGCTGATCCCGAGCGCATTCGCCTCCTCATGCTTCCGGCCGGTTCCCGTGCTGTATGCAACCGGGTCATCAACACCCGCTACCCTGATACCCGCAACGGCACGTGATTCACCGCTGAGCACGGTGAAACCCGCCTTGCGGGTAAAATCCAGAGCCCGGGATATCCCTGCATAATACTCGTGGTTACCGGTTACCGCAAACATGCCGTATTTCGGATTTATCCCCTTCAGCTGATCCACAAGCGTTCCGAGGCCGTCTATCTGGCTGTCAACCAGGTCTCCGGTTGACACCAGGATATCCGGTTTCACCCGTTTTATCTCCTTCACGATGCGCCCGAGACGTTGCCTGCCGACAATCAACCCAAGGTGTACATCGGAGATCTGAACCACTGTCAGCCGGCCGATCCCTGCTGGAATCTTGTCCGACATTATGACCACCCTTTCGGTGCGGATGTTCTTGGCATCGAAATAACCGTAGATGGACGCCAGAACGGAGCATGAAACGGCAACCAGCAAATGGCTGCGGCCCGAAAGGGCAAGCCTGGACAAATCACGGCCGGTGAAGAAACCCAGAAGGTTGATCAGCGACAGGTAGGAATCGATGACGATCGAAATGCAGAAAAAGAGAAAGATCAGCCCCATCCAGATATAGCCGGTATAGGCCAGGACAGTTGCCGGATATTCGTAACCCACCCTCTCAGTCAATCTTATTATCACCGGCATGAGAACCATGACGGACATCACAAGAAAAAGACAGGCGCTCATCCATGGGGCAAGCGAAAACGCAGCCGCAATCTTGCGGTACGCATAGAAATGCATCCCGCCGTACAACAGGAAAAAGAACAGCAGGAAGTAGCTCATATCGCAACAACCTCGTGTTCATCCGGAAAGCTCTCCGGGGCCGGAGCGGAACTTCCTCGGCCATTGGCAGGAATTCCCGGATGAAAATACATCAGCCAATACCTGAAACAGTCGGCCGCAAGGCTCCCGTCTTTGCCTTGCCGCCTTCGCCAATGCAGCCGCGGCAGCCTAGAATGCTGCACCATGTCGCGATTTCCTGATTTTCCCCATCACCCAGCCCTGCATCGTATCCATATAGTAATAGACAACCGGCGTAATATACAGGGTGAGCAACTGGGAAACCACCAGCCCGCCCACAACGGCCAGGCCGAGCGGGCGCCGCGCCTCGGCGCCGGCCCCGAATCCGAGGGCTATGGGGAGGGTCCCCATGAGCGCTGCCATGGTGGTCATCATGATCGGGCGGAAACGCACCAGCGCTCCCTGGCAGATGGCGTCGATCGGTTTCTTTCCTTCCTTTCGTTGCGCTTCAAGGGCGAAATCGATCATCATGATGGCGTTTTTCTTGACTATGCCGATGAGCATGATGATCCCGACAAAAGCATAGATATTAAGCTCCTTGCCAAACAGAAGAAGCGTGACCAATGCGCCGAAGCCGGCGGCCGGGAGCCCGGAAAGGATGGTCAGTGGATGGATGAAGCTCTCGTAGAGAATGCCCAGGACGATGTAAATGACCAGTACCGCCATGAGCAGGAGCAGCCACAGCCCCTTGAGTGATGATTGAAAGGCCTGCGCCGTCCCCTGGAAACTGGTCGTGACCGAGGGAGGAAGGACCTCCCGGGACAGGTTCTCGACCAGCGGCATTGCCTCTCCCAGTGCGATCCCCGGCCTGGTGTTGAACGAGATCGTCACCGCCGGCAGCTGCCCCAGGTGATTCACGGTCAGGGGGCCGAGGTCTTTCCTCAGATTGGCAACCGTGCTCAGCGGTATTGCCTGTCCGGTTGAGGAACGGATATAAAGCATGGATAACGCCGAAGGATCCGTCTGGTACTTGTCTTCGAGTTCCAGGATCACCTGGTACTGGTTATTGGGAGCAAAGATGCTCGATACCTGACGCGAACCATACGCATAGTACAATGCATCTTCGATCTGCTGCATTGTAAGGCCCATTGCGGACGCCTTATCCCGGTCTATGTCGACGTTCACCTGCGGATTGCAGATCTGCAGGTCGCTTGTCACGTCCTGGAGCTGTGAAAGGCCGCGCATCTTTTCTTCGAGCAGAGTCGCATAGCGGTATAGCGAATCCTTGTCGAGGCTCTGCAGGGTGTACTGATACTGGCTCTTGGTCAGCTGGCCTCCGATGCGGATGGAAGGCAGGTTCTGCATGAACATCCTGATGCCCGGGACCTGCGCCACCTTGGGACGCAGTTCCTGGATGATTTCGTCGGCCGAAAGATCCCGTTCATGCCTCTGCTTGAGGCGCATCATTATGCGGCCGGAATTGGAAGCGCCGGTCCCGCCGGATCCCACCGAAGACATGAATGCTTCAACATTCGAATCCTGCGCGACTATCGACGACAATTGCTGCTGCTTGTTCTTCATTTCCTCGAATGAAATTCCCTGGGCAGCCTCGGTGATGGCGAGTAACTGTCCGGTATCCTCGACGGGAAGGAATCCCTTCGGCATGACCTTGAACAGCAACCCCGTCACCAGCGTGAGCACGGCCACAAGGATCAAGGTCGCCAGGCGGTGCTTCATGACTTTCTGCAGTGAGAGTTCATAGAGTTTCAGCATGCCTTGAAAAAAACGCTCCATGGACATGTAGAAACGGCCGTGCTGCTCCGAAGCGGGCGGGCGGAGGAACCTGCTGCAGAGCATGGGAGTCAGGGTCAGGGACACGAAACCCGAGATGAGGATCGCCATGCTGATGGTGACGGCAAACTCGTGGAGCAGTCGCCCCATGATCCCGCCCATGAACAGCACGGGGATGAAAACGGCCACCAGCGACAGGGTCATGGACAGGATCGTGAAACCGATCTCCCGCGATCCCTTGAGTGCAGCCGCCATCACGCCTTCCCCCTGCTCCATGTGCCGCACGATATTTTCCAGCATGACGATGGCGTCATCGACGACGAAACCGACTGACAAAGTCAGGGCCATGAGGGATATGTTGTCGATGCTGAAACCCATGAGAGCCATGGCCGCGAATGTGCCGATGATGGAAAAAGGCAGCGCGAGACTCGGTATTATGGTGGCCGAGGCATTGCGCAGGAACAGGAAAATCACCATCACCACCAGGCAGATCGTCAGGATCAGCGTGAACTTGACGTCGGCCACGGATTCGCGGATGGATGTGGTGCGGTCGTACAGGATGTTCAGATCCACTGACGCCGGCATCTGTACCCGGAAAACCGGGAGAAGCTCCTTTATGCTGTCAACCACCTCTATGGTGTTGGTGCCCGGTTGGCGCTGGACGGCAAGGACGATGGCCCGCGTGCTGTTGCGGGAGATATTGAACCAGCCGGCAACCTTGTTTTCTTCGACATCGTCTATTACGTTGCCCAACTCCTGGAGCCGAACCGGGGAGCCGTTCCGATAGGCAACGACCAGGGGACGATAGGCAGCGGCATTGTAGAGCTGCCCGGCAGCCTGGATGGTATATGCCTGGTGTGTGCCGTCAAGCGTACCGGTCGGCAGATTGACGTTGCCGTGCGCCAGGGCGTTGGATACTTCATCGATACCGATCTGGCGCGATGCCAGGGCTTTCGGATCCACCTGGGCGCGCACCGCGTACTTCTGCGAGCCGTAGACCTGCACCTGGGCCACCCCGCTGATCATTGAAATCCTCTGGGCGATAAATGTGTCGGCGTATTCGTTGACCTCATACAGCGGCAGAGTCGGCGAACTCAGCGCCAGGTAGATTACCGGCTGGTCGGCGGGATTGACCTTCCGGAAGGAAGGCGGGGTCGGCATGTCCTCGGGCAATTGGCGCGTGGCACGGGAAATGGCGGATTGGACATCCTGGGCAGCTGCATCGATATCCCGGGAGAGATTGAACTGTATGGTAATGCGCGTAGTCCCGATGCCATTGGTCGAGGTCATGGAATCGATCCCGGCAATGGTTGAGAACTGGCGCTCGAGTGGAGTCGCTACCGCCGATGCCATGGTGTCCGGGTTTGCCCCCGGCAGGTTTGCGGTCACCTGTATGGTGGGAAAGTCCACATTGGGAAGATCGTTCACCGGCAGGGTGCCGTAGGCGAACAGCCCGAAAATGAGGATCGACGCCATGACCAGGGTGGTCATTATCGGGCGGCCGATGAAGAGCGCCGCGATATTCATGGCCGCCTGGCCTTCCGAACCGGACCGTCGGTCTTTATCTCCACCTTGGCGCCGGGTACCAGGTTCATCTGGCCGTCGATGACCACCGTCTCCCCGGGGTTCAGGCCCTTTTCTATAACTGTAACGCCGTCATATGACTGTCCGGGGACAACCGTCCTCAACTCCACTCCCCAGTCACGCTTCACGACGAAAACGTATTGCCCTGCCTGGCCGGTCTGAACCGACTGGGTGGGCACGACGACGGCGTCGGGAATCGTCGTGAGGGTGATTATGACGTTGACGAACTGCCCCGGCCACAATCGCCTGGAAGTATTGGCAAAGGTGCCCTTGATTTTGATTGTTCCGGTTGCAGTATCGACTATGTTGTCGATAAAGCTCAACTCTCCCTGCTCGCCCGGCCCGGGGGAATTGGGGATTTCCGCCACGACCTTGAGCGAGCCGGAGGACCGGTACTTCGTGAGTTGCGCCAGTTCCTTCTCCGGAACGGAAAAAGCCACGAAAATGGGATCGATCTGGTTGATGGTCACCAGAACGGGAACATCGTTGGCCTTGACCAGGTTGCCCTGCTTGACTTGAAGATTCCCGGTCCGCCCGTTGATGGGAGAGCGGATGGAACAATACCCCAGCTGGACGGCTGCCGAGTCGACCGCCGCCCGGTCAGCCCGCACCGATTCGCCAAGCGCCTCGGCATTGGATTTCAGCTGTTCGAATTGATCCTGGGTTACTATGCCGTCCCTGAGCAGCTCGCCATAGCGACGAACCTGTTCGCGCGCATACCTTTCCTGGGCGGCGTCACGCGCGAGAACTGCCTTGGCCTGCCGCAACGCTGCCGCAAATGGAGCTCTTTCGATCTCGAAAAGCGGCTGGCCTTTCCTGACGTCCTGTCCTTCCGTAAACAGCACCTTTGCCAGCATGCCGCTTACCTGGGCCTTGACGGAAACAGTCGCGAATGCTTCCACATTGCCGATAACGCGTATCTGTACAGGGACGGGCTTTCGCGACACTGTGGCCACCTTAACCGGCTCTGCAGGTTTGGGCTTGTTCCTTTCCTTCCGGGAGCAGGCAGGCATGCAAAGCATGCTGAACAACACGCAGGCGCAACCGACAACGGTGCAGCACAAAACAGCGAATTTACCCGGACCGACGGGGGAGCATCTCATCGTTTTCTCTCCAGATAACAGGTGTTACCCACCCTTCAGCTGGCCTGGAGGGTGGATGCGCACGGAACTCATGGCAATTCCTCGCGGTGAACCGTGAGGCAGGTGAGATCACGTGTCCGGGATATTACCGGTTTTTTTCGTATAATGCATCCCCTTCCTTTTCCGTCACAACTATGCCCTCTTTCTCCAGAAGCTCCGCGTCCGCCTTCCAGAGCGCGGTTACGGCGTTGTTGTAATCGGCGATCGCCCGGATCCGGTTCCCTTTGGCAGTCACCATGTCGTTCTGGACGTCCAGGACATCCTTGACCGTTGCCAGACCTACCTTGTTTTTCTTGATGTACGCATTCAGGCGTTCCTCCGCATAAGCGCTTCCCCGCTCGGTCACGTCCAGCTGCTTGTACCCGGCCTGCAACGCCCGGACAGCATTGCGAACATCATTTGCGATCGTATCTTCAAGGCTTCTGATCTGGGCCGATGCCTGGTCCACCTTGAGCTTGCTCTTGATGTATTCGTTCTCCGCGGCGCGGTTCCCCAGGGGATAGGTGAACAGCAGGCCTCCGCCCCAGATGGGGTACCTTCCCGACCCGACCCGGTCCAGGGCGCGGTTGTATTCCTGGCCGAGCCCGGTCAGGGAAGTGTTCAACACCAGGGACAAGTCCGGCAGCGTCTGGTTTCTGGCCACCCTGCTCTGCAATTCGCCGGTCTTCTGCGTGATCCTCAGCTGCTTCAACTCCGGCCTGTCGGCAATGGCTTTCCTGATGGCCGTATCCTGGTCGACTGCATACAGTTCATGATAGGGAGTGTCTGCAGGCACGATCTCATTCCCCATCGGGAACTGGAGCAGCACACGCAATGAATCCTCCTGGTCCTTCAATGCCCTTTCGGCGTCGATCAGGTTCTTCTGCATCGTGGAAACGCCGAATTCGGCGCTGAGGATCTCCATTGCCGGGAGCACACCGGCCTTGACCTGGGCGCGCGTGTCGTTGAGGATCCTCTCCGCGAGCGCCAGCGACGTCTTTTTCACTTCCAGGTCTTCGCGGAGGCTGTAGAGCTGGAAATACTGGTTCCTGACCTGGACGACGATATCGGTGAGCTTTGCCCTGAACTGTTCCAGTGCCCCTTCCTTGCCGAACTTCGCCACCTGGATGTTCAATTCTGTCGCCTCCCTGCCGAAGTTCTTCAGGAGCGGCTGCGTGAAGTTCAGGCTCAGGTCCGAGTTGTAATAGTCGGTGAGGAAGCGGGTTGGGTCGGAGTTGTTGCGGTACCAGGTGTTATTGAAAGAAAGGCCTACCGTACCCCCCAGGGGTATCAGCTGCGAAATGCCGGCATTGTACTCGAAGATCCGCTGGCGGCTGATGGGCGTACCGCTTGTGTAAGCGCTTGCCGCTTGCGTGTTGGATTCCTGGTAGTTGAGAAGGAAATTCAGCAGGGGGTCGTAGATTCCCCTGCTCTTGCGCAGTTCCGCTTCGGCTGTGGCAGGGTTGTAAAGCTCGGCCTTGAGGTCGAGGTTTTTCTCGACAGCCATTTGGATCGCCTGTTTCAGGGTCAGGCTGGCGCCGTTATCCTGGGCATGGAGATTCCCGGATAATCCGACAACCGAGAACATGGTTAAGGCAAAACACGCTTTTGTGAAACGCTGGGCTATGATCATGAGGAGTAATCCTTTCTACAACAACGATTCTCGATATGCTTGTTCACAGGAACAACATTTTCGCTCAGGCGGCTGAGGGCGAGAAAACTCTCCGGCACGCTGCCGAGAAATCATTCATAACGCAAAGCATCTATGGGATTCAATGACGCTGCTTTTTTTGCCGGGTAGTATCCGAAGAAAATTCCCACTGCTCCGGAAAATCCGATGGCCATTGCAATCGCCTGGAATGAGATGAGCGTGGGCCAATCGAAGAGCGCGGAAACCAGTTTTGCCCCTGCCACGCCAAACAGCATTCCCAGTATTCCGCCAATGAAGGTCAACAGCACTGCTTCCGTCAGAAACTGCATGAGTATGTCGCGCTGCTTGGCGCCGATTGCCATGCGGATGCCGATTTCCCTGGTCCGCTCGGTTACGGAAACCAGCATGATGTTCATTATGCCGATCCCGCCGACGATGAGTGAAATTGACGCAACGGCGCCCAGCAGCAGGGACATGGCCTTCGAGGACTCCTCCCTCACGCTGAGGATCTCGGTCAGGTTCCTGACTGTGAAATCCGCATCGCGGCCGGGTCCGATGCGGTGGCGCTGGGTGAGAAGTTCATTGATCTGCGTTTCCGCCCTATCCAGGTCCTCCTCGCTCTTAGCCTGGACCATGATGGACCCGACCGAGTTGGGGAACTGGCTGCCGAGCAGCTTGCGCTGGGCGGCCGTCAGGGGCACATAGACGATGTCATCCTGGTCCGCCCCCTGGGGTGACTGTCCCTTGCGGTCCAGTATGCCCACCACCTTGAAGGGTACCTTCTTGATGCGGACGACCTTGCCCAGTGGGTCTTCCGACCCGAAAAGGTTTTCAGCAACGGTCTGGCCCAGGAGGCAATTCTTCATTGCGCTGTCCACATCCGACTGGACCAGGTTCCGGCCCTCCACAACAGCCCATTCCCTAACCTGCAGATATTCGGGCGTGATGCCGAGAACAGCGGTGGACCAGTTCATGTTCCCGTAAACGATCTGCGCGCCCCCGCGCACGGACGGCGCCGCAAGCGCGACTGCCGGGCACTCGGCCTGGATGGCGCGCGCATCGTCATAGGTAAGGCTGGGCGTGCTGCCGGAACCGAGGCGTATCCCCCCACTGGTCAACGAACCGGGCAGCACGAGAAGCATGTTGCTGCCGATGCTGGAGATCTGCTCCGAAATCACCTTGCTGGCGCCCGAACCGATGGCGACCATGGCGATCACCGCGGCTATCCCGATGATGATGCCCAGCATGGTCAGGAAAGACCTCATCTTGTTGATCCTGAGAGCCCTGACCGCTATGCGGAGACTCAGCATGAGCTCGTTCACAGCTTCCCCCTCATTGCTCCAGCATCCATGGGTTCCGAGACCGGGCTGTCCGCAATGATCATGCCGTCACGGAAGACGATGTTGCGCTTGGTGAAGGCAGCCACGTCAGGTTCATGGGTTACCATTATTATGGTGATCCCCTGCCTGTTCAGCTTCTGGAATATGGCCATGATCTCCACGCTGGTTGCCGAGTCCAGGTTTCCGGTGGGCTCGTCGGCAAGGATTATGGCCGGGTCGTTGACCAGCGCGCGTGCGATTGCCACGCGTTGCTGCTGTCCCCCGGAGAGCTGGTTGCTGGAATGATCGGCCCTTTCGGCAAGACCCACCATGGCCAGTGCTTCCATGGCCCGTTCCTTCCGCCTTGCCGCCGGCGTCCTGCCGTAAACCAGGGGCAGCTGGACATTTTCCAACGCAGATGTCCTGGCCAGCAGGTTGAAACCCTGGAACACGAAACCGATCTTCCTGTTGCGGATCTCGGCGAGAGCGTCACGCGAAAGGCCCCTGACGTACTCTCCTCCCAGCCAGTAGTCCCCTGAGGTAGGCGCATCCAGGCAGCCCAGGATGTTCATGAAGGTCGATTTGCCGCTTCCGGATGATCCCATGATCGCTGCGAAATCGCCGCTCCCGACGGAAAGCGTAACCCCCTTGAGTGCTTCCACCCGCAACTCGCCCATCGTGTAGACCTTTGTCAATTCGCTTACGCGGACAACGTCTTCCATTTAGAACCTCGGTCCCATGGCTCCGCCCGTTTGTGCGGGCTTCTTCTTTGCCTGCGTCTGTTCTATAATCAAGGCCTGTCCCTCGCGCACCTCGCCGGAAACCAGTTCCACATACGAATCATCCGACACCCCGGTTTTCACGGTAAGAGCCACGGGCTTGCCGTCTTTCAGCGCGTAAACCTGCTGACCTGCCGGCCGGGATGCCTTGCCCTTAGCGCCGACATTCTGCGCAATGGGTTCATCCCCGCTCTTCCTGGGCTTGAACCTGAGCGCCGCACTTGGAATTTTCACAACGTTTTCCTTTTTCATCACCTCTATGCTTACATTTGCGGTCATGCCCGGCTTCAATTTCAGTTCCTTGTTATCCACTGTAACCACCACATCATAGGTAACAACATTCTGGGTGATGATAGGGGCATTCCTTACCTGGGCAACCACACCCCTGAATTCCGTCGCAGGGTAAGCGTCCACGGAAAACGTCACGGGCTGGCCCACCTTTATCTTCCCGATGTCGGCCTCGTCGACGCTGGTGTCGATCTGCATCTTGGTCAGGTCCTGGGCTATGGTGAAAAGGGTCGGCGTCTGGAAGGACGCGGCAACCGTCTGGCCCACGTCAACGTTCCGTGACACCACTATGCCGTCAACAGGTGATTTTATCGTGGCATAACGGAGATTCGTCTGTGCCTGGCGGTATGACCCGCGCGTCTGGCCAACGCTTCCCCGGGCAGACTGCACCGATGCCAGAGCCTCCTTGTACTTGGTTTCAGCACTGTCGAAATCCGCCTGGGAAACGACTCCGTCCTTGACCAGCTGCCGGTTCCGTTCCATGGTCCTCCTGGCGTCGATCAGGTCGGCCCGGGCCTTGCCGAGATTGGCCACCGCGGCCTGGTAGCCTCCCCCGCTCTGTTCGACCTGTGAATTGAAAATGGAAGGGTCGATCTGGGCAATGGTCTGACCTTTTTTAACCACCGAATTGTAGTCGACGAAGAGTTTCTGGATCGTTCCGGACACCTGCGTACCCACCTGCACGGTTATGACGGCATTCAGATTCCCCGTTGCGGTCACTGTCGACAATATGGTCCCGCGCTCCACCTTCGCCCTGCGATACATGGTTTTGGGGGAACTCTTCACATACAGGAATATGCCGACCGCCAGCACAGAAACTGCAATCACACCTGCAACAACATAACGTTTCATTTCGAACCTCGAAAAGTGGTAGAAAATCCGTTTTCCAGACATGAACATTCCGAAATCACCTCATGATCTATTGCTCACATAATATCCGGATTGTCATTCTGATATGGACGACGGGCGCCGGGTCTCGGGTATTCATAACGTCCAGGAGCCAGAGCTGTTGACAAAAATTCTCCTACCCAGGATGAAACGCTATCACCCCTTCGGGAAAAACGCTACTGAAACAGGAGAATTTTCATGCATGTTCCGTTATATCCCCCCATATACTGTTTACATTCTTTTCAAAGAAAGAAATTTAAGATACTGTGAGATTCACGACAATGGTTCTTCTTCCAGTTACGACTGCCCAGTACCAATGCTCTTGTCGAGGATCCCATGCCTGCGCGTCGATTCGTCGTACCCGACATCCATGGTTGTGCCCGCACCTTTTCCGCCCTTCTGGAAAAAATACTGAACCTGGGGCCGAAGGACGTGCTCTACCTATTGGGTGATTATACAGACCGCGGCCCCCGAAGCAAAGAAGTGATCGATATCATCATGAACCTGAAGAGACAGGGGCAGGCTGTCTACACTCTGCGGGGCAATCATGACGACATGCTCGTCCGGGCATGCGGCAGCCTCGATTACCTCCGGGTCTGGCTGTTGAACGGGGGCAGGACGACCCTGGCAAGCTTCGGCGTGGAAGATCCGTGCGAAATACCCTCTGTGTACCGCAATTTCCTCGCCAACCTCCCATACTTTTTCGAGCTGGACAAATTCATCCTGGTCCATGCAGGCCTGAATTTTCTCGCGGACGACCCTTTCAAAGATACGGAAGCAATGCTTTGGAACCGTGCCGGCGCAGCGGATCCCCGGCGTACGAAGGGAAAAACCATCATTTCCGGGCACACACCGGTGTCAAGAGAGACGATAAGGGAAAGCCTGGCCACGGGGCATATCCTGCTGGACAACGGCTGCGTATACAAGGACCAACCCGGACTCGGAACACTGGCAGCTCTTGAACTCGATACGCTGTCACTCTATTTTATGAAAAACATTGAATGACCCGCTTATGGGGAGGAGCTTTGCATGAAGCAATACAGAAAGGAACTCTGGTTCGAAATCAGCAAAAGGCGGGATTTCATCAACATTACCCAGCAGGTCCGCGAATGTGTCCAGGAAAGCGAAATCGGCAACGGCCTGTTGCTGTGCAACGCAATGCACATCACGGCGAGCGTCTTCATCAATGACGACGAACCGGGTCTGCACCTGGATTTCGAGGAGTGGCTGGAGATGCTGGCGCCGGAAAAACCCTATTCCCAGTACCACCACAACGGCTGCGAAGACAACGCTGATGCGCATCTGAAAAGAACCATCATGGGCAGGGAAGTTGTGGTAGCCATCACTGATTACGATCTGGATCTGGGCCCCTGGGAACAGATTTTCTACGGCGATTTCGACGGCAAAAGAAAGAAGCGGGTCCTGGTCAAGATAATCGGCGATTAGCGGAACGGGCCGGCTTCTGCCGCTACCTCTGGTACCTTACGCGGAATTTCTCCACCATTTCGACCGGGTGATAGGAAAGTTTCGCCCTGCGCAGATTGGGCTCACCGAGGTCCTGTTCACGATTAACGTATACACAATCCGTAAAACAGATCCTGTTGAATTCCCTGTCCGCCAGCTGCGACACTCCTTCCAGGAAAGGGTCCCCCTTTTCGAAATGGCAAACCGATGTCACGGAATTCAGGCGCTCCCCCAGCGCGAAGGCCTTCACGTCCCCCCCAACCATCACAACCACTCCGTCCAGCCCCAGGTCTCCGGCCCTTTCCAGGCCCTCGGCAGTTGCCCTGATCTCGTGCCGCAAGGAGAGACTGTCAGATTCCTTGTGAGACTCCGTCCAGGCTTCCAGCAGTTCGAGGGCTCCTCTCAGGTGTCCGGAAGCATAGCGCTCGACAATGTGTGCATGGCGGGAAGAGAAATAATTGATCCTGTTCTTCTTTTTGTGATAGCGATTTCCGGGCAATTCGGCCAAGTCGCTTCTCAGATAGAGGTAATCATGGGAATCCCTGTCCTCCACTACCTCCAGGTGTTCCTGATCCGACAGGCCAAGTTCGAGAAAAGCCCTGTCCGCACCGTAAAGCATGAGGCCTTCGCAAAGAAGACGGTCTGCGGCTGATGAAACGTTCCCTTCGAGGGGTGGAAGAAAATATTCCGTTCCGTCGTACCCTCTGCCCAGAATGACAAGTGATTCACCGAGCACGGAAATCCTGTATTCGTGTGCATGGCGGAACAGGAAAATATTCGCGAAAGTGAACTCGGAAATGCTGGGTTGCATCCTTCCGAACACGGAATGCAGCAACTGCCTGTCCTCCAGGAATACAGGCCTGGAATCGGGATACCTTGGTATTTCCATTGCTTGCTCCTCAAACGGGAAGTATATCAGAGTCCCCGGCAAAGTCAGTGAATTAGTTTCCGTCCTGAAACCCGGGATCGGCACAAAAGGGTTCCCAGTTCGGAAACGGATTAATCCGCTGCCGGTCGGGCGATGTTCATATGGAGTGTTTTCGATGGGCGGCTGACAAGCGCTCTTGGGGCAAGAAAAGAAAAACCGGCGAAGGCGTGATTCATCCGGATCATCAAGCGCCAGTTTCCTGACGTCACCTGACCAGATCAAGCGCCGTGCGCCGGTTCTTCTTTGAAATCAGTTGCGGTTTCCGAGCCTGAAAGGATCACCGGAAACTAGCCTATGAGGAAATTGTGCCTCCTGGCCCTGTTGGAAAGGATGGTCGGATCGAGAAGTTCACCGCACCCGGTGCATTTCCATGCATAAAAAGAACGTACGTAATCATAATACTTTTCCGAGAACATGAGCCCTCTGCATTTCGGACATTGCATGACGATCCCTCCCCTTGTGAAATTGAAATACACACGGGATAACGTAATTCATCATGCATGCCAACATGTCGGAGCAGGAACGACACCCTGCCGCCGTTACAGCGCTTCAGGCATAAACGAGCGATATTACGACAAGTTATTGAGCGTGAAAAAAGCCTTCAATCTGCCTGAGACGTGCGTCGCCGATTCCCGGGACCCTTTTCAGATCATTCAACGAGGCAAAATCGCCATTTATTTGACGGTATTGCACCAGCTTTTTCGCAATTCCCTCACCGATCCCCGGCAGATATTCCCAGTCGGCCTGGGTCATCCGGTTCAGTTCAAGAGGAATCCCAAGGAGCAGCTTCTCCTCGGCGCTCATTTCTTTCCTAATGATTCCAATGGATTTGTCTTTTTTTTCAAAAACCTCGATGATCTCTCCGCTTCGCAGCGGAAGAGAATCATGATGCGGCCCGTGGTGATTTGCCGCAACCCCGAAAAGCGTCATAATAATGACGTCTTCTGCCACCGCCCCTCCCCGGACACGGTAAATGCCCGGTGTTTCTAACTTTCCGCCTAGCCGGACCGTCACCCATGAGGAAACCGCACGATTTTCCCCCAAAAAAGACACGGCGTCACCCCCAGGGGAAACGCCGTGTCCTTTACAGAGCAGCCCAACGGAAAAAGCCGCCATTGCCAGCCAGATTATGAACCGCTTCCAGCGTTCGATCACTTTCTGCCCGGGTCCGCCTCCTCCCCCTTGCTGAGCTTGTACTCGATGCTGTCTATCAGGGCCTGATAGGAAGCATCTATGATGTTATCAGAAACTCCGACAGTGCCCCAGCGGCTTTCCCTGTCTCCAGACTCCACCAGAACCCTGGTGACCGAGGCGGTACCCTGGCCGGCGTGAAGCACCCTGACTTTGTAGTCATGCAGCTTGACCTCTTTGAGCCGGGGATAGAATTTTTCCAGGGCCTTTCTCAGGGCGTTGTCCAAAGCATTGACCGGCCCGTTGCCTTCGGCAGCGGTGTGTTCTATCTTTCCGCCGACCTTTACCATGATTGTCGCCTCTGTAATGGGTTTCTGGTCTTCCTGGCGCTTTTCATCGATCACACGGAATCCAAGAACGGAAAAGAACTTGCGATGCGTGCCGAGTGCCCGTTTCATGAGGAGTTCGAAAGATGCCTCGGCCCCCTCGAACTGGTAGCCCCTGTTCTCCAGGTCCTTTATGTTGTCCAGGATCTCCATGGTAATGGGATCCTTGGTGTCCAAGTCGATGTTGAACTCCTGGGCTTTGGCCAGTATGTTCGAGCGTCCCGAGAGGTCGGACACGAGCACCCTGGTGGCATTTCCCACCAGCTCCGGCCTGATGTGCTCGTAAGTCTCCGGATGGCGCAGAATGGCGCTCACGTGCACTCCGCCCTTGTGGGCGAAAGCCGACTTGCCTACGTAGGCCGCATGCTTGTCAGGAGGGAGGTTTGCCAGTTCGTAGACAAAACGCGAAAGTTCGGAAAGCTTTTTGAGCTGCTCGCGATTCACGCATTCGAGCCCCATTTTCAGCATCATTGCCGGAATGATCGAACACAGGTTGGCATTTCCGCAACGTTCGCCGAATCCGTTGATGGTCCCCTGCACGTGCACGACACCGCTGTTGACAGCACTCAAGGTATTTGCCACGGCGCACTCGGAATCATTGTGGGTGTGGATGCCCAGGGGGGTACCGATTTGCTTGCTCACTTCAGCGACTATGGCTGACACCTCGAACGGCATGGTGCCACCGTTGGTGTCGCACAGCACGATGCAATCGACTTTCGCTTCCTGCGCAGCCTTCAAGGTCTTTATGGCATATTCCGGATTGGCCTTGTAGCCGTCGAAGAAATGTTCCGCATCGTAAATCACTTCATCCGCATGCGCCTTCAGGTATTCCAGGGAATCGAATATCAGGTCCAGGTTCTCCTGGAGAGAAATGCGCAACGCCTCACGAACCTGGAAATCCCAAGTTTTGCCGAAAATGGTGATCACATCGGGCTCGGCCTGGATCAGGGTGCGGATGTTCTGGTCCTTGTCGGGAGTGGTCTTTGCCCTCCTGGTGGAGCCGAAAGCCGCGATCTTTGCATGCTTGAGCTTCTCACGTCTGATATCCTTGAAAAATGCCACGTCCTTGGGATTGCTTCCCGGCCAGCCGCCTTCGATATAGTCAATCCCCATTTCGTCAAGCTTGTGGGCTATCCGGATCTTATCCTCCACCAGCAGTGATATGTCCTCTGACTGTGTCCCGTCGCGGAGAGTGGTATCGTAAAGCTTTATCAGGCTCATTATTCACCTTCCCTGTTGTGTGAAACGCCGGCGGTACGGCTGCCGCCAGCTGACCGGAATCTATTCGGCCTTGACGTCCTTGTTGGCCAGTCCGAAAGCGTCATGCAGCACCCTGACGGCAAGTTCGGTATATTTTGCATCGATAACCACAGACACCTTGATCTCGGAGGTGGAAATCATCTGGATGTTGATCCCCTCCCGGGCCAGGGTCTGGAACATTTTAGTGGCCACGCCTGCATGGCTCCTCATCCCCAGTCCGACGATGGAAACCTTCGAAATGCTCTCGTCCGTGCTGACATCCCGCGCCTTTACTTTCTCCGCCACTTCCCTGGTAATCATCAGGGCCTTCTTGAAATCAGCCTTGCAGACGGTGAACGTAAAGTCGGTTGATCCGTCCTCGCTTACATTCTGCACGATCATGTCCACCGAGATGTTGGCATCGGCAAGGGGAAGGAGGATGCTTGCCGCTATTCCGGGCTTGTCCGGCACCCTTCTAACGGCTATCTTTGTTTCATCCTTGGCGTAGGTGATTCCAGAGACGAGAATCGACTCCATGTTTTTATCCTCCTTGGTAACCAGTGTTCCCGGATTGTCATTGAAGCTTGAGCGAACATGCACGTTGACATTGTATTTCTTCGCGAACTGCACTGAGCGGATCTGCAGGACCTTTGCGCCGAGGCTCGCCAGTTCGAGCATCTCGTCATAGGAAATCCGCTCGATCTTCCTGGCATCGGAACAGAGATTGGGATCGGTCGTGTAGACCCCGTCCACATCCGTAAATATGTCGCAGACATCCGCCTTGAGCGCAGCGGCGAGAGCCACCGCGGAAGTATCGGAGCCACCCCGTCCAAGGGTTGTGATATTGCCGGTCGAATCCACGCCCTGAAAACCTGCGGCAATAATTATGGCGCCCTCTTCCAGGTCCTTCCGCATCTTCTTGTCGCTTATCTTCTCTATCCTGGCCTTGCTGTAAGCGCTGTCAGTGATGATCGGCACCTGGTGTCCCAGGTAGGACTTGGCATTGTATCCCATCGACTTGAGACACATGGCCAGCAGGGCAACCGTAACCTGCTCCCCCGATGACACCAGCACATCGTATTCGCGGGTGTCGGGGAATTCGCAGATTTCGTTGGCCAACGCCACCAGCTTGTTGGTTTCCCCCGACATGGCGGAAACCACGACCACGAGAGAGTTGCCTTCGTCGTAGACCCGGGCAACCCGTGCGGCAACATTGCGGATCCGGTCGATACTGCCCACCGAAGTGCCGCCGTACTTCTGAACTACAAGAGCCATTTCCAGTCTCCTGTCATAAAAATAGATGTATTATTGCAACATTACCGGTACGACACCGGTTTTTCATACCAAAACGCGTTGTGACGGTCAAATATTTTTTCCGGATACCGGGAAAAGATCACGCAAAAGGGCCAGGTAACGGGAACCCTCGGGCCGGAATGTGATGTTGCGCACCGTTTCACCTTCATGGGTGAAAGTTATCAAGAGATGTTCTTCAGGCATCTCCGAACTGAGCCGGTCTGCCCATTCCACTACACAGGCGCCACGGCCGTAGAAATACTCTTCGAATCCCAGATCGAGTATATCGGCGTCGCCATGGAGCCGGTACAGGTCGAAATGGTACAACGGCACCCGCCCGGCATATTCGTTGAGCAGCGTATACGATGGGCTCGAGACGCATATATCGGAAGGGACTCCCATGCCGAGCGCAATCCCCTGCACGAAATGGGTCTTGCCCGAACCCAGATCGCCGACCAGCGCAACGAAGTCCCCTGGTTGCAGGAGCCGGCCGAGTCTTTCTCCCAGGTCCAGCGTTTCCCGGGTATTTCTGCTGGAAAAAGTGCTCATCCTCAAGAACCGGCCATGCTCCTGATGAGATCGATGCGCGCCACTATACCCACCAGCTTTTCCCCGTCCACTACCGGCAAGGCGTGGATCTTGCGGCTGGTCATGGTATCGGCGATCTGGCTGACAGGCGTGGACGGTTCGATGGTGACCACTTCCCTGGTGTAGATTTCACTCACAGTGCGGGCCGTCATCCGCTTCAGTTCCCGTTCGAATTTCTTCTCGCTCTCCAGGTAGATGATCCAGTCGAAAAGCGAGATGACGGTCGGTATGTGAAAATTCTTGTCCTGTTCGATGAGATCCGACTCGGTAACGATGCCGATGAGCCTCCCTCCGGCATCGACCACCGGAACGCTCCCGATGTGATGTTCGGTCAGTATCCTTGCGAGGTCGCGAACCGAAGTCTCCTCCGTAACCGTTATTACTTCTTTTGTCATGATGTCGACAGCTTTCAGCATGCATAGTCTCCTTGGATCTTTTACCGACCGTTGTTTCCGATTGCCGAAAGCAACCGCTTATATGCAAGGGGAAGGCTTTCCTGGACATCCGAAGCCATCATCCCCACTTCTCCCTGGCGTTCCGCCACCATGTCCGCGGCATACCCGTGAAGGAATACCCCCAGGCTGCACGCATCCTTGCAGGAATAGCCCTGCCCGAGCAGCGACACGATCACCCCGGTAAGCACGTCCCCCATGCCACCCGTAGCCATGCCAGGATTGCCGCTGCCGTTGATGCAGATTTCCCCGTCCGGCGTAGCTATGACCGTGCCCGCTCCCTTCAGGACCAGATACACCCCGTGGCGGACCGCAAAATCGCGGGACACCCCTACCCGGTCGGCCTCTATTCGGTCTATGGCAAAGCCGCACAGCCTCGACATCTCACCCGGGTGGGGAGTGAGCACGATCGCCGGAGATTTCCTCACATCCAGGATCGAAACATCCTCGGCAATGGCGTTCAACCCGTCAGCATCCACCACCAAGGGGAGCGGACATTCCGCAACAAGCCTCCTCACCAGCGTCACGGTTTCCGGTTGCCTGGAAATACCCGGGCCGATGGCCACAGCATCCATGCCCTTGAACGCGGCGAGTATCCCATCGCCATTGCTGATGCCCAGGAAGCCTCTGCCTGCGTCAGCAAACGGCAACGTCATGGCTTCGGTCGTCTTGGTCTCCAGAACCGCGTTCAGGCTTTCAGGAACAGCCAGTGTCACCAGCCCCGATCCCGTCCGCACAGCACTGTTTGCAGCCAGCGCCGCGGCGCCGGTTTTTCCGGTGGACCCCGCAACGATGAGGCAATGCCCGTAGTTGCCCTTGTGCCCTTTGCGGTCACGCTGACGGACAAGGGAAGAAGCCGCTGCAGGGTCGAGAAATTCGTGGATGTCCGCAGGCGCAACCGCCGCATCCGGAAGACCGATGTCGGCCACGACCAGCCTGCCGGTCATCGCTCGCCCAGGATACAGTACGTGGCCCAACTTGCCGAAGCCGAACGTCACGGTGATATCCGCCTGCACAGCGGCCTCAAGTACAGCCCCGGTAGTAGCTTCTACACCGGAAGGGATATCCACCGCGACAACGGGACGCCCTGCCTCGTTCAACATCCGAACTGCTTCAGCATGGACACCACCGATATTCTTTTTCAACCCGATGCCGAACAGCGCGTCCACAAGCACGTCCGAATCCAGGAAAAGGGCTGAACAGGATTTCAGGCTGTCCGCGTCAGGGCAGAATTGGACGATATGCGGGTCAAGAAGCTTCAGGTTTATGGCCGCGTCGCCCGACACCTCTTCCTTGCGGGCAACGACACATACGGCGACCTTCCATCCGCTTCCTGAAAGATAGCGGGCAATGACATAACCGTCTCCGCCATTGTTGCCCTTGCCTGCAACGATAATGGCCTTTTTCCCTATTACTCGGCCGAAGGCGTCGTGAATCGCATCGGCGCAGGCCCGGCCGGCTGTCTCCATCAGCACCTGGCCGGGAATGCCGTAGCTGTTGATGGCGGCCTGTTCCGCACTTCTCATTGTATCCGCGCTCACAATACGCATGATTACCGCTCCAGTACAACCATGGCTACAGCGTAGGCGCCGTCATGGGACAAAGATGTCAGGCTCCGGGAAAGCCCTTTCTCGGCAAAAATCTCGGCGGCTTTTCCATGGAGCAGGAGATCCGGTTTCCCCAGTTCATCCTTGACCACCTCCACATCGTGCCATGACATGCCTTCCCTGAGACCCAGGCCCAAAGCCTTGAAGAAAGCTTCCTTGGCGGCAAAGCGCAGCGCATAGTGCTGCGCGCTCCGCTTCTTGGGGCCGCAATAACCGATTTCGCCGGGAGTGAATACCCTCCGGATAAGCGCATCCTTGCCCTCCCGCAGGAATCGCTCGAAGCGGTTTATGTCGGATATGTCCACGCCTATACCATAAATCATCGCCACACCGGCAACTCACCTTAACCGATTGACGCTGGCTGTTACACGCCAATCGCCTTATACCGTCCGCAAAATGTTATCCGACCTTTTTACCGGTATTCACCCCATGTGTCAATTGTCTTTGTAATGCTCCGCTCCCGGGTGCGGCCTGCTCCATCGTCCTGTGCGCTGAGGCGGTTTACCAACACTTCAAATGTGGTAGACTTGTTCTGCGTATTTGAAAGAACGACAAGGAGGCGCTTATGTCTGACAGAAGCAGCACTTACAAGGCCGGCGCATTGATGCTGGTTGCCGGGGGATTGATCGGAGCGGGCATAGCCCTGCTCTTCGCTCCCCAGTCCGGCAGGGCGACGCGGAAGGACATATGCCGCTATGCCCGCAGGGCGCGGCGAAAGGGCGAGGACATTGTCGAAGATTTCACGGACAGCGTTTCCAAGATGGTGGATGCGGTCGGTGAAAAGGCAGCTGACATTCTCGATCACGGGGCCGATCTTGCCGGAGAAGCCAGGAGGGAAATCCTGAAGGCCATGGAACATGGCCATGAAAAGCTGGAGAAGCAGAGAGCCCGGCTGTCGAAATTCTTCGGCTAGGCGGATGAAACGTCATGCGGGAGGGCGGTGACGCCCTCCTTAGGCCAGGCGCCCGGACATGCGCGACGGCGTCGAATCACCCGCCGACTTCCGCTTTCAGCGATTCGAGCACGGCCTGCACTTCG
This sequence comes from Geobacter sp., assembly GCA_003314535.1. Taxonomy (GTDB): domain Bacteria; phylum Desulfobacterota; class Desulfuromonadia; order Geobacterales; family Geobacteraceae; genus RPRC01. The sequence goes on from POSG01000001.1 coordinate 248,080, forward strand.
CGTACGGTCTCTTCGGCCCGGGGCGATTTTTCCTTGCTCAGGTAGGACTGGAAGTAGCTGACCGCCTCCCCGACCCGTTCCTGGTCCAGGCAAATGCTCCCCATGGTCAGATAGGGGAGAGGGAAGGCCGGATCCAGCCGGATCGCTTCCAGGCACTCCCGCTCCGCTTCCTTCAGCTCTTCCATGTCGTAGAACAGTTCACCCAGGTTGAAATGGGCGGCGGCATCCTCAGGGTCGATCGAGACACCTTTCCGATAGGCTTCAACGGCCTTTTCCTGCTCCCCCAGGGCATAATAGGCGTCACCCAGGGCATTGAGCGCGAACACGTTGTCCGGATCCATCCTCAGAGCGATCTCATAGGAGCGGATGGCCTCGTCGGGTTTTTCCATGCAGTTGTAGACCAGGCCGATGCTTACATGGCCGTCCGGGTCGTCGGGTGAAAGCTCGACCACCTGCCGGTAAGCCGCTATGGCCTCCTGGTAACGGCCTTCCTCGAAGTGAATGTCCCCCACCGCGGTAAAAGCCTCCGGATCCCGCGGATCCAGCATGATGCCCTTCTTGTATGCCTCCAGGGCTTCAGCCATCCTGCCCAGTTCCGCCAGCGCGCTGCCGAGCCTGAAATAGGATTCGGCTCTATCCGGCTTCATCTCTGTGCATTTGCGGAACCTGTCGGCCGCGGATTTTGCATCACCCGCCTCCATCAGGGCGATGCCCTCGCTCAGTTGCTCATCATAACGTGCTCCCATATGATCCCCTCCCGTCCAATCAATCATCAATTTCGGCATACTATAGCAGAAAGAAGGGCTGTTTTCCAGAATTCATCGACCGGTTACCGGATTGAAATTTCCTTTCCATCTACCTGTTTATCCCGTATACTTTTCGGCATAAACCTCTGGAACAGCGTCGCCATGATCAAAGAAAACAATGAAGGCCTCGGTCTGCGGACCATTGAAGACATCAGCGAGCTCATCCTGCATTCCCACGACCTGGGAGAGACCCTGCAGAATATCGTGCACATGGTCGCCAGGCACATGGAAACCGATGTCTGCTCAATCTACCTCCTGGAAAAGGATGGGGAAACCCTGACCCTGTACGCCACCAAGGGCCTTTCGCGCAATTCGGTAGGGAAAGTGCGGATGAACACATCCGAGGGCCTCACCGGCCTTGTGGTCGAACAGCGCGGTGTTGTCGCCATCGAGGATGCGCCGTCCCACCCCCGCTACAAATATTTCCGCGAAACGAAAGAGGAGCGTTTCCATTCATTCCTCGGCCTGCCCCTGTTCGAGCGCAGGAGCCCGGCCGGAGTCATAGTTGTCCAGACGAGGGAACCCAGGACGTTCACGCACCTCGAGATCAGCACACTCACCACCGTCGCCAACCAGATCAGCAGCATCATCATAAATGCGAGGCTGTTGGACTCCATCAGGATCAAGGAAGAGGAACGCGCCTTTTTCGAACAGGAGCTCTTGAAGCTGAAAGGCACGGAAACCGGAAATATTGCTCCTGCGTCTCCCGGCACATCAGCGCCGGCAGCCCGGCGAATGATCCGCGGCATTCCGGCATCACCCGGCTTCTCCTGGGGGAAGGCTGCTGTCATGGGCCGTTCAACGGGTCTTGAGCAACACCCTTACGATGGAGCGGGAACTGCTGCCGACGAAAGGAAGAAATTCCTCGTAGCCTTGCAGCAAGCCAGGATCCAGACCATATACCTGGAAAAACGCATAGAGGAAACCCTGTCGGCAGAAGACGCGGCAATATTCCATACCCACCTGATGATACTTGAAGACCGGGCGTTCACTTCCAGGGTTGTCGAACGCATCGAAACAGGATGCGGAGCGGTCTGCGCAGTCGAAGACATTGTAGACTCCTATGTGGCGGCCTTCTCCCGCATGGAAGACCCGTATCTGCGGGAAAGATCCGCCGACATGAAAGATATCGGCCGCAGGCTCGTCGGCTTCCTCACCGGCAGCTCCAGGGAGCCCTACAACATCCGTGGCAAAAAGATCCTGGTTGCCAGGGAGCTGTATCCTTCAGAACTGGCTGTGCTGGATCACGGCAGGATCCTGGGCATTATCACCGCCAGCGGAGATTCCGGGTCACATACCTCGATCATTGCCAAGTCACTTGGTATTCCGTCGGTAGTTGCGCCATGGGATGAAATAAAGTCCATAACCGACAAGAGCGACATAATCATTGACGGCAACACCGGATGCATCTACGTCAACCCGGACAGGAAGGTCAAAGAGGAATACGAGCGGCTCAGCCACGACCACGGAGTCAAAAGACGCGAGCTCGACGAGTTGAAAGAGATTTCAACCGTCACCACGGACGGAGTCCGTGTCTATCTGCGAGCAAACGTGGCGCTTTTGAACGACATCAAGGTTGCCCTCGCAAACGGCGCCGAAGGAGTGGGGCTTTACCGCTCCGAGTTCCCCTACATGTCGCGCACGACTTTCCCTACCCGCCACGAACTGTCGCGCCTGTATCGGAAAATGCTCGAAGGTTTCGCCCCCCTTCCGGTTACCATACGCACCCTGGACATCGGCGGTGACAAGAATCTTTCATATTTCCCCCATCCGCGTGAAGAGAACCCGTTCATGGGTCTGAGATCCATCAGGCTTTCCATGGAACGGCCGGAGATACTCCGGGAGCAGCTGGCCGGAGCCCTCATGGCCTCCCCCCACGGGGACATGAGGCTCATGTTTCCCCTCGTGTCCTCGGTGGAGGAAGTGGCTGCAATAAGGAAACTGGTCGACGAGATAAGCGTCGAGCTGCGGCAGGAAGGCCGGGCCGTGGCCGACCGGATACCGATCGGGATAATGATCGAGGTCCCGGCCGCGGTCCAGGCTGCCGGGTTTCTGGCACGCGGGGTGGATTTTTTCAGCATCGGCACCAATGATCTGATACAATACATGCTTGCGGCGGACCGCAACAATGCCCGGATCCGCAAGTACTACGATCCGTTGCATCCGGCGGTGATTCATGCCATAAAACGGGTAACGGACGTGGGTGCGGCAACTGGCAAGCCCGTATCCCTCTGCGGGGAAATGGCAGCCGATCCGTTGAATGCCGTGCTCCTCCTGGGCCTGGGCGTTACGGAATTCAGCCTGTCCGCACCTTATATCCCGTTGATAAAGCAGGCGTTCCTTAAAATCTCCCGCGAGGATGCGCTGCTGTTCGCCCAACGGATTCTCGCCCTGGAAAGCTCATCCGCGATCAGGGCGGAAATGGAACGCTCCAGGAAGACATTTGATCTACCGAGGCTCTAGCGCTACAATTCACATGCCGTTAAAAGGAGAACACAAATAATGAGCAGCAACAGAAAAAAGATGGCGGTTTCCGGGTCGCTGGCCCTGTGCAAGGAGGACATGGAATACCTCGGCGAGGACAGGATCCGCCTCCTGGAAATGATCGATGAGCACGGGTCCATCACCAAGGCGGCAAAGGCTGTCGGCATCAGCTACAAAACAGCCTGGGACACCATCGATGCCATCAACAACCTTTCCGAAAAACCGCTCTTCGTTCGCATGGCCGGGGGGAAATCCGGGGGAGGAACCCGCCTGACCGACGAGGGAAGGGAAGTGATCAGGAAGTATCGGGTCATACAGGAAGAGCACGACAAGTTTCTCGGCAACATCACCAAGCGGATCGGTTCGGCAAACGAACTCTACAAATTCATCAAGAGGATTTCAATGAAAGTTAGCGCCCGCAATATTTTTGCCGGTACCGTGGCCAGGATGACGGCAGGTGCCGTGAATTCGGAAGTGGTCCTTTCCCTGAAGGGCGGTGATTCACTGGTGGCGATCGTCACGAACGAAAGTGTCGAAAACCTGGCGCTGCAGGTGGGGGCAGAGGTTTACGCGATCATCAAGGCAAGTTCCATCCTCATCGGAAAAGACCTTGAGGTATCCAAACTCAGCACCAGCAACATTCTCCAGGGAAAGGTCATCAAGCTCATGGAAGGGGCGGTAAACACGGAAGTGATACTGGAACTGTCCGGAGGCAACACGATCAGCGCCATAATCACCAATGCAAGTGCTGAACAGCTGCTGCTGCACGAGGGAGACCGGGTCAGCGCCATCTGCAAGGCAAGCGACATAATACTCGGCGTCTCCTGACATCCCGCAAAATATTCACCTACGCTTTTTCCGGGGTCTGTTTCTGCGTTGGCGGTTCCATGCCGAACTTCTGCATGACCGCCTTCATGTCGTCCCAGACTTCCCGTTTCATGGCAGGGTTTCGCAACAGATATGCCGGGTGGAAGGTGGGCATGAGCTGAATACCGTGGTAATCATGGAAGCGTCCCCTCAGGCGCGAGATCGGCTCCCGTGTGCGCAGCAGCGTCTGGGCGGCAAAGGTGCCGAGGGCCACGATTGCTTCAGGCGATATGGCCTGAATCTGCCGGAGCATGAACGGATGGCACGACTCCACTTCTTCCGGGGACGGGTTCCGGTTGCCGGGCGGCCGGCATTTGATGACGTTGCAGATATACACGTCTTTACGCGAGAACCCCATGGCCTCGATGATCCTGGTAAGCAGTCGTCCCGCCTCCCCCACGAACGGCTCACCCTGGATATCCTCTTCCCTGCCAGGAGCTTCTCCAACGAAAACCAGCCGCGCATCGGGATTTCCGACCCCGAACACCAGGTTGGTCCTGCTGCCGCCAAGGGAACACCGTCTGCAGTCACCCAGTTCATTGCGGATGATCTCCAACTTCGCCGAAGCTGAAGATTCGCCGTCCGGCACGCACTGCGGCTGAAGGGAGACCTCCCTTTCATCGCCGGTTTCCCTCGATTCCTTTTCATAGGGCAAGCCTTCGACGCCCGATTCCTTCAAATCCGCAAGGTACCCCCGAAGAGCTGAAAGCAGAAACCGGAATTCTCCATTATCAGGCATCTAATACCCCTTTACATTCCATGTCGCATTCACTATGCTGATCACTATGGCAATACTCACAGCGGTTCTGTTGCTGATATTTTTGGTTCCGGGCGAAGCCTTCGCCTGGGGCGCAGGCTTCCACCTCCAGGTCGGTTCCGCGGTCCTGAGGAATCTTTCAGCGCTCCAGCCTGCCATGGCGGCTCTTCTCAGCGAATATCCATACGACTTCCTCTATGGATGCATAGCAGCAGACATCACCTTGGGAAAGAAATTCACCCATTATCTCCAGCACTGCCACCGCTGGCACATAGGGCTAAAGATCCTTTCCTGCGCCCGCAGCAAGCCGCAGCAGGCCTGCGCCCTCGGATATCTCAGCCATCTTGCTGCAGACACCATAGCCCACAACTATTTCGTACCCTTCAAGATCATGCGCAGCTTCTCCACCCTCACCCACAAACACACTTACTGGGAGATGCGGTTCGAAAGTTTCGTGGACAAGGAGGTATGGGAAACGGGCAGACAGGTATCCCAGGAGCATTACAAGATCAATGACGCAATGCTTAGGGAAGTTCTTTCGGACACAATCTTTTCCTTTGCCACCAACAAGCGGATCTTCAATTCGATACTCCTCCTGAGCAGGCTGGAAAAGTGGCAGTCCACGCTCAGGACTGTCTCGGATCTGTCACGCTACAACCTGGAACCGTCGGACCGCCGGGAATATGCTTCCCTTTCGGAAGAAGCGGTTTTCGACTTCCTCAACAACATGGAAAACTCGAAGTATTTCCAGGCAGACCCGACCGGGGAAAAAGCGCTGGCAACAGCCCAGATGGTGAGGAGAAACCTCCGCATCCTGTACGCGAGCGGCAAGATCAGCCGTGAAGAGGCATACGGGCAACTGGAGGACATGAAGCGGAAGCTCCACGAATCCATCTGCTCCCCTGCCCTGCTGCAACAGGTGTATCCCTCCCTGAGGAAGAAGCGCTACCCGCTGGCGGGCCTGCGCCCCTGATTCTTCATTTCAACCACCCGGTCCAGTATGATGTCCGCAAGTGACTCCTTGGCCATGAGCGGCAGGTCCTCGACCCTTCCGTCGCGTGAAATGAGCTTGACGATATTCGTGTCGACGGCAAACCCGGCGCCCTCCCTGGTCACGTCGTTTGCAACGATCATGTCCAGTTTTTTTTCCGCAATCTTCTTCACGGCATTACCGGCAAGGTCCTCGGTCTCGGCTGCAAACCCCACGATGAACTGGCTGGTCTTGTGTCGTCCGATTTCCGCCAGAATATCGTGGGTTCTGGCCAGATTCAAAACCATATTCCCGACGGATTTCTTGATCTTGTTTCCGGCGCGGGTTTCCGGCCGATAGTCTGCAACTGCCGCGGCCTTGACGACGATGGTGGAAGCTTCGAACCTGCCGAGAACTGCTTCACGCATTTCCGAAGCAGAAACGACCCTGATGGTCTCTACTCCATGGGGTTCATCAAGGCAAACCGGCCCGGTTACCAGGGTGACGCAGGCGCCGCGGCGCCGTGCCGCCACCGCGATGGCATATCCCATCTTGCCACTGGAATGGTTGCTCAGATATCTCACCGGGTCCAGCTCCTCCCTGGTCGGTCCGGCGGTTACCAGGACCTGCTCGCCTCCAAGGTCCTTGGGACTGAGGGCGCATATCGCCTCTTCCAGGATGATCGCCGGATCCTGGAGCTTGCCTTCACCCTCCCAGCCACAGGCCAGCTGGCCGGAAACGGGGCCGGCAAAGAGATAGCCATGTCGTCGGAGTTTTTCTTCGTTCTCGCGGTAGATCGGGTTCAGATACATGTTGGTATTCATTGCCGGGGCAAGGAGAACCGGAGATTTTGTCGCCATGATCGTGGTGGAAAGGAGGTCGTCGGCGATCCCGGCGGCAATCTTTCCGATCAGATTTGCCGTGGCAGGGGCAACGATGAACAGGTCTGCGCGATCCGCCAGGGAAATGTGGCCGATGTCTTGCTCTTCAACGAGGCTGAAAAGCTCTGTATGCACCGGATTGGCGGACAGGGTCTGGAACGTGAGGGGAGTTACGAACTCTGTTGCAGCGCGGGTCATGATCACGTGTACCGCGGCGCCCTGCTTGACAAGCAGCCGCACAAGCTCTGCTGCCTTGTATGCGGCGATCCCTCCGGTCACTCCTAGCACGATTGTCTTTTCCCGCAGCATTGTTCCCCCCTGTCCATGCCGTCACCCGGCCTGCCTATGACTGCGCAATGCTCGGTTGCCGGCGAATGATTTCACGAAAGTTCCAGGTCCTTTCCCTGCAGGCTTTCGAACGGGCTGTTTCTGAATCCCTTTTTGCCGTGCTCCGGGTCTGCGCCGGGAAGGTCTTTCAAGTGCAGCTCTCCGTCCTCCCCCTCTCCGGGCTCCGGCAGAGGAACTCCACAGCCAATGTCCTTGTAGAAGTACCTGTCATAGAGCCGGTGGTAAGCGGTCCAGCGGGACTGGCTCAACGTTTCCTTGCGCATGTGGGTACGTATCCCGTTGATCTTCGAATCCAGGTCATCCAGGTAGTTCAGCACGGTAGCCTCGATCGTCTTCGGCCTTTTCGGCGATCCGTATTCATACTGGCCATGATGCGACAGCATCATATGCTTGAGAAGCATGGACATTTCATGGGGGAAGTCCCGGATCAGGGAAATTTTCTCATGCACCATCTCGTACCCGATGGAAATGTGGCCCAAAAGCTTTCCTTCATCCGTATAATCGAAAGAACGGAGGTAGGTCATCTCCCTGACCTTGCCCACGTCATGCAACAGCGCTCCGGCAACCAGCAGGTCCCGGTTGAGATCCTGGTAAACCGGCGCGATCAGATCCACCAGCCTCGCCACGGCCAGCGAATGTTCCAGCAACCCGCCCAGATAAACATGGTGCATGCCCTTGGCTGCAGGGGCGGTACTGTAGCGGTCGAGAAAATCGGCATCGCTGAAGAACGACTCAAGGAGCCGCCTCAGGTCCGAATCCCTGCACGACTCCACAACCGACGCCAATTCGTCCAGCATCTCGTCGACGTTGCGTTCACCGGCCGGGAGGAAATCCTGCAGATTCACCTCGTTGTCGGGAATCCGGGACAGCTCGGAGACTATCAGCTGCATTTTACCCAGGTATACCGTAGCCTTTGCGGCTATGAATATGAAATCGTTCTTTTCGAAACGGGCGCCGATGGTTTCCACGTTTTCCCAAACCCTGCCCTCGATTTCGCCGCTCTTGTCCATCAGGTGAAGGGTGAGGTACGGCTTGCCGTTCCTGGCCAGCGATTCGATCTTCTCCTTGACCAGAAAGGCGGATTCCAGCCGCGACTTATCCCGTATATCATTGACGAAAACCTTGTTCACTCGCTGCTCCTTGATTCCCTGTCCAATTCCAGGGCTATTGCATCGGCAATCCGTATGCCGTCTGCCGCCGCGCTCATGATACCTCCCGCATAGCCCGCTCCCTCGCCGGCGGGATACAGCCCGGCAAGGCTGACTGACTGGAGGTCATCCCCCCTCGTGATGCGGACCGGAGAAGAAGTGCGGGTCTCCACGCCGGTCAGGGTTGCATCCGCAGTGAGGAAACCGCGCATCTTGCGGTCGAAGTGCCGGAAACCGGCTTTCAGGGCTCTTGACACCTCTGCAGGCAACAAATCGGCAAGCGCGGTCTCGACCGTACCGGGACGGTAACTTGAGCGTATCCCGCGGGCGCCACGGCCGGACACGAAATCCATCAGGTTCTGGGCAGGGGCGAAATAGGTTCCTCCGCCTGCCGTAAAAGCCATCCTCTCCCATTTCCTCTGGAATTCGACGCCGTCAAGGGGGCCTTTCCCCGGGAAATCCGATGCGCCTACTCCAACGATGACAGCGCTGTTCGCCAGTCCTGAATCCCTCAGAAAGTTGCTCATGCCGTTGGTAACCAGGCATCCGTCCTCGGAAGCCGCCGCCAGGACGACTCCCCCGGGGCACATGCAGAAAGTGTAGACCGGCCGTCCCGTTTCAGGGTCGCGAAACGACAGGGCATATTCGGCCTGGGGCAGCTGGGGATGGGCAGGGATTCCGAACTGGATGCGGTTGATCAGCTCCTGGGGATGCTCCACCCGCACACCTATGGCGAAAGGCTTCTGTTCGAGGCTGACCGAGCGTCGCCTGAGCAGCTCGTAAGTATCACGAGCACTGTGCCCGGTCGCCAGCACAAGGAAGCTGCAGGGGAACTCTTCCGAATCGTTCAGAACCGCGCCCGCGACACGGCCGTTGCTCACGACGATATCGGTGAGCTTTCTGGAAAAGCCGACATCAATACCCTTGCCCTGCAGATGGCGCCTCATCTCCAGCACCACGCGCCGCAGCCTGTCGGTCCCTATGTGGGGTTTTGCCAGCGTCAGCAGATCATCGGGCGCGCCGAACCTGACGAAAGTCTCGAGGATGTAGCGCAGGCTGTCTTCCCTGATGCGCGTGGTGAGCTTGCCGTCGGAAAAGGTCCCTGCCCCCCCTTCCCCGAACTGCACATTGCTGTCAGGGTCAAGCTGGCCGGTTCCCCAGAACGCCTCAACATCGCGGACCCGCTCTTCCACCGGCCTGCCGCGCTCGACAATAACGGGACGCAGGCCGTATTCCGCGAGGCGCATCCCGGCGAACAGCCCGGCAGGGCCCATGCCCACGATCAGGATCTTTTTTTCAGCCAGGATCCTTGAAAATCGGGGAAGCGCATCGCTGCCGGCCATTTCCACATCGGGATCGCCGGCAAGCTTTCCTGCGATTTCATTCTCGTCGCGCAGGGCGACACGGAAAGAGTAGACGTACCTGATCGACGATTTTTTCCGCGCGTCGAGAGCCTTGCGCGTGATACGCCAGTCAAGAACCTGATCTCTCTTGATCGAAAGGCGCTCGAGGAGATGTTCAAGCAGTCCGTCCATGTCGACCCGGAAGTCGACGGCAACATTTCGAACGATAAGGGGCACGTCTCACCCTTGCATTTTGTTCTGCCGATAGCGTATTCGATCGAGCAGCTGTTCGACGATTATGACTATGTCCAGAGGGCTGGTCGATTTGGGAATGTGAACCCGTGCGCCCATTTCCGCTTCGGCATGCTCGTGGGGAGCCCCCTTGAACATGGATGTGAGGAGGATTATGACGGGATCCGCATCGCGGCCAAGCCTACCGATTTCAATGCACGTGCTCACTCCGCCCATGTTGGGCATCACCAGGTCCACGATGACCACGTCGGGAGTTTCGTCCAGATATGCCCTGACCCCCTTCAGCCCGTCATTGGCAGTGACCACCGTAAAGCCGTTTTCACGGAAGACATCCGAAAGGATTTGCAGGAACAGGAGATCGTCGTCAATCAGGAGAATTTTTGCAGGGGGAGCTTGCATCTGAACCTCGGCGGATGCCTCTAAATTGCGCAATTCTACAACAAACCCGGTGAAAAGAAAAGCCGCAAAGACATGCCCCGTCCATGAGATTCGGGATCAGCGCCCGCAGACCTCTCTCAACATCCGGGATGAATGGGCAGGAACACCGTAAAGGCGCTTCCTTTGCCCAACTCGCTTTCGACTTCTATTCTGCCGTCATAGCTTCGCACAATCCGCAGCACTACCGAAAGACCGAGCCCGGTGCCGGAGCTCTTGGTCGTAAAGAACGGCTCGAATATCTTCGGCAGGGCTTCCGGGCTTATTCCGCCCCCGGTGTCGGAAACCGTTGCAACTATGGTTTCTCCGCGCAAATTCAGCGAAATGCCCAGGATCCCGCCCGAGTGCATCTCCTCGATCGAGTTTACTATCAGGTTGGAGAAGACCTGGGCGATTTCCTCCGGATCAGCATGGATGGCCGGCGGGATGGACCGATAGTCCCGCTGTAGTGTAATGCCTTTCATATCCAATCGGGAGCGGAACGTTTCCAATGCGGCATCCAGCACCTGGTCAACGGATATTTTCATCGGGTGGAAACATGGCCGCCGTACCGAGTCCATGAGCTTCCGCACGATGGAGTCGATTCTCCTGACCTCGGATTCGATTCTGGCGACGCATTCGAGCCGTTCGTCGTCATCCAGCCCGCCCTTGACCAACTGGATGTTCAACGCTATGGAGTTGAGGGGGTTTCTGATCTCATGAGCCATTCCAGCGGCCAGGTGTCCAAGGGTCGACATCTTTTCCGACTGGATTATCTCTGCCTGGGCGAGCTGGAGTTCCTCGGTTTTCTCCCTGATCCTACGCTCCAGCTCCAGGTTCCAGGAGGCGATCTCGGCGAGGAGCCGGTCTCTTTCCTGGAGCAGATCCCGGTTCTTCAGTTCTACGGCCCTGACAGCCAGGACCCTTTCGACCCTCTCCAGCAGATCCTGGTTGAGGAAAGGTTTGCGGATATAGTCTGCTGCCCCGGCTTTCATCAGTTCAACCGCGATCAGTTCGTTCCCCCTGCCCGTCAGTATGATAACCGGGGTATCGGGTGAATTGCGCCTGATCTCCTTCAAGGCATCGGAACCGTCCTTGCCGGGCATCATGTAATCGAGGAGGACGACGTCCGGCCTTTCGCTTCCGACAAGCGCCACAGCATCAGATGCGTTGGATGCGGTAAGCACCGAAAATCCCCTGTTGCGAAAGATCACTGATGTCAGTTCCAGATTCACCTTCTCGTCGTCTACAAGGAGAATCTTCCTGGCGGCGGCTGATTTGCCTCTTTCAGCTGTTTTAATGCTGTCCCTGAGATCAGTCATGGTATGCAAGTTTCCATTGTCGTCGCGGAATCAGAAAAGGCAGCCTGGGCTGCCTTTTCGTGTGATCCCACCTTTACGCTTTCTTTTCAGGCGGCCTGATCGTCATGACTGCACAGCGGGCCCTGCGGACCACTCTTTCAGCCGTGCTTCCGAAGAGCAGGTGATCTATGCCCGCTCTGCCGTGCGTCCCCAGCACCACCAGGGAAACGTTCTCGTCGTCGATTTTTTTCAGTATCTCCTCGTAAGGAATTCCAGTTGCTATGACGGTTTCATGGCTGGAGATGCCCTCAAGCTTTCCGGCACAGAACTTCTCCATCATTTTTGCAGCAGCCTCAGCTATTTCCTGTTCCAGGGAATCGAAAGATATGTGCGGAACATAGAAACCGCGGAGATCGACGGGTTCATTGATTATGTGCATGACGATCAGCCTGCTGTCGAATTTCCTGGCCATCGACAGCGCATAATCAAAGGCGAATTCCGATATCTCCGAAAAATCGGTTGCAAAAAGGATAGTTGGAAAATTTTTCATGATGCCCCTCTCCGGTCAGCAGTTTTCCCTCGGCTTGTCACTGAGGATCTTTTTCATGACCATTTTCAGCTCTTCGATCTGAACAGGTTTGTTGATGTATTCGAAAGCCCCGAGATTCATGGCTTCAAGATAGGACTCGACTCCGCCGTAAGCGGTGATCATGATGACATTGCTCTTCGGGAAATGCTTTTTCAGCTCGCGAAGGAAAGTAATCCCGTCCATCTGGGGCATTTTCAGGTCGGTGACGATGAGGTTGACCGGCTGCTGTCTCAGAAAATTGAGAGCGTCCCTGCCGTTTGCAACCGAGTCGACGACAAAACCTTCTCGCGACAGCAGCTTGGCAAGCGCCTCCCTGGTATTGTCCTCGTCTTCGACGATGAGAATCCTGGACTTTTTCCAGGCGCTGGAGCTTTCGGGGATTTTAACGGCCATGGTTTGCAGTCTACCATGGGGCAGGGAGCTGTCAAGGATATGAAGCGGCTCAGGGAGCTGATTCGGTCGAAGCTGTGTCTGCCCTCAGAATCACGTGCGCCGATTCCCCCCGCTCTCCCAGGGGTTCGAGAACCTTGCCGTTCAACTCGACTTCGACTCCGCCGGCGTTCTCCAGGTCAAGGGTAAAGACCCTTTCCCCCTTCCATTCGAACAGGTCACCAGACTTCAGCTCGTAGTGATGGGATCCCATGTCGTCTACTTCCACATCGAGTGCGCCGTCTTCAAGAGCCTTGAGCTTCAAAACCGCTCCTCTCTCACGAAGTTTTTCGCTCTTGAAGGGTTTTTCGCTCTTTTTCTCCGGGGCGGGCGGCAGCTGGCCGGCGGGATGGGTGCTCAGGGCCCCCTGCAGTGGCGGGGACGCTGAAGATGGTTGCAGGGTGGATGCCTTATCCACTGAAGCGATGCGCTCAACACTCGGCCTGTTTCCGGCAAAAAGTATCAGGGCTGCCGCGGCAACGGCCACAGCCGATGGAATGATCCATTTCCACGGTACTTTTTTTCTCAAGACCGCCTGTCCGCCGGCTTCGGCAGGAGGTGTTCCTTCCTCCTGCGCTGCAGCCTGCGGGGGTGCCGCGATGGCGCAAAAGCCCTCTATCTCTGTTTCGCCGAAGCCCAGATACCGCGCATAGTTGCGCAGAAACCCCCGCGCGTAAGCTTCGCTCGGCATCTTCTCATAATGTCCTTCCTCAATGGCAGCCAGGTAAGCCTTGGACACGCGGGTCACCCTCGCAGCGTCTTCGAGGGTCAGGCCCTGTTGCTCACGGGCTTCCCGCAAGCGCAGGCCCGCAGTTTGCATTTCGCTTCCGTGCAATGTGGTTTCAGACATTGTCATCTCACTTCAGCATGTCGACATATTCCTTCGACAGTTGACCGATTTCAGCATCAGGAGCAATCCTTACAACCTCCTTGAATGCTTTCAGCGCCAACGACATGTTCTTTTCCTTGAGATAGGCCAAGCCAAGATAATAATGGGCCGTGGCGTAATCGTGGTTGATCTCGACTGCCTTTTTAAACTCCCCGATAGCCAGTTCGACCCTTTCGTCGGCATTGTAGACCCTGCCCAGATTGAGATGCGCGGCAGCGTTTTGCGGATTCCTGGCAACAACGGGCCGAAGAACAGCCAAGGCTGTCGTATTGTCACCTTTGCCGTGATACGCGAGCGCCAGATTCATGCTGGCGTCGTCATGATTCTGAAAAAAGAGGTCATCCGTAACCATTTTAAATTGCTTTATGGCGTCATCCCAGCGCTGCATCTCGAGATAGTTGACACCAAGGTTGTTTCGCGCATCGGAGAAGACGGGGCGCAACTCCAGCGCCTTCAGGTACTTCTTTTCCGCTATCTCGTATTTTCCCTTGAAATAATAAGCCAGGCCGAGCCGGTTCAGGAGATCGGGGTCATCAGGCATAAGCTTCTCGGCTTCAGTCAGCTCCACCAGTGCCTTGGTATAATTCCTCTCGGCCAGGTAGGATTGCCCCATCTGGTAATGATAGGTTGCTTTCTTCTGCGATTCCTCCATGACAGCGCATCCGCCGCAGAGCAACAGGGCAAGAACCACTGCAGAAACGATATTGTTTTTCATGGCAGCCACCTTTGCAAAGAATCGTTGTCAAGCACATCGGATTACTTCAGGGATATCAATCCTCCCCCGGCAGTCCCTCGAAATGGGTCATTGACTTGAAGCTCCGGTAACGATCCTCGATCTCCGGGTAGGTGAGGGTCTTCAGGCGCTCAAGGCTGAAATCCTCGACCGTGAAGGATGCCATTACGCTGCCGAAAACGATCGCCTGGCGGATGCCGGATTCGGACAGGTTCCCCGTGTTGGCCAGGTACCCCATGAACCCCCCGGCGAAGGTATCGCCGGCGCCGGTGGGATCGAACACTTTCTCCAGGGGATAGGCCGGAGCTGCAAAAATAGTCGAATCGGTGAACATGAGGACACCATATTCGCCTCTTTTGATGATCAGTGTCTTGACACCCAGCGACAGAATCGTTCGCGCGGACTTGACCAGGTTCGGCTCATGCGACAGCTGGCGGGCTTCAGCATCGTTGATGATCAGGATATCCACCATGCCGATGACTTTCTGCAGCGCTTCATTCTTGGATGATATCCAGAAGTTCATCGTGTCGCTGGCTATGATGCGCGGCTTTTTCACCTGGCGCAGCACTTCCATCTGCAGGTCCGGGTCGATATTCGCCAGGAACAGGTATTCCGCTTCCTCGTACTCGGGGGGTATGCTGGGTTTGAACGTCTCAAAGACATTCAGCCTGGTTTCAAGCGTTTGGGCGTCATTGAGGTCATAACCGTAGCGCCCTGTCCAGGAAAAGGTTTCTCCCCTGTTTCTCGACAGCCCGCGGAGGTCGATATTGCGTGACATGAGGAATTCCGTATGTTCCCGTGGGAAGTCATCGCCGACCACGGCAACCAGGCTCACATCGGTAAAGAAGCTTGCCGATGTCGAGAAATAAGTTGCAGAACCGCCAAGCACCTTTTCGACCTTGCCAAACGGAGTTTCAACCGAATCAAATGCCACAGAACCAACAACCAGTATACCCATCAGTCCAATCTCCTGCAAAAAATAAATTTCAATCCAGGTATTTGCCAACTATCAGAGCCAGGTCGCGCCTGGCTTGATCCGGTATGACAGACCTGTCGGTGATCAAAGCGTAACGAAGGGCGTCTTTACACCCGCAGTTTCTCTCCGTGCCGACCCCGGAAATAACGTTCCGTATTATCGACTTTGCAGTTGCAACATTCTGCGCGATGATTTTCAGAATGGCGTCCACCGATACGTCATCATGTGAAGTGTGCCAGCAATCATAATCTGTCGCCAGGGCAATCACGCCATAACAAAGTTCCGCTTCGCGCGCCAGCTTCGCCTCGGGAATGTTGGTCATCCCGATGACGGATACGCCAAGGGACCGGTACACGAGGGATTCAGCCCGCGTTGAGAAAGCCGGCCCTTCCATGCAGAGATACGTTCCTCCCTGATGCACACGTGCGCCCGACTTCCTGGCGGCATCGGCGATAACGGATGAAAGGCAGGGGCAGACCGGGTCGGCGAACTGGACGTGGGCCACGACGCCGTTGCCGAAAAAGGTGCTGCCGCGGGATCCGTTTGTTCTGTCTATGAACTGGTCGGGTATCACTATGTGCCCCGGTTCGATCTCTTCTTTCATGCTTCCCACGGCAGACACCGAAATGAGCCTGGTCACGCCAAGCTGCTTCATTCCGTGAATGTTCGCCCGGTAATTCACCTCAGACGGCAGGAGGCGGTGTCCCCGGCCGTGCCGGGGCAGAAAGGCGACCTTCAACCCATTCAGCCTGCCGGTGACATAAGCATCCGAAGGTTTGCCGAACGGGGTCTGCAGAACAACACTCTCCACGTCGGAAAGGCCTTCCATCTCGTAAAGCCCGCTGCCTCCGATGACACCGAGCACGTCTTCTTGCTGTTCCATTGATCCTGTTCTCCAATCCCCCCTTGGCGCATTGCGTCGCACGCCGCCGGGAAAGATTCTCAGTCAGTTGCACCCCTCTCCAGCCTGGCGCGCAACTGGCCGCAGGCGGCCGAAATGTCCGCCCCCCTGCTGGCACGGGTTATGACCGTTATGTTCTTGTCCAGCAGATGCTTGTGAAACCTGTCGATCGACCCCTGCTCCGGGCTGCGGAAGAGGCAGCCTTCATACTCGTTGAAAGGGATCAGGTTGACTTTGGCCGGGATCCCCCGCAAGAGCCTCACCAGCCGCTTGGCATCGTCCATGGTATCATTCACATCCCTGATCATCACGTATTCGAATGTGATCATGCGCCGGTTCGGCAGCGGAAATGCCCTGCAGGCGGCCAGGAGGCGCTCCAGCGGGTATTTTCTGTTCACCGGCATCAGAAGGTCTCGCTGTCCGTCGGTCGTGGCATTGAGTGAAACCGCAAGGTTCACGGTTACGGCCTTTCCAAGCCGTTCCATCTCGGGGACCAGTCCGGACGTGGATACGGTGACCCGCCGGTTGGAGATCTGGAACCCGTCTGCGCTGATCATGATCTTTAATGCCCGCACGACATTGTCAAGGTTGGCCAGGGGCTCTCCCATCCCCATCAGCACGACATTGGTGACCGGATCGGTTTTTCTCACGGCGCAGACCTGCCCGACGATCTCCGAGCAGCGAAGGTTCCTCTCCAGCTTGAAGGTTCCGGTCAGGCAGAATCTGCACCCCATGGCGCACCCCACCTGCGATGATACGCAGAGTGTCGCCCTCCCGTCGTCGGGTATGAGCACTGACTCCACATGCGCACCATCTTCGAGCCGGAACAGGAACTTTTTCGTGCCGTCAGCGGACACTTCCACCCGTTCCGCCTCCAGCACGCCTATGGCAGCCCTTTCGGCGAGCTCCCTGCGGAAATCCTTGGAAAGGTTGGTCATTTCGTCGAAGGAAACCGCACCCTTCTGGTAGATCCACTTGAAAATCTGTTTCGCACGGTAGCCTTCCTTTCCCAACCCGCTCAGAAAGGATACCAGTTCTTCCAGGCAATAATCTTTTATGTCGACAACGCTTTCCATAGTTCCCAACAAAAAAGCCCTTCATCCAGAAGGGCCTTCGTCTTGTCCGTCTTGAAATCCTATACCAGTTCCAGAGCGTTGAAGAAGTAAGGAATTTCGAAGGCAGCCGATTCAGGAGAGTCCGACCCATGGACCGAATTCTTCTCCAGGCTGACGCCGAAGTCCTTCCTGATCGTGCCGTTTTCCGCGGCCTCAGGATTGGTGGCGCCCATCAGTTTTCGCCATTCCGCGATGGCTCCTTCCTTCTCCAGCACCAGCACGACGGCCGGGCCGCTCGCCATGTAGTTGCACAGGTCCTTGAAAAAAGGGCGCGCACTGTGGACGTAATAGAAGCCCATTGCCTGCTCGGGAGTAAGATGAAGACGTTTCATGCCAACCACTTTGAAACCGTTTGCTTCTATGCGCTCGAGGATCTTCCCCGTAATGTTACGCTGAACGGCGTCGGGCTTGATGATTGCAAATGTGCGTTCCATGTGAATCTCCAATTCTCGTGTGAAATATTGCCTGATCCTCAGCGGCTTGACTGCCGTTTCATCATGGACAGCGGCCAGCCATCACCGGAAGCAGCCGTTGCGCAAAAGCAGGCAAGCCCGGCAGAATCAACAAATGAAGGGAAATGTCCGCAGGCAGAGGCGACCGGCATAGCGCATCAAGGATAAATGACTGTTCTTACTATCATTTAGGGGTGATATTGTCAAGGAATTTCCTGGCTGGAACGCGAAAAGCCCGCGGAAAATTCCGCGGGCTTTTCTTCGCATCGAGTAAAGAAAGTGATTACTTCTTCTCTGCGGGAGCCGGAGCGGCTGCAGGAGCAGCAGCAGAAGACATCGGAGCCTGCGGTGCCGGAGCAGCGGCTTCAGGAGCCGGAGTTGCCGGAGCTTCCTCTTTCTTCTTGCAACCAGCGGCAAAAGCCAGAGCGATAACCAGGCACAGAGCTAACGAGAGCAGTTTTTTCATTGACATAATCACCTCTTTTCTTTTTTGATTACCAAATTCGCGCAAGGCGCGTGGTTTTTCAAACCCAAACAAAACGCGAATATACTATCTTCGATTTAAAAGTCAAGATTTTTTTGAACACGAGTAAATAATTCATGTCAATACGGGCAATTAAATGGTAGTGGCTACCTGTCCGAACAATTCATCCGGAAGGAGAGCGGACGGCACAAATCGGACAAGTATTGTCTCATCGCTGCAAATATAGTATACGATAGTAATCCCTGTAAGACAGAGGAGGGCTTTGTGGAAAAAAGTTTAACGTCAGAAGAACAGTCACAGTTGCTTAAAATATCTAGGGATTCCATAACCGAAACTGTCACCGGCCGACCTGCCCGATCAAAATTTTCGGCAAACGGCAATCTTCTCCTGAAAAGGGGCTGTTTCGTAACCCTGCATCTTCACGGCAGATTGCGGGGGTGTATCGGCACGTTCTCGGCAGAGAAACCCCTCCATGCGGCCGTGCGTGAAATGGCGGCCGCAGCAGCCACGCAAGACCCCAGGTTCTACCCGGTGAGCATAGATGAAATCGACCAGATCAAGCTGGAGATTTCCGTGCTCTCGCCTTTGAAGAAGATAGGATCCATTGAAGAGATCCAGGTTGGCGTCCACGGCCTTTACATCGAGAAAAACCTTTTCCACGGCGTTCTGCTTCCCCAGGTTGCAGTTGAACAGGGATGGGACAGGACGACATTTCTGAACCAGACCTGCATCAAGGCTGGGTTGGACAAGGACGCCTGGCAGAGCGAGGCGGACATCTATATCTTCAGCGCACAGGTATTCGGGGAACACTGACTCCCGGGCCGTTTCAAGACCCGGGCCGGCATGCGCAAGCCGTCTTGCAGGCATTTCCGTGGCGACAGGTCATTCCCCTCCTTCCACCCAATCTTCCAGCATGCCGGTCGTAACCGATTTCGGGCGCTCGATTGGATAGCCGAGCGCCCGGTCCCAGATGATGTTGGCCAGCACACCAATAGCCCTTCCCACGCCAAAGAGAACCGTGTAGAAATCGTAGTCGGTAATTCCGTAATACCAGTGGATGACACCCGACTGGGCATCCAGGTTCGGCCAGGGATCCTTTGCCTTGCCATGTTCCATCAGTATCGGCGGCGCCACCTTGTAAATCATGTTCACCACCCTGAAGAGCTCATAGTCAGGCAGGAACTTCTCGCAGAATTCCTTGAGCGCGGTATAGCGCGGATCAGTCTTGCGCAGGACCGCATGTCCATATCCCGGAATAACCTGCCCGCTGTTAAGAGTGTCCCAGAGGAACCTGCTCAGGTCGTCCTCGGTCGGCACCCCCCCTCCCAGGCGATGCAGCACCTCCTGGATCCAGCGCAGCACCTCCTGGTTGGCAAGGCCGTGGAGCGGGCCCGCGAGGCCGTTTATCCCCGCGGAAAGGCTGTAGTAGGCATCCGCCAAGGCCGAAGCCACAAGATGGGTGGCGTGTGACGAGACATTGCCCGATTCATGGTCCGAATGGAGGATGAACGTCATTCGTGCTGCATCGTCGTATGGCCGCGGTATTCCCATCATGTGTGCGAAGTTGCCGCCGATGTCCAGGTATCTCCCGGGGGGAATAAAGGTATCCGACTTGTACTTCATCCGGTAGATGTACGCGGCGATTGCCGGCAGCCGAGCCAGGATGTTGCAGCAGTCCTCGTACATTGGATCCCAGTAGTCCGCTTTTTTCATCCCGTCGGTATACTTCCTGGCAAAGATGGATTCCCGCTGCATGGAAAGGATGGCGGCCGAGAACATGGTCATGGGATGGGTATCCCTGGGCATTGCACGCAGGATGTCGAAAACGTACCGCGGAACCTGGGAGCGAAGGCTGAAATCCTCCACCACGGCAAGCGTCTCCTCCATGGAAGGGATATCGCCGGTCAGGAGAAAATACCAGAACCCCTCCACGTAGGGATATTCGCATCCCGGAACATTCGGCAGGCCATCGAATGTTTCCTGTATCGTCTTGCCCCTGAAGCGTATCCCTTCGTAGGGGTCCAGCGATGAAATATCCGTCACCAGGCACTTGACGTCGCGGATGCCGCCGATGCACTGCCCTATGGTAACCTTGTCGATGACCACGTCGCGATGTTTTTTCAGCAGTACGGAGGTACGGGCCCGGTGTATCTGTATTTTTTCCAGAAGCTTTTCCTTCAGCGTCATCATTCAGGGAACTCTCCTTCAGTCGGCGGGGCTGCCGGATATTCAGATCCTGGCCTTCTTACAGGAACGTTATCTCTTCTCTCGAGAAAGTCAGCTTTTCCAGCCCCTTCCCGGAAATATGGAAGGTGTTCTCTATGCCAACCGCTCCAACGCCCGGAAAGACGAGCTTCGGTTCGAAAGCGAAAACCATCCCGGTTTCAAGGGGCATATCACTGAACCCGCGGGCAATAAACGGGTATTCATCGATCTCGATACCCACGCCGTGCCCCACGAAGGATACCTGGGACCCCCTGTACCCCATGAAGTTGTCTCCATGCCCCTGCCCGGAGGCAAGCGCCAGGCAGGCATCGTAAACATCCCCCCATGGGGTGCCGGGAAGCGCCAGTTCGGTCATCAAATTCTGGACCGCCAGCATATCGCGATGGCCGTCCTGCAGATAGCCCGGAAGCCCGTCCAGCGCGAAAACCCGGGTCTGGTCAACAAGGTAGCCTTCCCAACTGCCTGCAAAATCCACGACTATCGGCTGTTCCGGAGCGATCCTGGTCATGCCGCACCCCTGCCCGAAACTCGGGCTCAGGCCGACGCCTCCGAGAGGGGTGTCGGTATAGGCAGGCACTGCGCCGTCAGCACCGGAGAAGGTATGACCGAAGAGCATCTCCCCGTTGAAGACCCTCATCCTGATATGCCCGAGATGGCCTGCAAGGCGTGCCGTGTACTCAAGTTCGGCAGCAAGGTCCAGGTCAGTCATGCCTTCCCGGATGACCTCGGCGGCCCGCCTGCAAACCTTGTCCACCTGAACGGCAGCTTCGCGCATTAATTCCAGTTCATAGCCGGACTTGATCATCCGCACCTTCCGGATCAAGGGCGTTGCATCCGAAATCGTGGCATCGGGAAACACTCTGCGGTATCGTTCATAGAAAATCACCGGCAGGACGTCCAGCTCCATGCCGATCCGTTTCGGTTCCGCCAGTCCGTATCCCGAAATGATACCCGGGACCTCGCGCATGGACGAGAAGGGGACGATCTCTTTCAGGGCCGATTCCTCCCTTGCGCGCCGGGCATCCCGCCTCACCATGTACAGGGGCTCTCCGTCGGCAGGCACATAAAGGCAGCCGGATTGAATGGTTCCGGTGAAATAGAACAGGTCCGCATTCTGCAGCACAATGATCGAATCGAGCCCCTCCGAAGCCATCAGCCCCTGCAGCTTTCGCAGACGAGAGTCCAGTTCGCTTTTCGGTGTCAACAGCTTGCTCATGCTAGGCATTTTCCTCCATGTCCTCCAGTTGCAGTTCCAGGATCGCCATTTCCCGCAACTTGAACTTCTGTATCTTGCCCGAGGCGGTCATGGGATAGGAATCGACGAACTTCACGTACTTGGGTATCTTGTAGTTGGCGATCTTCCCCCGGCAGAATTCCTTGACCTCCTCCTCGGTCATCTCCATCCCTTTTTTCACTACAATGGCCGCCATTACCTGCTCGCCGAACTTCCGGTCGGGAACACCGTAAACCTGCACATCGGAAACTTTCGGATGGGTATAGAGGAATTCCTCGATCTCCTTGGGGTAGATATTCTCACCGCCGCGGATGATCATGTTCTTGATCCTCCCGGTAATCTTGCAGTAGCCGTTCTCATCCATCACGGCCAGGTCCCCGGTGTGAAGCCAGCCGTCGGCGTCGATCACCTTTGCGGTCTCCTCCGGCATCTTGTAGTAGCCCTTCATGACCATGTAGCCGCGGCCGCACAATTCGCCCTGCTTGCCCGGCGGGAGCGTTACGCCGGTTTCTATGTCTACGATTTTCACTTCCGCGCCGGGAAGTGCCCGTCCGACGGTTGCGACCCGCAGTTCGATGGAGTCCTCGGTGCGGGTCTGGGTAATCCCCGGAGACGCTTCGGTCTGGCCGTACACGCTGGTGATCTCGGTCATGTGCATGTCGTTCACGGCCCGTTTCATCACCTCGATCGGGCACACGGAACCGGCCATGATGCCGGTGCGAAGGCTGGTGAGATCGAACGTGTCGAAATCGGGATGTTCCAGTTCGGCGATGAACATGGTCGGAACGCCATGGACCGCGGTGCAGCGCTCTTTTTCGATTGCCTGGAGCACCTGCAGGGCGTTGAAGGTTACGATCGGCACCATTGCGCAACCATGGGTGACACTGGCCATGACCGCGAGTACGCTGCCGAAGCAGTGGAAAAACGGAACGGGAATGCAGAGCCGGTCCTTTTCCGTGAACTTCATGCACTCGCCGATATAGAAGCCGTTGTTCGTCAGGTTGTAGTGAGTCAGCATGACCCCTTTCGGGAAGCCGGTCGTCCCTGAAGTATACTGCATTTGGATGACGTCGTGAATGTCGATGCTCCGTTCGATCTCCCTGAGCGCCTCGTCTGACACGGAATCCGCCATCTCGTAAAGATCACTGAAATTGATGGTCCCGGCAGGCGTTTCCTCGCCGATGTAGACAACCTGCTTCAAGTAGGGAAGCAATTCGCTGTGCAGCGTCCCCGGCGCCGAGTTCCGCAACTCCGGGACCACCTCGTAGAGGGTTTCCATGTAATCGATGTCCTTGAAGCCCTTCACCAGGAAAAGGTAGCCCGAATCCGACTGCTTGAGGATGTATTCGAGCTCTGATGTACGATAAGCCGTGTTGACTGTCACCAGGACTGCGCCGATTTTGGCCGTGGCAAACGAGAGGATGACCCACTCGGGGACATTGGTGGCCCAGATCGAGACGTGATCGCCCTTCTTCACTCCCAGCCGCAAAAGCCCCTTCGCAACACGACGGCAGACCTCGTTGAATTCGAAATACGAGTAGCGCAGGCCGCGATCCACGTAAACCAGAGCGTCGTTTTCCGGGAAACGCCCTGCCATCTGGTCCAGCAAACCACCAATTGTAATCTCAAGATTCTTCGACATTAGACCTCCCCATTCATCGCAATTATGAAATCTGTTCCGCAGGCTGCCAACGCCTTGCACTGGGAAACACAGCACGACGCGTTTCACATCAGGCATTGCAAGTAAAATGTCAGGCTTTAGGCCTGCCGGGACAAATTACGGAAAACACGCTGCCAGCAATCAGTGAGCTTATTTTAACTGGTTGATTTAAAAGGATTTTATGACTTAACACAGCATGAGTGACAAGTCAAGACATTACTCTATGCGTGTGCCGGCTTTGCAGGGAGCGGAGAAGGGTTGCAGCGGCAGGCAGGGAAACGGTCAGCAGGAGCAAGAAGGAGCGTCAATCATCTTAACCGGCAAGCGCCTTTTCAACGGCCAGGACCATCGAATCCACGGTGATACTGCGACTGCACCGGTCGTTCCTGTCGCACTCTGTGCGGAAGCAGGGCGAGCAGTCGAGGGGGGACTGGACGACAACGTTGCCCGGGCCGCGGGGGCCGCTCCTCCTGCCGTCGCTGGCACGGTAGAGTGAAACCGTGGGCGTCCCCACAGCCGCTGCGATGTGAACAGGGCCGGTATCTCCCGCCACAACAAGATCCACTTTCTTCAGCAAAGCCGCGAATCCCTTGAGCGTATAACGGTCCAGCACCCTGGCGCCGGTGCCGATGGACGCGGAAATCCTGCTTACGGCCGTCCGCTCCCGCTCGTTTCCCCAGGACATGAGGATGGTTGAGTCCGGGTAACGCTCCAGGAGCGTCTTCCCCAGTTCGACCCATCCCTCCTCGTACCAGAACTTCGCCTGCCAGGTGGTTCCGTAATGGAAAAGGAAGACCAACCCGTCGGAAATTGTCGCAAGGAGGGTCCGTGCCGCCTCGTCGTCCTCGGACGAGGTGGCAATGTCCGATGAGAGATTCATCGTGTTGAAATCCTTGCCGAAGGATACGCTCACCAGGCGGAGATACTGGTCGGTTATGTGGTAATCCTGGCGCCTGACGGGAATCTGCCGGGTCGTGAAGCACAGGTTGATGGACTCCTGGAGGGTTTCACGGGTGAAGCCGATCCGATTGGACGCACCGCTGAGCCAGCAGACCAGCCCGCTTTTCAGGTTGCCCTGGATATCGAATACCAGGTCGTAGTCCCTTGATCTCAGGGCATTTCTGACCCGGCCGATTTCTTCCCTGGTGCTGCGGGCGAAGGGTTTTTTCCTCCATACCTTGGTACGGACCGTATGCAGCATGCTGATCAGCGGATTGCCCTGCAGAATGTCCAGAAATGGTTCCTCCACAACCCAGTCGATCTCTATGCCGGGTGCGGCTTTGTGCAGGTAATCCAGCACCGGCAGGGCATGGATGATATCGCCCAGGGCGCTCATCTTTATTATCAGGACTCGCACGTTGGCAGACTCGTATCTTTCAGTCACCGGCCAGGGCCGGCGCATTTTCATTTATGAGGCTCTATGGGCTGGCGTCACCAGCACGGTAGAGATTTACCATGCCGGACTCCATACGTTTACAAAAACTTTTTCGGCAACCGTTCAATCGTCGAAGTGGCCGGCAGGTCCCTTGTCGGAGTTGAGCAGAGCCGCCTTTTCATTGATTTTCGATCCGGACCATTCCGCAGGATCCTCGATCCTTGCGGCCTTGGCGCCAAGGTCATAAGAGCCCGCCTTCATGATGGCATCAATCGCAAGCGGTGCGGAATCGCTGGAATTCAGCACGTTTTTCATCATGCCGTATGCGAAAGCCTCGACTCCGGCCACCATCCGCTCGCGAATTTCCCGCGGCTGGGAAAGCAGCCTGTTCTCGAAAGGAAGATTGAGGTTCTTGTAGTCACCCGGCTTATACCCCTTGGAGTCTGCAAAGGCAATGATTTCTGCCCATAATTCATCCGACATTCCAGCGTCCTTCTTCTTGATGAAGCAGCCGTTGTCGTCCAGGATGGCATTGCCGTAATCATTGACTTCCAATCCCCATGAAACCATCTGCAGGGCAGTTGCGACATTGGCCTTGGTTGTGCTGGTCCGTGAAGCGATGTCCCTCAAACGTTCCGAGCTGTTTCCCGAGGTTCCGTGCTGCGCTCCCGAAACCTTGTATTTGGCCAGGGATGCATGAATGGATGCGGTAAGGTCCACCTGGATGCCCTGGGCGTTGGCCTCGATGCCGTGGGTGGTTCCGTTGTTGAGCGCGATCCAGTCAGGACATACCGAATGGGCATTCAACCCCTGTATAAGGAACAGCGCTTCCTCTACCGTGGAAAGGCCCGCCTTGCCCTTGATCTCACCCACTTCGGTTTCCAGGCCAGCCCACCCGGGGATGAAGGGGTTAAGCTCGAGACTGGACAGCAGGTTGTCGGCGTCGGGCAGATGGGAAGCGTCGATGGCAATGGATGTGATGCCCGCATCGAAGATGGTCGGTATCTCAACCTTTGCCGTTTCCACGTCTTTGGCGGATTTGATGCCGTAATGGTCGGCATGGATCGCAACCGGCACGGTTATCCCCATCTCGTTGCAGAAGGAGTCGACGATCATGGCCATGTTCCAGTAGTTGACCGGGCAATAGGCCTTGGCGCCGCCTTCAGACTTGGCAATCTCAATGATCACGGCAGCATTGGCCTTCTGCGCAGCCCGCAATACCCCCCTGATCACGAAAGAGTTCCTGCCGTTTGCCGCCATTGCTATGGCTTTCCCCTTCGCGAGCATGGCGCGGTCTATGACCTTGCCGCTGACGATGAGGGCCTTGGAGTTGGGAAACAGCCGGGCCACATTAGGCGGCCTGCCGGTTTCCACGGCTTTCAGAAAATCAGCAGAATAGCCGAATGATTTCGTACACATATATTATCCTCCTTTTGCGGGAGAGCGGGTGGTGAACATCACCGGTCAACATGGGGAAAGGAGTCCATGCCATTCCTGGCAGCACACCGGCACAGGCCGCGGGAAACATTCCATTTTTTTCATGTATATCACAGGGATCGGGAAAACTCAAGGCGCTGGAAGGGCACTATTTGGCCGTAACGACTGCCGGAACCGGGTTCAGCTTGCACTATTTCCCTTCACTCGGTTATACTCGGGCAAAGTCCATGGAGAAAACGCATGTTCCCAGCAGTCCCATTCAGTGAAAATTTACTGGACAGTCACCTCCCGGTCGACGTCCGTACACCCCTTGAATACCAGGAAGATCATCTTCCCGGCGCCATAAACGTGCCGCTTCTCAGCAACGAAGAAAGGGTGGAGATCGGCACCCTCTACAAGAGGACCGGCCCCCACGGAGCGAGAGTAAGGGGGCTGGAGCTCACTGCTCACCGTTTTCCGGGAATAGTGGAACAGATAGCAGAAGCGGCATCCGCACGCCCGGTCCTGGTATACTGCTGGCGCGGCGGTCTGCGAAGCAGGACGGTGGCGTCCATTCTGGATCTGGCCGGCCTCCGGGTCAGCCAGCTTGAAGGTGGCTACAAGTCCTATCGCACATGGATATCTTCATTCTTTTCCCCTTTTCGACCGTCCGGCCCTCTCGTGGTCATACACGGACTGACAGGCATCGGCAAAACGAGCTTTCTTCAAATGCTCGACAGGGACCGGTTCACCGTGGCAGACCTCGAAGGGCTGGCCCGTCATCGTGGCTCGGCTTTCGGAGAGCTCGGCTTGCAGCAGGACATCAGCCAGAAAATGTTCGAGAGCCTGCTCTGGAACGAGCTGAGGAAATCGCCATCGGGCATGCCCATCATCCTTGAGGGCGAGAGCCGCAGGATCGGCAGGATATTTCTGCCGGGAAACCTTTACGAGGTGATGCACGACGGGATAAAGATCTGGTGCGAGGCATCGCTGGAAACCAGGGTTGACCGCCTGATCGAAGAATACGGCAGGGAGGAATACCGGGAGGGCATGGCCGAGGCCCTGCAACGCATCAGAAAAAGGCTGGGCAGCGACAAATACGGTGAGATACTGGATTCGCTGGAAAAATGGGATCTGCGTGCCTTCATGTCCGAACTGCTCACATCGTATTACGACCGGGTATATTACAAGACTCGCGACTGGATTGAAGACCGTGTCATCTCCCTGGAGAATTTCCAGTCTGCCTCCCGTGAGCTTGAAGAATTCCTGTCCACACGAACCGCTTGACTTCATCTCTCCCGCAAAAACGAAAGGGCGCCCAACACGGACGCCCTTTGCCTTGTACTTTGTGTCCATCCGGAAAGTCTCTCCGGGGCCGGAGCGGAACTTCCCCGTCGCTCGAGACAATCTGTCGACTCATGGCTCACTGGTCGGGAGGTTTCCGGATGAAATCCAACTCATCTCCCCAGGCCTTGCGCCAGCCATTATGCCGCCAGCCTGAATTTGTCCACAAGCTGCTGCAGCTGTTCCGCCAGTTGGGAAAGCTGGTTAGCCGCCGATGCAGACTCCTGTGAGCCTTTCGCGCTATCCTGCACGACGTCGGTGATCTGCTGGATGTTGCTGGTTATTTCATTGGTCGTGGCAGTCTGCTGCTCGGCAGCGGTGGCGATCTGGTTGATCTGCATGGTGACCGTGTTGGCCTGCTCCAGAATCTCCTGCAGAGCCTCGCCAGATTTCGCTGCGTCCACCGTTCCCTTCTCCACTTCCCTTACCCCTTCCTCCATCGAGGCAACCGCACCCTTGGTCTCCAACTGGATGGCCTTTATCATTGCGCCGATTTCCTTGGTCGCCTTGGTGGTACGTTCGGCAAGAGCCCGGACCTCGTCGGCCACTACTGCAAACCCCCGGCCCTGTTCTCCGGCACGCGCAGCCTCGATCGCCGCGTTCAGCGCGAGAAGGTTGGTCTGGTCGGCAATGTCCTCGATCGTTCCCACGATCTCACCGATCTGGTCGGAACGGTCGCCAAGGCTTTCGACCGTCCGGGCAGATTCCTTCACGCGGTCGGCAATGCGGTTCATCTCCTGGACGGTATCCTGCACAACGAGAGAACCTGCGGAAGCCGAATCCCCGGCCTGTTTCGAACTCTCCACCGCCATCAGGCAACTCTTGGCTATCTCGGAACTGGTGCAGGCCATTTCCTCGCTGGCAGTTGCAACGGTTCCTGCCTGGGCCGCCACCTCCTCAGCACCCGTTGCAATCTGCTCCGACGCCGCATACAACTGGGTGGAAGCGGATGCGACCTGTGCCGCCGTATCCCTGATTGACGACACCATGTCGTGCATGGCCTCCAGCATCCGGTTGATGGCGCGGCCCAGGTCTCCGATTTCGTCCCTGGCAAATATCCGGATTTTCGTCGAAAGGTCACCATCGGCAACGCGATCCATTGCCTCAGCCACTTTGTTGATCCTGGTGACGAAATTGCGAATGAGGAAAATCGCGCCCCACAGGCCCAGTATGAACGCCAGTGCGCCGCAGACAATCATCAGCAGGCGTTGCCGCTCATAGTTTTCGACTGCGCTCTTTAAGGCTGCATTTACGTTCTCCTGCTGATACTTGACCAGCACGTCGAACGATCTTTGCACCTTCTGCATCTGTGGCTGGGCATCCTTAACGAGTACCGACAGGGCTTCCTGGTTCTTGCCTGCCATCACCAGTTCCACAACCCGGTCGTTCGCCTGGTCGGAAAGCGCACTTAACGCCTTGGAATCCTCAAGCAGTTTCATCCCCTGCTGGTCCTTCTCCAGCTCGCCGAGCTTCCTGAGATTTTCGCCAAACGCGGTGCGGGCCCCTTCTATGGCTTTCTTCTCCCGTAGCACGGCATTGCGATCATTCATCAGGACGATTTTCTGCACCGACGACCAGAGGTCGCCAATTGATTCAACCGCGCCAAAAACACTGTTGGTCTTGGCAAAGTCTCCCTTGACGATCCCCTCCATCGAGTCTTTCACCTTCGCCGTGCTGCTCATGCCGAGAAAAAGGATCAGCAAAAGCATGAAAAGAATGAACCCAAACACCAACCCCATTTTCGGACCGATTTTCATCTTAGCAAAAATCATTAGTTCCCCTCCTTGCAGCGTGCTGCTTACATTTTCAAATCCCTTGTTCACAGGTCGTATCGAAACTGGCAATATCTTCATTTATCAATAATATTGGCTATTTTTGATTCTCATTAGTAATGTTCGTCATGCGCTGGCAAAACTTGAAATTATTTCTTGTTTAATTAACAGACAAACTTAATTCATCTAAATCTCCATATCGACCGCACAAAAAAAGGGTGGCCCTTGGAGAACCACCCTTCTTCCACCATTCATAAGCATTTGGTATTAATTGCCCTTCACATCCATCAGGGCAGCAGGCCAGCGCGATGGCTGTGCATCAAAAACATTCGGCCAATCCGGCAAAACAGGCAGCAAAGGCGAGCAGACGAGCCCGCCGCCTCATTAATCTCACTCTTGCGATGCCTTCAATGCCTGGTCCATATCCGCGATTATATCCCTTGCATCTTCGATGCCCACCGAGAGCCGGATAAAATCGGCCGTCACGCCGGAGGCCTCCTGCTCCTCAGCGCTGAGTTGCTGGTGCGTTGTTGAAGCGGGATGGATGACCAGCGTTTTGGCATCACCAATGTTCGCCAGGTGGGACAGAAGTTTGACATTGTCGATGAATTTCCTGCCAGCTTCCACACCGCCTTTGATGCCGAACCCGATTATGGCGCCCGGTCCGTTGGGGAGATACCTGGCAGCACGCTCATGGTCTCTGTGGCTCGCCAGCCCCGGATAATTGACCCAGCTCACGCTCGGATGCCCTTCCAGCCAATGGGCCACCTGCTGCGCATTTGCAACGTGGCGCGGCATGCGCACGTGCAGAGTTTCCAGCCCCTGGAGTATCAGGAAGGAGTTGAAGGGGGACAGTGGAGCCCCCAGATCGCGGAGCAGTTCGACACGCAATTTGACGATATAGGAAGCATTTCCCAGGGCATCCCAGAACCTGATGCCGTGATAGGACGGGTCCGGCTCGGTGAACTCCGGAAACCTGCCGTTGTTCCAGGGAAACGTGCCTCCATCCACCACGCAGCCGCCGATCGAGGTCCCATGGCCCGCTATGAACTTGGTGAGGGAATAGACAACGATGTCCGCGCCATGATCGAGGGGACGGAACAGGAACGGAGTGGTGACGGTGTTGTCCACCACGAAAGGGATTCCCGCGTCGTGGGCAACCTTCGCAAGGGCCTCGAAGTCGTCCACGTTGTTTTTCGGGTTGCCCACCGATTCGGTATAGACAAGTCGGGTATTTTCGTCTATCGCCGCCCGAACGTTTTCCGGGTCGGACGTGTCGACGAACTTCACCGATATACCCATTTTCGGCAATGTATAGTGGAACAGGTTATAGGTTCCGCCGTAGAGGTAGTTGGTGGAAACGATATTCTGCCCGCACTGCGCGATATTGAGTACTGCATAGCTGATCGCCGCCTGTCCCGAGGCAACCGCCACAGCGCCGACGCCGCCGTCCAGCTCCGCCATCCGCTTTTCCAGCACATCGGTGGTGGGGTTCATGATCCGCGTGTAGATGTTGCCGGGTTCCTCCAAAGCAAAGAGGCGCGCTGCATGATCGGAATCCCTGAAGCAATAGGAGCTGGTCTGGTAGATCGGCACTGCCCGGGAAAGCGTGGCTGAATCCGGTGACTGTCCTGCGTGGAGCGCAAGGGTGTCCATCCTCAGTTTCGTTTCTGACATGATTGTTCCCCCTCTGGTGTTTTTTGGAATGAAAAAACCCCTTCCGGGTGGGAGAAGGGGCTTTGCACACATGCTCGTAAAGCGCCTTTCTCATCTTTCCCTTTCGGCAGGATTTAGCACCTGGCTCTTGCAGAGCCGGTTGCTGTGGTTTCTCAGGGCCTGTCCCTCCACCACTCTTGATAAGAAGGTATTTTCATTCGATTTTTGGAAAAGATACCTGAGTGATCAGGTTTTGTCAATGCAAATTACCTACTTTTTTTCTCAATATTCTTTTGCGGCCTGTCTGCCCTTCCGTACAACTCCGACAGATCGGCCAGCCTGTCCGCCAGCCGCGGGGAAAGGTCATCCACGCGAAATCGCCATGCCCAGTTGCCGGCTGGCGAGCCGGGAAGGTTCATGCGACAGCTTCCCGGAAGCCCGAGGACGTCCTGGAGAGGAATTATGGCTGTATCGGCCACCGATCCCTGCGCCACCCTTATGAGATCCCAGACTATATCCTCTCCGCTCACTCCCAGATATCGGAGGACTTTTTTCCGCGCCCCGGGCGAGAGTGACGCGAACCATCCGGCAGTGGTGTCGTTGTCGTGGGTTCCGGTGTAAACGACCGAACTCCTCACATGGTTGTGCGGAAGATAGGGATTGTCAGGGCCCGAATCGAAGGCGAACTGCAGGATCTTCATCCCGGGAAAAGAAAAGGCGTCCCGCAGATGTTCGACCTCGGGCGTGATCACTCCCAGATCCTCCGCCACTACAGGCAGTTCACCGAATTCAGCGCGGAGCGAATTGAAAATAGCCTCGCCCGGCCCCTTGGCCCATTTGCCGTTTTCCGCGGTCTTCTCGCCGGCAGGGACCTCCCAGCACGCCTCAAAACCGCGGAAATGATCGATCCGGACAAGGTCGTAAAGCATCAGCGCCGACCTGAACCGGTCTTTCCACCAGCAATAGCCGCAGCGCGCCATCTCCTGCCAGTCATAGAGGGGGTTACCCCACAACTGGCCGGTTTGGCTGAAATAATCAGGAGGAACGCCGGCGACCACACTGGGCCGGCCTTTCCCATCCAGCTGGAAAAAGTGCGGGTTCGCCCAGACCTCAGCAGAATCGAACGCAACAAAAATGGGGATGTCACCGAAAATGTCGATTCCCATCCGGTTTGCATAAGTTTTCAGGCCCCGCCACTGACGGAAAAATTGCCACTGGGCGTACTTCAGGGCGCCTATCTCAGGGCCCAGCAACCTTGAGGCCTCCTCCAGCGCAGCTTCATCCCGCAGCGCAAAACGCTCGGGCCAGTCGCACCATTTCTTACCCCCGTGCCGAAGCTTGAGGGCCATGAAGAGAGCGTAGTCATGGAGCCAGGGAGTCGTGTCGCAGAATTGCCAGAACTCTTCAAGTCTCGCCCTTTCTGCGGAGGCGAAAAAGTTCTCCGCGGCTTTGTCCAGCGCCGCCGATTTGACCACCCTGGCGCGCCCGTAATCAACGCGTTCCGCAAAGCATTCATCTTTCAGGTCGCCATGTTCCAGGTCACCGTCACTAACCAGGGCCCGCAGGTCTATCAGCAGTGGATTGCCAGCGAAGGCTGAATAGCACATGTACGGCGAATCGCCGAATGCGGTTGGCCCAAGCGGCAGCACCTGCCAGATTGCTTGTCCGGCATCCCGGAGGAAATCCGCGAAAGCCATGGCCTCCAGTCCCAGCGATCCGATACTGCCGGGTCCGGGAAGGGACGTGGGATGGAGGATGATGCCGCTTTTTCGTACTCTTGTCATACAGGGTTCTCTGCTAAGAAGGTTTTAAAGTTTTAGGTTTTAGGTTTTAGGTTTTAAGTTTTAGGTCTTAGGTTTATTCTTCGGCTTTGCCCCTTCTGGCTCTTGACTCCCGACTTCCGACTCATGAATTCCGCCTCTTTGCCCTTCACCTTTCACCATTGCCGATCACTTCGTCAATCCTCCTGCGGTCAAGGGTTTCTTCTTCCAGCAGTGCCGATGCCAGCGCATCCAGCTTGTCGCGGTTGGCTTCAAGCAGACCTTGGGCAACCGTCTCGCCCTCCTGGATTATGGCCGATATTTCCTGGTCGATGCGCCAGGCCATTGCCTCGGAAAATGTCTTTTCCTGCGCCAGCTTCATGCCCAGGAAGGGATGCTCCTCTCCGCGGGAGAAAGTCACCGCACCGATTTTCTCGCTCATGCCCCACTGGCATACCATCTTCTCGGCGAGTTCGGTTACGACCTTAAGATCGTTCTGGGCGCCCGTGGAAATGTCTCCGAAAACCAGACGCTCGGCAACCCTTCCTCCCAGAATCACGGCAATTCGGTTCATGAGGTAGGACTTGGGAAAGTGGTAGCGGTCATCTTCGGGAAGCTGCTGCGTGACTCCCAGCGCCATGCCGCGGGGAATTATGGTGACCTTGTGTATCGGATCGGTGCCGGGAAGCAGCTTGGCCACCAGTGTGTGACCCGATTCGTGGTACGCGGTTATCCTCTTCTCATCCTCCGAGATGTACATCTTCCGCTCGCCGCCCATCAAAATCTTGTCCTTAGCCAGCTCCATCTGCTTCATGCCCACCACTGCGGAGTTCTCGCGTGCCGCCAGTATGGCGGCTTCGTTCACCAGGTTCTCCAGGTCCGCTCCGGTCATGCCGGGCGTGCCCTTGGCGATGACGGCCAGGTCCACATCCGGGCCAAGGGGTGTCTTGCGGGTATGGACTTTCAGGATGCTCTCCCTGTCCCTCCAGTCCGGCCTTTCAATGACGACACGCCGGTCGAAGCGGCCGGGGCGGAGCAGCGCAGGGTCCAGGACATCAGGCCGGTTGGTCGCCGCCATCACGATGATCTCCTCGTGGGGGTCGAATCCATCCATCTCCGACAGCAGCTGGTTGAGGGTCTGCTCCCGCTCGTCGTGCCCGCCGCCGAAACCGGCCCCCCGGCTCCGCCCCACGGCATCCAGTTCATCAATGAAAATGATGCTCGGCGCAACCTTGCGCGCACCGGAGAAGAGGTCCCTTACCCTGCTGGCGCCGACACCGACAAACATTTCGATGAACTGTGACGCCGAAATGCTGAAAAAGGTCACTCCCGCCTCACCCGCCACGGCCCGCGCCAGAAGAGTTTTGCCTGTCCCAGGAGGCCCGACCAGCAGTACGCCCTTCGGCACCTTGCCGCCGATGCGGGAAAACTTCTTGGGATCCCTGAGGTATTCAACCACTTCGCGAAGTTCCTGCTTGGCTTCTTCCATGCCCGCCACGTCCGCGAATGTGACAGGAGCCTTCTGGGATTCGTAGACTTTTGCGCCCGACTTGGCAAACCCGCCCATCATGGCGCCCGGCCCCTGGGCCTTGACTCCCCTGGAAAAAAAGATCCAGACGCCTATGATCAGCAGCCAGGGAAGCATATAGATCAGGCCTGACACTATCGGCGAGGTCTCCTGGGATACCGCCGTCACCTGCACTTTTTTCGACTCCAGCTCAGGCATCAAAGCAGGGTCCTGGATGGCAGGCATGATCGTGGTGAAATTGCCTACGTTCCTTGTCTGGCTCTTCCTGTTGGCCTGTTCGGTGACCGGGATCTTTTGCCGGAATTCCCCTTTCAGCGAGTTCCCCCGAATCGTGATCTCCTTGACATTGTCCCGAGCCAGCTCTTCCTTGAAGCGGCTGTAGGGGACCTCGGCGGAATCAGCCTCCTTATTGTCGATCAACGCGGTATACACGACATTGAAGACGACGACGAGTGCCAGCATCACCAGTAACGGTTTCCAAATCGGTTGCCACATGCGCCACTCCCTTGAATTCGAACTTTCAACAGGTCCTATTACTTTATACTGCCCAATCGTCCCTAGGCAAGTATCTATGACTTCGGCAATACCGATTGACAAAAAATGGAGGTTCCACTATTTTTCAATGTTCGTAATTAATTCGCCGGATTTTTCGCCAAACGGACGCTCGAGACCTGCGGACATCCGGAAAACGAATGGTTCAAGGAGATCGTTCCATGTCAATACAGGCAATGCTTTGGGGCGGGTTCGCCGTTCTCATCACCATAATGTTCATCCTCGACCTTGGAGTATTCAACCGCAGGAGCCACGAAATCACCTTCCGCGAAGCCCTGACCTGGACGCTTGTCTGGGTGGGACTGGCCTTGGCGTTCAACCTCGGCATCTTTCACTTCATGGGCGCCACCAAGGCGCTGGAATTTTTCACCGGCTACCTTATCGAAGAATCCCTTTCAGTGGACAACCTGTTTGTCTTCATAATGATTTTTTCCTATTTCCACGTCTCCCGCGCCCATCAACCCAAGATCCTGAAGTGGGGAATCGTCGGCGCCCTGATCTTGCGGGCGGTATTCATTTTCCTGGGGA
The DNA here is from genome assembly GCA_003314535.1 of Geobacter sp. GTDB lineage: Bacteria > Desulfobacterota > Desulfuromonadia > Geobacterales > Geobacteraceae > RPRC01. Next base: position 283,270 of record POSG01000001.1, read on the forward strand.
TCGAGCTGTTCGAGCGTTTCCACTGGATGGTGTACCTGTTCGGCGGACTGTTGATCTTCACCGGGATAAAGATGGCTTTCGGGGGCGAGGGCAGGATCGAGCCGGAAAAGAACCTCATGGTAAGGATCGTCAGGAAGTTTGTCCCGATAACGAAGCGAATTTACGGCGACCGCTTTTTCATCCGGCGCAACGGGGTGCTGGCGGCGACCCCCCTCATGCTGGCGCTCCTGGTTGTCGAAAGCAGCGACCTCATATTCGCCGTCGATTCGATTCCCGCAATCCTGGCAGTGACTCGCGATCCGTTCATCGTATACACATCCAACGTTTTCGCCATCATGGGACTGCGCTCCCTGTACTACCTGCTGAGCAACGTCATGGAAATGTTCGCATACCTGAAGCTCGGCGTCTCCTTTATCCTGGCGTTCGTCGGACTCAAGATGCTGCTCTCGTCCGTCTACCAGTTCCCGATCTATTTCTCCCTTGGCGTAATCGTGGGAGTGCTCTTCATCTCAATCATCACATCGGTCACAATAGGGAACAAACGGAAAGCAAGGCACTGATGGCAATGTGCGCGTGAAAAGTCAAAGGACGCAGGAAATCCGTCCAGGCAAGGGATATTTGCCTGTTTCGGCGATCAGGATTCCGCCTCGCCTTCAGCCGTCTCGTCCTTCATTATCCGGACCTTCAGGATTGCAGTCTTGGTCACATCTTCGCAGACCAGCACGAAACCGTCGAACTTCACTTTCTCCCCCCGCTCGGGAAACCTTCCCAGCAAATCCAGTATCAGACCTGCCAGGGTATCGTACGGCAGGTCTTCCTCCTTTTTGAAATCAAGGACATCAGCAAGGTCCGAGAGGGAGATCATCGCATCCAGGACCAGGCTGCCGTCAGCCAGTTTCTGGATCCTGCGCGGTTCCCCCACGTCATGCTCATCCTCGATCTCTCCCACCAGTTCTTCGAGAAGGTCCTCCGTGGTGGCCAATCCACTGATTCCGCCGTACTCGTCCACCACAAGAGCCATGTGGATGCGCTTGCGCTGCATCTCTTTCAGCAGTTCATTGACCTTTTTCACCTCCGGCACGTAGTATGGAGGCCTGACAATGGTTTCCACGTCGAAACCGGGTTCCTGCACCATGCGGCCGAGGAAATCCTTGCCGTGGATGAACCCGGTGATGTTTTCGATGGACCCCCGATAGACCGGGTAGCGTGAATACATGTTGTCCATGACGGTCCTCAGCATTTCCTCGCGTGAAGCTTCCAGGTCGATTCCCACGATCCGCGTCCGGGGCACCATCACTTCGCGAACGCTGGTGTGGGTAAAATCGAAGATGTTTTCGATGTATTCCCGTTCCGTAGCGCTGAAAACCCCTGTTTCATGCCCCTCCTGGACAATATGCCGCACTTCTTCCGGGGTAATGAAAGCCTGTCCCCCTTCTGCCTTGATTCGGAGCAATGCCAGGACTGCGCGGTTGGAAAAAGCGAGAAAGCTCACCGCGACCGACCCGGCACGCGCCAGGAACTGTATCGTCTTGGCAACGTGCAATGACATGGTATCAGCATATTGAAGAGCTATGGTCTTTGGAACAAGTTCACCGAAGATCAGGGAAAAGTATGAGATCATCACCACCACGATGGTAATGGAGAGAGGTTCGGCGGCATGCCTTAAAAACTCGAACGGAGCCGCAAGAAAGAACGGCTTCAGATACTGGATGGCCGCGGCGCCGCCGACAGCGGAGGCCATGCTGCCGACAATGGTGACGCCTATCTGAACGGTTGCCAGGAAGCGATGAGGGTCGTCCTGAAGACCTTCGACAATCTTCGCTTTTTCATTTCCCTCGGACACCAGTTGGGCGATCCTGCTTTTTCGCGCCGATATGACGGCCAGTTCAGAGCCTGCAAAAAATCCGTTCGCCAGAATGAGAAGAAAAACCAGCAGCAATTCCAGCCAGACCGTATCCAAAACTTCCTCCTTGTTCGATCCGCCCTATACACTGGACTGTCCGGAAAATCCCATTGTCAGAAAATTCCCTCCAGTAACCGAAGACAGGCTTCATCCCTGTTCAAAGTATAGAGATGTATACCCGGCACGCCTTTCTCCAGCAGGCCCTTGATCTGTCCGCGGGCATACTCCATGCCCAGGGCCTGTACCGCATCCGCCCCCCCCAGCCGGTTGGACTCCTCCAGCTCGGCCATTAAATCCGCAGGGATGCTGGCGCCGCAAAGCGAAAGCACCTTCCTGATGACTTTGAGGCTGAATATGGGCATGATCCCAGGGATTATGGGCTTTTTCACGCCTGCGGCCCTGGCACGTCCAACGAAGTCCCAGTAGTGGCCGTTGTCGAAAAAAAGTTGCGTGACCACGAAATCACCGCCTGCATCCAGCTTGATGCGGAGCGCATCCAGGTCCGCTTCAAGACAGGATGCCTCGGGATGGCCCTCGGGATAACCGGCAACGCCTATCCCCATTTCCGGGTAGCGTTTCCTGACGAAGGAGACCAGGTCGGACGCATAAGTAAAATCCCTTTCAGCCGAGGTGACAACGGGCTGGTCCTGGGGCGGGTCTCCCCGGAGCGCCAGGATATTGTCCACGCCGACAGAACGAAGTTCCTTGAGAAAAGCCAGGATTCCGGCCTCTGTGGCTCCGACGCAGGTAAGATGGGCCATGGGTTCGAGCGACAGGTCACGCTTGAGGCGTGTTACGATGTCGAGCGTGTGCGACTGGGTGCTTCCGCCTGCGCCATAGGTCACCGAAACGAAAAGGGGATTTATTGAACGCAGTTTTTCCACGCTGCGAAAAAAAACGGGCCAGTCAACCTGCTCCTTCGGAGGGAAAAATTCTAGTGAAATGAACGGTTTATCCCGCTCAAACAATTCAACGATACGCAAGTTCGACTCTCCTTGGAATCCTCCGCCCCCACGGTTTGCTGACAGTGCCGGAAACGGTTTTTTTCTTTGTACTAAGGGATGTTACGTTGAGAACGTATAGCATGGCGTCCGGACATTTGCAAGGGGCACGATCCCTTCATTTGCAGAGCGCTACAGGTTTTCACGCCGGGAAAATTGTGATACATATAAATCATGATGAAAAACTTTTGATCAATCCACTGGATTGCCATGACAAAATCTCTTAGACAGTTTCCATCCGGGGACTCCTGGTAATCGCCGATGAAGTCCGGAGCGGGGCTTCTGAGGAGATCGTGATGCGGCTTCACTGCAAGATCTCGAAAACCTGGAAAGCTCAGGCCAGTGAGTCATGAGTCGTCAGATTATCGCGAGCGACGAGGAAGTTCAGCTCCGGCCACAAAGAGACTTTCCGGATGGAAACCAGGAAAAAGGCCTGACAAATGGATAATGCTTCATCCCTGATAGACAACCACGCACATATCGACGGCAAGGAGTTTGACGCGGATTTTTCCGAGATGCTGGATCGGGCGGCAGCAGCAGGAGTGACCAGGATAGTCGCCGTGGCAGGCGACATGGAATCGAGCAGGAAGACCGTGGAACTGGCAGGAAGCTACGAGAACATATACTGCGCGGTAGGAGTTCACCCCCATGACGCCTCCCACGTTTCGGAAAAATGCTTTGAAGTGTTGGGCCGACTTGCGTCGGGGTCGGAAAAATGCGTCGCCATCGGCGAGATCGGCCTCGATTTCTACCGGGACCGCTCCCCGAGGGACATTCAGGAACGGGTGTTCAGGAGGTTCCTCATCCTGGCCTCGGAGCTTGACCTGCCGGTGATCATCCATGACCGGGATGCCCATGACAGGGTTCTCAAAATCCTCAGAGAAGAACGGGCACGCGGCATCAGGGGGGTGCTGCACTGCTTTTCCGGGGACCTTGAGATGGCCAGGGAATGCATCGACCTGGGTCTTTCGGTTTCCATTCCCGGCACCGTGACCTATCCGTCGAATCAGCAGTTGCGCGATGTGGTCAAGGGGGTGTCCTCAGATTTCATCCTCCTGGAAACCGACTGCCCCTACCTGTCTCCGGTCCCCCACCGCGGCAAGCGCAATGAACCTGCCCATCTTCGTCTCGTGGCCGAAAAGGTTGCCGAACTCAAGGGCTTGTCGATGGAAGACATCGCGAGGATCACCACCCTCAATGCCGAACGGCTCTTTGGCATGGGCCGGCGCGAACAGAGCGGCGCCATCGCCTATCGCATCCGCGAGTCACTCTACCTGAACATCACCAACCGCTGCTCCAACCGCTGTTCCTTCTGCGCGAAATTCTCCGACTTCTTCGTCAAGGGACATTTCCTGAAACTGGATCATGAACCGTCCTTTGCCGAGGTCATGGAAGCGGTTGGAGATCCGACGGATTACGATGAAATAGTTTTCTGCGGTTACGGCGAACCGCTTTTGCGGCTCGACCTGGTCCTTCAGGTTGCCGCCGCCCTGAAGGCCAAGGGATGCCGGATAAGGATCAATACCGACGGGCAGGCAAACCTGGTCTACGGGCGCAACGTCCTTCCGGAGCTGGCAGGCCTGGTGGATACGATCTCGGTCAGCCTGAACGCTGCTGACGCGGCGACTTACGAGCGTTTATGCCGCACCCCATACGGAGAAGCGGGCTTTTCGGCCGTTTGCGACTTTCTGCGCGAAGCTGGAAAACACATTCCCGCAGTCGTCGCCTCGGCGGTTACCGTCCCGGAACTGGACATCGAGCCCGTCAGAAAACTCGCGGAGGAACTGGGAGTAGTCTTCCGCAAACGGGAGTTTGCCGATGTCGGATGACAAATTCAGGAGCCAGGAAAGTGGCAATGCCGACGGAAAGGGCATCCCCTCCGAGCCCCACAGCGTGGGACTTTGCCTGGGAGCCTGCACCGTAACGATTGCAAAGCGCACTCGCAACACCGTGACCTTTGAGAGAATCCCCCACGGCGGGAAGGTAGGCGATGTGCTGCGCAAGTCCTTTTCCGATCTCCTTCCGGCGCGTGTCGGCATCACCGGACGCACATTCCGCAAACTGGTGTCCCTGCCGACCATACCGGAACCGGAAGCAGTGGAACTGGCTTACGCCCATGTCCGGGAAAGATGCCCGGACGTGGACTGCATAGTTTCGGCAGGCGGTGAAACCTTCATCGCCTATTTTCTCGACAAGAGCGGCAGGATCCGTTCCGTACAGACCGGCAACAAGTGCGCATCGGGAACCGGCGAGTTCTTCCTCCAGCAGATAACTCGCATGGACCTGGGGCTGGAAGCAGCCATAAGCGAAGCGAAGGGCGAAGAACCGTACCCGCTCGCCGGCCGCTGCTCGGTGTTCTGCAAATCCGACTGCACCCATGCACTCAACAAGGGGCTGGCGAAAGGCCGGGTAAGCGCCGGGCTGTGCCAGATGATGGCGGTGAAAATCATCGAGCTGTTGAAAAAAGGGCGGCCGTCACGCATCCTGGTCACAGGCGGGGTAAGCATGAACCTGGTGGTGCTCGACTTCCTGCGGCTCTCCTACCCCCAGGCAATCGCAATTCCCGAATCTCCGTTCTTCGAAGCCCTGGGCGCCATGCTCTGGGCTGATGCGAACGCAGATCCCGTATCCGGGAGCGAAGGGATTTTCTCCCCGGGCCACAGCTCCTTCTCCTTTCTGCCCGGGCTTGCGGAAGGCTTGAAAAAAGTCACTTTCACGTCCATGGAACGGGGGGAATTCCATGATGGCGAATACATCCTGGGACTGGACGTTGGCAGCACCACCACCAAGGCCGTGCTGCTGCGCATGGACAACTGCGCGGTGACCGCCGGCGTATACCTTCGGACTTCGGGAGACCCGGTGGGCGCCAGCCGCCGCTGCTACAGCGCGATTCACGACCAGGTGCCCGCAGGAGTGTCGGCCAGGATCATCGCCATTGGCGCAACCGGCAGCGGCAGACGCATCGCCGGCCTTCACGCCCAGACCCCTGGCATCATCAATGAAATTGTAGCCCATGCCGCAGCGGCAGTCCATTTCGATCCCGGGGTGGAGACCATCTTCGAGATCGGCGGGCAGGATGCCAAGTACACTTACATAACCAACCGTGTCGCCGGCGACTACGCCATGAATGAAGCCTGTTCAGCCGGCACCGGCTCTTTCCTGGAGGAATCCGCCCGCGAATCGCTCGGCGTGCCCATGGAAGAAATTGAGACCCTTGCGCTCCGCTCATCCTCACCACCCGACTTCAGCGACCAGTGTTCAGCCTTCATCAGCAGCGATGTCAAGACCGCCGTGCAGGAGGGGATCAGCAGGGAAGACATTCTGGCCGGGCTCGTCTATTCGGTCTGCCAGAATTATCTCAACAGGGTGAAGGGCGCGCGTCCCGTGGGGAAAAAGATCTTCATGCAGGGGGGAGTCTGCTACAACCGTGCAGTTCCCGCCGCCATGGCAGCGCTCTGCGGCCAGGAGATCATCGTCCCGCCCGAGCCGGGCCTGATGGGAGCCTTCGGTGTGGCCCTGGAGATGCGCCGCAAGATCCTCGGCGGACTGATGGCCAAAGACGACTACCGGCTCCGGGAGCTGGCCGACAGGGAAGTCTCCTGCAAAGAGCCCTTCGTATGCGCCGGCGGAAAGGAAGGATGCGACAGGAAATGCACGATTGCCAGGATCGAAGTAAACGGAACCGTCTACCCGTTCGGCGGCGCCTGCGATCTCTACTACAACCAGTTCAGGAAAGAGAAAATCGACCCGACCGGGCGTGACCTGGTGAAGATCCGGGAAGAGCTGGTTTTCAACAGCTACGCGCCCCCGCCCCTTGACAGCCGTGAAACGCCCAGGTCAGTGGGCATTCCGGCATCTCTCCTCACCACCACTCTCTTCCCGTTCTATTCGTATTTTTTCAGCCGGCTCGGCTTGCGGGTAGTTCCCGGAATGGAGCCGGACCCGCAAGGGATGGAAGCGCCGGCCGCTTCCTTCTGCTTTCCCATGCTCCAGAGTCACGCCTTTGTGCAGGGGCTCATCAAGCAGGACACAGACTTCATCTTCCTGCCCCATGTAAAGACCATGGTAATGGAGACCAGCGACGAAACCAACTGCACGTGTCCTTTCGTCCAGGCCGACCCGTACTGCCTCACGGCGGCGTTCCGCGAAGAACTCAAGCCCAGGCTGCTGACAGCGGTGCTCGAATTCGACAACCCGAAACGCCTGCGGGACGAATTCATATCTCTCGGACTCCGTCTGGGGTTCTCCCGCAAAAAATCGGCTGCAGCATTCGAAGACGCCGCAGAGGCATTCTCTTCCATGCGCAGGGAGATGACCGACCTTGGCAGGGAATTCCTCCACGGGCTGGAGCCGGACGAATCGGCCATAGTGCTTTTCGGCCGTCCCTACAACGCCTTCAGCAAGTTCGGCAACATGGGGATTCCGCACAAGTTCGCCAGCCGCGGCTATCGCGTCATACCGCACGATTTCCTGCCAATGGAAGAGCTTGGGGGCTCGACCGTTTCCCAGATGTTCTGGGCCACCGGGCAGGGCATCATGCAGGCGGCCAATTTCGTGCGGCGCCACCCCAATCTCTTCGGCGTCTTCATCACCAACTTCAGCTGCGGGCCGGATTCCTTCATTACCGGCTACTTTCGGGACGCCATGGGCCAAAAGCCTTCCCTGACACTGGAAATCGATGCCCACACCGCCGATGCCGGCATCGATACGAGGATCGAGGCGTTCCTGGATGTGATGCAGGGATACCGTGAGCTGGGGCAGGTCCTGGCTGACAAAGACGATTTCAAACCCGCGCGAATGGTTAAACACCAGGGAAACCACGTCATCGAAACGGGAAGCGGCAGGCGTTATCGCCTGACCGACCCGGAAGTCAGGCTTCTCATCCCCTCCATGGGGAAGAGCGTCTCGGAATGCCTTGCCGCAGCCATGCGGTTTTGCGGCATACGGGCCACGGCGCTTGACCCTCCTGGACGGCAGGAGCTCTCGCTGGGCAAAGGGAACGCTACCTGCAAGGAATGCCTGCCCCTCATCCTTACCAGCGGCTCCCTGGTGAAATATCTTTCCGAGCCGCGGAGTGATGGCGAGGTCATCGCCTATTTCATGCCCGAAACCGACGGGCCCTGCCGCTTCGGCCAATACAACGTGTTCATGAAGAACTACATACGCAAGAACAGGATTCCCGATGTAGCCCTGTTCACCCTTTCCTCCGAGGATAGTTACGATGGCATCCCCCAGGACCTGACCCGACGGATCTGGCTGGGGCTGACCATCGGCGACGGCCTGGAAGAGGTCCGGGCCGGCATCCTTGCCCTTGCCCTGGAGAGGGAGGCGACGCTCGACGCGTATGAACGTTCCAGGGCGCGGATTGTGAGGAGCGTTGCGGAAGACGGCTACGACGAAGTCATGAAGACCCTCAGGCAGGAGATGGAGGAGCTTTCCCGGTTCGCGCGGAAATGTGCCATTGATGATGCGACCAGGATCTCGCTCATCGGAGAGATTTTCGTCCGGCGCGACGATTTCTCGCGCCAGTACATGGCGGAAAGGCTGGCTGAAAAAGGTGTCCTGCTGCGCACCGCTCCGGCAACCGAATGGCTCCATTACACCGATTACTGCCTGGCCGAGGGGCTGAACGGACCCGTGTCGCTCGGCAAACGCCTCAAGCTGAAACTGAAGAAGATGGTGATGCACAAGGACGAAAGGCTGATCGCAGACCACCTGTCCGTTTCAGGTTTCTTCGACAGCCGTCGGACCTCGGTGGACCACCTGGTCTCCCAGGGAGCGTCGCTCTTGAATCCGGAACTGACCGGTGAAGCAATCCTGACCATCAGCTCGGCATTGACCGAAATCGGCGACGACTGCCACGGCGTGATAAGCATCGGGCCGTTCGGCTGCATGCCGAGCCGTATCGCGGAAGCCATAATCACGTACAGCCTTCCTGACGAAAAAGAGAATTTCTCCATGAACAACAGGAAATTCTGGGCAAAGTCGAAGGATGAGATCCCCCTTCCCTTCCTTGCCATCGAGAGCGACGGCACCCCCTTCCCCCAGCTAGTGGAGACACGGCTTGAAAGCCTTCTCCTTTCAGCACGGAGACTGAAAGAGGAAATGGGGTAGCAACCGGGGCGTTCTTGCCCGGACGCACCCTACTCAGAACTCCCCGAGCAGCAACTCCCCTGTTTCCCTCCGCTCAGAGCGTTGATCCCTTGATGCGGGATGCCCCACCGCCACGACCGCCATGAGCTCCATGCTTTCCGGAACATCGAGCAGCCTTGCCACGGCTGTGGAGTTTTTCAGAATTTCACCCAGCCATACCGCGCCCAGACCGAGCGCATGGGCAGCAAGCAGCATGTTCTGCAGGCATGCCCCTATTGCCTGGTGATCCTTGGTTTCGTTATACATGGCGCTCCTGTCCAGAAATACCGCGATAGCTACCGGCGCGTCCTCGAGAATCCTGCTGTAGCGCGTAAGCTTGGCAAGTTCAGAGCGCTTGCCCCTATCACAGGCGACCACGAATCGCCAGGGCTGGTTGTTGAGCCCCGACGGCGCCCATGAGCCGGCTTTCAGGATTTCCATGACCATCGGCCGATCAACCGGTTCGCCGGTGTATTTCCTTACGCTCCTTCGGGTGTAGATGCCTTCCAGGATGTCCATCAGGCAATTCCTCCGTTATGGCTCTAAATACTCGCCTGCTCTTGCAAAGAGCATATAGCGTGATAGTATACGAAATTATCTGCCATGTACAATCCTTGAATCCGTGGCTAATTCCGAGTGATCAGAATACATGGGTTCAACACCGCAGACACCGCATTGCGCCTGTTGTGCGTGTGAACTTCGTCGGTCTGCCTCAACCCGCATGAATGCGGAAACAGAGGTATTCACGCTCACGCAGGCGCGAAGGTGCCGTGAATTCCAGAACCTTGTCGGCCCGTTTCGGCCCGGTTGGTAGTGCACGATGAAAACAGTCCTGGTTTTTCCGCCATTCCACCTGCAGTCCCTTTACAACCTCCCGCCCCTGGGCCTTCTGAACCTTGCAACCATCCTCAGGGAAGCAGGGCACGAGGTTTCGGTGCTGGACCTTGTCCTCGCCATGAGAACCGGTGAACTCTCCTCCGGCGCCTCCCTTTACCGTGACGCCGCCCGAATGATCCTCGACCGGGAGCCGGACCTGGTGGCTTTCTCGGCCCAGTGCGCGACAACACCCGCAGTGATCCGCATCGCCGAGCTGTTGAATAAGAGCCGGACGGAAGTGAGGATCGTCGCCGGAGGGCATGACGTGTCCTTCGTCGCAGAACGGATACTGGAGCGATTCCCCTGGTTTGACGCCATCGTAAGGGGCGAAGGCGAAGCGACATTTCCGGAACTCGTATCAGCTTATGACCTGCATGGAAATGCTGATAGAATCAACGGGGTTTCCTGGCGGTCGGCTGGCAGGATCGTCAGGAACCCTGACAGGGAGCTCATCCGGAACCTTGACGATATTCCCGTACCTGACTACGGATTGGTCCCTCCCCTTGACGCTTACCGTTCCGCCTGCGGCATCCCCCGCAGCATAGCCATCCTGGAAGTGGGGCGGGGCTGCCCCCATGGCTGCATATACTGCTCGGAGTCGGTCATGTGGCGGCGGAAAACACGGACTTTTTCGATCTCGCGGATAGTAGACGAAATGCGCGTATTGAGGGACGATTTCGGCGCAGAGTGCTTTCTCCTTGCCTATGACCAGTTCACCGCGGACCGCCGATTCGTCGAAAAGTTCTGCCAGGCCGTCACGGATGAGGGCCTGAACAGCACTCCCTGGTATTGCATCTCCCGCCTCGACTCGGTCGACCTTCCGCTCCTGAGGACCATGCGGGAGGCAGGCTGTGAATCCATGTGTTACGGCATCGATTCTGGCTCGGAACGGACTCTCCGTTTCATCGGCAAACGGATAGACCGCGGCATCCTGTACCGGCGGGTTCGCGAAACAACAGACGAAGGAATGGTTCCGACACTAAGCTTCGTGATCGGTTTTCCCGAGGAAGAGCGCAGGGACATCGACGAAACACTGGAGCTTGCCCTGAAATGCGGCATCCAGGGTAACTGCAATCCTCTTATCCAGCTGCCCACAGTGCTGCCGGGCACGGGACTTCACCAGCGTTACGCCGGCCGCCTCGTCCGTTCGGCCGACACCTATTTTTCACTGGGCCTCGAATTCGACAACGGCAGGCGCCTGTCCGGGGATATTGAACTGATCGAATCCGACCCGGTTGTCTTCAGCAGTTTCCATAACCTCCCGTGCCCAGGCATGCCGCTTGATGAGCTGGACCGGATAGCCGGTTATTTCGCCCTGGTGGCAAACATGTTCCCCAAGACCTTTCTTCTCCTGGTTCACGCGCTGCGATCCTCGGTAAGCTCTCTGTTCGGGAGCTTCATCAGTCAGGTGTCCGTCCTCGAAGGGAGAGAAACCCCAAGCCTGGTCCCCGACGACCTGCAGCAACACCTTGCTTCCTTCGCCGACCAGGCGCTGGCAGAAGCGGAAATACAAGGCTGGGAGCACATTCCCGAAATGTGCCGTTACGAGAAACTGGCCTGCAGGATGACCGGCTGCCGGTTGCCCCAGGCAACCGCGACGGCCCGCATAAGTCACCTGGCCGAATGGAAACCGCAACAGAGCGGGCTTGCCGTTGTCGAGGAGTTCCGCTGCAACATACCGGCAATAATCGAAGATATGAAAAATGGGATGATTTGCGGCCGCTATGCTGATCAGCCCGCAACGCTTGTTTTCGTATCCAGGCAAAGCGGGCTGGAGGTCGTGGAAGTGAATGATTTCGGCCGGGACCTCCTCACCAGGTGCAACGGTTCGGCAACAGTGGAAGGGATTGCAACGGAACTATACGACATCTATGGATCAGGTATGAACACTGACGATTTCCGGCAGGAATGCAGGGAAGCCATTCAATCGCTGGAAAGCATGGAAATCGTGCAGAGGGTGACCGCCACCCCGCCAGAAAGAAAGGAGGTGAGCTCATGCTGAAATTGAGAAGCGTTGAAAAGAAAGCAGTGTCATCGGCCGGTTGCCACGGCCCTTCGTGCCACGCTCCTGCATGCCATGCCCCGTCATGCCATGCGCCCGCATGTCACGCGCCATCATGTCATGCGCCGGTTTAGCTTCGCCCCGGCCATTCGGGCGGATCGCCGCAGAGCGTGCGGTCCGCCGTTCTCTCCCAAAGGACTTCGAACAAAATGACCTCTCCGTCCCGGTTCCCCGTAATAGACGGCCACGTTGACATGATCTACGACCTGGTGCGGCATCATCCGGACAAGCCACTCGAAGACCTTCCCGATGCCTGGTGCAGCCTGCCGCGGCTGACAGCGGGAAACGCGAAGATCATCGTCTCGGCCTTCTATTGCCAGGATGGCTGCAACGGTCCAATGACTGCCGCAGAAAACCTCCGTTCCCTGCTCAGGTATGCAGACGAATACCTTAAGGCATTGCCGACAATCAGGACCCGGCAGGAGCTCGCTGCCTGTTTCGAAGGAACCGGCAATGCGGGCGCCCTGCTGCTCCTGGAGAACGCTGATCCACTGCTGGAGTTCGACCCGGAGGTTCTGAAACGCCGGGGTTTCCTGATTGTCGGCCTGACCCATGCCGGCCGGAACAGGATCGGCTGCGGCAACAAGGTCGAGAACCCCACCGGTCTTTCCGAAGCCGGGCGGTCGCTCGTCACCAGGCTCGACCGGCTGGGATTTGCACTGGATCTGGCCCACCTGTCCGAACCATGTTTCCGGGAAACAGTCGATATCTTCGCCGGCCCTCTGGTCTCAACCCATACCGGGATCCGCGCTTTCTGCGACACTCCGCGCAACCTCTCCGACCGGCAGATCAGGGCTATTCTTGACCGGGACGGCATGATAGGCCTTGCAGCTTATCCGGGAATGCTCTCCACAGCGGGTGAAGCATGTATTGATGATTACTCCAGGCAGCTCGACTGGCTTATCCGGAAATACGGGCCATGGGGAATAGGCATCGGATCGGACTTCGGAGGTTTCGACACCATGTGCCGGGGACTGGAAGATCATTCAGCGCTGCCGCGCGTGGCCGGGCTGCTTGCCGCCGCCGGTCATTCAGACCAGGTCATAGCCGCCGTCTTTGGTGAGAACTGGTCCAGGTTTTTCTCGCGTCTCCTTGATTCCACACCCGTCAATATTTGACCGCTATCAGCTCAGTTCGTCGGAATAGAAACGGAAACTGTTGCCACCCGACTCCTTGGCCTTGTACATTGCCGTATCCGCATTCCTGACCATCACCTCGCGCTCGAGACCGTCCCGGGGGTAGAGACTTATGCCTATGCAAGGAGTGATACCGAGTTCGCGTCCGTCAATCCGATAGGGAGCGGACAATGCTGCGAGAATGCGCTCAGCCACCTTGGCGGCATCACGATCCTCTGCCAGGTTTTCAAGGAGAACAAGGAACTCGTCCCCCGCAAGACGGGACACCTGGCCTTCGATACACTCCCCGGTTTCCCGGGATACCTGGTCACTGGTCCTTATGCTCGAGGACAGCCGTGCTGCCACCTCCCTCAGCAGATCATCCCCCACGGAATGTCCGTAATTGTCATTGATGCGCTTGAACCTGTCCAGGTCCACGAAAAGTATCGCCAGCTTGTTATTCTTGCGTCGTGCGCGCTCGATAGCCTGGTCGAAATGATCTGTGAAGTGTATCCTGTTCGGCAGGCCGGTAAGGTTGTCGTAGTAAGCGAGGCGCCTGACCTTTTCCTCGGCTCTGCGCTTTTCCGTGACATCCTGGACATAACCCAACAGCTGGACCGGCCGTCCGGCCCCATCCCTTCGAAACTGCGCTTCCGCGTGAACATCCAGTGTCTGGTCCTTGCGGTTGATTATCCTGCAATCCAGGCTCATGGAGTCGGCTCCGGCCAAGACCCTTCGCATTGCTGCCGTCACCTTGATCCTGTCCGAGGGGTGGAGACACTCCCTGAAAATTTCATAAGAAGCCCCTTCAGACGCTCCCTCCATTCCGAAAATCCTGAATACTTCTTCAGACCAGTGCATTTCTCCGGATGACACGTCCAATTCCCAACTGCCGATACCGGCGATGCGCTGGGCTTCCGCAAGGCGGGCTTCACTGACCCGCAACTTCTCGTAGGTATTTTTCGCCCGAAAGATGTAATTCATCTGGTGGCCGAGATTGGCCCAGTTGACAGGTTTGCTGATGAACTGGGTCGCTCCTGCCTCATAGGCCCTTTTCACCGATTCATCATCATTCATGCCGGTCATCATGACCACGGGGATGGACTCACCTCCGGGCAGCTCCCGCAATGCTTGGCAGACCTGGAACCCATCCAGCCCCGGCATCATGACATCAAGCAAGACGATATCCGGCCCGTAGCTCAAGAAACCTTTGACTGCCGTGTCTCCCCGGTCGGCATCGACTACGTCAAACCCCTCGCGCTCCAGAACATCGCGTGCCACGAGCCTGATTGTCGGATCATCATCCACAACAAGAACCATCGGAACGTTTCTCTGCGACATATTTCAGCTCCTTGCCCCAAAAACCGTGCTGACCCGAGTAGTCCCATGCATTGCGAGCCTCAGTACCTGAAGCTGCACCAGCCGATCCCGCCTGCAGGTAAAGCGCCAGCAGATGACATATTTATAACCAATTTTCTACCGAACAAAAATAATTGTCAACAAATAAATGCTCACATTTATATTGATTTTCAATTTTATATCTGCTATACTTGTTTCCATGGACAATTCACCCACAAAAAATTCGGGCACTTCCGGAAGCCTGGATACGTGCAAACGAATCAAGTCGCTCCGAAAGCTGCTGAAAATGTCGCAGAAAGACTTCGCTTCCTCCATCGGGATTTCCCAAGGCCATCTTTGCGTAATTGAAAAAGGGAGCCATCTTCCTTCTGACACCTTGATCATGGCCATCTGCCACCGCTTCAAGGCAAACGAGGCATGGATCCTGACCGGTTCCGGAGAACCGCTGGGCTCATCAATGCCCCAATGCGGCATCCCGGTATACAGCCAACTCCCGGACACATACCCGGACAGGCCCATGTCAGGTGAAATTATCGGGTATGTGTCGCTTCCCGGCCTTCCGGAAAACGCATTCGCCTTTTATCAGCGCGGAGATTACATGGCGCCCACAATCCAGGCAAACGACCTGATGGTGTTCGTGCCGGTCGAGTCCATCGACAACGAAGACATAGTGCTGGTCAAAAACAAGTGGGACACATGGATAGTACGCCGCTATCGGTCAACACGGAACAGGTCGATGTTCACGGCTGACAACACCGCCTACAAGGAATTCGAGTACGACATAGGAAAGCAGAAACTGCTGGCGAGAATCTGTGCAGTTTTCAGGCATGTCAATTTTTAACGACTTGGGGAGCAAAGCACATCCATTCTGATGGAAACTGAATAAAGCCGCTTGACATGGAGCAGCTTTTCTCATTTAATTGGATGAAAGAAACGTCACGCTCACCAGGGACGATACATAGACAGCCACGAAACGAAGCTCTCAAGCACCGGACTTTTCAATGAATAACGAGTTCATCATACTGCTGGCCGATTCAGACCTTGATTTTCACGATGCCATTTCGGACTTTCTGAAAAACACCGGAACACGACTGGTTACATGCAGCAGCGGGAAAGAGGTCCTGGCTTCGATCGAAGGTCAGAAACCCGACCTTGTTTTCATGTCCGACACATTGAAAGACGTTGCATGCATAACACTGTGCAGAAAGCTGAAAACTGACAGATCATCTTCTCCCATGCCCCTGGTCATGGTTCTGTCGTCCAACAGGGCCAAAGATCGAGAATACTGCTTTGAGGCCGGATGCAGCGATGTTCTGGTCAAGCCGGTCGACAGGGGCGACTTTTTCACGACACTCCGCAAGTTCGTCAATCTGGAAAAAAGATTCAATCCCAGGTTAAGGAGCCCTTCCGCGATCAACTGCTCCCTCCAGTACAGCATCTGCCACAACTGCAGGGTTTACGACATAAGCGCCGGCGGCCTGTTCCTGGAATCCTGCCCGCCCCTGCCGATCAATACCGTGGTCGCGCTCGACTTCGTTCTCCCGGAAAGCACAACCAGGATAAGCTGCAAGGGAAGGGTCGCCTGGATCAACCACCCCATCGCCCTGTCCAAGATCGATTTCCCCTTTGGCGTTGGTGTGGAGTTCGTGGAAATGAGCCAGAACACTTCCGATACGCTCGTGGCCTACCTGGACGCCAAACGTGACCATTCCGAAGAAACCGTTGCGAGACGGCAGCCCAACGAATGACCAACTGACTGGCATTCCCGGCGCCAAGAAAATGCGGGGCAGGCAGATCAACCCCTACCCCTCCCGGACGGAGAACCTCGAAAAAGCATCGATCCTGCTGACCACCACACTACCGGTGTTGCCTCCCGGATAGATTTCCATGGAAAGATATGCCAACTCCTCGGCCTCGCTGTCTGCGGGGACATTTATCCACCAGCCCCTGACGCCCGACCTGGAGCCGTCATTCCAGCGGTAACCCCTTTGCCTGAGCAGGTCCTTCTTGTCATAGGGAGCGCCCGCTGCGCAGATTTTCGACGACACCTCTCCCGACTTTTCCAGCAGGGCCTTCATGACCGGCACACCGGAAAGCGGAAGACGGGCAAGAAGCAGCCCCAGCAACCCTTCCGCATCATCCAGCGCCCTGTGGGCGTTGATGAAGAAACCGCCGCACCTGTAGAGAAGAAATTCCAGGGTGCGCGATGACACCCTCTCTGACTGCCAGTCGACCTGGGAAACCGTGCATGCCCAAGGCAGCCGGGAAAAGACCGGATACCTGTCCTCAACGAACTTCCTGTCAAAATGCGCATTATGGGCGATCACCAGTGAAGCCCGTTCGGCAAGGGCCAGGACCCGTCTGTCGTCAAAGGATTTCCCGGCAACCATGTCGTCGGTGATTCCGGTGATTTCGGTAATCTCTGCAGCGAGGGGGAAACCGGGGTCTTCAAACCCCGAATAGCTTCCGTTCAAACTGGTGATTTCCCCGCTGGCAGGGTCATATTCGAACCCCACGATGCCGAGTTCTATTATCTTGTCCCTCGAATGATCAAGGCCGGTCGTTTCCGTATCGATGCACAGCGCCAGGCATTCCTCCCCCGTCTTCTTGTGGCTGAAACGGCTGTCCTTTTCCAGGCAGAGCCTGCGCAGGACCCTGAATTCTCCGGTTGATTCGAGGGAGGAAACGGCAATTTCGACTTCCAGCGGATTCATTTCCCGGTTTCCGGACTTGGCTCCCTTTGCATTTTTCATCTGCACTCGATTCTGTTTCGTCATGTATTTTGCCTACCCCAATATGACAATGCCTTCCTCAGCGGCAAAGAGCAGAAACTCCAGCGCTTCCTCACGCGGGATGGAAAGCCTGTCCGCGATTCTGCAAGCCGGCGTGGACCCGTCAAGGCTTTCCAGGAGCCGGAAATACAGTTCTGCCAACGACTCCGTGGCAATCCTCCCGGAAGATGGGTATATGGCTGCAAAGGAGCCGATGGGATCGAGGGTGGAACAGATCCGGGGCAGGTCGGGCTCCCCGCTCTCCAGGAGATCGATTATTTCGTAGCGGAAGATTGCCAGCCTGGTTGATTCAGCAAGTACCAGGGGATGATTGAGAAGGTCGGCACTGCGCAGAACCCGTTTTGGAATACGCACCGGCCCCGGGGTCATCAGGGCTGCCGCATAGAAGTAATGGTAATCTACGAAATCTAGAGCAGCAGCCAACAGCCGCTTAGCCTTCCGCTTGGCAAACAGGTGGGAGATGAATTTCCGCTGCAGCTGCCAGACCTGTTCATCCCGGAGATCGCTCTCCGCAACGTCTCCATTCCCATTTTCAACCAGCCAGTCCGCGAAACACTGCAGTAACAAGGCAGGCGACATCCCCATGGCGGCGGTAATGCTGTTGAACCAGGCAACAGCCTTGCCCCGGCTGTAGAAAATGTCGCAGGCAGCCGCAAGACGCTTGGCCTTCTCCATGTCGGCAGCCGGAAAGGTCGGCGAATCCAGGAGCGTATAGGGAGGCCTCGACATGTGGTTCAGCCCGAGTTCCCGTGCGCGGGCCGAAAGCCTGGTGCCGTGCAGGACTGAGAGTGGGAATATGGCCAGGCTGTTGGGGTAAAGGGACAGCGCGAAATCAAGGGTCCCCCTGAAATGGCGCAGGCTGTCGCCAGGCAACCCGTAGATCAGGTCGAACCCGAACACGACCCCTTCCCGGTTGAGAAGCCCGATCCTGTCAATGAAAACATCAAGGTCCTGGAATCGCCCCGCAGCGCGCGCCACGTTCGGTTCGGCAGTCTGCAGGCCAATCTGCAGCGAACATTTCACCCGGGCGAACAGACGGGCCTGTTCCTCATCCAGCAATTCGGCCCGCGCCTCGAAGTGAAAATGGACATCGGGGGCCTTGCGCCGGATCATCCTGAGCAGTGCCTTGGCCCGCTTCCCGTCAAGGTTGAAAGTGGAGTCAAGCACCACCACCTGGGCCGCACCGCGCCCGACCAGGTATTCCAGCTCCTGTTCCAGGCGCTCCAGCGGCTGGCGGCGCACATTCCGCTCGCCCATCCCGTCAAAACAGAATTCGCAGCCGAACGGGCACCCCCGCGAGAGTTGCCAGAGGACACCGCACGGGAGGTGCTCGTCCAGCGCACCGCTCAGATAAGGCGAGGGCAGGCTCCCGAGGTCCGCGATCGGCTCACGGCACTTAGCCGCATCACCCGTGCCCCCCCTTCGCGCGATCCCCGCCAGTCCGTCAAGTGAAGCTCCGCTCATGAAACGGTCAATCACCTCGGAAAGAGTGATCTCCCCTTCCCCCATTACCAGGAAATCGAACGGCGCTTCGGCAAGGACACCATCAGGGTCGGCCGTGGCCTCCGGGCCTCCGGCAAAAAGGACGAGGCCGGGAGACCCGCACCTTAGCCGTTCAGCCAGGGAAACGCATTCCCTACGGTTCCACACGTAGAGGCTGAAGCCGACCATGTCCGCGCCGGCAGCAAGGATTGCCTCCGCGGCATCCCCGATGGAATCACCGGAGAAAAACTCCGCGCAGGTGACTTCCAGCGGAACCGCTCTCCCGAAGCGAGCATCAAGGCTGGCCTTGAGGCAGGCTGCGGCAAGCGGAACGGCCTGCGGCGACCGGAAGGCATGAATGGTGACGAGATGAAGGTGCATGGTTTTCCATATGTCCTGCCGAGGCAGGCGAGCGCTTTTTCAACTCAATGACGCATTCCGCTTGTCTTGTCAAGGAAATGTTCCGACCTGCCGGCAGGTTTTGCCTGCTTGCCCTTTCCTGGGAATTGGGCTATGGTTAGGTTCATGGAACCGCTCGGAACCCTTCGAAGAAATCTTGCCGGCCTGAAACCGGTGGTCATGCTTCTCATCGCTCTCTTTTTCGCCCAGGGGATCGCTGCATCGTATTCGTCCACCGTCACGGAAGCCAAATCCCACGCGTCCATAATCAAGAAACTGGGAGCCAAGTCACACTCCACAATCAAGAAACCGGGCAAGCAGATCGCTCTGTTGAGGGGCGCGGTCTTTGCCAACGGCTCAACCGCTCCATCCTTCTTCCCCTGCATCCCATCTGGCGACAGCTCCACCGCGGTCCAGGCGGCGATTTCCGCCAGAGCGCCACCCGCACCCATCGCACGGCACATTTCATAATACAAAACATACGGCTTGACACGAAAATATCTTTGCGGCCAAGGACCCGCCATTCCGGCAAAAGGCGCATCCCTATCTTTTCGCTTACGGACTGAGACGCAGGTCCCCTTTTTCAGGCAGGGCAGCGACTTCTTGCATCGTTTTCCGCTTTTGATCTTTCGTACTGCCGGCCACACTCACTCAAACAAAAAGCGCTTCGCGCTAAAGGAAATTTGCCATGGTAAAGAAAACCGGAAGCAGAACCATCTACATAACCGACAAGGACATGGCCAGGCTTGAAGAGCTGCTGGAAATAGCAGGTGAATACGCGGCAAGGGACAACAAGCACCTCGAGGAGCTTTCACGCGAACTGCTTAAGGCTGAAGTGGTGGAATCAACTGAAATCCCGGCAAACGTCGTGACCATGAACTCCCAGGTGCTGCTTCTTGATGTTGACACCAACGAAAGCAAGACGTACCGGCTCGTCTTTCCCCGGGACGCCGACCTGGAACAGAACAGGATATCGATTCTGGCCCCCATAGGCACGGCCATGATCGGGTGCCGCGTAGGCAACGTAATCAGGTGGAACGCTCCTGCCGGGGAGAGAAGGTTGAAGATCGCCAGGATTCTCTACCAGCCGGAAGCAGCTGGCGACTACCATTTGTAGAACGAAAAGGATGCTTCACATGGGAATCCTTCTGCGCACCCCCTACCGTGACCCGGACATTGCCATAGACCTTGGAACAGCGTTGACACGCATCGCATCGGGAAGCCTGAGCCGGGTCGTCGTCCCGACGAGAGTCGCGGGGCGCCCTGTAATGCGCTCCGGCGCAATAGCTGACACAGGCGCTGCAGTGGAACTCCTGCATCCCCTCCTGTCCAGGGTAAGGAAATTCGGCGTGTTGCGCCCCCATGCCGTGGCATGCGCACCGTCGGACGCCACCGACGAAGAATTGGACACGCTCAGGGAATGCGTCGCGAAAGCCGGAGCGGCTACGGTGATCATAGTCCCGGAAATCCTGGCAGCCGCCATAGGCGCCGGCATGGACGTATCCTCCCGCTATGCGGGAATGATCGTTGATATAGGAGAAGGTATTACGGAATGCGCCGTTATCAGGTCAGGAACGATCATAGAGAAGAATGCCGCTCGAGTAGGCTGTTCCGACCTGCGGCGGCATGTCATGCAGGCAGTTATGTCCATGACGAGACTTCATGTTCCCGATGCCGAAGCTGAACGGATGATGCGTGAAGCTGGCGTTGCCGTCAAGAAGGGGAGCCTCCGGATACTGTTTTCCGGTTGCTCCGGACTTCCGCACGCGCACGGGTCCTTGTCGATTCCCGGCCAACGGATTCACGAGGAAATGGAACCTGTAATTGCCGGCATCACAGGAGTTGTCAGTTCCCTGTTGGGCTCTCTCACGCCAAGCGTGAGCTGCCAGGTCATCGACAGCGGCATCTGCCTGAGCGGTGGCGGCGCGCTTTTGAGAGGGATGAGGATCCATCTGGAAAAACTGACCGGGATACCGGTCACTTCGCCTGCCAGGCCCCTCGATTCAGTTGTTGCCGGCGCACGGGAGATGCTGCCGGTCATGTCGCTCGTCAAACGACAAATGCGAAAACTGCATTGAAACGTGTTATAAAGAAATGACTCGATGCAATGGCCGAGTGCTCACTGATGGGGGAATTCCGGGAAAAGCAACGGGCGCATCAAGGGTTTTGCGGAGGATTGATGGAACATTCGGTTCTGCTGGACATGGAAATACTCTTCGGCCTGGCCGTGGCAACCGTGTTGCTGTTTCGGCGGCTCAAGTTTCCGTCAATCATGGGATTTCTCTTCGCCGGCATCGTTGCCGGCCCCCATGCATTCGCCCTGATAAAAAACACGCACCAGGTCGAGCAGATGGCGGAAATCGGCGTGGTTCTGCTCCTGTTCACCATCGGCATAGAATTCTCCCTGAAGGAACTGATGCGGATCAAGCACCTGGTGCTGCTGGGGGGCGGACTGCAGGTGGGCGCCACCATACTGGCAACCGCCCTGATCGGCATCGGGTTCGATTTTTCCCTGCAGCAGTCGATCTTCTTCGGTTTCCTCGTTGCACTGTCCAGCACCGCCATACTCATGAAACTGCTCGCCGATGCAGGCGAAACGGATGCGCCCCACGGCAAAATGGCCATGGGCATCCTCATCTTCCAGGACTTGTGCATCGTCCCGCTCATGCTCTTCGTCCCGTTTCTCGCCGGCGCGGGCAACGGGCTGAACGACATCATCCTCGTTTCCGCGAAAGCGGCGGGGGTCGTGCTGGTCGCCCACTACTCCGCCCGCTTCCTGGTCCCTTGGATATTCGGCCAGGTGGTCAAAGCCAGGAGCCGCGAACTCTTCCTGCTGACCATCCTGTTCGTGGGCTTCGGAACCGCCTGGATCACCTCCCAGGTGGGCCTGTCACTCGCCCTGGGCGCTTTCATCGCCGGCCTTGCCATTTCGGAGTCGGAATACAGCCACCAGGCGCTGGGTGATATCATGCCGTTCCGGGATGCCTTCATCTCGCTCTTTTTCATCTCCGTCGGCATGTTGCTGGATCCGGCCATCATGTTAAGGTACCCGCTGCTGATAGCCTCGCTGGTCATCGGCATCCTGCTGGTCAAGACCGTGATCGCCACCGGCGCAGCCATGTCGCTCGGAGTGCCGATGAAAATCGCCCTCATCACCGGGTTTTCGCTGGCGCAGATCGGCGAATTCTCTTTTGTCCTCTGCCAGTCCGGCCTCAAAGTGGGCATTTTCACCCCCGAGTTGTACCAGATATTCCTCGCCGCATCGGTGGCGACCATGGGGTTGACCCCGCTCTGCCTGAAAATTGCTCCTTTTGCGGCGGAGCGCGTCATATCCTTCCTTCCCCGCGCCCTGACCCGGGGGAGAGGGGTCCTTGCGCGCAGCGTACACAGGATGACGGCCTCCGATCACGTGATAATCGTGGGCTACGGCCTTAACGGGCGAAACCTGGCACGCGTTCTGAAGCACTTCGAGATCGGCCACGTGGTAATCGAGACCAATCCCTTCACGGTCAAGACCGAGCGGAAGAAGGGGAACCCCATCATTTTCGGCGACGGTTCCAGCAACGAGATCCTGACCCACGCCAACATCGACCGGGCCCGCATCATCGTCATCGCCATTTCGGACGCGTCATCAAGCAGGCGCATCGCCGCACAGGCCCGGCGTATGAATCCCGGCATACACGTCATAGTCAGGACCCGCTACATACTGGAAATGGAGCCTCTCTACAAGCTGGGCGCAAACGAGGTGATTCCGGAAGAATTCGAAACGTCCATCGAAATCATGTCCCGTGTGCTGAAGAGGTACCTCCTTACCCACGACGAGATAGAACGCTGTGTTTCAGAGGTCCGGGGCGATTCCTACGAGATGTTCCGCACCATGTCGCGCAGACACAGCCATGCTGTCGGCATCTCGGGCTTCCTCACCGGCGCCGAAATCGGGACCTTCCGTGTCGGGGCGTCATCGCCGCTGGCGGGGCGCAGCCTGCGGGAAGGCATTCTTCGCGACAGGTCCGGTGCAACCCTGCTGATGATCAAGCGGGGCGCGGAAATCGTGCCCAATCCGGATCCGGTCTGGGAACTCCGCGAAAACGACATCGTGCTTATCATGGGCACGCCGGAGCAGCTTGCGGCCGCGGCCCCGCTCTTCGAGCACGCGGCCTGACGCCACGGCATGAAACGAAAACACAAAATTCCACCTGAGAAAGAAGAATAATGCAAATAATCGACAAACTGACCGGCGCCACGCAGGAACTCGTCAACAGGCATCTCCAGTGGATCCATCGCGTCACCCTGAACAGCCCGAAAACCGTTTTCACAGTTTTCCTCCTGCTGCTGGCCCTCTCGGCGCTGTCCATCACCCGAACCCGTTTCGAATCGGACATATTCAGGCTGTTCCCCGACAAGGGGCCGCTGGCGCTGTTCCTCGACTCCCTGAACTGGACCGGAAGCGCCAGGAATGTGTTCTTTCTCCTGGAGGGCGACCGGGAAAAACTGGCCGGAAGCGCGGAATCCTTCGCCGCAAAGCTGCAGGACATGAAGATCGGTGGGGTTCCGGCATTCGCAAAAGTGCAGTACCGGATCTTCGACCCGTCGGAGGCGAAGCCGTTTGCCCGGTTCATCGGCTTTGCCGCAACGCGTCCGCAGCTGTTCCTCCCACCGGAAGACACTCAGCGCTATGCGGAGATGCTCACCCCGGAAGCCGCGTCCCGCTCCCTGCAAAAAGCCCAGGTGGAGCTGGCCATGCCGGGCGCTGTTCCGGAACTGGTCGCAGCGGACCCCCTCTACCTCAGGGATTTGGTCCTGCCGCGTCTTAAAAAGGAATCGCAGGCCCTGGACCTGGACCCCTCGTCGCCCTATTTCCTCTCACGGGACGGCAAGCTCCTCATCATCATCGCGGAGCCGTCCCAACCGGTGACCAACATGGGCTTTGCCAGAAAGCTCATGGCCGGAATCAATGAAGCGCGCAAGGGTTACCCGGTCCGGATCACCTGCGCCGGTGCGCATCTGAGCGCAGTTGCCGATGAGGCTGCGATGAAAAAAGAAATCGCCGCATGCATCCTTTCATCGATTGCCGTAGTGCTTGCCCTTTTCTTCCTGACATACCGGCGCGTGCTTCCGACACTGCTCATTCCGGTAATACTGTTTTCCGGCGTAATTCTAGCGCTCGGCGTTGGAGGGCTGTTTCTGCCGTCGATCCATATCATCTCGTTTGCCTTTACCGCTCTCATTATCGGCTTGGGGACCGATTACTCGATCCACCTCTATGACCGGTTCTATTTTGAACGGGCCAACGGGAACACGACAGACGAAGCGCTCCGGCTCGCGGTAGTGGACACGGGACACGGGGTGTTCACGGCGGCCGCCACAACCGCCCTGCCGTTCCTGGCGCTGGTCCTGGCGGATGTGCGCGCCCTGTCCGAGTTGGGGCTGCTGGTCGGCCTGGGAGTGATTTTCTCGCTTTACGCAACGTACTTCCTGTTGCCGCCGCTGCTCCTGTTCATGGAACATCGTTTCCCCCTAGCCCATTATAAGCCACTGCCTTCCTTCCTCCTGGGAAAGGCATGGGACCTGGCGGGAAGGTGCAGGAAAACCATGATCTGCGCCTCGGCCGTCGTCATCTCGGTTTTTTTGTGCGCGTCGTTCTTCCTCCATTTCGAGGGAGAGCTGAAGAATCTCCAGCCACGGAATTCGGAGGCGTTCCTGACCCAGGAGAAGATCGAGCGCCACCTGAGCGTGAGCCCGAAGCAGATGCTGGTTGCCGTGGAAGGAAAAGGGCTTGATGAAGTCATGACACGCTCGGCGCGGATCGAGTCGCTGGCGGAGCGTTACCGGGTCGGTGGGGGACTTTTGTCCTATTCGTCGATCGGCCAGGTCCTGAACAGGCCTGATGTCCAGTCGGCCGTGCTCAAGGCTCTGGCTGGGAACAGCACGGTTGCGGACGCATCGCGGACCGTGGCCTCCGCACTCGGGAATCACGGGTTTTCCGCACGGGAATTTCTCCCGTACACGGAAGGGCTTGCCGCCATTCCCTCGTCCGGACCGATCCCCCTTGCCGATGGCATCCAGGCTCTCAGGGAGTCCCCTTTCCGCGGCATCGTGGACCGGCACCTGATCCGGAACGAAAGCGGCTTCCACGAGCTGATATACCTCAATTACCGGGACGCCGGATTCAGGCAGGAGCAGTTCCTGAAGGATCTGCGCACAGTCGACCCACAGGCGCGTGCCACCAGCGTGGACCTGGTAAGCGGACAATTGACCGAGTCGGTCAAAAGGAGCTTTGCCATCGCTTTCATCCTGGGGGGAGGCATGGTTCTCTTCCTCCTCATGTCCCATTTCGATTCCATTTCCGGGATCTTCTTTTCTCTCTATCCGGTCTTCGCAGGCGTGGTCACCATGCTGGGCGTAATGGCGACAGTAGGGATGGGGCTGAATTTCATGAACTCGATGGTCCTGGTCACGATCATCGGCATGGGTTCCGATTATGGCATGCATATAGCCCATCGCATCAGGGGCGCACGGGAGGAAGAGCAAGGGGAGCGTTTTATCCAGGCAGGAAGGGCGGTGCTGCTCTCTGCACTTACCACCATAGCAGGTTTCGGCTCTCTGGCATTCGCAGATTACCGCGCACTCGCGTCGATAGGCTGGGCGACAAATTTTGGCATAGCCGCGACAGCCCTGTTTACGCTCGTGGCGCTTCCGGCATTTCGGGGTATCTTTCTGCTCCAAGACCGTCAGAATCCGGCGCCGACCACAAACGGGAGGTCGCACTAACAGCTGACCCGGCGCACCTTTCGGGTATTCGGCTCGCGTGGTGCGGGCTGTCCAGCGTCACGAGGCAATTCGGCCTATGCATCGTTTTCAGGAACTGCGCACCCCTGATCGTCAGCACCGCAGTCCGCCTCCTGCCCGGATGCGGGAAGATACATGTGGAAAACCGTTCCGACGCCGAGGGTTGTGTCGACTTCCAGGTATCCGTTGTGCTTGCTTATGATGGAATACGCGGTTGCCAGCCCCAGGCCGCTTCCTTCCTGCCTGGTGGTGAAATACGGGTCGAAGATCCTCGGCAGGTCGTCCGAGGCAATGCCGGGACCTTGATCGCGAATGGAGATGCGAAGATATCTGCCCTGCTGCAGGGGAAGCTTATCTTCGGGTCCCACCACGCAGTTCTCCACCTGCACTGAGACCAGCCCGCCATCCGGCATTGCCTGTGCGGCATTCTTGAACAGGGCATTGGCGACCTGTCCCATCTGGCCCTTGTCGATTTCCACTGCCCACAGGCCGTCCGGCAGGGAAAACTCGCATCTCACCGAGGAACCACGCAGCATGTCACTTGCCGCGCCGACCAGAACACTCCCTATTGAAGCGGTCTTTCTGATCGGGGCGCCACCCTTGGCGAAGGTGATGAGCTTCTGCGTCAGGCCGGCAGCCCGGTCACACCCCTTTTCAGCCTCGGCCAGCCTCAGGTGGGCCTTCGATTCCGGGTCCAGGTACATCTTGGCCAGGGAAATGTTGCCGAGGATGGCCGTGAGAATATTGTTGAAGTCATGAGCGATGCCCCCGGCGAGCACTCCCAGTGACTCGAGCTTCTGCGCTTTTGCAACCTCCTCTTCCATTTTCTTGCGCTCGGTAATGTTGCGGATATGCTCGGCAACCAGGAACACGTCACCATTCTCGTCAAATATGGGAACTGCGCGAATTTCCACGTAACCCTGGCGTTCATCATACTTTTCTGCGAAAACCGGCTTGCCTGAACGGAACACATCCCTTGCCGCGCACGGTTCGCAGGGGGAACCGCTCTCCGAGCAGAGCCCTTCGAAGCAGTACGGATTCCTGCTCAGCATCTCGGGTTGCAATTCCCCATCGCTGCGCCAGTTGGTCTCAACGGTTTTCAGGTTCCTGTCCATCACGACCAGGTGATCAGGGTTTGTCTCGAATATCTTGCTGAGTATGTTACGCGAAGTCCTGAGCTGCTCCTCCGTAAGGCGCCGCATGCCGATATCGTGGTTCAGCTCCTCGTTCACCTCTGCAAGCTGAGCGTTCAGGCTTGACAGCCGATGATTCAGCGTCGTCAGTTCGATTGTCCGCTCCGCGACCTTCACTTCCAGTTCATCGTTAGCCTTCCGTAGGACCGATTCCGCCTTTCTTCTCATGTGGATGATGAAAAGAAGCATGAACACGATGCACCCCAGGACCGCCATGCCGCCCAGGACGGCCCATACGACTTCTTTTCTGACCTTGTGGAATGCTGAGGGTTCGTTTATGATCTCGCTTCCTGCCGGCAGACTGCTCTCCGGGATGTGAAACCGCGCCAGCTGCCGGTAATCGAACATGTACCTGGCCGGGTTTCCGTACCTGACAGGTACGGTTTCAACAGGACTCCCTCTCAAGATGCTCAGCGCCATTTCTCCCGCAGCCCTGCCATGGTCGAACGCGCTGATGAGCTTGCCGCCGACAATGCCATGGCCGAGATTGAAGCCATAGACGCCATACACGGGAACCCGGGCAACTCCGGAAATCCTGGAAATGCATTCCTTATTCTCATAGAACTGCGTGGAAGGACTGCCATAGAAAAAGGTATAGAAAACCAGAGTACTCTCGGGTAGAGCGGCAACATCGCGGCAGATCACGTCCAGGTTCGGATTCGTCTCGAACCTGAAGCGGACTTTGCCCCGGTAAAGCGGAAACAGTTTTTCCAGCTCCTCTCTCATCCTGTCGCCCGCGTTTCCGGAGTCATTGATTATGAAAACCTCTTTTGCGTGGGGATGCAGCCTGAAAGCAAGGTCCAGGGTTTCACGCATGTCAGCCGTCTCGCTCACACCGGTGAACAGCTGCTTCCCTTGCAGTTCTTCCGGGCGGAAATAATTCACCCCGCAAAAAACAACGGGAATCTTACCGAACAGTTCGTCGCGATGGTCTCGCAGGAACATGAAGGCATCGCTGTCGGAACAGATGATGAGTTCGAAGCGGGTTTTGACGTACTTGATCTTCATCAGCCTGACCAGCAAAGCGTAATACTGCTCGTCATTCGCCCACTTGGTATTCATGTTCTCGATGTAGAGCCTGGCTTGGCTTCTTACCGGGTCCAAGCCGCAAACTATCCCCCTGGTGACATCGTCAGTCCATTTGAAACCCTGATGGTAGGAATTGAGGAGAAGCACATTCTTCAACACATTCTTCTTTTCAAATGCCCGGGCGCCTGATGAAACTGCGAGAATCATCACCAGTATGAATATGGAGCAGATGAATTTCGAAGTAATTCTTGCCGCATCTGCCGGAAAGATTCGTATGGATTGATTGATTTTCATTGCGGAAGAGAACCGTTTTAGTCTGCTTCCAGTTGCGTAGTCGTGCATGCGGGAACTCCACCATCCAGGCCCGGAATCCTGGCTTCGCGCAGCAATTAAAATCACGGCAGAAACCGGATCGCCACTTGATTAATTATTATCACCCAACGTTGCAACAAGGTGTCTTTTGCCCTGCAGCAATGAACAGGTAAGAACATACCATTCGCATACCCGCAGGGAAAAGTATTTTTTTGACAAAAAAATGAATACATCCTTTCCATTTCAGCATATTCTATTTTCCGGAAAGGAATTGCGGGGCGTTAAGCATATCAGGATAGTTATCGGCAGGGCACTGAATATCTTGAGGGGGAAAAGAGTGGAGCTCCATGCAAAACGATCGGCAGCAAACACGATTGGACCTTTAGCCAATCAATATTTTCTAATACGAGGCATTGTTGCCGCTAGCTGGTGTTCATCCGGAAAGTTTCCCCGGGGCCGGAACGGGGCTTGTCGAACTTTACCAGGTGTTTCCGGATGGACACGTGCTAACTGTCAAGCAGGCTGACAACCACCCTGCCCCTCATGCCGCCGTGCAGAATGGCCTGGATGTGCGTTTCAAGCTCCTGGAGGCTGCACTCGCTTGCCATCTCGCCGAGACGGGCCGGCTTCCAGCATGTGCCGAGGCGCGACCAGACCTCACGGCGCGTTTCCGGGGAAGCCTGGACCGAATCGACCCCGAGAAGACTGACCCCGCGCAAAATGAAGGGATAGACATTTACCGGCAGGTCCGGAGAACCGACAAGACCGCAGCAGGCAACAGTACCGCCATACTTGGTGCTCTTGAGAACGGCCGAAAGAGTTGAACCGCCGACCACGTCCACCGCGCCGGCCCAGCGTTCCGGCAGGAGCGCCTTCTCGGCGCCGGCGGCAATTTCGTTGCGATTCACCACGTCAACAGCGCCCAGGTCCCTGAGATACCCCTCGTCGGGCATTTTGCCGGTTGACGCCGTAACCCGGTATCCAGCCCCGGCAAGTATGGAGACGGCGATGCTCCCGACGCCTCCTGTCGCGCCGGTGACGAGAATATCCCCGCCATCGGGCATGACACCGGCCTGCTGCAGCTTCAGGACCGATAGCGCCGCCGTGAACCCGGCGGTCCCGAGAGCCATGCTCTCGCGCAGGGTCAGCCCTTCCGGAAGCTTTAACGCCCAGGACGCCGGAATGCGAATGTATTGGCCGAAGCCGCCGTCGGTCTCCATCCCCAAATCGTAACCTGTTACCAGCACCTTCTCGCCGGGGGAGAAATCTCCGCTCTCGCAGGAAACCACTTCTCCGGCTGCGTCTATTCCCGGAGTATGCGGGAATTGCCGTGTAACTCCGGGGTGTCCCGTGGCCGAGAGGGCATCCTTGTAATTTAGGGATGAATAATGCACGCGAATTATCATATCCCCCTGGGGCAGATCCGCCAGGGATCGCTCCCGGATTCCGCGCACGAACTGCTTCTCAGGAGTCCTTTCAACCACCAGCGCCTTGAACCTGGTTTCCATGTCCATTGAAGCCCTCCCTGATGCAGGAATAATAAAGCTCTGTCAGATTATACCATGTTTTCAGCTTCCGCCGCCCAAGACCTTGTAAAGGGTCGCCAGGTTGATAAGACGTGTGAGGCGAACACCTATCAGGTTCTGCTGGGCCGCATAGAGAGAGCGCTGGGAGTCCAGAACGTTCAGGTAGCTGTCGACCCCCTTTTCGTAGCGTGCCCTGGAAAGGCTGTAGCTCTGGGCAGTGGCGTCGGCAAGGGACTGCTGTGCCTTCAGCTGGTCATCGATCGTTCCCCGCTGCGCCAGTGCGTCGGCGACCTCCCGGAAAGCTGTCTGGATGGCCTTCTCGTACTGTGCCACCGCGATGTCGCGGTCCACTTCGGCCACCTTCAGATTGGCCCGGTTGGCGCCACCCTGGAATATGGGCAGGGTGATGCGCGGCGCAACGGAATAGACAAAGGAACCGGATACGAACAGATCACGCAGTTGATCGCTGCCGAAACCAACGGACGAGACCAATGTGATTCGAGGAAAAAAGGCCGCCCGCGCCGCCCCGATATTGGCATTGGCCCCTTTGAGAAGATGCTCGGCCTGGAGGATGTCCGGCCGGTTCAGCAAGACTTCCGAAGGCAAGCCGGGGCGCAGGTCCTTCAGTGCGGTCAGCGTATCGGAAAGAGCGGAAGGCAAAAGATCGGGAGTCACCGTGGAACCGACCACCAGGTCCAGGGCATTGAGGTCCTGGGCGGCGAGAGTCGTATAACGGGCTATGTCCACCCGTGCCGTGTCCACGCTGGTCTGGGCCTGGTTGAGGTCGAGGGCGGATGAAATCCCGGCCTCGTAGCGGCTGCGGATCAACTGGAATGACGCCTGCTGGCTCGCCAGGGTTTCACGTGCCAGCTTCAGCCACTCCCGGTCGGCCGCCAGGGTCAGATAGTTGGCCGCGACTTCGGCTACCAGGCTGATCTGGACACTGCGCCTTGCCTGCGCGGTGGCGAAAAACTGCTCCAGGGCCTGGTCCTTGAGACTGCGCACTCGGCCGAACAAGTCCAGTTCATAGGAGCTCATGCCCAGGCCCACGTTGTACTGGTGGATGTCCAAAGGAATCCCCAGGCCTGAAAAGTCCTCGGCCAGGCGCTGGTAGGTAGCGGATGCGGTAGTTTCAACCTTCGGGAACAGATCGGATCTCTGTATCTGGTATTGGGCCCTTGACTTCTCGATATTGAGGGCTGCCACACGCAGGTCCCGGTTGTTCTCAAGTGCCAGGGAGATAAGTTTGCGCAGCTTTTCGTCGACGAAGAATTCCTGCCAGGGAATTTCGGCGGCCGCCTTGGCCTGCGACGTTGCCGCATTCTCATTGTAGGACGGCCCCTCCGGCCAGGAAACCGGGACAGGCGCTTCCGGCCTGGTGTATTTCGGCGCCATGGTGCAGCCTGCAAGGCCGATTGCCAGAGCGATCAACGGAATCCACATACGATTCATGTCAGGGCACCTCCGGGGAACTGGCGGCAGCCGTTCGAGCGGAAGGCTGCCGCGCTTTTTTCCTGGCAAAAAGCCTTGAAACCAGGACAAAGAAGAACGGTATGAAAATCAGGTCGATGAAGGTGGCCGAGAGCAGTCCGCCCGTGACCGCGGTTCCGATGGCGTTCTGGGCCGCGGCCCCGGCCCCCTTGGTCAAAGCCAGCGGCAGGGTGCCGAAGAAGAACGCCAGCGAGGTCATTACGACCGGACGGAGCCTGATCTTTATGGCCGTCAGTGTGGCCTCGACCAGCTCATGCCCGTCGTGCAGCTGGGCCTTGATGAACTGGATGATCAGGATGGCGTTCTTTGTCGAAAGTCCAATGGTGGTGAGGAGCCCTATCTGGAGATAGATGTCGTTTGGCAGCCCCCGCAGCGTGACCGCCGTAACGGCGCCCACCAGGCCCAGCGGCAGCATCAGCAGGTTGACGAAGGGTATGGTCCAGCTTTCATACAGGGCCGCCACGCTGAGAAACACCACCAGGAGGGAAATTGCATACAGGGCCGGCGCCTGTTTGCCCGCCTGCTTCTCTTCGTACGACAGGCCGGTCCATTCGTAACCGATCCCGGCCGGAAGCTGGTCTGCCATTTTCTCAACCTCGGTCATTGCTTCGCCGGTGCTCACTCCGGGCGCAGCCTGTCCCATGATCTCCACCGCCGGTATGCCGTTGTAGCGCTCCAATCGGGGCGAGCCGTACTGCCAGTGGGCAGTGGAAAACGCGGAAAACGGCACCATTTCGCCGGCCTGGTTGCGGATATACCAGGTGTTTATATCCTCGGGCAGCATCCGGTAGCGCGGGTCGGACTGGAGATAGACTTTCTTGACCCGGCCCTTTTCGATGAAGTCGTTGACGTAGGAACTGCCCCAGGCGGTCGCCAGGACATCGTTGATGTTGGACATGGATACGCCCAGCGCCCCCGCCCGCACATCATCGATGTCGAGCTTGAACTGTGGCGTATCGTCCTGGCCGTTGGGGCGCACCGCCGTCAACCTGGGATTTTTCATGGCCATCCCCAGCAGCTGGTTGCGCGCCTCCATGAGCTTGTCGTGACCCAGGCCGGCCCGGTCCTGCAACTCGAAGTCGAAGCCGTTGGCCGTGCCCAGCTCGATCACCGCAGGCGGCGAGAAGGCGAAGGCCATCCCGTCGCGGTACTGTGAAAACTCCTTCATGGCCCGGGCAGCCACGGCAGGGGCTTTCAAGTCGGCCGTCTTGCGCAGCTTCCAGTCCTTGAGCTTGACGAACGCCAGCCCCATGTTCTGGCCGCGGCCGGCAAAACTGAATCCGGCCACGGATATGATGGTCTCGACGGATTTTGTTTCCTTCTCAAGAAAATGCTTCTCCATCCTTTGGATCAGCTGCAGTGTCCGCTCCTGGGTGGCGCCGGCAGGCAGCTGCAACTGGCAGATGATGAACCCCTGGTCCTCATCGGGCAGGAAGGCGGTGGGAAGACGATGGAAGAAAAGCATCATGGCGGCGACGATTGAAGCGTACACCACCAGGTAACGCACCGGTTTGCCGAAGGAGCGGCCGACTATTGCTTCGTATTTCCTCCTGGCCAGGTCGAAATACTTGTTGAACCAGCGGAAAAACGGGCAGAACCAGCCGCTCTCGCACGCTTCGTGCCCCTTTTCGACCGGCTTGAGCAGGGTCGCGCACAGGGCCGGGGTCAGGATCATGGCCGTCATCACCGACAGGATCATGGCCGAAATGATGGTTATGGAGAACTGGCGGTAGATTACCCCGGTGGAGCCACCGAAGAAGGCCATGGGCAGGAAGACCGCCGTCAGCACGGTGGCGATGCCCCACAGGGCGCTGGTGATCTGCCCCATGGATTTCACCGTGGCGTCATGGGGAGACAACCCCTCCTCGGTCATGATCCGCTCCACGTTCTCCACCACGACGATTGCGTCGTCAACCAGGAGACCGATGACGATCACCAGGGCGAACATGGTCAGGGTGTTGATGGAAAATCCGGCAGCTGACAGGACACCCATGGTGCCGAGCAGGACCACCGGAACCGCGATGGTCGGGATCAGGGTGGCGCGGATGTTCTGCAGGAACAGGAACATTATGACGAAGACCAGCAGAATTGCTTCCACCAGGGTCTGGACCACCTCTTCGATGGAGATCTTGATGAAGGGCGTTGTATCGTAGGGATAGACCACCTTCATGCCGGCTGGGAAATATTTCGACATCTCCTCCATCTTCGCCTTGACCCGGTTTCCCGTGTCCAGGGCGTTGGCGCCGGCGGCAAGCCTGAGCGCCATTCCGCCCATGGGCTTGCCCTTGTAGCGTGCCTCTATGTCGTAGTTCTCCGTGCCGACCTTGCAGTCAGCCACATCCTTGAGCTTTACTGTCGAGCCGTCGCTGTTGGTGCGCAGGACGATGGCATCAAACTGCTCCGGAGTCTGCAACAGGGTGCGGGCCGTGATGGTGGCGTTCAGCTGCTGACCCGGCGGCGCCGGGTTTCCGCCGAACTGCCCGGCCGAGACCTGGGCGTTCTGGGCCTGGATTGCCGAAATCACGTCGCTGGTGGTCAGGTGGTAGTTGTTCAGCCTGGCCGGGTCCAGCCAGATGCGCATGGCGTTCTGGGATCCGAAAACCGTTACTTCGCCGACCCCTTCCGTCCGGCTGATGGTGTCCTGCACGTTGGCCACCAGGTAGTCGGTCAGTTCGGGACGGCCCATGGAACCGTCCTCGGACGTCAAGCCGATGATCAGCAGGAAGTTCCTGGTGGATTTGACCACCTGGATTCCCTGCTTCTGCACGATCTGGGGCAGAAGAGGCGTGGCCAGCTGAAGCTTGTTCTGCACCTGTACCTGGGCGATGTTCGGGTCGGTGCCCGCCTTGAAGGTCAGGTTGATGGCCACCGTGCCGGCCGAGTCGCTGGTGGAGGACATGTAGATCAGGTTGTCGATGCCGTTCAGCTTCTGCTCGATGACCTGGGTGACCGTATCCTGCACGGTCTGGGCGGAAGCCCCGGGATAGACGGCATTTATGGTTATCTGGGGCGGCGCGATGGGCGGATACTGGGAAACCGGCAGCGTCTTGATGGCCAGGAGGCCGGCCAGCATGACCATGATGGCGATGACCCAGGCGAATATGGGGCGATTTATGAAGAAGCGGGGCATGGAAAGGCTCCTTTGTTATTTCTTCGCTGTAGCTGCAGGAGATGCGGCCGGCTTCGAACCGAACGGCACGACCTTGACCTTGGTATCCGGCTTGGCCTTCTGGAGCCCCTCCAGGATTACGCGGTCGCCGGCCTTCAGCCCTTCGCTCACCAGCCAGTTGTCGCCCACGGTCCGCGCAACCTTGATGACCCGTTGTTCAACTTTGTCTCCGGCGCCGACCACCAGGGCCGTGGCATTGCCGGCCTGGTTCCGGGAGACTCCCCGCTGGGGCACCAGGATCGCCTGGTCGTTGACCCCCTCCTCGACCACGGCGCGCACGAACATGCCCGGAAGCAGCACCTGTTTCGGGTTGGGGAAAACCGCCCGCAGCGTTATGGACCCTGTGCTCTGGTCAACAGTCACTTCGGAAAATTTCAGCGTGCCCGGCAGCGGGTATGCGCTGCCGTCCTCCAGTTTCAGTTTGACCCGCGCCTGGGTCGAACCGTTCTCCTTCAGCAGGCCGCTGGCCAGGTTCTGCTTGAGCCGCAGCATTTCGGCGCTGGATTGGGTCACATCCACGTACATGGAGCTGAGCTGCTGGATGGTTGCCAGCGCCGACGCCTGGCTCGCTGTCACCAGCGCACCGTTGGTCACTGTCGAACGGCCGATCCGGCCGGAGATCGGGGCAGTCACCCTGGTATAGGCCAGGTTGATGCGGGCCGTCTCGACTGCAGCCTTGCTGGAGGCGAGGTCCGCCTCTGCCTGCTTGAGCGCCGCGTTGGCGTCGTCATAATCCTGCTGGCTCACGGCCTTGATCTTGACCAGGTCGCGAAAGCGTTGTTCTTTGAGCCGGGCCGGCATCAGGTTGGCCTCCGCCCTTGACTGGGCCGCCCTGGCGCTGGCGTATGCCGCCTTATAGGTAGCCGGGTCGATCTGGTAGAGCACCTGCCCCGCCTTCACGTCAGTGCCCTCGGTAAAGAGGCGCTTCTGTATGATGCCTCCCACCTGTGGTCTGACCTCGGCAATCAGGTGGGCCGATGTCCGTCCGGGAAGCTCAGTGGTCAGGGTCACGCTCTGGGGCTGGATCACGATCACACCGACTTCGGGAGGGCCCGCCGCTGCCATGCTTGCATTGTTTTTTTTCCCGCATCCGGCAATCATCAGCGTGCCGGCAAGAACTCCCGCCATGAAAAACGACATTGCTCTGTGACTGGTCAGCATAAGCACCTCTATGATTTAATTGAATGAACGTTCATTCCCCAACTATCTCTTAACCGCGTCCCAACATGCCTCTATGGTCCGATCAATCATTGAGTCGTCCAATTGGACAAAGCCCAGAACATGGTCCCGCGCCACTGCAAGGAGAGGACCGAATGCCAG
Organism: Geobacter sp.; assembly: GCA_003314535.1. Lineage (GTDB taxonomy): Bacteria > Desulfobacterota > Desulfuromonadia > Geobacterales > Geobacteraceae > RPRC01. The sequence goes on from POSG01000001.1 coordinate 319,220, forward strand.
ACAGAAGAGTATGACCAGCGGAAAATCCTTGAGGACCTGCTGGGCTGCTCCCTGTTCGAACAGTTCCCTGAACACATCGCAATGCCCTTCTTTCCCCAGCATCTTATCCCGCCGGAAAGCAATGCCGTAGGGTGAATTGTGGAACTGCTCCATGTAGCGGAAGCACAGGGGATATTCGATGAAATAGCGCAACAGTTTTGTACCGAGGTGTAGAAAACGCGACCTGAACGGAGCCGTCTCGGCATAGCCTGCCAGGATATAGGGGTATATTCTTTCTTCGAGATCCTTGTAAAGCTCCCTGATAAGGACATCCCTGCTTTCGAAATACCTGTAAATGGTACCGGCGCCGACCCCGGCCTGCATGGCGATCAGGGCCATGGGCGCGCCATGAAAACCCTGCTCGGTAAACAGGTCAAGCGCCGCTTTCAATATTTCTCCGCGTCTGTCCGGTTTCATCATCAAACAATCTCTCCCCATTAACGGAATGAACGTTCATTCTTTTACTCCCCAGGTTCCACCTTGTCAAGCGATAAAATCGAGTCTCCTCATGGGCTCAAGCCTGCACGGAGCCGTTCACACGGCCAGAGCGGCCCAATGTAAAGAGAACGCTCTCCGCAGGCATTCGATCAGGTTGGCAAATGGTTCTCGTTTTGAAATGCTTCGGGCAAATCCCGGACGGGCGCCTTACAGATTCGTGGGATGGGGGCTGTCTAGCGCTTGACCTTTCCCGGAAAATTCTTACGCAGCTTGTCTATCTTGGGTTCGATGACGACCTGGCAGTAGGCCTCTTCGGGATGGTTGAGGAAATAATCCCTATGTCGCGCGTCAGCCGGGTAGAAATTCGTGTACGGCACGATTTCGGTGACGATGGGAGCCGGCCAGCTGCCGGACGCATCCATTTCGCGCCTGGATTTTTCCGCCGTTATTCTCTGCTCTTCACTGTGACAAAAAATGACTGACCGGTACTGGGGCCCGGAATCGTGCCCCTGCCGGTTTTTTGTGGTGGGATCGTGGGTGCGCCAGAAAACGGCGAGGATATCATCGAATGAGATTACTTCAGGATCAAAGGTGATCTGCACGGCTTCGGCGTGGCCGGTATTGCCCATGCAAACCTGCTCGTAGAGCGGATTTGCCACATGCCCTCCGGCATAGCCCGACACCACGTGCTCCACCCCCTTCAGGCTCTGGAACACCGCCTCCACGCACCAGAAGCACCCCGCGCCCAGGGTCGCGGTTTCGAGTTTCCCGTTCATTGCACCTCCCTTGAGCCTCATGCCATGACACATCCGCAAACCGATTCAAGGCCGAAGCCGATCAACTCATGTGCCGGTCATGTCAAGTCTATTATATGTGCCTGTATTTGGCAAAATCTTTCAACAGGCAGATTTCCGAATATGAGGCCCGTGAAACAAAAGCTGTTCTGACGCGATGCTCCGAGCGTCAAGAAACAGCCGTTAAGGGTTATGGCAGATTCGTAGCGGTTGGATTCATTCAGAGCAGGCGGTAAGAGTTGCAACGGATGATTAGTCATAAATAATATAATATAAGTTGCAATATATATGATTTCCTATATATTGTGAATAACCTATTTTTAGACGAGAAAAACAGGCTCCGATCTGCTTGGTACGAAACCCGGTAAAAAACCTTTTCCAGGAGGCCAGAATGGCAAAGTATCTGATAGTTGGCGGCGTTGCCGCAGGCATGTCCGCGGCGGCTCGGCTCAGGAGGCTGGACGAAACGGCGGAAATCATCGTTTTCGAGAGGGGTGACTACGTTTCTTACGCGAACTGCGGCCTGCCCTATTACATCGGCGATGAAATCAAGGAACGGGAGCGGCTTATCGTCCAGACCCCCGAAGCCTTCAAGGAACTCATGGGGGTCGAAGTGCGCACCGGCAACGAGGTGCGGGCAGTCAACCCCGGGGCCAAAACCGTCAAGGCCAGGGATCGCAAGTCCGGCCGTGAATACGATGAGAGCTACGACAAGCTGCTGCTTGCGCCCGGCGGCTCTCCGGTGAAACCGCCCATTCCCGGCAGCGACCATCCGGCCATTCACACCCTCTGGACCATTCCCGACACCGACCAGATCCGCGCCATGGTGGACGAGGGCACGGTCAAGACTGCCCTGGTGGTCGGCGCCGGCTTCATTGGCCTTGAGATGGCGGAGAACCTCAAATTCCGCGGCATCGACGTGACGGTGGTGGAAATGGCCAGGCAGGCCATGAACGTCGTCGACTTCGATATGGCCTCCATGGTGCACCGCGAAGTGGCCATGCACAGTATCGACCTGCGCCTGGAGGACGGCGTCAGCGAATTCACCCCCTCAGCCAACGGCGGGGTGGTCGCCAAGCTTTCCAGCGGCAAAACGGTGGAAGCTGATCTCGTGCTGCTTTCCATCGGGGTCAAACCGAACACCGCCTTTCTGGCGGATTCCGGCATAGAACTGGGCAAACGCGGCCACATAGTGGTGGATGACGCCCTCAGGACCAACCAGGATGGCATTTTTGCCGCGGGGGACGCCATCGAGGTCATGCACCCCCTGACCGGGAAAAGCACCACCATCCCCCTGGCCGGCCCGGCCAACAAGCAGGGCCGCATCGCCGCCGACAACATGCACGGCGAGAAGATTCGCACCTACAAGGGCACCATGGGAACCGCCATCGCCAAGGTGTTCGATCTCACCATCGGCATGACCGGCGCCTCGGAAAAGCTCTGCCTGGCCCACGAAATCCCCTTCGATTCGGTCATCATTCACCCCAACGATTTCGCCGGTTACTACCCCGGCGCGATGAAGATGTGCCTCAAAGTGCTCTTCTCGCCGGACACCCGCAGGGTGCTCGGCGCCCAGGCTACCGGCTATAGCGGCGTCGACAAACGCATCGACGTCATCGCCACGGCCATCAAGGGAAACATGACCGTGGACGACCTGACGGAGATCGAACATGCCTACGCGCCGCCCTATTCCTCGGCCAAAGATCCGGTCAATATGGCCGGGTTCGCAGCCCAGAACGTCCTCGAGGGATTGGTCAAGACCGTGAAGTGGACCGACATCGAGAGCGCAGATCCTTCGGAACTGTTCCTGCTCGATGTCCGAACCCCGGCGGAATGTACCGGTGGCGTGATGCCCGGCTCGGTCAACATCCCGCAGGCCGAACTGCGTAGCCGGCTCGACGAGATCCCCCGCGACAAGAAGGTCATCGTTTACTGTCGCGTCGGTCTCATCGCTTACCAGGCGGCACGCGTACTGGCAGCCAACGGCTTCGACAATGTCTACAACCTGTCCGGCGGCTACGAAACCTGGCATGTGTCGACAACCAAGCATAAGGCGTCCAAGGCCGCGCCGGCACAACTGGCTGAACATAAGGTTATCCCCATGGTGCAACCGGCAGGCAAAAAACCCTCGAAAATTGTCGAAGTGAACGCCTGCGGGCTGCAGTGCCCCGGACCGGTGATGCGGCTCAAGAAGGAGATGGATGTCCTGCAGCCGGGCGAAGCGCTGTCCATTACCGCCAGCGATCCGGGCTTTTACAACGATGCGCCGGCCTGGGCGCGGAGCACCGGCAACGTGGTGCGGGACATCTCGGTGCAGAAAGGCATCGTCAAAGCGGTCATCGAGAAGGCGGAACAAGTCCCCCAGGCAGTCCCCGCAGCCGCCGGCAACGACAAAACCATCATCGTCTTCTCGGGCAACCTGGACAAGGTCATCGCCAGCTTCATCATCGCCAACGGCGCGCTGGCCATGGGACGCAAGGTGACCATGTTCTTCACCTTCTGGGGCCTCAATGCCCTGCGCAAGCCGGAAAAGGTGAAGGGCATCCGCAAGAACCTCATCGAAAAGGCCTTCGGCTGGATGATGCCCCGCGGCTCCGGCAAACTGCCCCTGTCCAACATGAACATGGGCGGCATGGGCAGCACGATGATTCGCGGCATCATGAAACACCACAACGTCCCGGCCCTCGAAGACATGATGACCATGGCCATCAAGAACGGCGTGAACATCGTGGCGTGCCAGATGTCCATGGACCTGATGGGCATCCGCAAGGAAGAGCTCGTGGACGGGGTTGAAATCGGCGGGGTAGCCGCCTATCTCGAAGCCTCGGAACATTCGGACAACAATCTGTTTATCTGATACTTGAACCGGGTGAACCATGTGTGTTCACCCGGTTTTTTTACGGCGGCCATTCCAGCCGGACGCACATAGATCGCCGCTTGTGCAGATGGAAAGTTGTTTGCTCTGCTTCGCTACAATCCGTAGCTCATGCCTGGTCGAGGGCAACAGGCGCGTTTTTCCTGTCGAACAGGCTCTAAAGAGAGAAAGAAAGGTTCTAGGCTGACAGGCTGTATCTGCCGGTGTAGGGCCATCTATACCTACAAGCAAGGGGAGGGGCTATGAAGAAGGGGGTTTTTCCGGGTTTAATTGTCGTGACGTTGCTGTTATGCGCGCCGTTGAACGGCTGGGCGACCAACGGGATGAACATGATCGGCACGGGCGCGGTTTCTTCCGGCATGGGCGGAGCGGATGTGGCGGTTCCGGCGGGCTGCACGGCCATAGCGGGAAATCCGGCGCAGCTGGCTACAACGTGCAATCGCGTACTTTCCGTAGGGAGTGCGTTGATGTTTCCCGGCATGGAAGACACCCCCGGCGGTGGCACCAGAACAGACAATGAATTCCAGATGTTTCCCGTTCCATTCATCGGGTATGCCCAGCGAATCGGGACCAGCCGCTGGTCGGTGGGTGTCGGCGCTTTCGCGCAGGGCGGCATGGGCGTCAATTTTAAAAACGTTCAAGTCATGCCGACCATGATGCCGGGTCTGCGGGACGATCTCATGTCCGAGGTCGGGTTCGTCCGGCTGTCACCGACCGTGGCCTATAACGTCACCGACAAGCTGACCATGGGAGCGAGCCTGTTCGCCGGCTATGCCACCCTCAAGTACGACTTTTTCCCCAACACCATCGGGCACCGGGTGAAAGACCTGACCAGCTTTACCTTCTCGGGGCGCTTCGGCCTCAACTACCAGATTAACGACAAATGGTCGGTGGGCGCTACGTACACGTCCGATAGCGCCATCGATTTCGATGGCGGCAAGCTCACGACCGCAACGGGTGTAAAATACAATGACGTGAAGATGGACGGTTTCACGTGGCCCCAACAGGTGGAAACGGGTGTCGCCTACCGGGCTACCCCCAAACTGCTGCTTGCCCTGGACCTCAGTTGGATCAACTGGAGCTCCGCCATCAAGACGGTTACGGTTACCGCCACCAACCCCGACAATTCGGCAGCGCCGGCCTCATTGACCGTTCCCTTCGTCATGAAGTGGAAAGATCAAATCGTGGTTGCCGTCGGAGCGGAGTACGAATTGACCGACTCCTTCAAGGTCCGCGCCGGTTACAATTACGGCAACAGCCCGGTCTCTTCGGCAAACCTGAGCCCGCTGTTCCCGGCGCTCGTCGAACACCACGCCACCGCGGGATTCACCTACACCTGGACGAACTGGGACTTCGATTTCGCCTACGAACATGCCTTCACCAATACCAAGACCAACGATGGCGATCCCAATCCGATGACGAATCCTTTCTATGGCTCGAAAGTGTCCCATACCATGGATACCTTCAATTTCATGGTGAGCTACCGTTTCTGAGAATACAGGAACCGTGCACAAGCGAGGAGATCATGAAAGTTATCAAGCCCATACTTATCGCGCTGGCTGCCATTGTCACGCTCACGCATTTTGCACCGCCGGCCACGGCGGGCGAACACGGCGTGCATTGGCTGACCTATGAACAGGGGCTGGAAAAGCAGCGGGAGCTGAAAAAGCCCCTGCTCCTGTTTTTCCACCTGCCGTACTGCTACCGGTGCAAGCAGATGGAGAGCAGGGTCTACGAAGATGCAAAAGTCATTCAATTCGTCAACAAGCATTTCATACCCGTCATGGTCGATTTGGATAAAGAAAAGCAGCCGGCCAGGCTGTTCGCCATCGACTACACGCCCACCCATGTCTTTGTCGCTCCCGACGGAACGACAGTGTTGCGGGAAAAGGATGTGATACCGAAGTCGCGTTTCGAGCTCATGCTGGAGTATGTGGCGCAGGAAAAATACAAGACCATGAAGTTCGACGCTTACGAAAAATGCCAGGACTGATCCCATGAACGACAGGTATTCCGACAAAAGCGCGGCAAAGCTTCCTCGTCGTTTGCGCGCCGATCGGACGGGGAAATGCATGTGCTTCCTTCCGGCCTGCATCGCATTGGTTGCCTGTTTGTGCCTGGTATGCCCGGCGTGCCTCCACGCTTCCGATACGCTGAATTTCCTGGATTATCAAACCGCACTGCAAAAAGGCAAAACCGCCCCACGGCCCCTGCTTGTCATATTTACCACTCCCTGGTGTTACCAATGCACGGAGTTGAAGCGCAAGATTTCGCAGAACAAGGATATTATCTCTACCCTTAACGAGCGGTTTCTTCTGGTGGACGTCGATATCAGCCAGAATAAAAAGCTCAAGGACGATTTTCGGATCTACTTCACTCCCACTTCCCTGTTTCTGGATAGTCATGGAAAACCGATCATGGACGTAAAGGGATTCATCCCCATGAATCGATTCCGGAAATTATTGCGGTACGTGAGCGAAGGGTTCTACAAAACGACTGAGTTCGCCGCTTTTGAAAAGAGATAGCCCTCTGGAATCGCTCCATACTTTCCAATCCATTTCATCGAGCCCTTGAACCGTGCCCTCTTGGGCTACAGCTGCCGGGGAAAACAAAAGAGAAGAGACACGATTCCGCGGAGTGGCGACAGCCCCCGGCGTCCCGAACAGGGAAGCCGGGGGCTTTTTTCGTGTCAACCCGGCTCATGCAGCCACTTTCTGTATTTGGCCGTTGGGTGCCGGGAGGCGTCTCCATGTTTGGTGTGGGAGCCATGCCCGACGATGATTATGACAGGAATTGTTAACAGATAATTCTCCTTTGACTTCAGTCATGAGCGGGAGCATATTTTGTCAGGTTTCGAAACGAAAATGCCGAATTGGAATATTGATTTTTAAACGCTCAACTGCAGATTTGGCACGCTGTGCAGCAGCAAATTGTAAAAATGGCCATAAATTAGGCCAAGTTGGGGTTTTGTGAAAAATTGGTGGTTGAGCAGGGGCTCATCAATAAGTAGTTATGGCAATGAGAATTGCAAATGAAGGTTCATAGGTACTTCGAAATTCAGGCCCGCAGGCGAGGACCGCTCCGCAAGGCGAGGACCTGCCGCAGATTCCCGGCGCAGATCTCCCGGAATGGTTGCGAGATACATTCATCCTGGGAAACTCTCTCCCAGAAGGTGCAAGCGGCAGCAAGAGCGCTGTCCCAAGCGTGCGCAGCTCCCGGAGTAATCGAGGGAGGATTGAATAGCCCGTCAGGAACGCGGCTATCCCGAGGTCGATAGTACATGGGAAGGACGTCATAGGCAGGCGTCAGGTCAAAGCGCCGGCGGCCGTCCGTTATGATCAGTGAAACATTACCCATGTGCTTATCGGTGTTGGCGATCAGGTCACTGAAGACGGAAAGCCACCGCAGAGAAGCTGCATCCTCTGCCGAAATCCGCCTATCATCGTGCATCTGATCAGCAGCATCAATCCAACTGTCACAGCCGAAAAACTCAAGAGCTACAGCTCTGAGGGAAATGATGGGCAGGCGCCCGAACACTGCGGTCCTATCGAAACGCCGGGCCTCCAGAAACACACGGCCATCGCCCTCTATGATCCGGGTCTGCGTAGCACGAATGCCATTCTCCTGGACGATCATTAGGGCATGGTGCTCGCAAATCAGAAGATCCGCCCAGCGGCGGCCTTCGACTGTATCAACAGAGGAGGAGAACTTAACTAGGACGTGCTCGATGCCGTCGTTATGCTGCACCATTGCCGTAAACTTCGGCTGCTCACCACCGGCCGAAGACCCGGCGGGATCGCCGTCCATGGCCGCCTGCGCCATCCTGGCGTATAGCTCAGCCTTTTCCCCTTCCTGAATAGGCACTATGGTCCGTCGTGTCATACGAAAATACCGCTCCAGGGATTCCTGCCCGACAATAAGGTTCCCCATGCAGTCTTCGCCGCGGCGGGCAAGGGCGACAAGGACATGATCTTCGTTCCAGTCGAGGACGCGAGGGGGCAGGTTCAGCTCTTCGTGCAGCAGCCGGACGAACGCTCGACCTACGAAGCCATCAGGGCGCAGATCGGAGATGAACCAAGGGAGGCTCGGATAATCTTCTGGAGTGGTATGGGTCGGTAGCCATACGAAGCGGTCATTTGCGACCGCACAGAGGTCCCCAATCTGATCCACATCACCGCGATCATCGACTTTGAACACAGGAAACCGTCCACCGAGGCCCCGGACATCCCGGAGACGGGTATAGCGGGTCGCTCGAGCACTACCTACCACGAGGATACGGCTTTTGCAGCGGGAGATCACGCGAGAGATGGTAGGTTGGCTCCAAGAGAAGCGGCGTTGGATGTCCGCAGCCGAATATAACCCGGTAGCGAGAAACGCCAGTAGCTGTACGTCTTGTTCGGTGAGGTGGGGCGACATGATGAAACCTCAAATGGTGGAGTCACTGAATAGATATTGCATGAATACAATAGCAATTTTATACATAATAATCAACATAAACAGCAAGAATAGAATTTTTACTGAATAGGTTTGTATTTTATTCTATAATACATTTGCAAAATAGGATTCACCTGCAGCGCAGAACCGAGCGCGCCGGAAGTGCTCCTATTCCTATCGCCACCACTCCGGCGCAGGGAGAAAGGTCCACCCTCGGCGCAGGACATAAGGCAGAAAGATTTCCCAACACACGGCTAGACCGGCCCCTGAAGGACCGGGCCGGTCTAGCCGTGTGTTGAGCAATCCTTACCAAGGGGTCATTGGGCATTGACAACTTGAGTTTTCGGCAAATTCGGGGGACACCATACACCGGTAGTTCCAGGTAGAGTAGAGAACAGGGTTACCCCTGCCATCTACTCTACCTGGGGTTCTTCGGATGGCTCTGTTGCGTCACAAACATATTGCCAAAGAGAATCAATACATTAGAATACCTTTTCGCCATATTGACAAGAGCAAATCATGAGTGTTACATTTCCGCAACATTAACGCGAATGCCCGTGCCGAAATCCCGCCCGGTTGCTTATTGGGCGGAGGCGCATCCGACCAGTCCGTATCACTGAAGCATGTTTCCATGTTTGAGAAAGGAGAAGGGCTATGAAGGTCCCGCTTCGCATTGCCTGTTTAATGTTTCTCTTTCTGCTGGTTATTCCGAAATCGGGTGATGCTGCCATAATGGGCCAGGTCAGCCATTTCCCCACCACTTCCAGCAGCAGTTGGGTCTACGCGGGCAGCGGCCTGACAACGGACCGTTCGGGGAACCAGGTGACCCAGCCATTTACGGAAACCGTCACCTCAAACGGCGGGGTCTTCCATTCCCAGATCGATTTCTCCGGAGGCAATACGACCACTTCCGACAATTTCTATCTTCAGGAGGATGCCCTTTACATTGGTTCGACAAGAATCGTGATGGTTTCCAAAATGGATTCCCCGGCAGGGGAAATTCAAACAACGACGACTTCCAACAACTCCTATTCCCCTCCGCAGGAATACTTCCCCTCCGAACTTTTTGCAGGCAACGTGGAAACGTCCAACAGCTCCTGCACAACCAACATTACAACCACCGTTGTGGCCATGGGGCATTCAAGCAGCAGCTCCACCAGCACTTCAAGCTCGCAAAATATGAGAATTACAGTATCCGGCTCTGAGCAGGTAACCACTGGCGCCGGCACATTCCAGACAGTGGTTCTTTCGAAGGAAATCACAATAAACGAGGAAGGAAATACCAGCACCTATACCACCACCGAATGGTACGCAGAGGGTATAGGACTCGTCAAATTCCACTCAGCCAACATGAACCGCGACCTGGTCTCCTATGCGGTAAACCCGTTCGAGCCTTCAGACGTCCAGATATCGGGAAATCCGGGCAACTTCGGATCCCTTCAGGAAGCATTGAATGCCGCCGGGAACGGCACTGTCATCCAGGCAAAGAGCACGACCATTCAGGGCGCCATAGCGTTGGGCAATCCAGTAGATGTCTCCCTTTCGGGGGGATGGGACGGCACCTTTGACACGTTAAGCGGGGTCACGACAATTCACGGGTCCCTCACCATAGAGAAGGGCAGCATGGAAGTAACGTATCTGGTGATTTCCTGACCGTCCGGCAAGCTCTCAGGCATGATGCGAACATGGCCATGAATACGGTGGACTCCGAGATTCGGGGGACACCACACACAATTGTCTTGAGCACGTGGTTATAAGGGTCTGACGTGAGGAGGGTATGAATTCCAGAAAATAGGGCGAAGGCCTGTGCGAATATGTTGTCGTGCCTGGCGGCCCAGGCGCGCCGGGGAGCGCCTCCTCTCTGGCGAGGAAATTGTCGGGGGCTGGCTCCGTGCTCGAGCCGTTTCAGGCTGAAACTATCAGGTCTAAAGATTACAGAAATTGCAATCTCTATACCTTGCCCCGGATCATTCGGATGATTGTGGTTCAATGCCACTTTTGTTCCGAAAAGGAGAAACAGAAGGTGCCCAATTTTTCAGACATATCCCTAAAATATGAAAAGGATTCAGTAGTACAGAAATCAGCGAGCGAGATCCTTCTTGCACTGCTTGATATACAAGCAGATGACAACGTGATTGACTTGGGTTGCGGAACAGGTCACATCACAAAAACAATTCGAGACAGGACAAAAGGACAAGTTGTCGGCATTGACCCCTGTGAAGGCATGATTGAAAAAGCCAAAGAGAAATGGTCAAATCATGATATCGCCTTCAGGAGGTGTTCTGCCGAGCAACTCGATTACACAGACGAATTTGATAAAATTTTCTGCAACTCAGCCTTCCAGTGGTTTGCAGAACCGGGAAAAGCACTGAGGGCATGCTACAGCTCATTGGCAAAAAATGGGAAGATGGCTATCCAGTCCCCAGCAAGAGATGATTATTGCCCGAATTTCCTTCAAGCCATAGAACTGATCAAGCAAGCACAAGAAACAAAAAACATTTATGCTGGTTTCAATTCTCCATGGTTTTTTCGAAATAACGCAGATGAATACAAAATGTTGTTTGAGGATGCCGGCTTTAGTGTCGAGAGCTCAACAATAGACAGAATTGTTACTCGTCACTCTGCGGATGAAGTTTACAGGATATTCGAGTCGGGAGCGGCGGCCGGGTATCTGAACCAAGACTGCTATGATACCTCGTTAACCCGAGAGTACACAGACACGTTCAGAAGAATAGTCAGAAGATCGTTCAATGATCAGGCAGACAAAACCGGTCTGGTTGAATTGACATTCCATCGCATCTATCTGGTTGCAATAAAAAGATAATCAGACACTTCACGCCACCGCAACCAGCGCGGCTGTTCACGACTACGCGCGCCCCGCCACACGGCCGGTGGCAGGTGGATTCCATGATGCAAAGGATATGGCTTTTCCTGTGGTCATCCCTTGCCTGGCTCAACAGGAACAAATTCCAAAGTTTCGAAATACGGGTCATACAGCTTGAATTCCGATCGGTGGGGAGCATGCGTTGCGGGATCCACATGTCGCTCCCCGTACCGGCTGACGATCTTCTGGATGGAAATGTACAGGTCGGAAAACTTTATTGCCTGGAAATCCGCCCCGGAAAGCTTGGCAACAATGCGGACCGTGTGGGGTTTGGGGTCTACGGCCAGCAAAATGGCGTCATCGCAGATTCCTGACAGAATACCTGCCACGTACTTCTCTGCAAGAGACATGAATTCCTCTTTCCCAATGGCTACCGGCATGTTCTACCTCCCGGCCTTTTGCTGGCCATAATCTGATGCCCGCTCACGGAACGACTTGGATGATCACGTTCGCCTCATGCCATGCCTCGTCAAAATTCTGCGGTTTGCCAAGCAAACGGCTCTTGTCTTTCCTGAAGTCCTGGTAAGCTCCGTAATGTGCGCAGGCGACCGCCCTCCTGAAACTTCCGGCTTCGTTCCGGACAATGGCGTCGAGAATCGCGTCCCGCCGATCTGCGCATTCCTTCAGCACCGAATCCGTCTCGTCAAGAGAAGGCATGTCCCGGACTTTCATGAAACTGCTCCACAGAGCTCTCGAAACCAGCCAGACCGGGCCATCGGGCGTCCCCCTCAGCTCGATCACACGGCCGATCTGGGGGAATTCAAGGACCGAACCGGTATTCAGTTCGAAATAACCATGCCCCATGCCGTCCTCGTGCCGGAGCAGATTGTGCTGGTGCGTGTGGCCGGTGAAGGCAACCAGGGGAGAGTGGCCGGAACCGGCGAGAACCGCCCGGGTCTGCTCGTCGAAGTCCCGGGGACGGTGATGGGAAAACACCAGGTTTATGCCTCTGCCTTCGGGGAGCAGTTGACGCCGCAGCCAATCGCGCTGGGCGGGCGCGATGATGCCGCTCGCTCCCCATGCCTCCGTGTTGGCCGAATTAAGGACGATAACCCTTACGGGAAGGGAGGTAGTGCGCAGGTCGGTCGCATAGTACCCGGAAGCCCGGTCATAATCAAACTTTTCCGCCGTTGAAGTGACTCCTGGCTGCATGTCGAAGCCATGATGGAACGTGCCCGCAAGCTTGCCGTTTCCGTCCTCCGAAGGAGAGTGGCCTCCCTCGGAAGGCGTGGGCAGGAGGTAGCGCCCGAAACCTGATATTTCCCGCTGGGGACGGTGCATCCAGATAAAATTGGGCACATTGCCGACCGGATAGAATCCCACTCCCGCCTGACGTGTATAGCTCATCCGTTCGCGGTAATTGCCAAAAATCGACACATCATGATTGCCCACCGCGTTCAGCCAGGGAACTTTCGACTGGTTGCTGATATAGATGAACTGGTACAACTCTTCAATGGTCCCGGCGTCGATTCCGTCCCCGGTGTGGATCATGAAATCCACGCCACCCAGGCGATTGGCGGCCTTGATCTGGGAAAGATAGAGCGCCCAGTCGAAGTCCTCCTGGATCTGGTTATGCTCGAAGGAAGGAATTATCGCATCCAATCTGCGGCTGTCTTCATCGGAAAACAGCTTCACTTCCTGCTGCCTGACCTGGACATCGGAAAACCAGACGAACCTGAGAATCAGCGGAGCCTGCAATGCGGCAGATTTCGATGCGGCATCGCCATCCCTGACCGTCAACTCCTCATCCCCGGCCAGCACGGCGGCGAGTCCTTCCGTGTCCGCCTGGCCCATGGAGCTTTCAGTCAACCTTGTGAAGAAGTGCGAATCCTTTCCGCAGTATGGCGAAGGGCCATACTCGCCGATATACGCAGTGCAACCGGCAGACAGCAACAACAGAAAAGACAACACTGGAAAGCAGAGGAAGCGCCGTCGGACTTTCATTGGTACCGCCCTCCCCGGTCACATTCCCGGGCAATCCGCCCAGGAATCGTATCATGGATCGAACATCCGTCCAAGCCGGCAGGATCCCGGCATCCGAAGCTTGCTCAGCCCTCAAATGAGGGCAGCATCCTACATTTACCACACTTCATAGATAATTTCAAATGATTGGATTTCCCCGACCTGCCCCGGAAGCCGAGAGGGAACGGCCCCGTTCCGCGTAGTTTTTCACCCGAACAGCAGGTCAGAGGCGTTCATTTCTCAAGCGGAGCGCGTTGGTTACCACCGATACGGAACTGAAGCTCATGGCGGCCGCGGCGATGATCGGGCTGAGCAGGATGCCGAACCAGGGATAGAGAAGGCCGGCGGCAAGGGGAATGCCCAGCGAGTTGTAAACAAACGCGAAAAACAGGTTCTGCCTGATGTTCCTCATGGTGGCGCGGCTCAGCTGCCGGGCACGGACAATGCCCCTCAGGTCTCCCTTGACCAGGGTGACGCCCGCGCTCTCCATCGCCACATCGGTTCCGGTGCCCATGGCGATCCCCACCTGGGCCTGGGCCAGGGCCGGCGCGTCGTTGATACCGTCACCTGCCATCGCAACGACCCTTCCTTCTCCCTGGAGCCTCTTGACCGCCTCGGCCTTCTGGTCGGGCAGAACTTCCGGCACCACTTCGTCGATGCCCAGCCTGCGGCCGACGGCCTCCGCGGTCACGCGGCTATCGCCAGTGAGCATGACTATGCGGATACCCTCGCCATGGAGCTGCTTTATGGCATCCGGTGTGGTTGCCTTGATCGGGTCCGCGACACCCAGCAGTCCTGCATCTTTTCCATCAATTGCCAAATGCATGATCGTCTGGCCTTGCCCGCGCAACGATTCCGCATTAGCCTCCATGCCCCCCGTCTCAACGCCCATTTCCTCGAGCATGCGCCGGTTCCCCAGCATGACCTTTCGTCCTGCCACAACCCCTGCCACCCCCTTGCCGGTGGAATATTCGAAGGAGTCCGCTTTGACGAGCTTTATGCCCCGCTGTTCCGCACCAGCTACAATGGCCGCAGCCAGGGGATGTTCGCTCCCCCGCTCCAGGCTCCCGGCAAGAAGGAGCATGGTCGCCTCATCCATGCCGCCGGCCGGCAAGACCGTCACCAGCTTCGGTTTCCCCTCGGTGAGGGTCCCGGTCTTGTCCACCACCAGGGTATCCACCTGGCGCATCACCTCGATGGCTTCCGCATCCCGGAACAGGACGCCGAACGTGGCGCCCTTGCCCGTTGCCACCATGATCGATACCGGAGTTGCCAGCCCCAGTGCGCAGGGGCAAGCGATGATCAGGACCGCGACGGCGTTGACGATGGCATGGGCCATGCGGGGGTCGGGTCCCGCCACGGCCCAGATGATGAAGGTAATGACGGAGATTGCGACCACTATTGGGACGAACCAGCCGGCCACCACGTCCGCAAGTTTCTGGATGGGCGCGCGGCTGCGCTGCGCTTCGGAGACCATGCGCACGATCTGGGCCAGCAGGGTGTCGGCGCCAACCTTTTCGGCCCGGATCACCAGCGAACCTGTCCCGTTGACGGTGGCGCCGATCACCCGGTCGCCAGGGCCCTTCTCATTTGGAATGGGCTCGCCGGTGATCATGGATTCGTCCACCGGGCTCATCCCTTCCAGCACCGTAGCGTCCACCGGAACCTTTTCCCCCGGCCTGACGCGAAGCCGGTCACCCGGCCGAACCTCAGCCAGGGGGACGTCTTCCTCGCCACCGTCCGCCCGGATTTTTCTGGCCGTTTTGGGAGCTAGCCCCAGGAGCGCCCTGATGGCGGCGCCGGTCCGGCTGCGCGCCTTGAGTTCCAGCACCTGGCCCAGGAGCACCAGGGTCGTGATGATGGCCGCGGCTTCGAAGTACACCGCCACTTCGCCAGTTCCTGAACGGAACGAGCCTGGGAAGACCTGCGGGAACAGTTTCGCCACCAGGCTGTACAGGTAAGCCACCCCGACACCGATGCCGATGAGGGTGAACATGTTCAGGCTGCGGTGGACGAGCGATGTCCAGAACCGTTGGAAGAACGGCCAGCCGGCCCAGAACACGACCGGAGTGGAAAGGACAAATTCCAGCCACGTCCAGGTTTCGTGCGAAGCGATCCTTTCCAGGGGATGCCCCGGGATGTGCATGCCCATGGCGCTCACCGCCACCGGAACAGAGAGCACAAGGGCGACCAGGAAGCGCCTTTTCATGTCCGCCAGTTCCGGGTTCTCCTCCTCCCCAATTTCCACCGTGCGCGCCTCCATGGCCATCCCGCATTTTGGGCAATCGCCCGGCTTGTCCCGGACCACGTCGGGATGCATCGGGCATGTCCATTCGGTTCTCTGGAGAAGCTGAGGTTCCCCGGCGAATTCCAATGCCATGCCGCACTTGGGGCAGGGTCCCGGTTTCACGGCATGCACGTCAGGGCACATGGGGCAGAAATATTCGCCCGTCCCCGCCGCTGCAGCCGTACTCTCGGGAACTTCGCCTTCGCCGGAGAGATACCGTTCGGGATTCTCCCTGAATTTGCTCACGCAGTGAACCGAGCAGAAATAATAGGTTTCACCAAGGTATTCGTATTTGCCGGCGGCGCCTTCCGGCGTGACATCCATGCCGCAGACCGGATC
This sequence comes from Geobacter sp., assembly GCA_003314535.1. Classification (GTDB taxonomy): domain Bacteria; phylum Desulfobacterota; class Desulfuromonadia; order Geobacterales; family Geobacteraceae; genus RPRC01. Next base: position 335,272 of record POSG01000001.1, read on the forward strand.
TTTCATCGTTTTTCCCTCTCCCCACCGCAGCGGACTGAAACAGGCATTTCCTGATGACGTCCACCTGCGCTGGCACCTTTCATATTGACGGCCCAGGCACAGCGATGCGCCAGCCACAACACATGAATCCTCAAATCTATATATATGCATTCAGCGCAAAAATAGCAAGCGCAGCTTGTCATTTCACCAGCACTCCCCTGCACCCGATGTTTGACAGAAGCGTATTCCATTGAATAATTCAAGTATCCACTACTACTGGCGACATTTTTCCTCCGCAAGGGGGCATGTATGAAATCTGCAAGCAAACCCGGCATGTTTGCCGGTGCTCTCGCAGGGGCAATGCTGACCGTTGCCATGATCGCGGTCTTCTTCGCGGGCTGGCGGCTGGCAGGCCTGCCGTTCGTCCCCTTCGAGCTTTTCGACTGGCTGGCCAGAGTGCTTCCCGGCCGGGCCATCGCACTTGGCATCAGCAGCATGGTCTCGATCATAAGCACGTTGAAACTCGGACCGACAGCGGACGTGGCCAAAACCATCGAGCAGTCGATGGGAATCGCCTTGGTCATCTTCGCCGGAACGGCCTGCGGGGCGATCCTTTTACCGCTCCTGCACCGGATTGGCCGGCGCTACGCTCCTGTTTCCGGAATTTCCATTGGAGCCGTATTCGGCATCCTCTCGTCACTCATTTCCGGAAACCTCGGTCACATGACGGGCTCGTCTGCTTGGCTCGGGGTCTTCTGGATCATTCTCGTGTTTCTTTCATGGGGCGCAGCCTTGGGCTGGTCCTGTAAAAAGTTGGCGGCGCCGGGCACAGGAGTCGCCGGGGAAAAATGGACCGCTTCGCCGCCAAACCTTGCCCGGAAGCTCAACCGCCGCCAGTTCCTGGTCCGTCTGGCCGGCGCGAGCGCCACGATCACTGTGAGCGGCGCGATTATCGGAGTTTTGTCCCGGGATGAGCGCAGAAGGTCAGCAACGCCCCGCCGTTTGCCACGATGGTCCGACTCTCATGCACTGCCCAATGCAAACGACCGTGTCAAACCGGCCGCCGGCACGCGTCCCGAATTAACCCCGCTGGAGAAACATTACCGCATAGACATTGACACAATCCCCCCCGAAATTGACGGCCGGGAATGGAAACTGAAAGTTCACGGCCTGGTGGATGCCCCGCTTGCTTTCAGCCTGGAAGACCTCCGTCGCTACCCGCCACTGAACCAGTTCATCACCCTGGCATGCATTTCCAACCAGGTGGGCGGAGACCTCATCGGCACCACCCGGTGGACCGGGGTCAGCCTCAGGCGGCTCCTTCCCGCACTGAGCCTCAGGCAGAGCGCCACTCATCTCAAGATCCGCTGCGCCGACAGCTTCTGGGAACTGGTCTCGCTTGACATGATCCGGTCTGACGAACGGGTGATGCTTGCTTACGACTGGGACGGCGTTCCGCTCCTGCCGTCCCATGGATTCCCGCTCAGGATCTATATCCCGGACGTATACGGAATGAAGCAGCCCAAATGGATCGAATCCATTGAAGCTGTCGACCATTGGGAGCCTGGATACTGGGTAGTGCGCGGCTGGGACAAGGAGGCCAGGATGAAGGCCACCTCGGTGATCGACACGGTCGCCGTCGATTCCGCTAAGGTGAATGACGCCGGTCAGGCTGTCGTCCCGATGGGGGGGATAGCCCATGCCGGGGCCCAGGGGATTTCCAGGGTGGAACTGAAGGTCGACGATGGTCCGTGGCAGCAGGCGGAGCTGCGTACACCCCTCTCCCAGTTGACCTGGGTCGTCTGGCGGTTCGATTTCCCGTTCCGGCAAGGCGAACACACGCTCACCGTGCGCTGCTACGATGGCAGCGGGAATCCGCAGATCAAAACTGAAAGCCCGCCGGACCCGAGCGGGGCGACCGGCCTCTTTCACAGAACAAGCTCGATCAGGTGACGTGTTTTTTTCACTGAAAACTTCCCGAACTTCCCGCTATTTCCATTATCCAGGCACTGTGTTATTCTGGTTCTCCTTGAAACACCTGGTAATGGCTCACAAAGGGCGGAACGGGGCTTTCGAGGAATTCGTGATACGGCTTCAATGCAAGATCCCTAAAACCGGGAATGCGCTTGAAACCAGTGAAAGCTCCGGCCAGCGAGTCATGAGTCGACAGATTATCACGAACGACGAGGAAGTTCCGATCCGGCCCCAGCGAGCCTTTCCGGACAGGCACTATATCTTCGATTTTGCAGATATCCGTATTTTTTCTTGCAGTTCTAAATACGCTTCACATCCCGATCCAGCAAATGATGCACCGGAAACACCTTATTCCTAGCTCAGGGGGTTGTCATGTCAACGGAAATGAAGACATCCGCAGAAAACACATCCGCTAATACCAATGCCGGAACAGGCAAGCCGGCCAGGAAGAAATCGTTCATCAGGACATTGTTCCGCAACTGGCGGATCGTGGGCGCGATGCTGCTTGTTCTCTTTGCAGCCGGGACCTACCTGTGGAAAGACATCGCGGTCAAGCGGGCCAAAGCCGCTACAGCCGAAAGAGCTGCGGAAGCCATGGGCGAGCAGGCCAGGGCAGGCATGCGGCTGGCCGCTCTCCCGCTGGTCTGGGCGGTGCGGAGTGAAATGATGCGGGGTAACATCGAACAGGTAAACGAGTATCTCAACCAGTTCGTAAGAGAGCCGAACATGAAGGAACTGGCCGTCGCCGCCGCCGACGGCCGCATAGTTGCGGCAACGGACAAGCGCCGCGAAGGCGCTCCGGCTGCCGAAGTCTACCCGCCGGATGCACTGAAGGCAGATACCGTAACCGCTGCCGTGCAGAAAGACGGCAACATCCTGGTAGCGGCGCCGGTCATGGGGCTGAACGCCAGGCTGGGGACCCTGGTCATGATCGCATCCCCACCAACTTTTTCCCCGGAAACGCCATCCCGTTAAAACCGGCCCACTACTCCGGAACTGCCTGGCCGGAGACACCGGTTTCGCTGGCGTCACCGGTTCCACCGGGAACGGGGGGTTCACCGCCGCCCCCGTGCATCGGGCAATACTCGGTCGGCTCGGTTCCGGAAATGTAGAATTCCTCTTTCTGCCGGGGACAGCCGGGAGTCGCCAGGTACCCCGTGGAGGGGTCGATCCGCACGGAAACTGCCGTATCCGGCTTCTGGAAATCCAAAGACGGCTTTCCGGCCAGGGCCGAACGCATGAACTGCCTCCATATGGGAGCGCTTATCGCCCCACCGGTGAATCCCCTGCCGCCGGGCCGCGGCTTATCATGTCCCACCCAGACGCCGGTGACCAGCCGGGGCGTATAACCCACGAACCATGCGTCGCGGTAGTCGTCGGTGGTGCCGGTTTTGCCTGCTGACGGGTATAGCTGGCTGAATTTCTTCAGGTTTTTCGCCGTGCCATAGACCATGACGTCCTTGAGCATCTGGGTGGTGACGTAGGCTATCGCCGGGGGCAGGGCCGGTTCGACCGAGGTCGGGTTTTCCGACATGGCACGGCGATTGCGGTCATAAATGCCGATGATGGTCCTGGGCCTGGCCCGCAACCCGCCATTGGCGAATGGAGCGTAAGCGGAAACCAGCTCGCTCAAGCTGACTTCTTCGGTTCCGAGAGCCAGCGTGAGATCGTTCCTGCCGTGCAGCTGCAGTCCCATGCTGCCCGCCAGCTCGGTGAAAGCGGGCACGCCGACGGCATCCAGCAGCTTGACCGCTATGACATTGTTGGAATGGGCAAGCGCCTGTCGCAGGGTGGTCTCCCCGAGAATTTCATTTCCGTAATTCCTGGGCTGCCAGACCCTGCCGTTCCCCGCCGGGTAGGAGATAGCCGAATCATTGAAAAAGCTCGCTGCAGTGTAACCCTTCTCCAGCGCAGCCGCATAGATGAACGGCTTGATGGCCGAACCGGGCTGGCGCCTGGCGTTGAATGCCCGGTCATAGGAGTTCCTTTTCAAATCCACACCCCCCACGGCCGCCAGCACATCCCCGGTTGACGGGTCCATGCACACGAGGGCGCCCTGGAGGTCCGGTGACAGGCGTTTCACCCCCTCGCTCAAGGCCTTTTCCGCAGTTTTCTGCAACTTCAGATCCATGGCGGCAATGACTTCGAGACCGCCCAGTTCGAAGATGTTCTCGCCATATTGTTCTTTCAGCTTGTTCCTGATGTGGGTCATGTACGTGGGGGCCTGGCCCGCCTTGATGACGGTCACCCGTTGGGCCCTCAGCTTGCGTTCCTGCTGCCGGGAGATCATCCCCAGCTCCTGCATCCGCCTGAGCACCAGGCCCGTGCGCGCACCAACGGCTGCGGGGGGACCCAGGGGATTGTAGCGTGACGGGTTCTTCGGCACCCCTGCCAGCAGGCTGCATTCGGCATCGGTCAGCTGCTCGGGGTTCTTGTCGAAGTAGAGGCGTGCGGCCTGGACGATGCCATAGGCGCCGTTGCCGTAATTGATCTCGTTAAGGTACATCTCCAGTATCTGCTTCTTGGTGTACCTGCGTTCGTAATCCATTGCCAGCTGGGCTTCCTTGAGCTTCCTGTCGATGGTTTTTTCACCGGAAAGGTATTTGTTCTTTATCAGCTGCTGGGTGATGGTCGAGCCGCCTTCGGCCATTTTGCCCTTGACCACGTCCTTCACCAGCGCCCGCGCGATTCCCCTGACGTCGATGCCGCCGTGGTCGTAGAAGCGGGAATCCTCGATCGCCACCACCGCCTTCTGCAGAAAAGACGGGATACGGTCTATGGGCGCCCAGTACCTTTTCTCCGAGGGGATCCGGCCGACGTAGCGCCGTTCCCTGTCAAACACCTTGATGGAGGTGTAGCCGGGAGACAAAACGGGATATCTTACGTAACCACCCTGTGCATCCGCCAGAGGAACGAATAATGAAAGGAACAGCCACCCGGAAAGGACGGCGGAAAGGGCCATTTTCGAAACAGAACGTTTTCCTGAAGCAAAATCGGGCAGATACTTCGTTTGCATTTTTCAATCCTTGTCACAATGTCTTAGCGAACGAGAAGAGCGTCCGCGCGTCAACAATCGAACCATGATACCAGTTCCAGGTTAAAAACGAAAATCCAACGTTTCGGTTTACGAAATGTGAAGCCCGGCTTCCGGAAGTCGCACCCTCCGTAAGCCGGGCATTTGAACTGCTGGTATAATTCATGGCATGGATACTGGACAGCGCATTCTACCGGTCGTCTTTATCTCATCGGCGGCTTCGCTGGCGTACGAGGTGCTGCTCACCCGCATCTACTCCATATGCGTCTCATACCATTTCGCAGCGATGATCGTCAGCATCGCCATGCTCGGCCTCGCGTCCAGCGGGGTCGTACTCGCGCTCCGGCCGGGACTTTCCGACCAGGCTCATGTCGGCAAGTATGCCATGGCACTGGGCATAACCATACCAGCAGGTTTCCTTCTGGTCAACCTGTTCCCCTTCGACCCCGTGCGCCTATCCTGGGAAAAGGCTGAAATTCTCCGCATCGGGTTCCATTACGTCGTCCTGGCCGTCCCCTTTCTTTGCGCCGGGCTCATCATCGCCACGGCGTTCTCCGCCTGGAGCAGCCGTTCGGGGCTCATCTACGGGGCGGACCTGCTGGGGGCGGCGTCAGGATCAATCGGCATTCTGCTTGTCACCTCCCTGGTATCGCCGGAACGGGGAATTTTCCTGCTTTCCGCGGTCGTGCTTGCCGCATCCGGGATTCTTCTCGCCTTGCCCTGCAGGGTAGCAGCCCTGGCACTGTCCCTCGTCGCGCTGGCAATTTTCCAGGTCCAGCCGCAATTCGCCGGACTCAGGCTCTCCCCATACAAGGGGCTGGAAGCAGCCCTCCGTTTCCCCGGAGCGACCCGCCTCAATACATACTATTCGCCGTCCGCGCGAATCGACACTTTTCGCAGCCCGGCAGTCCGCTTTGCTCCCGGCCTGAGCCTTAAATACCCGGAACCGCTCCCCGGCCAGACGGGGGTTGCCGTTGACGGCGGGTTTATCACCGCAGTTACCGACACTGCAGAGGCGCAGAAACTGGCATTCCTTTCCTTTCTGCCCGCGGCGCTCCCCTATGAAGCCGGGATCAACGGCAGAGTGCTGGTCCTCGACCCCCAGGGCGGGCTCCATCTCCTCCTTGCACGTCGCTACGGCGCGACCGGGATAACGGGGATCGAGTCCAACCACCTGCTGGCAAATGTCTGCAGGAAAATCGCATCGTCTTCCCCTGACCGGCGGACCTTCCGCCTCCTGGCCGGCGCCGGCAGGTCCTGGCTGATGGGCGGTAAAGAAACCTTCGACCTGATCGATATCCCGCTCCAGGGAGCAAGCCCCTCTGCGGCCTTCGGCATGTCCGAGGAATACCGCCTGACCGTGGAGGCCTTTCGCGAGTACCTCACCCATCTCCGCCCGGGCGGGGCGCTCTGCTTCAGCCTGTTCCTCCTCCCCCCATCGCGCATGGAGCTGCGAATCCTGGCGACCGCTGCAGCAGCCCTCGAAGAGCTGGGCGTACGGGATGCCAGCCGACACATTGCCGCGGTGCGCAGCTGGGGCAGCATGACGATCCTGGTGAAGCGGTCGCCGCTCACCGGTCAGGAAGTGGAAAGAATCAGGCGATTCGCCAGGGACCGCTGGTACGACCCGGTCGCCCTTCCCGGGCTCACAGCCGGGGAAGGCAACGTTTTTGTCAGGCTCCCGTCCGACGAATATTACCGGGCGTTTGCCGCCATACTTTCGCCCGCGAAGCGTGAAGGGTTCATGGAGAGGTACCTGTTCGACATCCGGCCGGTGCGCGATGACGCCCCATTCTTCAATCACTTTCTCCGGCTCGGCAACCTGGGGGGGACATACAGGACCATGGGCGGGAAATGGCAGTTCTTCCTTGAAGAAGGATACCTTTTCCCGGCGATGCTTGTCCAGGCAACGGCACTGAGCACTCTGCTGATTCTCGTCCCAGCTGTGGCCGCGCGCCGTCCGGGCAAGGGGACGGCACCGATGGATACTGAAACGCGATCGCTCGGAAGAGGCCGGCATGGCAGGCATTCATTACCCTGTTGCCGGTTCCTGCCCTACTTCGCCTTCATCGGCATCGGGTTCATGTTCTCGGAGATGGTTCTCGTCCAGAAGCTGATCCTCCCGCTGGGAAACGCCACATATGCGCTGGCTGCTGTTCTCGCCTCCCTTCTGGCAGGTTCGGGGGTCGGAAGTCTCATCGGCCAGCGACACCCGGTGCTGCAGCGCCCTCCAACCCTGGTCGTGATCGCGCTCCTGGTCATTCTTTACAGCATACTGCTCCGGCAGGCTCCGGGCCTCCTGGCTCCATTATCTCCTGCGCTTCGATTCGCCGCCGTTTCGGCATTAATTTTCCCTCTCGGCCTGCCCATGGGGATCCCCTTCCCTTCAGGCATCACCCTGCTGGGGAAAAGGGAACCAGCCCTGATTCCATGGGCCTGGGTGATAAACGGCTCCTTCTCGGTGTTGGCCCCGCTCATTGCAATCATGCTGGCTCTCGTCACCGGATTCGGCGCCGTTGCGTACCTTGCTTCCGGGGCTTATCTGGCAGCTTCTCTCATCTTGACGAGAACAGAGTGATCCTCACCTTTTCCGGGCCGTGCCCGTCATGGGGACAAAAGCGACCTCGCCTTTCTGCTCCACGGAGAGTTCCCCGCCCTTTTTTTTCGTGACAAGCGTCAGCGTCTGGTAAAAGACCGTGCTGCCGAGGGGCAGGATGAGCCTGCCCCCCTCTTTCAGCTGCTTGATGAGAGGAGGGGGTATATGGTTGACAGCTGCAGTGATGATTATGGCATCGAAGGGGGCCTGTTCATTCCAGCCGTAGTACCCGTCGGCATACCTTACGTGAACATTTTTGCAGCCCAGTTTTGCCAGCGCTGCCGTGGCCCGTTCCGCAAGGCCTTTCCGGATCTCGACCGTGAAGACTTCCCCGGCGATTTCCGCCAGCACCGCAGCCTGGTAGCCGGACCCCGTCCCGATCTCCAGCACCCGGTCCGCAGGAGAAAGCCGCAACTCTGCGGTCATCAGCGCCACCACGTACGGCTGGGAAATGGTCTGCCCCTCGCCGATGGGGAGGGGGTGATCGTCATAGGCCCTGGACCAGAGGGACCTGTCCAGCAGCAGGTGCCTGGGCACCTTTTCCATGGCCGCCAGGACCCTGGCGTCACGAATGCCGCGGGACCTGATCTGCTTCGCCACCATCTCCATCCGTTCCGCCTTGTAATGATCGTCAGCAAGCCCCAGGGGACACATCTCCAGCAGAGCCGCAGCAAGGAACAACAGCATTCGCAGCATCGCACCCACCCCCGCCGAATTACAGTCACGCCTGATAAGTATAACATCTGCACGTTCAGTGACTCGTGGATAAAAAGCGAGTCAAAACCGAGATATCGGCCCACGCGACATTTGTCCCGTAAACCTGGCAGGTTATGCTATCCTTGAACTTGAGAAAGTTTGATCACGACACCCAATCGGCCCAGTCTGCAGGTTTGTCACACTACTTTCGCGGCATCATCCGGGAAAAAGAATGCTCTATTTGGCTCTGGCAGACTTGGTGGTAATCGTCCATGCCCTGTTCGTCCTGTTCGTTGTTTTTGGCGGATTGGCGGTCCTGCGCTGGCGGCTGCTGGCGTGGCTGCATCTGCCGGCCGCTGCCTGGGGCGTGGCAATCGAAGTCGGCGGCTGGACATGTCCACTTACCTACCTGGAAAATTACCTGCGAAAGCTGGGAGGTGGGGCTGCTTACGGCACTACCTTTATCGAGCGATACCTGGAGCCGGTGCTCTATCCGATCGGGCTGACCCATCACGCACAGGTGCGCCTGGGCATGGCGGCCCTCCTCGTCAACTTTGCGTTTTATGCTGTCTACTGGTGTAAAAGACGCCCTCCCCCGGCTCCATGAGAATGAATACCGGTGAGGACCCGTCCCTACAGAGACTTTTCCGGCGGATGGGCCGGTCCTTCGAAGCGCTCCTGGCAGCGAACGCACCGCACGGCGTACGGGACAGCAATAAGACGCTTTTCCTCGATTTCCGCGCCGCAGTCCTCGCACAGACCATAGGTCCCCTCCAGGAGCTTGTGTTCGGCATCCTCCAATCGCGTTACCCGTTCACGCACTATGTCTGCCACGGCCAGTCCGGTGTCCGACAGGACGTCAAGTATGCTCTGCTCCCCGATGTCCCGTGGAATTTCAAACTGCGCATGCAGCGCTTCCTGGTCGCGGAAGGTTTCAGCGCGCAGCTCCTGCCAGAGCCTCCGCTTCTCCTCACGAAGAGCCTCGCGCAGCCGTTCGATCCTCACCCTCTTCTTCGCCGTCATCTTCTCTTCACCCTCTTTCGGCAATAATCGATCCCCTGTTCCAAGTGTAACCCATATCGGCTGCCGTGCAAAGGCAAGCCAATCTGGCAGTCCGTCTTGCCTCTCCAGGATTATGTAGTAATCTTAATTGAGCAGGCAGCCGGAATGCCCCTAAGATAACGCGACGCTGACGACCACGGGAGGTGCCGGAATGAATGATCCTGAAAAGAAAAAACCAACGGTGACGGAACAGGCGGACAACGACAAGAAATGGAAGAAGGCATCTCCTGATGTTTGCGAAATATGCGGGCACAGGATGGAACGCGATCCCGAAAGCGGTGAATATTACTGCCCGTTTTGCGATGATTCAGACTTCTAGGGGTTTTGCCGCAAGCTCACCCCCTGCATCCTGAGGGCTTATAACGGCCTGGTTCCGCATGTGGAGGTTTACGCCTGAGCGGAACATGGGCAAGAGAAGGAGGACCGATGATCGCTGCAGCAGTTCGATTGATACAGCAGAGTCTTACTGGCGAAGGCTTCGCGCCCGGGGCCGTTGACGGGCAGCTTGGAGCGAACACGTACGGGGCAGTTGAAAAGGCGCTTCCGGCGCGCCAGTCCGAACTGCCCTCCGGCTGGCAGCAATGGCCCAACTCACGCAAGGCGGTTGCCTACCTCCAGTGCCTGTGCAAGGAGCACAAGATCGAAGTGGGCGATATCGACGGCTACTGGGGCCAGCAGACAGACAATGCCTTCGACACGCTGGCCTGCCTGCTGAAGACCGGTGAAATGCCGCGCCCCTGGCGCGACGATGAACCGGGCAACGCAAACCCCAACAACTGGCCCGGCCAGAGCCAGGCAAGCCTCAACGCCTTCTTCGGAGAGGTGGGACAAAACCAGGCGAATCTTGTCCTCCCCTACCCCCATCGCCTGGCATGGGATCTTCGCCAGGCCGTCAATTCTTTTTCGTGCAACATCAAGGTACGCGACAGCGCCCAACGGGTATTGACGAAGGTGTTCGACCACTATGGGATCGAAAAGATCAGGGAACTGCATCTCGACCGATGGGGAGGCTGCCTCAACGTGCGCAAGATGCGCGGCGGAAGCAACTGGTCCATGCATTCCTGGGGGATCGCCATCGACTACGACCCGGACCGCAACCAGCTCAAATGGGGAAGGGACCGGGCCGCGTTCGCACTGCCCGAGTACGATGCCTGGTGGCGCTTCTGGGAGGAAGAGGGATGGGTAAGCCTGGGCAGGTCAAGAAACTACGATTGGATGCACGTACAGGCGGCGAAACTGTGACCTAGTGTTCCGTGCGGTTAGTTCGCCGCACAAATTGTGAGGAATTTTGGTTCCCGGCATGGCGCGGAGACGCAAGCCTGGCACGAAAACCGCAACACAGCCACGGGCCACAAGGGCCGTAATTTGAAGGAATGAATTAACCGCACGGGACACTAGCTCTCGATGTTGATGGAGCGGATGCCGAGAGGCGCCGGCTATCCGCTCCGCCGGACCGCTCACTTTCCGCCGCGGAAAAAGACCCTGATGCTATTGCCCAGGTTCCTGAACCAGTCGCCAATTGCGGTGCCCGCTTTCCTGGATTCCCTGGCGGTCTCCTTGCCGGCCTCCTTGAAGTCTCTGCCTGCCTGCTTGCCTCCTTCCTTGAAGGTCCTGCCGGCCTCCTTGCCTCCCTGCTTGAAGGCCTGTCCGGTTTCCTTTCCCATCTTCCGGAAGGCTTCCCCGGTATCTTTACCGGCCTTTCTGAAATCATGCCCGACTTCCCTTGCAGCATCACGGGGGGAGGTTTCCGCCGAGGAGAATGAAGAAGAAACAAGGGCCAGCAAGGCAAGAAGAATGATCCTAACGCTCATGGCGAACTCCTTTCTTTACAGTCGCATTCTAACATCTCCGGGATTTCGGGTCAAAATATCGGGACAGGTTTTCAACCTGCCACCTTTTCATATAGCCTGCCTTCTGAAAATTGCAGCATGATCGCCCAATTTCCGACTCATTCCTAGATTGCACCGCACCCGGAATTTCGCAAGCCTCACCGTTTCCGCTAATACCGTGCGCAGACGTCCATCTGACAAAATAAGCGAAAAAATATTGACTTTCACCGCAACCTGCCGATATGTAAATTGATGTAAAAATACGTGGTGCCACCACAACCGACTGCTGCCTAAATGGGTTTTGGCGCAGACCAGGCTGCTTTGCAAGCAAAGACAATTTTACAGGGCAACCCAATGAAAAAGTCGGCTAAATTCACCTATCTCTATGCGGCAATGGTTTCCACCGCCATCCTTTGCGCCACTCTCTTTTCCGTCATGCAGATGCACACCGAGGCAACCAGGCAGGTCAATGCCCTGCAAGAAAGCCACCTGAAGACTTTCTGGGAGCTTATGCGGGGAAAAGGACGCAATATCCAGGTCGTCAACGGTAAAATGCTGGCCGGAGACTATGTGCTCAACGGCAATAACGAGCTGCCTGACAAGGTAAAGGAGATATTCGGCGGGACTGCGACAATCTTCATGGGCAATGTCCGTATTTCCACCAATGTAATGCAGGAGGACGGACGACGCGCACTGGGGACCAGCCTGACCGGACCGGCCTACGATGCGCTTTTTCGCAAGGGAAAGCCGTATCGCGGGGAAACACTCATCCTCGGCGTTCCCTATTTCACAGCATATGACCCTATCAGGGACAGCGAAGGCACGGTAATCGGCGCTCTCTATGTCGGTGTAAAAAAGAGCGATTTCTTCGCCACCTATGACACGTTGACAATCAACCAGGTCATCATGGCGGGTCTGCTCATCAGTATTTTCTCGTTCATCGCCGTACTGCTGGTGCGTGAACGCAGGCATGCGGAAACATCGCTCCAGGAAAGCGAAGAGCGCCTGAAATCGATCCTGCACGGTTCGCCCATACCCCAGTTCGTCATCGATGGCGACCACAGGATTCTCTACTGGAACAAGGCCCTGGAAATCTGCACCGGCTTCAGTTCGGAGAAAATGATCGGAACCAGGGGCCACTGGAGGGCCTTTTATCCTTCGGCCCAGCCGTGCCTGGCAGATCTTCTCATCAGCAGGGATACTGCATCCATCGAAGAATGGTACCCGGGCAAGAGCCAATGCTCCCGGCTCGTGGAGGGGGCTTTCGAAGTGACCGACTTTTTCCCCGCGCTGGGGGATAAGGGCAAGTGGCTTTACGTGACGGCGACACTGGTGCGAAATTCACACGATGAAGTCATCGGCGCAGTCGAGACACTGGAAGACATTACAGCGCGAAAGGATGCGGAAGAAGCGCTGCGCCAGAGCGAGGAAACGTTCCGCTGCATGACGGCATCCGCTATGAGCGGCATTGTCATGATCGACAACGACGGCAGGATAACATTCTGGAACGGCGCGGCCGAAAAGATCTTCGGCTGGCCCTCATTCGAGGCTATAGGCAAAGATGTTCATGAATTCCTTGCGCCCCCCTGCTATCACGAGATGTCGCGGCGGGCCTTCCCGGTTTTCCGCCTTACCGGTCGAGGCCCGGTGATCGGCAAGAACCTGGAACTTGTCGCATTGAGAAAAGACGGTGAGGAATTCCCCATCCAGCTTGCCCTTTCCAGCGTGTGTCTGAGGGGGCAATGGAATGCACTGGGCATCATCAATGACATTTCGGACCGAAAACAGGCGGAAGACAACCTGCAGGAGCAGCTGCACTTCCTCCAGGAGCTGATCGACGCCATACCGAACCCGGTTTTTTTCAAGAACACCACCGGCATGTACCTGGGATGCAACACGCCGTTTGAGGATTTCATCGGCGTGAGAAAAAACAGCCTGATCGGCAAATCGGTTTACGAAATCCACCCCCGTGAGTTGGCCGATGTCTACTTTGCGGCGGATCGGAAGCTCCTGGAGTCGTCCTCCGGGGTCCAGGTATACGAATCAACGGCTCAGCACGCGGACGGCAGGCGCCAGGAAGTCCTCTTCAACAAGGCTGTATTCACCAGGAAGGACGGCTCAGTAGGCGGAATTGTCGGGGTCATCCTTGATATAACCGAGCGCAAGAGGATGGAAAAAGCACTGCGGGAAAGCGAAGAGCGTTTCCGTCGCACTTTTGACCAGTCCCCCATAGGAGCTGCCATAGTCTCCCTTGACTACCGTTTCCTGCGGGTCAACGGGCAATGGTGCAGGATTACCGGCTTCACTGAACAAGAACTCGTGGGGCTCAGCCTGTCAGACATTTCCCACCCTGACGACCTGGAAAACGACATACTCATGAAACGACGGCTCACAGCGGGGGAAATCGACAGTTTCCAGATGGACAAGCGGTACCTGCGCAAGGACGGCAAGGAAATCTGGACAAGCCTTTCAGTCTGCCTCATGAAAAATACATCCGGCGAACCGCTCTATTTCCTCCCCATGATGGAAGACATCACCAAAAGGAAACAGCTGGAAAACGAAGTGCTGAAAAACCAGAAGCTGGAATCCCTGGGAGTCCTGGCCGGCGGTATCGCCCATGATTTCAACAACCTCCTGACCGGCATCCTGGGAAACATCTCCCTGGCAAAAATGGCCACCCCCCGCGAGAGCATCGCATTCCGGAGACTCGACGAAGCGGAACGGGCATCCGAGCGCGCCAGGGACCTGACCTACCAGCTGTTGACGTTTTCCAAGGGCGGTGCGCCCATCAAGAAAGTCACGTCAATAGGACAGATCGTCGTTGATTCGGCTGACTTTGCGCACAGGGGGTCCACCGTCGCCTGCGAGTATGCGATTGCCGATGAAATCCTCCCCCTGGAGGCAGACGAAGGACAGATAAGCCAGGTGATCCACAACCTCGTGCTAAATGCCGTACAGGCCATGCCCGGCGGCGGGCTGATCCGGATTTGTGCGGAAAATGTTCATGAAAAACCGGCGAGCCTTCATTCCGAAAGAGACTATGTCAGGGTATCGATTACCGACAACGGCCCAGGGATACCGGAAGATATTCTGCCCAGGATCTTTGATCCCTACTTCTCCACCAAGACGAAAGGGAGCGGCCTGGGCCTGGCATCCGTTTACTCGATCATCAAGAACCATGACGGGCTGATCGAAGTGGATACACGCGTAGGCAGCGGGACGACCTTCCACATTTACCTCCCGGCATCAAAAGAGGAGTTGTCGCTGACCCACGCGGACAGGTGCGAAGCTTTTACGGGAAAAGGCAGAATCCTCCTGATGGATGACGAGGAAATCGTCCGGCAGGTTGCAGGCGAAATGCTCGCCACCCTGGGATATTCCGGTACCGTCTGCGAAGACGGCGTCCAGGTGGTCAACCATTACACCCAGGCAAAGCGCTCCGGACAAGGTTTCGATGCGGTGATCATGGACCTTACCATCCCGGGGGGGATGGGGGGCAAGGAAGCAATGGCCCTGCTGCTGGAGATGGATCCTGACATCACGGGATTAGTCTCGAGCGGCTACAACAATGACCCCATACTTGCCTCATACCGTGAATACGGTTTCCGGGGCGTCGTCATGAAACCCTATACGGTCCAGGAACTCGGCAAGGCAATGCAGGCCGTAATCAATCCTTGATGATAGTATGATTGATGGGTGTGATGAACAACCGAGGGCACCCACAGGGGGGTGCCCCTACTCATGATCCGGGGGACAGGATTACAGGTTGACCGGCATTGAGACTAGACCAGGCGCAGGGACGTCTTCGACGCACTCCAGTGCTTGCTGCTTTTGGTCCCGGAATGGACTGCAAACCTGTGGGAAACGAAATACCACAGCTCATTCCTGAAGGCGCCGATCTCTCTCGGCCCCCCGATTCCCGGCCTCATAACCTCGCCTCTTACCGTGTCTCCGTCAACCTCCATCACTCTGATCTGAACTGATTCCTTTCCGCCGAAAAGGTAACCGTAATTCAACCCGGAATGGAAGTCGCTTACCAGTATGTCACCCTCCAGGACTTCGGTGTTGTGGATGACCCTGGTTATGCCCGGGAATGCCTTTGACAATGCATCCCGCCGCAGGGGAATTCTCACGTAGCATCTGGCCAGGGAATTCCAGAAGGGATGTTTGCAGTCATAGATCTCCGCCCTTTCCAACGCCCTGAGCATAATGTCCATGACCTGTGGTGAAACGAAAGACTTCATTGCCGACAGAGCGGCATCCGCCACCAAAAGGCTTCTGCTCGCCCTGTTGGGTTCCCTGTCCGGCAGGCGAAAATTGCCTATTCCTATCTTGCCCATCCCTTTACTCATGAATAACGCCCCTTTCGAAATAGTCACGACTATATAACGACATCCAAAAAAAGAGGCCCGGCCGGGCCATTTACAGCATTTTCGGTTTCTATACGGTAATTCCGCGAGTTCCCCGCCACCCCATCACCGGCAACCACTGAAAAGTGGCTGGGGCAGGCAACTCTCGAAATCAACGGATATAGCGTACGAAATACTTGTAATTACTATAGATGAAATGTATACAAAATTACAGTATCACAATACAGAATAATCAAGCAGTACACTTTTCCAGTCACGAGCAGTGTATGGCGCTTTTTTCGGAGGTATTGTAATGGTGACGCGAGATGACTTCCGGCGATGATCCTCGGAATTTCCCGAACTGAATGCGGACCTGAACATGGGGGCGGGTGTTTATGGGCGGGTTAAAAACCCGCCCCTACTGAAAAACCTGTCAGCTTTTCCTGATGCGGAAGCCTGCTTTCTCCAAACCTTTCAGGTCGAGTCCGCCGGTTGTGACGCCATTTCTTTCGGTATCCCGCCTGTCCCGCTTCGGCAGGCGCCCGCCTCCTCCTGTCGCCTCCCGGATGGAAAGGGATATCCGCTTCCTCTCCTGGTCAACGGCAAGCACCTTGACCTTCACCACCTGGCCGGTACTGACCGCTTCATGGGGATCCTTTACGAACCTGTCGGACAGATGGCTGACATGCACCAGCCCGTCCTGGTGAACGCCAACGTCTACAAAGGCGCCGAAGGCTGTCACATTGGTCACCACCCCCTGGAGCACCATCCCTTCCTTGAGGTCCGACAACTCCCGCACATCATCCCGGAATTCGGCTGCCTCGAAACGGCAGCGCGGGTCCCTGCCCGGTTTCTTCAATTCATCCACGATATCCTGCAGCGTGGGAAGGCCGACTGCGTCAGTCACGTAGTGGGACAGGTCGATTCGCTCAGCCAGTGAAGGATCCGCTGCCAGTTCGCTGAGCGAAACAGACATATCGGCAGCCATGGCTTCCACGAGGGAATAGCGTTCCGGATGGACCGCAGTGTTGTCCAGGGGGTTGACACCTCCCCGAATGCGCAGGAATCCAGCGGACTGCTCGAAGGCTTTGGCGCCGAAACGGGGGACTGCCATGAGGGCCGCGCGGTCGGGAAAGGAACCGTTTTCGTCGCGGCAGCGCACGATTGCCCTGGCCAGGGAAGGGCCGAGGCCGGAGACGTAGGAGAGGAGCGCCCAGGATGCGGTGTTCAGGTCGACCCCCACGAAGTTCACGCACGACTCCACCACTCCCTCCAGGCTCTTCTTCAGCTGTGACTGGTTCACGTCGTGCTGGTACTGGCCAACGCCGATGCTCTTGGGATCGATCTTCACCAGCTCCGCCAGGGGGTCCTGCAACCGCCGGGCGATGGAGATCGCTCCCCGCACCGTCAGGTCAAGGTCCGGAAACTCTTCCCGGGCGATCTCAGACGCGGAATAAACGCTGGCCCCGGCCTCGCTCACCATGTCGACCTGGAGAGACATACCTGCGGCGGCAAGGGTTTCCCGAACAAACCGTTCCGTCTCCCGGCCGCCGGTGCCGTTGCCGACGGCCACCATGCTGCAGCCGTAGCGACCTGCGGATTCGATCAGATCCTTCCGGGCGGCTTCAGCCTTCCCCTCGCCAGTATGCGGATAGATCACGCAGTGGCCCAGCAGGCGGCCGGTTTCATCCACCGCAGCCAGCTTGCAGCCGGTGCGGAGCCCGGGGTCGATGCCCAGGACCCGCTTACCGCCTGCCGGCGGCGCCAGCAGCAGGTTCCGCAGGTTGTCCGCGAAAACCCGGATTGCACCTTCATCAGCCCTCTGTTTTGCCTCCAGGCGCAGCTCCACCTCTATGGACGGCGCCATGAGCCGCTTGTAGGCATCATCCACAACTTCATCCAGGAACTGCCGGAAAATGCTTTCGCCGCTTAGAAATCTTGCTTTCAGTCCGGCGAGGATTTCCTCGACCGGCGCCACGATCGCCAGGAAAAGCACCTCTTCCTTCTCTCCCCGCCGCATGGCCAGCATCCGGTGGGAGGGTATCTCCCGGAGCGGCTCACGGTAATCGTAGTACATTTCGAACTTGGTGACCGCGTCTTTCCTGTCCGCGGCCACCCGCGAAGTCATTTCACCCTTTTCGGCGGTCAGGCGGCGGACGAATGCCCTCAGGTCCGCATCCTCCGCTATTCGCTCAGCAATGATATGGCCGGCGCCTGCCAGGGCAGCCTCCGCATCCGGCACTTCGCGCCCAGCGTCCACGAAGGGAAGCGCAGCTTGCCCCGGATCTCCTGACATGAGTTCCTGGGCTTCGATGAGGTCCGCCAGGGGCTCCAGCCCCCGCTCCCGCGCGATGGTTGCCTTGGTCCGGCGCTTCGGCTTGTACGGAAGGTAGAGATCCTCCAGTTCCGTCTTCAGCCGGGTCGCTTCGATTCTTGCCGAAAGCTCCTGAGTCAGCTTCCCCTGTTCGTCGATCGACTTGAAAACTGTAAGCTTGCGCTCCTCCAGCTCAGTGAAGTAGAGGAGCCGCTCCTCCAACAGCCGTATCGCCACTTCGTCAAGTTCGCCGGTGCGCTCCTTGCGGTAGCGAGCGATGAACGGCACGGTTGCGCCTTCCTTCAGCAGGGAGACGGCGTTTTCGACCTGGAACTGCTTCAGGCCGCTTTCCTCGGTGATCCAGCACAGGATGCGATTACTCTGGATGTCGGACAAAGACATTTATCAAACCTCTTCAGTTGATGTGGATTTTGCCTTGCGGCGCGGGGTTTGGATACTAGCACAGTAATGCATGCTTGGAAAGGGGACTGAAAACTTCGGCCGGGTGTTGCCTATTGCCGCTTGAGCAGGTAAAATTTTCAAGCAGCTAACCCTGCACCGTTGCATGCCCAAAGTGCATCAGGAAAAATACAGCCGGCGAGGTGCCAACCATGCAAAACAGGATTATAGCAAGATTCACCGACGGGAAAATACTGAAAGGGACGACCAGCGATCTTTTGCCGAACAAGACAGTCTTCCATCTCAGTGAAAACGATACCAGCGCCATCCATAAAGTCGATATCATGCATCTCAAAGCGATTTATTTCGTGAAGAGCTTTGAAGGGAACAAGAGCCACCAGGAAAAAACCGACGTTGAACGCGTCGGGCTGGGGAAAAAGATCATGGTATCCTTCAAGGACGGTGAAACCCTTGTTGGTTACACGCAGGGTTATTCGGCGAACAGAAGCCTCTTCATCGTTTTTCCCTGCGATCCGGAGAGCAACAACGAAAAGGTTTTCGTCGTCACCGGAGCAACCGACAAAGTGACGTTCATCTGACAGCCAGCGCCGGCCGGCCCGAATCCGGCAGGCATGACACGATCCCGGCATGTTGAAGCCGGAATGAAAGGGAAACCGCATGAATCTCACCGAAGGTATCAGGGTACTGGTGATTGACTGGCATGGGCTCCACGAAGATGGCGGCACGAAACTCTCGGTGGAACAGGTCGTGGGGAAGCTGTTCGATGGAGGTGGAAAGGCAGTGTCTCCGGGATTGAAGTCGGGAGAGATCGCGGAATTGATCATGGAAGAGATCCGCCGGAAGCCTGGCGCTCTGGCGGACGCCGAGAAATTCATGGCGCAATTCGAATCTGCGGACGACCTGCTGGAGGAAATCGACCTGGAATGCCTGGTCGCGGACCTGACCATGAGCTGACTCGCCCTTCCCCGGCTCACCCCGGAACGAAACAGAGCAGTGAGAAAACCAGCCCCGTGATGAAGAGGCCGGAGGACAGGACGATGCCGATAATGAAGCAGACGGCGCGGCCGAGATGGGGCCGCATGAAAACGATGCATTCCCGGGAATCCGCGCCGCGGGTTTCATCGAGTCCTTGAATCCTGAGACGATAGCGGCCGGGTCTCGGAATTCCATACACCCTCATCTCCATGCGTACCGTGGAAAACCCCGATGTTTTCGCGTGAAAGAGCGCCGGCCGCCCGCTGACGGGACTGCCGTCGGCAGCTGCCAGTTCATAGCCGAGCCTGGCAAACCGCCGGGAGAACAAGGGGCCTTCCAGGCAGAGGACCACCCGCCCGGACTCGGCGAATTCCACATCCTGCTCTTCGCGCAACGGTATGCTCAGAATGCGCGACTGCCTGACCAGCCTTACCACTCCCCGGATGGTGAAGCCGAGCACCACTGCCGAACAGATGGAAACGGCAGCAAACAGCCATGCCATGTGCGGACTGAAAAAGGATTCAGCACTCATGGTTTCCTCCACAGCGTACAGACATCGACAGTCGCCGATGAAGATTTCAGGCTCATTCAAAAACCGGCGGACACGAAATTAGAACATTACTTCCTTTGACAGGATTTTTGTTTTCCTTACCAGTCAGTATACCAGGTCTATCAAAGGTTTCGGTGCAAGCGGGAAACTCTCCATCCAAGCCTTTCCGCACCATGTAAACATTCATAAATACGGTTGTTTCCCCCGGCAGCAAGATACTTGTTCTACCTCATTGGCAACAAATCTGCACACAGCGAAAGTGAAAAGCAAATGCGCAAAGCCTGACCCGAGAATTTGCACAACTGTAACATACGTCACCAAAATCGTGTTGACATCCCGGGCCGCTTTCGGGTAACGTAGCAATACGTTCAACAATCGCAATATTAATATACACTGGATGCACGATAATACTCAACCACCCGCGAGGGTGGGGCGGAAAGCCTACAGGGTCTCAAAGAGACAGCCGGGTTACCGAAGTATCTCCACAGATATGCGGTCCCGGCTTTTTAGTATCGGTCCCGACAGTGCGGGAACATTCCGGGCAAACTCCGATTGTTGAAAAACCCGCATACTATTGCCGTGCTGTAGAAACATCCCTCCTTAATTTTTTGCAGTCTAAAACAGATACCGGATACGGCGGTCAGCTCCAGCTCCAGCCTGGCGCAAGCCCTTGACTACGCTCCTCCTCGATCCGTGCAGTCGCACCAGGTATCTCAATCAGTACATCAACATGTGCAGCATTTTTTCGGGTTTTTCTGCCCAGGCGGTCGTGCGTCCCGGTCAGCCGAACCCGGACCTCGGGAATCGTTTACCCAAATCTAGGAGGAAAAGGAATGAAAGTTACCAGACGTGAATTTCTCAAGTACTGCACCGCATCGGCAGCCGCACTGGGACTGTCGTCATCCCTGGGCCCACTGGCAAAAGCGCTCGCGGCCGGAGGCGGCCCCCCCGTCATCTGGCTGTCGGCAGCCAGCTGCACCGGTTGTACCGTTTCCCTGGCAAACCGTTTTTCCAGCAGCGCGCCGGTCGATCTTGCCGATCTTTTGATCCATACCATCAACCTGGCCTATCACCCAAACCTCATGGGCGCTTCCGGTGACCTGGCCGTGCAGACACTGCTGAATGCCAAGGCCGGCAGTTTTATCCTCGCGGTGGAAGGCGGGATTCCCACGCAGTACAACGGCAGGACAGCCACCCTGTGGACCCAGAACGGTGTAGACGTCACAGCCCTGTCAGCGGTGCAGCAACTGGCGCCGAAGGCATCGAAGGTCATCGCCATCGGTACCTGCGCCAGCTTTGGCGGCATCTCCGGCGCCAACCCCAACCCGACCGGCGTCAAGAGCGTCAGCGCCGCCAGCAACGTGTCGACCATCAACATCCCCGGCTGCCCCGCCCACCCGGACTGGGTCATCTGGACCATTGCCCAGCTCCTGGCCGGCACCACGCCCTCGCTGGACGCCTACCGCAGGCCGACCGCTCTCTTCGGCGCCACGGTCCACAGCAAGTGCCCGCGCCGCAGCCAGTCCTGGGCCACTTCCCTCAGCCAGACCGGCCTCTGCATGGGCAACCTGGGCTGCAAGGGGAGGCAGACCTACGGCGACTGCCCGACCCGCAAGTGGAACAACGGTGTGAACTGGTGCGTGGCCTCCGACTCACTGTGCCATGGCTGCACCCAGAACGGCTTCCCGGACAAGTACGCCCCGCTGTTCAGCACTATGGGCGCGCTCCCGCTCAATGACCACCCCACGGTCAGCCAGCCCAGGACCACCTGCACCGTATGCCACACGAGCGGTGCTCCGAATTGACGGACTAATCGGGAACCTATAGTGCGCAAAAATGATTTCTGAAACCTGAGATTCAATCAATAGGAGATTTTGATGGCTACAATTACGATCGTCGATCCGGTAACCCGGATCGAAGGACATTTGAAGGTCCAGGTGACCGTAGATACCGTTGGAGGAGTGCAGCAGGTAACTGACGCCAAGTGCACCGGCACGCTGTTCCGCGGATTCGAGAACATCCTCAAGGGCCGCGACCCCAAGGACGCCGCCTACCTGACCGAGCGCATCTGCGGCGTCTGCCCGGTGTCCCACGGCGTTGCGGCGACCAAGGCGCTGGAGAGCGCATCCAGCCTCACCGTACCTGCCAATGCGAGGATAATGCGCAACCTGGTGCTGGGCTCCAACTTCATCCAATCGCACATACTGCATTTCTACCTCCTGGCCTCCCTTGACTATGTGACGCCTCCCGCCAGCGCCCCCTGGACGCCGTCGTGGAACGTCGACCTGATGAGGAGCACCACCCTGCAGCAGATCGCCGCCAACTTCACCAATGCCGTCACCATGCGCCGCAAGGCCCACGAGATGGGCGCCATATTCGGCGCCAGGATGCCTCACCCTGCGGCAATCACGGCGGGTGGCATCACCACCAAGCCGACTTCGGCCATGATCAACTCGTTCCGCAGCTACCTGAACGAACTGATCCAGTTCATCAACAACGAATACGTGCCGGACGTGCAACTGCTCAAATCCGTCTACACGGACTACAGCCAGATCGGCAAGGGTTCGGGCAACCTGCTCGCCTACGGGGTATTCGACCTGGACGACTCCGCCAATCCGTCAAGGCTCTTGAAGCGCGGGCTGGTCTACAATACGGCCCCCACCTCGGTGCAGTCCGTTTCCACTGCCAACATCACCGAGCAGGTCACCTACTCATGGTATTCGGACGCCACCAACAACAGCAATCCGGCAAGCGGCAGCACCGTGACCGTGGACCCGGCCACCAAGACCAAGGCATATTCCTGGCTCAAGGCGCCCCGGTACAGCGGCAAACCCATGGAGTGCGGCCCCCTGGCCCGCATGTGGGTGAACGGCGACTACCGCGGCGGCGTTTCGGTCATGGACCGTCACCTGGCCCGTGCGCTGGAAACCCAGAAGGTGGCCAATGCCATGCTTGATTGGGTGAACCAGGTCGCTTCGGGCGGCTCGGTGTACAACACGTTCACCATCCCCTACAGCAAGACCGGCGTGGGCCTGACCGAGGCTCCCCGCGGAGCGCTGGGCCACTGGCTGAGCATCGGCTCAAACAACACCAAGTCTCCCACCGGCGGCCCGGCCATCGGCAACTACCAGGTGATAACACCGACCTGCTGGAATGCCTCCCCCATGGACACGGCAGGTGTGCGCGGACCCATGGAGCAGGCCCTGGTCGGGACGAAAGTCTCCAACGCTTCCCAGCCCATCGAAATCTTGCGGGTCATCCACTCCTTCGACCCCTGCCTTTCCTGCGCGGTCCACGTCATGCGGCCCGAAGGGAAACCGGTCGTCGTCGTGGATGCAGGGGCACTGCCCTGACCATGGCAACGCTCATCCTGGGAATAGGCAACCTGCTTCTCGGCGATGAGGGCGTGGGCGTGCATGTCGCCCGCGCCCTGCCGCAGGAGCGATTGCCGGAAAACGTCACGGTACTGGAGGTCGGCACCGCTTTTCTCGAGGCGCTCCCCGAAATCGAGCGGGCCGACCGCATTATCGTCATCGATGCCATGCATGGCGGTCATGCTCCGGGCACAGTTTACCGCGTCCCGTACGACGACTGCGTAAAGCCGGAGTGCATCGCGTCCCTTCACGGCTTCGACCTGTCGCGGGCCATTTTTCTCGCCGGCCGGGAAACCGTCCCGGAAACCGTCATCATCGGCGTGGAACCCGCCCGGATCGATTGGGGCACCGAGCTTTCCCCGGAAATAATGGGAATGCTCCCCGCGATAATCGAGGCAGTGAAGACTGAAACTATGTAATAGGAAGGAAAAGCATTATGTTCGGAATAGGAATGCCTGAACTCATCATCATCCTGGTACTGGCTCTCATCGTGATGGGGCCGAAAAAACTTCCCGAAATGGCCCGTTCACTGGGCAAAGGCCTGGCCGAATTCAAAAGAGCCTCTTCAGATATGGCGAGGAGCATTGAAGAAGAATCCAGAGCCGTCGTACAGAAAGAGCCGTCTGCCGACACTGCTGTAAAGGAGGAAGTACTGGAAAAGCAGTCAAGCACTGCCGAAGGCAAGGTATACAGCTGGCCCGAAAAGGGCCGCGCCATTTGATGCCCGCCGCGTTTCGCGCACCGGCAAAGGAAATTCGATGATCCTGAGGAACATTCAACCCCTGTTTACACTTTTATCCGCCTTGCGAAAGCAGTTGATCGTGACTGCTGTCGCGGTGACGATCGGCATGGGAGTCGCCTGGAATTTTGCTCCAAGCCTGCTTGGTTTTCTCGAAAAGCCCCTGTCAGGCCAGACCTACCTGTCTGAGGTGAAAAAAATAGCCTACCTGAAGGTCAAGGAGCACTATCCCTCTCTTTATACTCGTTTAAATTTGGACAAAGACTTGGCTTCTGGCGGGAAAAAACGGCAGCTGAACTACAGCTCGCCGCTAGAGCCATTTTTCGTCCAATGCAAGATTTCCATGCTGGCAGGGCTGTTCCTGGCACTGCCGGTCATCTTCATCCAGCTGTGGCGCGTCATCGCACCAAGTCTCGGACCAAGGGAAAGGCGCCTGGTTTCTCCGTTCGTCATCATCGGCACGCTGAGCTTCTGTGTCGGCGCCGGTTTTTTCCTGGCAGTCATCTGGCCTTTCATCATCAACTTCTCCCTATCCTACGAATTGACCGGGCTGCAGAGCTGGTTCAGTCTGAGCGCCTACGTGAACTTCTGCCTGAGGCTGATACTGGTATTCGGGCTCATTTTCGAACTGCCCGTCATATCACTGCTGCTTTCCCGCCTGGGGATTCTGTCCCACGGCCTCCTGGCGCGGAACCGCAAATACGCGCTCCTGGCGAGTTCAGTGATTGCGGCGTTCCATTCCGACCTGGTAACGATGTTTTTCATCATGGTCCCGCTTTATTCCATGTACGAATTGAGCATCTGGGTGACGCGGATTTCCGGCGGCAAAAAGGCAGCATCTCCGTCCCCGGTACCCGCCTAGTTTTCATCCGGAATCTTCTGGAAATTGCTGAAAAGCCGGAGCGGGGCTTTCGAAGAGATCGTGATACGGCGAAAGTAGCAAGATATTGAATACCGGGAAGGCGCTTGAAACCAGTAAAAGCTTCGACCAGTGAGTCATGAGTCGACAGATTATCACGAGCTACGAGAAAGTTCCGCTCCGGCCCCCGGAGAGACTTTCCGGATGGAAATCATTTAACACAAAAGGAAAAATGGAGGTTGTTACATGTTCGGATTCGGTTTACCGGAAATGCTGGTTCTCCTGGCAATCGTGCTGGTGATATTCGGCGCAGGCAAACTGCCCCAGATAGGCACCGCCTTCGGCAAGAGCATCAGGAATTTCAAGAATGCCTCGGATGGCAAGGAAGAAATAGATATCACTCCCAAAGGCAAGGCCTGAACAGCAAGACTGCCTGCGCCGCGTCACCTGGCTTTACCGTTGAAAAAGCCCAGCAGGCGCAAGCTGTTGAACACCACCAGCAGGCTCACACCCATGTCTGCGAACACCGCCATCCACAGGGTCACCCCCCCCACCAGCGTCAAGCCAAAGAACAGCGCCTTCGTGGAAAGCGCAAAAATAATGTTCTGGGAGAGGATCCGCCCGGTCCCGTGGCTGAGACGGATGAAGTCGGGCAGTTTTCGGAGGTCGTCATCCATGAGGGCCACATCCGCGGTTTCCAGCGCAGCATCCGAGCCAGCCGCGCCCATGGCGAATCCGATATCGGCCTGTGCCAGCGCAGGAGCGTCGTTGATGCCGTCCCCCACCATTCCAACCGGTCCGGTGCGCTGCAGGCCGGAAATGGCGTCGAGCTTTTCCTCCGGCAACAGGTTGCCGCGCGCATCTTCGATGCCTGCTCCATGCCCGATCGCCTTGGCGGTGAGATGGTTGTCACCGGACAGCATCACCGCCTTCACCCCCAATTCCCGCAGCTCCGCGACGACCTGCCCGGCATTCTCCCTAAGCGTGTCTGAAACGGCGATCACCGCCAGCGGACCGGAGGAGCCGGCAAGAACAACCGCGGTTTTCCCCAGGTGCTCAAGTCGGAGCATTTCACGTTCCAGCATGGGAGTGACGCAGCCAAGCTCCTCGATCAGCCGCTGGTTGCCCAAATAATAGCTTTGTCCATCGATTCCGCCACTTACCCCGTGTCCCGGCAGGTTCCTGAAATTGGTCACCGGCATGAGAGCCCTGCCCTCTCCGCGTTCTTTCCAGTGGGTGACGATGCATCGCGCAATGGGATGGCTGGCGTGGACATCCAGGCTGGCTGCGAGGCGCAATCCATCGACGCTGTCCAGGTCTCCCATGGGAATGATCTCCGTTACAGCCGGATGTCCGACGGTCAGCGTACCGGTCTTGTCGAAAGCCAGGGATTTCAGTTTCCTGCCGCTTTCCAGGTAAGCCCCTCCCTTGATCAGTATGCCGTGGTGGGCTGCCGCGGCCAGGCCGCTGACCACTGTCACCGGGGTGGATATGACCAATGCGCAGGGGCATGAAATCACCAGCATCACCAGGGCGTTGTAGATCCAGGAATGCCATCCGGCTCCCAGGAAAAGCGGAGGGACGATGGCAACCAAAACGGCAGCGGCAACCACTGAAGGGGTATAGTACCGCGCGAACGCATCCACGAAACGCTGCGTGGGGGCGCGCTCCGACTGGGCTTTCTGAACAGCGGCCACAATGCGCGACAGGGTGGTGTGCTCATAATCGCCACTCACCCGGAGCTCGAAAGAACCATTGCCGTTGACTGTCCCGGCAAAGACCGGGTCGCCAGCAGCCTTGTCCACCGGGATGCTTTCCCCGGTTATCGAGGACTGGTTGACGCTCGACCAGCCCGCCAACACCACGCCGTCCAAGGGGATGCGTTCGCCCGGCCTCACCCTGACGACCTTCCCCGTCCTGACCGTTTTCGCCTCGACTTCCTGCCACTCCCCATTTTCGCCACGGACCGTCGCAGTTTCCGGGGCGACCGCCATCAGCCTGCGGATGGCATTGCGGGCGCGGTCCAGGGAGAGCGCCTCGATCTTTTCGGCCAGGGTGAACAGCCAGATGACCACGGCCGCTTCCGGCCACTGGCCTATGGCGATGGCACCGATGGTGGCGACCGACATGAGGAAGCTGATATTGAGCGTCAGGCTCTTCAGGGCGGTCCATCCTTTCCTGAACGTTGGCAGGCAGCCGCAACTCATGGATACAAGCGCCAGCCCGATGATCAGGGGAGAACTCTCGACACCGGTTGCCCAGGCCACTGCTTCCGAACCAAGTGCTGCCATCCCGGAAATCCCCAGCAGCCACCATGCCTTCCTTGAAATGGAATACGTCGCTTTCTCAGGTTCATGCAGGTTGCTCCCGTTCAGCTCGCAGGGAGTCATGCCGAGGCCGTCAATCGCGGCTACGATCTGCGCATTGTTTTCAAGCGTATGGCAGACGGTGAGTTCACGCTCGATAAGGTTGAATTCAAGCTTGAGAATCCCCGGCATGGTCGCCAGCCTGTTCCGGATCAGCCGCTCTTCCACCGGGCAGTCCATGTCATCGATGCGGAACCGCGAGACCCGGAACGAGTCCGGCAGAACAATTTCCTCCGGTCCCACCGGCTCTTCCGCGCCGTCGTGGCACTCTCCGTGCCCGCAGCTGCAAGAACACGTACCATGGGCCGGTTCACTGTGCTCGTCAAATCTGTGCAAATGGTTCATCTGTGACCTCTCGTCCGTAAACATGTTTGCCATTGATATGCGCATCCACAAGTAGTACAGTTTAAGTATAAAACCTTCCAGTTGCTGCAAGGTCAACGGATTTTTTCGGGAGTGTGCGACATGCTGATCGGAGAGCTTGCGAAACAGGCCGGATGCGAAACGGGAACGATACGTTATTACGAGCAGGAGGGCTTGCTGGAAAAAGCCGGACGCACGGAGTCGGGTTACCGCCGCTACACGGGAAGACATCTCGGGCAGCTGAACTTCGTTCTGCACTGCCGGTCCCTGGGCATGACATTGTCGGAAATCAAAACCCTGCAGAACCTGCAAAACGACGCGATCACATCGTGCGCTGAAGTCAGCGAACTGATCGAACGCCAGATAGAACGCATCCACCGGCAGATAGAAGCGATGCATGCCCTGGAAGCCCAGCTGACCACCCTTCGAAACTGCTGCAGGGAAAACGTGCCGGCCAGCGAATGCGGAATCCTGAAATCCCTCCTGGTGTCCAGTGCAATTAGTTCACCGCACTGGACACCAGATGCAGCCGAGGAAGTTGAGAGCGCCGAGAGGCGAAAGAAAGGGAGAAAGAAGTGAAGATGCGGGGCAGGATTCCGGCGTTAATGCCGGAACCCTGCCCGGTGGTTACATCGGCTTCTGCTGCTGAAGCTGCTGTTGCTTCAGGGCCGGATCGGGCACGGGGGCGGGAATCTTTCCGTCAATGGACTTGAATCTCTTTTCCTTCAGCGACTTGTCCAGCGCTTTTTCCTGCGCGGTCTTTTCCTTTACCGTGAAACTGATGCTCTGTATCACTTCAGTGCCCTTGTTGCAGTAGGAAGGCAAAGCAGTTCTTACAGTAATCTGCCACGTCCCAAGCTTGCTGGCGTTCAGGGTGGCGGTGGTGACCCCTCCGGATGTCTTCAGGCTGCTAAGCGTCATGTTCTGCTTTTGGGGAGCTTTGGGCCATTCCCCCTCCTTGGTCGGCGGCGTCCAGTAGATCGTCCACTCCTTCGGCGGATTCAGCGGGCTGTGCTTGATTTCGAGCTTGACGCTGGCAGGGAGATAGATCGTTTTCCCGGTTGCCGGCGAGGGCGAGACGATCACGGGAGTCATGCACATGGACTGTTTCTTCTTCTCCGCAAGCTCGGCCCGGAGTTGCGCTTTCTTGGCGTCGGAAAGCGCGTTCGCGGTCAGCGGGTATGACGTTGCGCCGGTAATCTGGTAGTCATCGAAAGCCTTGCCCGACAAGGACTTCTTCTGGCAGGCCACCTTGTTCAGCCACGGGTCCGAGGGGCAGGAAGAAACCACGCTCCCGGTTTTGTTCTCAGACAGGATCGTCACCACTTCCTTTGCCTGGTAGCCATCCCAGGTGCCCTTGATGATGTAGTGCCTGTTCCAGGCATTCTTCCCCTGGCTGTAGGAACACTGGCCATGGAACCTGAAACTGCTTTTGCCGTCGGCGCTGATGCTGTGGTCCTCCATGAACGGAGTCGCGCAACTTATGGCGACACCCTCCCCTTTCGTATTGAGTGATGCCGCACCGGTCGGACCGGCCGTCGCACAAAGCAACACTGCAACCACGGTGACAACTGGCAGAAAAATACGCATAAATCCTCCTTTTAATGATTATAATCGGCCATTATGGCCGTTTTTCATGAACCAGCCGGACCAGCGGGCCAAACTGCTCCTCTGCAATCGTCCTTCCGCGAGCCTGCGTGCAAAAGCGAACAGCATTGCCAGCATACTGAGCGCGATGCATATATATGCAAAAAAATCGCCGTGCCTGGTGTAAAAGGTGAGCTGCCTGCCGATCCGCAGGTCTGCCGAAACCGCTCCGGTTGAGAATGAATCGGGCAGCGAGGCAATGACGCGGCCGCGGGCGTCGATTACCTGGGATGGCCCGCAGTTGGACGCGACAAGGACCGGGACGCCGTTTTCGACGGCGCGCAGGACCGAAGCGCAGTTATGCTGCCTGGATGCGCCGGTCATCCCGAACCAGCCGTCGTTGACCATGTTGACCAGCATCCGTGCGCCGAGCCGCACATCTTCGCGCGCAATCCCCGGAAACAGGTTCTCCCAGCAGATCAGTACTCCAAGGGTCACCGGGCCGGAAAGCCTGAAGAGAGTCCGCTCCTTGCCGGGCACGGTATTGAATCCTTGTCCAACGAACCAGGAAGGCCAGCGGAACACGCCTTCCAGGGGCAGGTATTCCCCGAACGGCACCAGGCGGTTCTTCCGGTACGGTTCAACGTCAGCCACTCCCGAACGTATCAGGTAAGCTGCATTGTATGAGCGGATACCCTTACCGGAAGATTCATTCAAGGCGTGGTCGGTGAACTTGACCCGCTCCGACGCACCCACCATTAAGGCGGCCCCTGATTTCCTGCTCAGGTTCTCCAGCCGCTGCCTGATCGGTGGCGAAGACTGCAGATTGAGCACCGCCGTCTCGGGCCAGGCGACCAGGCTCGGTGAAGATGCGGCGGCCGCTGCGGTCAGCGTGTCCAGCTTCTTCAGTGTGTTTGATTGCCCGGGATCCTTTTCCTGCTCACCCGGCCAGATGCAAGGCTGGATCACTGCAACCCTGAACGGCGGGGATTTGTCGTCCGCCGAAAGACGCCATGCGCCACAGGCAACCACGGAGGCCAGCACTGCCCCGACAGCAACCGGCTGGATATGGCCCGGCTTCAGAATGAATGCGGCAATCGCCGCATTGACGAGGACCAGCAGAAATGTGACCCCCGCCTCCCCCGTCATTGAGGAAATCTGCAGAACGGCCAGATTGCCGTGCTGGCTGTGGGCGAGGGACGCCCAGGGAAGCGCGAGAAACCCAGCGTGGGCTCTCAGGAAATCGAGGGCGACCCAGAGAACCGGGGCAATGAGTGCAAGGGGAAGACCGGCGCGTGTCCCGAGGGAAACGCCGGAACACCATACCGCACAATACGACCCGAGGTAAAGCGCAGCCAGCGCCGCGTGAAACCAGCGGAACCCGGGGACGGCGAACATCCATGAGAATATGCCGAGCGAAGCCGCAATCCCGCTCAAGAGGCCGACCGGGAACACTGCTGCAGGGCCATGGCCATGGCAGGCAAGCAACAAGGGGACGAGGGCGATCCATGCCAGCCACCCGTGATCGGGGCCTGGAAACGACAGGACCAGCAGCGCAGCGGACAGCAATCCCAGGAAGACTCTTCCAGGTGGACTGAATGCGGTGTTAACGATTAATTGGAATTTCAATCATTTTCCCCAAAGAACCGTCAGGGTTCCCGAACATTGTTGAGTCTGCTCAAAGGAAAGGGCGCTTCTCCAGAAGCGCCTGACCTCATACCTTCAAACAGCAGTGGATACTAACACATTACTTGTTTACTGGGAAGGAAACCGGCCGGTCATGAGCCGGGGCCGGGTACTGATAATTGGGCATTTGCGCTACGAATTTCCTGAATATGCCATTGACATTCCGTTGGCATGAATTATTTGTACTAACAAGTCCCCATGTTGCGAACATGCAGCGAAAAGGTGAGAACAAGATGATACTGCCGGATACCTGTTGGAAACGCGTCGGGAAAAGGCTTTTCCCCCATTGCGCATGGACACTGCTGGCCGTGCTGGTCTCGGTTCCGGCAACCGGCTCCGCTCCAGCTCGGTTACAGGAGCCCACCCCCGCGGCAAGTCCTGAAGCGGCATCCTATCACACCCCCCTGGCAGGCGAACCATACACGACGACCATTTTCGGGAAAAAGGCCAGCATACCGGCACGGGATCGGGAGAACATCCTGAGCCTGACCTTGGGAACGAACATATATACGCCTGAATTGGGAGGCAACAGTGCCCTGCCGATAGCGGCATTGTATTATCGCCATCGCTGGGACAAGTGGTGGGCAAGAAGCGTGATAGGCCTGTTCGTCAACGAAATCGATGCTGCCAGGAGCTTTGGGAAGTTTCAGCTCCTGGGCCACTTCGACAACAATACCGTACCCTTCGCCGACCGGACCATCAAGGACGGAAAAGAAGTCAAAGCGAGTTCTGTGGTCTGGGGAAACGTGTCGGGCTGGCTGGGCGCCGGACTGAGGATCCCGGTGGCGCCGTTCCAGGCGGACAACGACCTGAGGCTCCAGCTCTTCTACCAGG
The DNA here is from genome assembly GCA_003314535.1 of Geobacter sp. Classification (GTDB taxonomy): domain Bacteria; phylum Desulfobacterota; class Desulfuromonadia; order Geobacterales; family Geobacteraceae; genus RPRC01. The sequence continues at coordinate 366,858 of POSG01000001.1, forward strand.
AGGGATATTTCTACAACGACAGCACCGAAGATACGGGAGCGAACGTCGTCCTGCCCCCCGACACCTTTTTCCAGGGGCTGCGCTTCAGGGCCCGCTTCGACGGGCTCCGCCGAAACATAATGGAGCTGCCCCACGAAGGCTGGGCAGCCGGCGGAGACCTGGAGCTGACCTTCAGGGACAAATGGTCCGACAGCACCTTCGGAGACATTTTGTTCCGCAAGGGCGACACCAGGGAATACCTCAAGCTGTCCGGATACCTGATCGGCGCTTCAGGCCTGCCATGGTTGTCCGAGAAGCACCGGTTCGTGGCTTACCTACATTACGGCGTCACGCCCATGGGGGAACTGGACCGGTTCTCGGCCTTCCGGGTCGGCGGCGGGCCGTTCCCCAACGAGACCGACGATCTCTACCGCGTGCCCTATCCCGGCGCGTTGTACAACGATTTCCCCGTGTCGGACTATGTTGTCGGAACACTGGAATACCGCTACGAGCTTTCGTTCTTCATGTACCTACACCTGCGCGCCACGTTCGCCTGGGGGGCAAACAGGCCGGACTACTCGGACCAGGAGGGCCTGCGGCTCAGGCTGACATCCGCGGACGGCAGAGCCTATTCAGTCGGCCTGACCACCGGTTTCATCCATGATTCCCAGCTGTACCTGGAATACGCATACGATGACAAGTTGCTACGGAACGGCACTTCCGGAAGCAGCATCATGCTGCTCTGGTCCAAATCCTTCTGAACCGTGTCGGCCTGGACAGGAGAAACGCTTCCAGTTCAGCGGATGAAATTCGTGAACTTTTTCTTCTCCCGCTCCGGCGGGAGGACCTTGCCTTTGCCGCTTTCAACCAGCTTCATCAGCCAGGCCATGTTCCTGCCCAGCACCCGCATGATCTGCACCCCCTCCTCGTCTTTCATCGCTTCTCCCGGCGTGGTCCCGTGGATCACGTTCCAATAGTTGGATGTCGGGATCAGCATCTCCGAATAGCAGAGGTAGTTGTTCAGCTGCTCGAAAGTGGGCAACCCGCCGGAACGCCTGACCGCAACCACCGATGCGCCCACCTTGTGCCTGAGCATGGCGTTGTTGAAGCTGGTCACGTAGAATGCACGGTCCAGGAACGATTTCATGGTTCCGGCGATCGCGGAATAATGGACTGGAGAGCCCAGTATGATGCCGTCTGCTTGCTTCATCTTCTGGATCCACTCGTTGACCTCATCACCGGGAAGCACGCACTGCTCGTTCTTGTTTTTCATGCACTGGCCGCATGCGGTGCAGCCCCTGACAGCCTTGTTCCCCACGTGGACTATTTCCGTTTCGATCCCCTCTTTTTCCAGTTCCGCTGCAACGATCCTGATCGCATGCCAAGTGTTGCCTTCCTTGTTGGGACTGCCGTTGAACGCCACCACTTTCATGATCCATTCCTCCACTTTTTTGGGGTATGCTCGGAGCACATGCAGATCTTCCGGAAAAGACCACCCTATATTCATCCATCAGGCGCGAAACGTCAACCACGCACTTGTTTCCGGTGAAGAAACCGCAAAGACAAAACCGGGGCAGACCTTATATAACTCGCAAGAGATAAACAGCTCTGCCCCGCTTTTTGTCATCAGCACAAAGAAATGTCAATGATTTATCGGTTGCCCCCAAACAGATCAGAAATACAGGTCACGCTTCCCAGCCTCGATATCCTTCAAACGCAGCGCCGTAGCGGCCCTGACCGACTCCTCGGGAACGGATTCCAGCGCCTCCTTCATCAGCGCTTCCCCGCATTCCCTGGTAGACTCATCGGCATAGTCCATGAGGTACTCCTTGAAGGTCAGCAGGGCATTGGGCAGACAGACATTCTGGATCTCACCGCTCTTGGCCAGCCCCATGAAACGGTCTCCCGTGCGCCCCTGGCGGTAGCAGGCGGTGCAGTAGCTCGGCACGAACCCTTTCTTGCACAGCATGCGGATGATTTCATTGGGGGAGCGCTGGTCGCTCGGCTCGAACTGCTGGCCGTTGTTGGTGTTGCTCGTGCTCTCATGCTCGACATAGACTTTCTGGTAGCCGCCCACACCGGTGCAGGAGCCTGCGCTGACCTGTGAAATGCCGTAGGTTATGAGCTCATCACGCAGTTCGGGCTCTTCCCGGGTGGACAGGATCATGCCGGTGTATGGCACTGCGAGGCGGATTATCGCGATGATTTTCTTGAAGTCCTCGTCGCTGACCAGGTGGGGGAAACTGCCCAGGTTCACGTCGCCCGCCGGCCGCATGCGGGGAATGGAAATGGTGTGCGGTCCCACGCCGAAAGTCCTGTCGAGATGCTCGGCATGCAGGAACATGGCCACGGTTTCGTATTTGAAATCATAGAGGCCGTAGAGAGCGCCGATTCCGACGTCGTCGATGCCGGCCTGCATGGCCCGGTCCATTGCGGTGGTGTGCCAGTTGTAGTCCCGCTTCGGCCCGGAGGGGTGCAGCCGGGCATATGTGGGGCGATGGTAGGTTTCCTGGAACAGGATGTATGTGCCGATGTTCGCTTCCTTGAGCTTTTGGTACTCTTCAATGGTGGTGGCGGCGATGTTGACGTTCACGCGGCGTATGGCGCCGTTGCCGTCCTTGACGCTGTATATCTCCCTGATCGCATCGATCACGTAGTCGATGGGGCAGTTGGCCGGGTGCTCACCCGCTTCCAGTGCCAGTCGCTTGTGGCCCAGTGACTCCATGATTTCAACTTCTTTTCTCACTTCCTCCATCGTGAGGCGGTGGCGGAGCTGTTCCTTGTTGCTTCTCTTGTAGCCGCAGTAGACGCAATTGTTGACACAGTGGCTGGATAGATACAACGGCGCGAACAGGACAATGCGTTTGCCGTAGATCGCCTCCTTGACTGAAGCGGCCGCGGCATACATTTCCCGCAACAGCCCGGGCTCCTGGACCTGCAGGAGAACCGCGACCTCCCCTGCTGACAGGCCGTGGTAATCACGGGCTTTCCCGATGATCCGCTTCACAGCCTCTTTGTCATTCGCGGTGGTTAAACCTTCGGCGAGCAGCCTGAGGATAAGCATGTCATCAATGAATGAATCGGAAGTGCGTTGTTTCTCGTCAATCATGTTTTGCCTCCTGAATCGTTTTGCCGGTTAGCGCGGACTTCACCGTGACCCCGGGCGTATTGCCCAAGCGGCCGGTCAGAGCGCCGATTTCGTCTGTTGTCCCCTCGATGATCAGGGCGATCACCCCCACGTTGGCATCCTGCCGCGGAATGCCCATGCGGCCGATCACCATGTGGCCATAGCTGCTTATAATGGCGTTTACCTTTTCAGTAACCTGTTTCGGATTGTCGATGACAATCCCGATGACACCGATACGCTTGTCCAATTTTTATTCTCCCTGAAAACAAAAAACCTTCTTGCGCACAAGGCGAAAGAAGGCATGAAGGTACCGTCGGGTATCGTTCGCGGTCCTGTGCGCAGGCTGTGCCCTTGCATACAGACTTACAAATATGTTTTTCCTCCGGTGCGGGATCGTGAAAGTGCCCCGTTCCGTCAGATTTTTTATTTATACTAAAATCAATGCCGCATGTAAAGGAAATTGTCGTTCAATCACGCAAGCGGCAGGTCATCAGGCGCATGGGCGGAAACGGCCGGGCAATAGATCCTCCCCCTCTCGTCGTTCATTCCGACCGGCTTTTCCGTCTTCAGAAGCGTAATCCAGACACGGATATTATCAACTATAATAATCGATACCAGAACGATGATGACAGCGCTGAGAACTGCGTTGAGCATCATCCCCTTGGACAGGTAGAGCTTTATGTTCATGAATCCCGCCGCGAATGTCGTCACAGCCATGACAAGGCACGGCGCCGCCGTTACGATTGCGTACAGCTTGTTGGACGCAATGCGGAGAATGATGGTAGTTCCGATAGCCAGGGCCAGGGCCGCCAGCGTCTGGTTCGTGACCCCGAACATGGGCCAGATGGTCGAAATGTCACCGGTGTAAAGTATGTATCCCCATGCGAAGGAAACCGTCCCGCTGGTCAGCACGACGCCGGGCGCCCAATCCGTCTTCTTGAGGGGAGCATAGAGGTTCCCCAGGATATCCTGCAGTATGTAACGCGCAACCCGCGTTCCCGCATCTATGGTCGTCAGGATGAACAGTGCCTCGAACATGATGATGAACTGGAACCAGTATTTCATGGTGTGACGCAGCCCCTCTCCCATGCTGGAAAAGATGTGCGCCATGCCGACGGCCAGGGAAATCGCCCCACCGGGACGGTGGGTGACATCCAGGCCGACCAGGCGGCACAACTCCGGCAGGTCCTTCACCGGCATGTTGAGCTTGGCAAAGGCCGCCGCCGACGTGTTGATGGCGAAGTAATCGTTGGGGACCAGGGTCACTGCGGCCAACAGCGCCATCAGGCCGACGAAAGCCTCGGTCAGCATGGCGCCATACCCCACCAGCCGTATCTGGCTCTCTTTTTCCAGCATCTTGGGTGTCGTTCCGGAGCCGATCAGGGCGTGGAATCCAGAGATTGCGCCGCACGCGATGGTAATGAATACGTAGGGCCAGACCGGGCCGGGGATGATCGGCCCGCCTCCCTCGATGAACCCGGTAACAAACGGCATCTTCACGGTCGGGTTGACCATGAACAGCCCGAGCGCCAGCACCCCGATCACGGCAATCTTGAGGTAGGTGCTGAGATAATCCCGTGGCGCGAGCAGCAGCCACACCGGCAGGGCCGCAGCGCAGAAACCGTAAACCGGCAGCATGATGGAAAGGTTCACCTTGCTGAAGGTGAACCACCCGGCAAGGGACGATTCCGCGACGGGCGCCCCGAAGTACACGGCGGCAAGAACGGCGATGACGCCGAAGACCGACCCCGACAGGATCGCTCCCGGCCTGATCTTGAACATGTAAACGCCTACAACCATGGCAATCGGAATGGTCATGCCGATGGTGAATACGCCCCAGGGGTTGTTGTAGAGTGCGTTGGTGACAGCAACTGCGAGTCCGGATAACGCAACTATGATTATGAATAGTGTGACGAATGCGGTGGTAACGCCGGTAAGCCTGCTCACGTCCTTTTTGGCGATGACCGACAGAGACTGCCCTCTATGGCGTACTGAAGCGAACAGGATGATCATGTCGTGGACGCATCCGGCGAACACAGATCCCAGCAGGATCCAGAAGAATCCCGGCCCCCAGCCGTACTGGGCGGCCAGCGTGGGGCCGATCAGTGGTCCCGCGCCGGCAATGGCGGCGAAGTGATGGCCGAAGACGACCCACTTGTTGGTCGGGACATAATCCTTTCCGTCATTGCAGGAAACCGCAGGCGGAATGTTGCGGTCGTCGAGCATCAGTACTTTGGCGGCGATAAAGGCCGAGTAGTAGCGATACGACAAGGCAAGGACACAGAGAGCGGATACCAGCAGATAGATGACACTCATGGATAAACCTCTTGTCAGAAGGAAAACGGGATAGCCATTTCACGAAGGCCTGCAACCAGCGCGGAAGATCGGCGGGTGTGTCCCGTTTATTCCTCGGAGATCATTTTTTTTACCAAACCGCCATCGACGACCAGGTTCTGGCCGGTGACGAAGCCGGGAAAAATCTGAATATGAAAATTTACCTGTTTTTTTATAGGTTAATGGAAACAGCGCGTCAAGGGGCTTCTCTCTCACGGTCCTCGGGGCAGAATTCTCTTGCCCCCAAAAATAAACCCTGTATATATGGAAAACCGCACCAGGAAATGAAAGATGAAAAGCAGTCCGCCGCCGCTCTCGGCAAAACACTCGCCATTGCCACGATGGCGGCTTCTCTCGGCATGTCCCTGGGAGTCCCGGTGGGCGATGTTCTGGCCGCCGACGAGAAATTGGACAATCCTTCCGCAATTTCCCACCAGGACAAGCACACCATGGCATCAAAGCAGTTGAAAATCTCCCCCCAGTCAAAACTGTCCGGCCAGGTCAAACTGTCGACCCAGTCCAAGCTGCCGGAACAATCCAGGGTGTCGAACCAGTTCAAGTTTTCCAACCAGTCGAAACTCTCGAAACAAGGCAAGGTGGAGTCTTCGCAGCTGAAGATCGATTCTTCGAAAGCAACTGGTGGATCAAGTGCGGCCCGCTAAGTGTTGTCCGTCCTGAAACTCCCGGTAATGGCTTACAAAGTCCGGAATTTCCGGTTTGAAACCACGTAAAGGTATTTTAAAAGCCATTTCAATCTCCCGGATGTCAGGTAAAATTTGTGCATGGCTCGTATGGTTCCGCTCGAACTTATCATACTCCTGTCCTTTGCCGTTTCCGGCCTGCTTTCCGGATGCGCAACACTGCCCGACACCTCAAAAATCATCGCCGACATCCAACCTGACCACAGGCCGCCCAGGATCGCATCCTCACGGGGACTGCTTTCTCCCCAGCAAAGCAAGCAAATTCTCGGCCGACTTAAATCTTCCGTTGAGCCGACGGATATCCTGAATAACCATCTTTCCGTGATGGAAGTACTGAGCGGGAAACCCATCGTCAAGGGCAACAAGGTCGAACTTCTGATCGACGGTCCCGCGACCTACGCTGCCATGTTCAAGGCCATTGAAAACGCCAGAAACCACGTAAACATGGAAACATATATTTTCGAGGACGACGAAACGGGGCGCAAGCTCGCCGATCTCCTGGTCCGGAAACAACAGGAAGGGGTCCAGGTGAATCTCATCTATGACAGCGTCGGAAGCATCACAACCCCGCCCGCCTTTTTCCAGGCACTGAGCGACAAAGGAGTGTCGGTGCTGGAATACAACCCGGTCAATCCGCTGAAGGCACGCAGGAAATGGCGCCTGACACGCCGCGACCACAGGAAGATCCTGGTGGTGGACGGCAGCATCGCCATAACCGGCGGGGTCAACATAAGCCATGTTTATTCGAGCATGTTCTTCGGCAATGAAACCAGGGGCACAAGCGAAATACCTTGGAGGGACACCGACGTACTCATCGAAGGGCCCGTCGTTGCCCAGTTCCAGGAACTGTTCTTCAACACGTGGAAATGGCAGAAGGGGCCGGAGATCCGGGACCGGGACTACTTCCCCGAACTGGACGCCAAGGGTTCGGACCTTGTGCAGGTGATCCAGAGTTCGCCGGGAGAAAAGCGGCGCACGACTTTCATCATGTACTTGTCAGGCATCATGTCCGCAGAACGCACGATCCATCTGACAAATTCTTACTTCGTCCCTGACCGGCAGATGGTGAATGCCCTTACCGAAGCTGCAAAAAGCGGTGTCGACGTAAAACTGATCCTTCCCAGGAACAGCGATTCGCAACTGGCCATGAACGCCGGCAGGTACTACTACGAAGAACTTCTGGAGGCAGGGGTTAAATTGTACGAACTCGGGAATGCCCTGCTCCACGCCAAAACCGCGGTTATCGATGAGGTCTGGTCGACTGTCGGATCCACAAACATGGACTTCCTGAGCTTTTCCACCAACAACGAAGTGAACGCAATCATCCTGAGCAGCCGTTTTGCAGCCGAAATGGAAGACATGTTTTCCCGGGACCTGGAGCAATCGGATATCATTACGAAGGAAAAATGGGATAAAAGGCCCATTAGTGACAGGATAAGGGAATGGTTCGCACATCTGTTCTCACGCTTGCTATGATCCCCTGCGAAAACGGGGAGGCAAACATTGCTACCGCGGCACGGGTGACGGCCATGCGGCTCAATGCGCAGCCAGACATATCAGCCTCATGCCTGAAGACATTCTCCGGCTCATTACAGGGAGCTCATGTTAAAAGCATTCCAACGGTTCAGGTGACAAACGCCGTCTCGGGCCGGGCTTCCTCCCCCCCCTGTTTTTTCACCTTTTTCTCCGCAGTTATCCACTTCGCATCAACTTTGCAGGAATGGGCGGAATAAAGCGCTCGATGACTTGCTATTTCTCAGCCACAAAAAACTATTGACACGATATTTCAACTACTTGCAAGTGATGCCCATCCGTTGTGCATATTGCAGAAGTGCTTGAGGATACGTGGTAATTTTCAGTGTTATCCACAGATGGGGACCAGTTATCCACATCAGCCGTGGATAGTTTATTTCTTCATGAAAAACGGGCCGACAAGGTCGATCACTTCCGTCTCGTCACGACAGCGGAAATCATGCAAACCGGACCAGGAATGGGCATTTCCATAAAATACTAATCCAGTCGTTTCTCAAGAAATTCCTGCAGGGCGGCTGCATTATTGTGCTCAAGGTCGTGAGAGCTGAAGAGCAGTGTTATGTCGCCGCCATGAGCCGCGTCCAGAAATTCCTGCCAGGCATCGGGGTTCTTTTCCAGTTCGGCGAAATAGCGGCAGCGGAACTCGTCCCACTTTGCAGGGTCGTGCCCGAACCAGCGTCGCAAATCATCACTCGGCGCAGCTTCCTTCACCCAGCCGTCCATATGCAGTTGCTCTTTTTTAACGCCCCTCGGCCAAAGACGCTCCACAAGAAAACGGCGGCCGTCTCGAGGGTCAGGCGGATCATAGACGCGCTTAAGCTTGACCATGCATGCCTCCGTAACGGGCTGCCACAACTCACTGATGCTGCCGGAGCCAGGATATCATCGCTTCAGCGGGCCGGGCACCTTCAATTCGGTCAACCTCTTTTCCATTCCTGAGCAGCAGTACCACCGGGACGCCACTCACCCCGAAACGGGAAGAAAGTGCAGGGTTCTCATCTGCATCCACCTGAACGACCGCAGCCTCTCCGGCCAGCTTTTCGGCTAATGTTCGCACCGCCGGTGCGAATGAGGTGCAGTGCGGTCACCAGGGCACCCAGAATTCCACGAGCACGGGACCTGGGTACGAGCTGACGAAACTGTCGAAGTTGTGTTCGCTCAGTTGCTGCGGATGACAGTACAGCGGCGGCAATATCGCTTTGCAATTGCCGCAGAGCCCCCTCAGCCCTTCCTTCTCGGCCGGTATGCTGTTTCCGGTTCCGCATGACGGGCATTTTATGATGTATGAAGTCATTGACATAACTACCTCGCAAGCTGTGGCCAGGCTTTGCTCATGGTGATTATTCCACAGGCAAAACGATCAAAACCTAAATTATCAAGTGTACTGCCGCCAGGAACGTATGATATTTAAATATAGCAAACCACTCCACATTATCAATTGCGGCCCAATATTGCCCCGAAGCCTTCAAGACCCGGAATTACGTGATTGCCCAGTGGGGAATGCAAGGTGATTGAATGCTCGCGCCTGACGGGACACTCGGCAAGGAAAAGAAAAAGAGGAAGCGACAACCAGATGTTCATCGCTGCGGCATGTCGAGTTCAATTCTGAACCGGGCCCCTTGATCTGCGTTTGCTACGGTCAGGACACCGCCCATATTTCTCTCGATGATGTTTTTGGACATGTAGAGCCCGACCCCGGAACTACAGCCGGGCTCCCTGGTCGAAAAATAGAGCTCGAAGACCTTGCCGATAATCGGTTCCGGAATACCTCCGGCATTGTCCATGATGGTTACAACGGCACGATTGCTCTCTGCAAAAGCCTTTATAGTCACAATCGGATTTTCCACCCCCCTGGCACTCACTGCATCCCGCGTATTGGTAAGGATGTTAAGCAGCACCTGAGTGTATTCGTTCGGGAAACCGATCGCAGCCATTTCAGGATCGGCTTCGAGCTCTACTCTGATGCGGTGAAACTTCAAAGCCGGCGCTATGAATGTGAGGGCCTGGTCTATGGAATCCTTTATGTTGAACTCTTTTCTTTCCTTATCCGGCCGGTAAAAATTCCTGAAGACGTCTATCGTCTGGGACATATGTTCAAGCAGCGAGATTGCCGTGCCAACGGCTTCTTCGACGCTCTCATCCGACATCGCGTTATTTGACCAGGAATCTGCCACATCCTGAACAATCAGGGACAGTGAAGTGATCGGCTGCTTCCACTGATGGGCGATATGATCCAGCATTTCTCCCATGGCGGCCTGGCGATTCTGCTGGACCAGGACAATGTCCTTCTGCCGGTTCTTCGCCACTTCCTCATGAACTCTTTTCTCCAGGGTGTCGTTCAGTTCCTCCAGCAGTCCCTTCTTTTGTTTCAGCTGTTCCTCGGCCCTTTTGCGAACGGATATTTCGCGCTGCAGCAGTTTATTGGCAGAGGTCAATTCCGACGTACGCTCCGACACTCGCAGTTCCAGCTCGTCGCGTGCATCCCGCAGTTCTGTCTCCATGCGCTTGCGCTCAGCCAGTTCCTTTTCCAGCTCTCCGGTCCTCAGGCTGACCTTCCTTGCAAGGGTCCTGTTCCACACCATAATTCCCGACATCAGCAGAATCACCGTGGCAAAAGTGGCAATCAACGAGGTCTGGAATACCTTGCTGGTGAACAGGGACCTGGTTTCCAACGGAATCCATTTCCGGTAAATGGATTTTTTCTCATCCGCGCCAATCTGCTCCAGGCCCTTCGCCAGGACGCGGTTCAGGATCGGCCAGTCCTTGCGCGAAGCGAATGCCATCCTGTAGGTATAGCCGGAATCTCCAATGACGCGAAGGTTCGTTATTCCCTCCCTTTCAATGTAATATGACGCTGTTGCAAGATTTTCCACGAAAGCGTCGCTGGTGCCGAACGATGCTTTTCGCAGTGCCGTCTGCACATCCGCCACCACATCAAGATTCACCTCGGGGTAATTTCTGGCGATGTATTCGTGAACGGCATAACCGGAAACCACGGAAACCTTCATCCCCTTCAGGTTTGCCATGGTTAGCGGAACCTTGACCTTCTCGCGGGCAATGATCGCTGCCGGCAATTCCATGTAAGGGGCTGTAAACAGGGCATATTGAATTCGCTGCGGGGTTTCTGAGGCTGCAAAAAAATCGATCCGCCTGGTCCTGGCGAAGTTTATGACCTCATCCCAGTTCCTCAAGCGGACGACCTGGAAACGTATGTCGAGTTTTTTCTCGACAAGGGCCAGAATATCAGCCGTAATACCGTTGTACCTGCCAGTGCTGTCGAAATATTCGGTGGGTGGGAAATCAGGGTCCGGTGCGAAGCGGATTACCGGATGGGCATGGAGCCAAGCCCTTTCTTCCGCGGAGAGAGGATCGAGATCGTTGCCCGGAAATTGCAGCGCAAAAAAAGCCAGTACGGCCAGCGGAACAAAGATTGCCGCAACCAGAAGCCAATTGAAACGTTTAGCAATGGCAGCAATGATACCCGGCATCATTCACCTCCATGGATCTGGATCAGCCTGGCCAAATCCAATAATCTCTCTGCGCGATGTTCCGGGCAGGAAATGATAAAACCTTTTCACCAACACATATTAATTTATTTTTGTCAAGTTTCAACACTTGTCCCCTCACCAGCAAAACCCGGGAAATTATTCAGCGGGGTTTTGCAGAAGGGCTCGGAGAACGCAGCAATGTATTGTATTGTTTTTTTTCAATCCCATTAAACACTTCGGAACTATCCACCAAACAAAAGGTTGCTGATTCCTTTCATTTCCAGCATGCAAATCGTATAGCTTACTTTTGGGGAATAGATTCGAAACACTTTGTCTTTGATGTCGCTGAAAACAAGAACGGGGACGGTTCTTCAATATGCTGCGCAGCATAAATCGAATCCGCCCCCGTGTTCCCTGGATATCGAGCCTGCGTCTGCATGCTCCGTACAATCCCTACTTTTTCTTTTTCGACTTGGCCTGCAGCATCTCGCCCAATGTACCCATCCCCTTCGGGGCCTCGCCGGACTTGCGCCGGTATTCGGCTATCGACGCCTCTTCCTCGTCAGCTGCGCGGGCCGCGCCCGCAAGGGCCAGGGAAAGCCGGCGGTTGGCCCGGTCGAAGCTCTCGACCTTGACCTCGACGCTGTCACCTTCCTGCAGCACTTCACGGGGATGATTGATCCGCTTTCCCGCTCCGAGCCTGGAGATGTGAATAAGCCCGTCCACACCGTCCGAAAGGGTGACGAACGCGCCAAAGGGCGCCAGGCGCGCCACTTTGCCGGTGTGGAACGATCCTTCCGGATACATCTCGGCAACCTTTTCCCAGGGATCGGCCATTGCATCCTTGAGACTCAGGGATATCCTTTCCTTTTCCCGGTCTATGGCTTTTATCACCACCTGCACCTGCTGACCGACGCTCAAAACATCGCGAACATCCTTGACACGGCTCCAGCCGAGCTCAGACATGGGTACCAGACCTTCAATCCCCCCGATATCGACAAAGGCCCCGAAGTCCCTCAACGAGGTGACAGAGCCGTTGACCGTCATGCCTTCGGCGATGGCCGCAAGAGATTCTTCCCGGGCCCTTTGCTGCTCTTCCTCCAGCAGGACGCGGCGGGAGACGACGATGTTACGGCCGTTTTCACCGTAATCCGTGATCCGGAATTCCAGCCGGCTTCCGACGAGCGACTCGGGATTGTCGACGCGGCGCAGGGACATCTGCGAAAAAGGGCAGAAAGCGCGGGTAGTGCCGGCCAGCTTGACCTCGTAGCCACCCTTGATCTCCTTCTCCACCAGGCCCTCCACCGGAACGCCCGCCTGCCAGGCCTCCTCCAGCTGGGCACTGCCGGCCGCGCCACCGCCGATCCGGGTGGTGAAGCGCATTTCACCATGGCGGGACGAAAGGAAATAGGCCACTATCTCGACCCCCTCCTTGACCGTCAGGTTGCCGTCCAGGTCCAGGAACTCCTTCAGGTCGACGACGCCTTCCCCCTTGTGGCCGGTATCGATAAAAAGCCATTCCCCACTGATCTTGAGGACCCGCGCAGTCACCTTCTGGCCGGGATTCAGTCTGCCGCTTTGCTCGCCAAGGCTCTTCTCCAGCAGTTCGGCAAAACTCTCTTCTTCTTCGAAAGTCTCGTCAAGCTCATCTTTCTTTGACATGGTTTATCCCTTCTACATGGAAATAGTTTCTCCAAGCATACCGTGCCGTTCTGCGGCTCAGGGGCAGGAAGCGGCGTCCTTCCCGGCAATGGCAAGGAAAGGGAATAATATTACATTGGGAAAGGAAATACTACATGATTTCATGCTGTCACGCAGGTTCACGAAATGGCAGCAGGACATATCCCGTTTTTCTTGAAGCGCCTGCAGCAGTCTGCCATTTATCCTGAAATGGCGGGTCATGAACTCCAACAGAAGCCCAACACTCCGTTTTTTGCTTAAAGTGTTTCCGGGAACGAACGTTATTTGTCAAGCGGCACACAGCCGAAATTGGCCACAATTCTCCTGTTCTTCTGCCGACCTTCTTTTGTGCCGTTGTCAGCGACAGGCCTGGCCGGGCCATACCCCTGTGCCGTAAGCCGCGACCTGTCGATACCGTATTTTTCCGCCAGCATATTGACGACGCTTTCCGCGCGTCTCTGGGACAAGTCGAGGTTGTATGCTGCGCTGCCCACGCTGTCGGTATGACCTTCAATGGTCCCGATTACCCGGGGGTGTTCTTTCATGAAACTGGCAATTCTATCCACTTCCCCGAAATAGGCGGGCTTGATGAAGGCCTTGCCGGTATCAAACTCAATGCCTACGGTCATGCATACCTCATCCTTCTCAACGGGAGGCGGAGGAGAAGGCACGACCCTCATCCACCCACCCGGACACTGTCTCACATAAGGATAGTAGCCCTCCGGGTCCCGGCAGTAATACCAGTAACCCGGCCGGGGCACTACAACGGTCGGCGCCGGATAATACGGATAAGGCTGGTAATAGGGATAATACGGGTAGTAGGGACCCCACCATCCCGCACCAAACCAGACGCCGCCACCGTAATATCCGCCGTGCCCGACATAACCTCCATGCCCGCCATATCCACCGGGCCTGTAATACCCGCCGTGTCCGGCGTAACCGCTGTGTCCGCCATATCCTCCTTGACCAGCATATCCGCCGGGGCCGGCTGATCCTCTGTGACCCTGTGGGGCTGCGAACGCCGTGACGAGACTTGCAAATATCATGGCCATGGCCGCAAGGGCTACACTAATGGTTTTTTTCATTTCCGCCCTCCTGCGCCTGGATTATTCCGCCATATGAACAATTATACACCAACCAGGTCAATGACGTTGAAATCAGGAAAAAAGGCATCACGAAAACTGAAAAGGGGGCAGGCTGCATACAGACAGCCCGCCCCCCCTTTTCATGCCCATGCCTTTCGCTCCAATTTAGAGCGCCGCGGCAATTGCGTCTCCCATCTGCCTGGTGGTCACCCTGCGCTCGCCATCACCCCCCTGGAAGATGTCTGCCGTCCGGCACCCCTGCTCCAGCACCCTGACCACGGCAGCTTCGACAGCTTCGGCGGCATCATGGAGCTCGAAGGAATAACGGAGCATCATCGCAACGGAGAGTATCTGGGCGATGGGATTGGCGATTCCCTGTCCAGCTATGTCCGGCGCCGAGCCTCCCGAAGGTTCGTATATGCCGAATGTCCCCTCGGCAAGCGACGCCGAGGGGAGCATTCCCAGCGACCCGGTCAGCATGGCGGCTTCGTCCGACAGGATATCCCCGAACATGTTCTCGCACAGCAGCACATCGAACTGCTTCGGCCAACGGACCAGCTGCATTGCAGCATTGTCCACATACATGTGTGTCAGCTCCACGTCCGGATAGTCTTTGCTGATGGCAGAGACCGTCTCTCGCCACAGTACAGACGAAGAAAGAACATTGGCCTTGTCGATGGAACAAACTTTCCTGCTACGTTCCCGCGCCGCCCGGAAAGCGACACGTGCAATCCGCTCGATCTCAGGGACGCTGTAGCGAAGGGTGTCGAAACCGACCCTTTCACTTCCCTCGCCCTCGATCCCCTTGGGCTGGGAAAAATAGATCCCACCGGTCAGTTCACGGATAACCAGGATGTCGAATCCGCCGCATACGACCTCTTCCTTGAGCGATGAAGCCCCGGTAAGCGAGGGGAATATGATTGCGGGACGGAGATTGGCATAGAGACCGAAGATCCTGCGCAGCGGCAGGAGCGCTCCACGCTCCGGCTGCTCGTCAGGCGGAAGCGACTCCCAGCGGGGTCCGCCCACGGATCCGAACAGGATTGCATCGGAGGACTTGCAAATATCAACGGTCGTCTCGGGGAGGGCCTTACCCTCGTTGTCGATACCAGCACCCCCCACGTTTGCATGTGTACGCTCGAAGGACACGTTGAACTTCTTTTCCACTGCATCAAGCACTTTCAGCGCTTCCTTCATAACTTCAGGGCCGATTCCGTCCCCGGGCAACACTGCTATCCTGAATTGATTCGGCATGGTATCGTGCTCCTCTGGTTGATTTGTCAAAAAGTCAAAAAAAACATCACACCTTCAAGGTGTGATGTTTCCAGTCTATATCAAAGCTGAAAACTGCTGGAAAGCAGTATCTCGTGAGGCTGCCATCGCGAATGGCGAAGGCTCGTGTCGCTACTTGTCCTGCCGGAGATGATCGACCAGTAGTTTCGCCGCGGCGGTCAGCGCATCGTACGAGCGGACGCACAGTTTCAGATCGCGGTCAGCCCATGGCTCCCGCAATTGCACAGCCCTGATGCGCAAACCCTTGAAGTAGGGCTTGGCAGCGCCCCTCGGCACGATCCCAATCCCGAGGCCCGCCTCCACCATCAGGCACAGGGCGTCGAAACTGTTGACGTGAATCCGAAGCTTCGTGGTTCTGCCCAGGTCGTTGGCTGCCCGCACGATCCGGTTGTTCAGTGCGCTGCCGACCGGAAGCCCGACATAATCGTAATCCAGCGTCTCCCGGAACGAAACCGATCTGCTGCGCGCCAGGTCATGGTCTTTAGGCGTGATCACGATGAGCTGATCCGTATGGTAGGGAATATACTCCAGGTCCTCACGGCACGTTTCCATCGTGATGACCCCCACATCGGCCGCGCCCTCGGCCACCGCTTTCATGATGCTCTCGCTGATGCTCCCCTCCAGGCGGACCTGAATGTTGGGATGCCCGTTCAGGAAGGATTTGAGCTCGTTGGGCAGGAACTGGTTTATTGCGGAGATATTCGCCCACAACCGCACCCTGCCGCGGACGCCGCTGGAATACTCCTGGATCTGCAGGAAGATGTCGTTCAGGTCGTGCAGGACACCGCGCGCCAGGTTGAGCAGCGTCACCCCGGCCGCAGTCGGCACGACACCCTTGTTGGTCCTTCTCAGCAGCTGCGTATTGAGCGCAGCCTCCAGGTCGCTCATGCGCTTGCTCACGGCAGAAGCGGCGATGTGTTCCCGTTCAGCCGCAGCAGCGATCGTACCCTCCTCCACTATCGCCACGAAGAGTTTCAGCGAGGTGGGGTCCAGTTGTGGGGTCAGGCTCTGCATATTGAATTTTTCCCCGGGGATCAGCCCCAGAAGATCCCGGTGGGATCGCTGTCGACCTCCTGCAAAAGATTGTCAAATTTCCTGGACGGATCGAGATCGACATACAAATGCCAGCGCGAGTTGCGGTCCGGATAGTAAAGTGCCCACAGTGCAGATTCCGGATTGAAACGGAACTGGGCAACGACAATTTCCGTCCATTGATCCGGGGCGTCAAAATATGGGCGTGATTCATACAACGTCACATTGTTCCCGCGGAACCTGAAACCGACCTTGAACCTGTCCATCACGTGAACAGGAGCCTTTTTCAGGCAGTACCGGGACAGTCTCTTTTCCACCGCCAGCCTTACCAGTTCCGGCAATGCCATTTGGGCCTCCTGGCAGATTTGTCATCTATGGAATCAATCAGCAGCCAACTCAAATTACTTCGTTCAGAACGGGGATGAACTGAAACCCACCAGACGGGGTTCGGGAGCCAGGATGACACCATACCGCTCCCGTACTCCGTTTCGCACTTCCGTGGCAAAGTCAACGATTTCACGGGCAGTCGCGCCGCCGTGGTTGACGAGTATCAGGGTGTGATAAGGCGAAAGGCCTACTCTTCCCTTGCGGCATCCCCTTTCGAATCCCGCGCTCTGGATGAGGAACGCAGCAGATATCTTGACGTCGCCGCTCGGCAAAGGCCAGGCCCAGCTTGCCGCCTCCCCGTGCCCGGCAACCAGCCGTTCCACTGTTTCGAACCGGGCACGCTGGACAACCGGGTTTTTGAAGAACGACCCGGCGCTCTTGAAAGATTCGTAACCGTTTCGTATGAGCACTCCCTTGCCGGCCCTGATTCCTATCACGGCATCACGCACATCAGCCAGTGTCGGCAATGGGATGCATGAAAGCTTTTCTTCGAGTTCCCGGTAGGTTATGAGCGGAGCCGCCCCCTTCTTGAGTCTGAAGGTAACCGACGTCACGATATATTTCCCGGCTTCACGGGTATTGAAGATGCTCTCGCGATAGCGAAAGGCGCATTTCTTTTTATCGAAAATAACAACTTTTCCGGTCGCCATTTCCAGGCATCGTACCTCCAGAATGACCTGCGACACATCCTGCCCGTATGCGCCTATGTTCTGGACCGGAGAAGCGCCAACCGTTCCGGGTATGCCCGCAAGGCATTCGACCCCCTGCCATCCCTTCGCGACGCAGAGGTCCGCAAAATCCTGCCAGTCCTCACCGCCACCGGCACTGACGACCACATCGCCGCCCGACTCCTCAACGGCGTATCCCGTGATGCGATTCAGAATGACCAGCCCCGCAAACCCCTCATCGCTGACCAGGACATTGCTGCCCCCGCCCAGCACTATGGTTTCAACACCCTTTTCCGCAGCAAAAGACAGGGCTGACGAGGCATCTTCTTCGCTTGCAATCCGTGCGAAATACCGCGCCTTGCCGCCTACGCCGAAAGAAGTCAAGTCGGCAAGGGGCTCATCCTCAAGTATCTCGATGTTGTTTGAACTCATATTGATTATCTCTTGTACGCGCAGGATATTCTGGCAGCACAATTCCGGTTTCCCTGTTTCGACGCAAAAACAGGAATTATGCCTTTGGATTACCAGTAAGGCTTATGAAGAGTTTTGTCAAATTGAAATTTGTTTTTTCAATTTACTGTGGGTAGGATGGGTTGCCGCGGTCCGCTGTCATATAGTGGAGCAGCATTTGAACTGCAGCAGATCCGCGGAGCAGGGAAGACAGACCACGGAGAAGCAAGCAGGTCAGAGTTTTCCCGGGAGACCTAGGACATCTGCTCTTCCACGAACTGCGCCAGGCTTGCCCCGCCATCCGGTCCCATGTCCGTGAATTTGATGCCGATGCCGGGCTCTTGAGTCGAATCTGCGGATTCCAGCAGGTATATGATCTCTCCCGTCAGCTTTGCAGGATCACTGTTTGAGGGCAAGCAGAGCGATATTTGAACCGTTTGGCCGATGTGGATTCCTTCGCCGCAGGCTGCCACCAGCATGCCGCCACAGCCTATTGTTTCTGTTTTGGCTGATATGCGACGCTTCCCGGAAGCAATCTCCACATCAAGTTCCGCCCGGATTCGCGGCGTCAACCTTTTCTTTTCGAAAGGCAGATTCCGCTGCAGCATGTCGTGGATATCATTTATAGTCACGGGTTTCGTCAGGTAGTCCGAACAACCAGCATCTTCCGCCCGCCGGCGCCCATCCCGGCTCCCGTCCGTTGTGACAAACACAACGGGAACAGCAGCGGTTTCAGGGCAGCCGACTATCTCCGCGCACAACGACAGGCCATCATACTCGCCAAAATGTAATTCGGATATGACCAGATCCGGCATTTTCTCCCTGGCAAGGACCAGTCCCGTCTTCGCATCACCGGCAACCAGGGTTTCATAGCCCATCCTTGTCACTATGCGGCCAAGAAACCTGGTGAAAGTTTCGGAAGGATCGATCATCAGTATTTTTTTCACAGGCCCATTATCCCTTTCACGCATTATGGACATCCAGCAACAGGGTCTCCCTTATCGATTGATTCTTCTTTCCGGAATTTCCTGCCGTGAACATTCAAGCAGTTACTCGAATGTTCACGGCAAGTTCCCCAATACATTCACCAGGTCTTCAACCCGGTAAGGCTTTGCCAGTATGGAAAGGAAACCATGGCTCCGATAGTTGGCAAAAACAGGTTCATCATAGTATCCACTGGAGACAACTGCCCTGACGTCAGGGTCAAGGCGCAAAAGCTCGCCCATCGCCTCCTTGCCGTCAATGCCTTCCGGGACTTCAAGATCAAGTATCACCAGTGAGAAAGGCCTGCCCTCGTTTCTGCCCTGGCGGTAGAGAGCAACAGCTTCGGCGCCTTCCCGGGCGCAGACCACTTCCCAGCCCAATACCTCCAGCATTTCCCGCAAGACTTCCCTGACACAGTCCTGATCGTCCATCACAAGCACTCGACCAGGACAAACCTGCTCCTGCACAATCTGGTGCTTCATGCCGGTTCCCCCCGAACAAGTTTGCCTGCCCACCGGCCATTGTCAAGCCGGAAGCCACCAAGGGACACGATTTCATTCCATTTGGGGGGCAAGGAATCCACGGGAGCTCATCCCTCCGGGAACTGCCGAAGAGATACCCCCGCGACGATGCAGCAGGGTAGTACAGCAACACGGCTGCATTCAATTGCTTAATGACTAGTATGATAGGGAATTCCCTTACCCGGGGAAAATCAGGAAGAGACTCGGATGATGCAGCAACAACGATTTCTCGACTTCGACTCGCGGCATACAGGGGCACGGCCATGAAAGATGCACAGCTAATCCAGCGATGTAAGACCTTCACGAAGAGCATATTTGGTAAGTTCGGCAATGCTGAACAGGTTGAGCTTTTTCATTATATTCAGGCGTTGCACTTCCACGGTCTTCACGCTCACCCCAAGGGTGAACGCAATTTCCTTTGTGTTTCTTCCATCGGCTATGTGTTGCAGCACTTCCTGTTCACGCGCGGAAAGTACCGACCCAAATTCCCTTCTGTCCGCCGAGGAATTCCGTGTATAGTCGCGGATCATCAGCTCGGTGATCCTGGCGCAGAGGAACGGGTCGCCATTCATGAGAGCCCGGATCGCGTTCAGCAGCTCATCGCTCGCGCAATCCTTCAGCAGATACCCCCTGGCCCCGGCCCTGAGGCAATCCGCCACGCATCTGCCTTCCATGAGCATCGACAGGATCAGGATCTTCGCCTCCGGGACCGATTTGACAATGCACCGGGTGGCCTCGATGCCTCCCATTTCCGCCATGTTCAGATCCATCAGGACGATATCGGGACGATGTTTCACGGCTTTGGAAAGCGCATCCTTGCCGTTCGATGCCTCGTCCACCACCTCGATATCCCCTGACATGTCGAGAATCGCCTTCAATCCCTCGCGCAGGATCTTGTGATCGTCCGCCAACAACACTCTTATTGCCATATGCAACTCCTCGGGCAGCAACTTCCGGCAGCAGATTACACGATCCGGTCAGCAGATGCCGAATTTATTGTACCAGCGAGCAGCTCCATTTGCCAACATTTGCGAAGCGAATAAGGCAAAAAGAGCGGCAACAACGTTTTCCCTTATCAATACGATAAGGGAATTCGCATCTGCTGGCGCCGACCTTTTGTCATCCGACGCCTCCAAGTTTATCTTCCATGCAATCCTGCCAGTTTTGCCACAGCTTGCTTTCAAGCTCTGCAGGTGCCATGCCTTTTGCTGCCGATACTTTCCGCAGTATTTCCAGGAGCAGCTCCGGCATCCCGATTTCATGAGCCAGCCAGCGGTATCCGTCCGGGTTGTCCGTCTCCAGCAGGATGCGGTCGATTGGCAGGACATCGACGATACCGGGCTGCTTCCCCGGATTCAGGACATCGACGCCGAGCGTGAAGTAGCAACCGGCTGCCAGATAGGATTCGATCAGGCTGACGGGGCCCGAATACCAATGGATGATCGACCTGTCGATCCCGAACCTCCCGAGCATCTCCAGGACTTCCCGCTCAGCGCCCTTCGTGTGCAGGTTCATGGGCTTGGACAGGCGACCGGCCCACATGCACTGGTACTCGAAAACCTTGATCTGTCCGGGATAAAATCCCTTGTCCTTCACGTAATGGAAATCCAATCCGGCTTCGCCGATAACCGGGGTCCACTCCAGGTAGCCGTCAAGTTCATGCAGCCTGTCTGCGTAGCGCGCTGCCTCCCAGGGATGGATGCCGAACGTTGGGATGACAAATGGGCAGGACTGCGCGATCTCCACCGTTTTCAAATAGGCCGGCACATCCATTGCTACCGCCATTGTAAGAATGCGGTGCTTCTCTATCTGGGCGAGTGCCTCATTCAAGGCATCCGTGTACCAGTCAATATGCGCGTGCGCGTCAACCAGCATTTTTTCTCCTCAACGGCTTAAGAATTTCCACCCGGAAACCGGGCAACTTTCGATACCGGCAAATGCGCCGGCCAGCGCGTCATGATCGACAGGTTATCACAAGCGACGAGGAATTACCGCACCGGCCCCGGAGAGGTTTTCCGCAAAGACGCATGGAGGTTTCCGGCTGGAAACGAGTTATAATAAACTACGATATAATGTACAGATATTACAAGAGAAATGCAGCGAAAATGATGCGCGGCGCTGGGGGTGATGACCATGAGACTCCTGATAATTTTCCTCGTTTTGCTGATATCCTCCTGTTCGGTGTACCGGCCGGTTCCCATGCAGTTTGAAAGTATCGGCAAAGATATGGATCTGCCCGGAATGACGAGAGCTGAAATCTATGAAAAATCCAGGGAATGGATTGTGCGGCACCTGTATTCGAAGGACCATATCATTGAAGTTGCCGACAGGAATTCAGGCCTTATTGTGGCAAACGGCTTTATCGGATATCCGGCGGCAGGGCAACTGGATGAAATAGACAAGATCCAATATACGATTACCTTCACCATGCAGGAAACGGCAAGGGACCAAGGGGCGACCATCGTTTTCGGAGACCTTCTTGTCGACATACCGAAATATTATTCTCATCGCCCGCGGCTCTACCAGGTCAACGAGTACTATGGCGGGTACTCGGTGCCCGTCACCCAAAAGGACGATTACGAAGCGGCAAGGAAAGGGCTTCTGGAGATTGCCGACAGGCTGGAGGAATACCTGAAACAAAATCCGGGGAAATGATGCCGGACGTTCTTGCCGGGAGGGAAAGGTTGAATGTCATTCCCGCACAAGCAGGAATCCAGGGTTTAGCGTATTGCATTCTGACTTGATACCCGATTGCACGGGTAAAGCGACCTTTTAACGCGGCATGACCGGCACCTCCGCCTTTTCTCCCAGGACGATATCCAGCACGGAGCGCGCCGCATCGGGCCTGCCGAGCCGGTTCGCGTTTCTGCGCAGGGTCTCCAGCCTCCCCGGTTCATCGAGGAGCCTTGTCACCCGGTAGGCGAGGGCGCCGGTGTCGCACGCCTTGAGGGCCGCCCCATTCTCCAGGAGAAAGTCGGCGTTTCTCTCCTCCTGGCCCGGGATCGGGGCGACCACGATCATCGGGAGCCCCACGGCCAGGCATTCGGAGGTGGTAAGCCCTCCCGGCTTGGTGATGGCAAGGTCGCCGGCAGCCATAACCCGCTCGATCACCCTGGTGAAACCTAAGGGGAAGAGCCTCCGCGGATGCGCGGCGGCAAGGTCCCTGAGCGCCTCCAGGAGCGCCTGGTTGCGCCCTGCCAGGGCCACCAGCTGGAAGTCCAGCTCCAGCCTGAGGAGGCGCTCCGCCAGCTTCTCGATGCCGCCGATCCCGGCGCCGCCGGCCATGAGGAGGAGGGTCTTCCTGGTCGGATCGAGGTTGAATTCGGCGGCGCACCTGATTCGCGACAGGGGATCGCTGAAGACCGGCATGATCGGTATGCCGGTGACATGGATGGTGTCCGCGGGGATCCCCCTCTCCGCCATGCGCCAGGCCACCTCCTCGTTGGCGGCGAAGTAGCCGTTCATGTGATCGTGGATCCAGAGCGCATGAACATCGAAGTCGGTCACCTGGACCCAGACCGGTTTCCTGAAAACACCCCTGCGCACCCAGCGGGAGAGGAGCTGGGCCGGGAGGAAATGGGTGCAGACGACATGGTCGGGGGCGATCTCCCGGAGCCTCTCCTTGAGCTTGCCGGTGTTGAGCCGCTCGACGGCCCTTCTCAGCCGCGAGAGGGCGGAGTCCACCTCCTCCCGGTCGGTCCTTGCGTAGAGATACCCCCAGAAGGCGGGATGTTTCTCCACTACGTCGATGTATGTCTCGCTGTAGACCTTGCGGAAGAGCCTCGGCGCAAGCTCCATCAGGTCGAGGTGGGTCACCTCCACATTGGGATACCACCTCTGCGCGGCGGCCTCAAGGGCCTGGGCGGCCCGCACGTGGCCGGCGCCCGCGGAGACGCTGATTACGAGGATCCTTTGTTTTCCACCGGGTTCATGGTCCATTTGCGTCCCTTTCAGGCTGTTTTCCCGCCTTGATCTCCCTGGGGGCATCCTGGATGAGGATATGCCAGTTGGGGCGCGTCCAGCTTTTTCGGAACTCCACCGGGGTGGATTCCACCGCCCTTTTCTCCTTCTCGAAACCGTCGAGAAAGAGCACAAAGTCGGTCTGCGCTTCCCTGCTTCCGTTTTGTTCGTCGAACTGGCGCACCATGTTGTTCGGTGTGCTCACCCTCCTCCCCATTATCTCGGACAGGGGGAACCTGAGCCCCCTCATCCCTGGCGCGGGTTCGTAGGCCTTGTAGACCAGCTCCGAGCAGACCAGGGAGGAGTCTGTCTGGAAATCGAAGTTGAAATCGTAGGGGCGGCCGCTGTAGCGGAAGGCGCGCATCACGGCCTCTGCCTTATCCCTCCTGGAAAGCCTCGGCCTCAACACCCCGATGGAGTCGGCGGCGCCGGAAAACTCAAGGGAGGTGAAGGAGACCCCTTCGGAGATCGCCTCCAGGACACGTGGGGGATGCCCGTCCTCCAGCGGCGTCATTCCGGTGGCATAGGCATTCGGGAAGCGTTTCCTCAGGAGCTTTTCCAGGTTGCCGTCCGCCACTCCCTCCCGCTTCACCCATGCCGTCGTCTCCGGGTCCGAGAAAAAGGCCCGCCTCTCCGCAGGCGTCCCCACAAACATGGCGACGTGGGTCCAGAAGCCGGGAAGGCCCATGTTTGACAGGTACCATTCGTGCCGCTCGAAGAGGATATCGCCCGGCTGGAGCCGTTTCCCCATTGAGGCGATCTGTTCGCCGGAGATAAGGTGGGCGCCTTTTCGCCGTACCTTGGTGTCCCCCATCCATTCGGAAACGTTCTTCTGCAGCGGGAACCAGGCGGTGAATGCGCCCTTCTTCACCACGGCCAGGGCGTTCTTGACGGTCAGGGCATGCCCTTTCCCCTTTCCCATCTGCCAGATGACCCTGCCGTCATCCTCGATAGCCCGGCGGAGCTCCTTATTCGTGCCGTCGGCGTAGCCCTTGTCGATCGCCTGGAGCGCAGAGAATTCCGTTGCCGCGGCCACGTTGAGGAAACGGAACTTGAAGCGGCCGTAAGTCCCCGCCGGGAGCCCCAGTTCGGGGACCGCTTCGTCGAGGATCGTATCGAGGGCGGGGTTTTTGTCCGACAGGGCGATGAATTCCAGCGCATGCCTGTATCCGGCCAGGAAGCAGGCGTTGTTCAGGGCAAAGGAGGCGTTGCGCCGCTCCTTCTCCCGAAAGAGACTGAAGTCTTTCCATCTCCCGCGGATGGCGTCCAGGGCCGCCTGGCTGTCAAGCACCGAGCTCCAGGCGCTCCAGATGATGAGCTTCTCCCGCCGCGTCATAAGCCCTTTCTTCTTCTCCCTGTCCGGGGCGAAGAGGTCCTGCCGGGAGCCGGCGAAGTCGACGGCCCTTTTGAGGCCGTCGCGGGCGATAATGCAGGCGCGGCTGTCGGCGGCGAGCCGCTGCCGGAAGCCGGCGTCGGTGGCGGCTTGAACACCGGGAGCCATGAAGCCGCAGATCAGAAGAGCGAAGAAAAGGATCTGCGCGAAGGCGCGTTGCATAAGCTTCTCCTTATACCTCCCCGGACTATTTATATGGATTGTTTTTTGCGGGCTTACCGCGTTCTGAAAGCACCACTTTGTCGTACAGTTCAGCCTTCTGCATTTTTGACAGCGTTTGCGAGTCCAGGAAATGTTTTGGAGTGCCGCTCCTTCGATATGCCATTGCGGCCAACCCGAACAACCGTGGATCGGTAACCGGGTCCGGCGACACAACGGCCTTGGGGCATGTTGCCGATCCCTCCAGCTTTCTTTCGATCTGCCTGAAAAGCTCCAGCACAAAGGCATCCCGACGGTGCGACTTGCATTCGGAGTATGCCTTTGGGTTTCCAGACCCAATAGCGGCGAACCTGAAAATTTGACTTTTTTCCAGTCCCTTGAGGTCATGGCGTTCAAAATCCACCGGTTGGAGCATCACCGGCACCGATGCCTTCTCCCCCGATACGAATTTTGGCAGTTCCGAATCAGTGATGAAGCTGGAGGCGAGAAAAGCCGGGCTGATCAGCAATAGACCAAACTCGCAATTCTCTAAGGCCGTGCAAATTTGAGACTTCCATTCATTGCCCAGGATCAGGTCGGTATCTTGCCAGCGTGAATATTCAAACTGCTTTGACGGAGCCAGGACATCGTCGAGCCTTTCCATGAAGTTCTGGACAATCGCCCTGTTTCTATGGGCATACGATACAAAGTATTTGATCTTCTGCTTCACTTGATCCTCCAAAATCACTTAACGGTGTGAGGCGCAGCGGCGAAGCGTCAGCGAATCCCGTGTGCCGCCGCGTTGTTGGAACTCCATTCAGTGCGCACCATGAGGTATTATCTCTGTTATAGCAACATCCTCGTAGCGTGTTCCTGGGTAGGTTTCAAGAATGACTAATTTAACAATAGAACCAGGCTTAATAGTGAAAGGCTTAAAATTCACTAACTGCACTTCCATTGAGTCTGCAAGTTGAACCTCGTATAACGGCTTGTCATTATGTTCAATTCTGAATTTTTTTACTCTTGAGTTTTCTTGCCATACTGTTTTGTTCTTGATGTAACCATTAATAAGCTCAAGACCCCAAAACGTGGTGCTTTTCATGTCGGCAAAGTGCTTCTTTTTGAATACAAAGCTCACTGACTCCCCAATACCGTTACCTTTCGGTATCCAAGCTGTTTTCAGATTCCCGTCGGAAATGTTCTCAATTCCGTATTTCACTTTGCCTTGAGGTCCACGAGTTGAAGACGAAGCCATGTCCCAGCCGACAGCACACCCAAGCGAACATCCCATGCCGAACTCTTCAGTCGCTGGGCCGTCAAGAGTCGCTTTGATTTGCTGGATTTCTGCTGCATAAACCGGCGCAGATAGTGTTAAGCAAGCAACAAGCAGCCATGTCATCAAGTTCATCTCTTCCCTCATTCTTTCCAACGGACAAAAATTGACCGACTGTGGCCGGTCTTATTTTCTGGTTGAGAAGTCAGAAAATAAATCCGTCCCCTTTTCCTACTTGCTTTCCCTTAGAATTCGCCGAAATGTACCCACTGCGATTCTGGGAGGCTTTTGAGGAAGTTGTTTATCTCCTCGATTACACCGTGAGACTCGGCGTACTCAATATGCTCAAGGAGTCGTAACCGCTTTTGAAGGGCTGAAGTGTGTGGCCATGCCGCCAAAATTAGGGGCAACGGTGGATTCCAACCACCAGAGCTTTTCTGCTCACGATTGGGCAGCAACTCCCATAGCTGATGCCATTTACCCGGCTCTAGGCAGACTCTTTCCAACTCTTGCACGTATTTCTTTAAATCGTCGGCAGTTTTCATTTTATTTGCCTTCATTTCATCCTTATATAGCCGGGAAGTTTATTTATTCCACACCGTACATTTATACGACTTCCGATTTCGATATGCCAGTTGGTATCATATTGTTGAAAAGGATGGGTCACATAAGGCGGCAGGGAAACGTTCAAGGGGCATGAAGAAAGTTCCGTCTTTGTGATACCTCACCTGCTGGGCCTTCCAGGGACGTTGTTTATTTGTTTACGTATTCTTATTATAGTGAACAATTAAAAAACGTCCCTGAAGCACTATATCGAGCCACACAAAAAAGCCGCCACCCGGTATAATCCGGCAATGGCGGCTTCTGTCGTCTCATCAGACTTTCAGTTTTGCGTTACGTTCTTCCATCGGAAAAACTCCAAACGGCAGCGGACAGAGACCAACATCCGGTGCCTTGAAAGTCTCCTGGAAAATCAGTCGGCACGATGCACCGGAAACCAGGCGCACGCTATTTCGTGCACAATAGTCTTATCAAAACCACTCGCTGAATGCCATTTAATTTTTTTCAATTAAGAGAGGAGGACTGCGGAAGAATGAAGCATGAACCAGGGGAAATGAAGTTCGCTAGCGGGAAAAATTCGTCAAAGTTCAGGCAACGAAGAAGCGCCCTTTCCGCACCGCGAGAAGCCCCTCGTCGCACAACTGCCGCAGGTTCCGTTCGACCCGTTCGAAATCCGTGCCGAGGCGGTCAGCCAGTTCGGCGACTGTCAACCCCGGGCTGTGGAGCACGGCCTTCAGGAGCCGTCCCCGCACCTCCCGGTTCGACCCCCTGAAAGGAGACTGGCGGACGTGGTGGGCGCTGCGCCGGGACGGGTTGGGGTGTTCCCGCTTGAGGAAGGCGCCATAGTCCATGAGCGCGGAGTACCACTCCCGGGGGTGCTCCCGGTCCAGGGACGCTTCGACGAGCGGCAGGAGCTCCCGGTCGTGGACCTTTTCGGCGTCGGGGAACAGGAGGTGGATAAAAACGGCGCGGATGTTGGTTTCGATGAACACGGTGGGCAGATCGAAGGCAAAGGCGGCCACGGCCCGCGCCGTGTAGGGGCCGACCCCGGGCAGGGTCTGAAGCACCTCTGCCGAAGCCGGCAGCTCACCACCCCAGCGCTCCATGACCGCCTCTGCGCAGCGCTTCAGGCTGACGGCGCGCCGGTTGTACCCGAGGCCTTGCCAGCACGCCAGCACCTGCTGCAGCGGCGCCGAGGCCAGGGCGGCGAAATCCGGGAACGCCGCCATGAACTCCCGGTACTTCCCGGTTACCCGCTCCACCTGGGTCTGCTGCAGCATGACCTCCGAAACGAGGACGGCATAGGGGTCCCGGGTCTCGCGCCAGGGGAGCTCCCGGCGATGGCGGCGGTAGTGGCCGTAGACGATGCCGCGCAAAAGCGCCGCCACGGCGGGCGAGAAGCCTTCCGCGGCAAAACGCTTCCCAAGGGCGGCGCGAGCGCGTTCCGTCACCCCTCTTTTTCCTTCAGCTGCTCTTCGTAGAGCGCGTAATTGGCCTTGATGATGTCCGGAATCTTCAGTTCGTACGGGCAGCGCTTGATGCAGTCGCCGCATTCCGTGCAGTTCGGCACGCTCTCCATGGCCTTCCGGCAGAATTCCACCGCCACGGGCGCGGACATGCGCTTGACGAAAATTGGATAGCCCATGGCCGGGGTTATGACGACCCCCTGGGGACAGGGCTGGCAATACTCGCAGCGGCGGCAGAAAATCTTGCCCAGTTCGCTGCGATAGCTTTCCATCATCTCCTGGTCCTGCGCGCTGATCACGTTGTCGTGCGAGTAGATGGAGAGGACCTGGTCCACCTGCCGGCACGATTCAAACCCCGGGATCGGAATCACCAAGGGGTAATTGCGGAGGTACTTGAACGCGATTTCGGCATTGTCGATCATCCCGCCGCCGAACGGTTTCATCCCTATGAAGCCTATCCCGCTCTCCATGGCCGCGCCGAACAGCTCGTCCTTTGCCCCCTCCTCGATGAAATTGAAGGGGAACTGTATGGTCTCGAAAAGGCCGCTCTTCACCATTTTGATCGCCATGGGCAGACTGTGGGACGTCACGCCCACGTGCCTGACCTTGCCGGCCTCTTTGGCCTTCATGACCGCCTCCAGCGCCCCTCCCGGTGCGGTCACCTTCCGCCAGTCCTCCTCCTGGGCGACCTGGTGCAACTGGTAGAGATCAAGATAATCGGTCTTCATCATGCGCAGGCTGTTTTCCAGCTGTTCCATGGCCCCTGCCCCATCGCGCTTCAGGGTCTTGGAGGCAAGCACCACCCGGTCACGCATGCCCGTGAATGCCTTCCCGATCTTCTCCTCGCTGTCGCGATAGGCATTGGCCGTGTCGAAAAATGTGATCCCCCGTTCCAATGCATAACGGAGCACGGTTATCGAATCTTCCTTGACCAGCCGGATGATGGGGATGCAGCCGAAACCGAACTCCGAAACGGCCAGGTCGGTGTTTCCCAGTTTCACGTATTTCATGGCTCTATTCCTCGTATTCCCGCCGGAGCCGTTCCAGCCCCTTGCTGCCTCTCCGAAGCATGTTCCCTTTATTCCGGCAAAGTGACATCACCTAAGGATACACAAAAAAAGGAAGTTGCGACAGCATGGCAACTTCCTTTTTTCATAACGCGACAGAAATCCGCATAAAAACAGCCTTATACGTTGAAGCGGAAGTGCATCACATCACCGTCCCGCGCCACGTACTCCTTTCCTTCCAGCCGCATGAGCCCTTTTTCCTTGGCGCCCGACTCGCCGCCGGCAGTGACGTAGTCGTCATAGGCAATGACCTCGGCGCGGATGAACCCCTTCTCGAAATCGGAATGGATCACGGCTGCCGCCTGGGGCGCCCTGGTCCCGACCGGGATGGTCCAGGCGCGGACCTCCTTCTTGCCCGCCGTAAAGTAGGTGATGAGGCCCAGCATCTCGTAGCCGCTCCTGATCAGCCGGTCCAGGCCGGACTCATCCAGCCCCATCCCGCTAAGGAATTCCGTCTTCTCCTCGTCGTCCAGCTCCGATATCTCCGCCTCGATACGGCCGCAGATCACCACCAGCCCGGCGCCTTCCCGTTCGGCCAGCTCCCGCACCCGGGCAACCGCGGGGTGCTTTCCCTCCAGATCGTCCTCCGACACGTTGGCGACGTAGAGCACCGGTTTGTCGGTCAGCAGGTGGCATTCCCCGAGAATCCGCTGCTCATCCTCATTCAGGGCAACCCCGCGTGCGCCGCCCCCCTGCTCCAGCGCCTGTTTCACCCGCAGCAGGAAATCGACTTCGTCCTTCAGCTTGCGGTCGCCGTTCTTGGCCAGTTTCTCCACCCGCGAAAGCCGCTTCTCAACCGTGTCCAGGTCGGCCAGGGCCAGCTCGGTCTGGATGATCTCGATGTCCCCCACCGGGTCGATGGCGCCGTTGACATGGACGATGTTCTCGTCCTCGAAGCAGCGCACCACGTGGATGATGGCGTCGACGCCGCGGATGTGGCCCAGGAACTGGTTTCCCAGCCCCTCGCCCTTGCTGGCCCCCTTGACCAGGCCGGCGATGTCCAGGATCTCGATGGTGGTGGGCAGGATCCTCTCGGGATTGACGAATTGGGCGATCCGCTGCATGCGGGGATCGGGAACCTGCACGATGCCCACATTGGGATCGATGGTGCAAAAAGGATAATTGGCCGACTCGGCGCCCGCCGAGGTCAGCGCATTGAAAATGGTGGACTTTCCCACGTTGGGGAGACCGACGATGCCACAGTTGAAACCCATCTGGTACCTTCCTTCGAAAAAAATAACGGCGAGTCGCCTCGCCGCATGGGGTAAAAGAATGGCATTTTACCACAATGAATATTTTTTTCAACAGCTGTGAAAGGTCGACGATTTCCGCCTGATCGTCATTCGAGCATGAGAATTTCAGTATTCCAGCGTACCGTCGAACGCCAGGCCGTCCCGGTCGAAAATGCCGCGCAAGCGCTGCAGTTCCCCGGCGGTGACGTCGCGGTCGAGCACGCGCAGCACGTCCGTCAGGAGCCCGACCGAGCGGACCACTTTTTTCCGGCGGGCATCGCCGGCCACATCATCGACGAAGCAGAGCCACGCCAGGGGCTTGCCCGACGCCCCGGGAGCCAAAGACTGCCGGGCCTCGATCTCCGCGAGCCACTGCTCCACGTCCCTGACAGCTTTACCGGCAAGTATGCGGTCCTGCCATCCATCTCCGGCGTATTCCCTCAGGATAACCTGGTTCGGTTTCATGGCCTATGTCCCTTTTTCGGTTTCCCACGGCGTCTTCTCGGTGGAGTACGCGGTACGGGTATAGGCATAGACAGTGCTCCCCGACTGGTCGGCCATGAGCTGGGGAATGGAGCCGTTGCCCACGTTGCAGGAAAGGATCCAGATGTCAGCCTTGCCGTAGAACTTACCGGAATTGAAATAGGGAAGCCAGGTGCTCTTGTTGGATACCTTCAGGTTCAGCTCGTCGCTCACGTCCGGGCCGTCGCCGGACCCGGTGGCCAGC
This sequence comes from Geobacter sp., assembly GCA_003314535.1. Taxonomy (GTDB): domain Bacteria; phylum Desulfobacterota; class Desulfuromonadia; order Geobacterales; family Geobacteraceae; genus RPRC01. The sequence goes on from POSG01000001.1 coordinate 397,937, forward strand.
ATGTCCCTGTTGCCGTGCCCGCCGATGATCAGCTGCCGGATGCGCCGGCGCTCCTTGGCCGGGTCCAGGCTGAGCTTGGTCGCCAGGTCGGCCAGGGAGACGTGGCGCTGGGCATTGAAGCGCTTGGCCGCCTTTTCGCAAAAACCGTTGTCCCATTTCGGATCTTTCGGTTTCTCCACGGTGGCGATGTCCACGGCATCGCCGCTGGGATCACCGTTGGGCTGCTTGGGATCGAACTTCTTCACTCCCTCGGGCACGCCCTCGCCGCCGTTGTCGTCCGATTTCTTCTTGTCCGCGGCCGGCTCGCCGCGCAGCGTTTCGCGGACCTGGTGGTTGTCGCAGTGCGACAGGTGGTTCGGCAGCACTGACGGCAGGCGCGCACCCGCCTCTTTCCTTAACTGTTCAGCATGAATGGGGTATGCCATGTGTAACCTCCCCGGGGTTGCTCCTTCACCCCGATATGACCAGACCCATATTGGCGGCCCGCTCGGAGCGTCCGGCGGGAACGAGGTTCATGATGACCGCTTCCCCTTCCCCACGGTTGCCCACATAGATGGATGTAGTGCCCATCACAAGCGCAGCGCGTGCAGCTGTCACCTCGAAAACCGATGCAGACAGGCTGGTGTTCAGGAACGCCATCTGGCTGTCCGAGCTGAGGAAGGTCAGGTCACTCAGCAGGGCGCTGGAGAAAAGGGCCGGAAGCGTTCCTCCGTTGCCGGCGACGATTTCCACCAGGCGCTGGCGGGTGGCCGAGCTGAAATCCATCCTGGTCATGCGGCACCCCGTGACCCGGAAGGTGGTCCCCAGTCCTGCGCAATTCACCCGCCCCTGCTTCACCAGCGCATCGAGATTCTTGACGGTATCATCCGGCATCGTGCCCGCGGGCTGGACACCGTAGAGGGTGACAATTCCCAGGATGTCGCAGTCCGACAGCATCCAGTCGGCGCTTGCATCAATGATGGAAAGGGCAGCGGCTGGGCGTTCACGCACCGCCTCGACGCGGATCTTCGCCAGTGCCGCGGCCAGCTGCGCCTCCGGCGCTTCAGCCTGGCGCAGGAGGGCAATCAGCCCCAGGTAGCTCTGGCGCTCACGGACCGCCAGGTTTGCGGCCATGGCCCTCACCCGGTCATTGATGGCAGTTGACAGGTTCTGTCGCTCCTGTTCGCCCATGACGGCCAGGGCCTTGGCCGCATCCGCGACTTTCCTTTCGAAGACGTTCCGGTCCGCCCGACGGAAGAGATCGGCCAGGGCCGGGTGGAGGTCCAGGATCCTCAGGGGAATTTCGGTGCTTGCCGGGCCGGACGCCTCCAGCTCCAGGCAGCGCATGGCGACTGTGCCCGCGTCTGCCACCCGCACCAGCGCCCCTTCGGTGATGAAACCGTAAACCGCAAGCCCCCTCAGGCAAACATCGCTGCAGGCATCGAAGACGAGTGCGCCGGTCGGATTGTCCTGTGTCACGATTTCCATGTCCGAAAGGCAGATCGCCGCGAATCCCTTGAAGAGAGCAGGCTCCTTCTGCAGGTGGAGCCGCGTCCCGTGTCCGCACCCGGTCAGGCACAGGTGGACACCCGCTTCCTTCGGCGCGATCGCGTAACCGGCGAACTCGTGGTCCCCGGGCAGGAGGCAGAGGCAGATATCCGGCTCACCCTTTTCGATGAGTTTCTTGAGGGCCTCTTCCAGGGTTGCGAACATACCCCCCTGCCCGACGGTGATCCGGCAGCCGCCGCCGGACGGACGGGCGCAGAGGGCGTCAAGGGCATCCTGGACCGTGTCGATCCCCGGCTGGTTCAGATAGGTGCAGGTACTTCCCGGCTTGTACGACACGTGGCCCGCCCGGATGTCGCAGAGCAGCTTCAGGGCATCCGCAACGGTATTGACGATCCTGCCTTGATAGATGCTCGTGTCGCACGGCTTGGGAAAGGCCACGTGCTCGGCGGCCAGTTGGCAGAGGCGGTTGAGGGCCTTCTCCACGTTGTCGTGGGTGGCGTTGAACAGCCCGCTGGAGCAGGTGGTGGCATACCCCACGTCGTGGGCATGGAGATCGGTGAGGGGCGGGAACCGGTGCCGGCGCTTGTCGGCGTCGCTGTCGAAGGCGACCACGGTGCCGTCCGCCAGGACCCGGGCCAGGCGGAAGTAGTGGTGGGCGATCCCCCGCGGCTCAGCACCGCTGACCACCACATCTCCCGGATCCAGCACCGCTTCGCGCACCGGCGCCAGCCAGAAGTCTCCGGGCACGAAGGTCTTCCCCGCCAGGTCCAGCGTGAGCTGTAGCGCCTCCAGGTTTATCCGGATTGCCGTTCCCAGGGTGACGTGGCCGGGTGCGGCATCGGAGCCGCCGGTGGTCAGCTCCGTCCCCCGGTCGCACCCGGCGGTGAGGGACCAGGTGGCGCCCGTACGGGACAGGTCGCAGTAGCCGTCCCAGCGGCGGACAAATTCCTTGGGCGGCGCAGCAGGGATCTCGTAAGAAGTCCTGACGACACCGTGAGTCGGCGTAAAGCCCGTTCCCGGAAAGAGTCCAAGGTGCTTCTCCGTGGTCAGGTCATGGAACTCGTAAACGAACTTGGAGGACACGAACCCCGGCGGCATTTTCTCCACCGGCAGAGCTTCGTACTGCTCGGCGCCGTTCTCGCCGGACCACTTGAGGACCAGGCGGGAAGGGTTTGCAGCCTCGCCATCAATGGCATGGACCTCCAGCCGGAACAGGTAGCTGCCGACCCTTCCCTTGCCGGCGGAGATCAGCCCGGCGCAGGGATCGCAGGGGTCGCCGGCCTCAAGGCTGGTGTGGAGCGACAGGGACAGGGCGGCGTTGCCCCGGTGCGGGATGGCGGTTTCGGGATTGACCGACTCCGGGCAGGTCTTCACCTGGAGCATGGCCTGGGAGCGGGTGCAGGTGTCGGCGCCGTGGAGCCCCGGGTCCCTCAGGTCGCCGTCCTCCAGCGATGTCACGGTCCGGTCCCAGACGTCGGCATAGACGATGTAGGGTCCCGTGACAGGCAACGGGGGATATCCCGGCAGGTCGGGCTGGGCATTTGCGGCAAAGGGAACGCTCCCGGGCAGTTCCGCCCGGACGCCGTCCACGTACAGGTCGCCCGGCTGGATCTTCCGGTCGGAAGTGATGGAAACGGCGCCGTTCCGCGGCGAGCCGTCACCGACCACGTCGGCCAGCGCCCGGACGAGTTGCTCCCGGCAGATGGCCACCAGTTCGTTCCAGTCGGCATCGGTGATCATCCGGCCCTGCTGCTGGTGAATGCCTGAATAGCGCTTGCCAGGCTGGAAACTGTCACGCGATATCTGAGTTTTCATGGGTTACCCCTCGGTTCGAGAATCACTGCTGTTCGCACGGCGGGTGCGGCGCCCGGTGCAGGCGGAGATCCGGCACGATGACCGCCTCCATCCCCACGGGGATGAACTCTTTGAGCTTGTCCAGCACAGCTGCCATAAGCAGGCTGTAACGCCAGCCGTGATGTGCGCCCATCTCACCGCCGTCCTCGGCGCCGAAACGCACCGACTCCGGAGTGGCTGGATGGAGCACGGCACACCCGGGCTCGCCGAACCGGGCAATGCGGCGCACCACCGCCCCCCCCACGTCGAATTCGAAGGAATAGAAGACCGGACGCTCGGTGCAATTGCGGAAGGCAAGCAGCCCCGGTGCCGAAAGTCCGGGGGGAATCCGGGAAAACCGGATGCAGTGCGGCAGTTCCTTAGCCGCCGCAGCCAGCGCCACCATTCCGTCAAAGATGCAGTCGCTGGCCTGGAGCCGTCCGCACGACAAACCGTCGAGCACCGTGCAGTATTCCAGCCGCGCAAGGCCCGGAACAGCCATTTTGCCCACCAGGCAATCCTCCGCCGTCACCACCGGGGTTTCCATTGTACCTGCAGGGACGGTGACCTCCAGGGCGCGCACTGCGCACCGTCTGAGCCTGACGCTCCCGGCAACCACCTTCAGGGTGCCGTCGATGACCAGATCCTCGATCAGCTTCTCCTTCCTGGTATCAATGAGCGTGTCACCCTGGACGGGGAAGAGTCCCGGCTCGAAGAATCCCAGGGGCGGGGGCGCGTGGAGGACCACCCGCTTGGGGTGGATGTGGCCCTGCCGCCAGTCGGGGGTGCGCAGGTCAGCGGTGCGGCGGGAAACATCGTCGAAGCTCCCGGGAAAACAGGGGGCGCCGTGGACATTCACCTGCCGCCACCAGGTCGGTTTCCCGGCAAAACTGGTAAGCTTGGCCGCCGGATTGGCGGGGAACTCGTCCGCAGCGACCGCCACCTCCATGGCCCGCGCGGGAAAGCGCAGATCCGGGGTCGCCGCCGGGAGGTCGGGGTGGCGCGCCGCCCACAGGGGATGGCGCCGGAACCCGTCGAAAGCGGCATCCTCCCCCAGTGCCCCGGCCGGCAGCAGCGGCATGGCCAGGCGGGGCGTCACGGCGGTCCGCCGCCATCCTTCCACTATCTCCGCCTCCATCCGGCCTACGGCTTCGGCAATCTGCTCGATGGCAGTCAGGGTCCCCTTGCGCTGCCGCCACGCCACGGCATTGGCCACCTCGTCGCGCCTGCCCCGCTCGTCGGGGGAAACCAGGCTCACGTCCAGCAGCTGGGCGAAAAAGGGCAGCAGCCAGGGCTGGCAGGCGCGTCCCTCCGCCGGGTTGTCCGGAAACGAGTCGGCCAGGCGCTGGTCCAGGGTGGCGCGGATCCGGTCCAGCAGTTCGCCGCAGGCGTCCAGGTACCTGGCCAGATCCCCCGCTCCGCCGGCCTCGCTGCCGTCGCGGGTACGGTACACCTCCGGGAGCATGCCGTGGAGCTGCCTGCCTGTCGCGGTTTTGGGTTTTTCATCTGCCATGATCGACTCCGGGTTATCTAACGTATCCAGCCTGAATCCGTGCTGCCTTCCACCTCTTGTTCAACGGACACCCTGAGCTGCCCCAGGGTCAGCACCTCCCGGTCGGCGACCGGCTCCCGCCGCACAGTGCGGTCGCCGTTTATGACCGCAACCGAATGCTCCACCCCGGCGCTCCCTTCAACCACCCGGTACACCTCGCTCAGGAACAGGTCCTGCCCCAGTTTCCGTTTCCGGAGCGAGAAGGACTCCTGCAGCGCACCTTTCACCGCGGCCGTCACCAGGTCGGGATTGCGGCCGCTCTCCACGGTCAGCAGCACCTCCAGGGAAAAGGTGCGCGGAACATAGGGGAGCACCGTCACCTCCACCCCGGGCAGGGCATGGGCAACCAGGAACTCGGCCAGGGGTGCGGCGAGCGTTCCCAATCCCCCGCCCCCGGCCGGCACCACCACGACCTCCACCCTGTCGTTTCTGCCCAGCCCGGCCGGCCGGGAAAAGGCCCGGGCCTGCCAGACGCTGCTCTGCCCGGTGGCCAGCCAGGCGAAGTCTTCCAGGGAGACCGCCCGCTCCAGGGTGAGGAGCGTTGCCGGCGCGTTCTCCCGCAGCGACTCCGCCCCTTCCCGGTCGTTGCCGCCGGTGGCCGGCAGGGGCTGGCGCACCCTGTCCACCAGGCGGTGGGGCCTGGCCGGCTTCACCAGGCTGCCGGCGGGCAGGTTGCCGCCGAGGCCGGTCCCCGCACGGAACACGGCCCGCACGTTATTGATCCCGGTGGGAAGGCGCCGGCCCTTCGTCCCGTCGCCGAAGGTGACCAGGAGATGCCCCGCCTCGGTCATGTGCACCGTGTAGTGCGGATCGGCAGGGCCGGAGGATGCGAAGCTTTCCACCTGCCGCCATTTCCGCCCGGCCACCGACAGGTCCATTGCGGCCCTGACTCCGGCGGACTGGGTCGGATCGGCCACGAACGACACGCCCGCCTCCGCCAGGACGAAAGACTGGCCGGCGCGGGTGGCATCGCCGCTGCCCAGGACCTTTTCCCCTTTGCCTTCTCCGTGGCCGGCCAGGACCACGTTGCCGACAATGAGGGTGTTGCCGCGGGTGAACCCCGCCCCCAGGTCACGGGAGATGACGAGGGCGCCACCCTCCAGCCCGGCCACGGTAGCGTGGAAGGAGGCAGCCGGTTCATCGTTTCGCTCCACCACGATGACCCGGCCCTTCTCCAATGCAGCGGGCGCAACTTCGAGCGGGATGCGGTTTCCGGCCAGGGGCAGGCTGTTGTCCCGCCAGCCGACCGGGCGGAGCGCGTCCTTGAAGTGGGCGTAGACCCTGGTCTCGGCAAGGAAGAAATCACCGCCTCCCCGGTCCGTCCAGCCACCTTCCGCGGTCAATGTCGCCTCTTCCCGTTCCAGATCGACACTCACCGACGCCAGGCGCGCCCAGGCGGCCTGGTGTCCCGTTACCACCACGGCAAGGTCGCCGGCGGTGGTCTTCTTCGGTTTGCCCGTTACAATTGCGGCGGGCAGATGGCCGTCCTTCTTCTCCAGGTAGCTGTCGGTCCGCCACGCTCCGGAGCCCACCGGCGGGACCAGCAGGGTCTGGGCGTTGTCAAGGGGGAAGGCGTGATCGCTCTTCAGCCACGAGACCGTCAGAATGGTATAACCCTTGCGCAGATGGCTGCTGTCCGCGGGATGATAGCGCGCAGCGGTCACGGTGTAGAACGGCAGGTGCTTGATCTTCTTGCCATCGACGACCTCATGGGCGACCCGCAGCCCGGCAAGCCGTGACCAGTCGCCGGCCACCCGGAGGGCGTAGATAACCGCGTCCGGTTGGTGAACGGGGCGCTCCTCCTGGGCGCTTACCGTGATGGTGACCGGATATCCGACCCATGCCGTGTCCAGCCTCAGGGGACCCACATTCGTGTCCAGGACCAGCCGCTTCCCCTGAACCGAGACGACGCGGCGATAACGGCAGCCGGCCCCGTCGCTCACCAGGATCACCATGCCGGGCAGGAGCCCTTCCGGTTCGCCGGTCAGGCGGAGAACCCGTTCCACCTCGGCCCCTTTTGCCGCCAGGCCCCTGGGCGCGAGCCTTTCGGCCGGCTTGGCGTGGATCAGCGTGTAACCCTTGCGCAGCCGGCTGGAAAGCCGCGGCGTGACCCGAACTTCCGTGTTTCCGGCCACGGTTCTGGTCCCTTCGATGAGGTATGCCCGGAGGATGCCGCTCTGCTCGTCCTCCAGGACCAGGGGCTCGCCGGTCTTCAGGTCCGCCACCTCCCCTTCCAGCAGCAGGGTGTGCCCACCGAATCGCTCCTGGTTCCTGTCGTGGCCGGCCGGCCGGAGTGCATTCAGGAGCGGATCGAGCTTCAGCTCTTCCAGGGTCTCGAAAACGACCGGCGCGCTTCCGTCAGCCGGGACGTGTTTCACGGCGAAACCCGCCGGCAGGGTCCCCACCTCCTTCGCCTCGATGACCAGCCGGGTGGCAGCCGATGCGGGCGGCGCCGGGTGGTAGTCGATCATCTCCACCAGCCGCCGCAGCGAGTCCCACTGGGTGGCGGTGCCCAGGAACCCCTCGTTGGCGTAGGCATCCAGGTGCTCGGCCAGCACGTGCGACGAGCGGGCCAGGACCCGGGCAATCTCCCAGGCCCAGTCCCGTCGGGAGGCACGGTACTGCTCCAGCATCCGCTCCTGGCGCTCCCCCTCCGACTCGGCCACGGGAATGCCGTTTACCTCCCGCCAGTGGGCGAATCTTTCGGCCAGCCCGGCCCTGAGCAATTCCAGGAAGGTGACGGCATTGCCGTCCACGTACCTGAAGCGGCGCAGTCCGGCACGGTTCCAGCGGGTCAGGTCGGTTCCGGTGCTCATCCTCGTCGCCCTCCGTTCAGGGTGAGTTTGAGGTAGCCACGCTCGGGGCGGCGCGGGTCGTTGTCGCACACTGCGATCTCCAGCCCTTCCAGCGGGATGCGGCCAGTGTCGGTCCGGTCGGGATACTGGTCGCCGAACCGCTTGAAGCGGTTGAGGCAGACGTTCTCCACGCCGTCCAGGGACATGAGGGCCTGGAAGACGTCGCTGGCGTAGAGGTCCTGGCCGAAATCCAGGCGCCCCGGCTCGAAAAAGCCGCCCGGCCCGGTGCCCAGGGCCTGGAGGGCTGCGTTTCGGACCTCGGACTGGAAGTAGTTCTCCCGCACCCGGATGGAAATGAACATCTTTATCCCCACCGGCAAGCCATCCTCCAGCGCCACCTCCTGGCCGGCCATGCGCCAGGCCTCCACAAGGGGCCTGAGGAGCGTGCGGATGGTGGGAGGGCCGGGGTCCCAGACCGGCTCCCACAGCCCATGCAGCCGGTGGAACGCCTCGACCCGCTCCTTCAGGTCATCCGGGCAGGCAAGCCCCTCCTCGTCCAGGGCATGGTCGTTCCAGAGGATCGTGGCCACCCGGATCGTGGGCCAGGACCCGGTCCAGGCGCTCCATGCGCAGGCCCTGAGCACGAGGGGGTGGTCGGCAAGCCGGTCGGCGTAGTCCTCCACCGTGACCATCCGCCGCTGGGTGTGAATTGCCCGAGGGCCTTCGCGCCGAGCAGGCTCCATGAGGAGCGGGTTGCGACGCCAGAGCTCTTCCAGCTTGCGCTGCCGGGTCCTGCCGACCGGATCGCCGGGCGGATCGTCCTCCAGCCCGGCCGCGGCTGCGGCATCGTAACCGATGAGCGCAAGCAGCCGCCGCACCGATTCGGGTCGCCGGGCAGTCTCCAGGCACCCTTCCATGGCAACGCGGTCGGCCATGTCCGAAAGCTGGTCCAGGACCGCGGCCAGCGCCTCCACCAGGACCACCTCCAGGTCTCCGGCGGTCCAGCGGGTCCGTTCCGGGTAGCGGGCCGCCAGTTCTTCCAGCATGAGGCGGCGGAAGCTGTCGAAGTCACGAGCCAGCCAGTCCAGGTCGTCCCCCGGCGGGGGCAGGGGCGAAGGAAGCTCCACCCTGCGTTCGGCGCAGTCCGGGCAGCGCCCCTGGAAATTCAGCATGTTTTGCGGATAGTCTGCCATGGCCTCACACCAGGAATTCGTACCGTTCCGCGTGACCGATGGCGGCCAGTGCGTAGGAAACGGTTATCAGGAGTTTTTCCCCTTCCCCCTTCACCTCCACCTCCAGGCTTTTGGGGTCCACTTCCCCCCGCAGCGCATCAACGAGGGACGAAGAAATCCGCTTGCGGGTCAGTTCCCACAGGACCGACGAGTTGGGCTCGAAGACCAGCTGCTTCAGCCCGGCGCCGAAATCGGGGCGGAAAACCCGCTCTCCCGGGTTGGTGAACAGGACCTGTTCGATCTGCTGCCGCACGTGGGCCCGGCGGTCGGCGGTTGCGGCCCCGTGCTCGCCGATGCGCAGCGGAAACGACAAGTAGGGGGGATCGGTCAGACCGTTCATGGTTGCTCCTCCTAACTCGTTAAGACCTTCATGGACAACGTGCTCATCTCCCCCTGGGGGATCGGCGGCCCGGTCGGCCCCATGGCGCTGGGGTGCATGTGGGTTGCGAAGAGGGTGAGGAAACTCTGCCCCTTGATGACCGGCTCGCCCCCCTGCCCGCCCAGCATGACCATCTGCCCCTCCACCACCACCTGCTGCCCCTTCACGGTGATGCCGGATGCGGCCATTTCCACCTTGTTGCCGTTGGCGTCCTCGATCACGGTGCCGCTGGACGACATGGTGACGGTGTTGCCGTTGGCATCTTCAACCACCACCTGCCCGGCATCGGCATCCAGCGTCAGGGTGTTTCCCTTGGCGTCGGTCATGACCACCGTACCCTTCTCGTCCACGGTCATTTCGGTCCCGGTCGGGTGGGCGAGGCGGAATTTCTCCTTGCCCGATTCGTCGTCGAACTGGAGGACATGCCCCGACGGTGTCTTCAGCACCCGGGTCGTGGGAGGGGACTTGGACGCCTCGGACGGCGGGTCGCCGGACGCCTGCCAGAAGGTCCCGGTCCAGATGGGCTGGTCCGGGTTCCCGGCCTCGAACTCCACCCAGACCTGGGCGCCCACCTCCGGGACCGCGAACAGCCCCTGGTCGGCAAGCCCGCCGAAGGGGACGCTGGGGAGCGCCCAGCCGCTCTGGGCCTGGCCCAGGACCGACGGAACCGTTACGCGCAGCCGCCCCAGCTGGTCCGGGTCATCGTTGTCGGCCACGAAGCCGCGGTACTTGCCGTAGTAGCGGTCCTTGTACTGGCGCGCCAGTTGCAGGAGCAGATCTTCCATTTATCCCCCCAGAACACCGGCCAGCACGCCGCCGGCGCCGCTGCCCAGGTTGTCGCCGTAGGCATTGCGCAGCAGCGCGAAACTCTGCCGGTACCCCTCGCCGCTGAACCTGTGGCTGACCGTGTCCACGAACCATGTGCCGCCGTACCGTTCCCCCACTCCGTCAACCCCCACCGGCTCGCCGGCCCGCAGCACGTGGCCGTAGAGCGAGCCGTCCAGCTCCCCTTCACCCTTGACCTTGAGGGAAAGGTCGTTGGCCCTGCGCACCGCACGTGCCCGCCACTCGTCCTCACCCATGCCTCCCTGACGGCTCATGCGCCAGGCGAATTCCGGGAGGCCGCCGCCGGCGCTGCTTGCCGCCTGGTTGCCCAAGAGCGGCAGATCCGGGTCTACCGTCTCCGACACGGTTCCGATCCCTTGGGTCTCGGCCCGGTCGAAGGCGACCCGGTCGGCCTGGTGTCCGTCGTCACGAACCGAAAAACGGAAGGCGTTGGTGCCCTCCCCTGCCTGCACCATGATCGTCGCCTGGGGCTCTGCATCCAGGCGCATGGGGCCGAAGTAGACCATCCCGCCACGGAAGATCAGGTCGTAGCCGTTGGCCTCGGCCCTTCGCCGGAGGAAGTCGATGTCGGTCCCATCCTGGTTGATTACCAGGCCGGAGAGCCCCGGACCGTTGGCCCGGTCCGGCGCCAGGCCGTACTTGCCCAGGAGGGTGGCCACGATCACCTGGTCGGTAGTCGGGGCATCGCCCCCCCAGACCTCCCTGACGTGCTCCCGGTCCAAGGCCAGTGAGTCGTCCCTGCATTCCACCGTCACCCGGGCACTTCCAGGGTCTTCCGGGTAGTCGGCACGGATTTCGCGGATATAACCCCGCATGACCTCCTCGGTTGCGCTGCCGAAGGCCGCCTCGATGACAATCGGCTCCCAGGGAGCAAGCCGCCCGTCGTCCTGGACGGGCCACCTCCCCTGTTCGTCGCGGCGGCTCTCGAACGTGAGCGTCGCAACCGCCGGCTCGGCCCGTCCCGCATCCACCGTGACCTCGGTGAGAAAGGGATAGAGGCCGGCGATCTCCTCCCCGGAGTTCCCCACGCGGATGATGCATTCGGCCGGCTCGCGGCGCTTTGCGGTCAGAATGTCCAGGATCATGCTCTGCCCTTCATTCCTTGGCCTTCGGTATGAGGATCACCCGCCCCTCCATCGCCTCCAGGACCATGTCGCCGGCATAGAGGAAGTCGGGGTTGGCGTCCGCGATCCGCCACCAGAGGCGGTCGTCGTTGTAGTAGTGCCGCGCCAGCAGATCGAGCCGGTCGCCGGCCTTCACCACGTGTTCCACGACCCCGGTGGCCGGACCGACGGATCGGGGGCGGATGCCCGCGAAGACCACGGTGCCGTCCGGGGCCGGGGCGAACGTCGCGCAATTCTCGTAGCGGCTCCCCTTCCGGAACATGTCAGAAAAGCCCTCCTGTCAGGGTATTGCCGGTGTTGAGGGCCGCTCCCACCACCTGCCGCACCTTCTCCACCTGGTAGAAGGGATTGTTGCCCTCGATGACCTGCATGGTAAGGCTGGCCCTGGCCCGGTAAGGGACCAGCGAGGGCAGGTGGGCCTCTTCGGTCACCCGTATGCTGGTGAGGAACACCGGCAGGATGTGACTGCCCCAGACCAGCAGCAGCACCGATGCGGATTCGCTGCGCTGGAACGCCCGTTGGCCGCCCAGGCCCAGTCCGGCCAGAACCTGGAGCCCGCCGGGCCCCTGTGCCTTGGGCTCCACCATGCTGCGCAGGGTGTCCAGTTCGGGCTCGATGCCGAACCGGGTGGCAACGGAATCGCCGTCGTTCATCCGGTCGGTGGCATCCAGGAGTATCTCGATGGTAAAGCTCTCGGGCTGTACCGTGACCCCCTGCGCCACCCGTGCCGTCTCGGTGGGAAGGGCGAAATCGTACCCTCCCCTGGTGCCCGGAGCGCTGCCGGTCCGCAGGGTGATCGTCCTGGTGCGGGTGAGCGACTGGGGATTGAAGTCGAAGACCAGCACCAGCGGCGGAATCGACAATGCGTATTCGATGAGCATCCCTCTGGTGGTGTTGAGCATCTCTCACCTCACATGATTGCAAATCCCGGCATGGATCGCCATGGCCACGGCCCGTGCAACTTCCCGGTCCCCGGCCTGGGGGTGCACCTCAACCGGCTGTATCATGAGCCGTTCAAGGCGCAGGTCCGAAGACACGGGAAGAGCCGCCAATTCATCGGCCACCAGGCGGGCAATATCCCCGGCCCGCTCCCTCAAGTGCTTCGGAAGCTGCAGCCGCAGCCGGTCAATGGTCAGCATGGCGCCTCCCTCGGCAGGTAGGGGGCCAGGGGCCCCAGGTCCGCCGGGGTAAGTTCCCTTCCATCCTTGCCCAGTTCGCGCCAGACCGCCAGGGTGATGTGTCCCAGGTCCAGGGGCCTGCCGTCGCCGGCAGCCAGGTAGGCGGCATGGAGCGCGGCATTGCGAATGCTCCCGCCGGTCAGGTTCACGGCGGCTCCCAGGAAGGACGGGTCCACATCCGGGCCGCGCGGCGCCCGGGGAGGCAGCAGCCGCTGCCAGAGACGCGTGCGGGCGGTGGAATCCGGGCGTGGAAAGTCCACCACCACCTGGAACCGCCGGGCAAAGGCCGGGTCCAGCTGCTTGCGCAGGTTGGTGGTGAGAATCACCGGGCCCTGGTGGGACTCGATGCGTGCCAGGAGGTGGCTCACCTCCATGTTGGCGTAGCGGTCCCGGGCCTCCTTTACTTCGCCGCGCTTGCTGAACAGGCTGTCGGCCTCGTCGAACTGCAGGATCATGGACCGGCCGTGGGCGTTGTCGAACAGCCGGTTCAGGTTTTTCTCCGTCTCGCCGATGTACTTGCTCACCAGGCGCCCCAGGTCGACCCGGTAGAGGGGCCAGCCCAGCCCGGCGGCAAGCACTGCCGCGGCGAACGTCTTGCCGGTTCCGGACGGGCCGGAAAAAAGCCCCACCGGGCCGCCACAGTCAAGTCCACCCCAGGCCGTGACCACGGTCGCCTTGTGGGTTATCCAGAGCAGGAATTCCTGCAGCATGGCAACACGGTCAGGCGGCAGCACCAGGTCTTCCCAGCCTGGCATGGCCCTGACCCGGACCGCACCCGGCAGGTCGCCCGTTATGTCGGGACGTCCCAGGAGCCGCGCAGTCACCCCCGGTGCCGGCCGGATCGGCTGGAACGGATCGCTCCCCCCATCCACCACGATGAGCCCGTTGTCACGCAAGGGGGACGCCTCAGTAAGGACCCCGTAGAGGAACGGCGTTTCTTCCGGCGCCATGGCCAGGAGCTCCTGGAGGAGCGCCGGGGTCGGATAGGGTGAAGGCGCGCCGGACTGCAGCGACTGGAAGAGCCAGCCGAGGCGGGGTTCGGCTTCCGGCGCCACCACGCAGGCCAGGACATCCAGTTCCATTGGCGAGAGACCCGCAGGTGCCGCAACCCTCCAGCCTCCCCCCTGGCAACGGAAATGCTCCACCTGCCGCTGCAGCATGCCGAGCCGCTCCAGCTCCGCCTGCGATGCCTGCCGGCCCTGGCGGGAACCGGCAAGGATATGGGCAAGGAGTCCGATCCGCTCCCATTCACAGGCAAGGCAATTCCGATCACTGTTCAGCACCGCGGCTTCCATCACGTTCCTCCGTGCACGGTGACCAGGAGCGGATTGCTGCGCACCTTCACCGTCACCCCGTCCGATCCCCGCACCCGGCTCCGCTCGGCATAGAGGACCGCCTGCCCTCCCCCGGAAACCAGTTCCGCCGGCAATTCCACCTGGACGGTTTCCGCATCACCTGCCGCCTCCGGATCGAGCGTCTCGGTCGTTGCCGCGGTATCCGTCGTCTCCGCCACATCCTGCCACCCTGCCGAACTGGTCCAGCGCTGCCAGGCAAGGGTCACCGCCGCGCCCGGCTCACCGGCCACCCAGACCAGCGGCACGAAATCCGCCAGTTCCTGGCTGCCCCGGCTGAACAGGAGGCTCGTAGCGCACGCCTCCCCGACCACTAAGCAGATTACCGGCGACCAGTCGGGCTGCATGGTGTTCACCGTCGTCCGGACAACAGGCGGTGCGGCGACAATTCCGGAGAACGGCGCAGTGCGGGCGCCGAGCTCGGCCCGAACCTCCGATCCGATCCGCCCCACCAGCGGGCTTTCCGTACTGCGCTCCTTGGGCACCACCGGCGCCAGCGACATTTCGTAGGCGACGGAAGGGCGATAGCTCACTGACCCCTGGGTGGACCAGATGTGGTTCAGCTCGTCCGCGCCCAGGGGGAGGAACACCACCTGGAGCCTGAACACCTCGTCGTCCACGGTGAGGGCCGGAAGCACCGGCGTCTCGCTGAACAGCCGCACCACCTCGCCCAGGAGCCGCAGGTCATTCTCTCCGGCGCTCACCTGCTCCTCGTCGATGCCGAAGCCGGTCACCAGGCAGTGGAGCCGCACCCACCAGGCATCGCCCGTTGTGTCGCCGGTGAAGAACCCCGCCGGCATGACCTGGTAGAAGAAAAGGTTGATCCGATGGGTCGCTTCCGCAGTGGCCGGCGCGGCACTGGCGGGAGACCCGATCATGATCTGGATCGAGTTGGCGCTGGCGTCGAGCCCCGCGCTGACGAACTCGGCAATGGCCCGGCATACCCGGGAAAGAGATGAACGCGGTAGGGCCATGTCAGAAATTCCTCAAATAGTTGCGGCTGGTCGGGTCGGGCCGGAAACGCTCCCCCCGGGAAGGCTCGGGCTGCGCCGGCGCGGGGGACACGACCACGACCTCGATGGCGCCGATGCTGACCCGGGGTTCCTGTGGCCAAGGAGCCTTCCCCGCTTTGTTCTCCCCTTCAGCTGTTCGTTGCCGTACGGGCTGACACGTCTCCGGCGCCCGGCCGGATCGCGGCTGCTGCGCGGGAATGCCCGCAGGCAGAGTCACCATGCAATTGGTTGCTGCGCCTTCGAGCCGGACGCGGCAATTCTCCTCGGTGAACGATATTTTTTCCAATTGAACCGCTGACCGGTCATCTTCCACCGGCGAAGCGCCGGGCTTCACGGCGGCCGGCCCACCGTCATTCCGGCCGGAGGCTTCCGGCGCAGCATCAAGGTCAAACTGTTCGGGAGGGGTGACGGAGCCCGCACGGGGTTCAATCCCCGCTTGCCGTCTCTCCTGCGTTTCAACAGACTCTTTCCCGGCGCGTGACGTCGCCGCGTATCCGGGCGAAGATTCCAGAATCGATGAACCGTCCTCGACCCCCGGAACTGCGGGAGCGTCGTTCGAATCACCGCCACGGAACCGCTCCGCCTTTTCCGCGCGGAAACCGTCCGTAACCGTTCGGGCGCTTTCGCAACCAGCCTGCGTGCGTGGCACAGGATCGGAAAGGTGCAACCCTTCAGAAGTCGCCTCCGGAAGCCCGGCTGCCGGGACGTGTTCCGAAGGCGAAGGGCCCGCCACCTGGCGGGTCGCGAAACCGGATTCCGCGGCATGTTGCCCCGCTTCGTCCGGCCGGCCGCTCCCCTCCTCCCGAATCCGCTCGACCGACGCAGTGGCGGACATGGCTGCCGGCGGCCCGGCAACAACCGTGGCAGGCGCAACCGTCGCCGCAGCCGGAATCTCCACGTGGTCAACGGAAGAACTCTCCCCCGGCGCACGGGCGACACAAGTCCTCCTCCGGCTGTCTCTCACTATGTCGGTCAAATAACCCATGACAATCCTTTGCCTGGAGTTCCTGTCAGCCGGCCATGCCCCGGCCCCGGTCGATCAGCTCCAGGTAGCGCCGGCGCCTGTCCAGTGGAAGTTCCAGTATTTCAGCCTCGCTCCAATGATATACCGAAGCGATGATGTTGATCTCCTGCAGGAGGCCTTCCCCCATTTTGGGAGACAGTGCCCGGTACGGATCCACTTCGATATCGTGAAGTGCCCCGCACGCAGGGCAGCTGGCCTGGACGGAAACTGCCACCTCTGGAGCCATCGCCTCAAGGGCCGTCTCGATGCGCCCCATGTCCTCGGCATTGAGCGAATCCACTATTTCCCGGGATGAGCTCTCGTCCGCCACCATGCAGCAGTCCAGGAGACAACGCATGGCCTCGTCATCGTCCAGGTCGGCAAGAGGTTCCTGATCGGCTCCGGTGGGCGCCCGGAACCGGCACGTCCCGAGACCGGTTTCCACGTCGACGAAGGGAAATCCTTCCCCTGCCTCTTTAACCGGCAGCTTCCGGAAGTCGACAGCGAAATCGAAACTCTCGCCGCAGCTCCGGCAACAAGCCGTAAACCAGGTGTCCCCGATCCCGAGCCGTGCGGCCAGCTGCAGCATGAGAAACTGGCGGTCGGCCACGGCAAGTCCCGCCACCACCTCCGGCAGCGGGGCCCTCCCACCCACGGTTTCCAGGCTGGCAGCCAGGGCTGCGGTGACCCGGGCAGGCATGGAACAATCAGCGGATGCCGCTTCGGCCAGGGCCAGCTCCACTACGCCGGTCAGGGGGCGGAAGGCGAAATCCCGCCGCCGTGCCCCTCCTTCGGAGATGCCGCCCGGGAGCTGCATCAGCTTTCAACCGGCTCGGCCACGCCGGTGTCCCGCTCCCATCCCTCGTGCTGCAGGGTTATGGTCTGGATGCCGATGGTGTTCATGGCGCCGGCATCAAGGTCGGGCAGCGCCTGGTAATCGGAGACCCAGGCCCGGAAGAGCTTGTAGGAAATGGCCACCTGCCCCTGGAGGTTGAGGACGTTGATGATGATGTCCTTGCGGTAGTTCTTCAGGGACATGGCGGCGTCGCCCTGGATGCTGTTCACCAGGTTGGCCCAGTTTTCGAATACCGGGTCGTGGGTGAGCCCCTGCTCCAGGGTCACCGGGTCGTAACTGGTCCCCCCCGGCATGACCCGCTCGTGGGACGGGTCGTTGGAGGCGCGCCACTTCACCGGCGTGGTCTTCTTCTTCAGGGCTCCCATCTTCTTCAGCCCCGCCACCACCTTGCCGTCGATGACGACCTGGAACTTGAAGGTGCGGTAGGGATCGTGCCGATGAGTATTAACGGGAAAGAGAGGTGCTGCCATCACGTTCCTCCTTTATCGAGCTTTTGGAAAAACAGCTTATGCGAACATCATTTGCACAGCCTGTTATCTATTAAAGTGCCCATCCGGAAACTCCGTATTAAACACTACTGTAGTTTCCAGATCGGAAACGAGGATTTTTTCGTTTTGGCCAGGAAACCAAGGGGTTGCGCGGAGGCATACTGTAGTATGTCGCACAAGCAAGCCCGCTGGTTGACACCGCCAGGGCGGACAATCCGGCCTCATCGGATTGGACAGCGAAGGCTGCCCTGAAAGGGTGAGGCCATCGGCCGAATCAAAAAGACCGTTTCCGGATGGAAACTGTTACTGTTGCGCGACTTTTTGCTGGATGCGCACGATTACGAACTCTGCCGGTTTCAATGGGGCGAAGCCGACGATGACGATCACCTGGCCCCGGTCGATGTCGCCCTGGGTCATGGTGTCCCCCAGGCCGCAGCGGACGAAGTAGGCATCGGAAGCCTTTTCCCCCTGGAAGGCGCCGGAGCGGAACAGGCCGTCCATGAACGACCCGATGTTGGCCCTGAGCGAGGCCCAGAGGTTGTGATTGTTGGGTTCGAAGACCGCCCACTGGATGCCGTTGTAGATGCTCTGCTCGATCATGATGGCGGTGCGCCGCACCGGAACGTAGCGCCATTCGGGGTCGGCCTTGGTGGCCAGGGTCCGGCTGCCCCAGATGACCGGCCCGAAGCCCGGGAGCTTGCGGATGCAGTTGATGCCCAGGGGGTTCAGCTGGTCCTGCTCGCCGTCCTCCACCGGGTACTGGATGCCGGCCACCCCGGCGAGAGATGTCTCGACCCCGGCGGGCGCCTTCCACACGCCGCGCCGGCCGTCGATCCGGGCCCACATGCCGGCGGCAAAGCCGCTGGGCGCCACCATCAGGGTTGAGGGCACGCCCGGATTGGTCTCGGCGTTGTAGAAGGGGTTGGCAACCTTGAGCCAGGGGTAGTAGACCACCGAGTAGGTCTTGGGCTTGAATCCCAGGTCGTTGACACTCTTCTCCGTCCTGAGTTCCACCCCATGGGGCGGATCGATGATGACCATGCGGCTCTTCATCTTCTCGGCATGGGCCACGGCGGCGTCGATGACCGCCTGCTCGGCCGTGCCGCCCCAGGCCTGGCCCGGCAGGCAGAGGATGCTGATGTCCCGCACCTTCTCGAAGGCGGCCAGGATGTCGTCGTAGGCGTCCTGGTCCGGTTCGCTGCCGTCGGTCCCGCCGTCAAGGCTGACCTGGCCGGCGATGCCCGACAGCAGCGCGTCGAGGGACTGCTGGCCGGTCCGTTCGCTGCCGTCGTTGGCCATTCCCAGCAGCAAAATGGCGGCGGCGTCGGTGGCGTCTCCGGCGCCGCTGACCACAACCGCCGATGCGGCAAGGCGGGTGCCGGATGTCAGCACAATCTCATTGCCTTCAACGGCACAGGTGAAATCCTTCACCGCCGGGTTGGCCACCACCGATCCCCGCACCAGGGACTGGATGCGCGCCGCCACATCGGCGAGAGCGCTGGTATTGTCGAACTCCGCGGCGGCAAAGGTCACCGCCCGGGCCGTGCCGTCCACGGTCACGGTCATGGTCAGGTTGTTCAGGACGCTGAAGTCGGCAACACCTGACAGGTCCTGGCTGATGCTCACGCCCAGGAGGTACTGGCTGATGTCCTGCATCTCTACGCTGATCAGCGTCGAAGCGTCGTTCACTTTGCTTTCGATGAAATCGGCAGCGTCCTCGTCCGCCACGGTCAGGTCGCTGAACCGCTCCCGTTCCCTGAACTCGGTCCCTTCCATGACCCCGACCCGCAGGATGTAGAGGCCGGGAGCGTCCTCCTTCGCTTCGAACCTGATGCGCAGGGCCTTCCCCCACTCGCCCGGGTTGGCCGCCGCAAAACGGATGATGCGGGTGTTGTCGTCCGGATTGCGCAGGAAGCCCTCGGCCGTGGCCGCGCTTCCGGCCCGGATGGCCCGCACGATGTAGGCCGCGGTCCCGCCGTTCTGGAAGAAGCTGTAGACCGCGAAGCCCATGGGGTCCCCCTCGGCCGCTTTCCCCAGGTCGCGGATACCGCCGAACTGCTCTTCGTAGTCGCTCCACTTGAACAGGAGCGTCGGTTCGGCCACCGGACCTTTCGTGGTGTAGCCGACAAACGCCGCGGTGGATGTCCCGACCCCTTCGATGGGCTTCGAGCCGCTCGGGATCTCCTCCACATACACGCCCGGATGAAGATACGTAGGCATCGTCTGCACTCCTTTCGTCAGAATGTGCGTTTCAAGACCGCGTAACCGCTTCAGTTATCATCGTTTTCGCGCGCCTGGCCATCTTCACGGAAAAAGCGGCGAAAGCCTCGTGATTCCAAATTATTATAAAAAATTTATCAAAGATTTTTTCTCTGTCAATCCCCCCCGGTTATTTCGAAAGGTATTCCAGGAAGCCTTGCGGGAGGCAGAAGAGATAAAAACGGTGATATATGCCGGGAAAAACTGCAGGGGAGGAAACATGCGGGGCATCACTGTTGCTGGTTGCTAGTGTCCCGTGCGGTTAGTTCACCGCACAAATTTTGAGGAATTTTGGTTCCTGGCAAGGCGCGGTGACGCAAGCCTAGCACGGCTAAGCTGAGGAGCCGCAACACAGCCAGGGGCCAAAACGACCACAATTTGCAGGAATGAATTAGCCGCACGGGACACTAGCTTACAACCTCGATCCCGTCGCGGAGGCCCGATTCCCGGTTCGGCTCGAGGCGCTTCCAGACTATGAGGGTGAACATCAGGGCCACGAGCTGCACCAGCGCGATGCACGCCACGCAATACGGCCAGCCCCCCTTTTCCCACAGGATGCCCGGCACGATCGAACCGACGAAACCGCCGCAATAATAGAACGTGACATACAGCCCCACGGCCGAAGCCCGGGAATTTCCGACCGCCGCGCAAATGCCCCGGTTGGTCACTATCTGGCAGACGAACACGCCGGAGCAGCAGAGGGTGATGCCCAGCAGCACCAGCCACAGGCTGTGCGAGAGCGTCAGGACCACCCCGGCCATGGAGACGGACAGGGCCGAGGACAGCATCTTCCAGCCCGGCAGACGATCGGACCATTTCCCGGCCAGCGGGGTTATTGCCGCCCCGATGAGGTACACGGCGAATATGGCGCCGAGCAGCGTGGGACCCAGGCTGAAGGGAGGCTCGGCCAGGTAGAAGGTTATGTAGGTGAACGTGCCCACCAGCGAGAACAGTATGGTGAAGCCGATTGCGTAGATCGCCAGCAGCGGCCGGTTCCTGAAATGCCCCAGCATGTTGCGCAGCCCTGCGCCGTAATCCTCGACCCGTTTGAAGCTTTTCGCCGGGGGCAGCCAGGCGGAAACGGCCGCGGCCAGCGCCAGGTTCAACAGGCCCTGGACGATGAACACCCAGGGCCAGCTCCAGTGGTCGGACACCAGGCCGGACAGGAACCTGCCGCAGAAGCCGCCGATAACGGTGCCCGTTACGTAGACCGAGGTTACGAAACCGGCCTCGTGGGCCTCCCATTCCTCGTTTATGTAGGCGACGGCAACGGCGAACACCGCCGGGGTGAGTAAGCCCTGCACGAACCGCCAGAAGATGATCCCTGAAAGACCCGGAGAAGTGGCGATAAGCAGGCTGGAGACACCGAGCAGATAAATAGCGGGAATTATGACTTTCTTCCTGCCCCGCATATCTGCAATCATGCCCACGAAGGGCGCGGCCAGGGCGACGGCCAGCGTGGCCGCCGAAACCGTCAGGCTGACGGCAAGCTTGGAAGCGTTGAATACCCGGTGGAACAGGGGCAGCAGCGGCTGCGTCGAGTACAGGGACAGGAAGGCGCAGAAGCCCACCAGGCCGACGGCGAAAACCTGCCGCCCGCCGCCGGCCCCGCCCTTTCGCGCCAAAATTTCGTGTTTCATGAAATCCCCGCGATTCCGCAGCAATCCGTCATTCCCTGGGAAACGGGCCGTCCGGCACTTCCTGCGCAACCGTCAATGATGTGGAATCGCTTCTTTTCATAACCTATCACAATACAGTTCGATTAGAAAGCTTCCGTCCGGAAAGCGTCGGTTGAGCGCAAAAACTTAATGAAAGACCCACTCTTTCCACCGGGCAATTGACTTTCTATAGCTTCTGCAGTATACCATACGGTATACATACTGAACAGTATAGCGGGAGCGAATATGGACAACCTCACACCTCGTCAGAAGCAGGTTCTCGAATTCATAGCAGATTACGTCGACAGGAACGAATACCCCCCGACCTTCAGGGATATTGCGCAACACTTGGGCATCTCCGGAAACGCCGGTGTCCTCTGCCACCTGGAACAGCTGGAACGCAAGGGCTATATCCGGCGGGAACCCGGCAGTTCGAGGGGGATCATCCTCAACCGGCCGAAACGGCAGGACATGGTTGCCGTGCCCATCGTGGGAACGGTCCGGGCGGGCATGCCGGAAACGGCCTACGAGGACATCGAAGGCTACTACCCCCTGGAACGGATGCAGCTCAAGGGCGGGGCGTTCTTTCTCCGGGTCAGGGGAGATTCCATGATCAACGACGCCATCGTGGAGGGCGACCTGGCATTGATCAGGCCCCAGGAGACGGCCATGAACGGCGACATCGTCGTGGCCATGATCGACGGGGAGGCGACCCTGAAGAGATTCTACCGGGAACGGGACCATATCCGTCTGCAGCCCAGGAACCCCAACATGGACCCCATCATCATCCCGGCGGGCGAACAGGTAAGCATTGTCGGAAAGGTCATCAGGATTGTCCGTGACATCGAGTAAATCATGGTGCAACGAATCAGGGAACATATCCGCGTCGGGGTCATCCACGGCCCGGGAAACAAGCTGCGCCCGGTCTGGTTCGACTGGCAGCGCAAAAAGCACGAAGTCCGGGAAGTGACCTACCACTGGCGGCACAGGGCGGGCAACGAACTGTTGCTGCACTACTCGGTGACCGACGGCACGGCCCTCTACGAGCTGGTTTACAACACTGCCAAGCAGACCTGGGTGCTGGAGAGCATCGACACGGAAAAACTATGACCGGCGACCGGATCATCATGCACATCGACATGAACGCATTCTTCGCGTCCATCGAGCAGCAGAACAACCCGGACCTGAGGGGCAAGCCCATTGCGGTCATCGGCAGCGCCAAGCGGACCGTGATCACCACCAGCTCCTACGAGGCGCGGGCTTTCGGCGTCAGGACCGGCATGAACACCTGGGAGGCCCGGCAGAAATGCCCCCACCTCATCTTCGTGGTCGGCGACAACCGGAAATACACCTGGACATCGCGCGGGATCGTGAAACTGATGCTCCAGTACACGCCGCTCGTGGAAGTCTTTTCCATCGACGAAGCGTTCCTCGACGTGACCGGATCGACAGGCCTGTTCGGCAGTGCGCAACGGATTGCCTATCTTTTGAAGGCAGAGATCAGGCATCACTTCGGCATCACCTGCTCCATCGGCATCGCCCCCAACAAGCTCCTGGCCAAGCTGGCCTCCGATATGAAGAAGCCGGACGGGCTGACGGTCATCGGGCCGGAGGACGTATCGGCCGTCCTGGAGAAGATACCCGCGGGGGACCTGTGCGGGATCGGCAGGAAGACGGTCCGGCAGCTGGCGCTCTACGGCATTTCCACCTGCGGGGACCTGGGGAGGTTCCCCGTCGGAATTCTCAGGAAGCGCTTCGGCGTCATCGGGGAGCAATTGAGCCGGATGGGAAGGGGTATCGATGATTCCCCCGTCATCCCGGCGGAGGATGCCGAAGACGTCAAATCGGTGGGCCATTCCATGACCCTTGAGCGGGACATCGAAGACCGGGGGGAAATACTCAGGTTCCTGCTCCAGTTGAGCGAAATGGTGGGCCGGCGGGCCAGGCGCTACCGGGTATGGGGAAAAACGGTCACCCTCTCCATCCGGTACGCGGACTTCGACACCTGGACGGGAAGGCAGGAAACCCTGGGGGATTTCATCAACCTGAGCGGGGACATCTACCGGGCAGCCGTCACCATCCTGGACACCCTCACCCTGCTCCAGCCGGTGCGGTTGCTGGGGGTGCGGCTGAGCAACCTGCGCCATGCCTCCAGCCAGCTCCCCCTGTTCCCCGAAGAACGGAAAAAGGCCATGCTGGCCGATGCAATGGATGAGGTAAACGACCGCTACGGGGATTTTTCGGTCACCTTCGCCAGCCTGCTGGACAGCGAGAAAGCCCAGGGGAAAGGGAGCCATGTCATCTCCCCGGCCTGGAGGCCGGAGGGGATCAGGTTCGTTGACGTGAAGTAGTTTCCATTCGGAAAGGGTGCTTTTTTGCCCTGGCTCTGTCAATCTGCAGGATTGCTTGTGCGACATACTGAAGTATGCCTCCGCACAATCCCTTGATCTCCTTGCCAGGACAAAAAATCCCCTCTTTCCGATCTGGAAACGGCATCATGTTCGTCTTGTTTTTCAGGTCGAAACAAACTAACGGTCGCGGCCCCCGCCCTTTCCTTCAGGCCTTCCCTGGCCGCCTTGATGCTGCGGTTCCATCCTGCGCTCCTGGCCTTTGGGCTGGCCATGCTGCTGTTGCATCTGGTGCTGTTGACCCTGGGGTCGCGGCTGCTGCTGTTGCATCTGGTGCTGCTGGCCCTGGGGTCGCGGCTGCTGCTGTTGCATCTGGTGCTGCTGGCCCTGGGGTCGCGGCTGCTGCTGTTGAAACTGGGACCGTGGCTGCTGTTGCATCTGGCGCTGCTCAACCCGTGGCTGCTGCATCTGTCTCGGTTGAGCCTGCGGCCGGGGTTGTTGCGGCGGGGGCTGTTGAACCTGCGGTTTCATCTGCCGCTGCTGCATCTGCCGCTCCCGCATCTGCTGCTGGTGCCGCTGGACCTCGGGCATCTGCTGGTACTGCTTTTGCCGCTGATTTCTCAGCTCCATTCTCTGCTGTTGCGGTCGGGGCTGATAGTTCTGCACGTTCCAGGTCCTCTTCTTATCCCAGTAACGGTTATTCTGCCAGGTCTTCCAGTTCTGCTGCAACCGTCTTTCGGGAATCGGCGCATAGTTCCACCGGTGCCCGTACCAGCTGCGCTCCCGGTAGTACCTTCTCCAGCCGGGATCCACATCATAATAGAATCTCGGAACATAGTTGTAATAACCCCAGCCCCGGTTGTAATAATGGGAGCGGTACCAGCGCCCTTCCCAGAAGCGCCACCACCAGCCGTTCCAGAAAAACAGGTCCACATCGATTGCCGGGGCAACGTAGACATAGTCCGTGTCAGGGAGCACGATCAATTCGGGCGGCGCTGCGAACACGATGGGCGGCGGCAGGCCTATGTTGATGCTTACGCTCACCTCAGCCATGGTCGGGACAGGAAAAACCGCCGTCATGGCAAACAAGAACGTTCCAAGAAGTACCTTTTTCATTGAGTTACCTCCTTTATCCATTATCCGGGCCGCTTCACGAAGGCTAACCTTTCCCCGGATTGTGAGATGAGTCTATCGGCTTCCATTTCGGGAAGCAAGACCAGTTTATTACCTCGTCACTTGCATGTCAACGTGCAGCAGGGAACATCACCACCGCCCCCAGAATTCGGCAACGTCGCTCAAGATCCGTTCAGACACAAGCTCCGCCACATGCGACTCGAACCAGTCGGCAGGCATGGACCGGGTGTAGCCCGGTTCCGTGAAACGTTTGTCCATCAATACGACCAGCCCGCAATCGGTCTCGGAACGGATGACCCGGCCCGCCGCCTGGACCGCCTTGGCCATGGCCGGGATCACGTAGGCATAGTCGAAACCGGCGCCGTACAGACGTTGGTAGTAGGACCTCATCTGCTCCCGCTCCAGGTCGTACGTGGGCAGCGGCGGACCGACCACGAAGGCCCCGATCACCATCTCGCCCGCATAGTCCATTCCCTCGGAGAGCGACCCTCCCTGCACGGCAAACACTATCGTCGGCGCACGGCCGGCGCGGAGATGCTCCAGAATCGCCTCCAGCTGCGCAGCCGCCATGCCCCGCTCCTGGCGCATGGCGGTGAAGCCTTCAGGTGTTTGAAAAAGAGCGGCCACCCTGTCGAGAAACTCGAAACTTGGGAGGAAGACGAAATAATTTCCGCGCCGCAGTGTGGCTATCCGCTGGACGGCATCGGCAATCCTGGCATAGTTCCGCTCACGGCAGCTGTACCTGGTGGATACCTGGGGGATGACCAGGAGCTTGCGCCGCTCCCGGGGAAAAGGGCTGGCGAACTCGGCCGTCCTGACCCGCGCCGCATCCAGCCCCGAAAGCCGCACGTAATAATCGAAAGGCTTGAGCGTCGCCGAAAACCCCACCACCTGCCCGTATTCGCCATAGCAATCCCTGAGCATCGCCGCAGCGTCGCAACAGGTTATCTTCACCGAGCCCCGGCCCGGCTGGGGATGGTAGGTGACGAAAAATTCCTGCCGGTCCGGATCCCCGACGATCTCCAGCATTTCCGTGAATTCGGACCAGTAGAAGCACAGGCGCAGTACGACGTCACGGCTCCGCACTTCCGTGTCGGATTCCAGGTAGCGGGACAGGAAGGCGCGAAGCTGCCCGTCCTGTTCGAGGAAACGCTTCGTCGGAGGGTCGACCAGCCGTGGTTTCGGGCTTTCGTCCTGCAGACAGGAAGCGATGGCCAGAATGCAACCGTCAAGGAGTTTCTCAGCCTCGCCATGGAATGCGGACGGCAGTTCCCGGATTTCATCACGCATCTTTTCCAGCGTCAGCGATGAAAGAGCCGGAGAATAATAGTCCATGGCCCGGGAAGGGAGATTGTGCGCTTCGTCGATCACCAGGTTTGGCTTGCCATCCTGGTCGACGGACAGCTCGGTCAGCCTCCGCAAAGCCGAGCGCGGCGCAAATACGTAGTTGTAGTCGCAGATTACCACATCCGCTTCCATGGCGCCGTCCAGCTGCAGTTCGAAGGGACAGACCTGGAACCGTTCCCCAAGGGTGCGGAAAATGCGTGCCGTCAACTTCTTTTTTTTCGCCAGCATCTCGAGAATTCCATGCTCATGGACCTTGGCATAGTAGTCACGGGCGTACTCGCAGAAACCCGGATTGCAGAGCGGCTCGTTCTTAAAGCAGATCTTTGCCTTGGCCGTTATGGAGAGGGACTTGACCCGCGCACCTGTCTCCTGGAAGCGACCGATTGCATCCTCGGCCACAGAATGCTGGCTGTTCTTGGGAGTTACGTAGACGACTTTCTGGCCCCGGCTCAGAGCCTCCCTGAGCACCGGGTAGAGGACGCCCGCTGTTTTTCCCAGCCCGGTGGGAGCCTGGATGAGCATGGGCCTTCCCTCCGCCATACCCTGTTCGATCTCCTGCATGAGCTCCACCTGCCCGGGACGGGGGACGGGGAATGGAAAAACGAAACCGGCAGCGACCTTCCTCCGCCGTGCGGCGCGCTTCTCCGCCTGCCGCGCCTCCACGGCCAGTTCGCCAAGGCGCAGCTCCAGCCAGCTTTCGTACCGGGCTCTATCAAGTTCGAGGTCGAGATCCAGGGATTCCCCGCTCCGGGAAGAAACGAGATGGAAGGAAAGCGCCGGGATGACCTTGTGCTCACGCCAGTAAAAGTATCCGTACGACAGCAGTTGAAGGCAGTATGGATGATCCATCGGACTGTCCGCAAGCCGGCTCAAAAGCTCACGGACATTGAAACTGCTCTTGATTTCCTCGATTTTCGGGGGATCGCTGCGGAAGATGCCGTCCATGCGCCCGTCGATCCTGAACCCGTACCCATCTCTTTCGAACAGAGAGGAGACCGGCGCCTCGGGCTGGTACAGCGGATCGGCCTTGGCCCTTTTCTTCTGCACGCGGGCATGGATTTCCCGGCCCTCCGCAGATGCCCGTCCATAGCCGGAATGGGCTTCGATGCTCCCGGTGCGCGGTACGGGGAGCGCGAAATCGGTGAGCGGGATTGTTACGAGTTTCTTCATCACTTCCCTTGGCATTCTCCGCAGCAACCGTTATCAGCCCTGACAATCGGGATGGTTGTGCGCGGATTTTGCAAACTTGCAAATACTCGTAACAATCATAGTACAACCATGCGGGCATTGACAATCCCGCCATGATGCATATCGTCTTTTGCACGGGTTACTGGAGATCGTAATCACAATCCTTCTGCAATACCTGGTAATCGAAAATCAGCCCGCCATCCTTGCCATGCACGGCAAACACGAATGCTACACCCTTCTTGAGCAATTCGGATGAATTCTTTTCCCTGCAGATTTGCCTGCGGATATCGCGTGAAACATAGGGCCGCAGTTCATTGCCGTTCACTGCGGTCGAGTCGACTTCGAGCAGGGTATAGTTTATGGTCATTTTTTTGTCGCCCGACTCGAAGCCATCAAGGCGCAACTGGGGATTGATGTCGCGCGGGCATTTCTTGTTGTTCATCTCCGCATTTTTCGACAGCAGCTTGTTCAACAGCAGTTCCGGGTCGGACGCAGCTTGCAGCGCAGGCAGGTAGATGGCCGTGGCGCCGCACAGGCCCGCCACGAGGACCACCAGGATAACAACCAGCGCCGTGATATCCCTGTTGGCGGAGACCGGTTTGGACGCCGGTTTTCGTGTTGCAGCGCCTGAAGCTCTTCCTGCAGAAGAAGGTTCGGGTCCCTTGACCGGAGCAGACTCAGATTGCTGACCGGCAAGGGCAGCATTCACCACCCGACCCGGAGGCTGGGCTTCTCCATCACGGATGAATACGGCATCAGCCCCCAAATCCTGAAGCGTTTTCAATATTTGTTCACCGACATCTGCCTGCATCGAACTGCCCAGGGTCAACGGCAGCCTTTCCAGCCTGGCCGCGACTTCATGGCGGGCGGTTCCTTTGGCAAAGGAACTCAAATAGTCCACGATCCGTTCCCGCCGGTTGTCCTCAGGAATACCGCGAATGATCAGTTTTCCGGTGTTTGCTGTTGCCATCACTCCCCCAAACGGAAAAAAAAGTATGCGGCGCC
Source organism: Geobacter sp. (assembly GCA_003314535.1). Lineage (GTDB taxonomy): Bacteria > Desulfobacterota > Desulfuromonadia > Geobacterales > Geobacteraceae > RPRC01. The sequence continues at coordinate 426,015 of POSG01000001.1, forward strand.
GCCCGGCCACGCAACGGGCGTTGCTCGAAACCGACAACCGGCTCACTGCCGGCAATGATTATATTCTGGATTTCTGTGGGTTTGCGGATAATACGATTTTTATGAAGGGAATTCAACAGAAGATTGCAGATGAAAACCAAACATGACGTCTGCAACATCGGGCGCTGCCGCGTCCTGTCAGAACATGAAGCGCCGCATCCTGATATTGAGCAGGATGCCCAGACCGATCATGGAGGTGATCATGGAGGTCCCGCCGTAGGAAAACAGCGGCAGGGGGACACCGACAACCGGAAAGAGGCCGATGACCATCCCGATATTTATGGTGATATGCCAGAAGAGCATGGCCGTCACGCCGACCGCCATGAGGCTGCCGAACGTGTCGTTGCAGCGGCGGGCGATGGCGAGCCCCCACAGCACCAGCGCCAGGTAGAGGGCAAGCACGGTAAAGCAGCCGACAAACCCCCATTCTTCCGAGAAGACCGAGAAGGCGAAATCCGTATGCTGCTCGGGAAGGAAACGGAGCTGGGTCTGGGTCCCCTGGAGAAAGCCCTTGCCGAGAAAACCGCCCGAACCCACGGCTATCTTGCTCTGGATAATGTGATAGCCGCTGCCGAGCGGATCGCGCTCCGGCGAAAGGAAATTCAGGATCCGCTCCTTCTGGTAGTCGCGAAGATAGAAATGCCAGCCGAGAAACACTGCGGGAATGGCCGCCGTCACGAGCGACGCCAGGGTCTTTATCCTGATGCCCACGAACAGGATCATGGAAAAGGCGATGAGCACGACCAGGATGGCGGTCCCGAGATCGGGCTGTTTCATGATCAGCAACGCGGGCGCACCCAGCATGAGAAAAGGATAAAAAAGGTCCTTGAGGGAAAGTCCGTCAACCGGTGGAGATGCGCTGAAGTAACGCGCATACACCATCACGATAACTATTTTCATGAGCTCGGACGGCTGGAAACTGATGAAACCCAGATGGAGCCAGCGCTGGGCGCCCATGGAGCTTTTTCCTATCGCCAGCACGACGAGGAGCAGGAACACGGCACTGCCGTAAAACCAATAGGAAACGTCGCCGAAAAGGTGATAGTCTATGCTGCACACCATGAGCATGATGAATATCCCGATAAGTATCCAGTAGCCCTGACGGAGTGAATAGGGGGTATCCACCATGTTGTAGGAAGCGGTGGCGCTGGCAATGTTCACCACCCCTATTCCCGCGATCACCAGGACGAGCGCCAGGAGCGCCCAGTCGAAGTTGGTAAACAGTCGGCGATCAATCATTGGCCTGTTGTTCCTCCACGTTTGGCGTCCCAGTCTCAGCGCCCGGCTCTTCGCCGCCTGCCTCGGCCGGCGTATCGGCCTTCCTGGGAACGGGCTTCTTGATGACCCCTTTCCCCTGAAAGTAGGTCTTCAGGATGCGGCCGGCAATAGGCGCCGCCGCGGAACCGCCGTGCGCTCCGTGCTCCACCACCACCGCAACGGCGATCTCAGGCTTCTCGTACGGCGCGAACGCAACGAAGAGCGCATGGTCCCGGTACTGGTAACCGCCCACGTTCTTGCCGTTCCGGAGCTTTACTACCTGGGATGTGCCGGTTTTCCCGGCTACCTTTACTTCATAGAGCCTGGCCATCCCGCCGGTGCCGCCCGGTTCGTTCACAACCGCGAACAATCCCTTTTTCACCAACCGGTAGCTTTCGCTGTGAAGCCCTGCCCTGCTGACGATCTCGGGGGCGAATTCACGCAGTGTCTTGCCTTCCGGGCTTATCACCCTCTTAACCAGGTGAGGACGATAAATCGTCCCTTCATTGGCGACCACGGCTGTCATTTCTGCCAGCTGTATGGGTGTCATCAGGACATATCCCTGGCCGATCGCCACCGGCAGCGTCTCACCCTTGACCCATTTCTTGCCGAAGCGTTTCTCCTTCCAGGCGGAAGTGGGCATCAGCCCTGGTTTTTCATTCTCCAGGCCTATGCCGAGCGGAGCACCTATGCCGAGCCTCCTGGCATAGGCTGCGATCCTGTCGACGCCCAACTGTTCCCCGAGCTTGTAGAAGTAGACATCGCAGGATTCACGGAACGCCTTCTTCAGGTTCACCGCGCCGTGCCCCCTCTTGTTCCAGCAGCCGAAGGACCTGTTTCCGTATTTGTAGGACCCCGAACAGTTGAACGTCGTATTCTCGGTTATCAAGCCTTCTTCCAGCGCTGCCAGGGCAGTCACGATCTTGAAGGTCGAGCCGGGGGGGTATTGGCCTTTCAATGCCTTGTTTTCAAGGGGGTGGCGAATGTCCTCCAGGTACTCGTTCCATTGGCGCGAGGTGAGTTTGCCGGCAAAAAGCGCCGGGTCGAAACCGGGGTTGCTGACAAATGCCAGCACTTCGCCGCTGTTCACATCGAGCGCTACCGCCGCGCCTGCCTGTTTGCCGAACGCAGCCTCAGCCTGTTTCTGTATCTCCAGGTCTATCGTGAGCATGAGACTGTTGCCCGTGGTCGGGCTGCTTTCACTCACGGTGCGCAGGAACCGTCCCATGGCATCGACCTCGATCTGCCTGCCGCCGTCGACACCGTGAAGATCCTTTTCCCAGTTCCGCTCGATGCCGCTCTTGCCCACGTAATCACCCGGATTGTAACCCTTGTACCTCACGTTGCCGATTTCCTGTTCGGTCATCTCGCCCAGATGCCCGAACAGGTGTGAAGCCAGCAGCCCGTGGGGATACTCGCGTATGGGGTGCATCTGGAGATCCAGCCCGGGCAGGGACAGCCTGTTTTCTTCAAGTATTTCCAGCTGGTCCCTGGTTATGCCCGAAGCCAGGATGATGGGCTGATACTTGCTCCTTTTCCGCCCCTTTTCCCATTTGTCCGCCAGCTCAGCGGGGTCGGCCTGCAGCAGACGGGCCAGACCGCTGATCAGGGCGTCCTTGTCGGCCACTTCCTGCGGTATGACCGCAACGCTGTATGACGGGCTGTTGTCCACAAGGACAACCCCGTTGCGGTCGAGTATCGTGCCGCGCGAAGAGGCGACCGGCACCAGCCGGAGCCGGTTGCTCTCCGACATGTTGCGAAAATCCTCTGTCTTGACGATCTGCAGGTACCACAACCGCATGAGAAGGATGAAGACAATCGCCGTCACGGCGATCATCAGGCCACGGATTCGCTGAGACGAATCCCTGGAATCACGGACGACTGCCTGTTCCGTCATGATGCCTTCTCCCTTCCGGTCACCGGGATGACGTTGAAGAGGCATGCCGAAAGGACGGCATTTATCAGCCCCTGGGGAAGAACCGACTGCAGTATGGACGCATAAACGCCCGAGGAAGAAGAAAAGAGCAGCAGCAGTATCAGGCTCAGCATGGCATGGATGACGCTTGCCAGAAATGCGCCGAGCATCATGAGCACCCTGCTCCAGGTATAGAGGCGGCCGGCTATTTCGTGGTAGAGAAAGAAAATGAAAAGGAATGTGAAGCCACTGAGGCCGAAATTGGTCCCGCTCAGTGAATCATGGAGCAGACCGAGAAAGAAGGAAGACAGGGCGCCGACGCGGAAATCGCTCCTGAATCCGATGTAGACGACGAGGATGATAAGCAGATTGGGCTTGAACGGGTCTGCGATATGGGCCGGGATCAGTACATATTGGCAGATGATCCCTACCATGACTATGACAATGGTGTTGAGAAAGGCAAGCATCGGAATCAACGCACCATAACCAGCACTTCTTCCAGGTGGGACATGGACACGAAAGGTTTCAGTTCGACTGTCTGGAAGATCCCGAACTCACCTTTTTTCACCATGGTCACCTCTCCGATGGGTATTCCCTTGGGGAACACCCCGCCGATACCGGAAGTGACCACGATATCGCCAACCTTCACATCTTCGCCACGTTCCGAAAACTCCAGGGAGCACATGCCGGCGCCCTTGCCCTTTACCACCCCTCTGGCACGGGAACGCTCTATGGTCGCGGCTACGGCGCTCGCATGGTCGGTGATCAGCAGAAGCCGGGAGCTGTTCGCAGCCTGGCGGACAACCCGGCCGACAATACCTGCCGAAGCCACGACCGGCATCCCCTCCCGGATTCCGTCCACCGAGCCGCGGTCAATGATGACGGAACGGAACCAGGGAGTGACATCCTCTCCGATGACGGTTGCGGCAATGGAGGGGGAATCCATGGCGTCCTTGAGTTCCAGGAGCTTTCTCAGCCGCTCGTTCTCCAGCCGGCTCTCGCGATCCCCTATCAGCCTGGTGTTGAGCTTTTCGACGGTGTCACGCAATTTGACGTTTTCCTTGCGCACCCCGACAAGGGACACGTAGTCGTCCCAAATGCCGGTGAAAAAAGCATCCACGCGGGACACGACCCCGGCTATGGGCGCAGTGGCGCCCAGCACCACCCTTTCAAACGAGTTGGTGGACTCCTTTTGCCTGATGTTCAGGGAGTAGAAAAGCAAAGCCGCCAACAGGATACATCCGGCCAGGATGCGGAGAAAATTTTTTCTGAAAAAGTCGATCATGATCCAAAACGCAGAAGGGAACCCCCTGCCGTCAAAGCCCGGAACCGGGGAAAATCCCCGGCATCAATCGAGAACAAACGGAGAATCCTGCGCATCTTCGTGGCGGATCTCGTCCACAGGGTGCTTTCTGCCCTGCCCCGCGTACAGGCGGTCAGGGGCATTGAACACCAGCCCGTTTTCCGTGCCGACGTTCTTGTAGGCATGGACCACTCCGGGCGGCACAACCACGGTTTTCGGGGCATCCGCACCGGCATAGACAACCTGCTTCGTGCCGAACGTATCAGAGCCGGGCCGGCTGTCCCAGAGATAGACCTTGAAGTTGGCAGGCCCGAGAAAGCAGAAATAATCGGTCTGTTCCACATGTTCGTGCGGCCCCCGGGCGACACCGGGAGCCGTCATCGAAACGTACGCCATTGCAGGCGCGGGGATGCCCTCCAGCTCGTCGCAGCGGAACAGCTCGGACAGCCAGCCCCGCTCATCCAAGTGTTTTGCCAAAGGCCTCACCACAACGTCCCCTATTTTCCCCTGTTTGAATGTCAGCACGTCATCCGCCATTTCAGACCTCCTCCCGAAATTTCATTTCCGACAGCACCCTGGCAAGGTAATCCCGATAGCCGGATTTCGGAGTCTGGTCTATCGCGTTTTTCATGCCGTCGGTGTCGATGAACCCGAGGCGGAAGGCAATTTCCTCGAGGCAGGCGATCTTGAGCCCCTGCCGCGCTTCCAGCGTGCCGATGAAGTGGCTCGCCTCAAGCAGGCTCTGGTGGGTTCCGGTGTCCAGCCAGGCGATCCCCCTCCCCAGGCGCTCGACGCCCAGTTCGCCACGGCGCAGGTACTGCAGGTTCAGGTCGGTTATCTCCAGTTCGCCCCTGGCCGAAGGGACCAGGGACCTGGTCATTTCGACCACCTTGCCGTCATAGAGGTACAGCCCCGGAACCGCGAAGTGGCTTTTCGGGGCGGACGGCTTCTCCTCGATGCTGACAACCCGTCCGGCCTCGTCAAATTCGACAACCCCGTAACGTTCCGGGTCGTTGACATAGTAGCCGAAAATCCTCGCGCCCGATTCGAAACTCGCCAGCGCCTTGTCCAGGCCGATTTTCCCGTAGAAAATGTTGTCCCCCAGTATGAGGCAGACCGGGTCTTTGGCAATGAACTCCTCCCCGACGAGAAAAGCCTGGGCAATGCCCTTGGGCTCTGCCTGGACCTGGTAGCTCAGACGGATACCCCAGCGTGAGCCGTCGCCGAGCAGCGACTGGAACCTGGGCGTGTCGATGGGAGTGGAAATGATAAGTATGTCCCTCAGGCCGGCAGTCATCAGGGTTGCCAGGGGATAATAGATCATCGGCTTGTCATACACCGGTTGAAGCTGTTTGCTTGCCACCAGCGTCAGCGGATAGAGCCTGCTCCCTGCTCCGCCCGCCAGTATTATGCCTTTTCTTATCGCCATGTTTCAATCCTTTGCACTTCAAATTTCAGCAGTTTACGACTCTGTAGCACGGATGGGAATGAGCGGTCAATCCATATTGCCGCGCACAAGATGCTTATGGCGCCGCTCCCGCGATTACCGCGACAGCTTCCATAAGGTCCCTGCAGACCGCCGCCCCGCGTCGCTGTGCTTCCCGCGCAGCTTCGCCCTCGCCACTTCCGACCAGGACGGTAAAACAGCCGGCCGCCAGGCCTGCTTCCACGTCGCCCAGCTTGTCCCCGACCATGAACGAACGGGACAGGTCGACGGACAGATCGGCCGCAGCCTCCAGCAGCATGCCCGGCAAGGGTTTGCGGCAGAGGCATTCGCCGCCCCGGCCGTCCGGTCCGTGGTCGGGATGGTGCGGGCATACGTAATACGCGTCAATCCTGCTGCCATATCGCGCGAGCTCGACGTCCACATGGTCGTGAAGCCGCCTGACGTCCTCCAGAGAGTAAAAGCCCCGCGCAACCCCTGACTGGTTGGTGACAACGATTACCAGGTAACCGGCTTCATTCAGCAATCCTATGGCTTCGGGCGCACCGGGCAGAAACTGGAAGTCCTCAACGCGATGAACGTACCCCTTGTCCACGTTGATAACGCCGTCACGGTCCAGGAAAACCGCTTTCCTGAGGCCGGTCATCGCCATGCTCCGGCCGCCTGGAACTTTCTCGTGCGGTCAGCTGTAATTTTCAAGGATCTTCTCGATAATGCCGGTGGTGGACCTGCCGTCCACGAACTCCACCAGCTCGATTCTGCCGCCGTAGGATTCCACGAGGTCCTTGCCCACCACCTGCTCAGGAGTGTAATCGCCGCCCTTCACCAGTACGTGCGGTCGGAGGGTCTCCAGGAGATTCAGGGGGGTATCCTCGTCGAAAATGACCACGTAATCCACGCAATCGAGTGCGGCAAGGATATGCGCCCGCTCGTTCTGTCCGATGAGTGGACGTTTTTCACCCTTGAGGCGCCGGACCGATGCGTCGCTGTTGAGGCCCAGCACCAGGAGGTCACCGAAAGTCCGGGCCTTCTGCAGGTATTTCACGTGCCCCACATGCAGAAGGTCGAAACAGCCGTTGGTGAAGGCTACACGTTTCCCCTGCCGCTTCTCCCCTTCGATGATGGAGGCAAGCACGTCCAGGTTCTTGATCTTTATATCGCTGTCCTGGTGCTCGTGGCGCATGGAACCGATCACCTCCTCGGGAAGGACCGTTGAAGTACCGACCTTGCCCACCGCGATACCCGCCGCCACGTTGGCCAGCCGTGCGGACTCGTGGAAGTCCAGGCCGCAGGCGAGGCCAAGCCCCAGCATAGCCACCACCGTATCACCCGCGCCGGTCACATCGTATACCTCCCGGGCAACAGTCGGTATGTGGGTTGAACTGCCGTCCTTCAGGAACAACGACATCCCTTCGGAACTCCTGGTCACGAGGATGGCCTGGTAATCGCCCTCGGCGAGCAGGGTTCCCGCTGCGCCGGCAAGGCTCTGATCGTCGACGATGGGAATGCGGGATGCCACCTCCGCCTCTTTCCTGTTCGGAGTGATGATGGTAGCGCCCCTGTATTTTTCGTAATCATTTCCCTTGGGATCAACCACGACGCTGATGCCCCGGTCCAGGGCCGCAGCGACCAGCCCGGCGAGGACCCCGGGTGTGAGCACGCCCTTGCCGTAGTCGGAGGCCAGGATTATGTCCCAGTGGCTGGCCGGGTCGCGAACGTATTGCAGAATTTTTTCCTCGTATTCCGGGGAGATGTCCTCCCGTGTTTCCCGGTCGATGCGCACTATCTGCTGGTTGGACGCCACGACCCGTGTTTTTTTGCTGGTCATGCGGGAAGGGTCCTCGAACACGCCGGACACATCCACTCCCTTGCCGGTAAAGGCGCGCCTGAGATGTGCCCCGTTTTCATCGCCGCCGATCACGCTGCAGACGGAAACCGTGCATCCGAACGCGGCCAGGTTGTTCGCCACGTTCCCGGCGCCGCCCATACGCAGGTCCTCCCGACGCACGTCCACGACCTGGACCGGCGCCTCGGGGGATATCCGTTCGGCCCGGCCCCAGAGATACTCGTCGAGCATCAGGTCTCCCACGATCAAAGCGCGGATCTTCCCGGCCCTGGCAAATATGGATTCCGCGTTCCTACGATCCATCGCTACTCCCTGAAAAGAGCCCGGGACATGCCGCAGGCTGGTTGCTGGTTGCTGGTTAAACCTTTTAGGTCAATATTGTCTACCGTCAATGGAATATAACGTTACAAACGCATCCATCATGAGTTTTTTCGACGGGTTATGGCAATCGTCTGAAATCTGACTCCTGGCTCCTGACTACTTGCTTTCCGCCATCCTGTCCAGTATGCCGCAGGCCAGCAGGGGGATCATGACTTCGTGGTGGCCGGTTATGGTATATCCGCGCCCCTTGCCGGAGGTGGGCCGCTTCACGACATTCTGCAGCGGCCGGTAGTGCTGCTGCATGTCGAAGTTGGCAGTGGTGAAGCCGTCCACATCGTACCCCAGGTTCTGAACAACGGAGAGGGCTTTCAGGAAGACTTCGGGCAGGAGGACGGCGCTGCCGACATTCAGGTAGACACCGCCGTCGCCCAGTTCCGACAGCACGGACGCAAGTATCCGGAAATCGGTATAGGAAGCCTGACCGATGACCGAACCGTCCGCCGTGGGATGCTGGTGAACGATATCAGTCCCCATGGCCACATGGACCGTAACCGGAATGTCATGCTCCCGGCATGTCGCCAAAAGGCTCAGGTCACGGAAAGGGTTACCCCTGTCGATGATGAATGTCCCCAGGGCTTCGCCGAACCCCAGCCCCTTTGCCACGCCTTCCTTCAGCGCCCGGTTTATGTCGCGTCCCGTTTCTTCTGCCATGCCGAACAACCCGCAGTGGAGCGCCGCCCCCACGTCTTCGCTCGTTTCGCCGATAAGGGAAATTTCGTAATCATGTATGGCAACGGCACCGTTTACCGCGAACGCGGTTATGGCGCCCGCCTCCACGAGGCTCTTCAGGACCGGTTGAAGCCCGCATTTGATCACATGGGCGCCCATGGCCATCACAACCGGCTTGCCCGCCGCCCGGGCCGAGGCCACCGCTTCCACCACCGCCAGGAGATCCCGCGCCGCGAGCTGGGGAGGCATGGACCTCAGCAGCTGGCTGACCGTCATTCCCGGCCTGACCTTCATCGCGGCATCCCGCTTCATGAGCACCTTGTTTGACCGGTCGGCAATGGGGTAGGTTTTCACCCCGGACATGTCCATGGGTCTGTATTTCATTCATTCCTCCCCCGGATCGCCGTATTGCGGCCCGGACAGCGGCCGGCGCCTTTCAGAGGGCGCTCAGGATATCTTTTGCGCGTTCAGGATTCGAACAAATCCCGCTCTACCAGATCACACAGCACATGTATCATGAAAATGTGGCCCTCCTGGATACGGGGCGTGTCCTGAACCGGCACGGTCAGGTCGATGTCCACCATGCCGCCAATCTTCCCGCCGTTCCTGCCGAGCAGGCCGATCGTTCTGCACCCCATTTCCTGCGCCAGGCCAAGGGCCGAAATCACATTGGCGGATTCTCCGCTGGTGGAGATGCCGATGACCACATCACCCTCGACTGCCAGGGCCTCGATCTGGCGGCGGAAAACGGCTTCGAACCCGTAGTCGTTCCCCACAGCCGTGAGTATCGATGAGTCGGTAGTCAGAGCTATCGCGGGCAGAGCCCTGCGCTCCATGCGGAAACGGCCCACCATCTCCGCTGCCAGGTGCTGGGCATCGGCGGCGGACCCGCCGTTCCCCATGACCAGGACTTTCCGCCCGCTGCGGAAAGCCTGTGCCAGGACGCCGGCCGCCAGGGAGATCTTCGGCGCCAAATTTCTTTCCACGGCCTCCATTGCTTCCCGGTGTGCCCGGAAATAGGAAAGCATGCTGTTATCGGTCATCTGAAACCTCTCGTTGAAAAGTGGCGGAATCCTGGTGGCGCAAGGCAGGAGATCCCCGGTAACAACGGTCTCTTCCGGACCGGCCGGGAACTCCGGCCCCGGGAAGCGTTCGTCTCCAGCACCGGGCATTGACAGGCAGGGCGTGAAACATGTAAAGGCAACCGGTTCCAAGGCTTCAAATCAAAAGCAGGGACAAGCAGAAAGCCCCCATGGGACGCACGTCGCCATCGGGGCTTTTTCGTCAGCTCCTTACTTACGAACTGATCGCGACACGACGCAGCAGATTCAATTCGTCCAGAACCTTTCCCGACCCGAGGACGACACAGGAAAGGGGATCTTCCGCAATGACGACCGGCAGGCCGGTCTCCTCCCTGAGCAGCAGATCCAGGTTGCGGAGCAGAGCCCCGCCGCCGGCAAGCACGATGCCCTTGTCGACGATGTCCGCGGCCAGCTCGGGCGGTGTGCGCTCCAGGCATATGCGCACGGCCTCGACGATCGCATTGACCGGTTCCGAAAGGGCTTCCCGTATCTCGTTGGAATCGATCTCCGTCGTTTTCGGAATGCCCGACACGAGATCCCGCCCCTTGACCTCCATGGTAAGAACGGAATTGCCCGGATAGGCTTCGCCGATCTCGATCTTGATGTGCTCGGCCATACGTTCGCCGATCAGCAGGTTGTACTTGCGCTTGATATACTGGACCACGGCTTCGTCCATCTTGTCGCCGCCGACGCGGACCGATTTCGTATACACGATGCCCGCCAGGGAAATGACCGCAACCTCGGTAGTGCCTCCGCCGATGTCGACGATCATGTTGCCGCTCGCCTCGGTAATGGGCAAACCGGCGCCGATCGCAGCGGCCATGGGTTCCTCGATGAGATAGACCTCGCGGGCGCCGGCGGATTCCGCCGATTCCTTCACCGCTCTCTTTTCAACCTGGGTGATCCCCGACGGGACGCATATCACGATGCGCGGCCTCACCAGGGTCTTGCGGTTGTGCACCTTGTGAATGAAGTACCGCAGCATCTCCTCGGTGATGTCGAAATCGGCGATGACGCCGTCCTTCATGGGCCGGATGGCGGTGATGCTGCCGGGTGTCCGGCCGAGCATCTTCTTCGCCTCCATGCCGACGGCCAGGACCTTCTGCTGTCCGCTGTAAGCCTTCTGCACCGCAACAACGGAAGGTTCCCGCACGACGATACCCTTGCCCTTCAGGTAGACAAGAGTGTTTGCCGTTCCCAGGTCTATGGCCAGGTCATTGGAAAACATTCCGAAAAAGTAGTCGAATATCTTGAACATCCCTGTTCCCTTCCCCACGATAGTGGATTGGTTCCACGAGCATTGAAGTGGTGAATGTTAGCAAAAACATTGCCCAGTGGCAAGAAAAAACGGACACAATCCGGTTGCTTTTGCCTCCGGATTATATTACTATGCCAAGCCGTTACATATTGTATTTCATCCATTTATCCGACCATAGGAGCAGACAACTCATGCTGGGTATCATGCGAAAGTATAAATCTTCAATCATTATAAAAGGGGTTTTCATCGTCATAGTCCTGTCCTTCATAGGCACCATCTTTCTGATCTGGGGCAAGGGTGAAGAAGGTTTCAAGGGTTCCACCTATGCCCTCAAGGTAAACGGCGAGCAGATCCCCTACGAGGATTACTCCAGGGCATACGAACAGGCGAAGAACTCGATCCAGCAGATTTACGGCCAGCAGCTGACCCCTGAACTGGAGAAGCAGATGGGCCTCCGGAACATGGTCATCAAGAGCCTGGTCGGCGCGACGCTGGTGAAACAGGAAGCCAAACGGATGGGACTCAAGGTTACGGAAGAGGAAGTCGTTGCCGCAATTGCAGCAATACCGGTATTCCAGAGAAACGGCGTCTTCGACAAGCAGCAGTACGAAGAGGTTCTGCGGATGAACCGCGTCACGCCGCAGGTTTTCGAGGCCGCCCAAAAGGATGAGCTCCTGATGATGAAGGCGCGCAAGGCAGTGGCCGAGCGCATTTCGGTAACCGATGATCAGGCCCTGAAGGCGTTTCGCAAGCAGCATGACCGCATCGAGCTCAACTATGTGTCCGTCTCGCCCGCTGACGTCCGGAACAGGGTCAAGGTCACGGACCAGGGGCTGAATTCATTCCTCCAGCAGCACGAGAAGGAATTCCGCACCCAGGAGCAGATCAGCATCTCTTACGCGCTTATCGCCCCGGAAAGAATGGCGGGCTCGATTTCCGTCAGCAATGATGAAGTCCAGTCCTTTTACCAGAAAAACCTCGACCGCTACCAGGGCAAAGACGGCATACTTCCCTTCGAAGAAGTCAGGGACCGCGCCAGGGCGGATGCGCTGAAATTCAAGGCGGGTAAACTGGCTTACGAGGCAGCCGCGGATGCGCTGAACAAGAACATGAAGACCGCCGACCTGAAAAGCGCGGCCCGTATGCTCAAGGTCCCGGTCAACGACACCCCCATGTTTTCCCAGAAAAATCCGCCTGCGTCGCTGGCCGGCGAAACGAACCTGATCCAGAAGGCGTTCATGCTCAAGCAGGGCGCCCTGGGCGGTCCGGTGGAGTCGGGGCGCGGGGTCTACCTGTTCAAGGTCGACGCGAGAAAACCCGCATCCGTGCCGCCACTTTCCAGCATCCGCTCCCTGGTGGAAAAGGGCTTCGTGGAAGCTGAAGCCAGGGAACTGGCCGCTGCCACGGCCGGAGATTTCCAGGCAAAGCTGGCCAAGGGGAACTTTGGCGGCAGCCTTCAGGATACCGGCCCCTTCTCCTATTCGGACAAGGGACACATCCCCGGAATCGGCGCCGCGCCTGAAATCATGGAAGCCGCCTTCAACCTGACCAAATCTTCTCCGGCTCCCGCGTCCCCCTTTGCAGCCAACGGCCGCTGGTATGCGATTCGCCTCAAGAACCGCACGGAAGCCGACACGGCAGCCTTCCAGAAGGAAAAGGAGCAGATAAAGCAGGCGCTGCTGCCGAGGCTCCAGCAGGAAGCGCTGCAGAAATGGATGCAGGGGCTTTTCGACAAGTACAAGGACAAGATAAAGGTCAACCCGGCGTTGGAACGCGAATGATCTCCAGTTCGAAAGAGACACCGAATCAGTGGACGAGAAAAAGGATGCCGCCAGGCATCCTTTCCTCATTTTGACTACAACAGCGCGAAAAAGGAGACAGCATTTTGGATAATACGGTAATGACCACGGACTTCCCTGACCTGACCCTTGCCGGGCGCGGCAAGGTGCGTGACATCTATGACCTGGGAGAGGCGCTTCTGATCGTAACGACCGACAGGATGTCCGCCTTCGATGTCATCATGAATGAAGGAATTCCGGGCAAGGGCAAGGTTCTCACGCAGATATCGGCGTACTGGTTCAGGCAGATGGAAGACATCATCCCCCATCACCTCATAAGCACGGAGGTCAACGAATTCCCCGCCTGTTGCAGGAAATACGCATCCGTTCTGGAAGGTCGATCCATGCTGGTGAAAAAAGCCCGGCCCCTGCCCGTCGAATGCATCGTGCGCGGCTACCTGGCCGGCTCCGGCTGGAAGGAATACAGTGAGAAAGGTTCCGTGTGCGGGGTGCCCCTGCCCGCCGGGCTGGTCGAATCCAGCCGCCTGGACGACCCGATCTTCACCCCCTCCACGAAGGCCGAACTGGGAGACCACGACGAGAACATCACATTCGAACGCATGGTGGAGCTGTGCGGGGCAACGGTCGCCGGGCAGGCCAGGCAGGCCACGCTCGACATCTACGGGAAGGCCAGGGAAATCGCAGCCGCCAGGGGCATCATCATAGCCGACACCAAGTTCGAGTTCGGCATGTCAGACAACAAGCTCATCCTCATCGACGAGTGCCTGACCCCGGATTCCAGCAGGTTCTGGCCCAGGGACGGCTACCGGCCGGGCGCTTCCCAGCCGAGCTTCGACAAGCAGTTCCTGCGGGATTACCTGGAAACGCTCGACTGGAACAAGAAGGCGCCGGCGCCCAGCCTGCCCGAAGACATCATCCGGAAAACCGCGGAGAAATACCGGGAGGCCCTGGAGCGGCTCACTGCCTGAGCCAGATGCGCGAACGCCCCGGGGACCCCCGGGGCGTTTTTTTCACAAGCGGTAAAGCGTGTCGTCCTTGTCCGGCGGTCTGGTCTTCCGCCTTCCCCCCTTCTCCTTCACCACGTCAAACGGGCTGTCGCCGTCAAACAATTCCCCCATCTCTTCCTCGATCTTTTCCGGGTCTTCCCCTGCCTCCAGGCGCCGGATCGCTTCCTCGAAACCGGCCCCCAGGTCCATGCCGGTGGCCTTGGAAAGCTTGCGCATGAAACCCGCCATCTGGCGCGGATCGTTTTCGTCCATTCCGTCCATCTGGCCGGCCAGCGACTCCATGGCCCGTTCCATCCTGTCATCGTCCATCTCCGGCATGGCATCGCTCGAAGCTTCCATACGGCCGCTGGAAACGGCAAACCTGGACACCTGCCTTTCCAGCTCCGGTTTCCCGCAGCGTGGGCAGGGAGGGCGCTTGTCAGTGTCGACCCGGCTGGAGATGAAATTGAAGATGGTATGGCAGTCGTTGCAGTAGAATTCATATACCGGCATAGGGGAATCTCCTTTACACCAAGGGAAAAGTCATGACGGGTACCTATCCCGTTACAGGGAAGCAAGTACCTTGAGCAGGTGCGGAACCATCTGCTTCTTGCGGGACATCACCCCTTTGAGTTCGTACAGTTGAGGTTCGAGCTGGGGATAGCCCATGACATGTGCCAATTCTTTCATCCCGTCGGTCAGGAACAAGGTGGTTTCAGTGTAGATATCCGTAACCATGAGACCTGCGAGCCGGAGCCTGTCCTCCTCCCTGACTCTCTTCAACGATTCGCGGAGCCTGTCCTGAAGCTCGAAGAATTCGTCGAATCCCACCACTTCCACCTGGCCAATGCCGACAGCTATCTCACCGACCTGGAAATGTTTGAAGTCGGAACGGACCGCCCCTTCGGGCGTTCCATGCGCTGCAAAACCGCTGCAGGAGGTGAATATCTCCCTGCCGAATGACGCGATATCGAGGCCGGCCAGGCTCCCGAGCCATTCAGCAGCTTCCCTGTCGCGGCCGGTCGTGGTCGAGGACCTGAGGATTACGGTGTCGGACAAAATGCCCCCCAGCATCAGTGCCGCCAAAGCAGGTTCGGGCATGATGCCCTTTTCCCGGTAGAGCGAAGCTACGACAGTGCAGGTGCTGCCCACCGCCATGGCCACGAAAGTGATGGGCTGGCTGGTCGGCGGGTTGCCCAGCTTGTGGTGGTCGATCACCTCGACGATTTCCAGTTTGTCGGCGCCGGGCACTGCCTGGCCGAGCTCGTTGTGGTCTACCAGTATCAGTGCGTGGGGAAGGGGTTTGAGAAGGGATGACTTGGTTGCGATCCCGGCCAATGTGCCATCCTCTTCCACGGCGATCACCGCCGGCTCCCCTGAATGGAGCAGCTTCAACCTGAGGTGTTCGAGCGGCTCGCCGACCCCGATGCTGGCGAACTTCGTTTCGGCGAAAGACGAGAGCGGCGCGGCCAGCCTGGCCTTGGCCGCAGCCGAAGCAGTGTCGCAGGGAGTGGAAAGAACGGCTACGCCTTTTTCCCGTGCCTGATCCAGAAGCGGCTCAGCAACATCCAGCCCCCCTGTAACCACCAGGACGCGCACCCCGATATCGATTGCCGCCTCATGGATGGCGCCGCGGTCGCCGGTCAGGATCAGGAGGCTTCGCGGATCATAGCCCTCGATCCGGCTGGTAAAGGATTCTTCGGTCATTGCGCCTACGAACAGCTGCAGGTGCTCGATATCCGGGCAAGGAGCGCCGGTGAGAAAAGTCCCATCAAGACAGAAGGCAAGATCTTTCAATGATGCTTCGATAGACCTGCTTCGCGCAGATCCGGCAACAAGGTATTTCTCGGACAGCTTGAGCAGGGACACCAGTCCGCATGGCGCGTTATCGCCGTCCACGACCGGCAGGACCCTGATGTTGTGCCGGTGGAAAAGCTCCAGCGCCTCCTTGAGAGTCATTCCCGCGGTCGCGGTTACCGGCCTGGGATTGATTATGTCGCAAACCTTCGGGTGCACGTCCGCCAGGTAGAGCGGCTGTTCGATTCCGAGACGTTCGAGTATGTAGCGTGTCTGCGGGTTGGGAGATCCGGCCATTGCCGCAACAACGCTGTCGTCACCCTGCCGTTTTATCAACTCCGAATATGCTACGGCCGATGCGATGGAATCGGTATCCGGATTTCTGTGGCCTATTACGTAGATTTTCCTGCCCATTCAAATCTCCCGTTTCAATCCGGCGCCGCCACAGGCGGGCGCCCTTTCACTGGAAAAGCAAACAGCCGGTCCCTCAGGCTGCAGAAAACCCTGTAACACCTGCTATGCCTGCCTGCTACAAGGCTATCGCCATGTCAGACAGCACCGGGCGATGGTCCGACGCCCGTCCGGTGCCGGTCCATGATCGCTTCGACGTCACTTGGCGGCTCGACATTATGTGGTCGATCCTCATCCATGACACCCTGAGCCATGGCAGCCTGTTCCTGAGCAGGAAATGACCGTAGGTGTATCCGTAGCCTTTGCCGCTCTCCGCGAAGGCGTCATGAAGGCCCGATTCCCTGAGCATCGACACGACATGCGATGAATCAGGCGAATTGAGGTCTCCGGCAAGAATTACCGGGGCCGGATCCTTCCGCAGGTATCCGCGCACCATGCCGGCCTGGATGAAACGTGCTTGCACATTGTTTTCCAGCTTCTCGACGGCAGCCGGGAACAGGCGGGGTCGCCTCCTTACGCTTCTGAAAGCGTTGAGCCCTTCCCTTGGGGTCTGGAAATGCACATTGTAGAGGGATATGTCCCTGCCGCCTGCCGTCAGCCGGCAGCGGAGGATGTCCTGCTTCTCCCCGGGAAACGATGTGGACAGGACCTCCGGCCGTGAAAGCGGCAACCTGCTTGCGGTCACGTACTGGCCATGGCTGTAAAGGCTCCAGCCGCGGAAGAAATCCTTCAGAGGGCCGTTCATCGCGCCGGTCGCGTCCTGCAGGAAAACCAGGTCGGGTTTGTACCAGAGCAAGTCATCTATGAGCGCGGAAACATCCCGCTTCCCATACTTGGCATTGCAGGTCATCACCCTCAGGGAAATTCCGCCGGATTGGACGGGCGCTTGGTGAACGGGCCAGCAGAACCCCATTATGGGCCCGAGCACCCACAGGATGCAGAGCCCGGGAAGCCAGCTCCAGCGGGGCATGACCTTCAGCGACAGGCATGCCAGCACCGCACCCGGAACAAGCCACATTGCCTGGGGCAGATAGAGATTGAGCGATCCGAACCACCAGCGGTCAGCGCCAAATTCGTTGAGAACCGTTATGGCGGCAAGCACCCCCCCGTAGCACATTGTGAGAGCAAACAGCAGGAAAGAAGACTTTCCGGCAGGCAATTTAGTTGACAATTTCATCACTTCGATGTTCAGCGGACAGTCACTGCCGCTCGCTCCCCCCTTCACTGCTGCGCCCTTTTTTCGTCGTAATGGGTTTTTTCCCGTAATCGGCGAATTTGTCGATGACTGTCGACATTTCAGCCTTTGTGAGGATGACAGGCTCACCAATGCATTTGGCCTGGTAATAGATCCGGGCCACCAGCTCGATCTCCTCGGCAACCGAGAAAGCCGTCGCCAGCTCACGCCCCACGGTCACCAGCCCATGGTTGGCCAGGAGCACCGCATTGTTCACCCCTATAGCACCTGCCACACCGGCCGCCAGTTCGGGGGTGCCGAACGTGGCATAGGGCGCAAGCGGCACTTTGTGGCCGGAAAAGGCCACCAGGTAATGGACCGCGGGGATCTCCCAGTTAAGGCAGGCCATGGTCGTGGCATAGACCGAGTGGGTATGGACCACCGCTCCTATGTCCGGGCGCTCCCGGTAAAGGGCGAGGTGAAAGTCAAGCTCGCTTGATGGCTTGCAATCCCCCTCGACCACCACGCCTTTGCAGTCCACGACCGGCACGTGGACATCCTTCATTTCCTTGTATTCTATCCCGCTTGGGCTTATGGCGATCAGCCCCTTGCTCCGGTCGATCACACTAAGATTCCCGCCTGTGCCGGTAGTGAGGCCTGCCTCAAGGAGCCTCACACCGAAACGAGCGATCTCGCTTCTCTCTTTCCTCAACAGCATGTGCTCCTCCCGATCGCTTGATGCCGCTCAACCAAAACGTTACATAGAGTTCATCCGAAAACTCCAGATAAACACTGTGCTCTTTCCGGATGGAAACTACATACACTCACTATCGGATGGTGTCAACATTTAACCGGGGAGAACACTTACGGGGAAAACAGCAGGGGACAGTGGATATCTTGCCGGGAAAATTTCCATAAGCCCTTGCAATCCTGCACGGACATGCTAATATCTCAATCAGGAAAGGAGGCGATGATTCTCGGACGTTGTCTCACATTCTGAAAAGAGCAAGGTTGTCGGGGAGGATGGCAATCCTTCCTGACGGTTCCCTCACGTAAGGGGAAGAATAGAAGGACCGAAGACGAAAGGCCGGGTGTGCACCTCCCCCGGCCTTTCGCATGTTGCGGCACAGGCAATGCGCCGGATCAGGCACGAAGTGAAAGGAAACGGAAACGGGTATGGATTTCGACGAGATCATCGACAGGGGTGAAACTTCCAGCCTGAAGTGGGAACGGTACCGCGACCGGGACATCCTCCCCCTCTGGGTGGCCGACATGGATTTCCGCTCGCCGCCGGCAGTTGTCCATGCCCTGCAGGGGCGGGTAGCGCACGGTGTTTTCGGATACACACTGGCGCCGAAAGAGCTTTACGATGCCATAATCGGACACCTGGCCGAGGATTTCGGCTGGCAGGTCGAAGTCGAATGGATCGTATGGCTTCCCGGAGTGGTGACCGGCCTCAATGCCTCATGCCGCGCCGTCGGCGAGGCCGGCGACGATGTCCTGACCCTGACTCCCGTCTATCCCCCTTTTCTTTCCTCCCCCCGTCTGTCGGGCAGGAACACCCTGACAATACCCCTGGTCGACGACGGCAAGCGCTGGACGCTGGACATGGACAGCATCGAGCAAGCGGTCACCCCGCGGACCCGCCTCCTGCTCCTCTGCAATCCCCACAACCCGGTCGGGCGGGTCTATGAAGAGCGCGAACTGGCTCAACTGGCGGAAATGTGCGAACGGCGCGGCATCGTCATCTGCTCGGATGAAATCCATTCCGGCCTCATCCTGGATCGTGGCAGACGGCACATCCCCACAGCAACCCTGTCACAGGAAACGGCATCGAGAACCATCACGCTACTGGCGCCGAGCAAGACCTACAACATCCCCGGCCTTGGCTGCAGTTTCGCCGTAATACCCTCCCCCGTGCTCCGGCAAAGATTCGCCGGCGTAATCGAAGGGATCGTGCCGCACGTGAACGCGCTGGGCTATACGGCCGCCCTGGCCGCCTACCGGGACAGCAGTCAATGGCATCATGAACTGCTTGAGTACCTGGCGGCAAACCGCGACCTGGTGGAGGAATCAGTCGGCCGCATGCCCGGAGTCACCATGCGCCACGTGGAAGCGACATACCTGGCGTGGGTCGATTGCACGAAACTCGAAAAGGAAAACCCCGCCGCTTTTTTCGAAGAAGCCGGCGTCGGCCTGTCAGACGGAAAAAGCTTCGGAGGAAAGGGCTTCATGAGGCTCAATTTCGGCTGCCCCCGCTCTCTCCTGCAGGAGGCGCTGCACAGGATGGAAAGCGCCCTCAGATGACGCCGGTCGGACATGCGCCTCCAGGCTGCCGTTTGCTTACACGGGACTGCCCTCGTCTTCAGTTCTGCCAACCAGGTCCCTCACGGTAAGATCCCCCAGCGTCGTGGCCCGGCACTCTTCCAGCTGCCGGAGCAGCTCCAGCACCCGGCTGCCCGCCACGTTCTCGTCCCTGACCCGGTACGAGCCGCCAAGCGTCCTCATGTCCGAAAAGAAGTCGGCCATCCGTATGCGCTCCAGTTCGCGCGCAGGGAAATAGGCCCTGTTTTCTTCAGATATCACCAGATATCCGAGGCCGACCAGCTGGGCCAGGAGCTTGCGGACAATCCTTACCGGGATATGGCGCTCGTTTGCCAGCCGCTCGACGGTCCATGGCCGCTCGCCGCGGAAAAACGAGTCGGCGACGGTCAGGAAAATCAGGAGCGATGTCTTTTCGCGGGTGGCAAAGCTTATCTCGCGCTGACCGCTGTCCAGAAGCAGCGTCCGCCGCTGCTGATGCGCAACCACCGCCTCCATGCCGAACAGGACGATGATCCAGCTGGTATAGATCCAGACCATGAACACCGGCAGGGCGGCAAGGGTTCCGTACACAGCGTTGTATTTGGCCACGCCGAACTGGAGATTGATATAGCCCCACTGCGCGATCTGCCAGGTCGTGCCGGCCAGCACTCCGCCCACGATCGCCGATGACAGCTTCACCCTGGTGTTGGGCATGAACTTGTACAGGCACACCAGCGCGATCCAGATGCTCAGGTAGGGGACGAACTTGAAGAGCATGAGGACGGCATCGCCGACATAGGCGGTCTTCAGCAGCCAGCGCACCACGTTCTGGCTCTGGAGGCTGGTGGTGATGCTCATTGCTGCCAGAAGCAGCAGCGGACCGCTCAGGATGACGCTCAGGTAATCGCTGAACTTGCGGTACAGAGAGCGGGTCTCCTCCACTCCCCAGACATGGTTGAACGCCTCCTCGATGCCGCCCAGGAGTGATATGACCGTCGTCAGCAGGGCTGCCAGGCCGATTGCACCCACCGAGGCCATGTTGGTGTTGTTGATATAGGTGATGATCTTGTCGACCACTTCGCCGGAACCGCCGGCCAGCCGCTCCAGAATCAGCGGCTCCAGGGTGTTCTGGACTCCCAGGCCCTTGAGCACTGCAAAGGCAAGGGCAAACAGCGGTATGAAGGAAAGGATGGAGGTAAAGGAGAGGGCTGAAGCGCGGTCCAGCCCCCTGTGCTCCAGGAAGTTGCCGAAAACCAGTATCGTCACCTTCAGTGCTCGGAACAGATGGCGTTTTGCGCCCCGCAGCTCGTCGAGACTCGTTCTGAGCAACCGGCCCTGAAATGACGCGAGCACACCGCCATCCTGTTCTTCTGGTTCCCTCATGCATGGCCTCCGGATATGAAAAAGCCCACGCATGGTGGGCTCTTTCCAGTTTTCACCTAGGCTTTGCGATCTTCGCTGATCCTCTCCCGCTCCTTTTCCATCGCCTCTTTTCCCGCCTCGATGGCAGAGGAGATGATGGACTTCTTCTCCTTGACCAGATCCTTCCCGGTCTCATAGGTGCTGAGTATCTTCTCCTGGGCGTCCTTGGCGTAATCCCTGATCCGGTCGACGGCGTCGTCGGTCATGTCCTTGATCTGCTCGCGCATCTCCCTGCCCGTCTTGGGGGCAAACAGGAGCGCCAGCCCGGAACCGATCGCCGCCCCGGCCAGAAACGAAATCACGATCGTCGACAAACAAGCTCCTCTTTCCTCGTCAGCCATAAACTGTTACCCCTTTCTCCTTGAGATTCTGCCCAAAATATGCTTCGCCGCGGCGGACATTCCGGCACTCCAGATCGAAGTGCGGTCGAACAGGCCGGCGACCTCTCCGACGACGGCGTTGATCCTGCTGATGTTGCGGCCCGTGTCGCCGACCGCCGCCATCGCCGATTTCACGTCTTCGACCCGGGAAGCTACTCCCTCCACTGTCGTCTTCACATTCTCCAGGATACCCTGCAATTCGTGCACTGTGGGGACAAGTTCCCCGTCTATCCTTGTCACGAGGCCCCTGACCGCCATGACCGTCTTGCGAACCTCGATCAGGAACCGCACCAGGAATACCGAAACCACTACCAGGGCACCCGCGATAACCACCACGCTAACCGTTATTCCATCCATGGTCAAGCTCCGTTTCGCCGGCCCTCCGGCCGGCTCATCTGTCAGGTTGAAGTATAAAGCCAGTATCCGCAAAAGCAAGCGCCGAGAGGACCTATTTCCCCATGGCCCCGACCATCGCCTCGGCCATCCTTGCCGGGCTTGCCGCAACGGTGACGCCGCATTCCTGCAGCGTGCGGATCTTGTCCTCAGCCTTGCCCTTGCCGCCGCTGATGATGGCGCCGGCATGGCCCATGCGCTTGCCCGGAGGCGCTGTTCGTCCGGCGATGAATGCCGCCACCGGCTTCTTCATGTTGTCGCGGATCCAGACGGCCGCCTCCTCCTCGGCGCCGCCGCCGATCTCGCCGATCAGGAAAACCCCCTCGGTCTCGGGATCTTCGTTGAACAGGCGCAGGGAATCCAGGAAATCCACTCCGATTATCGGATCGCCGCCGATGCCGATGCAGGTGGACTGGCCCAGTCCCGTGACCGTCAGCTGCTTCACCGCCTCGTAGGTAAGGGTGCCGCTGCGGGAGACCACCCCGATCTTCCCTTTTTCGTGTATGTCGCCCGGCATGATGCCGATCTTGCACTCGCCGGGCGTGATGATCCCCGGGCAGTTGGGACCGATGAGGCGGGTCGACGAGCCGGCCAGGCTTCTCTTCACCAGCACCATGTCGCGCACCGGGACACCCTCGGTGATGCAGACCGCCAGGCCCACGCCCGCCGCGGCCGATTCCAGTATGGCGTCGGCAGCCCCCGGGGGCGGCACGAAGATCATGGAGACATCGGCGCCGGTTTCCGCGACCGCCTGTTCAACCGTATCGAAGACCGGTATTCCCTCGACGAGGGTACCGCCTTTGCCGGGGGTTACGCCGGCGACTATGTTCGTGCCGTAGTCGCGGCACTGGCGCGTATGGAACAGGCCGGTCCGGCCGGTTATCCCCTGTACGACTATTTTCGATTCCCTGTTTACAAGAACGGACATGATTTACCCCGTAGAGTTTGTTGTGTTTACTGCCTGCCGACCTTGCCGACGATCTTCTCCACGCCGTCCGCAAGGAAGTTGGTGTAGTCGACGTTCAGCCCGGATGCCAGGAGTATTTCCCTCCCCTTGTCCACCAGCGTGCCGTCCATCCTGACCACGATGGGGAGCGTGCAGCCCACCTGGGACGCCGCATCCACGATCCCTTCGGCAATCACGTCGCAACGCATGATGCCGCCGAAGATGTTGACGAAGACCCCTTTCACGTCGGGATCATCGAGAATGATCTTGAAGGCCTCGGCAACGCGCTCCCGGCTGGCGCCGCCCCCCACGTCCAGGAAGTTGGCCGGCGCGCCGCCGTATTCGTTGAGCATGTCCAGCGTCGCCATGGCAAGGCCCGCGCCGTTCACCATGCAGCCGATGTTCCCCCGCAGCTTGATATACGACAGCTCGAACTCGCCGGCGGTGATCTCCAGCGGGTCAAGCTGCGAGTAGTCCAGCAGTTCCGGGTATTCCGGGTGGCGGAACAGGGCGTTGTCGTCGAAATTGATCTTGGCGTCCATGGCCATGAGCCAGTCCGTCCTGGTGACCACCAGCGGGTTGATTTCCACCAGGGAGCAGTCCTTCTCCAGGCAGCAGCGGTAGAGGTTCATCATCAGCTTGACGCAGTCCTCGCACAGGCTCCCCTTCATGCCCAGCGCCAGCGCCAGTTTGCGGGCCTGGTACGTGCGCAGTCCCACGAACGGGTCGATGGTCAGGATATGGATCTTCTCCGGCGACGTAGCGGCCAGCGCCTCGATCTCCATGCCCCCTTCGGCGGAAGCGATGAGGCAGTAGCGGGAGCTCTGGCGGTCCAGCGTTATGGAGAGGTAGAACTCGCGGGCGATATCCACCGGCTCCTCCACCAGTATCCTCCTGCAGATGAGGCCGTCCGGCCCGGTCTGGTGGGTTACCAGCTTGCGGCCGAACAGGTCCTTGCCCGCCTGCAGGGCTTCCTCCGGGTTGGCCACGAGCCGCACCCCGCCTGCCTTGCCCCGGCCGCCGGCATAGATCTGGGCCTTGACGACGCACCGCCCGCCCAGTTCCTTGGCGGTCCGCTCCACCTGGTCGGCGGTAAGCGCCAGCCGGCCGCGGGGGACCGGTATGCCGAACGAGCGGAGGATTTCCTTGGCCTGGTATTCGTGTATATTCATGAAAACTCCGTGGGTAAGGAATGACAAACGCGTGCCAGTATAACGGTACGGAGAGGATAATTCAAGGGAAAGGAAGCGTTCCCGCGGCCGCGCGTCACAGCATCACAGGATGAAGTCCGTTGACAGGAAGTGCGACTTCCTCTCCTTGACGATATTGGTGATGATCTCCCGGTTGTCGTCGGTATCCCGGGCCGAAACCACGATGCGGATGGAAAAGATCCGCAGGGCGTCGGAGACCGACTGGGTGCCTTCCGCCGAATCCTTCCTGCCGTTGAAGGGGAAGGTGTCCGGGCTGCGCTGGCACTGGCTGTTGACGTTGATGCGGCAGACCTGGTTGACCAGCGAATCAACCAGCTGGGCAAGGAGGTCGCCGTTCTTGCCGAAGATGCTCGCCTGCTGGCCGTAGTTGGATGAAACCACGTACTCGACCGGTTCGCTGAGGCTGTCATACGGCACCACCGGAATGACCGGCCCGAACTGCTCTTCACTGTAGAGGCGCATTCCGGGCTTGACCGGGTAGACAAGCGCGGGGAAGAAAAACGACGCGCGGCACGTTCCTCCGCCGCCGTTGATGACCGAGGCCCCGGACCTGCGGGCATCCTCCACCAGGCCGGACAGGTAAAAGGGCTTTTCCGGCTCCGGCATCGGAGTGACGGTGACACCTTCCTCCCACGGCATGCCGCATTTCAGCTCGCCGATCCCCCGGGACATCTTTTCCAGGAAAGCATCGGCAATGCTCCGGTGAACGAACAGGATCTTGAGGGCGGTGCAGCGCTGGCCGTTGTAGGTTAGGCTCCCGCGGATGCACTCGGCCGCGGCCAGGTCCAGGTCGGCGTCGGGCAGGATGATGGCGGGGTTCTTCGCATCGAGCCCCAGGACGCAGCGCAGCCTGTGTGGCCTGGGATGGGTCCTGCGCAGGGCGTCGGCCACGCGGTTCGTCCCGATGAATGCCAGGACATCCACCAGGCCGGATTCCATGAGCGGATGGATGACGGTCTCGCCCTCGCCGTACACCGTGTTGACCACCCCGGCCGGGAAAGAATCGCGAAAGGCCTCCAGCAGGGGCTGGAACAGGAGTATCCCGAAGCGCGGGGGCTTCATCACCAGGGTATTGCCCATGATGAGTGACGGTATGAGCGTCGTGAAAGTCTCGTAAAGCGGGAAATTGTATGGCCCCATGCACAGCACCACTCCGAGGGGAGCGCGGCGGATCTGGCCTATGATTCCCTGCTGGATGACGAAACGCGACGAGACACGGTCCAGCTCCTTGAGCGCGTCGATGGTGTCACGCACATATGCGACCGCCCGGTCGAATTCGCGCTCGGCCTCCCGGTGCGATTTGCCGATCTCCCATATCATGAGCCTGACGATCTCTGCCCGCTTCTCAAGCATGGCGCGGGTAAAGCGCTGCACGCACTGGATCCTCTCGCCGACGGACATGGTGGGCCACGGCCCCCTGCCGTTGGCATAGGCCCTGACCGCCACGGAAAGGGCTTCCATGGCCGCCTGCTCGGACAAAAGCGGGGAAGAGCCGATCAGTTGCTGCTGCTCCTCGCCTTCCCTGTTCACCCAGACCGGGGACAGGACCTCCTGCATCGGGCCGTCCCACCGGCGAAGGCAGCCGTCCACCAGGTAGTAGTTCTGATATATGGGGGCAACTATCCTGAACCGTTCCGGTATGCCCTCAACCCGGGGAACCGGCAATTCCATCGCATCTTTCATTGTTGGTCTCCTGAAACCGATTTCGGCTTGGCGCAACTTAAAAGCCCATAGTAGTACAGCCGGGACGTCCCTGTCAAAGAGTAGTCCACTGCACGGGCTGACCGGAACGTGAAACTGTGCTAAACTTTTGTCTGCGATTCGACAGGATATTATGATCCAGGAGGTCACCACTTATGGTCAGACGCTATTTCCTTACAGCTTGTGCTCTGTACACCCTGGCTTCGTGCACCACGGTCCCGATAACCGGCCGCTCCCAGCTGAACCTGATACCCGGGGATTCCATGATTTCGATGAGTCTGCAGGAATACGACACCTTCCTCAAGGGACACAAGGTCAGCAGCGACAAGAAGCAGACCGACACGGTAAAGCGTGTCGGCGCGAGGATACAGGATGCGGTCGCCCGCTATTTTGCCTCCATCGGCATGAGCAGTCGCTTGTCGGGTTATAAATGGGAGTTCAACCTGGTGGAGGACAAGGAGGTCAACGCCTGGTGCATGCCCGGTGGCAAGGTTGTCGTGTACACCGGCATTCTGCCGGTGGCAAAAGGCGAAGCGGGCCTGGCGGTGGTGATGGGGCATGAGATCGCGCATGCAGTAGCGGAACACGGCAACGAGCGCATGAGCCAGGGGCTTCTGGCCCAATTCGGGGGCATGGCCCTGGCAGAAGCGCTTTCATCTCAACCGGCCGCGACGCAGCAACTCTGGATGGCGGTTTACGGGGTCGGGGCACAGTATGGCGCCATCATGCCTTACAGCCGCCTGCAGGAGAGCGAGGCCGATCACCTGGGTCTGATCTTCATGGCCATGGCCGGCTACGATCCGAACGAAGCCGTACCCTTTTGGCAGCGGATGTCTGCACAGAAAAGCGGTCAGTCGCCCCCGCCGTTCCTCAGCACCCATCCCTCGGATTCGGATCGGATCGACAACATCAGGCGGTTGGTCCCAGAGGCATTGCGCTATTACAAGGGGAAATGATCGGGTTGCCGTTTGCCACGGCCTTTTCGCCGACTCAGCAGACTTCCAGGAGAGCGCCCGGGTTTTGACGCCTGACGCAAGCCATCAGCTCATCAAGCCCGTGGATCTGCTCCGAGCACTTCAGCTTCCCCCCGGTGTGCACCACAGTAACGAAGCCGCCACCGATATTCCGCTTGAACCCAAGTATCTGGTCCGGAGCGATCTTCACGCTGCGGACCAGCGTCGCCCACTCGATGCACCCGTCCCCATGAACAGTAACCCGGTCCACCGTTCGGAGCAAGTCCAGGAGCGCCCATACTATGGGAATCGAGAGTGCGCCCAGGATACTCGCGGACAGGCCGAATCTGGCGATGATGGCAAGCGGGACAGCCGCCATGAAAACGAGGACAAACGGCATCATGATTCTCGCAAGTTCCGGTGCTTGCGGCTTGTAAACTTTCATGCGGCACCCTCCGTTTCCAAATGATACCCAGACTGCGAGCCTCAAGCTAATGGTAGCATACATCAAGAAGATCGAAAGTTTCCCCGGAAAAAACTTTGCGACCCGTGAGCGAATCCATGCATTTGTTGCCTGAACTTGGCAGATTGGCAGCCCACTATTTCGTGCCCCTCCATTTTCTCTATTTCCCGGGGCAGACATGACGCTGGAAACATTGCGCTCAATTTCGTACCCCCCTGCCCTGTTCAGGGCGCCGGATCATGCAGACGCATTACATTTAAACTAAATAATTTCATTCCTCCTAAAGGTTCGCCCTGCAAAACCGATATCAGTTTTTGTCAACGTTAGTCAATCAATCGGTTCACCACAAATCAATCAATTGATAAATGGCAATACCTGCGATTCAGCCACCTGGCGTTTTCACTAAGGGCAAGTGTGCCCGTCACATCATATCTTAAGGGGGATAAGCAGAGATTATGCAGTGGTTCTACAATTTGAAGATAAGCAAGAAACTTGGCCTTGCTTTTGGAACAATTGCTTTTTTCGCGGTCATATTGGGCTTGGTTTCAATTTATGCTTTGCATTGCCAGCACGTGAAGATCGATCATGCCCTGGAAGTCGCCAAAACGGCCGGAACGACTGCAAGCAGCGCAGCTATGGCAGCTCAAATAGCCTCCCTCGAAAAGGCGAGTGACTCAAGCTACGTTATTTACCTCACTATAATAATCGTATTAATGATTTTCAGCGCATTCCTGGGATGGTCCATTGCCTGGTTCGTTGCCAAGACGATAACAACCTCCGTCAACATACTGCTCAATCTCGCCAACCGACTGGCAGAAGGGGACCTCACGGCAAATATCAGGCAGCGGAGTACCGACGAGATCGGACAGTTGTTCGGCGACATGCGGCGGATGCTGGACAAGTTCCTTGAAATCATGTCAAAGCTGGACGGTATTTCAACTGCTCTCATGGAAAACTCGGAAGAGCTTTCCTCGACGACCAGGGACCTCAGCGCAGGGGCCGGCGACCAGGCACAGCGGGCGGTCCAGGTTGCCACGGCCATAACGGAGATGAGCCAGACCGTGGTGGATGTGGCGCAAAGCGCCCAACTCGCGTCCAATGCCTCGGAAAAAACCAGCTCTTTCGCCTTGAGAGGTTCGGAAGTGGTGGAAAAAGTCGTAAGCGAAATGCATGCGATTGTGGATGACGTCAAGGCTTCATCCGAATCAATATTAAAACTCGGGCGTTCCAGTGAACAGATTGCGGAGATCATAGTCACGATCGAAGACATAGCAGACCAGACGAACCTTCTTGCTCTTAACGCGGCCATCGAAGCCGCCCGGGCAGGAGAGCAGGGAAGAGGTTTCGCGGTTGTCGCCGACGAAGTGCGGGCACTGGCCGAACGCACAACAAAGGCTACCAAGGAGATCGGGGCAATGATCAAGGAGATTCAGAGTGACACCACAAAAGCCGTTGCCAGCATGACCGAAAATGAAAAAGAGGTCAACGACGGCATGCGGAAAGTGGAAGAAGCAAAGGATGCTCTTGAGCAGATCGTAGCCGCCGCAGAGAACAGCATGGAGATGATCCAGCAGATCGCCACCGCGACGGAAGAGCAGTCAGCCACCACGAGCGAGGTTTCAATGAACGTGGAGAGCATAGCAAATGATACGAAGATCACAGAGGATACGGTGAACAATATCGAGCTTTCGGCATCCAGGCTGTCGGAAATGGCCAATGGTCTGAAAGAAACGGTAAGGTGGTTCAAGGTTGCCTGAAAGAACTGGGCCCCAGCAGAATCCTGTTCGGAAGTCTGACGGTTAGGGAGTGGGTCTGGCGCCGTCCGCCGGCCTTCAAATGGAAGATGCGCCATGCAGGGCTCCACGGAAAAGCCCTGCAAAAGCCGAGGCCCGCTCCAGCCGTTTACTTGGCAAATTTGCCACCCGGGAGTGCGGCGCCGTTGCACACGTACAAATAATCTGAAAACGGCGTCACTCCGAGTCGAGCGCCTCCCGCACCTTGGAAGAAAGACCCTGGGGCGAAAACGGCTTCTGAATGAAATGAACCCCCTCTTCCAGCACCCCGCGGTGGGCAATGACGTCGTCGGTATAGCCCGACATGAACATGCAGGTCATATCAGGATGGATGGACAGAAGCCTTTTGGCCAATTCCCGACCATTCATTTCCGGCATGATCACATCCGTTATGAGAAGATCAATTTTATCTGTATGCTTTTCTGCCAGATGAATGGCCTCTCCCGGTGTCCGTGCCGCCAGCACCGAATATCCGAAACACTCCAGCATCTCTCTCGCAACATTCAGTATGTCCGGTTCGTCCTCCACCAGCAGGATCATTTCATGGCCGCGCGAAACTTCCTGCACCGTCGTTGGCACTGGCGGGGAGACCTTTCCCGCATATTTGGGCAGATAGATCTTGAAAGTCGTCCCATGGCCCGGTTCGCTGTAGACGTTGATGAAGCCGTTGTTCTGCTTGACGATGCCGTAGATCGTTGCCAGACCCAGACCGGTGCCCTTCCCGAGCCCCTTGGTGGTAAAGAACGGATCGAATATCCTGTAGATGGTTTCTTTGTCCATCCCACAGCCGTCGTCACTGACAGCCAGCAGCACGAACTCTCCAGGCACAAAGCCCGCGTGGCGTGAGCAGTAATCCTCGTCAAAAGAAGCGTTTTCCGTTTCGATGGTAATCTTGCCCACGCCGGCAATGGCATCCCGGGCATTGACGCACAGATTGGCAAGAATCTGGTCAAGCTGGGACGGATCGACCCTTACCTGCCACACATCCTTGCCGGGCATCCAGCCGAGATCGATATCCTCGCCGATCAAGCGTTCAAGAATTTTGATCATTCCTTCCACTGTCTCGTTCAGATCGAGCACCCGGGGAGTGATGGTCTGCTTGCGAGCGAAACCGAGCAGTTGACGGGTCAGGTCAGCAGAGCGGTTTGCAGCTTTGCAGATTGCCTGCAGGTCGGAATAGATCGGCTGGGACGGGCCCGACTTCAGGAGCGCCATCTCTGCATGGCCGAGAATGACTCCCAGCATATTGTTGAAGTCATGGGCCACGCCACCTGCCAGCCGGCCCACCGATTCCATCCTCTGGGCCTGGTTCAGTTGGGCCAGGAGTTTCTCCTGCTCCTCTTCAGCGAGCTTTCGCGCTGTTGCATCATTGCCCACGCAAAGGATCTCGCTGACCTTTCCTGACGAATCGAGCATGGGCTTGTTGGTCCAGGAAACCCAGACCCTGGCGCCGTCGCGTTTCATATTTTCATTTTCATTAGCGATGTAATGCTCCGGGTGACGACCTATATCAAGTATCATGGCGCGGAGATCCTGGCCCGAAGAGTCACTTTCCGGGACAATGGTCCCTATCACACTTCGGCCCACGATCTCATCCGCATGATATCCGAAAAAGTGTTGGGCGAATTCGTTCATGAAGGTTATGGTGCCCACATTGTCCATTCGAAGAATGATGCTGTTGGCATTCTCAACCAGTTCTCGATAGCGCGCTTCGCTCTCCCGCAAAGCTTCTTCAGCCCGCCGATGCTCGGTGACATCAGCAAATATGCACGCGAACTGGTTTGGAGCCGGCCTGAAGGCCGTAACCTGGAAGTGTTTGTCCAGTTCCTTGGTGTAGTTTTCGAAGAAAACCGGTTCGCCGGTTAACGCCACGCGCCCATAAGTCTCTATCCAATAGGCCTCGACACCGGGCATGATTTCAAGGACGGTTCTCCCCAGGATGTCCTGAGCCTTGAGTCCGGTCAAACGTTCAAAGGCCGGGTTGACTTCAAGAAAGCGGTAGTCAACCGGAATGCCATGGTGGTCGCATACGATTTCGTGCAGGGCGAAACCGTCGAGCATTTTCCGAAAAAGCGTCTTGTAGTTCCTTTCTGCCTTGCGCTGTTCGGTGATGTCTTCGAAAGTGGCATAAACCTGGAAGGGCGATGCTTCTCCCGGCCGGAAAAGGGGAATCGCGGTCACCGACAGCCAGGCATGCTCCCCCCTCTTCAGGTTGAAAATCCCCAGCACGCTAGGCCCTACCGGTCGCCCCGTGCGCAGGGCGACCATGGAAGGGTGTTCGTCCCCCGGCAGGTCCGCCCCGTCTTCGCGAATCGACTTCCAGATACCGTCCAAAGAGGTTTTTCCCATCATCTGGTTCAGAGACAACCCAAGTATCCGCTCCGCCGATGGATTGGCCATGATGATCGAGCCGTTTGCATCCTGGTAGACGACACCCTGCGACATGGTCTCATACAGGCGCCGATGCTTCTCCTCGCTCTCGCGCAGCGCATCCTCGGCCTGCATGCGAATGTTTTCCTCCTTCACGATCAGCAACGCCTTGACGCCCAACCACGCTATAATGATTGCGCCGATCATAACCAGCCCCATGACCAGTATCAGCCTGTTCCTGAAAGTGCTCAGGGAAGACAGGATTTCCTGTTCCGAAGAGGCGACGACAATGGACCAGAAAGTGTTCCCCAGCCTGATGGGGAAATAGACTGCATGTTTCTTGACCGGTGTCACCGAAGTGCCGACAATCTTGTCGAAGGTGTAGGTGGCAGTACCCGAATGCCCTTTCAGCATGTCGGCTGCCATGGCGACAATAGAAGGGAAATCCTTGCAGTTGTCGAATACGCTGTTGCCTGTATGGCCAGGCACAGGGCAGTACAGTTCGGTGCCATCGCGGCTCACGACCCATGCATAGCCGGTTTTGCCCAGCTTGATGATTTCCAGGTAACGTTTCGCCAAGCTTCGAAAATTTATGGTGACCGCGATGCTTCCCTTGAATTGGGAGCCTTTGAATACCGGCACATGAAGCGCTACGACATCATACCCCTGAACGGCCCTGAAAACATCGCTCACCACCGGTTTTCTGGTCTTCAGAAGCTCTTGTACATGGTTCTGAAGCGCCAGGTTCCTGCCGGCCATTTCCCTGCCCGGGACAGTAAACAGTATGGTGCCGTTTTCGTCCATTCGGGTGATTGACCTGATCTGCTCATGATGCGCATCGTAGAACAATTCCATCTGGCGCTTGCCGGTTTCATCGATGTTTACAACTTCCGTCATTTTCGACAATGAGGTCAGGATACCGGTCCAGGTAGCAAAATACTCCTCAATTCCGCGAGCAGCCTGCCTCGCGTGAATCATCTGTTCCTCATTCAGCCTCTTGACGGCCGACTCTTTTGCCTTCTCATAAATCAGGCTGAAAACCAGAGCGCATATGCCGGTGAAGACCAAGACAAGGAAAACCAGACTGCGCTTGGATATGAATCGTGTTTGCCTCATGACTCGTTGCCCTTACCATGAACGTTGACCACTCGGGGCGGTTTGCATCAATCTATCAGAAAAACCGGTTTACTCAATGGGAAATGACATTTTTTGCCTGGGCTTTCAGAAAAATGTTTCTAGGCATCCGGAAATGACTCCTCGCCGACAGACGTCCTCGGCTCGAAAAATTGAATCTGGGTAGATTCTATTCCTGCTGGTTTTCCGACAAAATTGTGTTTAAGATGTCCGGGTAAATAAGGGGTCAGGTCTCAACATGGTACAACACCCAATCTCTTCCCGATTTTTCGCAGCAACTTCCTCAACTCAGCATCATTGTCACATGCGGCGCGAAGCCTTTTGCTTGACTGTGTAACCGCCGCGTCACTCATGCCGAATCTTTCACCGACCTCGCGCAGACGCGCGCCGCTATATCTGTGGCAAAAGAAAATGGACACCTTCTTTGCCAATTTCTCATCTTTGGGGATTTGCCGTGAAACCATATCGATAATCTCGCCCGGTGTCGGACGACTAAGTTTCTTGGCCGCCGGCAGGTTTCGATCCGTCTGTGCTTCTCCCAGACAGGCTCTGGTTACTTTTTTCACAAAGTTGGAACTACCCAATATCGTGCCGGCGATAGCCCCTTTCAATGGATTTGCAGTTTCCTGGTGAATGATGTCCTCGACATATTGGCGATAAGCATCTCTATTTTTGAAAAAACCGAGTATGAAGCCTGTCTTTAACCATGCCTGCGCTCCGGTCAGTCCAGTGTATTGCCGATAACTTGACCATTCGTATTCTTCCGGCTTCGCAACTATCCCGACCTTGACCGGGTTCAAGTGAATATAGCGGGAAAGCTCCGTTGCGTATTCATCAGCCTCGATAAGTATGGCCTTGTACCTTCGTTGGAATAAATGACCGGACCTTTTTCTTTTAACGTTGAAATAGGTCGTGTATGCGCCGTTTACATGACGCATGATCTGAGAGAGGTTGCCCTCCGGCGTTTCCAGCAATAGATGATAATGATTGCTCATCAGGCAAAATACGTGAATAACCGCCCCATACCGCTCCGCGGCCGACTCGAGATAACCGAGAAATTTCTCCCTGTCTCGACGGCTTTTGAATATCTCCTTTTGTTCGTTCCCTCTTGAAGTTACATGATAATATGCGTCGGGATACTCTATGCGTAAGGGGCGCGCCATATTCGGTCTCCTTTGCTTGGCGGATTCATTTTCAGCATAGCAAGGATATGTTTAAATGTACAGTGTTGAGACCTGACCCCTCTACGTTAACCACTTGGCGCTATCAGCTATGGCTCTACTCCCATCTGCCCCTCCTCATAGGAATCACAGCCACCGCGGTTGGAGTCCGCCACCTCATACGCCTTTCTCCCCATAAGGCTCTCCCGTTCCAGGAGGGTTGGCTCCTCTGCCTTTCTGTAGCGACCTGCGACCTCGCGCTCGACGCCATTTCCGTGGCCGATTTCTCCGGGAGAACCGGACAGCTGCGCCGATTCCTCATACCCCACTTTGTCATCGCATGCTTCGGGATCGCTGCCGGTATGATCAGCGGTATGATCCCGGGGATTGCGCTGCTGGGTATACTGACATTTCTCTGCACAGCTCAGATTTTTTTCTCACAGTGGGGAATGCCTTCTTCAGACATAGTTTAAATTCAAACTATTGGCTAAAGAAATTTTCTGAACCCACGGTAAACTACAGGAGAAAGTTGCCAGAAAGGAAAAGATATGAAAAAGCCACGGCAAATAAAGACCATCTTCAAGAGCGATCCAACTATCGAGGGCGGTGGCGTTCACCTGAAACGCGCCTTTGGCTATGGACATATCCCGAGGCTCGATCCGTTCCTGATGCTTGATGATTTTCACACATCCAATCCCTCGGAATACATGGCCGGTTTTCCATGGCATCCGCACCGGGGCATTGAGACCATTACCTATGTGCTGGAGGGGATAGTGGAGCATGGCGATAGTATGGGGAACCAGGGGGTAATCGGTGCGGGGGACGTGCAGTGGATGACTGCAGGAAGCGGTATCATCCACCAGGAGATGCCGAAGATAAGCCCAACCGGCACCATGTGGGGTTTTCAGCTCTGGGCAAACCTGCCCGCTTCACAGAAGATGATGCCCCCACGCTACCGTGACGTAAAAGCCTCCGATATCCCTGAAGTCCATCTCGACTCCGGGGCCAAGGTAAAGATAGTGAGCGGGGAATTGAACGGAATCCGGGGACCGGTTCAAGATATAGTAATAGACCCTGAGTTTTTTGATATATCTATATCCGCGGCTTCATCGTTTATCCATGAGGTGAAACCGGGGCATACTGCATTTGCATATGTCATAGATGGGGAAGGGTATTTTGACGAGCAGCGAAAGAACCTTTCCTATGAAGTAGCAGGTGCGGGATGGTCTTACATCCCTGCCAATTGCCTCTGGGGGGCTGAGACAGTTGTACTGTACGAAAGAGAAGGCAACCAGGTGGTCGTTACCGCAACTGAAAATCCCGTCCGACTCCTGTTTCTTACCGGCAAGCCGCTAGGAGAGCCAATCGCATGGCGCGGTCCTATTGTCATGAACACCCAGGAGGAGCTGCGGGTTGCATTCGAGGAATTCCAGAACGGTACTTTTATAAAGTGACTGGCAAAGATATGATCAACGCATAAAGTGATGGAGGGTTTTTGAAATGAAACGAATGCCTGTTCTTTTCGTTGGTCATGGCTCCCCGATGAACATCATAATGGACAATGCCTTTACCAGGACTCTTCACGATCTGTCATGGAAATTACCCAGTCCCAAAGCAGTGTGCATTGTATCCGCCCATTGGCAGACAAAAGGCACGTTCGTCTCGTGCCAGGAAAACCTTAGTCAGATTTATGACTTTTACGGATTCCCGGAAGAGCTGTACGAAGTACGGTACGAACCACCGGGATATCCTGATCTGGCTGTCAATGGGAACGTAAAAGTGTACCAGTTACGGGAATTGAAAAGTGTACCACTTCCTGTGGGAGAAGGTTTTAATCGGGGGAAGCGGAAATTTGAGAATCACCTCCTTTTTGGGAGAGTTGCTTGGCGAAGGCATGACCTTGGAGCCGGTAACTGTGCCCCTTGATGTTGATCACTTGGCAATGGTGCAGAAGCCGATCCAGGATGGCTGACGCGATGACCGGATCACCAAAGAGCTCCTGCCAGTCGGAGAAGCTCTTGTTCGACGTAATGATGGTCGAGCTCTTCTCATAGCGGTAGGTGACGAACTGAAAGAAGAGATACGCTTCCTGGCTGGTGACCGGGAGATAACCAACCTCATCAACGATGACGAGGCTGGAGTTGAGATAGGCTTTGCCTTTGGCCTGGCTCTCTTTGAGCTTGGCGATCAAGGTATTCATGGTGGTGAAATAGACCCTGAAACCGTGGTAGCAAGCCTTGATAGCCAGGGCGATGGCGAGATGGGTTTTGCCGACTCCCGGTGGTCCCAGGAAGATGACGTTTTCGTGTCTGGAAAGAAACGTCAGGTCAAAGAGTTCCATGACTGCCTTCTTGTCCAGGTGGGGATGGAAGGTGAAATCATACTCTTCGATGGTCTTTGCCATGGGAAGGCCAGCAATCTTCATGGCGGTATCGACGCGGCGCTTGTCCTTGGCCGCCACCTCTTCCTCCAGGAGTTGGTCGAGAAAGGAGAGGTAGGAACCGCCGTTCGCTTGTGAAAGGGTTGCGACGTCGTCGAGAATCTCCACTGCCTTGAAGAGTTTCAATCGCTTGAGATTGTCCTGGAGACGGTCAAAAGTCAGCTGTTCCATGAGACACCTCCGGCGGCGTAACGGTCATACTCGGCAAGGGGGCGTCGGTAGACTTCGGGATAGAGGGTGCGGGTGACGAGCCCCCTGGTAGCCTTACCCTTGTTCCGTCCGTAGCGTGGGGTTTCCTGTGGTGTCCGGGATGGTCGTGACGGAATCCCGAGCGCCAGCCCTTTACCCTCCGGAATCGTGTAAGTCCGGAGCAGGTCGGCGTCGTGGTAGATGCGTATGAAATTGTTCTTGACCTTGAGGAGCACTTTTTTGCCGATCACGTGGGAAGCGACATGGTAGCGGTTGCCGCCAAAGGAGAGCAGGCAGTCCTTGTACACTTTGCGGAAGAACTTGAGGGAGGTGTCGTAATCGTTCGCCGGAAGCGGCCCCAGATGAGGGATTTCCTGTTCCCACCGCAGCTTCACCTGCTGCCGGTAGGTTCCGTGAATCCGCAGGAGAGCGGTTTCGGCCAGCCAGGTGGTGACATCCTCATTGGCTTGGGCGAGTGATCGGTATACGTACCCTCGCCAGAAGCTTTCCCGCAGATAGTCCATGGGGCGCTCCACCTTCCCCTTGACCCAGGGGCTGTAGGGCGGGCAGAGCCGAGGCGTGAAGCCGTAGTGTTTGGAGAAGTGGAGGAACTCCACGTTGAAAGTAGGCTTGCCGTTTTCGCGGCCCACGACGACGTGCTTCATATTGTCGTAGAGGATCTCGGCGGGCACGCCGCGAAGCTGTCTGAATGCCCGGAGATGACAATCCATGAAGACCTCCATCGTGCAGCGCTCGACGAATTCGACATACATGGCCCGCGAGAAACCGAGGACCATGACGAAGGCATAGATCGTCGTGGTCTTGCCTGAGTTGTCGGTGATCTTGAAATCACCCCAATCGACTTGGGCCTGAAGCCCCGGTTCGGTCTCAAAGCGGGTATAGGCGATCCGGCATTTTTGCTCCTTGATGGAACGGACAAACACCTTGACGGTGTCGTAACAGCCGGCGTACCCCATGCGCTTGAGGCGCTCGAAGATCCAGGTAGCCTGGTAATCGTCTTCGTCGAGGAAATCCCGGATGACCTGGTGATAGGGATCAAGGATAGACGGTTTGGCTGTAGTGCGGGTGTAAGCTGGAAATGAGTTGCTTTCCAGGTGCTTCTTGACGGTTTTGCGATGGATGCCGAGTTTCCTGGCGATCCAACGAAGACTGTGACCTTGGCGCTTATAAGCACGAATGTCCATGTACACCTCCGTGGTAATCATCGGCATCCCTCCCTTCTTGAGAGAGGGATACCACAGGGTTCCAGGGGTGGTACACTTTTTATTACCGAATTTGGGTCATTATTGCATTACCAGTGACAATCTGGCGAAGCGTGCTGTTGCCCTCATGCGCCAGGTTGACCCGAAGGTGCAGTGCAATGATGAATGGGGGCATGACCACGCCGGCTGGAGCGTTCTCAAGCACCTCTATCCGGAGGCCGATGTTCCGGTTTTTCTAATCAGTATTGATATGACTGCGCCACTTGAAAGGCATGTACAAATGGCAAGAAGTCTTGCTCCCTTGCGTGACGAAGGGGTCTTGATCCTTGGAAGCGGCAATATTGTCCACAACCTCAGGGATGCGGATCTCAGTAACTTATATGCGCCGCCCGACGAGCGCGGAATCAGCTTCGATAAGACGGTAAAAGAGGCGCTGCTTTCTGGCGATATCGATACACTGTTAAATTACAGACAAGTGGGTGAACCTGCCATTTACTCTGTGCCCACCACGGACCACTACCTCCCCCTCCTTTACGCCGCAGGGCTCCGGGAAGAAGGAGAATCCCTAAGCTTCATTTGCGAGATGTTTCAGAACCGTTCGGTGTCCATGCGCTCGTTTGTCGTAGGAGGATGATGGACACATTCAATCGACTTTAGAAGGAGGCAATCATGACCAAAGTGCTTGGGATCACTACAGAAAACGGAATCTAAAGTACGCTAAGGATTTTGCAGTGGTCGTAACGACCTTAATTCGTAACGTTGAATAAGTTTGCTCCGCTTCCAGATGAAATCTCCTGTCAGCTTGATATGCTCCCACCCGAGCGGCGATAAATTGTGACCTTCCCCCATTTATAGGGCCAGGTTTGGTTAGTGTTTTCGGTATGTTAGAGATGACGAATCATTGTTCATTTGGGGGGATAATATTGCATTGCTTCATCTTCCTGTAGAGTGTCGACCTGCTGATACAAAGGTCTTTCGCAGCATTCGAGATATTCCATTTCTGTTTTTTCAATACGTTCAACATTGCGTTGTGTTCGGCATGTTTTATCGAATCGGAAGGCATTTTCTCGCCAGTTCCTGAAGTTGCTTCTTTTGGTAAAGGGATGGATAACGTAGTCGATTTGACAATTTCCTGAGGCAGATCGTCTGGACCAATTATTCCAGTTTCGTTAACTGCACAGGCATAGCGGATTACATTTCGCAACTGTCGTATATTTCCGGGCCAAGAATAATCCAACAGCCTTTCGTGTGCATCAGCTCCAATCCGCACGGATTGCTCATTTCCCGCCTCCTTGGCAAGAACCTTCTTAATTAGCAATGCCTTGTCCTGACGTTCACGGAGCGGTGGCAGAGTTATGGTAAAGCCATTGAGCCGATAGTAGAGATCCTCTCTGAACTGCCTGTTTCGTACAAGTTCCTCAAGGTTGCGAAGCGTCGCACAAATGACATGCAAATTTACCCGTATTGGTCTTTCGCTGCCAAGTGGCAATACTTCTTTTTCGGCAAGAACACGAAGCAGTCTGGTCTGCAGGTGCAGCGGCATGTCCCCAATTTCATCAAGAAAAAGTGTCCCTCCATCAGACTGCAGGATTTTGCCTCTCATGCCTTTGTTGTTAGCACCCGTAAAAGCCCCCTGCCTGTAACCGAACAATTCGCTTTCGATAAGCGACTCTGGAATTGAAGCGCAATTCAGTGCGACAAAGGGCCTTGAAGATCGATCGCTCGACTGATGCACAGCTTGGGCAAAGACTTCCTTTCCCGTTCCTGTCTCGCCGATGATAAGAAGGGAAATATCCTTGTTCATCACCTTTCTAGCGCAGTTCATATTGTGTAACATCTGTTTGTCGGAACCAGCCAGATATTCGAGGCTGGGGCCAACAACTATGGGATCAAACGATTTTGCACTGTTGGTGCTTATTTGGCTGCTGAACTCTTCCGGATAAAAATCCTTGCTGCAAAGTTTTCTTATCACATTCTTCCGCATGACGATTTCTCCCCATGGCAATGCAATTATATATATTTAAACTATTTTACCATGGATAAAAATTATTGCAGAGATCGCGTAAAATAATGTTGCGGAGAGGTGGCCTGAAGACATCAGGGTGGGGTAGTTGAATTACCCATTCAGTGGAAGTGATTCAAAAGACAGGTCATATCTGATTACGTAGGTTCGATTAATGAAAACCGCTCTTTTGACTGCATGAGACACATCCTGTCACTTACTCTCAGAACCTTAACAAATAGGAGAATAACTACATGATTTCATTCGGTTGCGCTTTTCAAAGGCCCTCCAGTCGATGCTATCCGCCATGCATGACTGCGGTTCAGTATGTGGTAGCAAAAATAGCCTTCCTGGGCAGATGAGTTCGATTTTGACCTCAAGATATCACCGTTTTTTGATGGGCTACCTCTACCTCTTACGTATTTTTCAAGAACGATTTTAATACTCCATAAAAAAGGGGCACCCATATCCTGGCATGCCCCTTTCCTGGAAAACCCTTCTCAGGCCAAATTTGCAAGCTGATATCTCAGCCTTTTTTCTTTAATGCCTTCTTCGCAGTCGGTTTCTTGGCTTGCAGCTTCTCTGCCCTTACCGCCCTCGCCTTGGCAAGGTTGTCGGCCAATCCCCTATCCAGCGCCGTTTGCCTTCTTTTCTCCGAGAAGTTCTTTGCAGTTAGAGATTGCGTTGCAGGAATATTGAACTGCTTCCTATATTCCCGAGGCGTGATCCCGTGAACCTGGTTAAGATGCCGAGTAAGGGTCTTCATTCCCCCTTTGCCGCAGATCATACAATAAACCTGGTCTGCCTGGAAAGCCTTCCTCAAGGTCATGACCGGCGCCTTCTTCTCTTCCGTCGCCTCAGGCGCCACCCCGACCGTTTCAAGTTGCTGAAGCGCAGCATAAACCTTCTGAATTTCCTGCAATAGCTCTTCCGTCGTCATCACGTTGACAGAAGCATGGGATGATACGATGCTTGCCGCCAGTTCTACGAGTGAATTAGGCATCTATAATCCTCCTTGTTGTTAATATTATGATTGAATTTGAAACAATGTTAACCCCGGTGACCCACCAATTCAGTTTTGTTTATGGGGTTAGTAATATTCTATCGCATTCCCACTAGCTCTTTTCTATACCTTGACTAAAATAAAATATATTAGTGAGCTACTGATTCAATTCGAGAAGATTCTTTGTTATATGGTATACCTATTAACTGTGGTGCATAAAGACATAGAAATACTGGTATGACCAATAAACATATTATTATACTCCCTCTTGCTGATTGTCTAATTATTTGAATATGATGATCCAGATAATCGTCAATTCCTTTATTATATGATTCACTATTTTTATATAATAGTATATATTTTGATGCACACCACCAGATTAAATAAGCTTCCAACATGGTCCCAACAATAATTGCAATAGCAATACTGAATTTACACCAAAAAGTATGAACAATATATCTAAATTCAGGTTTGGTACAGGCAAAAGAAAACGCTAGGGTCTGAACGACGGAGAAGCCAGTAAGTACATTAGATATCTGCCACAGTTCTTTCGAAAGTGCGCTATCGTCCATTATTATGCTCCTAGCATGATATATAGTACGTTCATATCTATCTTACACGGTCTGTATATACTGAATATAGTTAAGCATTTCTATTATTTTAATTTTCCTCAATTCTGCAAACGTAGTGTCGTATATTAACAAAAATATTTGTTCGGCGTCGGACCAAGCTATGCATGCGGAACCATGGGAGAATCATCCCAAAAGCCGAGCTTTCCAGCCCCCAGAACCGCATTTCGACGGTGAAAACATCGACTGAAGGTGAATCATTCGTGTGGGCCATCTACGAGACACTCATTCTTGCTTATAAATGCAGTCCTAAGAGGGGAATCCGGCCTTTTTCTACCAAATAATATTCTCTCATCAACACCTTATCCTGGTCCGACCCCAAATCCCAAATCATGAATTTCCATTCCTGCTGGTTTTCCGACAAAATTGTGTTTAAGATGTCCGAGGTCCGGCAGGAGCAGAGGCTTGCCATGCTGGAGGTGATGACAGGCAGATAAATGTAATGCTTACAATCGTGAAATCAAGGAGACAGCACTATGGAATGGCTAACCGACCCGCAGGTCTGGCTGGCACTCGTGACCCTGACCGCGCTGGAAATAGTCCTCGGCATCGACAACATCATATTTATCTCGATCCAGGCGAGCAAGCTCCCGCAGGGCTTGCAGGAGAAAGCCCGCCTGCTGGGGCTCGGGCTGGCAATGTTCATACGGGTGGCGCTGCTTTTCTCGCTGACCTGGCTGATGGGGCTCAAAACGCCGCTGTTTACCGTTCTCGGCAATGATATTTCCGGACGAGACCTGATCCTGCTGTCTGGCGGGCTGTTTCTGATCTGGAAAAGCACCATGGAGATCCACGAGAAGCTGGAAGGAGACGAGGGGG
The DNA here is from genome assembly GCA_003314535.1 of Geobacter sp. GTDB lineage: Bacteria > Desulfobacterota > Desulfuromonadia > Geobacterales > Geobacteraceae > RPRC01. Next base: position 467,911 of record POSG01000001.1, read on the forward strand.
TTGCGACGTCCCGGGTCGGTACGACCTTTGGTGCGGTAATCGTGCAGATACTCCTGCTGGACATCGTGTTTTCACTCGATTCCATCATCACTGCCCTGGGTATGGCAAACAGGCTTGCCGTCATGGTAGCGGCAGTAGTTATCGCCGTTGCCTTCATGATGCTCTTCTCCGGGAAAATCAGCGCATTCGTGGAAAAACATCCTACCATCAAGATGCTCGCACTGAGCTTTCTGCTCCTGATCGGCGTGGCGCTCATCGGCGACGGCCTCGACATGCATATCCCCAAAGGTTATATCTATTTCGCCATGGCTTTCTCGGTGATGGTGGAGATGCTCAATCTGCGCATGCGCCGCGGGACGCCGGTAAAGCTCCACCAACCACACCTGGAAGAATCGATCAAGGGGAAACGAGGGGTGACTGAAGTCTAGACGAAATTAGGTTTTACTGATGCGCGGGCGATCCTGCTGTTGCTGCCGGCGACCATGTCGCTGGTCAATCTCTCTTAGGTCCATGATTATAGTGAAGTTGCGTTTCTGGTAGTGGGATTACTATCAAAGATGAAAGAATGTCCGAAACTCTAACCTGACCCCATTTGGCACTTACTTCTCCTGGCCACTTTTCTCACCTTCGATGATGATTGACTTTGGATCATGTGAAGGAAGATGCGTCAACTTGTTGCCATCGGAGAGAATCGTATAATCCTGACTGCTCACATTGATCTCATACGAAGTCTCTGCCGAATTCGTGGATCGATGCCATGAGTAGACTCGGGTCAACTGGAATGCTCCCAAGATGAACAAAATTATGGCCACGGGGATGAAAATCAGGGAGAAGAACATCATTGCTGCCACCAGAACGAAGGCGACGAGCAGTGCTTTTATGTAGATGAGCCAATTTTTCACGAGGGTTATTTTATCATCTCCTATCCATCCTTGTAACGATGATTTTCAGATGTTCAAAAGTGGCAAAAAGAAGTTATTCAAACAGGTTTAAATTATATTCCACAATCTGCTCTTGTTACATTTACTGTACCAATAAGATTCCCTTGCTTGTCTTGGTACATATTAGAAATCCGTAGAAATCCGGGACAGATCTATTGATTGCTAATGAGGGGAAAATAGATCTGTCCCGCATTTTACGGCTACCGGGAAAAGCGCGCGACTCGTCCGGCCGAGAGACGTACCAGGTCGGCAGCATCGATTTCCAGGGTCCGGTCCGGCCGACCGAACCCGCAGTAGATGGTGGGGGTTACGGAAAGGACATCTTCATCGATGAACACTTCAGCGCCATCCAGGGGCATAACCGGCGAGACGCTCCCCGGCTCCACCCCTGTGACATCCCGCACTTCCTCCGGCGACAGGGAAAAGAGATCCCTCCGGTTGACGCCGGCAAGGGCCGCAAGCCGGGCGTAGTCCACCCTCCGGGTTCCCCGGAGGGCCACCAGCAGGATGTCGCCGTTCCGGGTGCGGAAGGCGATGGTCTTCACCAGTCGGTCCACAGGAAAGGAGAGATTGCGCGCCGCGTCCTCAACAGTCCGGGTTTCCCGGTGTTCGTGGATTCTGTGCGGGACACCGCTGCTGGACAGAAGCTCCAGCAACCGGTGAAAGGTCGCATCCGGGACGATATCAGTCATGTCTTCGGCCTGCATTGTTCGAGGAAGCCGCGAAGGACCTCTTCTTCGACCCCGGCCAGGGAAGCGATGCGGGAGATCTTGACGAACACCCAGTCGCTGTCCGCTTCGGCCAGCAGTACCCCGTCCGGAGAGTGAATCGAGCAATGCACCAACGCCTTCACCTTGTCATGGCGTACAACCCGCCCTTCCACGACGATTTCCGTGTTGGTCGCAACCGGCTTGATAAAGCGCGTGGTCATCTCCCGCGTGACGGCGAAGCGGCCCAAGTGGGCGAAAAGGGCATATGCGGCGGTCTCGTCGAGAACGGTCGACAGTATCCCGCCGTGTACCAGGCCATCGAATCCGCACAGGCTGTCGGGCAAGGAGCACCGGGTTACGCACCCCTGTTCCGCATGCCGGAAACGGAGCTTCAGCCCATGGGGATTGTTGGGTGAGCACCCGAAACATGCGCCCGGCCAGCGTGCCTTTATCTCAGCATCATCCATTGATATCCTCGATTCCGTTCATTCCTTACACATACTATAAGCGTCCACCTATTCAGTTTACACACTGGGGTTTCTGAAAATGTGCAGACCCTTGGTCTCTCAACATCCATTGCCCGGCTTACCGATTGGAAAAGGATTCTAGAGAACCCCCAGTGCCTTGAGGCATTCCTTGCCGAGTTCCATGCGTTTGCCTGCATCTGATGCTTTCCGAATATCCATGTTCAATGCAAAACAGAAATCCGGGACAGATCTATTTATTGCTAATGAGGGAAAAATAGATCTGTCCCGCTTTTTCCTCTCCAGAAGGAAACTCTTACCGTTTCTTGATTCACAAAAAAACTGAAATCTGTTTTATATCCCGGGATTTCAAGGGGTGACACCTCAACTTTTCCCTTATTCCATGATTTGGTAACCTGCCGATTTTAGAGATGGTCTCGTATAAATAAAAATCATCTCAACAGGTTCGTCGAATGGATTGTAAAACCAGTGAACAGCGCCCCGGGGCACAAACATCGTATCGCCTTGCACCATTTCCACTTCCTCTTCGTTGAGCCCACTGACACCTCTTCCTGAAAGGATATATATAACTTCCTCTGCGTCCTTATGAACATGCCTTTTATGTGTTGAAGTCTTCGCTTCGAACTTACAGTAGGCAAACGTTATATCCTCCGCACCTACGGTGTCCTTGTCGACGAGAACTATTCTCTTTGCATTGTCTAAATCCTTGATTGGCTCGTTTCTACCATCAGTTAATCCAAGCAGATACTTCATTTTATTGTTTCTCCTTCAACAGGGCTGAAGCTACACGCAAGGGTAAGATCTAAACATATGACAGAAGTAGTTGATTGTTGAGACCTAACCCTTTGACACTTCTGTTGTTTATTGATTTGTCAAAAGTGTAAGTTTGACACTATGAGCTTCCCTTCTCTGCCCCGGTCGGTGTCCAAGGGCTTGGTTGACACCCCCCTTTTCAATTTCTCTATAGCTCTTTGCCTCTAAAACCCCAAATACACTACTTCAATTTCCTGAGTAGAATTATTTGCCCGCCAATTATTATGACTATCCCATCCGCTACTGTAGGGATAAATCGATATATTTGATGCCATTGTCGCGCCTGTGGCCGGGTCGATAAGGTTGACGCCGTCATGGAAAGCAATTATGCACCTTAGTGAGGAATGGTAAGATAAATGGGTATTGGTTCCGATCGTGCTGAACTCATTTAGGAATAAGCTCTGTAGTGTGCCGTTAGTAGTGTAGCTAACCAGATTCCTATTGTCAGACGTCGCCGACCATAGCTGCGAACCATCCCAAGTAATTCCTTCGCAAAAGCCGCCAGTTGAACTGGCTGGGCATGGGAAACTTGTTGCCACGCTTCCAGTTAGCGGGTCAATCTTGTAAATATACGATTGGGGAACACCATTGCTCCAACCGTAGGACGTAGCCCACAGATTGGCCCCATCAAAGGCAAGCTCGCTTCCATGATTGATCCAGAAAGTCGAATTCGGAACCGTTTTCAAGACGGCTCCCGTCTCGTCAATCTGCATGAATTTGTCGAGAACTGTCTGGCTTCCGGCCAGGAGCCACACAGTCTTGTCAGATACGTCGTAAACCATATCTCCGATCCAGGGTACACCGGAAGGATACGGTATTTTCTTCACGATTGTGCCGGGTGTAGCTGGATTTACGGTAAATGTTTGTCCACTAGGTAAAGATAAGTTGAATTTGCTTCCAGCGCCACCAAGGGTCAAAGATCTTACAGCAGAACCATTATCAACTGTAATTGTATAGATCCCATCAACACTTACTTCTACTTCATCAACTGCCACCGGCACAGTCCCATCATTCCATTTAGCGGGATCATCCCAATATCCATCTAATGCAGAGGACCATGTCTTGGTTGCTCCGTATGAGCTTGTTCCATTGGATACGAATGAGATAGTGCATAGGATTGCAATGAACTTAATGAAGACTTTCAACATCAGCTGCCTCCTTCTTTCTACACCAACGGGGCTGAGGCGCAGCGGCAAGCGAAGCGCAGACCGTCTGCCGCCGTTTGTTGGCTGATAGGCTAAGCACAGACGGCTGCATTTATTCGCACAATAAGATCATCAAACTCGTTGGCAATTTCATTAATGTATCGCTCTATGGCTAATGCGCGCACGACTTCTTCGTCAGCTTCCGCCTCATTGGCAATGTGCTTAGCAATTTTGTGGTGGTCTTTCACGTCATCTCTGGAAAGTATCCAATCAATATCTACATCGTATTTCTTTGACATGAGTTCCTTCACAGCAGGATGAGAAAAAACTTCCACTTCTGGAGGTTTATTGCCTGGAAATGATAGAAGTCCATCTTGAGGAGCCGTACCAACATCAGCGTCTCTAACAGCTATTGCATTTTTTCCAGTTCTTCTTAGTACCCGCACAGCCTCTCGTACAGCGTCTTTGTCGCCGATGTCATGAATTGCAACTGCTTTCAATAACTCTTTTTTCTTGGATCTTATGATTTCAATGAGAAGAACACGAGCAAAAATGTCTTCTACACAGATGTCAAGTTGACGAACGTGACCGCACGAAAGGATAGAACGAACTTGATTGGAAGAAATCCTATCTTTGATTTCAACACCTACTTGATCTCGCACAAGGAGTTTTCGCGATTCTGAAGGAAGTGCTTTGAGGATAACGCTGGAGTGTGTTGAAAGAATTATCTGATGATGTCGACGGTTACATACGTCCAGAAGGTATTTGGCAAATTCGTATTGCGCATTCTCATGGAGTGAAGTCTCTGGTTCTTCGATTATGAATAGACTTTGTACAGGTGATGTTTCTAGCTTGTCTACAGTGTAGAGAATACGACCTTCCCCGAAACCCATATTGTTTTCTGAGTAAGAATATCCGAGTCGCGAGGCAATGCCTATTTCAGATTCCTTGTCATTATGTGATACGCCTTGGAAAGATACAACATCGTATTTATGTCCGATAATTCTAGACATTTTCTGAATAACATCGGGATTTATATCCCTTTTCTCAGTGAACAAAAGATTTGCACCACCATAGACACTCAAATCTCGTCTCTCAACTTTTGGTATATAAACGGTGAAACCAATATAATAACAATAACGTTCAGGTTGACGTTTATACCCAGACCAAGCAGAGCTGGCACGTGAAATTGTTACCTCTTGCGGTTTCTTGTAATCGTCTGTTTCATACGTGTAGATTAGCTTTGCGTCATCAGAAATTGGTTTCGGATCAGCTGGCGAAATAGGAAAGAAGTCTTTAACATATTGGCGTTTGTAATCAATAGACGTGGTTGGTTTTTTATAGCCACAAATTGCCACTTGTCCTAATGTGCTTTTCCCCGCACCGTTCAAACCAGAAATTGCTGTGATAGGGAATTCTAAATTTAAATCCATACTCTGGATGCCTCTAAATCCGTGGATCATGACCTTTCTTAGGCACGGGCCAAAGTTAGCGTAGCGGTTTTTTACAGCAAATTTTTCGAGTAGTTTTTTTGCCTTATCTGACATCGATTAATCCTCTCTTCTAAGCCAACTCCTTATTCACCAGATCTGTCCATGCCCCGTCCGGGACTCGGAGCCTCTCCCTTTTTTAGCTTCCTTTTTGAGGCAACATATAGATTTAAAACATATGCACTGTTGGCCAACATTCAATTTGGAATATTGACCAGTTTTCCGGCCAACCTTCCACCAGGTACCTATGCATGCGTAAGTGTGTAGTTAATGCCTGGTCAGAATCTGTGTTCGAGATGAACAAGCTCGGTTCCTTCCTACCCACCCCGTCGATTATCCTCAAACATCTCCACCGGCATCGGATGCCGTAATCGCCACACCATCTTGATTGGCCGCTCACTTTCGTAACTGACCCGTTCAGCCGGTCCAAGATAGGTGAACGGGACAGTCACGCCGTTACGCTTCTTCTGCCCCCGGGCAAACACCAGGATGGTATACCCGCGCCCAGCATGATGAATCAGATTCTGGCCCGTTTCAGATTGTTGCGCAGTTGTCGATTGCGATTCCCAGTGCAACAACTCCCTGCTGATGGGATAATCAGCATACATGGTGCTCGGCGAGAATTCCTTGTCGGTCTTCTGAAAAGTGATGAGCAACACATAGGTTTTGATTTCCGGGAAATGAAACACCCCCACTCCGGTCTGCCCTGTCGTCTCAAGGTTTGCCCGGCCAAACACTGCCTGAATATCCTTGGTGCCATACTGGGCATGCAGTTCAAGCTGGCAAGGAAAGGGTAGATCAACCGCTTGCCAGCTAACCTCTGTCGTATCGAGGGTCCAGGTGAGTATCTCCTCCATGTCGGCAAGAATTGTCGGATTGTTGGCGAGACGATAGAACGCGTCCTCAATCGAGTCAATGCCGAGACTTTTCGCTTTATCTCCCCAGATCCGATAGTATAGAAGCATTTTCAATTCTCCGGCCAGTGCCAATGCCTCCGTTGTGTTTCCCTGCGTGATATTGCGGATAACCTCACGCAATAGTGCCGCTTCCTTCGGACCATTGATGAACGCCGCCCGCATCAATGCCCTCTTCAGCCTGGTCAAATCAGGATCGTTCGGAACAGGCGCAAGCTGCGCCTTGGCCTTCCATTGCGACCACGATTCTTTGGCTAATAGCACTTCCGGCTCATAATCGTGGTAGCGAATGAAGTTTCCGAAAGTGAGTTCCTGTCCGGCCTCACTGGTAAAGGTCTGGAGACGGTCGAGAGCTTGGACTGTCAAACGTCCGAGATTTTCCCTGATGTTCTCAAGGACATACTGACGGGAGAGCCGGTCGAGTTGAATGGAACAACCGGCCGGAAGGTGAGGGAAATCCTGTTCCACCTCTTTGTCGATGGAGAAACGATGACGTGGCAGGAGTGCCTTAAGCTTCGTGTCGATGCGGTAGCGACGATGTGCCTGACCGACGAAATCGAGCACGGTGAGGCAGTCTTTCTCCGGGGCATGGCGCAGGCCGCGCCCCAGTTGCTGGAGGAAGACTGTAAGGCTCTCAGTAGGGCGGAGGAAGAGGACGGTGTTGATCTCCGGCACGTCAACACCTTCGCTCAGTTTATCGACGGTGAAGAGAAAGATGAGCTTCCCTGACTTCAAGTCGGCAAGGAGCTCTCGGCACTGTTCATTGTCCACACCGGATACAAATGCACCAGACGATATGCCCCGCTGGGAAAACTGCTCCGCCATGAAGACGGCATGCTGAATGGTGACGCAGAACCCGATCCCCTTGACTGCGCTCAGGTCTGGTTCGTAGCGGGTGAGCGCCGATAGGATGGCATCCACGCGCTGGTGAGCCCGTACCTGATCCAACACGTAGACGTTTTCCAGAGCGACAGCATCGTACTTGCCGTTTCGCCAAAACTGGTCCTGGTTGAGGGCTATCGGGTCGGCGACACCGAAATAATGGAAGGGACAGAGGAGCTTTTCCTCCAGGGCCTCAGGGAGTCGAATCTCGGCGGCAAATCGATTCCCGAAATCGGCCGCCACGTTGTCACCGTCCATCCGTTCTGGCGTGGCGGTCAGTCCGAGGAGAATCCTGGGTTCAAAATTGTCGAATATGGGTCGATAGCTTGCTGCTGTGCCGTGGTGGGCCTCATCAACCACGATGTAGTCATAGAATTCACGCCCCACCTGTTCCCACAGACGACGATTGGAGAGCATTTGTACCGAGCAGAATAGATGTTCCAGGCGATTGGCCTGATTCTGACCGACCAGCAGTTCACCGAAGTTCTGATCACGAAGGATGTTGCTGAAGGTCGCCTGGGCTTGCTGGAGAATCTCCTGACGGTGGGCGACGAACAGGAGCCGAGCCTGTGTCCGGCGCTGGTCAAAGAACCTTTTGAAATCGAAGGCGGCAATCACGGTTTTGCCGGTGCCGGTAGCTGCTATCACCAGGTTACGCCAGCGGTCATGGGCGTTACGCTCACGTTCCAATGCCTCAAGAATACGCTCCTGAAATGGGTGGGGATGGATATCAAAGAAAACTATTGGGCCGTTTGACCGGGAATTGCGTGCCCGGTCAATAGCGGTACGGAAGAGTGTAGGATTGTCCGGGTCAAACGTGACGAATTCGCGGCTGTTCCAGTAGGTCTCGAACTCGATAGAAAATTTTTCCAGGATATGCCCCATATCCTGTTCCGTGACCTTGAGATTCCATTCCAACCCGCTGGTGATAGCGGCGTGGGACATGTTTGCCGAGCCGATATAGGCCGTGGAATATCCACTGTTTCGCTCGAAATGGTACGCTTTGGCGTGGAGGCGGGTTCGCTCTGTGTCATATGAGATGCGTACTTGAACGTTCGGCATGCGGGCCAACCACTCCACAGCCGGGGCATCGGAAGCGCCCATATAGGAGGTAGTGATAACGCGAACCGGAACGCGGCGGTCGCGCAGATCCTCAAAAGCCGGCATCAACAATCGCAGGCCGGACCACTTAATAAATGAAATCAGGATATCCACCCCGTCGGCGGAACGCATCTCTTCGAGGAGTTCATGGGCAAGCTGCGGTTCACGGGGTGAGCCAGTAAAAAGGCTGCTTTCCGCAATGGGAGTGTGGGGACGTGGAACTCTTAGTTTGCCGTAATTCGGAGGGGTGATTTCCAGGAGTACCGGTTCCTGGTGCGGTACCAGCCGGTGCCTCTCAAGATGGCTTCTGCCGGGCTCGCTTGCCACATGTCCGAGTATCTGATTGCAGAGAATCAACCTTTTTTCTGTATCAGATTCCTCGCGCAGAGCCTGTTCCAGCACCTTGGCCACGAACGCGGCATATTTTGCGGGCTGCTCCTCCGGGTCGATTTTTCCGAAAACAGTCCGAAGTTCCGGATGCTTATCCAGAGCGTCGCGGAAACATTCATCAAGCAATGTTTCATATATGCCGTGATGTATTAGTGTCATCTGGTTATATCAAAAATCCTCGGCTAACCATGGAAGGATTGATAATGCTCACCATCATTTGTTAACAAAAAATAGGCTGCTCGTACCACAGCCGGAACATTCCCGAAAAAACTTTTGCCCTTCTTTTCGTATACGTTCGCTATGTCCATCTTTTCCACAACTGATTTTTATAGTTGTATTTCCGTTGCAGTCATTGCATTTAAAGTAATATCCATACTTACCATAGACAATATTTATATTCTCACTCTGGCAATATTTGCATACCGGTTTATCTTTTGCGCTATCAGACAATTTTTTATAAACAATGCTCTCTGGCATATCAACCACTGGTTTATCGATAAGGGTTTGCAAGCAAGCTCCCTCGTCAATTCCAAATTTTGCCACATAATTTATAGTTCCAGGTCTATGTAGTTTAGTCAGCTTATGACCGAATTCTTCCAAAGCATCAGGGCCGATAAATTTTGCAGCAACTGCAAAAGTTGCTACAACCGACATTCTATCAAGCTCATTATGAATTTGAGACACAAAAGCATCCGCCTTTATAACGTTCGCCGTATCAAAAAGATTTTGCTTTGGTCGATCTATCCTCGCATTTGGTGTAACAAGCACATAATTTTTATACGTTATTGGAAGCGAAATACCCAGCCGTGTAGGTGCCAAGTTTCTATCGTCAATTGTTTTTTGTAGTAAATGAACATGCCTTTTATTTTGTTCGATTGGAGATTCTATGCCTTGAAATGCCTTTCCTGTGAACGCCATAAATTCGCCATTATCAGTTATTTTGATACCATAAAAATAATTCTTGGACTCCAGCACATAGATTTCAAGAAAACGGTTGATTAGAATATGGTCAATTTGAGCAACCAAACCACGATGTTCAAGGCGTAGATCATGAATAACCACCCAATTTTTTGAATCCTTGTAATTGAAATCCAAGTAATACGCTGAGCTGTTTTCACCACTATTACCAGACAAGAGGCATTTCAACTCACGTTCAACAAGAAAACGCTGTTTAACACTTAAGTTAAGGGTAAGCAAACGATTAAGCTCTTGAATATCTTCATTACGTTTTTCCCTATGTTTCAGTATCATATCGTCCACCTTTAAGCTATATCCACAGTAAGCGCCTGCTACAACTGCAACTTCCTCCTATGCCATTTCAAATGCTCCTGCGCTGGCCACAGTTCCTTTTCCACTGGCGGAATAATTCCTCGCCCTGAATTTCGGGGACAGTAAATATTACCATTTCTCCTAGAGTGCAGCCGAAAACAAGTCCCTCCATCCACGATCGATAGGAAGCACTTCATCTTTCCGCAACCACAGATTTGCGCATGCCGTTTCGGCATGCGAATAGGCCCAGATGGCAACCTTTTCAGTTGCCCCCTGATTATGGAGAATCCCCTGGGTATCGAACTCATCCCCAAGAATTGTTCCATGGACATGATTCCGTTTTTGCCATTTTTCTAAATGGTTTGGAGCAGCAAGAAAGTCCCTCTTGCTCCTATTGCACGCAGAATGGGCAAGCACGAAGTTATGCCCGAGATCGAGCGGATAACGGGACCAGGGAATGAAATGATCAATGTCGCCCCCTTCGCGCAATTTGCCACCGCAATAAAAGCATTCACCAGATTGGACATCCTTCAGAATCGAACGCAAACCTGCCAATGCCGTGCGTTCGGTCCCAAAAAGAAATTCAGCAAGATCAGCCTCACCCAGCAGATCAAGATTCAGCATCCTGACGTGACGGATCCACGCAACCTCAACCAGGCTGCGAATCAAGTCATAGAACCTCCTGAAATTGAAAATCACGCCGTGGTGAAGATCTATCATGTTGCCCATGCCGTGCTGCTCATACAGAAACGGAACAATTGTGCGTCCCACCACTTGCAGCTTCCAGAGGGGCATATGCTCGATGGTCGAGGCTACCTTTTTCAGCAAAATCCGCCAAACGCCTACATCCTTTCGTGCAGCGGATAGCGATCCATTGAATTTGTCGTGGAACTCGATGATCCGGCTCAACACAACCGGTTGTCTGCCTGTTCCTTGTCTGAGCACCCCAACAGGGGCACTTTCATTCCCATGAGCAAATGGAACGGCCTGTCTCCAGTAATAATCGACAAAGCTCTCGGCAATATCATGAGTTGTCAGCTTAATCGGGTCGCCAGAGTCATCTCCCTTTTCAACCGCATAATCGGCAAGCGCCATGAGCAAGGCGAACTTGTAGGTTGCCACGAAAGAGCCTTCATCAAGAATCCGCTGGATGTTGGCAATGAACTTGAGCTGATCTTCCGCGGCAGGAATCGTCATAGCGTTTGCCAGCAATTTGATGAAAGGTTGAAGTATGAAGGATGAATTATGAAATAAAAATCTACCACGAAATTGATCCTTCAGTTCTTGCACTTTTTGGCAATTGTTGTGAAGATGGCCAGCAGTTCATCAGTTTCATTTTGCAGAGGTTGCAGGATTGCTGATGGCACGATACCTGTCTCCGCCAACAACTCGAACCAATAGCTGCTCTCATCCAGTTCCTTCAGCACATCACCAACCTTGGCTACGAACTCAGCTTTTGAACGCGCTCGACAAGCTTCGCGATAATTGGCTCCGACCGATGTCCCCGAACGGAGAACCTGCTTTCCCAACACCTGCGCTTCAACAGATTTCGGAAGTGCGGAATACATGCGGATTACCTGGATGGCAAAATCCTTTGTTCGTTGCCGCAATAATCGGGAATCCTTTGTTTTTGAATTTTCTGCAGTCCCTTCATCCTTCATAATTCATCCTTCATCATTCAGCTTTTTCCAATAGCACGCCCGCCCCGGAAACAACTTCCTTACCCCGCCGCGCGGGTCCTCGCAATCGCCGACATAGCGCGGGATCAGGTGAATATGCAGGTGAAAGATTGTCTGCCCTGCGGCAGCGCCATCATTGTGATGTGGCTACACTATCCCGGACACACAAAATGAGGCAAAATACCTGACCATGGAGGTGTGTCCGATGCCATCGAAGTACTCGCCAGAATTTAAGCAAGACGCCGTGAAGTTGGCCGTCGATTCTG
>POSG01000002.1 GCA_003314535.1 Geobacter sp.
GATAAGATCGCAATCCCGAAATTTATCGAAGAATGTGGAAGCGCGTCGGTCGCTGGTGGGCCGCCCGGTCTTCAAAACCGGTGTGGGGGGTGAGAAACTTCCCGGGTGGGTTCGATTCCCATGCGCTTCCGCCAAAACAAATCCAATACAATCTGATGTAGTACAAAAACCCGTTAGAAATAGCGGGTTTTTTGTTGTCCATTGTCCAATGATGTATTATAATGTCTCGTGGAATCTGGGGTAACATGGGGGTAACTCTCGGGGTAACTGGCAAATATGGTGGGGTAACTCACCTTAAAATCTGGGGGTAACAAGGGGGTTGGAATGGCACTCTCTGATATTCAAGCCAAAAAAGCGCAACCAAAAACAAAGACTTACAAGCTTTCAGATGGAGGTGGTCTCTATCTTCAAGTTACCCCTAGCGGTGGGAAGTGGTGGCGTTTCAAATACCGCTTCGATGACAAAGAAAAATTGCTTTCCCTTGGAGTATATCCGGACATTTCCCTTGCAGATGCGCGTGTGCGTCGGAATGAAGCCAGAAAACTCGTTGCCAATGGCGTTGATCCTTCTTTAGCAAGAAAAGAGGAAAAAAAGGCTAAAACTGATCTTCTAGCCAACAGTTTTGAAATTGTCGCTCGTGAATGGCACAAGCATATGCAGGACAACAAAGAATGGGCTCCAGATCACGCGACAACCATCATGAATCGGTTGGAAAAAGACATTTTTCCCTGGATTGGTGGCACTCCGATAAGTGAAGTCACAGCAAAAGAGATCAAGGCAATTCTCGATAGGATACGATCAAGAGGCGTGGTGGAAACAGCCAGGCGCGCCTTGACCATCATGGGGCAAGTCTACCGTTATGCAATTGCTACGGATCGGGCGAATTACGATATTTCTGCAGGCTTCAAGAGTTACCTTCCCGCCACAAGCAAGACCAGAAAACATATGGCGTCAGTGACGGACCCGAAAGAGCTTGCACCGTTACTGCGAATCATAGATAGGTATCAAGGAAGTTTCGTTACTCAATGCGCCGTGAAGCTTCTCCCATTGGTTTTCGTTCGCCCTGGTGAATTACGGCATATGGAATGGGCGGAAGTGGATCTTGATGCAGCCGAATGGAATATTCCCGGCCCCAAGATGAAAATGAAGAATGCTCACCTTGTCCCACTCTCCCGACAGGCAATTGAGATCCTGAAGGAGATCCAACCGCTTACCGGAAACAGCAAGTACGTCTTTCCCTCCACAAGATCATTTTTCCGCTGTATGAGCGATAACACCATAAACGCTGCATTCCGTCGCATGGGGCTTGATAAGGAAACCATCACCGGCCATGGATTCAGGGCAACGGCAAGAACGATACTTGATGAAGTGCTACAGATCCGGACTGACTTCATTGAACATCAACTCGCCCATGCCGTGAAAGACCCAAATGGACGTGCGTACAATCGAACGGCACATCTTGCAGAGCGCCGGAAGATGATGCAAACATGGGCGGATTACCTGGACGGACTGAAGGCCGGGGCAAAGGTATTGCCGTTGAAACGGGCAGAATAGAGATTTCAGTTTCGCGGGATAGGGTGGCCACCCGAAAAGCCGGTAATCTCCACCGGCTTCCCGCGATATACCAGGAGACCGCAAGGAGAAGCGGTGGTGAAAAAACCTCTCGAATTAGGTCATATTGACAAGATAATATCTGACATTAAGGATTATATCCAAGAATATGGTTCTAGTGACTTTCACAAGATTCAAGAATATATCAATTGGAATTTAGAACTCCTTGAAAGCGAAGCTAAAAGAGCCCTTCAAGAAGCGATGTCTATTTCAGACGAGATGCTGCAATATATTGATACACCTAGTGATGTTGTCTATGATTCAAATATAGGTATCAATGAAAGTGATGATGATTATTTGTTGACTAGATCAATATGCGATGCTTTAGATATTATACTAACAATTAAGTGTTACCATTATGTTAGGGATATTGAGTGTAGTGATGATGTAAAGAGTCTTATTGAATCATTAGATGAACTACGAACCAGAATGTTTATATACAGAGGGGTTGAATTAGAGAAACAACAAATCGATGACAAGTACAAAAAATCAAAAGGTGGATCTAAAAATAAGAAACCCCTTGCTATATGCGCTTTAATTGGTGATTTTGTCAGAAATGACATTGATATAAAACCTAGACAGGTATGGGCTAGAATTCTTCGATTAATTAATGAAGGTGATGGTCGTCTTGTTATATCTTTAAAGGGCGTAAAATATTGTATTTATAAAGAAAAAGATGATGTCGATATTCTTTGCGAGCTAGCTGATGGAAAGATAGAACCTAAAACAATGAGGTTTCGTTCAGCATTTGAAGATCACGTTACTGCAGCAAAAAAATTTTTTAGAAAAAAGTTTCTGAACAAGTAGTTTCTCCGAAAACCGCCCATATATGATGTCCCCGTAACGTTTAATAAAGAACGGAGACAAACAATATGGACACAAGAAATAGAATACCCCTCCCTGAAACTGGCTATATCCGACTTTCTCAAATTGTAGGAAATCCAAAATCCAACCCCCCTATACCCGCGATTTTTCCCGTATCACCCGCCACCTGGTGGAATGGCGTCAAAAAAGGACGCTATCCGAAGCCAGTCAAACTCGGACCTCGCATTACTGCATGGAGAATCGAAGATATCAGGGCCTTGATTGAAACTGGCCCGAAGGCTGTCTAATGCTTCCGATTGAATTTATCTCCGAAATTCTGCCGTCTCCCGGAGCGTCCACGGCCATTCATGGTGCTCTACCACCGAAGAAATCGCAGAACAAGAAGAAAATGTTATCGAATAGCCAGTATGGAAATAAAAGAACCACGAAATCCAAATATAAAGGCGTACCAATTTCTGGAAAATTTGTCCCGATATTATGGGATGAACTTGATTCACCTGCATACCAGGAATTGTCTGGCGGTTCAGCAAAACTCTATAACTATCTCAAGAAGGCGGCCAGAACAGTTGCGCACGACGATAGAATACCAGAGCGGGAAGCTATCTTTGATTTTACTTACACGGAAGCGAAGAAACATGGATTCCACGAAAGAACCTTCATTCGCTGTCTGAAGGAATTATGGAATCTAGGCTTTATACATGTGATTGAACGGGGAGGCCTACGAGGGACAAGACGTTCTAACTCAAAGTATCGGCTATGCAGGTATTGGATGACCTACAAGGTTAAAGATGGCTGGACGGATCGGAGCGCAGTCGAACCTAACCCCTTTTTAAACCCATGTGAACCCTAAAGAGCGGGATGATCATCGAGGGCAATATTAGGGGTAGTAGATGGCATTATATTGTACTCTGCACTTATGACAGGGGTCAAAGCATGAAATTGGTATCCTACAACTGCACTTTTTCCAGTGGTATTTGGACAAAAGAACAGTTGTAGACGAAATAACCCCTGACAAAAGAACAGTTGACTTTATTTTTTCGGAGACTTCATGAGCAAAAGAAACCGGCCATTGAGCCAGAAGCAGCAACGGGCAATAAGGGAAATGGTTATGAAAGTTGAGAAAATTCGATCATGGAATATCACCGGCGTGAGGCCGGAGCGTAAGGAGAATGATGATGAGATGCGCACAACGCTGTTTGAGAGCATACGAGGTTGAGAAACATCAAGTCCCTCTGCCGGACTTCCACGAGTTGCGAGACTATCAAGGGGAATATGTCCTGGTTGGCGTCGGCCTTACAGAGACGCGATACCATGAAATAAGGAAGTCATTACCCCCCCATGTTATTGACCGCCTGATCGGTTGGAAACGAATTAGCTTATGAAGAGGCCACCATGCCCGAAGTGCAAGGGGTATCTGATATTGACGGAAGAGCGGGACAGGACCAGGGTTATCAAGTGTGTCAACTGCGGTTGGAGAAAATACCCACGAGAGTTTCCACCAGGCCATGATTATGACGGTTGCATCAAACTCTTGCGGGAAGTCCTGGTAACGCCGGATGGCGGCGCGATATGGGACACCAACAAATGGAAGGAACAAGAAAAGCGACTCAATGAGGAATTGAGTGCTGAAAGATGACCGCCTTTCGGAAGGTCCGGAAGGATTTCACATAGAAGGCAATAACCAGGCTGGACGTTCCCTTGAACGGATGGCCGCAATAGAACCAGCTGGACCGGATCTCTCGATCACGACGGCTGCATGAAAATCAAAACCAAAAACAAAAATTCAAGGAGTAAAAACACCATGAAAGATATGAATGCCATTCAACGCAAGATGAAAAACCTGTTCGAGGAATACGAGGGTATCCGCAAGAAAGCCGAGGGCGAAAAGCGCAGCATGAACGCCAACGATATAAAAAAGCGGACCGAACTGAAAGCCGAAATAGACGACCTGGCGGCGCGCCTGGCTTGTAACCTTATCGGCTGGAAGAGGATCGGAAGACAGACAACGAACAGTAACATTCAAAGGTAATAACGATGAATGACATAACATCTGGAACCATTCAAATAACTGGTCTTGCTGAACTTGAACGGAAATTACGAGAACTTCCGGAGCGGTTGGCAAAGAATGCCATGAGAAACGCTGTTCGTGCTGGTGCCGTGGCGATCCAGAAGGAAGCGCGGAATCAATGCCCGGTATCAGCTGAACAGCATTATCTAGGCAAAGGTGCAAGGCGCATATTGATCAAACCCGGCAGCCTTAAAAAGCGCGGTATCAAAGTCAAACAGGTTTCCAGGAAGCGCAGTGACTATGCGCTGACATTTGAAGTCTACTATTCCAAACGCTACTGGTACGGGAAGTTTGTTGAAGCCGGAACATCGAAGATGGCAGCGGCGGCTCCACTCCGAAAAGGTTTTGATATTGCCAAGGAAGCGGCAACAGTTGCGATCAAGGAGAAGTTGGCAGCGGAGATTGAACGAGCTGCAAGCAAGCTGTAGGGGGGGGCGGGTCAACTTTCCAGGAACCGCCAACTGGAAACCGTGCGCGTACCAAAATTTTCGTATGTGCAAAATAAAAATCCGGATTTCAACGAAAAGGCCGCATATAGGGCCAAGGAGAAAAAATCATGAGCAACAAACTTGCAGAACTCGTGGTTCAGGTTTCGGCCGACCATGCCAAGTTTGCCACAGACATGCAGACGATGCAGAAGACTGCGCAAAATTCGGCTGACCAGATTTCCCGTGCGCTCGGTGGCGTTCATGGAGCGGTGACGAAGATCGGGACGGCGTTTGCGGCTATTGCTGCCGGGGCCGGTCTTTCCAAAATCGTGCAATCCGCTGCCGATTGGAACCTCCAGGCGGCCAAGGTTGCACGGACGATGGGAACTACCACGGAACAGGCATCCGTGATGAACGTCGCTCTGTCTAAACTCGGCGTTGAACAGGGCGTGGCCGAATCTGCAGCACTGAAACTTTCCCGCACATTGGGACAGGGAACCGACAAATTTGACAAATACGGCGTGACTGTCAAGGATTCCAGCGGCAAATTACTCCCCCTCCCGCAGATCATGGCGAACGTCAACCAGAAGTTGCTTGATACCAAGGCAGGGACCGACAGAAACATCATTGCCACGCAACTCTACGGTAAATCCTGGGGCGAACTGCAAGCCATCCTGAAATTGACTCCTGAGAAGATGCAAGAGGCCGCAGAGATGGCAGAAAGGCTTCACCTTGTCGTCGGGCCTGATGGAGTGGAGAAATCCCGACAGTACAAGGAGAAGTTGAACGAAGTCAACCTGATTGCCAAGTCGCTTTCTATCCAGCTCGGAACGGAATTGATGGATGCGGTTTTGTCCGTTGCTAAGGCAATGTCGAGTAGTGGCGTTGATGGTGCTGGGGCATTTGGTAAGGCAATCAAGGGACTTGTCAGGGATATTCAAGAGGCTGGGGTTTATTGGGGGTCGCTGGCCGACAAAATCGCCTTGCGTGTCAAATCCGGTGGCGGCCTTGGCAGGGCAATAAATGTCGCTGGGGTTATGAGTCCAGCGGCAGCCATACTTGATTCGTTCGTGATGAATTCCCGCGACAAGGATTATAAGCGGCAGATGCAGACCATTGACGATGCCGCAGTCACTCAGATGGCCGAAATCGATAAGAGTTATCAGAATGGGTCACGTGCAAGCAAGGCAATAACCGGCGGCACTGTCCATGTTGGCAACAGCGAGGAAGCAGCAAAGGCACGTAAAACGGCTGCCGACGCACGCAAGGCAGAAGCGGAAGCCAGAAGGAAGGAAGAAGAGCTCCGGAAGGCCATGCTGTCAACGTGGAAGCAGTTGGGTGAAGCCGACCAGAAACGCGATGAGTATATGCAGAACCAGGCCAAGGAATTGAACGATCTGAACGTCCAGGTGCTTGAACTTTCCGGAAGCTACGTCAAGGCACAGGCGGCCAAGGAAGCGTTTGAACGCAGCACTCCGGAATTCAAACAACTGGAATTCGGTGCGAAGTATGGCGATGCTAACGCCATGCGGAAACTGCAACTAAAAAACTCCCTGTTCCAGTTCGATAGGGAATCTGCGGTTGATCGAGAAGCGCAAACAGCAATTGATTACAGCGGATTCAGGTCCAGCATCAGTGCGTTTGGCAAGCCCGGCATTGAGACACAACGGGCGCAGATTGAACAGACGTATCAGACGCGGTTGATTGAGGCGAAAAAATTTTATAAGTCCTATCACAAGGACATGGAGAAATTCAACCAGGACTGTGTAGCCGCTGCCCGCGAGCGTGATCAGATGATAGCGTCGGTTGAAAAGCAAGAATGGGAAGGGCGTTTGCAGCGCATTGGCAACATGCTGGGTGAGATTGGTAACACTCTCATGGAGGGAAACCGGGAGCAGTTCGAAGCCGGGAAAGCCCTCGCCATCGCGTCAGCCATCGTCAATACCTACATGGCCGCATCATCGGCGTTTGCTGGCATTACGGCAGATTCTGGCGGGTGGTTAACTGCATTGGCAGCAACTGAAGCAGCAATGGTTGTTGCCACTGGTATGGCACAGGTCGCGGCAATCGAATCGACACAGTACAGCCCCCGTGCGCGTGGTGGTTTAGTAAACGCAGGGCAGGCCTATTTGGTTGGCGAAGAAGGTCCGGAACTGATGATAGCCGGTCAGGACGGGCGCATCATTCCCAATAACCAGTTGGGCGGTGGCCAGAAGGTTGAGGTTACGAACGTATACCAGATTTCAACGGGCGTGCCTGAAACCGTCAGGGCTGAATTGTACCGGTACATGCCAGCGATAACGGCTCACTCTGTCGCGGCGGTTCAGACAGCAATCAATAATGGTACATCCCTGAGTAAAGCCGTGCGGAGAATGTAAAAGGTAGAAATAGCCCCCTTGCCTTATGGGTTGGGGGTTTTCTTTGCTTGGTAATCGTATTTGATAAGAACGTCTTCAATCGCTTCTTCTAGCAGGACGTTATAGGGTTTTTTTTGGTCAAGTGCCAAATGCTTCAAGTCTGTGACCAGTTCAGGCCGCAATCTCACCCCAGTCTGCTCTCTCTTTACGGGACTTTTCTCTCGTGGCATGCTTTAAAGTTTACCCGAAAAAATATTATCATGTCAAGAAATTGATATTGACAAGCTGTTAATATTATTGTAAACGAATATGGTAACAATGTTACCACACAAAAAAGGAGGATGGACAATGGAAAAAGCAGAAAATAAAACTATGAACCTGTTCGAGAACGCGCGTATGAAGATCAACATTACAAGGCTGGCTTTAGACAAGGTGATTGACGATAACGGGGGGGAAGTTGATTATGACATGGCCGAAAGTATCTTAATGATGATCACTGAAGCCCACGAGGCAATGGAAGCCCTTCACGGACCTTTCAGCGAAATGCATTCTGAGCTCGCATCAATAAAGGAAGGTTTTAACTCCAAGTACAAAAAAGTTGCATAACATTCTCGGAAACCTCCATCAAGATATGGCCGTCCTGGGGAAACCTGGGGCGGCTTTTTTGTGCACAGGGTATGCGTTCAATACAGGCCCTTGTCGCGGCAAAGGGTGTCCATCACTACCGATTCCCCTGTATCATATAGTTTGCCGAACGGACATTAAGGGGAACACGAAACATGTTACCCCTCCCTGAAGGATCGGAATAGTTTTCCGGCCCATGGTAAGGGTACCGGCAGTATCGGCACCCTAAGTATTTTATGAAGTGGGGTAACTATGGGGGTAACAGTGAAATACCGAATTGTGAAAGCACTGTTATAACAGCTTAATAGCAGATCAATATAGTTCCCATGCGCTCCGCCAAATAACCGAAGTAATATCAACCAGTTCAGAATTCAGTCGTTCCGACTTTCGGAAAACATTTGCAATTGAGAAAGTAATAGAAGCTCTTTTAAGTTCATGTCAATAAAGTCCCGACCAAAATAATCAAGCATGCGCAAAGCATCCTTCTCCCTATCGTCCACGTATTCCCTGTCTTCCGTAAAACAGCTTTTTATGCTGCAGAACATCAGGTCCGCAACGCGACCCGCATTATATTAAGAATATCGACCTGCTCGTCAAAATAGAAAACCTGGACACCTTGTGCCCTGTCCATCAAAGGAAAAGGCCACATCCGTATGGACGTGGCCGTACGCTTTTTTTCGTTGATGAAGTATTCCTCGAACGGGGAAGAGCATCCCTGCCGCAGATACTATATACCTATAGACGGATGGAGAACGAAAAGGATACGGCTCTCGGGAAAATTCGCCCGCGGATGGCGTGTCGGGCGATGGCTGTGGGAGATCCGGAGTATGGGAACAGACAATAAGGCGAAATGCGATCTGACTTTTCAGAACATTCACGACATCTATCAACCGAAGCTCTTCCGTTACCTCTCGAATCTGATCGATGAATATGAAGCGGAGGATCTCACCCAGGAGGTATTTGCGAAGGTGAGCACGAACCTGGAGACGTTCAGGGGGGAGTCGAGCATCTCAACCTGGCTGTATCGGATTGCTACAAACCTGGCCATCGACAGGATCCGCCACTGCACGCTGCCGTTCGCGGACCCCCTCAAGAGAGCGGAGAAGCCCATTGATGCCCATGAGGAAATCGAGGACAGGAATGTCTGGACGGGGGAAAAGCCGCATTCAGCAGAAGAGAGGCGCATCCGCGGCGAGATGACGGACTGCATCAGAAGTTGCCTTGAAAACCTTCCAGAGGCATATCGCATTGTCTTGGTGCTCAGCGAGCTGGAGAACTTCAGGAACAGGGAGATCTCGGAAATCATCGACGTGACTCTGGAAACGGTGATGATCAGACTACACTGGGCACGGGCACTGCTCAGGAAGGAGATCGAAAAAAACTGCAGGGTGTACGGGATGAGCGTAACGAGTTCGCGTGTGAGCCAACGGAAGACTACGCCCGCTAAAGAAAAACGGGTTCCGGCTGTGGCTCATGCGAATCAGGACTACCGTTTGCCAAACGTTGACCCGGTCTCGCGGGACTGATCGAGGGCTCGGTTTTCAATCTGGCTCCGGTATTCGCGTTGGCTTTTGCCACGCGCAAAAGCTGGAATGCGTTTGCCGTCGGACTCGACGCTTCAATAGGAGCTGGCATCAGCATGGGTTTCGCCGAAGCTCTTTCCCACGACGGAACAGCAGGTTGCCCGCACGGAAATTGCTTGAGAGCCTGACAAGCAGAAGATTGAATCCGTGGTCAGCTGCCTGTGATCTTTTTTTGTCACAATTCCAGTGTTTGGGTGGAATTTATTGAAGGAACTACTATTTTTAAACCTCTCTTGGCGGGAAAGTCTGCGGTAAAAAATGCTAATTTCATACTTCAAGGGGGCGGTAGGTCTTGGCAGGTTGGAAATCAACCTGGCTCAAGCATGTCCACAAATGCAACCTGCCAAGAAACAATCCTTATTCATTGTCCTTGAAGTAAGCAATAGATGGCTTGATTGCCAGCAGAACCGCTACAACAAGGATTATCCCTGCGTACTGATTCAGCATCTCATGGAAGTAGGCCCCTGCGGCAATGCCGAATAGAAACGCACTCCACTTCAGTAGCCAGGCATCCCACCAGTACCATTTTTTCGTCCGCAACAGTTTCATTGCCTGATTTACCTCGTATTTCCGGCGATTCAGCTCCATGGATTTATCATACCACATCTGTCGTGTAACAGAGATTATCAATCTTAATGTGGCAGTCTGCCTTTATGGAGAAGGATTGCCAAAACAGCTAATAATGATATATTACTAAAAAAACTCAATGTTGAAACCCTAAGGGCCGTTTCGTGAATTTTCTGCGGGCCATCTCCGGATCGGATATTTCAAATGAGACAGATCGAACATTCAAGCCCGTCCCGTATAATGGCAGTCATCATAGTCCTGTCCATGACTCCGTTTGTACTGGTTGAGCTTTTCAAGCCGCAACTATACAGAGTAATGGAGGTTTCTTCTTATCTTGTCTTTCATAATATCGTTGAAATATTCAGCGTGATAGTATCACTGTCGATATTCGGTCTCGGCTGGTTCTCCTTTGATCAGAACAAGGATTCCCACGCGCTATATCTGTGCGTGGCTTTCCTTGCAATTGGACTCATGGATTTCATGCATGCTCTCGCGTATACCGGAATGCCTCCCCTGGTAACCCTGAACACACCGAACAAATCAACACAGTTCTGGATTGTCGTGCGTTTATTCAGTGCCTCTGTGTTCCTCTCCAGTGCGTTCATATATCCACAAACGGTACGTTGCTGGTTATCAAAAAAAAACCTTATGGCAATTGCCCTGTCCACATGTTTCATCGCGTTTGTAAGCATCATTTTTTTCCCGGGGAATGTTCCGGCTACCTTTGTCCAGGGCAAAGGATTGACACCCTTCAAGATGGTTTCCGAGTATGTAATCATTGTACTGATGTCAATAGCGATCGTATTTTACTGGAGAAGAATGTCACGAACCAACGAAAAGCTGATACTGAACTATCTGGCTGCGTTTGTGCTCTGTATCTTCAGCGAGCTTGTCTTGAGCAATTATAAAAGTGTTTTTGACACATACAATGTACTTGGTCATATCTATAAGCTAGTTGGTTTCATGCTGATTTATAAAGGCATATTTGTCGCGGCCGTTAATAAGCCCTATGAATATCTTCGCCGGAACCGGAACATGCTTACTCACATTATGAATTCCATACCACAGGCCATTTACTGGAAGGATAGAGAAGGGGTATATCTCGGGTGCAATAGCGTTTTCGCCACGCAGGCCGGGTTTGATAACCCTGATGATATTGTCGGAAAATACGATCTGTGTTTTCAATGGAATAAAGACGAGTGTGAAAAAAATTGCGAGGACGAACGGGATGTCATGGCAAGCAAAAAAGCCAAAACCCATAAACTTGAAACCCGGCGCCAAGTCGATGGAACAGCGAAATGGCTGGATACGACTAAAATCCCGCTTATGGACAATGGCGGGAATGTGGAAGGAATTCTTGTAGTATACGAGGATATTACTGCGCGCAAGAGTGCCGACGATGAACTGAAGGAGGCGCTCCTCTTCAATAAGCAGGTCATAACCTGTGCCAGGGAAGGAATCGTCGTCTATGACCGCGAACTCCGTTATGTGGTCTGGAATCCGTTCATGGAGGAAGTCAGCGGGCTGAAGGCTGCAGAACTGATCGGGAAAAAATATTGGGAGGCATTTCCCTTCTTTGATGAATCCGGAATTCCGGAAAGTCTGCTAAGGATTCTTCGTGGAGAATCTGTTGAAACATTAGAGTTTAAGTATCATGTGTCGGAACCGGAAAGGGGAGGATGGGTTTCTTTAAGTTATGCGCCTCTGTTGAATGTCAGGAAAGAGATTAACGGCATCATCGGGACATTGCGTGACATCACGGAAAGGAAGAAAACTGAGGAGCAGCGCCGCCACTCGCAGAAAATGGAGGCACTCGGGCAGTTGGCCGGCGGAGTTGCGCACGATTTCAACAACATGCTCCAGGTGATCATCGGGTACGCCTGGCTTCTTGAAAAAAATGCGACAACAGTCCAGAAGGAGAGGATCAAAGATATTCTCTCGGCATGTGAACGGGCTGCCGAGTTGACCAGTGGACTGCTGTCCTATAGCAGCAAGCAGGTTTTCAAGATCGAGCCAATCGAGCTGGACGACCTGGTTGAAGGTGTTGAAAAATTCCTGCGCCGCATACTGGGCGAGGATATCTCTTTTTCCTTCATACGCTCCCGGCTACCCTTGGTCGCCTCTATCGACCGGGCCCACATGCAACAGGTGTTTGTCAATCTGGCCTCAAATGCCAGGCATGCCATGGCCTCGGGAGGCAAGCTTTCCATTTCCCTCGAAAAAGTCGATATGAACGAAGCCTTTGTGCATTCACACGGTTTCGGCAAAATCGGATCATACGGACTTATAACAATGTCGGACAACGGAAGCGGAATTCCAAAAGAGCACCTTCACAAAATTTTCGAACCCTTTTTCACGACCAAGGAAAACGGAAAAGGCACAGGTTTGGGGCTTTCCATAGTTTATGGAATTGTCACACAGCATAACGGCTACATCAAATGCTACAGTGAAGAGGGGGTGGGAACGACATTCCGCATATATCTTCCCCTGACTGACACATCAGAAAAACCAGTGGAAACTGAAGACATCATTGCAGTCGGTGACTATGCGAATTTGACCGTTCTGATTGCCGAAGATGACCCTGCTGTTAGGAGAATAACCAGAAATATCCTGGAAATGCACGGACATTCAGTGATCGAGTCGGCGAATGGCAGTGAAGCGGTGGCCATGTTCCGGGAAAACTGCGAAAAGATCGACTTGTTGATCCTTGACGCGCTCATGCCTGAGTTGAACGGAGCGGATGCCTTTTCACGTATCAGGGAAATTAAGCCGGACGCTAAAGCGCTTTTCGTGAGTGGTTATGCACGGGAGATCCTTAGCGGCAGGATGCTGCTTCCGGATGACGCCGATTTGATCATCAAGCCGGTGCTGCCGGAGCAGTTGCTGGATGCGATCCGGAGGACCCTGGATAGGGGGCGGCGAACTGATGCTTGACCGCCCAACCGGGCGTCCAGGCAGCGGATTTCGTGAAAAGCCCATGACAGCTGCGGTGAAGCACGAAGAGATGCAGCTGTACGGATGTTTGGTTTTGTATGTCAAGTCATGATGAAGAGCATGCTTCTGCGGCCGCGGAAAACAATATAAAAACTTAATAATCATAGAATGCCAATCATAAATTCAGGTGAAGACTGACAAAGAAAAAATGATGTTTGGAGGAAACCGTCCTGTGAATAAAATCAATTGACAGCTTTTCCACTTTTGTTACATTGATAATATTCATAATGGACATGTTTCAATACAGCACATCTTTCAGACACCATGAGAACTAAGCATATTCATCACGAAGAACGAATCAAGAAATCTGTCGATATGGGTGTAACCCTTTCCGGGCTTTCCATTTCGGAGGTGCTTTACAGGATTTCCATCCCGACCTTTATAATCGACAGAAATCATACGGTGATACACTGGAACAGGGCGATGGAGAACCTGTCCGGAATAGCCGCAACCGATATCGTCGGGACAAAGCAACATTGGAGAGTGTTCTATCCTTCAAAGAGGGCAACCATGGCGGACTTTGTCGTCGGAAATATGCACGAGGAGGTTATAGAAACTTTCTTCGAAGGAAAGTACCGGAAAACACAGTTTGATGAATCCGCATATGAGATGGAAGATTATTTCCCTGCCGTCGGCGGTAAGGGAAGATGGCTTTTGTGCACCGCCACAGCCGTTCCGGACGAGAGCGGGCAGATAATCGCAGCGGTGGAATCAGTACAGGACATCTCCGAACGGAAGAGGGTGGAGGAAAGCCTCAGGGAAAGTGAACAGAAATACAAGGAGATGAGCATCACTGATTCTCTGACCAAGCTGTACAATTCGCGGCACTTTTTCCGGCAAATGAAAACCGAGGTCGAACGTTCCGAGCGGTATGGGCATCCTCTGTCGGTCATGCTTCTGGATATCGACGACTTCAAGAGGTACAATGACACTTTCGGTCATCTTGAAGGCGATAATGCGCTCCTGGTAATTGCTGACGTGATAAGGAAAAACCTGAGGAGCACCGATAACGGGTTCAGGTTCGGGGGAGAGGAGTTCACCGTAATACTCCCTGAAACGGATATTGACGAAGCGTTTGAAGTCGCGGAACGGTTGCGGAGAAATATTGCGAATTCCTGGTTGTCGCCCCTGTCAAAACTGAAGTGCTGCGTGACTGCAAGCATTGGCGTTTCCAGGTATGAGCCCGGAGAGCTTGTCTCGTCTTTGCTCGGACGCACGGACAAGGCGATGTACTCGGCGAAGGAGAAGGGAAAGAACAGGGTTTGCGTTGAAATTTACGAGCATCGGGTGAAGCAGTTGCCGCTGTTTGCCACCTAGTGTCCGTCCGCAAGGTCTCTCCGGGGTATGGAGCGGAACTTCCTCGCCGCACGTTATAGTTTATCGACTCATGACTCCAACAATTGGCCTGCCCATCTGGAAATAGTTACCGCTCCATCCGTGAGCCGGTCATTCTATCCGCCTCGTTTACCCACCCGCCTCCCAAAGACTTGTAGATATTCACCAGTGATACGAACAGCGATGCGCGCGTCAGCGCCAGGTTCAATTCCACCGGAAACAGTTGCTGCTGTGCCTGCAATACAGTGGAATAGGGAGTGTAGCCACCGTCATACTGAAGACGTGCCAGTCGTTCATATTCCCTTGATGCGTTTACCAGCCGACCTTGCGCGGCCAGTTGGTCGGCCAGTTTCGCCCTCGCGGCAAGGGCATTCTCCACGTCGGCGAAGGCGCTCTGGATTGCGGAGCGGTAAGTCAACAATGCTGCCTGTTGCGCTGCCTCGGCCTGTTTCACCTGTCCGGAGACAGCCCCGGCGGTGAAGATCGGCCCGGTAATCGACCCTGCATAACTCCAGATTTCGGCCGGTCCCCTGAACAGGTTGCGCAATTCCTCACTTGATGAGCCATAAGTCCCGGTGAGAGAGATGGTGGGGAAATAGAGAGCCCTGGCAGCGCCTATCTGGGCGTTTGCGGCAATGAGATTCAGCTCGGACTGCATGATATCAGGCCTGTTTGTCAGAACTTCCGATGGAACTCCGGACGGTACGGCCGGCATGGCGAGCTCATTGATCGTCTTGCCGCGCGGCACGGGCGCCGGATTGACGCCCAGAAGAATGGAAATGGCGTTTTCCGTCTGGATGATCTGGTTTTCGATCTGGGGGATCGTTGCTGCCGCTGTTTCATATTGGGTGCGGGCCTGCTCGACATTCATCTGCGACACCTGGCCGTACTTGAACTGCAGTTCGAAAAGCCTGACCGAATCCTGGTAACTGGCCAGGTTGCGCCTGGATATGGTCAGCTGTTCGTCAAGGCCGCGAAGCTGGAGGTAGCTGCCTGCCACAGAGCCCACGAGGGAGAGGATCACGCCGCGACGGGCCTCAACAGAGGCGAGGACATTCGCGCGGGCAGCCTCGGACAGCCTGCGGATGCGTCCCCACAGATCGATTTCCCAGCTGGCGCCTGCAAACAGCTGGAAAGAATCCTGGGGATTCGGCACGTAGGAAGGGACGGGAGTGGCGTTCAATTCGCTGATGCGCTGGCGGGATGCGTCCGCACCGTAGCTGACCTGCGGGAAGAGAGGCGACCTGACCTGGGAGAGCACGCCCGCGGCTTGTTCGATATTGGCAGCTGCTATGCCGATGTTTTTGTTTCCTGCCAGTGCCCGCGCAATGAGGTCATCGAGCACAGGATCCCCGAACTGGCGCCACCAAGCCGTGTTTGCCGTATCTTGGGCTTCCGCGATTTCGTAGCGATATGACCGGGGTATATCGACATCCGGGCGTCGGTAATCCGGTCCGACCATGCAGCCTGCGAGATTGAGCCAAACCAAAATGAGTGCAAGTCGTCGCATGTCAGTCGGCCCCCTCGGAAGAGTCTCCCGTGCTGCCCTGGTGGCTGACTTCGCTGCAGGCAGCCGTTTCAGCCTTCCCGGAAAGTGAAGCTTCTTTTTTGCCCCGCTCTGCGAACCGGTCGAAGAGAAAGAAGAACAGCGGCACGTACAGCATGGCAAGCGTGGCTTCGCCGATCATGCCCCCCATGATGCCGGTGCCGATGGAGTGGCGGGCGTTGGCGCCCGCACCGGTGGCGACGGCCAGCGGCAGCACGCCGAAAATGAACGCCAGCGAAGTCATGATGATCGGCCGCAGCCGCTCTTCGCCGGCCCGGATGGTTGCGTCGATAATCGACAACCCCTGCTTGCGGAGATCGACGGCAAAGGTGACCCTGAGCACGGCATTCTTCGCCCCCAGCCCGATCAGGACCAACAGGCCGATTTGGAAATACACGTCGTTGTGCAGGCCGCGCAACCAGTTGAATGCCAGGGCGCCGAGAATCCCGAACGGCACCGCGGTCATGACGGAGCCTGGCAATGTCCATGACTCGAACTGGGCGGCAAGGACCAGGAAAACGATGATAAGGCCGAAGCCGAAGGCGGCAGCGGACGTCCCCCCCGATTTCTTTTCCTCGTATGCCATTCCCGACCATTCGAACCCGTATCCCGGGGGCAGCATTTCGTTGGCAACCTCCTCCATTGCCCGGATCGCTTCGCCAGAGCTGAAGCCTTCCGCGGCTGAGCCGGTGACCTGCGCCGCGGGGAAGCCGTTGAAGTGCGGCACCAGGTCCGGACCGGCGACATACTGTGTCATTGCAACTGCCGACAAGGGTATCATCTCACCACTGCCGGACCTGGTATACAGTCGGGTTATGTCGTCCGGGCTGCTGCGGTAAGGGGCTTCCGACTGGAGGATGACATTCCATACCCGACTGTACTGGTTGTATTGGCTGACCTGTATGGAGCCGAACTGGGCCTGCAGGGCGCTGTACACGTCTTCTACTTGCACGCCGAGCAGGACAGCCTTGGACCGGTCCACATCGACCCGCAACTGCTGCGAGGACGCCCGGAAGGTCGTGTTCAGGCCGGAGAGCTCGGGACGATGCCGCGCCTTTTCCAGGAAGCGGCTGGTGAATTCGTACAGGCGCGCCGGATCGCCGCCCCCCTTGTCCTGGATCCAGAATTCGAAGCCGCCCGTGGTGCCGATTCCCGGTATGGCCGGCGGCGGAATGGGCAGCAGTCGCCCCTCCCTGATGTCCCGCGCTCCGGCTGCAGCACCCAGCAGCACGGCCTTGGCATTTTCCTTGCGGGCCTGTTTTATGCTGGAATACCGCTCTTCGAAGTCTTTGAGCGTGACGAAGAAGGTTGCTGCATTGGACTTGTATTGGCTGTCCAGCAGGCTGAAGCCGTTGATGATCGTCCTATTGGAGACGGCCGGATCAGCTGCAAACAGTTTGTCGACCTTTGCGGCTGCAAGTGACGTGCGTTGCAGGCTGGCCGCGTCCGGCATGACCAGCTGGGCCAGCACATAGCCCTGGTCTTCGTTGGGCACGAAGCTGGTCGGTATGGTCCGGAACAGCTGCACGAGCCCTGCTATCATCACGGCAAGCAGCACGAATGCCACGGACATCCGCTTGATCATGAGCAGTACCGCATCGCCGAAGGCAACGGTAAAACGGTCGAACAGGCGGTTGAACCAGGCAAAGAAACCGTGCGTGGGCGGCGCGGAATGCCTGAGCAGCGCTGCGCACATGGCCGGGGTCAGGGTCAGGGCCACGAAACCTGACAGGGCCACGGAAATGACGATGGTGATGGCGAACTGCTTGTAGAGCTGCCCGGTGGTGCCGGGGAGAAACGCGGCGGGGATGAACACCGAGGACATGACCAGCACCACGGCGACCAGCGAACTGCCGATTTCCTCCATGGCCCTGATGGTGGCTTCCCGGGGCGCAAGGTGGCGCCGTGCCATGTTGCGGTCCACGTTTTCCACCACCACGATTGCATCGTCGACCACCATGCCGATGGCAAGCACGATGCCGAACAGCGTGAGCAGGTTGATGGAGAACCCCAGGGCGAGCATGCCGGTAAAGGTGCCGATCAGCGCCACGAAGACCGCGGCCGTGCAGATGAGCGTGGCGCGGAAGCTCTGCAGGAACAGGTAGACGACCAATATGACCAGAAGTATCGCTTCGAACAGCGTGTGTATGACCTCTTTGATGGATAGCCGCACGAAGTCGGTCGTGTCCAGTGCAATAACGATATCCATCCCGTCCGGCATGGTACGTTTCAGTTCCGCCAGGGTCTTGCGCACCGCTTTCGACACTTCGAGGCCGTTGGCGCCGGGTTGCTGGTAGATGGCGATCGGCGTCGCCGGTGATCCGTTCAGCCTGTTGTCGTCGATATACTGCCTGCGGCCCACTTCGGCGCGCGCCACATCTCTTACGCGGACGATGGCGCTGCCGTCCTGGCTGGCGCGAAGGATTATGTCCTCGTACTGGGACGGATTGATGAACGGGGCCTGGGTCACAACCGGAAAGGTCAGCTGCACCTGGTCGTCACAGGGCTGCTGGCCCAGCTGGCCTGCTCCGAACAGGGCGTTCTGTTTCGCGACCGCATTCTGGATGTCGGTTGTGGTGATGCCGAGAGAGGCCATCCGGTCCGGGTTCATCCAGATGCGCATGGCCTGGTCCGGAACGCCGAAAATCTGCGCCTGGCCGGCGCCATTGACCCTTTTGATAGCGTCCAGGACATAAACGTTGGCATAGTTGGAAACATAGTCGGGGCGATATCGGCCATCTTTATTTGTTACCGCAATGATCATCAAGGTGCTGGAGGACTTTTTCTGCACGGAAACGCCGTATTGGGTGACGGCCGAGGGAAGCTGCGGCGCAGCCAGGTTCACCCGGTTCTGCACCTGCACCTGTGCCACGTCCGGATCGGTGTCCAGGGTGAAGTAGACTGTTATGGTCAGCCTGCCGGTGCTGGAGCTCGTCGATGTCATGTACAGCATGTTGTCGACGCCGTTGATCTGCGCTTCGATGGGTGCTGCAACCGCATCTCCGACCGTTTTCGAGTCGGCGCCGGGGTAGGTGGTCGTCACCTGGATCTGCACGGGAGTGATGGTGGGGTACTGGGCAACAGGCAACAGCTTCATCGACACCAGGCCGGCAATGACGATGATGAGTGAAATGACCGTCGCGAAGATCGGCCGTTCGATGAAGAATCTAGAGAACATGGGCTCCCTCCGGGGGATTGCCTTTTTCCTGCCTCCTCCTATTGTTTCACCGTCACCGGGACGCCCGGCTGCAGCGACAGGCCCCCGTCGACGACCACCTTTTCACCGGCTTTGAGGCCGTCGGTTATCAGCCAGTCATTGCCGTACCATTCACCTGCCGTAACCGGCCGCTGCTCGGCCCTGGAGCCTTTGTCCACCACCCAGACGAAGTGCCCTTTCCCTCCCTGCTGCACTGCCCTCTGCGGCAGGACGATCGCCCCCGGCCTGATTGCGCCTTTCAGCAGCGCGCGGACATACTGGTTCGGACGGAGCACCCCATCGGGGTTGATGACGCTGGCCCTGAGGAGGAACGTGCCGGTCTGGGCGTTGTACGAAGGGGAGGCGAAGGTGATCTGTCCCTTGTGGGGGAAAATCGAGCCGTCAACGAGGATTAACTCGACTTCGAATTTTCCGCTTCGTGGGGGTATCAGGAGTTTCCTGGCAAACCTGTCGCGGTATCTCTGCATCTCGTTTTCAGAAATGCTGAAATTCACCCAGATGGGCGAGAGTACCGCAACGGTTGTGAGCTGGCTGTTCTGCTGGTTGATGTATGTCCCCTCCTGTTGCATGGCTGCGCCGGTGATGCCTGCAATGGGAGAGGAGATGGTGCAGTAGGAGAGATTGAGGCGGGCCGTTTCCACGTCTGATTTCGCCTGCTCTACCGCAGCCGCGGAAGACTCGTAGGAGCCGGTCGCATCGTCCAGGTCCTTTTGCGACAATGCGTGCTGGGCTGCAAGCGGCCTGGTGCGTTCCAGGTTGCGCCGCGCCGTTTCCAGGGACGACTTCTGGCGTGTGAGAGCCGCTTCAGCGCCGCTCAGCTTGGCCTCGAACGGTTTCTTGTCCATGAGAAAGAGCACCTGCCCGGCCTTTACCTTCGAACCTTCCACATAGGCGCGTTTGTCCAGGAAGCCGCTGACCCGCGCCTGGATGTTCACCTGGTGCGAACTCTGCGTCTGGGCGACATATTCAACATTAGCCGGAAGGTCGGTGGGTTTGACGGTCACCACGGTGACCGTAGCCGGGCCGATCCCGATTTTTTTATCTTCGTGTCTTGCGCAGGACAAAAGGACGGTCAGAATGATGAAGAAGGACGAAAAAAGCGCACTTGCCGGACATCTCGCGAAGAGGGCCCGACACGGGATTGCCCCGGTTCCGCGGCTAAGAAAGTTTTCCATTAACGAACCCCCTGCCGGATAGATCGCCCGCAAAAAAAGACAGCAAACCTCATATGTAATCAGTTTCCATCCGGAAACCGTGGTAATGGCTGATAAGGGACGGAGCGGGGCTTTCGAGGCGATCGTGATACGGTTTCAGTGCAAGATCTCGAAAACTGGGAAAGAGCCTGAAACCAGTAAAAGCTTTGGCCAGTGAGTCAAAAGTTGACAGATTATCACGAGCGACGAGGAAGTTCCGCTCCGTCCCCGGAAAGACTTTCCAGATGGAAACTAATTAGTCTGATTTTTTAAAGTATATGTTGATATTTTCATGGGTCAACATCGGCGCCGATGTCGCGGCGAATTTTCTGCAGGGCAACAGGTTGTTCCGATTTTCGCTTGAGTAAAGCACGATTTGAATTAAAATTTAATTTGTTTCAATCCGGAGAGGATTCGCTCAAGAGGGGAAGCTCGTGATGAAAAAAACAGACAGGAAACGTGGCGGACACGATCATCAGGACATCCGAACAGGAATGGCCCCCGAGTCAATTGCCCAGGCTTTTCTTGATCATCTCTACTATTCCCAGGGGAGGATTCCCGCGCTCGCCACCCGCAACGACCTGTACATGGCCCTTTCCTACGCGGTCCGTGACAGGCTGCTGGCCCGCTGGTTCGACGGGATGCAGCGATACCGGAAAGCATTGGGCAAAGACCATTTCAAGGCGGTCTGCTACCTGTCGGCTGAGTTCCTCCCCGGACCCCACCTCGGCAACAACCTTCTGAACCTCGGGATTTATGATGAAACCCGCCAGGCAATGGAACGGCTCGGCTTGAAGCTGGAAGAGATCGTGGACCAGGAGGAGGAGCCCGGCCTGGGCAACGGTGGTCTCGGCAGGCTGGCCTCTTGCTTCATGGATTCCCTGGCAACACTGGACATTCCAGCAGTGGGGTACGGTATTCGATATGAATTCGGCATATTCGACCAGGAAATCCGCGACGGCTGGCAGGTGGAAATTACCGACAAATGGCTGAGACTCGGCAACCCGTGGGAGATACCGAGACCGGAGCTGAGCCGGGAAGTGAAACTCGGCGGGAGGACGGAACACTTCCGGGACGGGCAGGGACGCCTGCGGGTCGCGTGGATCCCTGCCGGCGTGGTCAAGGGCGTCCCCTATGATACCCCGATCCTGGGCTTCAGGGGCAACAGCTGCAACACCCTCCGCCTCTGGAAAGCGGAGGCGGTGGAGTCCTTCGATTTTCAGGATTTCAACGTGGGGAATTACTATGCAGCGGTCGAAGCGAAGATGAAGTCGGAAACCATAACCAAGGTGCTCTACCCCAACGATGAGCCCGTGATCGGCAAGAAGCTCCGCCTGGTCCAGGAATACTTCTTCGTTTCCTGTTCGCTGCAGGATATGCTCCGCCTCTGCGGCTTGTATGGAGAACCGGTCGAACACATGGACCGGCATCTTGCAGCCCAGCTGAACGACACCCATCCATCCATAGCCGTGGCCGAGCTGATGAGGCTCCTGGTGGACGAACATGACGTGGCTTGGGACAAGGCATGGGAGATTACCTGCAACACTTTCGGCTACACCAATCACACGCTCCTTCCCGAGGCGCTGGAAAAATGGCCGCTGCAGCTGTTCGAACAGATTCTTCCACGACACCTGGAAATAGTCTACGAGATAAACCGGCGATTCCTCGAGCTGGTGCGGAAAGCTTTCCCTGGCGACGAGCAGCGGGCAGGGAGAATGTCGCTTATCGATGAAGATGGTGAACGGCACGTGCGCATGGCCCATCTCGCCTGCGTTGGAAGCCATGCCGTCAACGGTGTCGCAGAACTCCATTCGGAGCTTCTCAAGCAGGAAGTGCTCAGGGACTTCCATGAACTGTTCCCGGGAAAATTCCATAATGTCACCAATGGAGTGACGCCGCGCCGCTGGATGGCGCTGATCAATCCACGGCTGTCGTCTCTGATTTCCGGGTCAATAGGCGACGGCTGGATCACCGACCTCCATGAGTTGAGGGGGCTGGAACCATTTGCTGAAGATCCGGAGTTCCGCAAGGAGTGGCAAAGAGTAAAACTGGAAAACAAGAAAGAACTGGCAGCCGTCATCGCACAGCGTACCGGGACGGCAGTAAATCCCGAATCCCTGTTCGATATCCAGGTGAAACGTCTCCACGAATACAAGCGCCAGCATCTGAACGTGCTTCATATCATCACCATGTACTCACGGCTGAAGAGAAATCCCGAAACCACCTGTGTTCCAAGGACCTTCATCTTCGGCGGCAAGGCCGCGCCTGGTTACGCCATGGCCAAGCTCATCATAAAGCTCATCAATTCCGTGGCCGAAGTGGTGAATAACGATCCCGACATCCATGACCGGCTGAAAGTGATCTTCCTGCCCGATTTCAACGTCAAGAACGGCCAGCATGTGTATCCCGCCGCGGACTTGTCCGAGCAGATCTCGTTGGCAGGCAAGGAGGCGTCCGGAACCGGAAACATGAAGTTTTCCATGAACGGCGCGCTGACTATCGGCACCCTGGACGGCGCCAACATCGAAATACGGGAAGAGGTGGGAGAAGAGAATTTCTTCCTGTTCGGCCTGAGAGCCGATGAAGCGAGGGAATTGAAAGCGCGGGGCTACGACCCCAGACTGTACTGCGAAGCAAACCCTGCCCTGAAGGAGGCTGTCGAATTGATCCGCACGGGGCATTTCTCCGGAGGCGACACTCTGCTTTTCGCTCCTCTTGTCGACTCGCTCATAGGGCAGGATGATTACCTGCTCTTTGCCGACTACCAGTCATACGTTGACTGCCAGGAAAAAGTGTCGGCGGCATTTCAAGACCAGCAGGCATGGACGCGCATGTCTATCCTGAACGTTGCCAGAATGGGAAAATTTTCATCTGACCGCTCCATAAAGGAATATTGCGAGAATATCTGGAAGGTCAATCCGGTGTAACGATAAGCCCATGGCGAAAATGGACGATAAAAAGGCAGTTCATGGTTTCGCAAGACGTCCGGGGCGATCAGTTCCTGACGGAAAAACAAAGGCCGAAACGATGCATGATATCTGCTGCGGACGGAGTCATCCTCTCGGGGCGACGATCCGTCACAATGGTGTGAACTTTTGCGTGTACTCCAAGAACTGCACCTCGATGGAACTCCTCCTGTTCGAATCAGAAGATGCAAAGCAGCCATCCAGGGTTATTACCCTGGATCCCGCAACTAACAAGACCTATCATTACTGGCACGTGTTCGTTCCCGGTATGAAAGCCGGGCAGATATACGGGTTTCGCGCCCATGGCCCTTTCGACCCTTCGCGGGGGCTCCGTTTCGATCCTTCCAAGGTGCTTCTCGATCCCTATGGAAAGGCCGTTGCCGTGCCTGAAAACTATTGCAGAAGCGCGGCGGGATGTGCCGGGGATAATACCGGAACGGCAATGAAGAGCGTAGTCTGCGATCCGCGAGGCTACGATTGGGAAGGCGACCTTCCCCTGAAGCAGCCCTTTGCCAGGACAGTGATTTACGAAATGCATGTCGGCGGGTTTACCCGGCATCCGAATTCGGGCGTGCCCGCTGAAAAACGGGGCACCTTTGCCGGCCTGGTGGAAAAAATCCCCTACCTGAAGGAGCTCGGCATAACTGCGGTCGAACTGCTGCCGGTATTTCAGTTCGACTGGCAGGACGCTCCGACAGGCCACGTGAATTACTGGGGATACAGCCCAGTATCGTTCTTCGCCCCCCACCATGCCTACAGCTCGAGCAAGGATCCGCTTGAGGCTCTGGATGAATTCCGCGACATGGTCAAGGCCCTGCATCGCGAGGGTATCGAGGTCATACTGGATGTTGTTTTCAACCACACGGCCGAGGGAAACGATACTGGACCGACCCTCTGCTTCAAGGGGCTTGAAAATGGCGCCTATTACATGCTCGACGGAGACGGCTCGTATGCCAACTATACCGGCACCGGCAACACGCTCAACGGGAACAATCCCATCGTCAGGAGGCTGATCGTGGACAGCCTCCACTACTGGGTGGAGATGATGCACGTGGACGGGTTCCGATTCGACCTCGCCTCCATTCTGGCCCGCGACGAAACAGGGTGTCCCATGAAGAGCCCGCCGATCCTGTGGGACATCGATTCGGACCCTGTCCTTGCGGGCATCAAGCTGATCGCGGAGGCATGGGATGCGGCAGGCCTCTACCAGGTGGGAAGCTTTATCGGCGACAACTGGAAAGAGTGGAACGGCAAATTCCGCGATGACGTGAGGAGCTTTTTCCGCGGCGACAACGGCACAGTGCAGAATTTCGCATCCAGGCTCCTGGGGAGCCCGGACATTTACGGGCACGAGGAACGTGAGCCGGAGCAGAGCATCCATTTCATCACCTGCCACGATGGATTCACCCTGAATGACCTTGTCTCTTACAATGAAAAGCACAACAAAGCCAACGGAGAGGAAAACAGGGACGGCAGCGACTACAACCTGAGCTGGAACTGCGGGGCGGAGGGGCCGACCGGCGATCACGGCATCGAGCGGCTCAGGATCCGGCAGGTGAAAAACTTCCTTGCAGTGTCACTGATTTCTCTCGGTGCTCCCATGCTGTCGATGGGCGACGAGGTGCGCCGCACACAGGCGGGCAACAACAACGCATACTGCCAGGACAACGAGTTGAGCTGGTTCGACTGGGACCGGACAAATTCGCATGCCGACATCTTCCGCTTCTGCAGCCACATGATACGCAACAGGATACGGCAGGCCATGTCACGGGATTCGGCGTTGAGCCTCAACCAGCTCCTGCGGAAAGCGAGGATCGACTGGCATGGGGTAAGGCTTTTCCAGCCGGACTGGAGCCATGAGTCCCACAGCCTGGCCATGACGGTCTGGAGCCTGGACGACAGGGTCATGTTTCACCTGATGTTCAATGCGTACACGGATCCCCTCGATTTCCAGATTCCTTCAGTCGCGGAAGGGCCGAAATATGTTTGGCGCCGTCTCATGGATACTTCGCTGCAATCGCCGGATGATGTCGTTTCAATCAATGACGCCGATATAATTAGCGTCGGCAGTTACCCTGTACAGCACCACTCGATGGTTGTGCTCGTAGCAAGATTTTCAGCCAGCCAGTCGGGCGCCCCGCATGCGCAAAGCGCATGAATGGTTCCCTGCAATTTTGCATTCGAGGGGAATTTCCCCGGGAGAATTCACATGAACCTGCCACCAAATAAGACCAAAATCGTCTGCACCATAGGACCGGCTTCCGATTCCCCGGAAATGATGGAAAGGCTGCTGCTCGCGGGCATGAACGTAGCCCGGCTCAACTTCTCCCACGGTGACTTTACCGGTCACGGCCAGGTGATAAGGAACCTTCGGGCCGCATCCGTTTCAACCGGGCGCCGTCTTGCCATCCTGGCGGACCTGCCAGGTCCGAAAATGCGCATCGGCCAGCTGGCAAGCGAGCCGATCCATCTTAAGCCGGGAGACCGTTTCGTCCTGACAAGCGAGGATGTCCAGGGTGACGACGGTCGCGTTTCCGTGAGTTTTCCCCTGCTGCCCCGGGTAGTCGCGCCCGGCGCGACTCTCTTCCTGAACGACGGCGTGATCCAACTGGAGGTGGAAAAGGTCGTGGGAAACGAAGTCCGCTGCCGGATAGTGGTTGGGGGTGAATTGCGGTCGAGGAAAGGCCTCAACCTGCCGGGCATTGACCTGGGCATAAGCGCTTTCACCGATCATGACCGCAACTGCCTGCAGTTCGCGTTGGAAAACGGCGTGGATGCCGTCAGCCAGTCATTTGTCAACCGGTCTGACGATGTCGCTGCGGTTCGCGCGTCAGCCTCAGAGATGGGGTATCAGCCTTTCATAATTGCGAAAATCGAACGTTCCACCGCGCTCGAGAATATGGAGGAAATCATTGATGCGGCCGACGGTATAATGATCGCCCGCGGCGACCTCGGGGTCGAGGTGCCGATCGAACAGATCCCGGTCGTCCAGAAGCGTTTGACGCGCCTGGCAAACAGGCGTGGGAAACCCGTGATCACGGCAACCCAGATGCTGGAATCCATGACGGTGAACAGCCGCCCGACCAGGGCCGAAGCGACGGACGTGGCAAATGCAATCCTTGACGGGACCGACTGCGTCATGCTCTCGGGGGAGTCGGCGATGGGTAACTACCCAGTGGAGTCCGTGGAAATGCTGGTGAAGATTGCAGCCGCAATCGAGCCCCACCGCCCGGCCATCAAGGTAGAGGATATGTACAAGGGGACAGGTATGAGGGATCGGCTCCGGCCTTCACACATTATCGCGCTGGGTGTGGAGACGAGCCTGGAATATGTCAAGCCGGCAGCGGTTTTCGTGCCGACGCGCAGCGGGGCTACCGCCAGGACGCTCGCCTCGTTCCGGCTGCCCGTGTGGATCGCGGCGGTCAGCTCCCTGGAAGCGACCTGTCAAAGACTCCAGTTCTCATCCGGTGTCTGCCCCCTGCATGAGCCGGATCATCCGGAAGACTGGAATTCATATTCGTCCAAATGGGTTTCGGACCACGGACTCCCCGGTGAAATAGTGATCCTCACCGAGGGCCCCTCATCGAAACATCCAGA
The DNA here is from genome assembly GCA_003314535.1 of Geobacter sp. GTDB lineage: Bacteria > Desulfobacterota > Desulfuromonadia > Geobacterales > Geobacteraceae > RPRC01. Next base: position 26,912 of record POSG01000002.1, read on the forward strand.
GGCTAACCACCGCATGGAAGTCATTGAGCTGAAGAAATGACCTGAAAGGAGGAAGCAAATGAAAGTGCCTCAAATAGCCGTCAACGGCTTCGGCAGGATAGGGCGGACCGTCCTGAGGATCGCGAAGATGCGGCGACAGTTCAATGTGGTCGCTGTGAACGATCTCAGCGGCCCGGAACAGCTGGCGTATTCATTCAAGTATGATAGCGTTCATGGCGTCTATCCCGGCGAAGTGAGCATCGAAGGGGACACCATGCGGATCGACAACGACTCTTTCAGGGTGCTCGGCGAAAAGGACCCGGCGAAGCTGCCCTGGAAAGAGCTGGAAGTCGACTACGTAATCGAGAGCACAGGCAAATTCCGCAAGCTCGACGATCTCAAAACCCATCTGGACGCTGGCGCGCGACGGGTAATCGTAACCGTCCCCACAAAAGACTACCTGGAGAGCACGGTCGTTTTAGGGGTCAACGACCACGTGCTGACAAAGGATGCGGTGATCATCAGCAATGCAAGCTGCACGACGAACTGTTCGGCGCCGCTGGCGCTGGTTCTCCACAGATCGTTCGGAATCAAGCGCGGTTTGCTGAATACCGTCCATGCATTCACTGCCGACCAGCGGCTGGTAGATACCCCGCACGAGGACTTCCGGCGTTCACGCCATGCCTCGATAAACATAATTCCCACCTCGACCGGGGCTGCCAGGGCAATCGGCCGCGTGATCCCGGAGCTTGAGGGAAAGCTCGACGGCGTGGCGCTGCGGGTTCCAGTGCCTGACGGCAGTGTCGTCGATCTTACCGTCCAGCTGGAAAAAGCGGTCACCGTCCAGCAGGTCAATGACGCGGTCAGGGCAGCGGCAGAAGGGGATCTGAAGCAAGTGCTGGAATACCAGACAGATCCCATAGTTTCCAGCGATATCGTGGGCAATAGTCACTCCTGCATTTTCGATTCACTTCTGACCCAGGTTATCGATGGCACATTCCTGAAGGTCATCGCCTGGTATGACAATGAGTGGGGCTACAGTTCACGGGTTGCCGACCTTATAGTGCGGCTTGCTGCCATGGACGGCATGTCGCCGGATTTCACCGGATAATGACTTGATGATGCCTATTATTGCAAGCGGCCGGGTGCAGTAAGGAGTTGCAGAGAGCGATTTCATAAGGCAAATTCCGGCCTTTTCCCGGGTCATGTCCACAAAATGCCTTGAAATTTAATGTGCATCGGGTTAACTTGCAGATGGTTTCGGTGCCTTTTTACGAACAAATGCTCTATTGGCTCCAGGTTCTCGTGTTCTGAAGCCTTGGATGTTTTTGCGCATTGCCAGGACTGGCGAAACCTCTGTCTGCCGGGTCCTTGTTCCCTGTCGATTATAAGGAAGTCCTCTTCCCGTACCCTGTCTTTCAATTCTAATTAGTGTTCATCCGGAAACTCCGGGTAAACACTATGCCGTCTCCAGATCGGAAAGAGGGGATTTTTTGTCCTGGCAAGGAGATCAAGGGATTGCACGGGGGCATACTCATTGTATGTCGCACAAGCAATCCCGCGGATTGACATAGCCAGGGCTAAAAAGCACCCTTTCCGGATGGAAACTAATTACCGTCGAGTTTGACAGGCGATCCGGCATGAATGCATCAAGCCGAAACCAAAAGGGTTGTTTTCAATCCGTCACCACGGCCACTATCCGTAGATCCACTGGCAAAGGGGAGTTATGAAGCACCTTATACTGGGCACCGCTGGGCATATCGACCATGGCAAGACCTCTCTGGTCAAGGCGCTTACCGGGATAGACACCGACCGCCTCAAGGAGGAAAAGGAACGGGGCATCACGATAGAGCTCGGTTTTGCCCACATGACGTTGCCGGAAGGCATAGAATTCGGCATTGTGGATGTGCCCGGCCATGAGCGTTTTGTCCGTACCATGGTGGCCGGCGTGGGAGGAATGGACCTGGTGATGCTTGTTATCGCTGCGGATGAGGGAGTCATGCCACAGACTCGCGAACACATGGAGATCTGCCAGTTGCTGGGGGTAAAAAAGGGGCTCGTGGCTCTCACCAAATGCGACATGGTGGAAGACGAGTGGCGGGACATGGTTGCGGAGGAAGTCCGGGAGTATCTCGACGGCAGCTTCCTGGAAGGTGCGCCGATCGTGCCGGTGTCCGCGAGAACCTCTTTCGGTCTTGAAGAGCTGAGGGCTGCTCTTGCATCCCTGGCTGCCGAAGTGGACGAGAAATCCACTGACGGCCCTTTCAGACTTCCGGTGGACCGTGTTTTCAGTGTCTCGGGATTCGGCACCGTTGTGACGGGTACGCTCCTTTCCGGGGAGATCGGGACCGGCGACGAAGTGGAGATCCTGCCTTCAGGCCTGACGACAAAGGTCAGAAGCGTTCAGTCCCATGGGAAGAAAGAGGATAAAAGTTCTGCAGGTCAGCGTGTCGCCGTGAACCTGCAGGGGGTCGATCAAAGCGACATCACGCGCGGCAATGTGGTCGTGCCCCGCGGAGCATTTCGCACCACCCGGGCCGTCGACGCCCGCTTCACCTATCTTCCCTCCGCGCCCCGGGAGCTGAGGCACCGCGCCACACTGCGCCTCCATTCAGCCACGTATGAAGTGCCGGCGCAGATCATCCTCCTGGACAGGGATGTCCTGCAGCCGGGGGATTCCGCCTTTGTGCAGCTGAGGCTGAAGAGCCAGGTCCTGCTGCTGCCGGGGGATCTCTTCATTCTCAGGAGCAGTTCGCCCCAGATCACCGTGGGCGGCGGCCAGGTACTGGACCCCGCGCCGCCGCGCAGGCGCCGCCGCTCAGCCCAGGCCCTGGAACTCATCCATTCCCTGCAGGACGGCGAGGATGGAGAAAGGATACGCCTGCTGGCGCAGGAGAGCCTTCTTTCCGGGATAACACGGGAGGAGCTGGTTATCCGGAGCGGCATTTCCGCCAAGAGGACTGATGCAGCGCTCACGGCGCTCCTCTCCAGCGGGACGATCGTGCAGATGGTCCGTGATCCGCGAATCTTCATCTCGCAGGATTCGTTCGCGGCCCTCAAGGGAAACCTGCTTGCCGGCCTCGAGGGTTACCTCAGGGAAAACCCGATGAAGGAGGGAATTGGCAAGGAGGAGTTGAAATCCCATATCCCGAGAAGAAGCGACGGCCGTTTTTTCGGCCCGGTCCTGTCAGCTCTCGAAAAAGAGGGAAAGGCGCTGGTCGACCGGGACCTGGTGAAGATTCCCGGGCGGAGGGTGGCGGACGACAAGGCCGGCGCGGATCTCCTCAAGGCTGTTGAAGACATTCATAGGAGAGCCGGGCTGGAGCCGCCCACGCTGAAAGAGATGATGCAGGATCTCCGCGTGGGTGAGAAGGAACTCCTGGAGCACCTCAACCTGCTGGTACGGAACGAACGCCTGGCCAAGGTCAAAAACGATCTCTTCTACGCTCCGGAAGCCATTGCGGAGATCCGCAACCGTCTGCGGAGTTACCTCGAGGAAAAGGGAGAGATCACGCCGCCAGAGTTCAGGGAGATTACCGGATTGTCGCGAAAGTTCATGATGCCGCTCCTGGAATATTTCGACCAGGAGAAGCTGACCATCAGGGTGGGGGACAAGAGGCTTTTAAGGAAGAGATGAATTGCAGGTGACAAGCATGATAAGGTTCTTACGCTCACTTTTCGGTGCAGGTGATGAAAATTCCAGATACCCTGAACAACTTGTCAGGGACCTTGTCGAGCGGGCGGTTGATGCGACCGATCCCTGGCTGCGAGCGGTCTCCGGCTACCGGAAGAAAATGAGGCCGGCCGTGATCCGGTCACTCGATCATGTCACATCCATGATGGAAGATCTGCCCTGCCCCATACCCCTTTGCATTGGTTGTTATGATGTTGATCCTCTCCTGCGGGCGCTTTTTGCCTCAAAAACAGAAATGTCGACGGTCCTTTGCAAAGACCGCAACCTGTCGCTTTTCCTGCGCGGCGCAAAAGCAGTACCTCGGGAGATATTCGCTCTTCTGATAATGGAGAAGAAGGAAGGCTCGATCTTCGGCGTGGAGATGACTGGAGACGTGGTGACACGGGATGTGTACCAGGTTACGGTGAGCTTCGTGGCCCACCGTTTCGTGGACCCTGCTTCGAATGAGGCGGAGACGAGGCGTTTGCTGACGTTTCGCGCGTTCGATCGGTTGATAAGCCTGGCCCTCAAGCGAATAACGGGCATGAAGATGGAGCGCAAGGACCTGGAGGGGCGACGCACCATGCTTCAGTCCAAGCTTGACCTTCTGCAGCAGGGGGGATGGGGTTTCGAGGGAAACGGGTCGGAACGGGAATCGGACATGCCGAGCCTGGAGGAGGAAATCGGACGGATAAACACCCGCTTGAGCCGGCTCGGGGGAAATGACCGCATGCTGGAAGTCTACCTTGATGCATTGGCGGATGTCCTGGGGCACCCCGAGCAGCACCTCTGGGGAAGAAAAGAAACCGTGATTCTCGATTCCATGGGAATCAAGCGCGGTGAGCTCATCAGCAACGCCAATGAACTGACGTTTCTCGAATTGGAAAATTCAGCGGGAAGAATATTAAACGTTGCACTTGTCGCCATACCGGGAGAAGAACTGGCGGCTTTGTCGCGTGAGCAGGCTGTTGAAAAACTATAGCGGAGCCCATCTGCACCGTTGCGCTCCGTGCGCCGTGCATCTGGACTTCCTCATGACGTTTTAAACAGCCTGCTAGAGAGCCGTGCGCCGGTTCTCTGTAAAAGAGAATGGAATTGGTTGAATGATATTTTGAAATGTCATGGTTCGTTTCCATCCGCATATTCCCGTTAATTGCTGAGGAAGAACGGAGAGCTTTCCGGATGGAAACCAGTTTACTGGAGGTAGATAAGCCGGAATGGAATTGATTAATGGCAGTGGTAAGAAAATATTTGCTGGCTCGAAACGCAACATTCATATTATTTCCACCTTGATGTCGGGCATCGCTTTATTGACGCTTGCAGCCTGTTCAGCTGTTTCAGTACGTGATGAGGCAGAAAATTGCGCCGTGAAAATCCCTTCGACAGGGACCGGATTCCAGGCGCCGCCCCCGGCTGGGCAGGTCGGGAAGATTCCTGCAGTTGACCAGGAGACGTTCCCGATGCTGAAGCCTGCGGATTGGGGGAGGATGCCGTCGTGGGAAAAAGACAGGCTTGTCGAGGCATGGCCTGCCTGGGTCCTGTCCTGCAGGGCACTGGCTGCGAAGCCTCTCTGGAAAGAGGTTTGTGACCAGGCGGCAAAAGTGGACGGAAAGAGCGAAGATGCAATTCGTGATTATTTCCATGGAAATTTCTCTCCGTACGAGGTCATCGACCCGAAATCCGGCGGGGAGGGGCTCGTTACGGGATATTATGAACCGATCATCAAGGGTGACAGGAAAAAGACGGAACGTGCTCGTTACCCAATCTATGGTCTCCCCTCGGACCTGATCTCAGTCGAGCTTTCGTCTCTCTACCCTGAGCTCAAATTCATGCGCCTGCGCGGCCGGCTGGTCGGAAACAAGCTGAAGCCTTATTACACAAGGGAAGAGATCGAGAACAACGGGAGCGGCTTTCGCGGTACCCCCATTGCCTGGGCCGATGACCCGGTCGACCTTTTCTTCCTCCAGATACAGGGCTCCGGACGTGTTGAATTCCCTGACGGGGAGCATGTCAGGATAGGCTACGCAGACCAGAACGGCCACCCTTTCCGGTCCGTGGCAAAGATGCTGATCGAGCAGGGAGAATTGAAGCAAAACTGTGCGTCCATGCAGGCGGTCAGGAAATGGGGGCGGGACAACCCTTCGAAAATAGCCGGGCTGCTCAACAGAAATCCCAGCTACGTATTTTTCAAGGAATTGCCTGACGGGCTTTCGGGTCCGCTTGGAGCCCTCGGCGTTCCCCTGACCGGCGGTCGTTCCATTGCCGTGGATCCCCGCCATATCCCGTTGGGAGCCCCGTTGTTCCTTGCCACGTCCTGGCCGCTTTCTGACAAGCCTCTCAACCGGCTGATGCTTGCTCAGGATACCGGCGGAGCCATTCGCGGCGCCGTGAGGGCGGACTTTTACTGGGGCTGCGGTGAAGCCGCGGGACAGCTGGCCGGAAGAATGAAGCAGAAGGGAAGGGCATGGGTGCTCATGCCGCGCGGGTACGGAATGGGGAATAAGGGCAGCGAGATGGTCTCGCAGGGGGGAATGTTACGATAAACAACAATTTTCTACACAAGATTACAACTAAAAAATTGACAAAAATACGTCCCAGGTGCATTCATTAAGTGACAAAAAACGATATAGATTTTTCGTATAGTTTGTGTTTTCCGAAAAGGCTGACCCGGGAGCACCGGGCGCGCAAAGCCGTGGGCCCGCTGAAGGCTTGCCGATAGCGGACATCCTGGTTGCCGAAGAAAATACCGCTCTTGTCATGCCCCCATCTTCGACAGCACGAATATGGGGGCTTTTTCATGGCCTTGTTACCCAGGGAGAGGACTTGTCGTTTCCTGCCGGTGGAAAAATTTTCAGAACTGGAACTTTTTATGCAGAGGCTCTGTCTAAGCGATCATGAACGTAACGGGTGGAGCGGCAGAAAAGCCCTGTACGCAAGATCGGCTTGAAGGGGAAGGACGAAATGAAGAACCTGCGTGCCAGCACTTACCTTAACCATGTCGACATCGGCAACGGCACTGCTCTGCTGTATAACGGCTCAACGCTCTGCATCGATCTTGTCCCGACCGAGTACGCGCACGCACTGTACAATGGGAGAGCCCTGTCTTTTCTTTCGCCCGAGGAGACTCAGCACCTTGTGAAACGCGGCCACCTGACGCCACTGTCTCCAAACCGCGAACTGGCCGAGTTCAGGAATACGGTCAGAACCATTCTGGAAAAGCGCGATGCGCTTGACAGAAAACAGACCTTTGCGAACCTGTGCTTCATACTGACCTACAATTGCAACCTGTCCTGCGGCTACTGCTACCAGAAGTCAATCGCGGAAAAATCGAGAGTTCCCTACATGAGTGGAGAGTTCGTTGACAGGTTCTTCTCCGATCATTACCGCCAGCTTTTTCCCAAGACGCCGAAGAAGCTTCTCATCACCCTGTTCGGAGGTGAGCCGCTGCTGCCCGCCAACCGGGAAGCTATCACCAGGATACTGGCGTATGCCCGGAGGAGGCCTTCCGTGGGAATCTCCGTTGCGACAAATGCCATGACGCTTCCGGAGATGGCGGACCTGGTCGGCCCGGGGAAAGGGAGCATCCGCAATGTCCAGGTAACCCTGGACGGCGACCGTGCTCACCACGACCAGCACCGCATCCCGGCGTCGGGCAATCCCACTTTCGACAGGACGATAGCGGCGGTCAGGCAGCTTATCGGGCTGAAAGCGAATGTATCACTGCGCATGCACGTTCACCAGGGAAAGCTCGACGCTGCCCGAAATCTCGTTGAGTACCTGGAGCAGGAAAAGCTTCTGGGACATCCCCAGGTCATGGTCTACTTTTCGCCGATCAACACTTTTGACAGCGAGCGGAATTCGCCCGAGGAGGCTGAACAGTTCGGCCGGATGTTCCAGGATGTTGCGGCAAAAACCGGCCGGCCACCGTCAAACCTGGATTTCATGAACAGTTTCCTGGACATGCAGACCAGGAAAATACTTCCCAAGGTGAGGTACTGCGGGGCCGGACGCGACAATTTCTTCATCATCGATCCCGCTGGCGATATGTATGGCTGCTACGAGGACGCCGGGCACCGGGACAGGCGCATCGGTTCCCTTTCCAAGGGCAAGACGAGGTTTTTCCGTTTGAAGAGCAATTACTACCGGCGCAATCTCCTCAATCTGCCCGAGTGCGCCAGGTGCTCGGCTGCGCTTTTCTGCGGCGGCGGGTGCCCCAGCGAGGCGCGGCTGCAGAAGGGCTCCATCTTCAAGTCACACTGCCATCAGAACAAGGAATTCATCGCCCAGACCCTGAAGGCATTTTTTCTCAGAAAGGAGGTGAAACCATGAAAAAGACGAAAGTCGCGCAAACCGTTGTCGGTGTCGCCGCTGTCATGACCATGACTGTAATGGTCGGTAAAATCATTCCCGTGAACCTGTTGGACAACCCCACTGGTTATTCCACCATCGGCGCCAGCGAAGAGTGCTGCGGGCCATATGCCCAACCCTGTTCTGACTGGGTCAGGCCAGCAGGGCCCAACGATTAGTAAACTTCGCATACCTTGGGCAGGCCGGGTCTTCGAAGAACCCGGCCTGCTTATCTGCAAGGATTTGCGTGAGGTCACCTGATTCTGTTGAGTCTCCTGATACCTTTGGTGATAGAGACTGTCAAGTCCATGACAGGGAAAACGATACACCGTGAAGCGGTAGATGGTTCAAGGAGCAAAACACTATTGATTTACCAGGTAAATCAAGGCGACAATGACGCCGATCGTTACGATGATCCGGCGCAGCATCACGACCGGAACCCGCTTTGCGAGCCGTCCGCCGATCACGCCTCCGGCCACGGCACCCGCGGCCATGACCAGAACCGCGGGCCAGACGACCTGTCCGGAAAAGACGAGAAAAACCGCGGCAGCTATATTCATGCTCAGCGCGACGGCCTGTTTGAGCGCATTGAGACGCTTGAGCGTGTCATCCATGACAAGACCGAGCACCGCCAGGATGATTACGCTCGCCCCGGCGCCGAAATAACCGCCGTACACCGCTGCCGGCGCGACCGGCAGTGCCTTCAGCCCCCTCGAGGCAAGGGATGACGGAACCCTGCCGGTTCGGCCCATGATCCAGGTGCGCATCGGGTCTTGGAACGCCAGCAGCGCCACGGCAAAGAGGATCAGGTGCGGCACGAGGGAGCGGAACAACTGTTCACCCGAATGCAGCAGTAACACCCCGCCTGTCAGTCCCCCGGCCACGCCTATGGGGAGGAGAGCGCACAGCCGGAGCAGTTGTCCCTGCAGATCGGAGCGTTGGGCATAGGTGGCGCCCAGGTAGCCCGGGCAGAGCGCGATCGTATTCGTGATATTCGCCGCCACGGCAGGAACACCAACCGCGGTCAGCATCGGGAAGGTGATCAGCGTGCCTCCCCCTGCGAGCGCATTGACGGCGCCTCCGGCCACGGCCGCCAGCCCGATCAGTATCAACGCCGTACTGTTCATCCGCTTACCTTATGTACTCCCTTTAATCATCTCGTCTGCCCTGACGGAGACCTCTACGTGGGCAACGTCTTTCCTGCCCCTTTTCCACAGGCGCTTTACTACCGATGCACGCGTTAGTGCTACCATCTTGGTAAACCCATCAACTAAAGTTGTTCCCGCAATATCACGTTTGTTATCCCTTTGCAAAGCTTGTCCAGTTCGTCTTCAGAGACGATGTACGGCGGCATGGTGTACACCAGCTTCCCGAAAGGCCGCAGCCAGACCCCTTCATCCACGAAGCGCCCCTGTATCAGCTCCAGGTTGACCGGTTCTTTCATTTCCACAACGCCGATTGCCCCCAGAACACGGACCTCCGCAACTGAAGCGTGCCCTTGCAACGGCAGCAGCCTTTCTTTCAGTGTCCTCTCGATGCGCAGTACCTTCTCCATCCAGTTTTCCTGCAGTAGCAACCTCGTGCTGGCCAGCGCCGTTGCGCAGGCCAGGGGATTGGCCATGAAGGTGGGGCCGTGCATGAATACGCCCGGCGTGCCATCGGAGATGGCATGGGCCACGTTCCGGGTGCACATGGTGGCGGCAAGGGTGATATAACCGCCCGTAAGGGCTTTGCCGACGCACATGATGTCCGGTGAAACGCCCGCGTGTTCGCAGGCGAAGAGCTTCCCGGTGCGGCCGAAGCCGGTCGCGATTTCGTCGGCGATGAAGAGAATGTCGTATTCAGTGCAAAGGCTGCGTAGCCGTTTCAGGTATTGCGGATGATAGAAACGCATTCCGCCGGCGCCCTGCACGATCGGCTCCAGGATGAATGCGGCGATTTTTCCGTGGTTCTGGCGCAGAAAATACTCGACCCGGCTAGCTTCGGCATCATCGTAATCCTCATGAAAGCCCGGGCGAGGCTCGGGCATGAAATACTGCTTCGGCAGATTGCTGCTGAAAATGGAGTGCATTCCCGTGTCGGGATCGGAAACGGACATGGCGTGCCATGTGTCGCCGTGGTATCCCCTGCGGATGGTGACAAACGCATGCTTTTCACTGCGCGAGCGGGAGTGCCAGTACTGGAGCGCCATCTTCATGGCCACTTCAACGGCCACCGAGCCGGAATCGCTGAAAAAGACATGCTCCAGGCCTTCCGGGGCTATTTCAAGGAGCAGTTGCGCCAGTTCCACGGCAGGAAGGTGGGTCAGCCCGCCGAACATGACGTGGGACATGCGTCCGATCTGTGCCGACATTGCGGCGTTGATCACCGGGTGGTTGTACCCGTGGATGGCACACCACCAGCTGGACATGCCGTCTATCAGACGTTGGCCGTTCATCAGCTCGATGTAAACTCCTTCGGCTCTTGCTGCCGGGTAGCACCTGAGCGCCCTGGTGGCCGAAGTATAGGGATGCCAGATGTGCGCCCTGTCGAAATCGAGGAGTTCCTGTTCGGTCATTTTTTTCGATCCGTCTTGATATCGCATTTGCGTAATTTATCGCAAGTAGAGCAGGAGTGCAACATTGAAGCATTGAACGAATCTTCCGGGCATATCACCGCGAAAGTTGCTCGTTCTTGCTGCGGGCTGAGGAGAAGAAATTCAGCATGGCCTCTATTCGTTCATGACACGGTTGCGTGGACAACTGTTTGTGGCATGCTTGATTACAGGCGTTATCAGCAATTGGGAGAAGCAACTCGACATTTAATCGGAAAAAGGCGGATTCCTGGAGCGAAGATGAAAAAGGGACGCTCACCGGGCAGACTTTTCCGCAGGGCAGTGGACTCTGAGAAGCCGTTGCAGGTGATCGGAGTGCCAAACGCCTATGCGGCCATAATGGCCGAAAAGACCGGTTTTCTCGCCCTCTACCTTTCCGGGGCCGGGGTCGCCAACGGCGCATTCGGCCTGCCGGATCTGGGCATGACCAGCCTCGGAGACGTTGCGGAGGAGGCAAGACGGATCACTGGCGCCTCCTCTCTGCCCCTGCTGGTGGATTGCGATACCGGCTTCGGCGGCTTGCTGATGATCGGACGAACGGTACGGGAAATGATCAGGGCAGGGGCGGCTGGCATGCACCTGGAGGACCAGGTGGCGGCAAAGCGTTGCGGGCACAGGCCCGGCAAGACGGTCGTTCCCGTCGGGGACATGGTGGACAGGATCAAGGCTGCAGTGGACGCCAGAAGCGATCCGGATTTCGTGATCATGGCAAGAACCGACGCATTTGCCGTGGAGGGGCTTGAAGCTGCCATAGAGCGTGCATGCCGTTACAGGGACGCGGGCGCGGACATGATATTTCCCGAGGCGCTCGCAGAACTGGGACAGTACAAAAGGTTCGCCGAAGCGCTGGGAGTTCCTATCCTCTCGAACCAGACAGAGTTTGGCGTCACTCCCCTGTCTGACTTGCGGGATTTGGCCGAATCCGGGGTGAGCCTGGTTCTCTACCCCCTTTCTGCATTCCGGGCAATGAACGCTGCAGCGCTGAGGCTATACCGCGCTGTCAGGAAAGAAGGTACCCAGAAGGGAATGCTCGATTCCCTGCAGACCAGGTCCGAACTTTACGATTTTCTCGGCTACCTGGAATATGAACGGAAACTCGACAAATAATTCTAGGGAGGGTTCATCATGACAGGAAAAACAGTCGGTGGGCTTGAGGGAATAGTCGCCGACCAGACCTCCATCAGCACGGTTGGAAAGGTCGGGATGGGTTTGAGCTACCGGGGATATTCCATCGAGGACCTGGCCAGAGAGACCGACTTCGAGGAGGTCGCATACCTGCTGCTTTACGGTGATCTACCCAAGCGGAGCGAACTCGACGGTTTCCGCGAGCGGATCATCTCGTTCCGCGGTCTTCCCTCACGTCTCAGGAACATACTCGAGCAGGTGCCGGCAGAAGCCCACCCCATGGACGTCCTGAGGACCGGCTGCTCGGCTCTGGGCTCCATGGAACCCGAGCCGTCTCCGGGTGACCAGCTGAAAACGGCGGAGCGGCTCCTGGCGACACTTCCCGGAATGCTCCTCTACTGGCACCATTTCCACACAGCCGGCAAGAGGATCGACACCGAGAGCGATGAGCCGCGGCTGGCCTGCCACTTCCTCAATCTGCTGCACGGCAGATCGCCGGACAGGGAGCCATGCAATGCGGTAAACGTATCCTTCATCATCTATGCGGAGCATGAATTCAATGCATCCACTTTTTCGGCCAGGGTGACAACTTCGACGAGGACAGACTACCATTCTGCGATCACTGCGGCCATCGGCACACTGAAAGGGCCGCTTCACGGTGGCGCAAACGAGGAGGCGATGAAGCTCATCGATCGGTTCGGGACGCCGGAAGAAGCCGAGCAGGAAATACTCAGGATGCTGGAGAGAAAGGAACGCATCATGGGTTTCGGCCACCGGGTCTACAAGGAGCAGCCCGATCCGAGGTCCGACATAATAAAGGACTGGTCCGGGAGGCTTGCCGAAGCCACCGGCCACCAGCTGCTTTTCCGCATCTCGGAACGGATAGACGATGTGGTGCGGCGAGAGAAGAGGCTGTTCCCCAACGTGGATTTCTACAGTGCTTCCCTCTACCACATGTGCGGCATACCAACGCCGATGTTCACTCCCCTGTTCGTCTTCGCCCGGGCGGCTGGCTGGTCTGCCCACATCATCGAGCAGCGGGCCACGGGAAGGCTGATACGACCGACAGCCGAATACATCGGTCCCGAACCCAGGAAGTTCGTTCCTGTTGACCAAAGGTAGCTGAAGGCAGGGTGCAATAATATGTCACAGTCCACAGCAGACAGCAATATTCGCCCGCCACCGGACCGAGAACTGGTTGAGATCGCCAACTATGTCGCCGATTATGACGTCAGCAGCGAAGAGGCTTTCGAAACGGCCAGGCTTTGTCTCATGGACAGCATGGGATGTGCGCTGCTGGCACTGAACCATCCGGAGTGCGGAAGGCTCCTGGGCCCTGTGGCGCCGGGCGCCACGACACCTCTCGGTGCCCGGGTTCCGGGAACTTCTTACGTGCTCGACCCGGTGAAAGCTGCATTCGACCTGGGTTGCATGATCCGCTGGCTCGATTTCAACGATACGTGGCTGGCAGCTGAATGGGGGCATCCGTCCGACAACCTTGGAGGGATTCTGCCAGTCGCTGATTACATCAGCCGGCACAACATCGCCGGAGGCAGGGCGCCGCTTGCGATGTCGGATGTTCTTCGGGCGATGATCAAAGCATACGAAATCCAAGGGGTGCTGGCGCTGGAGAACAGTTTCAACCGGGTAGGGCTTGACCACGTTGTACTGGTCAAGGTTGCAACCGCTGCCGTGGCTACTTCGCTGCTGGGCGGCGGCAGGGACCAGATCGTGGATTCGTTGTCCCAGGCATGGATCGACGGGCAGAGCCTGCGTACTTACCGGCACGCGCCCAACACCGGCCCCAGGAAGTCGTGGGCTGCCGGTGACGCCGCCAGCCGGGGAGTGTGGCTGGCGCTAATGACGATGCGTGGCGAGCCGGGGTATCCGGGCGCCCTGACAGCCCGGAAGTGGGGTTTTTACGATGTATCCTTCCGCGGCCTGCCTTTCCGCTTCCAGCGCCCGTTCGGTTCCTACGTAATGGAGAATATCCTGTTCAAGGCATCCTTTCCGGCCGAGTTCCATGCCCAGACAGCCGTCGAGTGCGCCTTGTCCCTCCATGAACGGGTGCGCGACCGGCTTGACCAGGTGAGCAGGATAGTCCTGACGACACAGGAGTCGGCAATCCGCATCATAAGCAAGACCGGCCCCCTGCACAATCCCGCGGACCGCGATCACTGCCTGCAGTACATGGTTGCCGTGGCACTGGTTCGCGGCAGCCTCACGGCAGACGATTATTCCGACGAGGCTGCCGCTGACTCCCGCTTAGACATGCTGAGAGAGCTGATGTCAGTGGAGGAAGACCCCCTATACAGCCGGGACTATCTCGATCCTGCCAAGCGTTCCATCGGAAATTCCGTCCAGGTTTTCTTCAAGGACGGCAGCGACTCAGGCAAGGTGAAACTGGAGTATCCCGTGGGACATCGCAGGCGCAGGGAAGAGGGAATTCCACTGCTTCAGAAGAAGTTCCGGCACAATAGTGCTTCCCGGCTGGCGGAAAGGCAGGCGGAGGAGGTGGCCGGCCTTTTCTCCGATCATGAAAAGTTGCTTGCCACGCCAGTCAACCGGTTCGTCGAGCTTTTCATCCCTGGTTAGAAAGGTACTTGGAAAAAGTGGGCAGCCGATATCCAGCTGTTACCAGAGATTTCGGTTAAGTTATCAGGAGAATGGATAACTTGAGTCAACGCAGCATGGTTGCGGTGGGGTCATGCCGCTCGAAGTTCATGCGGGCGCGTGCCCGTGACGCGTTGACATAGCAATAGAAGCAGCCTGCCGGACACGTTGCGTCCATGCCGATGTCAACCGACTTGAGGCAGCGGCACCCGGGCCGTGACGGGCCCGGCGCAAGAGCCGAAACTTTCTTGAGCAACTCCTCTCCGTACGGATCGAACAGTTCAAGGCCGCAGCAAGATGCGGCCGGGAAGCGCGATTCATATTCGTTGCCGCAGCAGACCCTCAATTCCAGGCCGCATTTCTGCGCGATTCGCGACAGGTCGGCAAGGAGGGCGGCCTCGTCTGCGCCCGTAGTCTGCAAGCCCGGATATTTTTTGAGGACTGTTTTATGCCTTTCCGGGTCCGGCAGCCGCCAGCGAATCTCCTTCCAGTCGGGAGCATTGGCAAGGGCCTTGAGATACGGCTCGACAAAGCTGACGTTCACCACTCTGGTATGCCCCTGCAGTTGATGTGCAATACGGGTAAAATTATTGCGATGCCAGTCGCAGCTGTAAACCTGCGAGACCAGTATCGGGTCGTAACGCCACTGGATTGCGGCCGTGCCGGGCAATGCGTCGGCAACTCTCAGGAAATCATCTGATGCGCGGTCTTGTTCAGGTATCCCGGGCTGAATCTCTTTTCCGTATCCCGTGATGGTATATTGGAACACATAAGGGATCCCTTCCGAACGCAGGACCTCCAGTTCGCCATGGAAGGGTGCGGCATACTTGGTCCAGAAAAGGTAACCCAATACGTCTCCCGGATCCAGTGAAGCACGGAATGCCCCCTTTTTCCCTCCGCCAAATACTGTCCTGTACTCTGCAAATCCGGCCCTGCGCCTTTCCCTGAACCAGTCAGCAAAGTAATGGGGTATATCCGTCCTGCGCGATGCGCTGATGATGATCATTATGAATTCCTGGTGTCCGTATGAGGCATTGTAAAATATCTTCAGTTATTATATTTTACGCTTTCCGTGATCAACTGTGTCGGTGCTTTTTCCGCAAATGCATCGGCAATTGACCGTTGTTTAGACACTAGCAGATTCAGAGGCATTTGAGGTTGTGTAATGCGATTATTTTTCATGCATCTGACATTTTTGGCTGTTGCGAATATATTGACTGCCCCTGCTTGCGGCAATACTATGCCGGTTCAGATAACCATCGCGGCTGTCGGCGACGTGATGATGGGGAGTGATTTTCCCGAACCATTGCTTCCTCCGGAAGGAGGGCAGGGGCTTCTGCGCGACGCCAAGGCCTTTTTCCAAATGGCCGACATCTCGATGGCGAATCTTGAAGGCCCCTTGTGCGACGGCGGAAACCCTGCCAAGCCGCCCAAGGCCGGTGTTACATACCTCTTCAGAATGCCGCCCGGATTGGCCGCGAATCTGAAGGACGCCGGAATCGGCATGGTTTCGCTAGCCAACAATCATGCGCTTGATTTTGGTCTCACCGGTCAGCAAAAGACGAAAACGGTTCTCAGGGACACGGGCGTTAAGTTCTCCAGCAAGAAAGGAGAAATCGCCGAGTTCGACATAAGGGGTACCAGGGTGGGGATAATCGCCATGTCCTTCGGCAACCCTCCACGTTCAATCGTGTATCCCAGGCAGGCGATGGCTGAGATCGCGGAAGCTTCGAAGCGATATGACGTGCTCATACTCACGGTGCATGCCGGAGCGGAAGGGCGACGGGCAATGCATGTCAAAGAGGGGGATGAATATTTCCTGGAGACGCCGCGGGGCAACCTGGTCCGCTTTGCCCACGATGCGATAGACAGGGGTGCAGACCTGGTCATTGCCCATGGGCCGCATGTCCCGCGAGGCATGGAGCTCTATAGGGGGAGGCTGGTTGCTTACAGTTTGGGGAACTTCTGCACTTACGGCGGCATAAACGTCAGCCGCGAAAACGGGTATGCCCCGCTGCTATTCGCTAAACTGGACAGCACAGGCGCTTTTACAGGCGGAAAGATAGTTTCCTTTCTGCAGAAGCCCTTGCGAGGGCCGAGACTCGACTCCCAGAAGAGAGCTTTCAACTTGATACGCAGATTGTCAAAAAGCGATTTTCCGGACAACGGTCTTTCTTTTACGGACGGGGGGGAGTTCTATCCCTCAATCCGCCCAAAAACTGCAAAATAGCGTTGAAACCGATTTTCTTACCAGAGACACGCTCCACCCCACGGCAATTTCGGTTCACCTTTCAATTTTTAACAGAATGGTTGTTGTGTAGAGTTGTTTTCGATTCTCTGACGTCCGGGAGCCTGGATGCGGAAAATAACTCAGGGAGGAATTTTCCGACTGCCCCCTTGCTATTGTCCGGGGAAATGATCTGAAATGATCATGTTCACAGAATGCCTGTATGAAAGCGCTTTCAGCGGCCGATGATAATTCCAGCCAGGAAAAATGCAAAGGCTGCCAGGAGCAATACCGGGGACAGCGAGTACCAGGCAGGCTCCGTAGCCTTGGTGTATTCCATGGTCCGCGCTCGCTTGAGCATGGAATCGACTATTCCATCTTCACTGTGTTCATCATGTGCACGAAAATAACGTCCCCCTGAAATAGTGGAAATGCTCTTCAATGTGTCCTGTTCGAGCCGTGTTTTCAGGTAGGAGCCGTCCTCATCCCGGTAATAACCTTCTATGACGCCACTGGAATCCCTTATGGGGATAAGAACACTTTCTCCCATGCCGATGCCGATCGTGTAGATGGCGATTCCCTGGGCTGCAGCACGCTGTGCGTTTTCGAAAACCGGAGATTTGTCTTCGCTGATGTCTTCTCCATCTGAAATGAGGATGATGTTTTTGACTGTCTTGCGGGAACTCCCTTCAACAAGGGAAACACCGGTCGTGATTGCCTGGCTCAAATCGCTTCCGGGAATTGTTATGGTTGCGTCGTTGACGTGCTTCAGGATGTACTGGCAGTACCCGTAGTCGGTGGTCAATGGAACGATCGAGACACCCTTGCTGGCAAACATGAAGACGGCAGCGCGTTCCCCATGCAGCGCGCTGATGATGTTAAGGGCACAGTAGCGTGCCCTGTTCAAACGGTTAGGTATGGAAAAGAGTTTTTTCCCATCTTCCGGGATCGCTTCATCTTCCGCCAGCATCGACTTTGACACATCAATTCCGATCGCTATGTCGATTCCGCTCCGGTTGAACACTACTTTGGTGTATTGCACCTTGGGATCGGTAAGTGAAAATACGACCGCCCCCAATGCAAGACTGAAGAAAAGGGTGGAGAAAAAAAAGGGGACTGTGCGTTTTTTTACATGCGCAAACCTGTACAGCAATTTATTCGTCTCTCGGTAGGATATGATTGAAAAGGTCAGGTAACAAGGAATGACAAGCAGCAGCCATATATAGCCACTATTTTCCACACTCATGGCAAAAGAGCCCTCTATTTCTTGATAATCGTTTCTACGGGCTCGCCGGGGCCGTACCCGCCGATTTCGGGAATCAATGTTTCCAGGTTTTCTTTCAGCGTCTGTTTGCTTTCCACATTAGTCATGGAAACTTCCAGTTTCTGCACATTTTCTTTCCCGCTGAGAACTTCAAAGTTCCAGCGGGGGATGTTTTTCTGCGGGCTGGGCTCGCCGGCTTTGTCAACAGCTTCTATTGCGGCCTTGTAGTCTGTCAGTGCATCCCGCATGAAGCTTTGCACTTTATCCACGTTTTGATCGGTTTCGAGCATGACGAATGCGCTCAGCACCTTGGCTGAACCGGCTGTATTGTAGAGCTGCCACACGATGCCGGGGCTCAGTGTCGCAGCATCAGCCAACGTGCTGCTGCACCTTCCTATCATTTCGTCAAGCAGAGCCCTGAGCCTTGAGCCGTAGACGTCTTTCTCGTTACGCAGTTCGGCATTGCCACGGGCACGCTGCATGTATTGCAGGAGTTGCAGGGCAGTTCGCCATTGACGCTGCACAATGCGCAGCTGGATTTCCGGAAGCGCCGGACGCAGCTTCATGTAGGCTGCCGTGGCGGTAATGTCGTCTGCCGTGGCGTCAGCTTTTTGCAGCCTCTGCTGCAGAAGCGTATCGTGCGCTTCGCGTGTTGATGCGTCACCATATTCACGGGTAAAGTACAAACCCAGCAGTATCAAGGTGACAGACAAAATGATGATAAACGTCAATGAAATCCAGGTTGTCTTCTTCATGTCTCAGATCTTTCTCGTGGAAGGAAGCGTTCGGAACAGGCAGAAGGCCGCCAATATGCCGGCAGATGCAAGCGCCAGGGGCCCCCTGGTGTCTTTTTTACGTTTTTCCAGCTTTACTAGGAGCCGATTTTTCTCCATTTCGTTGATCTTGTTGTAAACTGCAGTGATCTGCTTTACGTCAAAGGTGCGGGGCATGTAAAGTATATGGCCGGAGGAAGATCCTCCGCCTGGTCCCTCAAGAGCCTGCCGCACTTCGGTTGTGACATCGCCGCCCACAACGACGAGATAGAGCTTTATGCCCAGCTGTTTCACCAGGCCTATCACGTTGACAAAATTAAGGAGCCCTTTCTCGGCATCCTCAGGTTTTTTGTTGGCTTCTATCCGGCCATCCGTAAACAGAACGATCGCCATGCCCTTGCCGAAATCCGTGTTTTTCAACCTGGCCGGAATATTCGAGACGGAATCGCTTTGTCCCATCAGTGAGTAGCGCAGGTCGTTTATCTGCTCATAGGATGGCTGGCTTTCCTCGGGAAGGAGCATGAAGAAGACGCACACCGCGAGCCAGGCAGCATATGATGCGTTCGTCTCACCTCCCACGGTGAGCTCTCTGAACACTGTTGAATCATTTTTCCTGCTCAGAAGTTCAAGTTTTTTCTTTAGAATTTCCTTGTCGAAAGTGGGCGGGGCTATCAACTGTGCGATATTGGAAAAAGCGATCAGGCCGATAAGATCGTCTTTCTTGCGCATGTCTATGAATGCGCTCACTCCCTTGAGAGCAACATCGCCCAGTGTAACGCTGCCGGTCTCGTCGCCGGGCCTTCCCATGGAGCCGGAGAGATCCTGGACGAGCATTATCCATTTGGATTCGGGGTATGTCTTGTGCCAGTAGCTTGAATATTGGACATTGGCTACGGCAAGGACCATCAGGACCATGGCGGTTCCGGCCAGCAGATCTGCGCCACAGGTCTTTATCGGCCCGGCCTGCAGATCAGTTCCAAGAGCAGAAACCCAGGAAAAACCGGTTCTCGTGGCATGCTTTCTGCCGGCAATTATCACCGCAGGGACAAGAAGCAGGAGCAGAAGCGCCAAGGGGTACTGGATGCTCATGAGTGTTTACCCTTCGCCGCATTGTTTCTGGCGGCCAGATCGACTATCTTCAGGGTTTCAAGTTGCAGTTGCTCAATGCCCTGGAAGTGCTCAGATTCAAGGGCAACGCTGTTGTCGATGACAGCGAGAATAGTGCCAAGGGAGTCAATGCATTCTTCAGGAACGTGCTCCCTGAAGGTTTCAAGAAACTGTTTTCCGCTTCCACCCTGGTATTTTGAATCAATACCGTAGCGCACCACCAGATACTCGCGCAACAGGGCGCCGGTTTCACCGAGGTAACTCCAGTGGGGGGGCTGCGGAGCGGTCTCAAGCAATACACGGAGATGCTCCGCAATTTGGTTGTAGTCCTTGCGTTTCTTTCTGACTTTCCGCTCGCCGGCAGCCTTGTGCCGCAGGAGAAAAAGCCAGAAAACGCACGGAACAAGCGCGCCAAAACAGATGATGGCCAGCCACAGGTAAAGTTGGGACTGCCTGTGCAGTGCGGGCAAGTTGAAATTGTGGGGTACCGGATCTGTAGGAACGATCAGCCGGTATTCGGTTTTCTCCGAAGGTATTATGGAGGAAACCTTGAACAAAACCGGTTCGGTTTCAATGGTTCGCACGTTGCTTGCGGCGTTGTTGGAGCAGGACGGGCAAGAGTAGCTTATCTTGATCGGGGGAATCGTGTATTGCCCCGGCGAAAAGAATCTCAAATGGCCTGTGATTACTACAGGGCTCTTGGTGACGGCTTTTACATAGTCATAGGGGTCGAAGATGCAGTCGAAGAGTTCCTTCTGAAGTTCAGGAGGCCGCAGGTTCAAGGTTGAAATCGAGCTCGGATCAATGATTGCCCGGTCGGTGAAGGTAATGGTGAGCGTGAAAGGAATGCTGTCGCCGATATTTCCCCCGTTCATGAAAACGGACAGCCTGGCACTGATTGACGGCTTGATTTCCACCAGGTACGGCGTGACCCTGAGCACTCTGATATCTTCGGCCAGCAGGTTCAGCGCCCTGAAATACGATGTTGTCGTTATGTCGACCGTATAGCGGTTTTCTTTTTCGTCATTTTCATCGCGTACCACATGGGCAGCTTTGAGCAGCGACTCTCGCTGCTCCCTGGGGGTTCCTGTCTTCCACTCCATCTCGAAGGTGTCGAAATAGGCGAAAGTCTTGCCGTTGAGGACCAGAGTGGGGTGGACGTACTTTACCGTTCCATCCTGGCTCAGCTGCTTGATCAGGCGGTTCAGGTCTTCCGGCTTCAGACCATTGCGCATCCTGAAAAAACACGCATCTTCGGCAATATTGGGATCATAGAGGTAGTCGACGAGATGGCCATTGGACTTTATGAGTGACCGGGCTTTTTTCCGGACAAAGCCGTCATCAGCACCGGTGCCCGATTCAGCTTCATTCGCAGTGGAAGTGAAACGCTGACTGAAGACTACGGTGAGCCAGCGGTTGCTGATTTTCGGTACGACTCTCGTCCCGTCACGGTAAAACCATACGGAGTCCAAGGTAAAGGCTGCGGCCCTGGCCTCCGCTTCAGGGGGGGAATACGCATGTGCCGCGGCAAGAATGAGAAGCCACAAGACGGCGAAGAATTTGTTGAAGAAGTGATTCATGGCATACTCTTTCTGAAGAGAATCATTAGATTGTACGCGGTTTTTTCATGAACGCGTTGATTTCACGCGCAAAATCATCTGCCGGGCTGATGGTCAGAAGATCGATGCCCGCGCGGGACAACCGGTTCCTGGTTGCCGCGCGCATGCGGCTCATAGATTCGTTATAAGCCTTCCATTTGCCGAGATCGAGCGCTACCGTTTCACCGCTTTCATAATCATAGAGCGGCAGGATACCTTTTGCCCCCGGAGGAAGTTCGATCTCGCATTCCTCAAGCACCTGTATAGCCTTGACCTCATGCTTGTTGGTTCCATGTGCCGTGTGGTGAAAGCTGTAGCTGAAATCAAGAGGATACATGAAATCGGACAGGATGAAGGTCAGGCTTTCCGGGACCTCGTTTATGAGCTCGTTCAATGCGACGCCAAGGTTTGTGGCGCCACACGAAACAGGTTCGGCCCGAGCAATTGCATACAGAATCTCCATGAAATGGGACCTGCCCATGCGTGGCGGAATATACTCGACGATATCGTCGGCAAAAAGGATCAGGCCGCAACCGTCATTGCTCATTATAGCGCTGTATGCCAGTGACACTGCAATCTGGGCCTGGAGCATGTCCTTCCGGCCGAAATTCACCGACCTGCTGATGTCATACAGGAGCATGACATTGAAATAGCTCTCTGCGAGGAACTCCCGCACGTAGAACTTGCCGGTTTTTGCCTTTGCCTTCCAGTCGATGTTCTTGAACGGATCGGCGGGCTCCATCTCCCGGAGCGCCCAGAACTCGTACCCCAGTCCCTTGAAAATACTTTCCCAGTCGCCGGGGAAGGGAGAGTGAACCCGGTGGTTTATGAATATTTTCAGCAATTCCTTTTTCGAGAGTAGACTTTTTTCGGTTTTTTTCATGGTTTTCAGTACGGTTTGACCATTTTCAGTATTTCCTGAACCAGCATGTCGGCGCTGATCTGTTGCGACAGCGCAGAACTGTTCAGAAGTATTCGGTGCCTGAGCACGTGGACGGCGCAGGTTGTCACATCGTCAAAATTGACAAAGTCGCGGTGCTGGCCGAACGCAAACGCCTTTGCAAGAGCCAGCAACGATTCGGACGCCCGGGGCGAAGCTCCGAGCCTGATGTACTGATGAATATCGGCAGTCATATTCTGCCCGGCATATGTATCGCGTGGACGTGTGGCAATACAGATGTTCAATATGTAATTCATGACCATACTGCTCACCCGCACCTGATCATGAATGATCTGTTGGGTAGCCGTTATGTCGTCAAGAGAGAGAACAGTTTTCGTTTCCGCCTTGACTTGATCGAAGTTGGTGTTTTTTCGCCGAATGAGCTCGAACTCCTCATTCTTCTCCGGATAGCCGACATCATATTTCACCATGAAACGGTCAACCTGGGCTTCGGCCAGCGGATAGGTGCCGATCTGTTCAATGGGGTTCTGCGTCGCAAGCACCATGAAGGGATGCGGGATATCGTAGTGCATGCATTCAACCGTCACTTCCTTTTCCTGCATGGCCTGCAGCAGTGCGGATTGAACTTTCGGCGAGGCCCGGTTTATTTCGTCGGCAAGGAATATATTGCAGAAAATGGGACCGAAATAAAATTCGAACTTCCTGTCCTTCTCATTCCATACCATCGTGCCCGTGATATCACCGGGCATCTTGTCGGGCGTGAACTGGAAACGCTTGAAATTTCCGCCTATCACTTTGGCAAATGTTTCAACCGCAAGGCTTTTTGCCAGTCCGGGCACGCCCTCGAGCAGTATGTGGCCCCGGGAAAGAAGGGTGTGAATCATCAGACTGATCATCTCTTCCTGTCCAATGACCACCTTGGCGATTTCAGCTTTTATCTGCTGAATCTTCTGTGCGTATTGGGCGAAAATCTCTGTGGTCTCGCCGCTGTCTGTCATACTGTCATGCATTTTCATACCTTTTATTATAGCAGGAGATATTGTTGTTACGGGTTGACATCACATATATTCGAACTGTTTTCGGTGTTTTATAATCAGATAGAGAAAAAACGGTCCTCCGAGCATTGAAGTTATTATCCCCACCTTCAGATCAACCTCCACGATAAGCCGTACGAAAAGGTCGGCATAGACGATAAACACTGCCGCCAGCAACCCGGAAAAAACCATGAGCTTCCTGTTGTCCGGTCCGACAAGGCTGCGCATGATGTGGGGCGCGACCAGCCCGACAAAACCGATAACACCGGATACGGCGATGGCGCCTCCGGTTTCGATCGAGGAGAAAAGCAGCAGTCCGTTGCGGGCACGCTTTGTGTTTACCCCGAGGTTTGCCGCGGTTTCTTCTCCGAGCATCAGGAGGTTCAGGTCCCTGGCGAAAAACAGGGCTCCCAGAAACGCTGTCATGGTAGTCGGGAAGACGATGCCGACATGCTCCCAGGAGCGGTTGTTGAGGTCTCCCATGAGCCAGTTGACGATCACCCTCCCCACGTCGAATTCCCTTGTGCCGAGGGTGATGATGAAGGACGTCAGTGCGCCGAACACCAGGTTGAGGGCAATACCCGCAAGCAGAAGCGTTGAGATGGACGTCCGCCCTCCCGAGGTCGCAATGGCGAAAACCATGACAAGGGTGAGTATGGAGAAAATGATGGCTGCACTTGGAAGCGCGACGATCGACCCCGAAGCCAAGCCGAGATAAATTGCCAGCACGGCGCCCAGCGCGGCGCCCGAATCGATACCCATTACACCGGGGCTGGCCATGGGGTTCTTGAAGATACCTTGCATAATGGTGCCTGCTCCGCCGAGGGAAAAACCGACCAGAAGCGCGACCAGGAAGCGTGGAAGCCTGCCGTCCCAGACAATGGTGGCTTCAACGTCGTTGATGGCGCCGGCATGTAATCCCAGTTTCGAAAGGATGATCGTGAACACATGGGAAACGGATATCGGCCATGAGCCTGATGACAGGGAAAGAAAACCTCCCGCCGCAACAAGGGCGAGTAAAACTGCGAGTATGAAAAAGTCTTTTTTGTTCATGATGAATATTGATGGATCAGCGGGGTTGACGGTAAATGATGCCCGCGAGCAGATCAGCGCTCAGGAGCATATACTGTGATGCAACCCTAAGGTACACACCGGGAACATAATAAACGGAGCCGCCTTTGACGGCACGGGCGTGGGACAGCACCCGGTTCGACATGAGCAGCTCTTTCAGCTTGCTGCGGTCGGGAACGATGATCACATCCGGATTCCACTTGAGCAGGGTTTCATAGTCTATCTGCGACCAGGATTTTATTCCCTGTTCCGCCCCGACGTTGACCGCGCCGATTATGTTGCAGATCGAGTTGAAATTGGACGATATGCCGGGGACATAGCCGCCTTCGTCATAGTAAAGAACGCGGACCGGGCGGTTTCTCCGGGGGAGCTTTTTCCTCAGTGCGCTGATTTTCGTGTCAATGAGCTTGACCATGGCTTGCGCATTGCTTTCTTCGCCGATAATGCCGCCAATGAGCAGAATCTGCTCTTTCAGGGAATCGATGGAACCGAAATAGCCGAGATCGAAGCTTGGGATCTTTGCCTGCTTGAGCTTTTCCTTGAAATCTGAGCCCGAATAAAACACGGTGAAAACCAGGTCGGGCCGATACCCGATGACCAGTTCCGTCTCTTTTGATTTGAAAATCGGCCCTCGCTTGAGCACCTGGTCGGCGATGAAACTGGAGTCCTGATCGGCAGTGAATTCGTTGAAGGCCACCAGTCTTTCGCGCGGGCAGATTGCCCACAGGATCTCGGCAACGCCCACAGCATGGGGAATAATCCTCAGCGGCTTCTTTTTAATCACAAAGGTTTTCGCTTCCTGTCGGAAAGTATCCGTCTTGAAATCATATACTTTGAAGTTATAGCGTATTTCCCGGGGCCATGGGCCGTCTGCTTGAGCCTTGCCCCTGACAAAGCTCAACTCATTCTTCAACTTTGCCATGTCAAGGGGCGGAAGAGGTTTCCGATCGTTGCCCGCTCCCGGAGACGGCTTGGCTGCTAAGAGACTGCATGCCAGGAAAACTGACGTGAATATCAGAAATCTGAGCATGGCGCCAGTCGGAATGAGCTTATTTGTAAAAATCGAGGAACGTGGTGTCATCGTGTTTGTATTCCCTTACGTTCACCTGGAAAACCTGTTTGATGTTCTCCCCGGAAAATGCGCCCTCCGGGGTGCCGGAATAGAAGAGCCTCCCGTTGCACAGGATTGAAATTGTATCACAAAACCTTCTCGCCAGATTCAGGTCGTGAATTGTCACCAGTATGGTTTTGCTCTGCTCCCTGAATTCTTGAAGAATCTTGACTATATCCAGAGTGTGCTTCACATCGAGCTCGGATGTCGGCTCATCGAGCAGTATCAGCGACGCCTCTGTCGCAATTGCCCTGGCGATTATCGCCAGCTGTCCCTCTCCACCTGACAGCTCGTTGATGTTCCTGTCTTTCAATGCATAGATATTGGTCTGCTGCAATGCCCGCTCGATTATTCCCCGGTCCTTTTGCCGCAAGCCCTCGAACCGTGCAAGGTGGGGGTTCCGTCCCATGGACACGATGTCGAATACCGAAACCGGGAAACCGATGGTCGTGTTTTGCGGGACCAGAGTAACCAGCGTGCTCAGCTCTTTTCTCGGTATTTCACGGGTGTTTCTGCCATTTATCATGATGGCGCCGGACTGTGGTTCCCAGATCCTGCAGATATTTTTCAACAGGGTGGATTTTCCGGATCCGTTCGGGCCGATGATGCCGTGAATCCTGCCGGGCTCGAAACGCGCTGAAACGCCTTCCAGGATCTTCTTGTCATCTATGGAGAAATAAATGTTATCTACATCAAGCATAGGTAATCCTGGGGTGGCAGTTTCTCAAGAGCACAGTTTCAATTTGTAGGTTACTGGAAGAATGAATTTCGATACGACAACGCAGAAGAATCCGATATAGACCGTCACGCTAAGGATAAGCGATGTCAGACCCGGAGATAGTTCTGTGGTTATGCCCAATGCGGACCATATGAAAAGCTGCCCCAGCACCAGTTGGAAGTTCTGGGCAAGGGTATATATGACCCAGAAATTTTGTGAAAGTTTTATGTCGTCTCCCCTGCGGATCTTGATCTCGATGATCTTGAACCAGGTTCTGCCCTCCACTATCTGGGCCGATCCGTCGCATACATGATGCAGCAGGTAAATTGCCACCAGCAGATGGGACTTGAAAGATAACCCTGCAAAAAAATACATGAATACGGGCGGGAAGCAGAGTAAAAGGAATACGGCGCCCAAGGCCTGTCCCGTTGCAACTCCCAGTTGTGCCTTGATTAGGCGGGAGATCTGGATTTTTATAGTATGCACCGCTTCCAGGTGGTCGATAAAACCTGAAATGCATGTGCTTGAGATCATGGTTATGCCAGGGTATGCGTATTTCACGACGACACCGAGTATGGCGGCAACCTTGAGCTCCCGTTCCGCCATGGAAAACATGGTATAAAGGATGACGCCATCAAGGATATTTTTTCCGACCGTATAGCAGATATTGCCGATCTCACCATAACGGTAAAAGGGAACGGAGAACAATGCGGCAATATACAGTCTGATCTTCTGGGATAGGGGAGGAGTGGTGTAGCCAGAGAGAGCTGTAGGGCGATCATTGTCCATACACGTAAGCTCGATTCATTGTGTGAGTAGAGTGCAATTTTGATCCGTCAGCCAGCCATGGATAAAAGAAAGCCCCAAAGAGGCGCCGCAAAATGCCTCTTTGGGGCTGAAACTGCTTAGATTGCCGTCATTTCCTTGATCAGTTTGACAGTCTGTTTGGCTGCATCTACCGGTTTTGTTGCCTGTTTGGAGATGCCGCACACCACTTTCACGATATTGTGGTCGACCTTCTTCTCTGTCCAGACTTTTGCCTTGGGCGCAGCGATATACACTGAGAAGGCGTTCTGGCCGGTACCCGGGCGCTCGCCGATGATATGGACTATGGCGCGGGGTTTATTGGGGTCACCGTTGGCGAACAGAACGTCACCTACCATGTAGCCCGCGCGCACGCGGCCGCTGGTGATGATGATGTTTTTCTTGTCAACGGTCATGCCGGCTGCCTGAAGTTCCTTTCTCAACGCATTGATATAGGGCAGCGTGTGCTCGGGATCCATGATCGAATTGGCGTTCAGGCCGTCGGATATGACGATCTGCACGTCAGGGGCTTTGCCCTGCCATGAATCGCGCAGCTTATCAAGGGTTGCCACTGATTGCGCATTCAGTTTCTCACCGCTGTCGGGACGTACGATGTAGTTTTCACGATCCTTGGACATGGTGGCGAGCTGAACCGAATCAGGAACGCTCTTGATGAATGCCGGAGTAAACTCCGCCCAGATGGCTTTTTTCGCGTCAGCGTAAAGTTCCCGGATCTTCTTGTCAAGCGGCGGATTCAGATCCCAGATGTTCTTGCCATAGCCGGAAGCCAGGGGCACCTTGTTTCCGGTCTTGAGCCAGGTATTGTGGATTGCATCGAATTTCTTCTTCCCTTCGGCCATTATGACCTGCTGGGAGCGGTTGTCGCCTTTGCCTTTGCAGTACTGGTAATAAACCCAGATCGGATCGCCGAAATGTTTCGTAGGTTTGCCGTTCTTGTCTATCACCTGGATGCGCTTGAAGAATGCCCACATGGCATCGTTGACCTTGAAACCGAACTTGTTGCGCAGCCGCACATGGTCCTGGTAACTGGTGGTCAGGTAGCTGAGCATCGGGTCGTTCCTGGTGGGCAGGGCCATGAGGTAGCATGGGTTTGCGGGCATGATCTGGTCCTGGCACCACTGGAGATCGTCAAGGCTGACCGACATGTGCAGGGTGGAGCAGATATCCAGGCCTGCCGAAAGCCCCTGGAGTTTGCCCATCAGTATGTCTTCGAGACAGCAGCGGACCAGTTGCTCCTTGGTCCTGAACACTTCCGGCCCGATGAAGCCGGCAACGTCGTTGAAATGGGTATACGCGCCCTGGGGCTGCACTTCGGCAAGCACCTGTTTCAACCCGCGGGCAAAGCCGTACTTCCTGGATTCGAGCACTACCATGTCAACACCTTCGGCAGCGCCGTTGGTGAAATCGGAGCCCTGGCCGGTCTCGTAGTACAGTCCGTATTTTTGCCCAGCGCGGGATTTCGCATGGTTGACCATCTTTTCCACGGTCACGTCGAATGTCTTGTTTGCCGCATCGGTTCCCGCCAGGCTCTGGAACATGAAATCGACCAGTTCCGGCTTCTCCTTGAAGAGTTCGCCCTGGACGTCCACATGGGACAGAACGCACCAGGGAACGGTCCCTTTCAGATTGAACGCATCAACGACATCCTTGAGAGAGGCCTCTATTCTTGCAGTACTTTCCTTGGTCCCGTCCACCGGGTTGGTCC
Source organism: Geobacter sp. (assembly GCA_003314535.1). GTDB lineage: Bacteria > Desulfobacterota > Desulfuromonadia > Geobacterales > Geobacteraceae > RPRC01. The sequence continues at coordinate 55,576 of POSG01000002.1, forward strand.
CGAGCACCAGGTCGCCAACGGCGTAGGAGAAACCGCTGAGCACCTGCCACATGATTTCTTCAGGATCATCGGTGGGGGAGTTGGGCTGAATGCGAGCGCTCAGGTAGCCCTTGGCGCCGATCTTGGTGCCGGGCAGGGGGGTGAAGATTTTCTTGTTGACAGCGATCAGTTCCTGGTTGCTCATGAGCTTGGGGATGCAGCCGACCACTTCGCTGTTCATGCCGTACATGACCCCTTTTATAGCTGCTTCAGGTTTGGTCAGGAGGAAGGTTTTCATCTGCCCCATGGTCCAGTTCTTGATCTTGTTGTACTGGCCGCTGTCGACCGATTTGGCAATGAACTTGTAAAGATCATCGTTCAGCAGCGGGTGATCGGTGATATCCTTGATCTTGGTGTTGGCCAGAAGCTTCCGGGCATTTTCCCTGCTAGCGTTGTTGTCCGCGGCAACGCCTATTGTCTGATCACCTTCCTTGAAGGCATTGGACGCACCTATTAGCTGCTGGTACATCGTCTGGTCAAAAGAGCCCTTAACCCGCTGGATGTATTTGAATACATCTTCTCCTGGTTTTACGCTCTTGATGGCGATTGCTCCGCTGTTCGTACTGAAAGCAAAGAAACCGAAGCAAAGCATCGCAGTGACATACAAAAATCGTTTCATACCTTTGCTCCTCTCTTGACAGTTGGTATGGTGCTGCATCTGGCCATCAGCTAAATTGCCAGGTCGACGATGAGCCCCCCATATACGAAGTTGTTGTGACCGCTGAAGCTGTTTCTCTCAATGCGATGTGCCGCTCCACCGCTGAGCGGGAACGAATACTGCAAATTCGGTTTGACCGACAGGACGCTGTTGATGGGGATCTTCAGACCGGCAGAGATGTTTCCGTCATGGAAACCACCGAATCCGTCGCTTCCGTCTGAACCGGTTGATTTGTCATAGTAGCTGATCCATCCTGCCAGATCCAGGGACCAGTCTTTGTAAACGGCGAAGCTGTGGGACAATGCAAGGCTCATGTACCAAGACTGTCCGATTTCTATTTCATTGTAGACAGTGAATGTGGGTTTGAGAATGGTGTCCAGACCTAGAGAAAGGAAGAGTTCCTGGTTCTTGGTGTCTCTGAAATGATCGTCCGCCGCTTGTTGTCTTAATACAGCGTCTGATGCCTGGTAGTCATAGAGTATCCATCCCACTGTATAATTCAGTTTCCACGGTTTATAAGAGTTACTGTACGAGACGGTCACGTCTGTTTCCTGCAGCTTGAAGTCCTTATCCGCACTTGCAGCACAGCGGGTGTCCAGATCGGCCCAGAGATTCACGGCAAATCCCGTGTAGCCGATGGTCATGGTCGGGAAGAACACCACGCTGCCCCTGCTCAACTCGTACCCACGCCAGATGTACTGGGAGTAAAGTGATACGTTGAGGTCGGCTGTAAAATCCTCAGGTATCGTTTTCCCGGAAGGTTTCACTGCCTCGACCGGTTTTTCCCCCGGCACGACATCCTGCGCTAGGGAGTACGTCCCGATGCCCATTGCAATGATGATAAACAAGCTCAAAGATAGTGTCCTCAAAGATGTTTTCATGGTGCCCTCCTCGTTCATATAAGTTTGGTTTTCGCTGCCGTTTACTTCGCTCCCCCCCCTTCGGATAGCCGTATTCTAAGTACTATTTAAGAGCATTTGCTTTTAAAGGAAATGTTATCCCTAGATTCGCATCTGGCAAGCATCATTTCTTCCTCAGCTTTTTAGCCTCTTCCCACATCTCTCCGAAGGCCTTCTCGGTTTTTTCACTCATGACACGCCAGATTGCTACGGTCTTGAAGTAATTGTTGTTCCCGACGTGGAACAGGACCTTCTCTTCCGGAGTCACCAGGTTTCCCACATTGTCGATGACAGGCGATACACCCTGCTGCTTGACGACCGCAGCCTGGTACTTGGGAGACAGCTGCATGTTGATCCATTCTTCGCAAAGTTTTTTCTTCATACCTTTCGCGGCATGGGTGATGCACCAGTAGTCGATCCAGGCGCTGCCGCCTTCTTTCGGGCTGGCCAGTTTCCAGTGGCCGCCTTTTTGGTTCGCCTTAACCACGGCAAACCCCCACGTGGTCGCCAGCGATAACTGGGGAAACTCATCAGCATTGGCTTCCCCGTCCCACAGGCTCTTTGCTCCCTTCACCAGTTCATTGAGCTTTGGCTGGATTTTCTTGCGGTCAAGCCGGTCAATGTTGAACAGATCTTCGTATTTGTAGCCGAGCGCAAGCGCTGTTATCCAAATGTTGACCTTGTGGAAATTGTTGTTGATGGTGTACTTTCCCGCATACCGCTTGTCCCAGAACACGTTCCAGCTTTTCGGCGCATCCTTGACGGCAGCCGTATTGTAGGCAAGTCCGTAGGGGCCGCAGTTGTAGGGAAGGCCATAGCGCTTTCCTCCCTCCAGGAGGGATTTGTCCGCTGTGAAGAATGGCAGCATGTGCTTTGCATTTGGAATGTTTTTCATGTCAAGTGGGGACAACAGGATGCCGCCTTTTTTGAAAACGTTGAACCGCGGTGTCTTGGGCATGTCGGCCGGTGGTGAAATCATATCGGCAGTGCCCTTCTTGGCTGCATTGTAGAAATCCTCCTGGCCCGTTGCGTAGGAGGGCTTCACCTCCACGTCGATTTTGTATTTTTCTTTCACCATCTTCTTGAAATCTGCGATAAACGCCTTGTCCGAATAACCTTCCCAACACATGATGTTGATGGTTTCCTTGGCCGCCGTCGCTGTCCCTGCTCCTACAGATACGGCGAATGCCATCAGGATGCTGCAGCAGAGAAAAATACTTTTCATAAATCTCCTCCTTTCGAATTTCAGCCTGAAGCCGCATTTCTCCAGCCAGCCATAAATAGTCTGGCAACATGACCCGAGAAAATGATCCTAGCTGCTGATACCCAAGTTCTTCCCCAGGATTTTCTTATGAGCGAGATGTTTTTCGGATGTTCTTCCAGTTGGGGCAAGCGGTTCAACAATACTGGAAACGACTACGAAATATGGTTTTATCTTTTTTCCCCCATCTTTGTGTCTTGACGCAGTGCCAGGTAGTGTGGGCCCGCAAAGTATCTCCGGGGCGGAGCGGAACTTCCCCGGCGGTCGTGACAATCTGTCAATCCATGGCTCAGTGGTCGGAGCTTTTACCGGTTTAAAGAGCCTTCCCGCTTTTTAATATCTTGCGCTGAAGCCGTATTGCGATCTCCTCGGAAGCACCGCTCAGGCCTTTATCAGCTTCCGGATCGACGCCATGTAAAGGGCAGCTCAGAGGTTTTTGCATTGTTCCTGCGCGTTAATCGATGTGATGCATGATTTCATTTTCTAATGAAATTACAGTTTGTCAAGAATCACACGGTTATTATTCGTAAGTATATCACTCATCACAAGACATCGCTGACACAAGCAGAGAAAATATGTAAGAAATTTTGACTTGAATGTTACATAAATAATTCGATAATCACTAAAACAACGGGTGTGGCGCCGCTCTGCATATGCGAACGGCAAAAATGCAGAAATGCCTGGATATTTCAGGGCTAGGAAAAATGGAAGGATGTGGTCTGGCTTTTTCCGGGGGATGCGGAGTGATTTGTCATGGTAACGTCACTGAATCGGAAAAGACCTGTAGCTTATTTCAACGGGGTGCCTTCGGACTTCGGCGGCGTACCGCTTTACGCTCCCGACTGCCTTTTCCAAGGGTGTTTTCAATCCGGGTATCGGGAAGATCTTTGAAATGACCGACGGCGGACATGGATTTTGCCTTGAGGAGGGACTGGATTTTCTTTGCCGCGCAATCAATAAAAATATTAACTTGCAATTTGGAGAGCATGGCGATTAAGATTCAAAATGTTTGCCATCGAGGGATTTCCCAAGGATTTTAAATGAGTGCAATGTATGATTGAATTAAAAGATGTTACCAAACGATATGGTTCTATTGCCGCAGTTGATAATGTCTCCTTCTCCGTCAAGACAGGGGAGTGCTTTGCGCTGCTGGGACCAAATGGCGCCGGGAAGACAACGATTGTCAAGATGTTGCTTGACTTTACCCGGCCGACATCGGGGAACCTGTCGTTGGGCGGTTTACCGAGCACAGATGCACTATGCCGGAAAGATATCGGTTATGTGGCTGAAAATCACCGCATACCGGCAGGCCTTTCAGGATGGCAATACATGCTGCGGTGTGCCGAATTGTCGGATATTTGCCGGGATGATGCCATGGAGCAATGCAGGCGTATCGTTGAGTTGATAGGGATGAAGGGCAGGGAGCATGCGAAAGCCGGTACGTATTCCAAGGGGATGATTCAACGGTTCGGGTTGGGCGCTGCCCTGATAGGCGATCCGGAAATATTGATTCTTGACGAGCCCACAGCCGGACTTGACCCGATCTGCGTCAGAGAGATACGTGAGATCCTTGAGTCGCTCAAGGAACGGGGCACTACCATCTTCCTGAATTCGCACCTTCTGTCGGAAGTTGAAAAGGTATGCGATACCGTGGCCATAATCAACTGTGGCAAACTGCTGGTCAAGGACGCGATTTCCGCCATTGTCAAGGACGGTGACACCCTGGAAGATGTGTTTGTCAGGCTTGTGAAAGGTTGAAATGAGAACGTCGAGAAGAACATTAACCCCCGTATTCAGAATTGCCAAGCACACGTTTATTGATGAAGCGCGGCAAAAAAGTTTCGTCATCATGGTTGTTGTATGCGCCACAGGCCTGTTTCTTGTTCGGGGTTGTTATCAGGGCAATTACATGCTGAACGGACAGTATCTTGACTCCGAAACGGTTGCGAGGACTCTGTCTAAAGTGGCTTTCCATGTGATTGGCGCAGGTGCGATGATCATTACTGCCTTGCTTTCCATGCGAATTTTCAGGCGTGACCGCAACGAAGGCGTGCAAGCGTGTATTTTGTCGAAACCCATAGCCAGGTGGCAGTATGTTCTGGGCAAGACGCTCGGGTTATGGGTATTGTCGGTAGTAATCATGTTCATCCTGAACAGCATCATTTGTATAATAACGTCCATCAATTTGAATGTTTTCATGCCAGAATATCTGGTTGCGTCACTTCTTTGTTCAGTCAATCTGCTTTTTGTGGTAATAACGGTTTTCCTTTTGTCGCTGTTGATGCCTGATATTATTGCTTTTCTCTGTGTGCTGGGCATCGGTGTCATTGGTTTCGTGGCTGAAGGGGTAGCTGCTGTCAGTCAGAGCCAAGTGGCACAGGCGATGATGCAGCAATCAGGCGCCCATCCCCAGACGAACTTGACATGGTGGAAGGTTGTCTACTATTTGTGGCCAAAGCTTTCAGGCGTCCAGCAGGCAGCATCTTCGTGGATTGATAATGGACCATATCATGTATCCGGCCCGGTTCATCCACTCGTCAATGTCGTTCTTTACTGCCTTGTTCTTGGAACATTGCTTTTCAGACGATTCAATAGTGAAGACATTGCGTAAAGTATCCGCCACTTCGAGGTTTTCTATACCCATTCAAACCTGATCTGAGAACAGGCAATCAAGTCGATGACCAGAACGTTCTCTTGCCTGGATGCCAGGTAGATCCTTTCCTTTAGTGCTTTTAATCAAACATCATCAGACAGCTATAGTAAGAAATCTGTTGAAAGGAAACTCGATTTTCTTTCCCTGATGATCGATCTGATGATCTTTTTGTTGAAATCATTCTCTTTTGCTGCCACAAGCGTGCGGATAGAAAATACTCTCAATGCGTCGGAAACGGACAGCGTCCCTTCTGCGGAATCCTTTCTGCCGGTGAAAGGGAAAGTATCAGGCCCCCTCTGGCATTGGCAGTTTATGTTCACGCGGCACACCTGGTTCACAAGGGAATCGATCATTTTAGCGATCAATTCCGGATCTGAACCGAAAATGCTGACCTGTTGGCCGTAGTCCGCTTCGGTGACATAGCGTATCGGTTCCTCCGCGTCGTCGAATGGGCAGACGGGGATGACCGGGCCAAATTGCTCTTCCACATAGAGTCTCATCCCGCAAGCCACTGGATAGACGACAGCCGGCCGCATCAATGTTTCCAAGACATCACCGCCTTGCTGGTTGATAACCCTTGCCCCCCTGGAAACGGCATCCTCGATCAAGCCGGTGAGATATCCTGTTTTGCCCGGTTCGGGCAGGGGAGTCAGCTGCACGCCGGCTTCCCATGGCATGCCGCACTTCAGCTGATCGACCGTTTTGCAGAATTTTTCCAGGAACGAATCGACGATTTTCCTGCTCACGAACAGAATTTTCAACGCAGTGCACCTTTGCCCGTTGAATGAGAGGCTTCCCAGGGCACATTCCTTTGCGGCCAGGTCAAGGTCGGCATCCGGCAGCACAATCCCGGCGTTCTTGGCTTCCAGGCCGAGGACGCAACGCAGACGGTGCGGTTTCGGGTGCTGGTGCTTGAGGATGTCGGCTATCCGACTGGAACCGATGAATGCAAGCACATCTATTTTGCCCGATGACATGAGTGGCCCGACGACTTTTTCCCCGTCTCCATAAACGGCGTTTACCACGCCTGCGGGGAAAGATCTGCTGAAGGCTTCCAGCAGGGGGCGGTGCAGGAGAACACCGAGTTTCGGGGGTTTGAAAACGACAGTGTTCCCCATGACAAGTGCAGGTACGAGGGTGGTGAACGTCTCGTTGAGAGGGTAGTTGTAAGGCCCCATGCACAGGACAACCCCCAGCGGCGCCCGCCGGATCTGGCCAAGGATGCCCTGTTCGATGACCATCCTGGACGATACCCGATCCAGGTCCTTGAGAGATTCCAGCGTGTCATGGATATAATCAATTGTTCTGTCGAATTCTTTTTCCGCATCGGGCAGGGGTTTCCCGATCTCCCACATCAGAAGCCTGACCACCTCGTTTTTGAGATCCTTCATGCGGTATGCGAAATCTTCAAAATGCCGAATCCTGTTTTCCACGGACATGGCAGGCCATTGGCCGTGTCCGTTTTCATATGCGCCGCATGCAGCATTCAAGGCTTCGAGAGATTCCTTTTCCGTAAGCAACGGATATGCGCCCAGGATCTTTCGCTGCAGGCCGTTCTCCGTTGCCAACATGATGGGGGACGCCACCTCCTGCAAGGGGCCGCGCCATTCGGCCATCACGCCATTGCACAGGTACTCACGTTGTTCTATCGTGTCCTTAATCCTGAACTGATCGGGAATGTCTCGATCAGAAGGATATAACCATTTAAAAGAGCTGTTTGCATTCAAGATATTTCCTTTCTACGGTAAACAGGTATTTTCGTTTGTTTTAACTATAGCAAAATTATCAACAGTGAAAACAGGCGTCTGGGAATATTCCGGAGAAGGGTTTACATATTTTTATCTTGAGTTCAGCAGGGGAAGCTGATCTACTGGAAGAATCCAACTTACGATATTGTGAATGATGAAATATGCGGATTTTGATAATAAAAAAGGGAATCGGCCGTTACGCCGATTCCCTTTGGATTTATTGGTTGCGGGGGAAGGATTTGAACCTTCGACCTTCGGGTTATGAGCCCGACGAGCTACCAGACTGCTCCACCCCGCGTCATGTGTTTAGCTCAAACTTTATATCACGTGAATCTCATGGTGTCAATGCAAAATTACCTTTTTTCCTGTTTGGAATCATTTTTCCCCTGATCGGGCACCGCAATCGCTCCGCTACCTATTTTTCCCGTAAGTTGATTAGCAGTTTCCTGGCTCATGCGGTTTCCTATTCGTACCCGGTAAAGCGTGCCCTTTCCACTAACTGAAGATTCGACTATGCGGACGGAATAGCCCTTTTTCGCCCATTTTGCCTTCAAATCCTCCGCTTCCTTCCTGTCGTGGTAAGATGCCAGTTGCACAGTATAGGTTGTTGTGTTCCCTGCTGTTTTTTGGGAAGCCTGAACGGCTTTTCCGGCAGCGGCTCCCTTGCTGTCTGGCGGAACGATCTTTTCAGGGGGCGTTGATGTGTGGGAGATAGTGTCAATACCAGGCTGGGAGGGCACGGGTTTCTGAGGATTGGGAGGTTTTTGCTGGGTATCGGAAGAAGGCTGCAACTTGGCAGTTTTGGATTCGACGGGAGGCACGCTTTCCCTTTTGGGGTTCAGGCCTGTTCCGATCAGTTCCTTGTCGCCCTTGGGCAAAGAATCATAGAAGGTCAGATGCGGCGTTACGTTTCCTGCCTGGGGCTTTGGTAGAGCTTCGGGTTTTGGAGTTTGCGCTGAGGCAGGTGCTGCCGTGTTTCCGTTTTGCAAAGCCGGGGAAACTGTCTTCTTGTCGTGGCCGAAAAACAGCCAGCCGGTAGCGACTCCTAATCCGAATACAATAACGGCGCTCACCAGTGAAAGAAGAAGAAACGGCCGAAAAGGGGTTTTTTTCGGGCGGTTCGCACTTACCTGTCTCCTGTTGCTGTAGTCGATACGCATGGTCCCGAAACCCTCCGCTACATCCTGTCAGGTGCCGAGACGCCAAGAAGCAACAGACCGTTCTTCAACACCTGTGCAGTGCATTTGAGGAGATACAGGCGTGACGAAGTGAGTTCGTCGTCTTCTCCCAGTACCCTGTTTCTGTTGTAAAAACTGTGGAATTGGCCTGCCAGCTCCTGGAGGTAGTAGGGGACGCGGTGAGGTTCAAAGCACAAGGCGCTACCTGCCACTATCTCCGGAAAAACCGAGAGCATCTTTATAAGCGACATTTCATCGGGGGTCCCGAGACAGGCCAGCGAACTGTCCGATGGCGACAGGCCTTTTTCACAGGCGCTTTCAAATATGCTGCATATCCTTGCATGCGCATACTGGACATAGTAAACAGGATTCTCCGAATTCTGGCGTTTGGCAAGTTCGAGGTCGAAATCCAGCTGGCTGTCCGAACGGCGCATGAGGAAGAAGAATCGGGCCGCGTCGCGTCCGACTTCATCAACGACTTCCTTCAATGTCACGAATTCACCGCTGCGTGTGGACATGGCAACCGGCGCACCGTCACGGAGAAGCGCAACCAGCTGCACGAGCACGATTTTCAAATCATCTGGATTCCTGCCCAACCCCTGCACCACGCTCTTCAACCTGGGAACATACCCGTGATGGTCGGCGCCCCAGACATCGACCACGATGTCGAAGCCCTGCTCGAACTTTTCCCGGTGATAAGCTATGTCCGAAGCGAAATAAGTGGTTACTCCGTTGCCGCGTACCACTACCCGGTCCTTGTCGTCGCCGAAGTCAGTGGTGCGAAACCAGAGCGCTCCCTCGTTCTCGTAGAGGAGACCTTTTTCTCGCATGTAACTGATAGAGTCGGCGACTTTGCCGCTGTCGAAAAGGGTCTGCTCGGAAAACCACGTGTCATGCACGACGCCGAAATCTGCAAGGTCTTGCTTGATACCCTTGAGAATCACGTCTCCGCCGATCTTTGAGCATTGACGGATTGCCTCGTCCTCCGGCATTTCAAGATATCTGTCGCCGAACTTTGTAATCAGGTCTCTGGCGATATCTCTTATATAGTTCCCTTGATAGCAGTTTTCAGGGAATTCAACTGTTTGCCCGAGAAGTTCCCGATAGCGGAGGTAAACCGATCTGCCTAGCGTATCCATCTGATTGCCGGCATCGTTGATGTAGTATTCTCGCACTACGTCAAATCCGGCAGCTGTAAGGATGGATGCTATTGCATCACCGGTCGCCGCACCGCGGCCATGGCCGATATGTAGGGGGCCAGTCGGGTTTGCACTGACGAATTCCACCTGGATTCTCGTGCCTTTTCCAACGGTGCTCTTTCCGAAATCGTCTCCAGAATCGACTATTTTTCGCAGGCTTTCACGCCACACATCTTTATTGATGAAAAAATTGATGAAACCCGGGCCGGCTATTTCGATACGCTCGAAAAACCTGTCGCTGCCAGCCAACTCCTGCACCAGAATTTCGGCTATCTTCTTGGGTGGCTTCTTTTCGGCGCGCGCAAGAGCCATGGCTATGTTTGACGCGTAATCACCATGATCTGCGTGGTTAGGCACTTCTATGACAATTTCAGGAATGCGGCCGGAAGACAGGCTGCAGTTCGCGTAACAGCGCTCGAGCGATTTCACGACTCGAGCGCGGATTTCGTTCTTCATTATACCTCCGCAGACTAGGCATCCAATTAATGCTCTTCGGTCTTAATCTTTATGGAAACATCTCTGGTAAAATCGGGGCACTTGGCTCCACCGTCAGGGACGCAGAAGCGTTTGTTGCAATTTTCTCTCCAGGCGCAAACCACACACCGTTGTATCTGTATTGATTCCGGCATTTCCATGCTCCGGTCCGGGCTCCCGCCGATAGGGGGCCGCGTTATTATGCTTGTTGAATGTACGTTACATCACCAAAGGCATTACAGCGTCGGGGGCATGCTCCGAATGGATTGGTAAGCTGCATGGGGAGACGCTTATTTTTTTGCAGGGAACTGGTATATGACCTCATTCTTGCGCACGAGCCCGAAGTCTTTCCTGGCAATGCTTTCCAAGTAGCGGCGGTCGGTCTTCAGTGCCTCTATTTCCTGCTTGAGCTTGTCGTTCTCAGCTTTCAGCATGGCTGCGCGCTGCTGAATTTCTTCTTTTTCGCGGTCAAGGTGATAAATGCGCAATAAGCCGCGCTCGCCAAAAATGGTGAAAGACAGGAATATGAGAATGAATGCTGCCGGGATGAGATACATCCGCTTTTTCATATGTCCAGGTCGCCTCTGCCTGTATTCAGAATGCGCTCGAAGTATTCAATAGTCTTCTTCAAACCGGTTTCCACATCTACCCTGGGATTCCATCCCAGCATCCTTCGGGCCTGCGTAATGTCAGGCTGGCGCTGCCGCGGGTCATCGGACGGCAAATCCATGAAAACTATTCTTGATGAAGATCCGGTAAGGTCAATTATTCTGGTGGCGAATTCCAGGATGGACGTTTCAGCAGGGTTTCCGATGTTTACTGGTTCTGCACAATTCCCGTCCTTCATGAGAAGTATCAACCCTTCGACCAAATCATCGACATAACAGAAAGAGCGTGTTTGCTGCCCATCGCCATAAACGGTTATGTCTTCACCCCTTAGCGCCTGAACGATGAAATTCGAGACCACACGGCCGTCGTTCAGTGCCATTCGCGGGCCGTAAGTATTGAAGATGCGCACAATCCGGATGTCAACGCCATTTTGACGATGATAATCCATCATGAGTGTTTCGGCAACCCTTTTGCCTTCATCGTAACAGCTGCGGATGCCAATCGGGTTTACGTTTCCCCAGTAGTTCTCGCATTGGGGATGGACCAGAGGGTCACCATAGACTTCCGAAGTCGAAGCCTGGAGGATTCGGGCTTTCACACGTTTTGCCAACCCGAGCATGTTAATGGTTCCCATTACGTTGGTCTTGATTGTTTTAACCGGATTGTACTGGTAGTGGACAGGTGAGGCGGGGCAGGCGAGATTGAATATACGGTCGGTTTCCAAGAGGATCGGCTCGATGATATCGTGTCGGATCAGCTCGAACCGGTGACTGTCGAGGAGTTGATCGATATTTCTCTTGCTTCCCGTGAACAAATTGTCGAGACAGAGTACGTCGTGTCCGTCCTGAATAAGCCGTTCACAAAGATGTGAGCCTATGAAGCCGGCGCCCCCGGTTACCAAAACTCGCATCGCCTTATCCTTTCTCCGTGCTGAAAACGCTGCCGTTCCGTCCGATTGCGTGATATTCGAAACCCATCTGCTTCATCCTGCGTGGGTTGTAAAGGTTCCTTCCATCGAAAATGACCGGTTTGTTCATGAGTGAAGATATTCTCTCAAAATCGGGATTCCGGTATTCATTCCATTCAGTGACTATCACCAGAGCATCGGCAGCACTCAATATTTCGTATTCGTTGCTGCCGTAGGCGACCCTGTCGCCGAAATGGCGGCATGCTTCCTTAAGTGCGACCGGATCGTGCACGGAAACTTCAGCTCCGGCTTCCAGAAGAGATTCAATGATGACGATGGAAGGGGCTTCTCGCATGTCATCGGTTCTTGGTTTGAAAGAAAGCCCCCAGACCGCGAAATGCTTTCCTTCCAGGGGGCGTGAACCGGCTCCGTTGCCGAAATGTGCCAGGATCTTTTGCGGAAGAATCAGTTTCTGGCGTTCATTTGCTTCTTCGACAGATTTCAGGAGGAGAAAGTCGTAACCCGAGTCCTCGGCAGTTTTTACCAGCGCTTTGACATCCTTGGGAAAACATGATCCCCCGTATCCCACGCCTGGAAATAGGAAGTCGTAGCCTATACGGGAATCTGAGCCAATGCCTTCCCTGACCGATGCCACGTCAGCGCCGAGAAGCTCGCAAAGGTTTGCTATCTGGTTAATGAAGCTGATCTTTGTAGCCAGCATGGCATTGGCTGCATATTTGGTCATTTCAGCGCTGCGGACATCCATGACTATCATGCGGTCGACTTTCCTCGTGAAAGGCGCATAGAGTTCCTTCATTATTTCCGCAGTGCGGACGTTGTCCACACCCACGACGATTCTGTCAGGTTTCATGAAATCATCGATCGCAGCGCCTTCCTTGAGGAATTCAGGGTTGGAAACCACATCGAACTCTATGTCGACTTTACGGAGAGAGAGTTCTTCACTGATAGCATGACGCACCTTGTCTGCGGTTCCAACTGGTACTGTTGATTTGTTGACGACTATCTTGAAGGTTTCCATTGAACGTCCGATTTCCCTGGCGACAGCGAGGACGTGATTCAAGTCGGCAGAGCCGTCTTCCCCCGGCGGTGTTCCGACAGCGATAAACAGGAGCAGGGAAGTTTTGACCGCAGATGCAAGATCCGTAGTAAAGCCGAGCCGTCCTTCAGCAGTATTCCGAAGAACGAGTTCCTTCAGGCCCGGCTCGTATATGGGTATTATTCCGTCGTTAAGGCCCTGTACCTTTGCCTCGTTGATATCAACGCACAAAACTTTGTTTCCACTCTCGGCAAAACATGCGCCGGCCACAAGACCTACGTAGCCAGTGCCAATTACGCAGACTTTCATTTCTAAATACCTCTTTAAGTGGAGATTCGCATCATTGCCGGTCTGGGTGCATGGGGGAGCACGTGTCCGACAGCCATCTACCTATGTGTTGTTTGTGAAGATGAGTTTCTTATAACACAAAAAAAAGCCAAAGTTCCAGGAATTTCAACTTTCTGCTGCAGTTGTGGAAGGCTTCCCGGAGAAAAGATTACCTTTTGCGTGTTCTAGCAATTTGGTTTTTCCGAGGGATGAGAAAAGTCTCAAAAAAAGAAAAGGGTCCATGCTTTCGCTGAACCCTTTGTTATTTGATGGTGGAGCTGATCAGGATCGAACTGACGACCTCTTGAATGCCATTCAAGCGCTCTCCCAACTGAGCTACAGCCCCAAACAAGAGACATGTTTATAGCAAATGGGAATTCCCCTGTCAATATATTTTCTGCTTAAGAATTTCATAACCTCGATATCACCGAAGATGAACCCCATGCTCCATGAAGGCACATCCTTGACAAGGTTGGGCTTTGTTGATAAATAGGTTTGGAACGTAGTGATTATAACCGCGGGGAGGGGTTGCGCGTGGAAATTTCAACCATGGATGACATTCTTGATCTGGCATTGGAAAGAGAAGATGCTGCTTACAGGCTCTATCTCAATGCGGCAAAAAAAGCGACAAACCAGTCCGCAAAAAAAATCTTCGAGGAACTTGCCGAGCAGGAGGCTGGGCACAAGAAACTCATTCTAAAACTCGACAAGCAGAAAATCGCCGGTTATGCATTCACACAGGTTCCGGATCTGGGAATAAGCGAATACCTTGTGAACATTCCGTACCATGACAACATGACGTATCAGGAGATACTCGTGTACGCCATGAAGAGCGAGGAAAAGTCATACCGCTATTACATGGAAGCAGAAAAGATGACCGACGACCCGGAACTGAAACAACTGCTGCTGATGCTTGCCAATGAAGAGAAGAAGCACAAGTTCCGCCTTGAAACTCTCTACGAGGACAAGGTATTGACGGAAATGTAGAAAGGATTTGTCGATACCTGGAAAAAGGCCTCTTGGGGCCTTTTTTTATGCCTTGAAACGGTTTTCGGTGCCGTTTATGAGGCGCTTTATATTTGAGCTGTGCTTGACAATTACAATGGATGCTATGGCTAGGGACATGGCAATAATGGCCGGTTTCCGGTCGATCAAAGCCGCGAAAACAGGCATCATTGCCGCGGCCGAAATGGATGCAAGCGAAACATAGCGCCATGGCACGAGCACGATTATGAAAATGCCGAGAGAACACAGTACCGCCAGTGGCGAAACTGAAAGAAAGACGCCCAAGGCAGTGGCGACACCCTTTCCGCCTTTGAACTTGAGAAAAATGGGGAAAATATGCCCGAGAAAAGCGGCGACGCCAGCCAGAGAGATTATCAGATCTGAACACCCCAATGCCCTGGCAGCCACGACAGGCACAACGCCCTTGAGACAATCGCCTATCAGAGTGAGAATTCCAACAGTTCGTCCCATTGTTCGGTATACGTTCGTGGCGCCGATATTTCCACTTCCTGTGGTCCGTATGTCGACACCTCCGAAGGCTCTGGTGAGGAGAAGCCCTGTTGGTATGGAACCTATGAAATATGCGATAAAAACTAGAGCAATATTCTGTATCATCAGTTGCGACTCCGGATTCATAACTATTAGCAAGGCCTCAGTATGTCGTTAGTGGAATGAACGAGCGTTTTGCGAATGACCTCCCTGCAGAGGAGGGGTTATTTCCTGGAGAACATTGCACCCCGCTGATAATTGAAGATCGAGACAGCCATGGCCAGAAAAATGAAGTCTCTTAGTATTACCTGCCAGGCGGGAGTCTTGGCACCTCCCTGGCGGAAACATCCGCAATCTATATCCAGTCCCCTGACTACGGTCGATGCGAGGAGAACTATGAAGATGATGTTCAAAGCCGCAACGATTCCCGCTGCAGCCTTTACACGATACCCGGTGATAAGGAGGATGCCGCAGGTTGCTTCAATCCATGGAAAGGTTGCGGCTACAAGGTGGTTAAGAAAGAAGGGGAGGACATCGTAGGCAGCCACAGAGCCGGCGAATGCTTCGGGATTACGTATCTTCCAGAATGAGGCGTAAACGAAGACAATGCCTAGCCCCATTCGCAGTAATATCATAAGTATACGTTTGTGGCTGTTTTTCATTTGTTTGTTCCCTCAACGGGAAGCCCGGCTTCTTTCCATTCCGGAAGGCCCCCTTCAAAAACCAGGATATCATGGTAGCCCGTATTATAGAGTTTTTCAGATAAAAGCCTGCTGTCATGGCAGCCATATCCGGAGCAATATACGACGAGACGAGTGGAAAGGTCGTGTTTTTTCCGAAATTCGGGTTGTTTTCGCTCAAACTCTGATACTGGAAGTGAAACTGCTTTGCGTATGTGGGCGGCATCAAAGGCAGGTGTCTCCCTTGCATCCACGAAAAGCGCCAGGTCTTTTTCATAAAGCTCGCGCACTTGAAGCAGTCCTGCAGGAGCGATTTGGGAATTTTCGGCTGAAGAAAATGTTGGAGATGGAATGGGTGCGGATTTAGTGCCATTCAGAATATCGAGCAGCATCCTGTGGTTTACGGCAAGGCCAATGGAAATGGCGATCAGTATAATGATCCCCATTTCAAGGAATACTTTTTTCAATTGGGTCGTTTTTGACATATTTCCGTGATAAGTCCGCCTGGAAGAAGCTTTGAACGTTGCCGGGTTACGGTTCCTTGACCATACAGACTTTGTCGTTCTTGTCGCAATAGCGCACAACATTGACTTTTTCCAGCGTAATCAGACCGCCCTCCATTATCTCGTCTATTTTTGGCATGATTCCGTCGATTTTTTCAGGGCTGGCCACAACCTCGATGATGATCGGGAGAGCGCTTGAAAGATCAAGGAGGCGGTCCGTATGGTAAACGCTGTGAACGCCGAATCCTGCGATTCCCCGCAATACCGTTGCTCCGGCAAATCCGTTTTCGATCAATAGATTGACAATAGCCAGATAGAGAGGTTTGTGTCCGTGCTTGTCATTTTCATTGATATGTATGCGCATGAGGACTTTTTCACCGGTGAATTTAGTCATTTTCCCTCCCTATAACTGTCTGGCAGCAAAAATTCCTATCCAGGTAAACATTAGGCAGACCAGCACGCTTATCGCTGCATTAAGAAAGGCGACAAGGAAATCTCCTTCTTCAATTAGCCTGAAGGTTTCGTAGCTGAAGGTGGAGAATGTGGTGAGGCCACCCAGGAACCCGACTGTAAGGCCGACACGGAGTGTTGCCGGGATTAAAGTGCTGCGTATGCCGAATTCCATGAGAAAGCCGATTATCAGCGCTCCCAAGATATTTACTACGAAAGTGCCGTACGGGAAATCCCGTCCCATCAAGCCGTAGACCCAACCGGAAAGATAATAGCGCGACAGGCAGCCCACTGCGCCGCATAATGCAACAGCAACAGCTATTTCCATTGGCCCTCCAAAAAAGTTTTATCCTTTTCCATTAATGAAAACGTTGAGGAGGTCGGACAGCTCGTTTTAAAATCGGATGTCCGATACGAAAGAATCAGCTTTCGCTGCCACAAACTAGCCTGAAATTTACACATTGTCAAGGAGCGCATTAAACTGTCCACAGCAATATTTTACTGTTGAAATGCGGCAAAAATGCCGATCAGTTTTCATGCATACTGCACCGCAATATTTATGTGTTGCTTTGCTGATGCTAAAATTGTAAATAATGAGCTTGTCTAAACTGGTGACGAGGAGTGGAGAATGCAGAAAATTCCCTTTTCATTGGCGCAACCGGGCATGATACTGGCCAGGGATGTGATAAGGGCAGACAAACCAAACGGACCTCCGATATGCGGCAAGGGATTGGTATTGACTGAATCGTTGATAGAGAGACTTGCAAACCTGGAGGTACAGTCGATAACCGTACACGGAAATCCGCTCGGCATCGATGGAGTCAAGACACTGGAGGAGGATCTCGAAAGCCTGGAAAGACGCTTTCGCCTTGTTTCGGATGACCCTTTGGCTGAAAAATTGAAGAATGTCTACAGAGATTACCTGGTTCGCACAAGTGGAGATTGAACGTGGAAGATTTCCGAAACGACTTCAGAAACTTCATACTTGATACACGGACACTTCCGACTTTGCCGGGAATTGTTTCAAAGCTCAATTCACTGGTGGAAAACAGCAAGTCCTCACTGCAGGAGATGGCCCGGCTTGTCTCGTCGGACCAAGTAATTTCCGCGAGAATCCTGAGGCTTGCAAATTCGCCGTCATACGGCTTCTATCGTGTTTCAACAATTTCTAATGCGATGATTTTGCTGGGGGTTGATGTTGTAAAGAGCCTTATATTGAGTTCGTCAATTTTCGAAATCATGGAGAACAGCATACTGGGGCTTTGGGAGCATTCACTAGGGGCTGGTGTAGCGGCGAACATCATTGCAAAGCGTTTAAAATTGCAAGAATGTGAGGAGATTTCAACCGCAGCTCTCCTGCACGACATCGGAAAGGTCATAATTCGTCTCAAACTTGAAGAAGAATATGAAATGCTTTTACGGAACAATGAGGAAAAAGGAACCGCCTCCGATCTTATCGAACGGCAGAACTTCGGCACTGACCACGCCGAAGTCGGTGGTTGGCTTGCCCAAAACTGGAACCTGCCGGAAAAATTGTCGGTGCCAATAAGATTTCATCATAATGTGGATGAAACTGAAATTCATCAGGTCAAAGCAAGTGTCGTTCATATGGCAGATGTGTTGATCAGGGCAAGCGGTTTCAGCCGGGGAGGGGATACATGTGTCCCCCGAATACAGCCCACGGCCTGGAACAGATTGGGCTTGAACGATTCAATTCTTTCAGAAATCGTGGAAGAACTCGAAGACAAACTGGTGGATGTAAAAAATTTCAGCATGGAGATTCATGCGACAGATGACAGACAAACGTAGGATCACCGTATTCTCAACTGACCAGTCACTTGCTGCCAATTTGGACATACGGCTTCAGAGCAGGGGGTATCATGTACTGGTTCACTCACAGATAGCGACTCTTCTCGGTTTCGCATATACCGACCCGCCAGACCTCATCATTATCGATCTTTCTTCATATGACGACGATATAAGGGCGTTGATACACAGTCTCAAATCCGACTGCTATTTCAATGCCATCCCCGTGCTCGGTCTCGTACATGGCAGCGAGGTTGAAAGCTTTCCGTGGGATGAATTCCTGCTGGACGATTTTGTCTTCCTGCCCATCCGCTACAGCGAACTCTTCACGCGCATATCACTGTCAATAAAAAGGATTCAGCGCGTGTTCGACAACAACCCCCTGACTAGACTTCCCGGTAACACATCAGTTCAGAATGCCATCGAGGATGCAATCGGCAAGTCTCTTGCCGTCTGTTATATAGACATCAATCATTTCAAGCCTTACAACGACGTCTATGGATTCACCCATGGCGACGAGGTTCTGAGAATGCTCGCCAGGATAATGTTCAATGCTGTAAAGGAATCTGGCGGAGGTTTTGCGGGACATGTAGGTGGTGACGATTTCGTTTTCGTAGTCAGCATTGATCGAGCTGAATCGGTATGCAAGACAATTATTAAGAATTTCGACGCAATTTCGGTTGACTTGTTTGACGACCAGGAAAAGTCGAGAGGCTATTTCGTCAGCATCAACCGCAAGGGTCAGGAGGAAAAATTTCCACTGTTGTCAATAGCTATTGCAGTGGTACCAACGAATTTGCCGAAAATAAAGCATTGTGGAAAAGTTGCCGAGGTTGCAGCCGAACTCAAAAAAATGGCGAAAAAATCCGAAAAAAGCAGCTTCCTTATCGAACGGCGGAAACAATAGGCTTAAAGATGGATAGTGTTTTTGCAAGAGAAATGCAATATTTCCCGATCCTGCTGGTTGAGGACAATGCCCTCATGCGTCTCGCTTTAGAGACAGACCTTCGGAACATGGGTTGCCTCGTCGTGTCGGCAGGGAACGGGAAACAGGCCATGGAAATGATGGCCTCGTCCCACTTTCCAATAATCATAACCGACATGTTCATGCCTGAAATGGACGGGCTGGAGCTGTGCCGCGCAATCAGGAAGGGAAAATTCGAAAGCTATGTCTACCTGATAATGATCACCTCGCAGGATACGAAGGAAGATATGATAAGGGGTCTTGAATCAGGTGCGGACGAATACCTGATCAAGCCTGTCGATCGCAGTGAACTCACGGTGAGGCTGAAAACGGCGGTGCGCATACTTTCCCTGGAGTCTTCGCTCCGCAAAAGCTATGAAGAGATTAAGGCGCTTTCCGTAAAGGATTCCCTTACGAAGGTTTTCAATCGCGGTTATCTGGACGAGTATCTCGTACATGAAGTTAAGAGAGCGTACCGATTCGAGCGTTCGCTGGCCATCATCATGTTCGATATCGACAATTTCAAGCTTGTAAACGATACCTTCGGTCATGCAGCAGGCGACCAGGTCCTGATGGATTGCGCGTGGCTGATGAGCATATCCATACGGCAGGAAATCGACTGGATCGCGCGTTATGGCGGGGAAGAGTTTACGGTCGTTCTTCCTGAGACACCTGTTCCTGGCGCCAGGATTGCGGCAGAACGGCTCAGAATAAAGCTTGAATCCCATTTTTTCGTGGCAGGCGGAATGGAGTTGAAGGTGACTGCCAGTTTCGGGGTCGCGGGCTTCACTCCTTCAGGATCGAAAGAAGATCTTGACATGGCGGCGTCGTTGCTTGCGAAGGCTGACCAGTGTCTTTACCGGGCAAAGAAAGAGGGCAGAAACAAGGTTGTATCCGCCCGTTTATGATTTTGGGCCTTGTTTATATTTTCCCGTGATCAGGTTCTTAAATTGCCGCACCTCTGAAGCTGAGGTCACTCCTTGTTCCTTTTCTTTTCACCCTCTCGGTACTCCGACAGGAAATTCTCCTTGTAGCTGGAAAATCGTCCTTCCTTGATGGATCTGCGGATTTCGGACAGCAAGTTGAGATAGAAATGGACATTGTGAATGCTGGCAAGTATTGCGGAAAGAACTTCGTTAGACACGAACAGGTGATGCAGATACGCCCGCGAGAAATTTGTACAGGTATAACAAGTGCAATTGGGTTCAACCGGGTAGAAATCCCGTCTGTATTTCCGGTTGGTGAGGCGAATCTTGCCCCTGTTGGTGAACAGCGTGGCGCTTCTCGCGTAGCGGGTGGGTATGACGCAATCGAACATGTCCATCCCCCTTTCCACGCTTTCCAGGATATCTTCAGGCAGGCCCACCCCCATTAGATAACGCGGTTTTCCGGACGGGAGATGGGGGGCGGTGAACTCAACGACCTTCTTCAACAGTTCAAGTCCTTCACCGACGCTGACGCCGCCGATCGCGTAGCCCGGGAAATCCATTTGTACCAGCTCCCGTGCGCACATTTCGCGAAGGTCCTCATAGACGCTTCCCTGGACGATGGCGAACAGGGCCTGGTCAGAGCGTGTGTGTGCTTTCCTGCATTCTTCGGCCCAGCGGAGCGTTTTGCGAGTGGACTGTGCGGCATATTTCCTGTCGCTGGGGAAGGGGATGCATTCGTCAAAGGCCATGATGATGTCTGCGCCCAGGCTCTCCTGAATGGCCATGGCACGGGAAGGGTCCAGGTATATTTCCTCTCCTGTGATCTCGTGCTTGAAAAACACCCCGTCATCGGTAATGCGTTTCTTGGGCAGTGAAAATACCTGGAAACCGCCCGAATCGGTCAGTATGGGGCCGTCCCATCCCATGAAGCGGTGCAACCCCCCGGCTTTTTCCACCAACTGTTCACCTGGACGAAGATGGAGATGGTAAGTGTTGCACAGAATTATCTGCGCTTCGCATTCGGCTACCTGCCGGGGAGTCATGGCTTTCATTGCGGCATGGGTTCCCACTGGCATGAATATGGGGGTTTCGATGGGTCCGTGGGGTGTCTGGAGAACACCGCATCGTGCAGAACTGGAACTGTCCTCGGACAGAAGTTTAAAGGCGAATCGTTTCATATGCTATCCAGTCGAAAAACCAAGGTTGACAATAAACAGGTTTTATTGATAGATTTTCTGTTTCGATTTTGAACATGCCTTTATTATCAGATAGCAGTCTGAAAAGCAACCGCGCTTCTCGTGTTTAGCCCAGTCGGAAGGTCGAAGGATCAATCAGTTCCGGATGAACCTGGATCAAAAAGCTTTCTAAATAGAAGAAATTGAGAGGAGAGTACTCAGTTGGCAACCAAGAACATGTACACTTTTTTCCTTCGGCGATTGCACTCCATCACCGGGGTGCTTCCCATCGGCGCTTTTCTCGCCGAGCATTTTTTCACCAACAGCTTTGCCATGTTCGGCCCGGAGGTGTACAACTCTAAAGTCGAATTCTTCATGGGGTTGCCCTACATCCTTATGATCGAAATTGCCCTGATATGGATTCCGATCCTCTTCCACGGTGTCTACGGTTTTTACATCATCTATACTGGTGATGCCAGCGCATTTCGTTACCGCTTTGCCCGGAACTGGATGTATGTGCTGCAGCGGGTAACCGGGATAATAGCCTTCCTGTTCATCTGCTATCATGTCTACGCCACGAGAATATCAGGGTTGGTAACCGGTCAGCATGTCAGTTTCGAACTGGTGCAGAGAAGCCTGCAGAACCCGGCTATCCTTGCTTTTTACATACTCGGAATAGTATCCGCTTCTTACCACCTGGGCAATGGACTGTTCGGGTTCTTCATAACGTGGGGTATCACCATCGGCGAAAAGACCCAGAAAGTCGCGAGCGTGTTCTGTGTGCTTGTTTCAGCCGGCTTGACGGTTTTCGGACTAGCGGCGCTCAGCTATTTCGTGTAGCCGACGCCTGTTTCCATTTAAGGACTTATCTGATCAGGAGTTAATGCATGACGAATAGAATAATAGTAGTAGGCGGCGGCCTTTCCGGTCTGATGTCGGCAATCAAAGTGGCTGAAGCGGGCTGCCAAGTCGATCTTTTTTCGCTGGTGCCGGTCAGGAGATCCCATTCCGTCTGTGCCCAGGGCGGTATAAACGGCTGTGTCCAGCCGACCCGGGAAGGGGATTCGCCTGACGAGCATTTTGACGACACCATCTACGGGGGCGATTTCCTTGCCAACCAGACCCCGGTCCGCAGCATGTGCCATGCCGCGCCTTCAATAATAAAGCTCATGGACCGCATGGGTGTCATGTTCAACCGCACGCCTGAGGGCAACCTTGATTTTCGCGCATTCGGGGGCGCAAAGTACCGTCGCACGGCATTTGCCGGAGCGACTACCGGCCAGCAGCTCCTTTACGCCCTGGACGAACAGGTAAGGAGATTCGAGGTAGAGGGAAAGATCAGAAAGTTCGAATTCTGGGAATTCCTGGGGGCGATTATCGGTGATGACGGTATTTGCCGGGGCATATCCGCGCTTGACATGAGGACCATGGAGATACATGTATTCGCAGGCGATGCAGTGATCATGGCAACCGGCGGACCGGGCGTGATATTCGGCAAATCCACCAATTCGGCCATAAATACCGGCACAGCTGCGGCAACTCTGTATACCCAGGGTGTCAAGTACGCCAACGGTGAATTCATCCAGGTCCACCCGACTGCCCTGCAGGGTATCGACAAGCTGCGGCTCATGTCCGAATCGGCGCGGGGAGAGGGCGGGCGCGTATGGACCTATAAAGACGGCAAGCCTTGGTATTTCCTGGAGGAAAAGTATCCGGCCTATGGGAACCTGGTGCCCAGGGACATCGCAACACGGGAGATCTTCCACGTCTGTATTGACATGAAGCTTGGTATCGAGGGGAAAAACCAGGTATACCTGGATCTCACCCATCTTCCGGCTGAATTCCTGGACAGGAAGCTCGGAGGCATTCTTGAGATATATGAGAAATTCATGGGAGAAGATCCTCGCAAGGTGCCCATGAGGGTATTCCCGGGAGTCCATTATTCCATGGGGGGCATGTGGGTGGATTATGACCAGATGACCAATATCCCCGGCCTGTTTGCGGTGGGAGAGTGCGATTACCAGTATCACGGCGCAAACAGGCTCGGCGCCAACGCTCTTCTTTCCTGTATCTACTCGGGCATGGTTGCCGGTCCGGCCGCGGTGCGGTTCGGCAAGGGCCTGGAAAAATCGGCGCTGGACATCGACCTTTCATACTTTGACAGTGAAAAACGCCGACATGAAGAGGAATTTGCAGACATATTCCGCATGGATGGCCCGGAAAACCCTTACTGCCTGGCACGCGAGCTGGGTGAACTCATGACTGAGAACGTTACCGTGGTCCGGTACAACGACCGTTTGCGAAGAACCGACGAGCGGATCTGTGAGCTGCAGGACCGGTGGAAATTCATCGGAGTGCCCGACACATCCAGGGGTACGGCGAATCAGGCTGCCCAGTTCACCAGGCAGCTCGGCCACATGCTCGACCTGGCACGGGTCATAACGGTAGGCGCCCTGCTGCGCGACGAATCCAGAGGGGCACATTACAAGCCCGATTTTCCTGAAAGGAACGATGAAAAATTCCTGAAGACGACTATTGCCGAATATTGCGCCTCGGGCCCGAAGATTTCCTACGAAGAGGTTGACCTTGAGCATATTCCGCCAAGGCCCAGGGTTTATAATGTGGAAAAAAAGTCAGGGAAAACCGGGGGGGAAAACTGAGATGGGTGACAAAAACATACGTCTGAAGATAAAGCGCCAGGAAAATGCCGCGTCCGAACCCTATTGGGAGGAATTTGTCGTTCCGTATACTCCCGGGCATAACATAATTTCCGTATTGATGGAAATCCAGCGAAATCCGGTGAACTCCAAGGGCGATAAAACCACCCCGGTAGTTTGGGAGTGCAACTGCCTTGAGGAAATATGCGGGGCGTGTACCATGCTCATAAACGGGCAGGTCAGGCAGGCTTGCTCCGCCCTGGTGGACACCATCGGAACCGACATAACCCTGGAGCCCATGTCCAAGTTTCCCACAGTCCGTGATTTGCATGTGGACCGACAGGCGATGTTCGAAGCTTTGAAAAAAGTAACTGCCTGGATACCTATCGACGGAACTTACGATATGGGTGAAGGACCTCGCATGGCGCCAAAAGACCAGGAGGAGGGATACAGGCTTGCCAAGTGCATGACTTGCGGATGCTGCATGGAGGCCTGCCCGCAGTTCAACAGCCATTCAACTTTCCTGGGACCTTCCCCCATTGCCCAGGTGCGGCTTTTCAACCTGCATCCGACCGGAGCAATGCACCGCAGGGACCGGCTTGAGACATTGATGGGCGAAGGCGGCATCGCTCAGTGCGGGAATGCCCAGAACTGTGTGAGAATGTGCCCGAAAGAAGTCCCCATCACCAAGACCCTTGCCGAGTTGAACAAGGATGTAAATCGTTACGGAATACTGGGACTGCTGAAAAAGTAGGGGAGCTGAATACGCTCCCCACCGATACCATTTGTTGAACCATCGGACCCGGTGAACATGCACGGGGGGCATATACCGTGGATCTGCTATTAAACAGGCTTGAATTTATTCTTCGCCTCCACTCCGACCAGCGCGCAGATCACATCATGGAACATCTGAAAAGGACGTTCCGTGGCGCTTTCCGAGAAAAGACCTGCAGATACGGCGGAAAATGCGAGTGTTGCGAAAGTTCCTCCATTTGCCCGTTCATGCTGGTGTTCGGGCAGACCCTGTCGGCCGATCCGGACGCTTTGAGAAAATACCAGAAGCCCCCCTTGCCTTTTGTTTTCGAACTGCGTCAGGATCCTGCCCGAATGAAACGTGGAGACTTGCTCAAGCTCAGCCTTGTCCTGGCAGGTTCGGCTACAAACCATGTGCAGGTGATCTGCACAGCTCTTATCGATGTGTTCCAGTCATTCACAGATATATCTCTTGCTGGAATCGGCTCCGTTGATTGCTCCGGCTTTAGCAATCCACTTCTGACCGCCAATGACGGCATTTCTTTCGGAAGGCTTGCAACATTGACGGTGGAGGACATTCTTGCAGTCTCAGCCCTTCCTCCAGATCACGTAATCCTGCACTTCCTGACACCATTGTGCATGTTGCAGGACGGAACGGCGATCAGGGAATTCTCTTTCCCCAAGTTCATCACTTCACTGCTCAGAAGGATATCGTCAATCGCTTTCTATTATGGCGGTATCGTCCTGGAACTGGATTACAAGCGATTGTCTGCTTTGAGCAGAGAAACGAGTGTCGTCGAAAGCAATATCATTTATTCCGGCAGGACGGGAGGGAAGAAGGAAGGTTTGGTCGGGTCATGCGTTGTGACAGGCGATCTTTCTGAATTCCACCCGCTACTGCTTCTGGGGGAATACCTGCACTGCGGCAAGGGGGCGGCTTATGGCATGGGGAGTTATGAAATCGTTCGTTCTGACAGCAACGGCTGATCTTTTCGCAGATACATAAGCAGTGTAAGTTTCTCCGGCCTTTATCAGCCATTACCAGGAGTTTCCGGGTAGAGAAAAGCATGAAAAAGCCAATGCCTCCGGATTTGGAGAAGGCATTGGCTTTTAAAGAAGAAATTAGAGGGTTCGCTGCTCCGAAATCAAGGTTTGAGCCTACTGGATGTTCAATTCGCGCTTTTTCCGGACTATCAATTCCCTGAAAGCATCTTCAAGATATGTTGTGTCTTTGCGAACGTCCTCAGGAACACGCTGGGAATATAGTGCGCGTGCTTCCTTAATTTCGTGCGACAGTAGCTTGGCTAACGTATTGTTCCTGATTCCTTCATCCACTGCCGGGCCGTTGTACAACGCGATATCGGACACGATCAGACGCGCCAGTCGTTTGGCCTTTTCGTGAATCGGTGTTTCACGGGGTGGCGTTTTTGCCTCGGCTGCCCTGGCCTGGCCGTTTCCGACCGCGGGTGCTGTCTGCCGGGCCATTGAAGCGGACAAGCGCTCGTTTAACTGCTCAAGCCTTTGATTCAGCACTGCTTCATGCCCGTTGAGTTTCGAGGTGAGGGAATCCCTGAAACTATCCAGAGTTGTTTTCAATTCATCACGAAGCTGTGTTATCCTGAGGTCATTGTTTTGGCTGCCTTTGTCGCGTAACTGATGGAATTCTTCCTCAAGGCCTGAAATCCTCTGTCCGAGCGCTGCCATGAACTGATCAGTTTCTTCACGATGCTTCCTCGCCTGGCGGGACTGTATATTCATTACTAGCAATATTACTGCCACTGCAACAACTATCATAATATAAGGCAAATAAGTTATCACGGCACGATTTCCTTTCAAGTTTTGTGACTGCACATGAAATTGACATTCTGCAGTGAAACATGATTCTCCATGTTAATGAATCTTGCTGTTTCCTGGCTAAGCTAGAAAGAGGCGGCGCCATTCTTCAAAAATTGACACTTTGTGTTTTCCGTGCTTGAGCAAAGAAGCGGATATTTCGTCTACGGACTTTTCCCTAGAGACGCTGCCTGGTTTTTTTGAATAAAAAAGATCGGCGAAACATATTATTTTTTCTGTGAGACTGATCGGAACCATTTCCCGCTTTGGAAGCGGCAAATTTTGCTGCACGATATCCTTGATCCCGATACCCACACCGATGTGGCGCTCGCAAACCAGGGCATGCACGCTTAAGCCTTCGGATTCGAGAATATCCCTGCCGAGAATGCCATGGCAGATGTAAGGAGCTTCTCCACGGCAGCCGATACGCGGGACGTGCGTTCTGCATACTCCGATATCATGGAGCAGCGCCGCTTCTTCTATGAGACGGAGGTCGAGGTAAGGATTTGACATGGCTTGAGCCAAAGTGACGGCTTTCCTGGCCACCAGCCGGCTGTGTTCAAGCACAATCTCAAAAGCATCGTTGTCTTGTGCGAAATGCTTCCTCAAAAGTGAAATTGCATCCATTGCTTATCCTCGACTATAATTGAGCGTATTATTATACCGTCCGCCGGCAAGTGTCAACTTGCATTCTCATAAACAGGATGTTTCAGGGTTGTGAAGCCATACTACGGAACTGGGCGGAAACTTTCGGATAAACCGTTTATATCCTGCATCTCCCCAGCCAAGTCTGATGACTTTCAAGAAGGAGATTTTAGTTGCGAATTAATGAAACCGATATCAGGATCGAGTATTTCAGAGGTCATGGCCCTGGAGGGCAGCACAGGAATGTCACGGATTCCGCCGTGAGAATACGCCATATCCCAACCGGGATAGTGGTTCAGGCTAGCGAAAGACGATCCCAATCGCAAAACCGTGCCCTTGCCATGGAACGGCTTCGACAGGCCCTTGTAAAGAGAAGCCGTGTCGCCAGGAAGAGGATTCCTTCATCCGTTCCTCTCCGTGAAAAGGAGAAGCGCATTGCAGAGAAGCATCGAGACTCTGAAAAAAAGAAACTTCGTGATGTCCGCAACGCGGAGTGAGGAATATATCTGAGTATAGGAAGTAGAAGGGCTCTTTTCTTGACCTTCAAGGATAATATGGTCTATTCTGTTCAACTCAGTTATAGTTCACGGTCAGGTATTTCATGTAAGTATCATGTAAATCTGATATCTTGGGAGAGGAAGTCGGGCAATCCTAGGGGAGACACAATTTCATATCAAGTGGAGAGTCATGGAAAGACCGGGGTGGGATCAATATTTCATGGAAATTACCAGAATAGTGGCACGCAGGTCAACTTGCCTGAGGAGGCAGGTGGGAGCATTGCTGGTAAAGGACAGGAATATCCTGGCTTCCGGCTATAACGGCGCTCCATCCGGCATTGCCCATTGTCTCGATGTCGGTTGCCTGAGGGAAAGGCTCTCCGTTCAACCGGGAGAACGCCATGAACTGTGCCGCGGGCTTCACGCGGAGCAGAACGCCATAATTCAGGCAGCGAAACACGGCACAAACATAAACGGTTCTACTCTCTACTGCACAACCCTGCCGTGTGGCATCTGCACTAAAATGCTGATCAATGCCGGAATCATGCGCATTGTATACGAAGAAGGGTATCCAGACCCGCTTGCAGGCGAAATGGTTGATGAGGCTGGAATTGAAGTTGTCAAGACGGCTTGCAGACCCCAGGGGAAAACGGAGGAAGCATGAGGTGCCCTTTCTGCCTGAATCCCAACAGCAAGGTTGTGGATTCACGGCCTGACAAGGAAGGATCGTCCATCCGCAGGCGCAGGGAATGCGAGGTTTGCGGAAAACGTTTCACATCGCACGAGAGGGTCGAGGAGATCCTGCCAATGGTGCTCAAAAAAGACGGGCGACGCGAGCCGTTCGATCGTTTGAAGCTTATTGCCGGGATCAAGAAAGCATGCGAGAAGCGCCCGGTTTCAGTTGAGACAATAGAGAAATTGGTGGATCGGCTTGAAACCAGGCTCCAAGAGGGCCAGGAACGGGAAGTGCCCACAACCACCATCGGAGAACTGGTTATGGCGGAGCTGCACGAGATTGACGAGGTCGCCTACGTCCGGTTTGCATCGGTTTACCGATCGTTCAAGGATATCAATGAATTCATGGATGAACTACAGGATCTCCTCAAAGGCTCGCGCTCCTGATTTGATTCTTTCCAGCATCGGAGGCACCACATAGTCATGGTTGAAATGGACATGAGGATGATGAGACGGTCAATTAGCCTTGCGCGACACGGTGTGGGCAGGACCTCTCCCAATCCTGTTGTCGGCTGCGTGATTGTCAAGGACGGGCGAATAGTAGGTGAAGGATGGCACAGGAAAGCAGGGACCGCTCATGCAGAAGTGCACGCTCTTGCTCAGGCGGGTGACCTCGCGCGAGGAGCGGACGTTTATGTGACACTGGAGCCCTGCTCCCACTACGGCCGGACGCCGCCTTGTGCCAATGCCCTCGTTGATTCGATGGTTTCCCGAGTGTTCGTGGGAATGCGTGACCCCAATCCTCTTGTATCGGGCAGGGGTATCGAGAAGCTTAGAACAGCCGGAATTGAAGTCCGTTGCGGTATTCTGGAACGGGAATGCATTCGCTTGAATGAACCATTCATCAAGCATGTGACCAGCGGCATGCCTTTCGTAACCCTGAAAAGCGCCATGACCCTGGACGGTAAAACTGCAACTTCAATTGGCGAATCGAAGTGGATAACAAACGAATTATCGAGGAGATATGTCCATAAACTTCGAGCAGTGGTCGATGCCGTAATGGTGGGAGTTGGAACTGTTCTCGCGGACAATCCGCAATTGAATTGCAGATTGCCCCGGAGGGCGAAAGACCCTTTACGGATAATCGTCGACAGCAGGCTCAGGACACCGCCGGATTCGAAAGTCCTGAGCCGCGAAATGTCGGGAAACACAATGATCGCAACCATTGAGAAAGATCCGGCCAGGTTTTCCTGGCTCGAGAAGCTTGGCGTTAGGGTGCTGGTTTGTGCGGAGAGGAGCGGAAGGGTTGATCTGATGGACATGTTTAAAAGGCTTGGTTCCTGCGGAATCCAATCAGTCCTGCTCGAGGGTGGAAGATCCCTTGCTTCGGCGGCGCTTCATGAAGGCCTGATCGACAAGTTTCTCCTTTTCTACGCGCCGAAAGTGCTGGGTGGAGAAGACGGTTTCGGACTATTTTCAGGAAAAGGCATAGAGAAGATGGATTCTGCGGTAACATTGAAAAACATCGCTGTAAGGCGTTTCGGAGAGGATATTATGGTCGAAGCCTACCCGGAGAAATCATGTTTACCGGTCTTATAGAAGACATCGGAAAAGTCCTGCGGCTGGAACGGACAGGTGCGGGGGCAAGACTGGTGGCATCATGCGGGCTGCCTCTCGAAGAGATCCGTATCGGCGACTCCGTGGCAGTAAACGGCGCATGCCTGACGGTAGTGGGAAAGGACACTGGATGCATTTCATTCGACGTGTCTCCGGAAACGGTAACCAGGACCACTCTGGGTCGACTTCGCCCCGGAGCGTACGTGAACCTGGAACGGGCGCTCCGCCTTGGCGACAGATTGGGGGGGCACCTGGTCAGTGGACATGTGGACTGCATGGCAGTCATTTCCGGTTCTCGGGAGGATTCCTCCAACCTGATCGTTTCATTCCGCATCCCGGAAAAATTTTCACGTTACCTTATCGAAAAGGGATCGGTTGCCATTGATGGCATAAGCCTTACCGTAAACGAAATTGAAGGAGATGTCTTCTCGGTTAACATTATCCCACACACAGCACAACAGACCACACTGCATCTGAAACGTCAGGGTGGCGAAGTCAACGTTGAAACCGACCTCATTGGAAAGTACATTGAGAGGCTTCTCGGCCCAGCCAGGGAAAAAGGACGGGACGGGGTTTCAATGGAACTTCTTGCGAAAAACGGCTTTTTGTGAGATATAGAACATTTGCGATAATTCCTACATGCGAGGACCAGAAAAATCATGCCGGTTGCAACAATAGAAACAGCACTGGAAGAGATCAGACAGGGCAGGATGGTCATCCTCGTTGATGACGAGGACAGGGAAAACGAGGGTGATCTGACCATGGCAGCGGAGATGGTGACTCCTGAAGCCATTAATTTCATGGCAAAATACGGCCGTGGCCTCATCTGTCTTGCAATGACCGCTGAAAAGTGCGACCAGCTCAGATTGCCGCCGATGGTTCATAACAACACCTCGGCTTTCAGCACTGCCTTCACTGTATCGATAGAAGCAAAGAAAGGTGTCACCACCGGCATTTCGGCAGCGGACAGGGCACACACCATCCTGACTGCCGTAGATGACAATACTCTTCCGGAAGATCTTGCCCGCCCCGGGCACGTTTTCCCCTTGCGCGCGCGGGCAGGCGGAGTACTGGTACGCACCGGGCAGACCGAAGGGTCGGTTGATCTTGCCCGGCTAGCCGGTATGAAACCGGCAGGGGTCATCTGCGAAATCATGAACGATGACGGAACAATGGCCCGCATGCCGCAACTCAAGAAATTTGCCAAGGAACACGGTCTGAAAATCTGTACGGTTGCCGACCTGATTGCCTACAGGATGAAGCATGAAACACTTGTAAAAAAAGCCGCCGAGGTGATGCTGCCGACGAAATTCGGCGATTTCAAGGCAATCGTGTTTGACAATGCGGTGGACCATCTTGAACACCTGGCACTGGTCAAAGGAGAGATCAAGGGAGACGATCACCTGCTTGTCAGGGTACATTCAGAGTGCCTGACCGGTGATGTTTTCGGGAGCTGCCGCTGTGACTGCGGTGACCAGCTCCAGCGCGCCATGGAAATGATAGAATCGGAGGGGAAGGGCATAATACTCTACATGCGCCAGGAAGGCCGTGGGATAGGCCTGACCAATAAACTTCGTGCATACGCGCTGCAGGACCAGGGAAAGGACACGGTGGAAGCAAATATCGAGCTTGGTTTCAAGGATGACTTGCGGGATTACGGAATCGGCGCCCAGATCCTCGTGCTGCTGGGTGCGAAAAAGATCCGCCTGATGACCAACAACCCGAAAAAAATGGTCGGACTTGAGGGGTACGGAATCGACATAGTGGAGAGGGTGCCGCTCGAGATCGAAGCCACCGTGTGCAACATGAAATATCTCCAGACCAAGAGAGAGAAGATGGGACATCTGCTCGAGAATGTCTGAAGCGTTATGGGAGCTGAAAGGACGCTACCGGAGTTAAATACCCGGAAATGCCAGAGAAGGATACTTTACCGGAGAGTGCAACATGCCCAACTACATAGAAGGAAATCTTGAAGCAGCGGGACTTTCATTCGGCATACTTGTAAGTCGTTTTAACAGTTTCATTAGTGAACGGCTTCTGGAGGGAGCGCTTGACGCATTGATACGCCATGGCGCGGATGATGGAAAGATCGATGTGGCCCGTGTGCCCGGTGCGTTTGAAATACCTCTTGCCGCCCGGAAAATGGCAGCGTCCGGCAAATATGACGCCGTTATCTGCCTCGGCGCAGTAATCAGGGGGGCAACTCCGCACTTCGACTACGTTGCCGCCGAAGTGTCCAAGGGTGTGGCACATGTCTCTCTGGACAGCGGTGTACCGGTCATATTCGGGGTCCTTACTACCGACAGCATCGAGCAGGCAATTGAGCGCGCCGGCACAAAGGCTGGCAATAAAGGGTTTGATGCCGCGATGTCGGCCATCGAGATTGCAAATCTCTTGAAAAGGCTGGCATAGAGGTGGGCGCCAGAAGACTGGGCCGTGAACTGGCTCTGCAGATGCTGTACGCACTGGATATGAACCCGTGGGAAGAACACCCGGCGATACCAAGGGAGCCAGACGCGGCGACAAAATCCTACGAATCCCTCGACTTTGCCGAGGAACTGGTCAAAGGTGTGAGGGAAAAGCGTGAAGAGATCGACTCGAAGATTGCGGGCAAATCGAAAAACTGGTCGATTGCACGCATGTCACGCGTTGACTTGAACATTCTGCGGTTGGCAATATTCGAACTGCTGTTCCGCGCAGACATACCCAGGAACGTTACCATCAATGAAGCAGTGGAAATAGCGAAGAAATTCGGGACCGAAGATTCACCGGCATTTGTAAACGGCATCCTTGACGAAGTCGCGGCCGGCATGGATGGCGAGAAAAGTTCCGAAACGGTCTCCGGGGAATGATCTTTACCATGTCATTATAATGCGAGGTGTTATGAAAGAGGTTGGGATAGGGCTTCTCGGGTTTGGTACGATAGGTACCGGAGTGGTAAAACTTCTAACTAAAAATGCCTCCTTGATCGAGGAAAAAGTCGGTGCCAGCCTGAGGCTGAGGAAAATCGCCGACCTTGACATTGAAACTGACCGAGGAGTTGAGGTCCCGCCCGGCATCCTGACCAGGAACGCTGACGAGGTTCTCAATGACCCGAAGATATCCGTAGTGATCGAACTGATCGGAGGATATAAAACCGCAAAAGATTTCATTCTCAGGGCCATAGAAAACGGCAAGCACATTGTTACCGCCAACAAAGCGCTATTGGCTGTCCATGGGGAAGAAATCTATGCAGCGGCAGCCCGCAAGAGAATAGAGGTTCGATACGAAGCTGCTGTTGGTGGTGGAATACCTGTATTGTCAGCAATCAAGGGGAACATGGCTGCCAATAATTTCGGCACCGTTCTCGGCATACTGAACGGCACCTGCAATTATATCCTGACCAGGATGACCAAGGAAGGCGCCGACTTCGCGGAAGTACTGAAGAATGCCCAGGAGCTTGGATATGCTGAGGCAGATCCAACCTTCGATATAGAGGGCATCGATACGGCCCACAAAATTGCCATCCTTGTTTCACTCTGTTTTGGTACCAGGGTCGTCTTTGAGAATATATACACTGAGGGAATCAGCTCCATTTCGGCAATCGACATAAATTTTGCCAAGGAATTCGGATTCAAGATCAAGCTTCTTGCAATCGGCAAGCTGGACGGTGAGAGGGTCGAGGCAAGAGTCCATCCCACGATGATTCCCCTTGACTACCCGATGGCCGACGTCGACGGTGTGTTCAACGCCATAAGGCTTACCGGCGATTTTGTTGACACTGTAATGTTTTACGGTCGCGGGGCAGGCATGGATCCGACAGCCAGTGCGATTGTCGGCGACGTCATGGCCATAGCTCGTAATCTCAAGGCAGGAATAGGGCGGAGGATCGCACCACTTGGATTCCTCGACAACCAGCTGAAAAATCTTCCGCTGAAACCGATGGATGAGATAACAAGCAAGTATTATCTGCGGTTCAGCGCCCTTGACAAACCTGGTGTGCTCGGGAAGATTGCGGGGGCACTGGGCAGCAACAACATCAGCATCGAATCCATGATCCAGTCGTCCAGAATGGCGGGCGAGTCGGTACCTATAGTCATCATGACCCACAGTGCCCTTGAGGGAGACATCCGCCGCGCATTGAAGGAAATAGACGGTTTTGATTTTATCAAGGAAAAGAGCAAGCTGATCAGGATTGAGGACGCGCTCCTGTAATTTTATAAGGACGGTTTCATATACTCCTGTTCACTGCCGGGAGACCGGATGTAACAGAGGATTTGGAATTGCTTCATTTAAAAGAAAAACTGACGTTGTACGCCGTCATAACGGCTTTTCTGCTGTTGCTCCTTCCGGGGTGCATGCCCAAGGAAGTTCCCACCACGGTTGTCCAGAAACCTGCCCGGGTGGCCTTGGTACTGGGCGCCGGAGCGGCGAAGGGTTTTGCCCACGTTGGCGTGATAAAGGTTCTCGAGGCAAACCGCATACCTGTGCACATGATCGTCGGCACCAGCGCCGGAAGTTTTGTCGGAAGCCTTTATGCCTATGGCTTCAATGCATTCCAGTTGCAGAAAATATCATTTGGCCTGGAACAATCCGATGTTGCCGACCTTACCATACCTGACAATGGCTTCATCAAAGGTGAGAAATTGGAGGGTTACGTAAACCGGATGTTGCGCAATGCACCCATGGAGAAGCTCAAGATACCTTTTTACGCAGTTGCGACGGACATCCAGACCGGCAGGGAGATGGTCTTCGGTTCCGGGAATACAGGTTCAGCGGTCAGGGCCAGCTGTTCTGTGCCGGGAGTATTTGTCCCGCCGGTAATCGGTGGAAGGATGTACGTCGACGGCGGGGTAGTGAGCCCGGTTGCAGTCGATGTCGCCCGTCGCATGGGAGCTGATATCGTCATTGCAGTGGACATATCCGGAAATGGCGAATCTCCAAGGCCGGCGGGGACCCTGAGCACGATCCTTCAATCTATCGGCATCATGTACGGCAAGATCTCAGCTCAACAGCTGCAGCGTGCCGATGTGGTTGTAAGACCAAAGGTTGGAAATATAGGATCTGGCGACTTCTCGAGGCGCCACGATGCCGTGCTCGAGGGTGAAAGGGCCGCAACTGAAGCATTGCCTGCGATAAGGGCAGCCATTGCGCGTGGCAAGTCTGATGAAAGACGTTATTAGCCGACAAGGATATTTTGCATAATGAATTCCATAAGCCTGAGGGCACCCGCAAAAGTCAACTACCTGCTGGATGTTATACGCAAGCGGCCTGACAATTATCATGATCTGAGAATGGTAATGCAGCGCATAGCGATATACGATGAGATCGTCCTATCTCTTTCTGAGATGCCCGGAATCCGCGTCAATTGCGGGAAGGACGGTGTCCCTGACGGGCCGGGGAACATTGCATGGAAAGCTGCCGATACGCTTCTGCAACGTATCGCCGTCAAACCCGGAATCGATATATCCATTGCCAAGAACATTCCTGTTGCGGCAGGTCTGGGTGGTGGCAGCAGTGATGCTGCTTCTGTTCTCATGGGCCTGAACGATCTTCTCGAAATGGGGTTGCATGATCGTGAACTGATGGACTTGGGACTTGGCCTCGGCGCCGACGTTCCTTTTTTCATCTTCAAGAAAACGGCATTGGCTGAAGGAATCGGCGAAATCCTCACACCTGTCGAAGGCCTGCCGCCAGTCTGGCTGGTCCTGGTCAATCCGAATATTCACGTTTCGACTGCGTGGGTATATAAAAGTTTACAATTGACAAAGGAAAAAGATCTGGCTAAACTGCCAAAGTTTAACAATAGAATCGAGGATATCTGCAGTCTGTTGTCCAATGATCTGGAAAATGTAACCATCAGCAGTTTTCCGCTGATCAGGGATATCAAGAACCTCCTGCTTGAAAAAGGCGCCAGGGGGGCGTTGATGTCCGGAAGCGGTCCGACAGTTTTCGGTGTATTCGAGTCGGAGGAGAAGGCCCGACACTGCCATTCTGAAATTGCTGTAAACACTGAATGGTATGCCGTTGTTACGCATACGGTTCAGTAACTGTTCATAGTGGGGCGTCGCCAAGCGGTAAGGCACCGGATTTTGATTCCGGCATTCCCAGGTTCGATCCCTGGCGCCCCAGCCATTCTGACTACAAAATCGCTGTAAGTGGATAATCGAGGATTTGATGGAAGATAAAATAAGAATTTTCTGTGGCAATTCCAATCCTGTCCTGGCAGTAAAGATTTGCGAAAAACTCGGCGTGCCGTTGGGACAGGCCAAGGTAAAAACTTTTTCGGACGGTGAGATTCGGGTTGAAATCGGCGAAAATGTGCGCGGGCGCGAGGTTTACGTTGTCCAGTCGACCTGTTCGCCGACCAATAACAATCTCATGGAGCTCCTGATCATGATGGATGCGTTGAAAAGGGCATCCGCCGCCAAGATTACAACATTGATCCCCTATTACGGATATGCGAGACAGGATAGAAAGGTGGCTCCGCGCTCACCAATCACCTCCAAGCTGGTTGCCGACCTGTTGACCGCGGCCGGTGCCGACAGGGTAGTCACCGTCGACCTGCATGCCGGCCAGATTCAGGGCTTTTTTGACATACCGGTGGATAACCTGTATGCAGCTTCAGTAATCCTTGAATATCTAAGAAACCACATAGTTAATGACAACACGGTGATCGTGTCCCCGGACGCAGGCGGCACCGAGAGGGCCAGGGCTTTTGCAAAGCGGCTCGGTTCCAGCCTGGCCATAATAGACAAGCGACGTTCCGGACCGAACATATCTGAAGTAATGAACCTGATCGGAGATGTTCGGGACAAGGTTGCGATAATTGTCGATGACATGGTGGATACTGCCGGCACTCTGACGCAAGCTGCAAAAGCCCTACGTGATCACGGCGCGACTGCAATTTATGCATGTGCGACTCACGGCGTCCTTTCAGGGCCGGCAATTGAGCGTATCGAGCAATCGGAGATCCAGGAAATGGTCATTACCGATACGATTCCCCTCAACGAAGTAGCAGCAAAATCAAGAAAAATAAAAGTATTGTCCTTGGCCGGTTTGTTGGCGGAAGCCATCCGCAGGATTCATTGCAATGAATCGGTGAGTTCGCTTTTCGTATAAAAACATGCATTGACGGTTCTTTCAGCAAATTACAAACGGAGGTATTATGGAACAAAGAGTTCTGACAATAGAATCAAGAGTCGAACTGGGCAAGGGGCCCTGCAGAAGACTTAGGGTAAATGGCCGTGTTCCGGCGGTAGTGTACGGGAAAGGATTCGAACCTGTAACTGTCTCCGTAGACAGGAAAGAGCTGGATTCCGTCATTGAAGGCGAAGGTGGGATGAACCATCTGATCAGCCTCAAAGGTGAAGCCGGTTTGGACGGGCAACTGGTTATCGTTGCGGATATGGTCCGTGACTGCCTCAAGGGTAATCCGATTCACGTTGACCTGCACAAGGTAAACCTCGAGGAAAGGATCAGGGTCAAGGTGCCGGTAAGTCTTGTCGGATCTGCCATCGGCGTGAAGGAAGGCGGTATGTTGGATTTCCTCATGCACAGCATTGACCTGGAGTGCCTTGCATCGCAAATCCCCGGGAACATTCAAGTTGATATCAGCGAACTGGGCATAGGAGGATCCTTGCATATCGCTGACGTCAAGGTTCCCGCCGGAGTGAAGGTGCTTGACGACCAGAAGGCAACGGTCGTGAACGTTCTTGGAAAAGCCAAGGAAACAGAAGCTGCCGAAACTGTTGAAGAGGAATAAACCTCTTTCCTGATTGAGGCGCTACCAATGGCAGCAAAATTAGTCGTAGGACTGGGAAATCCCGGCTCCAGATACCTGTGGACCCGCCACAACGCGGGTTTCATGGTTTTGGACAGACTCTCGACCACGGCAGGAATTCCAATATCCAAAAAAACATTTTCCGGGCTCTGCGGGGAAGGGCACTGGCAGGGCAGTCGACTCATTCTGCTGAAACCGCAGACCTTCATGAATCTTTCCGGCCGATCTGTTGCCGAGGCCGCAAGATTTCATAAAACTGAGCTTGAGGATCTCATTGTTGTTCATGACGATCTGGACATTCCCTTCGGCAGGATAAAGATGAAGATGGGGGGTGGCAACGGCGGACACAACGGGCTGAAATCGATAACGTCCAGCCTGGGGACAGGCGAGTTCATCAGGCTGCGGATAGGAATCGGAAGGCCTGTGCGGGGCGATGCGGTTGATTACGTTCTGTCTACTTTCGGAAAAGATGAAATGAACGATTTGCTGCCCGTGCTCGATGGCGCAGTAGATATGCTCGAAACCCTTCTTATCGAAGGCCTTCCTAAGGCAATGAGCATTTACAACAACAAAGAACTTTTGATTCCATGAAGTCATAACGTATTATTTGTTGACCGGCGATACGCCGTTCTCCTTGCTCCGGGAAAGTCCGGGGCTAAACAAACCGCGAGGAGGAATTTGTACATGAGGAAGTATGAGACGATCTATATCGTCCACCCTGACCTTGGTGACGAAGACATCAAGGCACTTTCGGAGAAGGTACAGGATGTAATAGCCAGTTTCAAAGGCGAGTGTTACAGACTGGAAGACTGGGGGATGAGGAAGCTTGCCTATCCGCTCAAGAAACAGGCTCGGGGCCGTTATTTCTACCTCAATTTCGAGGGAAACCCCGCGTTGATAGCTGAACTGGAGCGCCGCCTCCGGCTTGATGACAAGGTTCTTAGATACCAGAGCGTCAAGCTTGAGAAAGATGTTGTGGCGCCGGCCGCAGCGGCTGAAAAGGCTGTCGCGGAGGTATCGGCAGAGACAAGTGTTTCGGAAGCGGCCGCGTCGGAAACGACCGCGCCTGCAGAATGACAGTACGGGAGGCAAACTGAAATGAGTGAAGAAAGAACACCCTCCAGGGGTAATGGTCCGAGAAAAAAGAGAAATTTCCAGCGCAGGAAAGTCTGCCGTTTTTGCGCGGACAAGCAGATTACCATCGATTACAAAGACCCCCGCACATTGAGGTCATTTATCAGTGAACGCGGCAAGATAATTCCGAGAAGAATATCCGGGAACTGCGCCAAACACCAGAGAGAAATTACCGAGGCAATCAAGAGGGCCAGGAATATTGCCCTGCTGCCTATAGCCGCCGGGCACGTCATGCCCTGACGGAAAGGCATAAGATGTTCTTGAGAGGACGGGAAGCTGCTGCCGGCGTAATCGCGGGTACCTTGATTACGCTGGCGCTCTGCTTCTCTGACGAAGTTTTGCCTGTCGCCGGTGCACTGGCCGTGTTCCTGGTCCCTTTTCCCGGTATCTATTTCACGCTCGTATCTGGGAGAAAAGCAGGCTATTGCATTATTGCCGCAGTACTTTCGGTCCTGGCAGTACAAGATCAACAGTTTTTCTTTTCATATCTGTTCCAATGGCTCCCTTTGACACTTCTATTGCCGGAACTGATCTTGCGTAGATGCGGATTTGCCAGGACAATATTCATTGCGGTCGGCATTCAGATGTTTTTGCTCTCTTTGGTTGGCTGCTTCATGCCCGCCGCTTCCGCACATGCTGAAATCGGAAGAATTGTTGACCTTTCCCTCGCACCTATGGGGGGCAAGATCGATAAACAAACAATTCTATTTGTAAAAGATTTCCTGACAAAGATTTATCCGTCATGTCTGGTGATCAATTCGGGAGTAGTGGCCTTATTGAACATGCTTCTGTTGCGCAGGTTCAGCAAAACCAGGGAGATTCTGCAACACACTTCCAGCTTTTCGAATTACAGAAATCCCGAAAGCTTGATCTGGCTGCTGATTGGATCAGGCTTTGCGCAACTTGTCGACAACACTGCTATTGAAACAATATCGCTGAATTTTCTAGTCCTTGCACTCTTCTTGTATCTGGTGCAGGGACTGGCAGTCACGGCATATTTTTTCAGCAAATCATCTATGCCACGCTTCCTGCAACCGCTCTTTTACCTGTTTTTGTTTATTCAGCCATTCCTGGCTGTTGCAGTGACCGCATGTGGTTTGTTCGACCTCTGGGTCGATTTCAGAAAGCAAAAAAAACAAGAAAACCTGTAGCATCAGGCTAGGAAGGAGAAATGATGAAAGTAATTCTTAAGGAAAACATCGAAACTTTGGGCCATATCGGCGACATTGTAAAAGTGGCCCCCGGGTATGCAAGGAATTACCTGCTCCCAAAAGGATACGCAATCGAAGCCACTACGAAGAATGCAAAGGCTTTGGAACATGCGAAACGCCAGATGGAGTATAAGAAAAACAAGGTTCTCGAGCAGGCGAAGAATCTTTCCGAACGGATTGCCGCCACTCCGCTGAAACTTCAACATCAGGCGGGTGAAGGTGATAAGCTTTTCGGATCCGTCACCAATATGGATCTTGCTGAAAATCTGCAAAAGCTTGGGCTCGATATTGATCGCAAGCGGATCATGTTGGCCGAACCCATCAAGCACCTCGGAGAATATGACGTTCCTGTCAAAGTACATCCTGAGGTTACAGCCACTTTGAAAGTCATTGTGACCAAACCTGAGGAATAAAAATGATTCAGTAGGCCATCCAACAAGTCCGTTGAATCAGTATGCAGAAAATCGGTAAAGCAAAAGGGCGGGAATGGCGAATAAGCCATCCCGCCCTTTTGCTTTACCGATCAGGCATAGTGCCGTTAAAAAACGCCGGTCGCGGACAATGATCCGTCGTTTCGAATTATTGCACATTTTCACAACTCTGTTGACCATGGAAGACATGAGGAGTATATTATTTAGTTCAAAAAAATCGTATATGACAGAAGGTGAATTCATGCCTTTATCAGGCAGCAGAAAATTACCACCACAAAGCATTGAAGCGGAAATGTCAATACTTGGAGGCATTCTCCTCGAAAACGACGCAATAAACCGTGTGCTTGATATCCTTGTGCCCGATGACTTCTACAGGGAGTCTCACAGGAA
Source organism: Geobacter sp. (assembly GCA_003314535.1). Taxonomy (GTDB): domain Bacteria; phylum Desulfobacterota; class Desulfuromonadia; order Geobacterales; family Geobacteraceae; genus RPRC01. The sequence goes on from POSG01000002.1 coordinate 96,191, forward strand.
GATCATGAGAGCGATGATCGAACTCAACGAACATCGTGAGCCATGCGATCTGGTCACATTGACTTCTGTTCTGAAGAAGCGTGGAGAATTGGAGGAGGTTGGCGGAGGGGCGTATTTGGCTACTCTTGTGGACTTTGTCCCTACAGCAGCCAACATTGCCTACTACAGCAGGATCGTCAAGGAAAAAGCAATTGCACGTAACCTTATTCATGCCGCAACAGAAATTGTAACGGAAGGATATGATGAAAAGTCCGAGATTGAGGAACTGCTCGACAAGGCGCAAAAATCGATTTTTGATATTTCCGAAAATCAGATAAAGACTCCTTATCATCAACTCAACGCAATCCTCAAAGATACAATCAAGTATATAGGCGAGCTCTATGAAAAAAAGGAACAAGTGACCGGTGTTCCCACCGGTTTCATCGATCTGGACCAGAAGACAGCCGGATTTCAGAAAGGTGACCTGATCATAATCGCGGGGCGACCCTCGATGGGGAAAACCGCTTTTGCCCTTAACATTGCGCAGTACGCTTCTGTCCATGCGGAGCCTCGCCATCCTGTAGTGGTCTTTTCTCTGGAGATGAGCAAGGAGCAACTGGTTACCCGTCTCCTTTGTTCAGAGGCTCGCGTGGATGCCAGCAGGCTTCGCACCGGGCACCTGATAGAAGGTGACTGGGAAAGGGTGATGAAAGGCGCGGAAAAACTCTTCGAAGCAAAAATCTTTATAGATGACACACCGGCCATTTCAGTACTTGAAATGCGCGCCAAGGCAAGAAGGCTCAAGGCCGAGCATGGCATTGGAATGATAGTGGTGGACTATCTTCAACTAATGCGAGGCGGCGCGTCTTCAGAGTCCCGGCAACAGGAGATCTCAGAGATTTCCAGATCACTCAAAGCGTTGGCCAAGGAACTTTCCGTGCCGGTTGTTGCGCTCTCACAGTTGAACAGGGGATTGGAAAACAGGAACGACAAACGGCCGATCATGAGTGACCTTCGTGAATCGGGAGCAATTGAGCAGGATGCCGATGTCATCATGTTCGTATATCGTGATGAGGTTTACAACAAAGACAATCCCGATGTAAAGGGAAGAGCAGAGATCATTATCGGAAAACAGAGAAACGGACCTATCGGCACCGTGGAACTGGCCTTTCTCGGAGAATACACGAAATTCGAAAATTACGCGAGGCGCCAGGATTTTTGAAGCTGAACTGCTTCAGTACCGGTCAGCGCCAGAGGTCTTCATGATTGATCCAACAGCCCATATCAGTCCTTCTGCCCAGATTGAAGAAAATGTCACTATAGGCCCTAACGTTCAAGTGGGCGATCACAGTCGTATTGGAAGCGGTACCGTTATAATGGCAAATGCAATCGTAGGTCCATGGACCACCCTCGGGCGTGACAACACTGTCCATTATGGCGCAATAATCGGCCACGATCCTCAGGATTTCGGCTATAACGGAGAAGAAAGTTACCTGGAAGTGGGCGATGGGAATTCGTTCAGGGAGTATGTAACTGTTCATCGAGGCAATCGCAGTGGGAGCAGGACCGAAATCGGAAATCAAAACTATTTCATGGTGCAGTCTCACGTTGCCCACAACTGCACGATCGGAAACCATATAATACTTGCCGGCGGCTCTCTGCTTGCCGGACATGTCACTGTCGACGACCGGGCCATAATTTCCGGCAACTGTGTTGTTCACCAGTTCTGCCATTTGGGTGCTCTTTCCATGATGCGAGGTCTGTCACGTACTTCCCGTGATGTGCCTCCCTTCTGTATAATGGATGAAACGCACACAGTGCGGGCCATAAATCTTGTCGGGTTGCGTCGCAACGGGTTTGACGCCGCACGAGTGAGGGCTTTGAGGAACGCTTTCAAGTTGCTGTTCCGTGGAGGTCCCAACATGAAAGAAAACCTGGAACTCGCCGAAACCGAATTGTCCATGACGCAAGATGTTCGGCAGTTGATTGATTTTATTAAAAATTCAAAAAGAGGAGTCTGTTTCGGGAAGGGCGGGACCACCCCCGATTTCGACTAGAGAAAGGTTGGAAAACCATGACAGATTTTAATCCGCTACGTCAGTTGCCATGTCCGGGAGGGTACGGGAAAGGCGATGTGTTCGTATTGTTTGGTGAGCTTTTCGGCCGGGGTTATGCAAACGGACTTGTGGATGAAGCCCGCAGGGCCGGGATGACGATATTGGGCATCACCGTTGGGAGACGTGAAAGTGACGGTACACTGCGGCCTCTTACAAAAGATGAACTGGCAATAGCCCAGGAGTCATTGGGCGGGAAGATAATCAACATTCCGCTTGAAGCAGGATTTGATCTGGATAAATCCGCAACCGGGATCACTCCGGCGGATCAGTTAAAGGGAATAAAGTCGGATGGCTGGGAAGATGCTGCCCTGGACTGGACAGCAATTGAGGAGTCAAGGAAATCAGGCGTGGAACGTTTTACCTCGGCACTTTCCAGTGTCATGCACGAACTTGATGCACTCATTCCGGACAGCGCGAATGTTCTTTTTTCGCATACAATGGCAGGCGGGATACCTCGCGCCAGAGTTTTGATGCCGGTTCTCAACAGGGTATTCAAAGGAACAGGCGACAGATACACACCTTCCGAATCTTTTTGGACGTCGGAACTTGGTAGATTATGTGCTATTTCTTTTGATGAGGTGACGGCAGACACCTTTCAATACCTCATCGATTACTCGAGGTTAATTCGTGAGCGTGTTGCCGCAAGTGGCGGTAAGGTAGCGTACACCGCCTACGGTTACCATGGTTGCGAAGTTCTTGTAAACGGTGAGTATTGCTGGCAGACATATACCCCGTATTTGCAGGGTTGGGCAAAGATGAGACTTGAAGTGATTGCCTCGGAGGCCTGGAAGAAGGGAATCAATGCAACGGTGTTCAATTGCCCTGAAATACAGACGAATTCAAGTGCGTTGTTTCTCGGTGTTGAAATATCACTGTACCCTCTGATATCGGCACTCATGAAAGAAGGGGGCGGAGCTGTTGCGGACGGCATTAGTAAAGCCTGCCAGAATCTCCTTAAAGACGATGTGGCGCTCGATGATCTGCTGGCAGCGGCGAACGCTTATCTTTCGAACGCGATCCAGGAATATTTTCGCGATTTTTCCACGTGGCCTCTTCACAACACCGCTCAGCAGTCTTCCCTGATGCTTGCCAGCGCCGGAGCCATGCTGGACATGAACCGAGACTCGAAGAACATAGTATGCGCGGAACTTTCACGGGAGGTGTTCAAAGCTGTTGGGCACCTGATTTTTCATACATCCTGGGAACCTGGAGCGCCGGTCTTGTGGCTCAACCATGACATAGTCGCACGTCAAATTCTGGCCTCCGAACAGGCCAGCGAGGTTTGAGGTTCATGCCCGGAAATATACTCATAGTTGATGACGTGGTTATGTTCCTTGAAATCCAGAAAGGTTTTCTCAAGATGTCTTCACTCAACATCCTCTGTGCACGGGATGGTTTGGAAGCACTAGGAATTGCAAAGGAAAACAAGCTCGTCCTAGTTGTTACCGACTTGCATATGCCAAACATGAATGGTTCTGACTTGTGCAAGTCGATAAAAAGAGATCGCGAACTTGGGGAAATCCCGGTAGTGATGACCACCAGCGCTGGGAAGAATGAGGACCTCGAAACCTGCAGGGGGGCAGGGTGTGACGCCTTGCTTACCAAGCCTCTTGAAAGGAATTCTTATCTGAATACTGTTCGCAGGTTCGTTCCTGAATTGGACCGTCGGGAAGCCAGGTATCCATTCGAAGCTGCTGTTCGCTTTCAGGCTTTTCGTGTCAACATGACCGGGACGGTTCGGAACCTCAGCAGAAACGGCATATATATCGCGACCGAATATGCACTTGAAACGGGGACAGAAATTACTCTGGTTTTCCCGCTGGATAAAGAAGGCAACGTCTTGGTTCAGGCAAAAGGTTCGGTACGCTGGCGAAATTATGGCGAAGGCAGTAATAAAAACAACTTGCCATCAGGTTTTGGCATCGAGTTCGTCGCTTTCGCAGGCGAATCAAAGCGGAATCTCGATCGTTATCTGGCAAAACTCGCTTATTGATCGGTAGGAGACACGGCCAGAATGCCGGCTTCCGAAAGTTTCGGTATCAGTCCTTCCTTAATTCTATTCCCAGTTCCTGGATTTTTTTCCTCAATGTATTCCTGTTTATTCCGAGTATATCAGCAGCCTTGACTTGGTTGCCGCGGGTTTTCTCGAGGACGAAACGAATCAGGGGACGCTCTATCTGCTCAAGCACCATGCTGTATAAATCGCCGGTCTCCATCCTGTCAATATTGCCGAGGCAGGAGCGCAGTTTCTGATCAACAAGCGATTCCAGCGAAAGGTCTTCGCTGCGCGAGGAACCTCCAGCGTTTCGCAGTGAAGAAAAATCATCAGCTGTGAGAAGGTTGTCAGAAGAAAGTATGACTGTTCGCTTGACTGTGTTTTCGAGTTCTCGGACATTTCCGGGCCAGGCATAGCTTGACAGGAGATCAAAAGCATCCTTTGTGCACTTTTTGATCGGGATCTGCATTTCGGAACATGTCTTGGACAGGAAATACTCGATCAGCAGGGGAATGTCTTCCTTTCTCTCCCTCAGTGGAATGAGGCGGATTGGAACCACGTTGAGCCGATAAAACAGATCTTCGCGAAAGGATTTGTCTTTTACCTTACCTTCCAGGTCCTGATTCGTTGCTGCAACTATCCGCGTGTCTACGACTATGTTCTGGTTACCGCCGGTTCTCGTTATTTCCTTTTCCTGCAGCACCCTGAGTATTTTTGCCTGAAGGTCCAGGGGCATGTCACCGATTTCATCCAGAAAAATTGTGCCGCCGCTTGCCTGCTCGAATTTGCCTAGTTTTCTCTCAACCGCCCCGGTGAAGGCGCCCTTTTCGAAGCCGAAGAGCTCACTTTCAAGGAGTTCCTTCGGAATTGCAGCGCAATTTATGGCGATAAAGGGCTTCCCCAGTCTTTTGGAGTTGAAATGAATCGCCCGGGCAATAAGTTCTTTGCCCGTCCCCGATTCCCCCTGTACCAGCACGGTCATGTCGCTTGGAGCGACTTTGCCGACAGTTTTGTAAATTTCCCTCATTGCCGGGGAATTGCCGATTATGGTCTTCTCCAGGAGATAGCGGTCTTTAAGTTCTTCTTTAAGGAGAGATACCTGGCAGGTCATTTCCCTTGCTTTTTCAATTTTTTCGATGATTGCATCAATGACATCCAGATCGAACGGTTTTGTAATGTAGTCATAGGCTCCGCGTTTCATCGCTTCGACTGCATTCTTCATGCTTGCCTCGGCAGTCATGATGACGAAAAGAAGGTCGCTCTTCATCTCCCTGGCTTTTTCAAGCAGGTCAAGACCGGAAAGGCCGGGCATCTTGATATCCAGAATTGCCAGGTCGTATACTCCTTTTTGAATCATGGAGAGTGCTTCGTCCCCGTTTTTCGCAAGATCCACAGAAATTCCTTTCCTTTTTAAAGCCTTGGAAAGGACCCATCTCATACTCTCTTCGTCGTCGGCAACGAGTATTCTGCTTATTGGCATGATTGTCTCTCTTTATTCAGAATCTCATCCTCCGTGAAAGGAGAAATGCAAAAGATTGATGATGTAACACGCTCTTCATTGCAGAAGCGGCAAAAGGACCGTGAAGGTTGTCCCTCTGCCGGATTCGGAATCAACTTTTATCATTCCGCGATGTTCGGAAACAATCTTGTGGCAGATGGCAAGCCCCAACCCAGTGCCTTTCGACTTCGTTGTGAAAAAAGGCGTGAAAATATTCTCCATCTGCTCTCCGGTCATTCCCGTGCCATTATCGGCGATATCAACGGCAACCATCCTCGATAAACGTTCCCCTTTTTTTGACATGCCGTAATCAGACACCACACGAGTAGTGATACGTATCAAACCGTCCGAAACGACGGCCTCGACGGCATTTGTAATGAGATTCAGGAAAAGCTGGGTAAGAAGGGCTCCGTCAGCGATGGCCGGAGGAATGCTCAGGTCAAAGTTCTGCTGAAAAGTGACCGACTTGGTTCTCGAAACATTTTTCTGCAGCATGACTATTTCACCTAGAATCTGGTTAAGGTTAACATGGCCCATTTCAAGCTTTCTTGGTGTCGAGATGCTAAGGAGCTCCTCGACTATTTTGTTTACTCTCCCGACTTCCTTAAGAATGATGGAGGTATAATCATGAAGTTCGCTTTCGACTGGAAGCTCACGCTCAAGCAGTTGGGCAGCTCCCTTGATTCCTCCCAGCGGATTTTTTATTTCGTGCGCAAGACCTGCTGCGAGCGTCCCGAGCGTTGAAAGCCTGTCTGCATGCCTTACTGCATCTTCAAGTTCGCGAATGTTGGATATATCCCGCAGGACCAGCACCGTGCCTATTTGTTCTCCGTCTGCAAGAATCAATGGTGAAGTCGTTACATTGACGGGGGTCAGGTGGGACCCCTTTTTCAGGACGACATTTTCATGATCCGAAATGGTCATGCCGTTGGAGGATGTCTTGGACACCATTTCGGCGAGGGGTTCTTCCTTGCCAAAAAACATCGAAAAAACAGATCCCTCGGCCTGGCTGATAGACACACCCGTGATTTCCTCAGCTGCGGGATTCATCAGGGTGATCCTGTGTTTCATGTCGAGAACGATAACACCGTCGCCGACACTGTTTATTACGTTAGCATAGAATTCTTTGATGCTATTGTCAGGCGTTTTCAAGGGATACCCCTGAAAAGAACTCATTGATTTGTTCAATGAGAATAGCGTAACTCACAATTTCATTTATTTTTGCGCGAAATTTTGCAGCTCCGGCCATTCCTTTCACATACCAGGCAAGATGTTTCCTCATTTCTTTTACGGCGCATTCTTCCCCGTATAAATCGCCGAGAAGAATTAGGTGCCGGAGCGCTATTCTGCATTTTTCTTCAGAAGAAGGTGGCAAGGGGGAATCTCCAGCAATGGCTGTTCCGTATTGTGCAAAAATCCAGGGATTTCCAAGCACTCCACGGGCAATCATAACTCCGTCACAGCCTGTTTCATGAAACATGTCCCGCACATCAGACCATGCAAAAATGTCGCCACTGCCGATAACCGGTATTTTCAAAATATTTTTCAGTTCGGTAATTCTGCTCCAGTCAGAATGATCCGCAAACATCTGGGCGCGTGAACGCGGGTGGAGGGTTACGGCATCACAGCCTTCCGATTCAGCAATACAGGCGATTTCTTTGTACGTTGATTCGCATGCCGTCCATCCAGTTCGGATTTTGATAGTCAGTGGTACTGAGATTGATTTTCTCACTGTTTCCACTATCTTGCCAGCTTTGCGGGGGTCTCTCAGCAGCGCGCTTCCAGCGCCTCCAGCAACAACTTTTCGGACCGGGCAGCCCATGTTGATGTCTATGAGGTCGCAACTGTCTTCCACAATTCGTGCGGCTTCGGCCAGCGCTGAGGGATCATCGCCAAAAATCTGAACCCCGAGCGGGCGATCAAAGGAATTGCTGCGCAGGAGTGGAAGGGTGTTCTTCCCGCCGCGAATCAATCCTTGCGCACTGATCATTTCCGTAAAACAGAGCGGTGCGCCTTGTTCCCTGGCTAAAGTGCGTAAAGCCAAGTCGGTAAGTCCTGCCATGGGCGCGAGTATAAGGGGAGGGTTGACGGCCAGACTGCCGATGACGAGACTTTTACTCATTGTTTCCTGTTATTTAATGCCATGAATGCCTAAATTTTAGGCATGATAGCACATGGAAATAAAAAGGCAAGGCCTTTTTCAGTGATTTGATCCACGCATGTTTGAGTTGACAGGCAAAAAAGGTGGTAAAAGCTGTTCATAAGTTTCCCGGCCTGCAATTGTGTGGGTTGAAAGCAGGGCAGTTGCATTAAACGAAATTTTCCACTATTATCCCTTCATGTTAGATTTTGAGTGAACTTTGGAGGGTGCCTATGGGACTTCTTGAGGGGAAAAAAGCGGTAATTTTCGGGATTGCCAACGAGAAAAGCATTGCTTGGGCCATAGCGAGGGAATTCAGGGAACAGGGAGCAGAACTTGCGTTTACCTATGCAAATGATGCAATTGCAAAGAGAATATTTCCTCTTGCCGAAAGCATTGGTGTTACGCAGGTCATTAAATGCGATGTTGCTAAGGATGAAGACATTCATGACGTGTTTGCCGGCCTGGGAAAGATATGGGACGGATTGGACATCCTGATCCATTCGGTAGCCTTCGCGAACCGGGATGAGTTGAAGGGTTCCTTTTTGAACACATCGAGGGCCGGATTTGCCCTGGCAATGGATATCAGCGCCTATTCCCTGATCGCCATGGTCAAGGAAGCACAACCCCTTATGAAAGTACGGGGAGGGAGTGTCCTTGCCATGACATATTACGCTTCTGAAAAGGTGTTCCCCAATTACAACGTGATGGGGGTGGCAAAGGCAGCGCTCGAAGCAAATGTAAGATACCTTGCCGAGGCTGTCGGCCCTGACAGTATCAGAGTGAATGCAATTTCCGCGGGTCCTTTAAAAACGCTGGCTGCTTCAGGAGTCGGCGGTTTTCATCAGATCGCCGCACATGTAGAGGCAAAGACACCTTTGCGTACCAATATCGAGCAGAAAGACGTTGCCGACGCGGCTCTATTTCTGTGCAGCGACCTTTCCAGGAGAATAACCGGCGGCATCCACTTCGTTGACAGCGGTTACAACATCATGGGCATGTAAAAGTTTTTTATCCGGTGTTTCCGGATGGGCATACTTATGCTTGATTCACGCATATAATGATTCAGCAATGAAAGGATCAGGAAAATAAAACAGCTTTACGGAAATTTTTCCGGTTTGAAAAAGAGCCAGCTGAACGCCCTTGAACGTCTTTACCGTCGCCGTATACCAACTGACGAAATATTGACCACTGAGCTTGCCGGCAGAATGGCCGAACTGTCGCTGGAAATCGGCCGGCAGGTAGGGGTGCTGATTAACAGGATCGGCTTGGTTGAATACGTTGTAGTGGGTGATGAGCGTAGAATAGTCATACCGGAACTACGCGACTACCCGCTTGGGAAAAAAAGACTCAGGGGTTTGCGTTTTTGTCATACCCACCTGAAGGGGGAAACAATAAGCGAGGACGATATTACCGATCTTGCGCTTTTACGCCTGGACATCCTTGCAGCGCTGCTTCTGTCACCTGATATAAAGATATTTTCAGCACAGATTGCTTATCTGTCCACGACGGATCAGGGAGAGACTCCTGTACACGTCGATCCACCTTGCCTCTTCGACCGGCTCTCCATCAACGCTGGTGAATTCATAAACTCACTGGAAAACTCATTGGAACGGTCAGTAACCGGTAGTGATGAAGTTCGTGATGCACAGGAAAGAGCCATCCTGATCTCTGTTACCAGTTCCTCCAGGACTGAGGCCGAAGATTCAATGGATGAGCTGCGGGAGCTTGCAAGGACTGCAGGAGTCTCCATTTGTGATTCATTCATCCAGCAGCGTCGCGAATTGAATCCCCGTTTTCTCATGGGTGAAGGAAAGATGCAGGAGGTCGTTATAAGGGCACTCCAGCTTGGCGCTTCAATGCTGATATTCGACCAGGAACTGTCTCCTGCGCAGATACGCTCCATTTCAGAGATGACTGAATTGAAGGTTATCGATCGAAGCCAGCTGATACTGGACATTTTCGCCCGCAGGGCGGAGAGCCAGGACGGAAAGGTTCAGGTTGAACTGGCGCAATTGAAATATATTCTTCCACGCCTGACCGGCAGGGGCGTTCAGATGTCTCGCCTGATGGGCGGAATAGGAGGTCGCGGCCCCGGTGAAACCAAGCTCGAGATCGACCGCAGACGCATTCGTGACAGGATTGCGCGACTCGAGAAGGAATTGAAGGATCTTTCCAGGGGCAGATATGAACGGCGCCGGAGGAGGGTGAAATCCGGAATTCCGATCGTCTCCATTGTCGGCTATACAAATGCTGGTAAATCCACCTTGCTTAATGCATTGACGAGAAGCAATGTTTTTACCGAAGATCTTTTGTTTGCCACACTCGACACCTCTACTCGCAGACTCAGGTTTCCCCGGGAACGGGAAGTCATTATAACAGATACCGTAGGTTTCATTCGCTCATTGCCCAAGTCTCTCATGGGCGCATTCAAGGCAACTATGGAGGAATTGCGTGATGCAGACCTGCTCCTGCACATCGTTGATCTGTCCAATAGCCGGTTTGAAGAGCAGATCCGGCAGGTGGAGGACATTCTCGATGAACTGGAGCTTTCTGAAAAGCCCCGACTGCTGGTTTTCAACAAGAGCGACCTGTTGGTCAATCTGAAGAAAAGCGATCCTCTGGCCTTCATCAGGACGAGACAGGCAATAAGGGCATATGGCGCCATAACCATTTCGGCTACTGATCCAGCCAGCTTGACTCCATTGCTCGACGAGATGGAAAAAAGATTCTGGCCAGAAGAACAATAAACAGCAATTTCATATGGCATGTGCAAGTCATAAACCTGATTCGTCGGTGAGATCTTGCACGGCAAAACCATCAGTACGTTGACAGCTGTCACTTTCTTTTCTATACTTCCAAATTCGACCAGACTTGCAACTGTTCAAAAAAGCAGGCGAGGAGCGATAAGATCAATGAAAACAATTACTTTAATTTTACTTCTAATGATTGGCTTGTCATGCCCATCGTATGGCTTAGAATCTGAAATCAGTCCATCCGGCAATTACATAATCAGCGCTTCATCCCAAATACCCGGGAAGAGTGCTAAGTTGTACAGGTCTTCACGCAATTCGGGCAACTCTGATTCTCTCGATGATACAGCCAGTCTCAGCCGTGCACTTGAACTGCCTTCTTCGGATATGGTCGTTCCAGACGAAGTGCCCGACGGCTTTGATCAATTCGAACTGAAAATTCCCGAGTATGAACTGCCTGCGTCCGACATCCCACTGACGGTCAATCGAAAGGTCGAATATTTCGTTTCTTTTTTCCAGACATCAGGCAGGAAATGGTTTGCAAAGTGGCTCTCTCGTTCGGAACGATACATCCCGATGATGAAGCAAGTGCTGAAAAAGGAAGGATTGCCGGAAGACCTTGTGTATCTTGCCATGATAGAAAGCGGTTTCTCCACGCATGCCTGCTCACGCGCAAGTGCCGTGGGGCCATGGCAGTTCATTGCCGGAACCGGGAAACGTTATGCTCTTAAGATAGACCAGTGGGTCGATGAAAGGCGTGATCCACTTAAATCGACTATTGCTGCTGCAATGTATCTCAAGGAGTTGTACGGGCTCTTCAACAACGACTGGTATCTGGCGGCAGCGGGATACAACGCCGGGGAAAACAAGATCCTCAGGGCAATAGATATGTATAATACAAGGGATTTCTGGCAGATATCCGAAGGTGGTTATCTCAAGCGGGAGACAAAGGATTACGTACCAAAACTGCTTGCCGCTGCCATAATCGCAAAAGATCCTTCAAAATACGGCTTTGCAGATGTGGCATATCTGTCTCCAATCGAATTTGATACTGTGCGCATTCCTTCGAGAACTGATCTTGATGTTGTGGCGCGACTGATCGATGTTCCAAGAGACAGTGTGCGAGAACTGAATCCGGAACTCAGGAAAGGGTGCACTCCTCCCGACATTCAGGATTACGAGTTGAAAATTCCCAAGGGGAAAAAAGAAACTTTTCTCAGGGAGTACACGAAGATCCCGACCGACCAGCGTTTCAGGGCTGAAATCGAATACACACGTTACCGTGCCAGAAAAGGGGACAGCATTGTCTCTATTGCTCGACGCTTCGGTGTGAGTGCGGAACAGTTGGCCTCCATCAACAATGTTAATAACCGCCGCAGTCTCAAGGGAAGGATTCTGAGGATACCTTCCGCAACAATGAGCGCCTTACCCACACCAGTTTCTGAACCCAGGGTCGAAAATAAGATAGCTGCAAAAAGCGAGGAAAAGAAAAGTTTTATCAAATATTATACCGTCAAGCATGGCGACACGCTCAAATCAGTTGCCCGACGGTTCAATGTTTCAACCAAGATTATTGCGGCATGGAATAATTTGCGGGGCAAATTTGCCCTGAAACCTGGAAAACGGATCATTGTTGCCAAATTTGTGGAGAAGAAAGGGCAAATGGTCCTTCATGTCGAGGAAAACAGTTAGCCATAGCACCCGAATGACTTTGGAAAGGATTGAAACTGGATGTATAACCTTCTCATATCTCTAGGATCCTGTATCGTTGTGTTCCTCCTTTGCTTTTTTGTTTTCGATGTCCCTTGGTGGATATCTTTCCTCGTTGCAATGTTGGTATTTTCTGCAGCTTACATACTTATTGCAAGATATGTCATGAAAAAGGTAAGTGCAATAATGGAAGCCGCGGGCAGGGATCTTCAGGGACAACGGATAGAAAAAGCTATCAGGTCGCTTCAGGACGCTTTCCGCTTCGGGCTCTGGCAGTTTTCCATAGCAGGCCAGATCCACTCCCAGATTGGTATGATCTACTATATGAAGCGTGACTTTTCAAATGCATTCGGCCACCTTGAAAAGTGTTTCGCCAAGAACTGGGTGGCAATGGGCATGCTAGCGATCAGCTACATGAAACGGAACAAGAAAGAAAAAATGGTGTCGACTTTCGAGAAGGCCATCCAGTGGAGCTCCAAGGAATCACTTCTCTGGAATCTATTCGCTTATTGCCTGAATGAGACTGGTGATACAGAGAAGGCAATACAGATTCTGGAAAAGGGCAAGAAAAAACTTCCCGGGGACGAGCGCCTTTCAGGGAATCTCGAGGCTTTGAAATCTGGGAAGAAAATGAAGATGAAGAGCTTCGGAGACATGTGGCTCCAGTTCCACCTGGAGCGGCAGAGCGTCGTAATGAAGCAGCAGGCGGCAGCACTTGGTGGAATGGCAAGGCGCCGCATCATAAGGAAATAACGTCATAACCTGTCGATGAAAAAAGGGACCCAAGGTCCCTTTTTTTCAGTCTTTTCAAGTTGCCTGTGTAAGCTTCCCTATCAAGTAGACAGTCTGAAAGCAGAGTTTCCGTAGTGTCGGCAGGGGAAATCTGCCGGGGGGAAGGCTCCCAAAGAATCATGTGGCCGTATTTCGTTGTAGTCTCGCAGCCACGAATAACGTTACCTGGTGCTCTCCGGTAATTTTGCTGGTGAAGTTTTCTCCATGCTCATCGAAACTATCGCTGTGTAAGTATCCCTAATAATGACATTTGACAGTTTTTCCATGTTTAAGCTCATAGCTTTGACCAGACCTTCAACGGTCTGTGATCCGATCGGCTCAGAAGCATGGTATTTTTTCTGGTAGATCAATCTCCCCGGCATTCCGGACCTGGTAAGGTCCAATAGCGCTACGCTTATGGTGAGTGAAGCGATGCGTCCATTTCCTTCATCGGTTTCAAGAATCTCTTCCAGGCTTCCTTCGAGAATGAAACGCGCTTCCTCGTAATCGCGATAAGAGAAGACACCGCTGAATAGTCCGGAATTCCTTAAATCCCGTACAAGAAAATCGCATACCATGAAACCGGGGTTCACGATCCAGCTATGGTTTGAGTAAACATCAAGTTTATAAGGTTCCGGTCTGAAGACGATGGACTGGGTGTTGAAGGATTTTGCCACACTGAACCTCTCCACCTTTATCGTCTGGTCGAGCATCGGCAGGCTTTTGTAGACTGGTGATGGATACTCCAAGGTATAGTTTTCCATCATCGGGGAGTTTCGTCCGCGCTCAATACATCCGCCGAGGATGGCCATTCCGGAAAGAAATAGACAGACAGAAAAGCAGCAGTGCCTCATTAATAATAACTTCCTTATGAAAAATAGTCGGTGCTCAACTGTTTGCATTGATTACCCCCCCTTTGTCTGTTACTGACGCCTGACTGGTGGCGGAGTGCTGAAAATAAGATCTGACGGCGATTTGTTCAGCCGGTCAATCAGCTTCTGCAATGCTTCGGAAGAATTCTGGAGGTTTTCACTGGTATTCCGAAGCTCGGTGGTAATTGCATTGCTTCTCCTGTCGATGCTGTCTACCATCTGGTTGGCTTTCGTGGCCGTATCTGCCAGTTTCATTGAACGCAATTCTTCCCTGATGCCGGCAATGAGCTTCTGTGTTTCCACCATGGATTTTTGGGCTTCCGTTAGGACACTGTCAACCTTCCCCTCGGCAATAATTGCATCAATCCTGCCCACCGCCCTTTCCAGGCTTTTCGAAGTCGACTCGAGATTACTCATGATGTTGTTCATTTTCTTGCCGGCAAGGACATTTTCCGTTGCCTTTCCTACAGACTTGAACTGGGTGGAAAGCCCCTTGAAATCGATCTGCTTAATGTTTTGAATGACATCATCAACGCCTGACAGTATCATTCTGAGCTCTGACGGGCGTGAAGGAATAACGGGATATTCCGGCGCGAATGTGATCTCGGGTGACCGGTGAGGGTCTTCTGGTCGCTTCAGATCAAGTTCGATGAACACGATTCCTGTTATGCCCGCCGTCCTCAGCTGTGCGACAGTGTTTTTTTGCAGATCTCTCTCAAGTTCTATTTTCATGACAATCTCGACGAGCCTGTTGTCGGGAGCGACAAGTATCCGTTCTACCCGTCCCACGTCAACTCCTCGGTATTTCACGCTCGAATCCACTTGGAGACCCTGTACCGACTCATCAAAAAACGTGACATAGGTGGCGCCTTTTTGAAAAATTTTGGATGCGCCTATCCAGATTATTATGGCAACCCCGATTAGCGTTCCTGTAATAACGAAGAGCCCGATAAAAAATTTTTGTGATTTGCCGGCCATGGATCGTTATTCCTCCGATCATTTTCCTTCGGGATTTCTCAAAAAAAAGTTCCTGACCCGTGGGTCCTGCGATGACTCTTTCAAATCACGGGGGTCACCGGTTGCAATTATTGATTTGGAATCTTTATCCAGCATGATAACCCGGTCGGCAATGGAAAAAATGGAGTCCAGTTCATGCGTGACAACAACCATTGTGGTACCCAAACCCCTGTTGATTTTTTTCATGAGATTGTCGAGACCTGCTGAGGTTATGGGATCCAGACCTGCCGAGGGCTCGTCAAAGAAGAGGACTGTAGGGTCGAGAGCCATGGCCCTGGCCAGACCGGCTCTCTTTTTCATTCCGCCTGAAAGCTCCGAGGGCAGGTAATTCTCGTAGCCGGCCAATCCGACGAGAGAAAGTTTCATACGGACAATCCGTTCTATCATTTCCAAAGGAAGGTCTGTATAGGTTTCCAGGGGAAGGGACACGTTTTCGGCAAGAGTCATGGAACCGAAGAGGGCACCGGACTGGAAAAGAACTCCGATGTTCCTGCGCAAGTGTGCAAGCTCATTTTCATCATTAGTGGAGACGTCGATTCCGTTTATTAGAACCCTGCCGGAAGCCGGTCTGTTGAGTCCGAACATATGTTTCAGAAGGGTGGATTTACCGCAACCGCTTCCCCCGAGTATTACAAGAATTTCACCTTTGAAAACCTGGAAACTCACATCGCGGAAAATGACATTTTCCCCATAACTTGCCGTGAGATTGTCCACATCGATTATTGACCGGGTTCCTGGTTTCATTGCAATGCCTTTGAGGATACGGGCTAAGAGCCTGCTTAACTTGACAACTCCCTGCAGTTGGGAAAAAAGGGGTGATTAATCATCCCTGACAAGTGTCACAGGGAATCGTGCAGAAAGTCTTAGTGTACATAATACAGAATGATTGCGAAAAGAGAGTCTGCAATAATGATGAGAAAAAGTCCCGCCACCACTGCTGACGTGGTATACAATCCGACCGATTCAGCGCCGCCCTTAACGCGGAACCCGCGCTGACAACCGATGCCTGCTATAAGAACGGCAAATAAAACCGATTTGACTAGACTGGTAACTACATCGAATATATCGATACTCTTCACTGTCTGCTGAAGGTAGGAAAAAGCTGTCAGATCAAAACCCATCACACCGACCATCAATCCGCCCAGAATGCCAAACACGTCAGAATAAAGTGTGAGAATCGGCACTACAAGCATGGCTGCCAGCACTTTCGGCAGGGCAAGAAAACGCGTTGGGTTGAAACCCATCGTTACCAGTGCATCAACTTCCTCGTTAACCTTCATCGTACCGATTTCTGCGGCAAAGGCGGATCCTGAACGGCCGGCAATGATAATTGCCGTAAGTATGGGACCCAATTCCCTTACCATGCCGAAGCCTACTAGTGAGGCAACATAGACATTTGCACCGAACTGTTTCAGTTGGAGGGAAGACATGAAGGCAATGATCAGTCCGAGGAGAAAACTCAGCAGCGCGACGATGGGCAAACCGTCCACTCCTGCTCTCTTGACATAGAAGAAGAAATCTTTCCACCTTATGCCGGCAGGATGCAACAGAGCTTGGGATAGGGCTAGAAGCAAGTCGCCGAGGAAAATTGTAATGCTCGTGAAATCTTCCGCAACCTTGAGACTTGCTTCCCCGACCTGTTCGAACGGGGTTAATTCGTTTTTTTCGACAGGTGTGGATTTGTCTAAAACTGTTGAGCGGTCGATGAGGTCCATTATGTTTCTGGCTTCGGCGCTCACGTTCACAAAGTAAACGGGAATCGATTTTCTGGCGGCGTTCAGTTCAAGTTGCAGCAAAGAAAGAACACCCGCACTGTCTACATAGGTGATGTCAGCCAGATCTAAAGTGATTTTGCCGGGATTCCTTTCAGACATGATGGACTGAAAACGAGACTTGACCGACAAGAGATTCGGAAGTGAGAGGCTGCCTGAAATTGACAGCAAGAGGTCATTTCCATCTTTTTCCGCGCAGGATACCTGGCAGTCGTCAATAGGATTTTCGAGTTTCATTCCCTGGCACCTTTTGCCGCTTCACCTGTGACATTAGCGCTTCAGGCTACGATCAATGAGGGGTGACCGTTCCCGGGCAATGATTATAGCAAGTCTAGAGAATATTACAATCCAAAGGGAGGATCGGCGGATTCAGCCGGTGAAAGAATGCATATTCCGTTGAGATATCCCTTCGGCATGTCCAGCCAGACGGACGATCCTGACTGTCGGGTAATGCTGCGGGGAACCGTTTAAAAGCAACTGAAAAATATTCTCCGGACTGTTTTTTGCTGTGCATGTCCCGCTTTCCCTGCTTCATGTAGCCAGGAATCATGTCTCTTTCATTTGAAGAGGGAAAGAGGGACGGCCAGACAATGCTCAGATGATCTTGTTGAGTGGATATTCAATGATTCCTTCAGCTCCCAGCTTTATGAGTTCCGGTATGATGTTCCGAACTTCCTTTTCGTTCAGAACACTCTCGATCGAAACCCATTCAGTGTTGTAAAGACTGGAGACTGTGGGGAAGTTCAGGCTAGGCAATACTTTTATGATCTCGTCAATTCTTCCCTTTGGCGCGTTCATCTTGATTCCGACCATGTTTTCAGCCTTGAGGGCGGACTGTAACAGAGTGGAAATCTGCTCTATCTTGGCGCGTTTCCATGGATTGTTCCAGGATTCCTTGTTCGCAATTATGATCGGAGTGGATGTCATTAGAGTTTCCACTATCCTGAGGCCATTGGCGCGGATAGTTGAACCGGTTTCGGTTACTTCAACTATGGCATCGCATAAACCCTCCACCACTTTAGCTTCAGTAGCGCCCCATGAGAATTCCACGTTGACCGGAATATTGCGTTCCGCGAAAAAACGCTTTGTAAAACCGACAAGTTCCGTTGAGATGGTTTTGCCGCAAAGGTCGGATGAACTCTTGATCGGTGAATCCTGGGTGACTACCAGAACCCATTTTGCGGGACGTCGGGAAACCTTGGAATAGAGAAGATCAGAGACTTCGACAACATCCGAATCGTTCTCCATTACCCAATCTCGGCCGGCTATTCCCACATCGATAGTGCCTCTTTCAACATACTTGCTCATCTCCTGGGTACGTATGAGGTTACATTTCATGTCCTCATCATCCACCGACGGGAAGTAGCTGCGGGATGAGAGTGTTATGTTCCATCCCGCTTTGCGAAAGAGTTCGATGGTGGCATTTTCCAGGCTTCCCTTGGGGATGCCGAATTTGAGCAGATTTGTCATTTCTTGTATACCTCGTCAGGGTTGAAAAGTGGATTTGAATGCTCCACCCATTGATTGTTTTCCCGTTTGACGTAAAAGCACGATCTGTTCCCGGTGTGACAGGCGGCGCCGCCATGCTGTCTGACTTTAATGAGTACCGAGTCCGCGTCGCAGTCCGTAAATACCTCGATAACTTCCTGGATGTTTCCGGATTGCTCACCCTTCATCCAGTATTTGTTCCTGCTGCGGCTGAAAAACCATGTCTTGCCCGTCTCCAGGGTAAGGTCAAGAGTTTTTTCATCCATGAATGCGAGCATCAGCACTTCTCCGGTTTCATGGTCCTGAATGATTGCCGGGATCAGGCCTCCCATTTTCTTGAAGTCAAGAGTTATCATTCTCCAACCTTTCTTTTGGATATTTTGAAAATGGATTATTAATTACACTGTGCGTAAGCGTTCTGTCAATGCCAAGGTCGCGACAAATACTCCATCTATGTGAGGTAGCGCAAAAAATGTTCGTAATAACAACGCTCTCTTGTGTCGAATCCGGTTGGCTACCTGGTTGCGGCATGTCAATTATAGGCTGGTGATTACGAACACTGGAAAATTTGGGAATATTTCCTGGCAGGCTTTTCTCATCCCGAAAGAAAATGAACCGGTTTTGGAAAAAAAAACTTGCATAATCCATGGTTCGCGTGGTAAAAATATTCAACAAATCAACGTTCACTACTAAAAAGTGAGCTCTTACGGCTCGCTTTTTTTGTTTTATATGGATTAGATAGTTATGATGAATGATGTTGCAAAGCAGGTTGAGAATATCGCCAAACCGCTGGTTTCCTCGCTTGGCCTGGATCTTGTGGAGATTGAGTACAAGCGGGAAGGCCGCACCATGGTTTTGCGTCTCTACATAGACAGGGAAGGCGGGGTAAGCCTTGACGATTGCGCAGCCGTCAGCCGCGAACTGTCCGCGGTTCTGGACGTGGAAGAGACCATTCCGGGGAAATACACTCTTGAAGTGTCTTCCCCCGGGCTGAACCGTCCCCTCAAGAACAGGGAAGATTATAAACGCTACACGGGCAGGCTGATCAAGATCAAGACAAAAGAGCCTCTTCCTGACGAGCAGGGAAACCTGCGCAAGACATTTCTGGGTAAACTGGAGGAGGTTGACCGTGACTTTGTTTGCGTGCATCTGCGTGAAGGGCAAAAAGCCAGAATACCATTGGACAGTATTTCCAAAGCCAATCTGGAATTCGAATTTTGATTCGCGCAACAACTTCTGAATAATTTTCGTACTGAACGGTTTCCCCCTACAAACAATAAATTTTGAGGAGAGTTGGAAGTGGATACTACCTTTAACCTTAAAAATACTATCGATCAGATCGTAAAGGAAAAAGGAATCGACAAGTTGATAATCCTGGAAGCTCTTGAACAGGCTGTCCTTTCGGCAGCCAACAAGAAATACAGGAACACCCGCGACCTCGAAGCCCACTATAACGAAGAGATCGGCGAAGTGGAACTCTTTGAGTTTGTCACCGTTGTTGATGAGGTGCAGGACTCATACAAGGAGATCGACTTGGAAGAAGCCCGTGAGGTAGACCCTGATGTTGAAATCGGAGACTCACTGGGTATGAAAATGGACGCAAGCGATTTTACGCGTATCGCGGCACAGACTGCAAAGCAGGTGATCATACAGAAAGTTCGGGAAGCCGAGCGTGAAACGATTTTCAACGAGTTTATCGGCAGAAAAGGTGAACTGGTAAACGGTATCGTGCGGCGATACGAAAAGGGAGAGTTGATTGTTGATCTGGGGAGGGCGGAAGCGATCCTACCGCAGAATGAGCAGGCTCCACGCGAGGTCTATCGACAGGGTGACAGGATCAAAGCACTTATAACGAGAATCGACATGACCGGCAAGGGGCCGCAGATTCTTCTTTCACGTGCGAATCCAGGAGTGCTCGCAAAGATGTTTGAATCTGAGGTCCCCGAAATAGCCGAAGGAATTGTCGAGATCAAAGGTGTGGTGCGCGAGCCGGGAAGCCGGTCGAAAATTGCGGTATATTCCCATGACTCGAATGTCGACCCGGTAGGCGCCTGCGTCGGGATGCGCGGTGCGCGTGTACAGAATGTCGTATCGGAATTGAGGGGCGAAAAAATCGATATCATACCCTGGTCCGATGATGTCGCGCGATTTGCATGCAACGCACTTGCTCCCGCAGTGGTATCGAAGATATACATCGACGAAGACAGCAAGGCAATGGAGATTGTCGTCGCCGATGACCAGCTATCCCTTGCCATCGGCAAGAGAGGGCAGAATGTCCGGCTTGCAGCACGTTTGACCGGATGGAGGATCGACATAAAGAGTGAATCGCGTGCAGCCGAAGCAGAAATGCTCCAGTATTCATCTTTTGACGGATCTGATGAAAAAGACGTTCCTGGAGAAGCTCCGATCGAGGTGGACAACGCCACCGTTACCGATGAAACTGGAATTACGGATCAAGCTGCGGAGATTAAGGAAGAAGAATAGTTAAATGTCAAAAGAAGCGCCTCAACGAACATGCATTAGCTGCCGGAAAACGAATCGCAAATCCATGCTTATACGGTATGTGCTCTCGCCAGAAGCAGAAATTGTACCAGATATCGCGAACAAACTTCCGGGAAGAGGTGTATATACGTGCTTCAATATGGGGTGTGCCAAGAAGGCGGTTGAAAAAGATCTTTTTTCAAAATCATTGAAACAGGCTGTGAAGCACGAAAGCGCCGAAATGCTTTGCGCTAATATAGCGAGATGTATGGAAGATAGAATTTCTTCGTATATAGCCTTGGCAAACAAGGCCGGCAAAGTTGTTTCGGGTAGCGACATGGTCATGGAAAACCTTCGCAAAAACACTCTTCAGGCAAAACTGGCACTACTGGCAAACGATATATCAGAAGACATAGGTTTTAAAATCGGGAATCTTGCCGATGTTAATGGAATAACTTACTATTCACTTTTCGACAGGAACAGATTGGGCGAGCTGCTCGGGAAAGGGCTCCGCAGTGCGATCGTGGTTCAAGGAGAAGGATTCGTGGTATCGCTGATAAGGGAAATTGAAAGATACAGGGACTTTCTGAGGGGGGAGGGATGCTCACTATGAATAAAACCAGGGTACATGAACTGGCGCAAAAAATGGGGATCGACAACAAGGAACTCATCGCCAGGCTTAAGGCAGTAGGCGTTGACGTGAAAAGTCATATGGCTATCGTCAGCGACGAAGACATCGTGAAGCTGACCCCCTCTGAGCAGCCTGTGAAGGAATTATCCCAGGAAGAGGTGAGGGTCAAGCCAACTGTCATACGACGACGTCCGAAAGCTGCACCTGAAGCTCCTCCTGCAGTCGCCGTGGAAGAAGCGTCTGCCCAAATGGAGACTGGTGCGGTTTCACAAGTTCGGGAACAGGAAAATGTTCCGACAGAAGAAACGATAGAATCGCCGGTTGAGAAAGAAAAAGCTATTGAGGTTCCCGTTCCGGAAGTTGAGAAGCCCGTTGAGCAGCCCAAACCCGAGAAGCTAGTTGAGCAGCCGAAGGCTGAAATACCGTCAGAACAGCCAAAGCCTGGAAAGCCTGCTGAACAACCCAAGCCTGAAAAGGCTGCAGAACAACATGTCCCCGGGCGAGCCCGCATTATCGGCCGTGTAGAGATACCTTTGCCTCAGCAAAGGCCTGTATCCAAGCCCCACGAGCGTCAACCTGTTCAAAGGCAAGCGCCGTCGGTTGTTGAAAGACCGCAGCCGGTTCCCACGCCGGAAACCTCCGTTGCTACCGATGAAAGGAAGAAAGGACGGAAAGGCAAGGAAATCAACGGTGGAGATTCGGACAGGGGAGCAAAGAAAGGGCCTTCAACAGTCGGCAAGAAAAAGGACGGCTTCAAGAAAGTAGAAATTATTGAAAAACGTGAAAGGGTTTTTGAACCTGGATATCGCGGGGGAAAAGGCAAAAAGAAGGAAAGGGACGAGAGCAGGAAAACCGAGATCACCGTACCCAAGGCTATCAAAAGGATAATCAAGATATCTGAAAGCATTACGGTTGGAGAGATGGCCAAGCGCATGGGAGCCAAGGCCAACGACCTTATAAGGGCGTTGATGAAAATTGGCCTTATGGCTACGATCAATCATCCGCTGGATTTCGATACCGCTTCAATCATTGCTGCTGATTTCGGCTATGAAGTGGAAAATGTTGCCATAGACATGGACGAGATGCTCGAAGCGGCGCCCGACAATCCTGAAGATCTGGTGAAACGGCCTCCGGTCGTAACGATCATGGGCCATGTCGACCACGGCAAGACCTCTTTGCTGGATGCAATCAGGGCCACTAATGTTATTGCTGGTGAAGCCGGCGGTATAACACAGCACATCGGTGCATACGATGTCGAACTGAATGGCCGCAAGATCACCTTCCTTGACACGCCTGGGCACGAGGCATTTACTGCCATGAGGGCGCGCGGAGCAAAAGTAACCGATATTGTCATCCTGGTTGTTGCAGCTGACGACGGCGTCATGCCTCAAACCAAGGAAGCCGTCAACCATTCCAAGGCTGCCGGAGTGCCAATCATTGTTGCAGTCAACAAGATTGACAAGCCTGAAGCCAAGCCTGAAAGAGTGAAACAGGAATTGATGGAGTTCGGTCTTGTTTCAGAGGAATGGGGAGGAGATACCATATTCGTCGAGGTGTCCGCAAAGAAAAAAATAAACCTGCCAGAGTTGCTTGAAATGGTTCTGCTCCAGGCAGATGTCCTGGAATTGCAGGCAAACCCGTCGAAAACCGCCCGTGGGACGATCATCGAGGCAAAGCTGGACAGGGGACGCGGGCCGGTTGCCACCGTGCTGGTACAGGAAGGGACCCTGAAGGTTGGCGATTATTTCGTGACAGGTGTGCATTACGGAAGAGTCCGCGCCATGCAGAATGACAAGGGAGAAAAGGTCCAGGTTGCCGGCCCTTCGATGCCGGTCGAAGTCATTGGGCTTACGGGCGTTCCAGATGCTGGCGACGTATTCATCGTCCTTGGCGACGAAAGACAGGCTAGGGAAATCGCCATGCACCGTCAACAGAAGATACGGGAAACCGAGCTTGCGAAAACCAGCAAGCTGTCATTGGAGCAGTTGTACGAAAAGATACAGAAGGGCGAAGTCAAAGAACTCAATGTCGTGGTCAAGGGTGACGTTCAAGGTTCGGTTGAAGCAGTATCCGAGTCACTTCGCAAGCTGTCTACCGATGCCATCCGCCTCCGTGTAATCAACTCCTCAGTAGGCGCAATTACTGAAACCGATGTAAACCTTGCGACTGCAAGCAACGCAATCGTCCTCGGATTCAACGTCCGGCCCGAAGTCAAAGCCCATGCTTTGGCTGAAAAGGAAGGGGTGGATATCCGCCTCTACAACATTATCTACGACGCAGTCGACGACATCAAGAAGGCCATGGAAGGTCTCCTTGAGCCTACGCTCAAGGAAAAGCACCTCGGCCGTGCGGAAATACGGGAAGTATTCTCCGTTCCGAAACATGGTAATGTCGCTGGCTGTTACGTGCTGGACGGAAAAATGCTCAGGAATTCTCAAGTGCGCCTGTTGCGGGACAATATCGTCATATACGAAGGAAAGATGGCGAGTCTCAGGCGATTCAAGGATGATGTGAAAGAGGTCGCGTCAGGTTATGAATGTGGCATTTCACTGGAAAACTATAACGACATCAAGACTGGAGACATCATCGAGGCCTTTGAAATAGAGAAAGTTGCAGCTACACTTTAAGCTATCGGCGCATCGCGCTCAATACTGCTCATTTTATGACTTCAATCTTTGTTCTTATTTGCGGTGGTATCAGATGACTGTAAAACGTTCTGAAAAAGTAGCGGAAGCCATACACGAAATTGTCTCAGCGCTTCTTCTTAAAGGTGTGAAAGACCCACGGATAGGATTCACGACTATCACCGGCGTAAAGGTTTCCGATGATCTCCACTTTGCTACGATTTTCTTCAGTGTAATAGGCAGCGATGCTGAAAAAAAGTCTACGGAGAATGGTTTGAACAGCGCCAGGGGATTCATCAGGAAAGAGCTTGGAAAGAACCTGCGCATGAGGTATGTCCCGGAAATATTCTTCAAATACGATGAATCCCTTGAATACGGGCAAAAAATCGATAGTCTTCTTGACGAGCTTCAGATTGCGGAACACGATGATGATACCGAACATTCTCAGTGAGATAGAAAATAACAGATCGTTTCTCATAACAACTCACGAGAATCCAGATGGCGATGCCGTCGGCTCGACGCTGGCATTGGGATGTTTTCTTAAATCTTTTGCCAAGGATGTTTTGATTTATTATCGCGACCCAATGCCGGACACTTATATGTATCTGTCTTTGGCAGATACTGTCGTTAATGAGATCCCCGAACGGCATTTCGACATTTGCTTTATCCTGGATGCCGGAGAAGCAGATCGTGTCTGCAAGGGATTTTCGTCCCTTGTAAAATGCGGAAAACTGGTTAATATTGATCATCATCCTTATGGAGACAAGTTCGGATCCATTAATTATGTCGATCCGTCCGCTTCCGCTACCGGCGCCATGGTTTACCGGATAATAAAGGCTTCAGGGCGTCAACTGGACTTTGAGACTGCGTTGTGTATTTATACGGCCATAGTCGCTGATACGGGATCTTTTCGTTACTCAAATGCCAACAAGGAAGCCTTCATGATATCAGGCGAACTGGTTGATCTCGGCATCAACCCCTGGAAGGTGGCAGAACGACTTTATGAGAGCCAGCCAAAGAGTCGCCTGGATCTGCTTGCACTTGCCCTGTCCACATTGACAATATCGGCAAAGGGTGATTTCGCATCATTGACAGTATCCCTCGACATGCTTGAAAAGACCGGGGCGGGCCCGGAACTGACAGACGGGTTTGTCAATTATCCGCGATCGATCCAGGGAGTGGAAGTGTCGATACTCTTCAGGCAAGTATCTGACAGGGTCTACAAGGTCGGTTTCCGCTCGAAGGGAAAGGTCAATGTAGCGCATTTGGCGGCGCTATTGGGTGGCGGAGGACATCACAACGCTGCCGGCTGCACGGTTACCGGTTCCATCGAAGAAGTCAGGAGAACCGTATTTTCTGCCATCGAGAAGGCTCTCTGATTTGATGGATGGTTTCTTTGTAATAGACAAGCCAGAGGGCTTGACGTCGCATGATGTTGTGTCTTTTGTAAGGAGAGTCCTTCGAACCAAAAAAGCGGGCCACACGGGAACCCTGGACCCTTTTGCGACTGGAGTGCTGCCCGTGGCGGTCGGTCGTGGTACGAAGGCAATACCGTTTCTCGATGAGTCAATGAAGGAGTATCGTGCGACCATGCGCCTCGGTGTCGCAACGGATACGCAGGATTGCACGGGAAATGCTCTGTTTGAGAAAGAGTTCCGGCATGTATCCGGGCAGCTTTTGCTCGAAGCCTTCACCATGTTCACCGGTAAAATCAGCCAGATCCCACCCATGTACTCCGCTGTCAAGATAGGCGGAGTACCGCTTTATAAGCATGCACGGAAGGGAATAGAAATAATACGGCCTGCACGTGATATCGAAATACGCTCCCTCTCGCTCGACAAGCTGGAACTTCCCTTTGCCACTTTTACCGTAACCTGTTCCAGGGGAACTTATGTTCGGACACTTGCTAACGATATCGGCGAAACTCTTGGATGCGGCGCTCATCTTACACAATTGCGCAGGACCAGAAGCGGCAGGTTCAATGAGCAGCAAGCGATGAATCTTGACGAATTCATGGAGAATGCCGGCAAATCCAGCCTCGAAGGTTTCTTGATAACCCCCTACAGTGCTTTGTCGGATCTCAAGGACTTGCAGCTTGACGAAGAGGGTGAGAAAAGGGTTTTTAACGGCGTGATTCCTGAAGAATGCAACATCATTGAATTATCCGGCAGGGAACTGCTCAAGGGCGAGAAATTTCGTCTTTCCCGCGGCGCAAGACTCATTGCCGTGGCTGAACGAACCGAGTGCCATGGCCCTGCTTTTTCGCAAAACACTCGTCTTTTAAGGGTGTTCTCCTAGGTTTCCCTTTACAAGGGGCAGTAATTATGGTAGATAGAATAACCTTCGCCAAAGTAAAATGCCTATTATAAAGAACGATTTTTAGTGGAAAGGGGGTGTAATGAATGCTGGTAACGGAAAAAAAGCAGGAAATCATAAAGACTCATAAACGTCATGAGGCTGATACCGGTTCTCCTGAGGTTCAGATAGCGATTCTTACCGAGAGGATCACATATTTGACTGAACATTTCAAGGTTCACAAGAAGGATCATCACAGTCGCAGGGGTCTTCTGAAGATCGTCGGCCAGAGAAGAAGGCTGCTCGATTATCTGAAAAACAAAGATGTTGAAAGATATCGTGCCATTATAGAGAAGCTTGGTATCAGGAGATAAGAAAAGGCAGTATATCTCTTGAAGTTTGGGGATATATTGCCTTTATTTTTGGGACGGGCGTAAAGCCCGTTCGTTTTTTTGTTGGGGGCGCGGGTAGAACAACCAATCCACCCCGAAAAGGGTGTTGAATTGGTTCTTTTATCGACGGCCCCAACAGACAACAATGAATGCTGGGAGGCTAGAACTTGATGAGAAAAACAGTACAGGCAGAGTGCAACGGAAAAATCATATCCATTGAAACCGGCTGGTTGGCCAAACAAGCAAGCGGAGCAGTCGTTGTAAGAAGCGGTGACTCCATGGTTCTGGTCACTGCCGTGGCTGCAAAAAACGCCAAGGAAGGGCAGGATTTCTTTCCCCTAACTGTCAACTACCAGGAAAAGACTTATGCCGGAGGAAAGATCCCCGGTGGTTTCTTCAAGCGTGAAGGCCGTCCTTCCGAAAGCGAGACACTTACTTCGCGGCTAATTGACAGACCAATCAGGCCTCTGTTCCCTGAGAATTTCCTGAACGAAACACAAATCATGGCAACAGTGATTTCCGCCGACAAGGACAACGATCCGGGGATTCTCTCCATGATCGGCGCATCCGCCGCACTCCATCTTTCCGATATCCCTTTTCTCGGTCCAATAGCAGGTGTCAAAGTCGGCCGTGTTGACGGCACGCTGATAAGCAATCCTTCAGCCGAGCAATTGGAAAAAAGTGATATAGAGATCGTGGTTGCTGGCAGCAGGGATGCTGTCATGATGGTTGAGGGCGGAGCTGATATTGTAAGTGAACAGGAGATGCTTGACGCCATTTTCTTCGGCCACAACTCGATTCAGTCCATTTTGGACGCCCAGGATGAGCTTCGAAAAATCGCCGGCTCTCCGAAGCGTGAGGTTCAGGGTCCGGAGATTGACGAAAATCTGAAAAACCGGGTAAGCGATCTAGCTTTCGCGGATGTGAAGGAAGCCGTTCGAATCAAGTTCAAAACCGAACGCCACGACCGCCTTGAAGAGATAAAAGAAAATGTATTGACTGCCCTTGAAAATGAGTTCGAGGGGAGGGAAGGGGAGATAAAGGGTTTCCTGGGAGATCTTGAATACCGCATTGTACGGGAGCACATTGTAAAAGATGGAGAGCGAATAGACGGCCGCGACAGCAAAACCGTCAGAAAGATTACCCCCGAGGTGGGGTTGTTGCCCCGGGCACACGGCTCTTCGTTGTTTACGCGCGGAGAAACACAGGCGCTTGTCGCTGCCACCCTTGGGACCTCCGTGGACGAACAAAGAATCGATTCACTGTATGGGGAAAGCAAGAAGCGCTTCCTTCTCCATTACAACTTCCCGCCGTTCTCGGTCGGCGAAACGAGCATGAGGCTCGCTCCGGGACGCCGGGAAATCGGCCACGGAGCTCTTGCCGAAAGAGCGTTGCAAAGGGTGATCCCAAAATTCGACGATTTCCCCTATACCATCAGGGTAGTATCAGATATCCTTGAAAGCAATGGATCATCTTCCATGGCAACAGTATGCGGCGGCTCTCTTTCCCTTATGGACGCTGGCATACCGATAAAGGCTCCAGTTGCAGGTATCGCAATGGGGCTGATAAAGGAAGGCGACGATATCACCATTCTGACTGATATCCTTGGTGATGAAGATCATCTTGGAGATATGGATTTCAAGGTCGCAGGTACTTCCGAGGGAGTTACCGCACTGCAGATGGATATAAAGATAACCGGCGTAACGAGGGAAATCATGCAGACCGCCTTGGAGCAGGCTCGCGAAGGAAGGCTGCATATTCTCGAGAGGATGTCAGAGGCAATCTCTGAGCCCCGTTCGGAAATGTCCCCGTATGCTCCTAGAATTACGACTATCTACGTAAAAACTGACAAGATACGAGACGTTATTGGTTCGGGTGGAAAGAACGTACGCGGGATAACTGAAGCAACCGGGGTGACGATTGACATAGAGGATACCGGAAAGATAAATATTGCCAGCCATGATATGGCGGCCTGTGAAAAAGCTATCAAGATGATCAGAGACCTCACAGCTGAGGCAGAAGAAGGCAAGCTCTACATGGGAACCGTTAAAAAGGTGATGGATTTCGGTGCATTTGTAGAAATATTCCCCGGAACAGACGGTCTGGTTCACATTTCCGAACTCGACACGGAAAGAGTTAAGAATGTCAGTGATGTTCTGAGAGAGGGTGACAAAGTCCTGGTAAAATGTATAGGGATCGACAAACAGGGCAAGATCAAGCTTTCTCGCAAGGAAGCACTTGGTTCATCCCTGCCGGAATAACGATCGTACAGGGTTGAAAATACACGGTTTCATGGAAACTTAATCTTAATGATAGTCAAATCGCAGTTGAACAATGGAATCCGCGTCATTACCGAAAATATTCCCCATGCCCATTCCGTATCCATAGGTATATGGGTAACCAACGGATCGCGTCACGATCGAAGGGATCTCAACGGTGTCGCCCATTTCATTGAACACCTGCTGTTCAAGGGAACCGAAAAACGTTCCGCACTGGACATCGCCCGCGAAATAGATTCAGTGGGCGGTGTCCTCAATGCTTTCACCTGCCGGGAATACCTGTGCTTTTATGCTAAGGTTCTAAGTGATGCGCTCCCCAAGGCTGTTGACCTTCTTGCTGACATATTTCTCAACTCATCGTTCGAGGAATCAGAGGTAGAAAAGGAACGCAAGGTAATTCTTCAGGAAATCCGGATGCTGAAAGACAGTCCGGATAACTATATACACGAACTTTTCTGCCAGAGTTTCTGGAAAAGCCACCCCCTGGGGATGTCAATTGTCGGGACGGAAGAAAGCGTCTCCGGAATGTCCAGGGATGCTTTGCTCAGCACCCGGCATGAAAGATTCAAAGCTGAAGATATAATTATTTGCGCAGCAGGCAATCTCAGACATTCCGAACTCATATCCCTTTTGGGAACTCATTTCAATGAAGTGCCGACCGGAACCTATTCCTGTCCCGGCAATCCTCCCATTTATGAAAGGCAAGTAAGAATCCTGGAAAAAGACCTTGAACAGGTACACCTATGCCTGGGAACCAAGGCTTTGCCTCAGGACAGCCCGTTGCGCTATGCCGGATATATTCTGAATGCGATTCTTGGCGGAAGCATCAGTTCCCGACTTTTTCAGGAAGTCAGGGAGAAGCTCGGCCTGGCCTATTCCGTCTACTCATATGTTCTTTCCCATTCCGATGCTGGCACGATGGTTGTTTATGCCGGAACCAAGCCCGACAAGCTCTCGGAAGTAATCGAAATCGTCCTGAAGGCTCTGCATACATTGAAAACTGAACCCGTTTCTCCGTCAGAGATGGCCTTCGCCAAGGAACATCTGAAAGGAAATCTGCTCCTCTCCCTGGAAAACAGCGACAACAGGATGACAAAGCTGGCAAAAAACGAAATATATTTCAGGCGGCAGATACCGATCAGTGAAATTCTCGATGGTTTGAAGCATGTTTCGTCCGATGATGTCGTTGGACTAGGAGCTCAGCTTTTTAAAGGAGACTATTTGACGCTGGAATTGCTCGGTAAAATTGACAGCCGTTCAATTACACCGGAATTACTTTTCATTTGAGATCCAGATGGAAAACTATCATAAAATTAAGATAAGGCGACTGAACAGATCAAGCGAAAATCCCTTGCCTTGCTATATGACAGAGCATTCCGCGGGTATGGATCTTTATGCCGAGTTGCCAGATGATATCGTCCTCGCACCAGGAGAAAGGGGGCGCATTCCGACAGGCATTGCTATTGAACTTGCGGATGGATACGAGGCTCAGATAAGACCTCGTAGCGGTTTGGCTTTGCGCAATGGCGTCACCCTGGTTAATTCACCCGGTACGATAGATCCAGATTACCGGGGCGAAATTGCAATCATACTTATCAACCATGGAAACGAGTCTTTTACCGTAAAAAACGGCGACAGGATTGCCCAGATGGTTTTTGCCCGTTTTGTCAGGGTTGACCTGCATGAGGTGGATGAACTTGGAGAAACTGCCAGGGGTGAAAACGGTTTCGGACATACCGGAATCTCCTGATTATTTCTCACTGTCCCCATATTGGCGAACATGTCCCGGATCGAATATGCTTCTCGAAATAAACCCTTCAAATCCACAGAATCGTCTAATCTCAAGGGTAGTTGAAACCCTCGAAAAAGGCGGTGTAATCGCTTATCCCACAGATACCACATATGGAATCGGCTGCAGCATCTTCAACAAGAAAGGTATCGAGAGGATATACACCATCAAGCAAAGGGAGAAAAAAAAGCCCTTCTCTTTCATATGCAGTGATCTTTCAGACATCGCCCGGTATGCGAAAGTGAGCAATTTCCAGTACAAGGTGATGAAGCGCCTTCTTCCGGGTCCGTATACCTTCGTTTTACCTGCTTCCAGTATTGTCCCTGACCTCCTGGTCACAAAACAGAAAACAGTTGGAATCAGAATCCCAGACAATACAATTTGCCTTTCAATCGTCAGATCACTTGGCCATCCTATTATAACAACGAGCGCTAATCGTTCTGGTGAAGAGCCGATAGGCGACCCAGCCGAAGTAGAACGGTACATGGGCCGACAACTTGATCTTGTTGTTGACGGTGGAAATCTTTCCACTGCCGTGAGTTCAGTAGTAAGCTTGATAAATGACTTTCCTGAAGTTCTGCGCAAAGGAATCGGTGACGTATCTTGGTGTGAATAAAATAGCGTTGTTTATCCCTTGACATATCCTGCACAAAAACATTGACAGCTCAAATTTATGAATCTTGTGGCAAGAGGTTTAAATATGGCGGTTATTTTCGATTTTGACGGTATCATTGTGGATACCGAACCAATTCACTACAATGCTTTTCAGCAGGTACTCAACCCTCTGGGACTTGGATATTCCTGGGAAGAGTACATGGAAAGATATATCGGTTTCGATGACCGGGACGCATTTCGCGAAGTATACCGTGCAGCCGGGAAAGAGATCGGGCCGGAACAACTTGCCGCCCTGATCGACAGGAAGGCAGCTTTATTTGAGCAAATAGTACAACAGGGAGTAACTGCCTATCCGGGAGTCATCTCGTTACTCACCAAACTTAAAGGAAAAGTTCCCCTTGCACTTTGCAGCGGAGCCCTTCAAAGCGACATACTCCCAATTCTCGACAATATGGCCATCAGGAATGTTTTTGACGTTTTGGTAACGGCGGATGACGTTAAAGCGAGCAAGCCGGATCCGCAGAGCTATATCCTTGCCGTAAAAAAATTGTCAGAGGCTTTTCCGGAAAAGTGCATAACTTCTGATCGTTGCATCGCTATCGAAGACACTCCGGCTGGTATTGCCTCTGCATTGAAGGCCGGGGTAAGGGTCCTGGCTGTGACAAACAGTTACACTGCGGACCGTCTCGATGGGGCCGCTCATGTCACTGATACGTTAGAATCAGTTACCATTGAAATGCTTGCAAAACTTGTGGGAAAATAAGCTTTGTTGTCGAACGGTGGAGTGACAGTGAGCTATGGATGATTCAGGGGCAAATTGGTAAGCACTATGGTGCCGTCGTCCATTACGACTTTCCGTACAGGCAAGCTTGCGCTCCTCGTGCTATGCACAGAGGCAAACCTGCGTGCTCCCCATGATTCAGGAAGATATTGCGGCGTAATGTTTTCACCCATTCGCCAAGCTTCGAAGTGGAGGTGGGGCCCCGTGGACCTCCCGGTGGAGCCGGTAAGTGCAATTATAGTGTTCGTACCGACTTTTTCGCCGGTGGAAACCATGTTTTGACTGTTATGGGCGTAAAGGGTTATCGTACCATTTTCATGATCAACAATGACGATGTTTCCATATCCGCTTTTGTAACCGCTGTAGGTTATGATTCCGGCAGAAACTGGTCTTACGGAAGTTCCTTTGGCAACGGCTATATCGATTCCATGATGGTTTTTTGTCATACCTGTGAATGGATCGGATCTGAACCCTGGAGGGGATGTGATCAATCCATTTACTGGAAGCATAGAAAATCTCGGTACTGTATTTCCGTTTCGGTCCTTAACGGTTTTGCTGATGGAAGTCAAAGATTTTCCGAAAGGCCCTGTTCCCGCTCGGTTTTTTTTCTTTGAAAGAGGTGAGTCCCTAAGGAAGAGAACCGCGTTTTTTTTCCCGGGCATATCGGTAAAGCAGACGGATCCGTCTTCAGATGTATAACTGAATACATCTGCGCCGGATTCATTTGATATGATCGATAACACACCGAATAAGATGATGAATTGCGTTGCTCTAATCATTTGTCTTATATATATTCAAAAAAACAATAAAGCAACTGCTAACTGATTTTTTCGAAAAAGTTCAGTTAGAATGATCCGGAAGGGGATAACAGACGATGCGTATTGCTGTTGTAGGCGCAGGAGCATTGGGACTTTATTACGGAGCAGTACTGCAAAAAGCCGGAAATGACGTACACTTTCTTCTGAGGCGTGATTTCGATGCAGTCATGGCAAATGGACTCACAATTTATTCAGTGAACGGAGATTTCCACCTGCCGCGCGTAAAGGGGTACCGAAGAGCGGATGAAATAGGTGAAGTTGATCTGGTAGTGATAGGTCTGAAGACATTTGCCAATCACAGGTATGCCGAGTTAATTTCTCCTCTCCTGGGCACAAGCACTCTTATTCTCACTCTGCAGAACGGCCTTGGAAATGAAGAGGCGCTTTCAGCGCTTTTCGGTGAAAAAAGAATACTCGGCGGCGTAGCTTTTCTGTGTTCTAACCGAGGAGTCCCGGGAGTAGTCCATCATCTGGGAGAAGGACGGATTATTTTGGGGGAATATACTAAAAAAGGCACCGCCAGAGCTGAAAAAATCGCTGCCTTGTTCGCGGAAGCGGGGGTGGATTGCAAGGCCGTTCCAGACCTGAAGCGCGCTCGTTGGGAAAAGCTTGTGTGGAACATACCCTTTAACGGCCTTTGTGCCCTGATGATGAAGCCTGTTGACGAACTTCTGTCTCTTGCGGCAACAAGAAAGCTGATCATAGACATGATGGGCGAGGTTATTGTTGGTGGCAACGCACAAGGCCTGATGAAGGACATGCCGGAAACGCTTGCTGAAAAAATGGTCATATTTTCCGAAAATCTCGGAGCATACAAGCCGTCGATGATGATTGACAGGATCGAAGGTCGCTCCCTTGAGCTGGATGCAATTTTCGGCGTTCCTCTGGAAGCTGCGGCATCCCGGGGAGTTGCAATGCCCCGTGTAGAAGAATTGCATGCCCTTTTGCAGTTGATGGAAAAACGATAGGGCAAAATTACAACTTGCTGGATAAGCGAAAAGTGGTCAGTGATCCCTCGATATTATCCGCAGGTATACAAAAATTAGTCATTTCCTACCTCAATTTTCAAAAACATGTTGGGAAATGATGCACTTTTAGGCAATTGCAGGGAATTGTGCTTAATAATTAGGCTGATCAATCGCAGGACTGACAATTGCAAGTTCCATCATATTGTAATCATTAATAAAAATAATTCATTTCATGCCGGCATGCATATTGCTATTGTCAACGCGAACTAAGCTTGCACCGGCATGCGATATTTTCCGAACTAGTTTTAAAATTTTCCGAGGGGGTGATCTGAGTGAAGAAAGTCGAAGCTATCATTAAACCGTTCAAGCTGGATGAAGTTAAGGAAGCCCTTAATGAAATAGGAATCCAGGGAATAACGGTAAGTGAGGTAAAAGGGTTCGGCAGGCAGAAGGGCCATACGGAATTATATCGCGGTGCCGAGTATGTTGTTGATTTCATTCCAAAGATCAAGATGGAAATAATCATCGGTGACGATTTGGTTTCAAAAGTTATCGAAACCATTGAACATGCAGCCAAAACCGGGCGCATAGGCGATGGCAAGATTTTTGTTACCAATGTGGAAGAAGTCGTTCGCATCAGAACGGGCGAACGTGGCCAGGACGCAATCTAGTCTCAACACTTAACCTGCATGAAGGAGATATGAAATGACCCCAACGGAAGTTGTAAAGTTTGCTCAGGAAAACGGCGCTCTCATGGTGGACTTCAAATTCATGGATTTCGTCGGTATTTGGCAGCATTTCACCGTGCCTATCAGTGAATTCGACGAGGACGTCTTTGAGGAGGGTCTCGGTTTTGACGGATCATCAATCCGCGGTTGGCAGCCCATTCACGCATCGGACATGATCATCCTGCCCGATCCGGCCACTGCCAAAATGGACCCGTTTACGGCAATACCGACGCTGAGCCTCATCTGCAACATTTTCGACCCGATCACCAAAGAAGCATACAGCCGCGATCCCCGCAACATCGCCAAGAAGGCCGAAGCATACCTCAAGTCCACCGGCGCCGGCGATACCGCTTACTTCGGACCCGAAGCAGAATTCTTCATTTTCGACGACGTACGCTTCGATTCAACCTCGAACCAATCTTTCTACGTTGTCGATTCATCCGAAGGCATCTGGAATTCCGGTCGTGAAGAGTTCCCCAATCTTGGCTACAAGCCGCGCCACAAGGAAGGTTATTTCCCGGTTCCTCCCACGGATTCCTTGAACGATCTGAGGAACGAGATGGTGCTGGAAATGCAGAAAGTCGGCATCCGTATCGAGTGTCAGCACCATGAGGTTGCCACTGGCGGCCAGGCCGAAATCGACATGCGTTTCGATTCCATGGTCGAAATGGCCGACAAGCTGCAGTGGTTCAAGTACATAATCAAGAACGTAGCCCAGCGCAACGGCAAGACCGTTACCTTCATGCCGAAGCCTCTCTACGGTGACAACGGTTCGGGTATGCATACCCATGTCTCAATCTGGAAAGACGGCACCAACCTTTTCGCGGGCGACAAATACGGCGGACTGTCTCAGATGGCGCTCTATTTCATTGGTGGCATCATCAAGCATGCCAAGGCACTGAGCGGTTTCTGCAACCCGACCACAAACTCTTACAAGCGTCTGGTTCCCGGCTTTGAGGCTCCCGTCAATATGGCGTATTCGAGCCGCAACCGTTCCGCGGCCCTCAGGATCCCCATGTTCTCCACCAACCCAAAATCCAAACGGGTCGAGTACCGCACGCCGGATCCTTCCTGCAACGGTTATCTCGCCTTTGCCGCCATCCTCATGGCAGGACTCGATGGAATCGAGAACAAGATCGATCCGGGACAGCCCCTGGACAAGGATATCTACGGCCTGACCCCTGAAGAACTTGCCGATATCCCGTCAGCTCCGGGTAGCCTCGAAGAGGCCCTCAAAGCCCTCAAGGATGACCATGAATTCCTCCTCAAAGGTGATGTGTTTACCCAGGATGTAATAGACAAGTGGATCGAGTACAAGACCGAAGCCGAGGTGAACGCTGTTCGCATGCGTCCTGTGCCGATGGAGTTTGCTCTTTATTTCGATATCTAACAGAGAAATCTCACCCTGAAAAGAAAGGCGGGCTGCAACCCGCCTTTTTTTATTTCTTGCCATATTTCCCATCCAAGGAATACCATAGCATTCATTGACTTTCATATCCCGATTTGCTAGAAAAATGAGTTCATAAGTTATTTCGACTCTGTCAGGAAATTCATGGAAGAATTAATTCTCAAGATCTCTATCATGCTCGTTCCAGCGCTTTTTGCCATAACCTGCCACGAAGTGTCCCACGGTTATGTAGCATACCGATTCGGGGACCCTACGGCCAGTTCCCTTGGCAGGTTAACACTCAATCCTCTTAAGCATCTGGACATCATCGGAACTCTGATGGTTTTTCTGGTGGGGATAGGGTGGGCGAAACCTGTCCCGGTCAATTTTTCCAACCTTCGCAACCCAAAGCGGGACATGATCTGGGTAGCAGTTGCGGGACCTGTCACAAACTTCATTTTGGCAGTGTTGTCCGCTATTGCACTGCGACTAGCAGCAGCAATATCTTTCGGCGATTCTACCGTGCTGTTTCTCAGCCTCATCCTGAAACCTTTGTCCCTTATGCTCGCTTTTTCAGTATATATCAATCTACTTCTTGCCATTTTCAACCTGATCCCCGTACCGCCCCTTGATGGCGGACGGGTCGTTGTAGGGCTTCTCCCCTATCGCCAGGCTGCTGCATTTTCCCGTATCGAGCCTTACGGAATGATTATCATCATCGTGCTTGTATTCTTCACCAACCTGTTCAGTTATGTGCTTGCTCCTTTGCTTGAAATTAGCGTAAACATTCTCGCTGGTCCGCAAAGCGGGTTGGTGCACACAGTAACAACATTCCTGATGAGATGAGAAAAGCCTTACAATCGTTATGCTACGGGGAGTGTTATTGAGTGGACAGTATTGAAATTGAGACATCTGTCGAATTAACGGGAAGGTGTGACTCAATTTATAATGTAAAGCTTGATCAGTTTGAAGGTCCGCTTGACTTACTGCTTTTCCTTATCAAGAAGAACGAGCTGGATATCTGCGACATCCCGATAGCATTAATCACCAGGCAATATCTTGAGTACATAAACATGATGAAGGAACTCAACCTTGAAGTGGCAGGGGATTTTCTAGTCATGGCCTCGACACTGATTCAGATTAAATCCGGCATGCTGCTGCCCAGCGTCACTGAAGATTCGGAAGACGAGGTGGAAGAAGATCCACGTGCTGAACTGATCAGAAGGTTGCTCGAATACAGCAGATACAAGGAAGCTGCCTTGCAGTTGAGTGAACGAAAACAACTCGGGCGTGATCATTTCGCAAGGAACTTCCCTTCCTCTGAAGTCCAGCAGGTGGAGGAAACCGATCAACCACTGGAACTGGAGCTTTTCGACCTTATCGAGGCCTTTCGGCGCATAATAGTGAAAGCGCCGAAAAAGAGCTTTCATGAAGTAAGTGCCGAATCAATAAGCATAGCGGAAAGAATAAATGAAATACTTTCTATTCTTCAGGAGAGAGACACCTTGTCATTCGAAGATCTTTTCGAGGGCGGCAGGGATCTTGATTACCTAGTGGCAACATTTCTCGCAATCCTCGAACTTTGCAAGCTGAAAATGATCAGGGTAAGCCAGAACAACCAATTTGGAACAATATGGATACAACCGGCAGTGTTGGATGAAGCGGCAAGGTTGATGGTGGATGACAATGCTATCGAATAATTCCCGCCTCAAATCGGTGCTGGAAAGCCTGATATTCGTTTCCGACGAACCGGTACCATTGGACAAGCTTTGCGCTATACTTGAGGAAAGCAATCGTGACGACATAAGAAAAGCTCTGTCCGAACTGCAAGAGGACTACGGAAACCCTGAGAGAGGGATATTTCTGGCTGAAGTCGCCAGGGGATGGCAGTTCAGGACCAGAGAAGAAAACAGCGATTTCGTTAGGCGCCTGGTTAAGACAAAAGCATCCCGCTTCAGTCAGTCCGCCCTCGAAACCTTGGCAATTGTTGCTTACAGGCAGCCCATTACGAGGGCAGAAATTGAATATTACAGGGGAGTTGATTCCGGCGGAGTCCTGAAAACTCTGCTGGAAAAGAAGCTGGTAAAGATTCTCGGGAAAAAAGATATCCCGGGAAGGCCTCTGATTTATGGCACGACACGGGAATTTCTCGAGATTTTCAGCCTCAGGGACCTGAAATCCCTACCGTCTCTGCGGGAGATCGAAGAACTGGCATTGGAAGAGAGTTTCGAACAACAGGAGGAACTTCCTCTCGGCGGTAATGATGCCAGTGAAAGCGAGACGCAAGCAGACAGGCAAGAGAAAGGGAACCAGGAACCGGAAAGGGTAGGTGAGTAGACATGATGCGTCAGCCGGCCGTGGCAGGTCAATTTTATTCTGCTGACAGGCCACATCTGATGTCAGAAATTTCTTCACTGATTGTCGAACGAAAAAAGAAGACAAAGGCAATTGGCCTATTGGCGCCCCACGCCGGATACGTCTATTCCGGAGCTGTGGCCGGTGCAGTTTTCGGAGCGGTCCAAATTCCCGAGACCGTGGTCATCATGGGACCCAACCACCATGGTTTGGGCGGGCCGGCATCGTTATATCCGGCTGGAGAATGGCTGACACCTCTCGGCAGCGCTCCTGTTGAACCCGGACTTTCTGGACTAATTCTCGAGAACAGCCGTATGATCAGTCCCGACAGGTCAGCTCACCGTTTTGAGCATTCCATAGAAGTCCAGATCCCGTTTCTCCAGTTCCTGAGACCTGATGTAAAAATAGTTCCAATCTGCCTGAGCTTCGTGGATTATGACACATGCCGCGCGTTGGGCGCAGCATTGGCGAAAAGCATTAAAGAATTCGAGAAGGATGTCTTGATCGTGGCCAGCACCGACATGACACATTATGAACCCGATGCGGTGGCAAGGAAAAAGGACGGCATGGCTCTAAAGGAAGTGCTTGAACTTAACCCTGAAGGACTTTATTCGGTTGTTCGAAATACGGGAATAAGCATGTGTGGAATTATACCTTCAACTGTTATGCTTGTAGCGGCACTCTCACTGGGAGCTGCCAGTTGCGAACTCGTGCGCTATGCAACAAGCGGAGACGTTTCGGGAGATAAGCGGCAAGTCGTGGGTTATGCGGGCTTGACGGTTTCTTAGCACTATTCCTTCTGCTCTTCTTTGGCTATCCTGATTACCTGCAAAACTCCCGGCAAAGATCCCAATGTCTCCGTGTCCAGGGAACCGGTGTCTCCGATAACCCCTATGATTGTTCTGTTGGCACCGGTTGACTGGTGGATATCGAAATTCCGCTCGATCAGGTACTTCTTGATGTTGTCCAGCGCCGTATCATCGGCGGCCTTTTTCATGATGATAAGCATAGTCACTCCACCAGTTTGGGAATTATACAAGCCGCTCGGTCATAATTCTTTCCAGCCGCCTTGATTCGTCAATCACCCTCTCGAACAACCTGACAATGGCTTGTTCGTCAAGCGGGCCGGGATTATCATCTTTCATGCGCTGAAAGATTTTTTTCTCCCGTGACGGATCGAAAATGGGCAGTCCCGCCTCTTTTTTCAATTCACCTATCTTAAGCGCCAGAGCAGCACGCTGGTTGAAAATTCTCAGCAATTGGGCATCCAGGCGGTCAATTTCAGTCCTCAGTTCGTCGATAGTCATAGATCCTCAAAACAACTGTTTCTGGATGAGCGTATCCCTTTTCCAGTTCACATCATCCCTTTCCGGATAATCGATATTGTAGTGGAGTCCACGGGATTCCTTGCGCTGCATGGCGCAAAGAACGATCAATTCGGCAACTGTCGCAACGTTGCGCAATTCGATGAGATCGGATGTCACTTTGAAATTCCAATAATATTCCGCTATCTCTTCCTGGATCAGGTTGATCCTGTTCAAAGCCCTCTCCAACCGCTTATTTGAACGGACGATACCTACGTAGTTCCACATGAAGCGCCTAACTTCATCCCAGTTCTGTGAAACGACAACCATTTCATCGCTGTCGATCGCAGTGCCTGCATCCCATTCAGGGATTTCTGGTATTTCAAATCGTACGCTTTTCAATTGTTCGAGAGAATGTCTGTATGACCTGCCCGCGAAAACAGCTGCTTCAAGCAGGGAATTGCTTGCCAGCCTGTTGGCGCCATGAAGGCCGGTAAAGGCAACTTCGCCAATGGCATAAAGATGCCTGATATCGCTCTCTCCGTTCAGGTCGGAGGCAACTCCACCGCAAAGGTAGTGGGCAGCCGGAACGACGGGAAGCGGTTCTAGGGTCATGTCGAGGCCAAACTTGAGACAGGTGCGATAAATATTGGGAAAACGGCTTTTAATGTAGTCCGCGTCCTTATGGGTGATATCAAGATATACGCAATCGTCACCGTAGGTCTTCATCTCGTTGTCAATGGCGCGGGCAACCACGTCACGAGGGGCCAAGTCTTTCAGTTTATGGTATTTTTCCATGAAAGGCGTCCCGTCTCTTCGTCGCAGAATGGCGCCTTCCCCCCTTACTGATTCTGAAATGAGGAATGATTTGGCCTGGGGATGATAAAGAGTTGTTGGATGAAACTGCATGAATTCCATGTTGGCAATCTTGGCGCCCGCCCTGTAAGCCATGGCGACGCCATCACCTGAAGCAACATCAGGATTGCAGGTGTAGAGATAAACTTTGCCGGCGCCCCCTGAAGCCAGAAGTGTAATTTTCGCCGGGAAAGTCTTTACCCGGTTGCTTTCAACGTCAAGGACATAAGCGCCAAAGCAGCGATTCCTTTCCAGTTGGCGCTTGACTATCTTTGACTCGACTATCAGGTCGATTGCGGTGTGATTTTCATAAACTTCAATGTTAGGATGTTCGAATACGGCGGTTACCAGCGCCCGTTCTATTTCCCGGCCGGTGAGATCGTCAGCGTGAAGGATTCTTCTCTTGCTGTGTCCTCCTTCTCTGGTCAGGTCATAAGTATTTCCCCTAGTGGTGAAGTTGACTCCCCATTCTATAAGGGTGCGAATGACACCGGGGCCTTCCTCAACCACCATCTTCACCACATCTTCATGGCAAATGCCTGCACCGGCAACAATCGTGTCTTCCATGTGGGACTCGAAAGTGTCCTCTTCCGAAAAAACCGAGGCTATCCCCCCCTGTGCATAATTCGTGGCAGATTCGGTAATTTCCCTTTTCGTAACAAGAGCTACCGTTCCATGATCAGCCGCCTGCAAAGCAAAGGACAAACCTGCGATCCCGCTTCCGATTACCAAAAAATCACTTGCACTCTGCATTAATTCCCCCAAAACCCCGTTCTACAAGGGGTGAAATGGGTCGATTATCCATCTACCCCCTCGCATTGTCAAATTTATTTTCGGTAAATTTATTTATGTACTCACTTTATCTGCACTTAGAGTATGGCGGAAATACTGGTGAACTGAAATGCGCCTAGTGCTTGAGGGCAGCAGGGGAGGGGGCAATCCAGTGGAAGCATAGGTTTGACACTAACGTGTCAGAAGTTTGAAGAATCTGGCTAGGTAGTCTATACCGGACCAGATGGTGATGATCGTGGCTATCCATAGGAAAAAAATGCCTACATTATGCATATTAACATAGAAATACGGATGCTCGATTCCGAAAACCCAGTAGTAGTTGTAATGCAGCAGTAAACCGAGAATTGCTACTATCTGGAAAATGGTCTTGTACTTGCCGAGATTGCTTGCGGAAATCACGATCCCCTCAGTGGACGCAATCCCGCGAAGCCCCGTAATGATGATCTCCCTCCCAATTATTATCAGTACCATCCAAGCCGGAGCCCGGCCCATCGGGAGAATCATTATGAGTGCGGCAGTTACCATCAATTTGTCTGCAATGGGATCAAGAAATTTTCCCATGACAGTAACTATTTCCATGCGCCTTGCCAGGTAGCCGTCAAGCCAGTCAGTTACAGAAGCGATTGCGAACAGCGCTGCAGCTGTGAAGGCCGCCCTCCTGGATGGCATGGTAAGTATCACGACCATCGGGGGGATGATGGCGATACGAAACAGGGTGAGGACATTGGGAAGATTACGGAGAAGCTTGTTGTTGCCATTGCCGATGATCATGAAAATCCCTAGTTGTTCTGGTATGTTTTCTGGTAACTCAATACCCTTGAAATGTAATTGCGGGTTTCTTCGAAAGGAGGGACCCCACCATACTGCGACACCCTGGAAAGTCCGGCGTTATATGCAGCCAGAGTCAGCGTTACATCACCTTTGAATGTATCCAGAAGGAAACGCAGATACTTTATGCCACCTCTTATGTTGTCCTTGGGATCAAAGGAATTACTGACCTTGAGCCCTTGAGCCGTTTTGGGCATCAATTGCATCAGACCTTTCGCACCCTTTGGTGAAACAGCATTGGGATTGTATCCGGATTCGGCATGAATGACCGCTTTGACAAGACTTCTGTCAACACCGTATTCCGAGCAAAGGCTTGAAATGATGGGATCGAACTCTGCCGTATTTCGACACAGGGCTGAAAGCCTGAAACTGGTACGAAGTTTCCTGTCCTTCTTCAGATCGCGCATGAATATTTTGAACCTTCGATCTGTAGGGGTGTCGGTAAAATGCACAACTCCTTCATCGTCTTCGTATTTATAGATGTCTGCTTGAACGGAGGCGGGCACGGTTACGGCAATAAATACGCAAATAACGAAATGGATCCATGATCGATGAAATCCGTATAACATGAAACCCTCCTTATTTTGGGTCATAACAATGCATAGTTATTCAAAATATAGACCAATAATGCAAATACTTCAACAAATATAGAAGGTTTGCTTGAAATGACGGGGAATTGTCATTTACGGCCTCTGTTTATTTTCAGGATGTATTCCGGATATGGTTCAAGGTTTTACTTTTTAACTGTTTCCATGATATTATGTGCCAAAATATGTCGTTGGATTCCTTGACTGATTCCGAAAAACGTCAACAATTACATTCTAAGGAATATTATGTACCGGTTAAAAATTATCACCTCATTCTCTTCAGCCCATAACCTGATCAATTACCAGGGAGATTGTGAAAATCTTCACGGACACAACTGGAAAGTTGAAGTGGAAGTAACAGCGACAGACTTGGACAAATCCGGTTTGGGAATTGACTTCAAGATCCTCAAGTCTGAGACAAACAGTCTCCTTAAATCTCTTGATCACAAATACCTGAATGATCTTGAACCGTTCAGGAATCTATCACCCTCGTCTGAAAATATCGCGCATTTTCTATTTAAGGAACTTTCCGCAAGGCTCAATAATTCAATTGTCAAAATTGTTTGCGTAACAGTATGGGAATCTGACGCGGCAAGCGCTTCTTATTATGAATAGCAGCGGCAACACACTGGTGGAAGTTTTTTCATCCATCCAAGGGGAAGGCATGCTCATTGGGGCACGGCAGATCTTCATCCGTTTCCACGGCTGCCAATTGTCGTGCGAATACTGCGACTCCCCTGAAAGCCGTTCTGGAAAGCCGCCGGCAGCATGCCGAGTGGAAAAAAGACCCGGCCATGGTGATTTTATTGACATTTCCAATCCTGTTACGGCATCCCGGATTGGCGGCATTCTTGAAGAATGGATATCCATGAGCCCCACCGCTCACCATTCAATCAGTCTCACTGGTGGAGAGCCGCTGCTTCAATTATCCTCGAAAAAAGAATTTCTTCCTGTGCTTAGGGACCTTTTGCCTCTCTACCTAGAAACAAACGGTATTGACTATGAGACACTTGCCGAATGTGTCGATTTCATGGATTACATATCCATGGACATGAAACTGCCATCTGCAACCGGAATGAAAGAATATTGGAAAAATCATGCTGAGTTTCTAAAGGTAGCATCTAAACGGAATGTTTTCGTAAAGATCGTAGTGAGCAATCATACGAGAATATGCGAAATCCAGCAAGCTTGCGACACCATCCTCTCTGTAGATGAAAATATCCCCTTGGTTCTGCAACCATTGACAACACATGATGGAAAATTGGGGATATCCGGCAGATATTTGATTGAATTACAGGAAACAGCTAGTATCCCCTTAAGAAGAGTAAGGGTTATTCCCCAGACTCATAAGTTTATGGGACTGTTGTAATATTCCATGAGTATATTCTAGGCTACTTATCATGATTATTGAACA
Organism: Geobacter sp.; assembly: GCA_003314535.1. Taxonomy (GTDB): domain Bacteria; phylum Desulfobacterota; class Desulfuromonadia; order Geobacterales; family Geobacteraceae; genus RPRC01. Next base: position 140,227 of record POSG01000002.1, read on the forward strand.
CATTACCAGTCATGAGTTCGAGAATGGATTGAAGAAAACCCGTTGCGTCGTTATTCCGTTCGGTTCCACTGAAGAGCATGGAAGCCATTTGCCGCTATCCACCGACACGATCCAGGCCTACGAAGTTGCCAAAGCAGCTTCGCGTTTGATTCCACTATTTGTTGCTCCACCATTACATTACGGATGTTGCCGTTCAACGTCGAAGCATCCTGGCACAATATCCATATCCACAAATACTCTTAAGGCATTCCTTAAGGACATCGTATGCTCATTTCATGAGCAGGGTATGCGACAGTTCATTGTCTTTTCTGGACACGCTGGATCTACCCACAAGATGGCACTGATAGACGCGGGAGAAGAGCTCATCCGCCAATTCCTCGATATCAGCGTTGCCGTTCTCACCGAGTACGACTTGGCTTATGAAGAGGGGAAAGAGCTGATAGAAACGAAAGGTGACTCCCATGCAGGCGAGATCGAGACATCGCGGATACTCCATCTCTATCCCGAGCTGGTGAAAGGTTGCGACGAAAGGGAGTTTCCATCATTTCCCAAGGGAATGCTGGTACGTGATAAGCGAAAGTACTGGAAAAACGGTGTCTGGGGAGACCCGACCAAGTCGTCCAGAGAAAAAGGCGAACGCATCAACGACCTTGTCGTGAAAAAACTGGTAGAGTATGTTCAGTTCATGGAAAATTTCGTGGAGTAGCAACATGTTGCGAACAAGAGGTACTTTTTGCAGGCCCATCCCGTACTTGACATAATATATCTTATCGGACGTAAATAGTCAGCCCAAGGGGAAGGGATATTCCAACCTGCAAAGGGAGCTTTGCGCCTATTCGGTGCGGCTCCCTTTTTGCGTCCAGGGAGGTCTTATGAATCCTTGTACTGAAACCGAACTTGATATGATATTCTGCGACTGATCAGAGACGATGAAAGCCTTGCGGCCTTTGCTTTACGTGTTGTCATGGGTCACTGAGCTTGAAAGAAATGACGGCTCAAAAACCGGTCAAGCCGTCTCGTTTATTGTTGCCTGAAAAACAAAGCGGGTCTACAGAATATCTGTAGACCCGCCTTTTATTGGTCGGGGCGACTGGATTCGAACCAGCGACCACTAGACCCCCAGTCTAGTGCGCTACCAGGCTGCGCTACGCCCCGTACAGCAAAGAAGCTACATTTGAAGGAAATCCCGCAGTCTTAACAAATCATCGCGTATTTCCCTCAAAAGGCTGTGTTCCTTGTTTATTTTTTCCTGCAAAACGAGAGTTTCTTCCAATCCAGATTTCCTGAAAAGCCGGTTTTTGGCTCCGGCTATGGTCATTTTCTCGCTGTACAGCAACTGCTTGATCGTGAAGACAAGGGCCAGATCATTCTTTGAATAGAGTCTTTGTCCTGTGCGGCTCTTCAGTGGCTTGAGGACTTCGAACTCGGATTCCCAGAAACGGAGGACTGACGTGTTCACCTCTGCCAATCTGGCAACTTCACCAATCTTGTAGTATTGCTTGTCGGGAACCCCTGCTTTCATGGTCCCTTCCGCAGGCAAGTTACTTCGAGTTAATGGATGCCTTCAGCACCTGACTTGGTTTGAAAGTCAGGATCTTGCGAGCAGAAATAACTATCTCCTCGCCCGTTTGCGGGTTACGGCCACGCCTATCAGCCTTCTCTTTCACGACGAAATTTCCAAAGCCCGCAATCTTGATTTTCTCGCCGGTTTCGAGGGTTGTTTTAATAATATCAAAAACCATCTCGACCAGTTCGGCGGATTCCTTCTTTGAAAAGCCGATCTTTTCGTATATTTTTTCGACCATATCGGATTTTGTCATGATATCCCTCAATTAACAAATAATATTAAATGGTTAGAAGATGGCCGCTCATGTGCAATGCGTTTGGTTTTATAGCATAGCAGGCGAATATTATCAACCCATTTTTACCTTACTGCCACATTTATTTTCTTTTTCAGGTTTTCAATCACTTTCTGGTGAATTCGATTCACCTCCTCGTCGGTCATTGTGCGCTCCTGAGAGCAATACCTGATCCGTACGGCGATACTTTTCTGGCCTTCAGGCACATGGGAACCTGTGTAGACATCGAACAGCTCAACTTTTGCGAGTTCTTTGATCCTGTTTGAGCTTATACAATCAAGAACAATCCCCGTTTCCATTCCCTTATCAATAAGCATTGCTATATCACGGAAGGTATCAGGGAAGCGCGGAGGCGCAGTGACCGTCGCTGTATCGGTGAAAAGCGAAACAATTTTTTCCAGATCAATTTCAAAATAAAACAGCGACTGGTCGAACCCGTATGTTTCATGTACAGCCGGGTGCAATTCACCCATGGTGCCAAATTGCAAATTTCCAGCAAAGATACCGCATGATTTTCCTGGATGGTAAAAGTTCTCGGTAACGGACGCATTATAAGTAACTTCGGAAAGGTGCAACGCTGAGACAATATTTTCGATGATTCCCTTGACATCATAGAAATCAAGCAATTCACGACTGCGGTTCCATCCTGCCCGGTCACGAACACCGGTAAGAAGGCCGGCAACATGGAGAGGCTCATTTGGAAGTGCCGAACCTTCTGCTTCAAGGTAGATCCGACGCATTTCGAACAATTGCAGGTCCATCAGCCTGAAGCTGGCATTTTTGCATGCTACTTCAAGCAACCCGGGCAGCAGGCTTGTTCTCATTACCGACTGATCTTCCGTCAGAGGATTGAGTATGGGCACCATCTTTCTTCTCACATCATCTTGACCGATCAGTACCTTGTCCAGCGCAAATGGATTAATGAAACTGTAATTCACAATTTCGGAAAGTCCGTTGCTCACAAGAAGATTCCTCATTTTCAGTTCCAGCAATCTCCTGCGTGATGGCCGATCAGAGCGTATCCTGACCTGGGGCATGGTAACGGGTATTTTTTCATATCCGTTCAATCTGGCAATTTCCTCGATCAAGTCGATTTCCCGTTCGATGTCCACCCTGAATGTCGGGACAATGATATTGAAAACCCCGTCATCAACGATGGATACTTCGAATTCCAGGTTCTTCAGAATATTTTCCACTTCCTTGCCGGTAAGCTCCAGGCCGAGAATCTGGTTTACACGCGCTAGTCTCAGGGTGATTGTTCTGGGGGCGGCAGGATCGGGATATACATCGATCATTCCCTTGGAAACCGTGCCTCCTGCCAATTCGCTCATCAATGCTGCTGCGCGGTCAAGTGCCCTGGGCAGGTTGCCAATGTCGGCACCCCTTTCGAAACGGTGTGAAGACTCAGTATGGATGCCAAGACGCTTCGAGGTCCTTCTCACCATCGTAGGCTCAAAACATGCGCTTTCGATGAGAATATCCGTTGTAGCGTCATTAATTTCGGAGTTTTCACCCCCCATGATTCCAGCCAGGGCCACGGCTTTATTTCCGTCACAGATTGTCAGGTCTTCCGTGGTCAAAACGCGTTGCTGTCCATCCAGCGTGATGAAGGCATCACCCTCCCCTGCCCGTTTGACAACGATCTTCCCCCCCGCAAGCAGTTTGAAGTCAAACGCATGAAGAGGATGGCCATATTCCAAAAGGACATAATTGGTTATATCCACCACGTTGTTGATAGAGCGCATCCCTACCGCTGTCAGACGGTTAACCATCCAGGAAGGAGACGGACCTATTTTACAACCGGAAATGAATCTCGCCGTATACCGGGGACATCCTGCTGGATCTTCAACCTGGACTGATGCCATCTCCGTTACAGGAGGCCCCTCCTCTGGAACTGCTTGACCGGGATATCGCACCTTTGTTCCAAGCTTTGCGCCTATTTCACGGGCAATGCCGACCACGCTGAGGCAATCCGCGCGATTGGGAGTCAATCCAATCTCGAAGATGGTATCCTTTAGCCCCAAAGATTCGAAAAGAGGGATTCCAAGTTGCGATTGCTGATCAAGAACCATGATGCCATCAGACTCTGCCGACAGACCGAGCTCACGCTCCGAGCAGAGCATGCCGCATGACTCCTCGCCGCGTATTTTCGACTTCTTGATGCGGAAATCACCCGGCAGCACGGCCCCGACCTGGGCAAGGGCGACCTTGTCTCCAGAGGTAAAATTCTGGGCCCCGCAAACGACGGAAACTATTTCCCGGCCGTTGTTCACCTTGCAGAGAGACAGTTTGTCGGCATTGGGATGTTGAGACTTTTCTACCACTTGGGCAACGATTACTGCATCCATATCGCTGCCGATGGTCCGCATTCCCTCAACTTCCAAGCCCAACATGGTCAGCATGTGGGCAAGTTCTTCAGGGGTAAGGTTGAAATCGACGAATTCCTTGAGCCAATTGTATGTAACGATCATAATACCACACTATCAACAAGTTGGATTTTGATACTTAAATCATTGCATTATGTATATCTCTAAAACTGCGACAAGAACCTTACATCATTTTCAAAAAGGAGCCTCATGTCGCTTATGCCGTACCGCAACATGGCAATCCTTTCGATTCCCATGCCGAATGCGAATCCGGACACTTTTTCGGCATCGTAGGAAACATGGCGGAATACCTCGGGATCCACCATCCCAGCGCCGAGAACTTCCAGCCATCCCGTGTTCTTGCAGATTCTGCATCCCTTTCCTTTACACATAACGCAGGCTATATCGACCTCAGCGCTTGGTTCGGTGAAGGGAAAGAAGCTGGGCCTGAGGCGTACACCGGTACCAGATCCGAAATACTGGTTGACGAAGTTCGTAAGAATACCCTTTAGATCGCCAAAGGTTATGCCGGTATCGACAAGAAGTCCTTCTATCTGATGGAACATGGGAGAATGGGTCGCATCCGAATCGCAGCGATAAACCGTTCCTGGAGCAATAATACGAACCGGCGGGGGCTGGCGCAGCATGGTTCTGATCTGGACCGGCGAGGTATGTGTTCTCAGAACAACCGAATCGCTGATAAAGAAGGTGTCCTGCATGTCGCGTGCCGGATGGTCCTTGGGTATGTTAAGTGCCTCGAAATTGTAATAGTCCATTTCGATTTCGGGACCCTCTTCCACCTGAAAGCCAAGACCGGCAAAAATGTCAACTATATCATCTATTACCAGGGTAATAGGATGCCGAGTCCCCATCGGCCTGCGGCGTCCGGGCAGCGACACGTCAATGCGCTCGCTTTTCAGCCTTTCTTCAGTGCGTGACTTTTTCAGATCCTGCAAAACCGTATCCAGTTGCGCTTCGATCCGTTCCTTGACGGTGTTTGCCTGCTGTCCGACCAATGGGCGTTCTTCTGCAGGCAAGGCGCCCAATCCTTTCATCACCTGGGTCAGCAGTCCTTTCTTGCCCAGGTATTTTACCCGTACTTCATGGAGCCCTTCCTCGGAGCCGACTTCGGAAAGTTCGGAAAGGGCGTTCCGCAACAGTTTTTCCAGGTTATCCTTCATAGATATCAACCTTCCAAAAAAAAAGAAACGGGATAACCGGTATCCCATTTCTTCTTTCTTTTCATCTTTGAATGATTTAAAGCTTTTCTTTAGCCAGAACCGCGATCTCGGTGAAGGCTTTCGGGTCCGAAACCGCCAGGTCGGCAAGCACTTTTCTGTCGATCTGAACGTTAGCCTGTTTCAGTCCATAAATGAGCTTGCTGTATGCAAGTCCGTTCAGCCTGGAAGCAGCATTGATGCGCGTGATCCAGAGGGCGCGGAAATCTCTTTTCCTGACTTTCCTGTCCCGGTATGCATACTTGAGTGCCCTGTCGACTGCCTCTGTCGCACTCCGGAACAATTTGCTCCTTGCGCCCCGGTATCCCTTTGCAAGTTTCAGTACCTTGTTTCTTCTCTGTCTCGCTTTAAATCCTCGTTTAACTCTGGGCATCTTCTACTCCTTTTTTTCGTATTTCGCCGGATCCGCAAGGGGAGACGTTTCCTCGCGGTTCGCGGACTTGCGCTCTGCTGCCGACCTCTTAACGCTCAATAATCAAAGGTAGGGAATCAGCTTGGCGATATTTTTTGCGTCAACTGGCGCTACCAGCGCACTCTGCCTGAGATTGCGCTTTCTTTTCCTCGTCTTGGAAGTGAGGATATGGCTGGTGAAGCCATGGCTTCTCTTGATCTTGCCGGTGCCGGTCTTCTTGAACCTCTTGGCCGCACCCCGGTTTGTCTTGATCTTGGGCATCTTCTTCTCCTTTGTCTCTATATTAAAACTGACTGTTCTCTATTTTTTCGGCGCAATGATTATGAACATGCTCCGCCCTTCCATCTTGGGGCGCACCTCAACATTGCTGATATCCTGCAATTCGGTGACAAAACGGTCAAGGGCATGCTGTCCAAGCTCCATGTGCGTAATTTCACGTCCTCTGAATACCACGGTGACCTTCGCCTTGTTACCTTCTTCTATGAAGCGACGGGCATGTTTGATTTTGAACTGAAGATCGTGCTCATCCGTTTTCGGCCTGAGCTTGATTTCCTTCAACTGTATCTGGATTTGCTTCTTTTTGGCCTCCTGAAGCTTCTTGCTCTGCTGGTACTTGAATTTACCGTAGTCCATGATCCGGCAAACCGGCGGTACCGCAGTAGGTGAGACTTCGACAAGATCCAGGTGCTGGCCCTCCGCCAGCGCCAAAGCTTCGGAAAGGGGAAGTATGCCAAGTTGTTCGCTGTTAGCGCCAACCACCCTTACTTCCCGAGCCCTGATGGCCTGATTGATATTCACCGTCGGTTTCGCTATGGTGACACCTCCTATTTGAAACTTTTCACTTCTCGCCCAAGGAAGTCAACGAGCTCGGCCACCTTCATGGCAGGCAGGTTGCTTCCGTCACGGTAACGTGCAGTAACCGTACCGGTCTCCACCTCTTTGTCACCGATGACGAACATATAGGGAATTCTCTGCAACTGGGCCTCTCTTATTTTGAAACCCAGCTTTTCGTTTCTGAAGTCGTGCTGAACACGTATGCCGGCTTCAAGTAACTCACCATATACGGTCTTTGCATATGGAACCTGGTTGTCCGTCACCGTAAGCACAAGCCCTTGCACCGGTGCAAGCCAGAGAGGGAAATTACCGGCATGATGCTCAATCAGGACGCCGATGAAACGCTCGATTGCGCCAAGTATGACCCTGTGCACCATGACCGGCCGTTTCTTTTCACCATCAGCCGCTACATAGGTGAGGTCAAAGCGCTCCGGCAGCGTAAAATCGCACTGGATTGTAGCACATTGCCATCTCCTGTCAAGGGCGTCGCGCAGCTTGATGTCTATTTTCGGCCCATAAAATGCGCCATCTCCCTCGTTTATTTCGAACGGCCTTCCCGAATCTTCCAGAGCTGAACGGAGCGCATTGGTGGCGCGTTCCCAGTCTTCATCAGAACCGATGGATTTTTCCGGCCTGGTGGAAAGCTCCATCTCGTAATCGAAACCGAAGATACCCATTACGTCGTTGACGAATGAAATGACGCCCTTTATTTCAGCATCCAGCTGCTCCGGCATGCAAATGATGTGAGCATCGTCCTGGGTAAACCCCCGTACGCGCAAAAGGCCGTGGAGAACTCCCGCGCGCTCGTGGCGATGTACGGTCCCGAGTTCGAAATAGCGTAGCGGCAGGTCCCGATAACTTCGAAGCTGTGATTTGTATATCATCATGTGAGACAGGCAGTTCATCGGCTTGATGCCGTAGCTCTGGCCATCAATCTCAGTGAAATACATGTTCTCGCGGTAGTTTTCGTAATGCCCGGAACGCTGCCAGAGTTCCTTTTTCAGTATCTGGGGGCCAAGGACGATATCGTAGCCCCTTTTCAGATGCTCCTTGCGCTCGAAATCCTCAAGGATGGTGCGAAGCATGGCTCCCTTGGGGTGCCAGATGACGAGCCCTGCCCCAACCTCGTCGGAGAAAGAGTAGAGATCCAATTCCCTGCCGATCCTGCGGTGATCCCGGCGTTTCGCTTCTTCGAGGCGGGCAAGATATTCATCCAGTTCTTTCTTGTCTGTAAAGGCGGTCCCGTAAATACGCTGAAGCATCTTTCGGTTTTCATCGCCCCTCCAGTATGCGCCAGCAATACTGGTCAGCTTGAAAGCCTTGCAGAATGCGGTGGACGGCAGGTGCGGGCCACGGCAAAGATCGATGAAATCACCCTGGCGGTACAGCGACACCTTGTCCGCATCCAAGTCCTCGATCAGTTCCACCTTGTAGGTCTCACCCAAGTCGCGAAAGAGGCGGATCGCTTCATCCCTGGAAAACTCTTCACGGGACAACGGAATGGCTGCCTTGGCCAGTTCACGCATCTTTGCCTCGATCTTGTCCAGATCATCGGGGCTGAATGGCGCATCGACGTCGAAATCGTAGTAGAAACCGTTTTCGATGGAGGGTCCTATGGTAACCTTGGCCTGGGGGAAAAGCATTTTCACGGCCTGGGCCATGAGATGGGATGTTGAATGACGTACTAATTCCAGCGCCTCAGGACTTTTCTCGGTTATGATCTCAACGCGGTCACCATCGCCAATTTCCGCCTGGAGGTCCACCATCTTTCCGTTTATCTTCCCTGCAATTGCGTTTCGAGCCAGCCCCGCGCCTATTGACTTGGCAAGATCCAGGACCGTGGACCCAGTCTGAAGCATTTTTTTCGAACCGTCCGGAAGCATTACCCCGATTTCACTCATAGAGGGCCCCTTAACAGAAAAAGGCATCGAACCTCGATGCCTCTCTGGGTAGCGGTAGTACGTCGGCAAATTCATGGTAGGCGCGGGCGGTTTCGAACCGCCGACCCCTAGCGTGTCGAGCTAGTGCTCTACCCCTGAGCTACGCGCCTTCGTGAAAAGCATAAAGTATTTAACAGGTAACACCGTTTATGTCAAGGAAATTGTTGGCCGATATTTTTTTCAGCTTGATTGCTTGGCAATCCGCGGTTGAAAGCCGTGGGCTTTATTGAACCTCCAATATTTCATGATGTATACTTATAACATGCAGTGATTCAGAAAAAGCCCTTTGCATAAGCGTTTCCAAGAAAGAAAGGAGTGATGATCCATGTCTGTTCCACCTTCAATGAAACAGATTTCGGATACGATCTGGGAACTTCCGGTTTCTTACAAGCAGGGCATGCTGGTTCCCGCAAGGATTTATGCAACGGCAAAACTGCTGCGGCAAATGGATGCGGGGGTATTTGAACAGATAACCAATGTCGCTTGCCTTCCAGGGATTGTGAACTATGCGTTCTGCATGCCGGACGGGCACTGGGGATACGGCTTTCCAATCGGAGGGATGGCGGCAATGGATCCAAAAACCGGCGTCATCTCTCCAGGAGGCATCGGTTTCGACATCAATTGCGGCGTTCGGCTTGTCCAGACCAATCTTACCCTGGAAGAAGTTCAGCCGGTCATGAAAAAACTGGTGGACAGGCTGTTCGCGCGGGTTCCGGCCGGTGTAGGCTGTACCGGTTTCGTCAGGCTATCCCGGGACGAATTCCTTAACGTGGCGGAAACCGGGTCGTCCTGGTGCTTGCGGAAAGGATTCGCCTGGCAGGAAGACCTGCAGCTGACAGAGGAAGGAGGCTGCTATAGCGGCGCAGATGCATCAAAAGTCAGCAAGAAGGCAGTCGATCGGGGGTATGACCAGATCGGAACACTGGGATCGGGCAACCACTACCTGGAAATACAGGTGGCTCGGCCTGAAAATATCTTTGATCCCGAACTTGCGCAAGCGTTCGGTTTTTCCAGACCAAACCAGATTTCAGTCATGTTTCACTGCGGTAGCCGCGGATTCGGTCACCAGATCGCCACTGACTATCTCAAGACTTTCCTGAATGTTTCGGAGAAAAAATACGGTTTCAAAGCCAGGGACAGGGAACTGTCCTGCGCTCCCTTTGCCTCGACCGAAGGCCAGGACTATTTCGCTGCCATGAAATGTGCTGTAAACATGGCGTTTGCAAATCGCCAGGTAATACTTTACCGCATCAGGGAAGTATTCTCGGAAATTTTCCATCGTTCTCCCGAAGATCTTGGCATGCACATGGTTTACGATGTTGCTCACAACACTGCAAAACTGGAAAAGCACAAAATCGAAGGAAAAATGAAAGAGCTGCTTGTGCATCGAAAAGGAGCGACCAGGGCTTTAGGTCCCGGAATGAAGGGAATCCCCGATTGTTATAAGAAAACCGGACAACCGGTTATAATCGGTGGCAGCATGGAAACCGGATCATATATCCTGTGCGGCATGAAGACGGGAGAGTCGACTTTTTTCACTACCGCCCATGGAAGCGGACGTGCGATGAGCCGTCACCAGGCAAAGAAGGAGTACAGGGGCCAGACACTCCAACGCGATATGGAGGAGCGGGGAATCTATGTCCGAACGGCCTCTTGGGGCGGACTGGCCGAAGAGGCCGGCGCAGCATACAAGAATATCGACGATGTTGTTGAGGCAACTGAATTGGCGGGTTTGAGCAGGCGCGTCGTGCGACTAGTTCCTCTCGGCAACGTTAAGGGATGAGGTGACCCCATGCCGTACCGATACCTTGACGACATTGCCACGGCTGATGCAGCATTCGAAGCAGTTGGGACTACCGTGGAAGAGATGTTCATGTCTGCGGCCGACGCAACCCTTGGTGTAATGATCGAAAATCCGGGACCAATAGCATGTTCTGAAGAAATTTCGTTTCAGGTTGTTGAAAGGAGCCTGGAATTGTTGTTGTTCGAGTTTCTTCAAGAGCTGATTTACCGCAAGGATGCCCTAGGCATGCTGCCCAGAGTGAGCAGTGTTCAGATCGAAAAAGGGCACTCGACCTTGATCCTTAACGCGCAAGCATGCAGCATACCGCTTGATCAGGTGCGTGACCGACTGTTGACAGATGTCAAGGCCGTGACATTTTACAAGTTCGCAGTTGATCATCTGGATGGGCAATGGCGGGCGACTGTGGTACTGGATGTATGAATCTGTGCTTGTGACGCTTCAGCCTTCAAATGATTCGACAGCTTGCCTTACCCGGATGACAAATTCGGACGGGTTCTCATCTTCAAGCAGCAATGGTGCTCCGAAAGCTACCTTGACCCTTCCCCGACGAGGCCATGCAGCCCCCCGTGGCAAAACCTTTTCCATTCCGCTGATACGTACAGGCACCAGGGGAATGCCCAGTTCAGAAGCCATTACGCCAATTCCCTGTTGAAAAGGCAGCATTACGCCATCTGCCGACCTTTCTCCTTCCGGGAAGACAAGGATGCTGACACCCTTGTCCACAAGCTTTCCCATGAAAGCCAGAGATCTGCGGAAACCGGACCTTTGCGAAAGGGGAAACAGATTAAGGAAAAGAGTTCCATATTCATAGGTGAATCTTTTCCATAATCTGCCGGCCTGGGACCGGTAATTACTGAAAAAGAATTCCTCCCAGGCTGCCGTCGCTGTATGGTATCTCCAACCGGGGGGGAGAGAATACATGACTGCAGGCTGATCGAGATAGCTCGTGTGGTTGGCAACAAGCATCACTGGAGACTTCAATCCACGGAGATGCTCCAGGCCGCTGCTCTCAAGCGTTACGAACAACCGGAACAGCGGTTGCTGGAAAACCAGATCGGCCAAGCGGCGCATAAATCGTGCCGGCATTCGATTCGTCCAGAGTCTCAGCTTCCTTCCCGTCACCCGGGGTTCCCTGTCGGCGACAATCCTCCTCAGGTCTCCGACCGTTGTCCTCTCTCCGATGACTGATTCATCGAGGTCGATGCGATATTCCTGCTCCAGGCTGCTGATCAGCTCCAACCTTCCTATCGAGGTCAACCCCAGGTCATTTACGATGCTGGAATCCTCCCGCATCCGGGACGGCACGACTCCCGTCACCCTGGCAATCATGTTGAAGAGTTGATCTGTTCGGGTTGAGCCTACTTCTTCTCCGGTTCTTCCGGCAATCTTTTCCTTGACGATGAATTTCCGTATCTTCAGGGTCGCGGTCTTGGGAAACTCGGGTTCTGACCAGACTGAAACCCCGGTGATGCGGTGCAACTGGTCAATCTTCTGATTTGCCTGACTGATGATGTCAACGGCACTTTTGCCTGTATCGTCGAGGAGCAGGACCGCGTGAACTTCCTCGCCCCCTCCCCTGTCGAGTCCGATGACGCATGATTCCCGCACGCCCGGAATATTGTTCAGCACGTTTTCAAGTTCATCCGGATACACGTTTATGCCAGCGCCGGTTACGATGAGTTCCTTGCGTCTGCCGAGAATGCGCAAGTTTCCTTCTCCATCGAAACATCCCAGATCCCCGGTCCTGAACCATCCGTCAGTGGTAAACGATTCACATGTTGCCGCTTCATTGTGGTAATATCCAGGAAAAACGTTTTTTCCTCTCACCAGGATTTCATCGTTTTCCAGCCGGATCTGAACATCCGGCAAACAACCCCCCACAGTACCAGCAGCCTGGTGTTCGAAAGTATTGGCGCAGACAACAGGCGAGCATTCGGTAAGTCCATACCCCTCTACAACGGTGAATGCCATTGCGTTCCAGAAATTGAAAAGTCCGGGAGGCAATTGAGCCCCACCCGACACGAACAGCACGAAATTCCTTCCGAATTTAATCCTTATGGGCAGAAAGATGAGTTTTCTCGCAAAGAAAGGTAAATTCTCCGACAGCAGGATCAAACGGTTGAACAGCCATCCCAACCCCTTTGACTCCAATTCCCTGTCGATTGAACCCTTAAGTAACTGCAGAAGACGAGGCACACAGATCACAGCATGAATATCCTCTTCCCTGAAGGCATCAAGGATAGCGGATGGTTTGAGGGCACGAAGATATACGACGGTTGCGCCACGGTAAAGCGGGGTCAGAAACCCGCCCATCTGTTCAAACATGTGTGAAAGAGGGAGAATTGAAAGGAAAACGAATTCCGGCCCTACAACAGGAATATGGGTATTGACCTGCCGCAGGTTTTCCAACAGGTTCCTGTGGGTCAGCACGACACCCTTAGGATTCCCTGTCGTACCGGAAGTGTAAACCAGTTCTGCAATATCATCGGGTTTTATTCCGTATTCAGGCAGCCTGGCAGGAACCCGCGGCAGCAGCTTTTCCAGGTCTTCGGTCATGATCGATTTCAAGCCGCATCCGCATACATCCTTGAGACGGCTGCCGATGACAAGTGTCGCGCCCGAATTTTCTATCACTGGTACCGCACGCTCTGTTCCAGACATGAAATCCACCGGCACCACGATGGCGCCCCTTGCGATGCTTCCGAAAAATGCCACTACCCACGAGAGGTTGTTGGGTGCCCATAAGATGACACGATCGCCTGGCTTTACCCCCCGTTGCGCCAGAAGTCCGTTCATGCGAAGGGACAAATCGTGCAACTGGGCGTACGAATACGAGAAACGACGGATTCCGGTTCTGTAGACGATTGCCGTTTTTTCGCCATTCACTGAAAATCCATCAAGAAGGTCCAAAAGCGTTTCCATAGCAGATTCCCTGGGAAAGCATTTTGCTTTCCCGATCAAGTCGAGAGTCACTATTCAGCTTAAAAATTCAATGTACTCTGCAAACTCAACTCCATCTCTGCGTCAGCAGAGAAACACAATTGGCATGCTATACTATACCTCAATCACATAGATTCGATAAGTGTCATCCCAAAAGTCTCTCCTGGCCGGTAAGGAATTTTCCTTTCTCTAGCGATGATCTGTCGATTCATGGCTCGCTGGGCGGAAGTTTAGCTGTTTTCATGCGCTTTCCCGGTTTGCACAGAAGGTTTATCACGATCTCCTCGAAAGCTCCACTCCGGCCTTTTACTACCATTACCAGGAGTATCCGGATGGAAACGAATTGAGATATGAAATGTTTTTCTCAAGAATTATCGATCACATCCGATACTTATCTCAACAGAGCATAAAGGAATGGCATATGAAAAGATTGAACAAGAATCAGAAATCCAGAAAATCCATGTTGAAGCGGTTGCTTGGGATGACTGTTTCCGAACTGACATCCACAATTGGAACTCCATATGCATCATACAGTTTCCGTGATGAAGAAGTTCTCGTGTATGAAAAAGCCCCTGTAACCAACATAGCTCTCCACAGAGGTCTTGTCGTGAAATGCGACACTATGACAGAAACCAGAAAAAACCCCAGAGTGAAGCCAGACGTCAAGATTCCGGTCATTGCATATGGAAAGACAAGGATCAAGGGAGTTGTCCGGGACATGTCAGTCGACGGAATCTCAATATCCCACGAAAAAAACATAACTTTCAAACATGGTGAGGTTGTGACCCTGACTTTCCTTCTGCCGATGAATGGAATTAACAGGTTTCTCGAATTACCCTGCTTGGCAAACGACACAAGATTGGAAAATGGGAAGCGTACCTCCGTATTTCTCTACAATTTATCCAATGATTGCAGCCAGAGGAAGACAATTTCGAAGTATGTTGCTCTACGTACGACCCAGAATGAACTTGACCTTGACGATCTGCTTATCCGGGGTGGCCGTGAAAACCTGAATTCGCGCCCTGTCCTGACCGCGTAAACATTCACTTCCCTTTTCGTGTTTCGCCTCTGAATACCACTTCAAACCCGGTTCCCGGTAAATTTTCTGGCAATATCTGCAGAAGGAAATTTTTTTGCGCCACACGCTTGACAATTTGTACCATCTGCAATATATTTTTAACCATGAGTAACGTTTCCGATACAAAATTTGAAAGCAGAATTGGGATCTTTGAATCTGAATGCAGAAAGAATTCCCTGGCGCTGACCGTTCAAAGAAGAGCCATATACGATGCGCTCTCCTGCCGAAAGGATCACCCGACAGCCGACCAGGTTTACGAAGACATCAAGTCGAAGCTAAAGGGTGTATCAAGAACCACTGTATATCGTGTTCTCGATACGCTTGTAACCATCGGGGTTGCAAAAAGGATCAGCATCCCAGATCCAAAAGCCAGGTTCGATGGCGATATGCAACGTCATCACCATCTTACCTGCATGAAGTGCGGGACAGTATTCGACTTGCATGACGAATCCCTGAACAACCTTCAGGCGCCACTGGGCAATGACAACGGATTTGAAATAATGGATTACTCGATTACCTTCACGGGCCTTTGCTCAGCATGCCGTAGCACCATAAAGTATCCCGCCAAGTAAACATAATACCGCTTATTCATGTGATGTACGGATCGCATACCGCACCACAGCAGCACGATTTTACAACCAAGGAGGGGACATGGAAGCTTTCGAACTTAAGAAGAATTTTTTCTGGGTTGGAGCTATCGATTGGTCAGTCAGAGATTTCCACGGTTACGAAACCCCGCGTGGAACTACATACAACAATTACCTGATCATCGATAAGGAAATCACACTTATAGATACTGTAAAGTACGATTTCTCAGATATCACCATAAAGCATATAAAGGGACTTGTAGACCCCTCCCAAATCAAGCATGTCGTGATAAACCATATTGAAAACGATCATGCGACTGCCATTGACCGGATAATGTCCCTGTGCCCGGAAGCGACAATACATATCACGGAGCGCGGCAAGAAAGGACTTGACCGTTTCTTCGACACTTCGCGATGGAAGTTTCATATCGTCAAGACTGGGGACACTCTGAACATCGGGCAGAACAACCTGATCTTCGTGGAAACTCCCATGCTTCACTGGCCCGACTCCATGATGACCTTCTGCCCTGAAGCGGCGATTCTTTTCAGCCAGGACGGCTTCGGCCAGCACCTTGCTTCAACCGCACGGTTTGATGATGATTTCACCAATTGCGTCTCCTCGACCATTCTGGACGACGCGGTTGTCGACTATTACGCGAACATACTCATGCCATTCGGCCAAATAATTCTAGAGGCCGTTTCAAACCTGCAGAAACTCGGAATAAAGCCAGAGATCATCGCACCCGACCATGGCATAATCTGGCGTGCCAAGCCGCAGCAGGTCATCGACTCGTACATTGCCATGGCCAGTGGAAAATCCGATCTCCGGGCACTGATAGTTTACGACACCATGTGGAAAAGCACTGAACTGATGTCAGTACCCATTTCAGAAGGCATAAGGGACGAAGGCGTGGATTGCAGGGTGCTCAAGCTCAGGGCCACACCCATGAACGTGATAATAAGGGAATTCTGGAAAGCCCGCGGAACTCTGTTCGGCACTCCCACCCTCAACAACATCATGTTCCCGACAGTAGCCGAATGTCTGACTCATCTGAGGGGGCTGCGGCCAAGGAACCGCATAGCAGGAGCCTTCGGCAGCTATGGCTGGGGCGGAGGTGCGGTCAAGGAAGCATACGAAATCTTCACGAAGATGGGACTGGAACTCTTCGAACCGGGCCTGCAAGTGATCTATAGGCCCTCGTCAGAAGATGAAGAGAAATGTTATCAGTTCGGCAGGAGTTTCGCTGCAAGAATTAAGGAGTACCACGCGCAGTTCTGAAAAGAAACTGCGTTAATACATCGAGAGGAGAACGATATGCCGAAAACGAAAAAATGGCAATGCACAGTATGCGGTTACAAGAACGAGGGTGATGCTCCTCCAAAGCAGTGCCCTGCCTGCGGAGTTGACGCTACCAAGTTCGTGCCTTTCAAATAGGTACGAATCAGAAAACCGATGTCTGCCTGATTTTTGCAACTGAGCAAGACTTTTCAGCCACAATGCGGAAACGGCGTTCATAATGGTCTGGACGCCGTTTCCTTGCACCTTCCTACCCCTTGTAATCGGGAATCCTCTCAAGTTCATCAAGCCATGCCTTCGCCTCTCCATCGCTCGGGGCACGCCAGTCACCTCGGGGAGAGAGAGACCCTCCGGAACCGACCTTGGGGGCATTCGCCATGCAGCTCCGCTTGTACTGGCTGGTTTTGAAGAATCGTCGAACGAAGATTTTCAGCCATTTCTTTATATCGTGGAGAGTATAGTCATGTCGCTTCGATTCAGGAATGTCGGGCCATCCGGGCAGTGCTTTGTCGTGCCAGGTATTCCAGGCCAGGAATGCCACTTTTGCCGGCAGATATCCGAGCCGCAGAATATAGTAGAGATGGAAATCCTGCAATTCATAGGGGCCGACCACGTCCTCGGTCCGCTGCACGGGCTGGCCGCTCGTATCCTCCCCTGGTACCAGCTCCGGGCTTATCTCGGTCTCGAGAATATCTTCCAGAACAGGGCTAACCGCAGATCCCAGCTGATGGGTCTCTGCAGCCCACCTGATAAGATATTGAATGAGGGTCTTGGGCACACTGGCATTTACGTGGTAGTGCGCCATGTGATCACCGACGCCGTAGGTGCACCAGCCTAGGGCGAGTTCGCTCAGATCACTGGTGCCCACCACAAGCCCACCATACTGGTTTGCCAGGCGGAACAGATGACTGGTCCTCTCTCCTGCCTGGACATTCTCAAAGGTTACGTCGTAAACCGGTTTGCCGTCGTAAAAGGGATGGCCTATGTCTTTCAGCATCTGCAGGCAGCTGGGCCTGATGTCAATTTCACTATAGGTGCATCCGATGGTCCGTATCAGCTGGCGGGCCTGTTCGAGCGTGCGCTGGCTCGTGGCAAAACCGGGCATTGTATAGGCTAGGATATGAAAGCGGGACAGTCCCATCACGTCCATGGCCCGGGCGCACACGATAAGGGCCTGTGTCGAATCCAGCCCTCCTGAGACGCCGATGACCATCTTGTCGGCTCCGGTGGCCTGGAAACGCTTTACCAATGCTTGAACCTGTATCTCGTAAACCTCACGGCAGCGCTCGTCTCTTCTGGCCGGATCGCTGGGAACGAAGGGAAACCGTTCGTACCTGCGCTGCAATGGGATGAGCCCCTCAGTGTCAATGCTCGCGGGAAAAGTGATGGTACGGAATTTTTTGAGTTCGTCGCTGTGGCTTCGAATGGATTGCCCGAAGCTTGTCTGCCGCATCCTTTCCTGCACTAACCGGTCAAGATCGATATCCCCCGAAACCAACTGTTCCGAGTAACTGAATCGAGCTGATTCAGCCACTTTTGAGCCGTTCTCGTAGATCATGCCGTGCCCGTCCCAAGCCAGGTCTGTGGAAGATTCTCCCATGCCGGAAGCACTGTAGAGATATGCCGAAAGGCACCGTCCCGACTGGTTTGCAACCAGTTGCCGACGGTAATCGGCTTTGCCGACAGTTATATTCGAGGCAGAAAGATTTACCAGAATTGTTGCACCTGCCAGCGCCGCATAAGACGAAGGAGGGATCGGCACCCATACATCTTCACAGATTTCAGCATAAAACGTCAGCATGGGCTGGTTTTCCACGCGGAACAACAGCCTGTTTCCAAAAGGGATTTCCGTCTGGCCGAGAAGGTCTATGCTGTCACGCAACGAATGGTCAGCAGGGGCAAATTGCCTGAGTTCATAGAATTCCCGATAGTTGGGCAGATATGTCTTGGGGATTACCCCCAGCAGCTTTCCCTGGTAGAAGGCCGCGGCACAATTGAACAACAGACCGTCTATACGCAATGGAAGACCCACAAGACCAATGACCGGAATGTTGCGCGATTCGTCAAGAATCCTTTCAAGTGCTGAAAGACAGCCATCTAGAAGCGCCTGCTGATGGAACAGGTCCTCGCAGGAATAAGAGGAGATCCCCAGTTCAGGGAAAACGGTCAACAAGATTTTTTGTTCCGCTGACTTTTTGAGAAGTGAAATGGTCTGAACTGCGTTGAATTCAGGATCCGCAACTCTTACCTCGGGAAGCGCTACTGCAGTCCGGATGAAGTTGTGGGCATAAAGGTTCAGGAAATCATGTTTGGGGTCCAAGGGGTTCCCTCCTCCAGAAGGTCACGGATAGCGGATTTCAAGGCCACTTGTCAAAGTAACTGCTGAATATTCGCCAATCTTTCTATACCTTCCGAAGCAGGGTGTCAACGGTTTTCAATCTTGTATCCCGTTGCGGGATCGGGATATTTCGTAACCTCAGGCCGCCGCCATCGTCCATTCCAGTTCACCCTGACCAAACATCTTTTCCACGTCGAGAAGAATGATCAGTTTGTTGCCTATCCTGCCGATCCCGCTGAAACAGTCCCCGCCGGAAGTCCTTACTGTGTCCGGTGTCGGCGAAACCTGATCTGGCGCAAGCTTTGTCACCTGGGAAACCTGATCGACAATAATCCCTATGGTTGAGCCAGCCATATCCACGACAACTATTCTCTGGGTCTGGGTGTTTTCGAGTATTGATTCTCCCAGGCAGAAACGTTTCCTGAAATTGATTACAGGTATCACTTTTCCACGGAGGTTGATAACACCTTCCGCATAATCAGGAGCATTTGGAATTCTTGTGATTTCCATCATGCGGATAATCTCCTGAACTTTGAGGATGTCCACACAATACTCTTCACTACCGACCAGGAATCCCACCATTTGCTGAATTTCCATTTGCACCTCCCCCGAAGTTCACACGAATCATAAAGCGAAATTGTCAATAGCAATGTATTCTATCAATTCTTTTCGGCAGGGCTTGCAAATACTTGAGAATCAGAACGGTTTTTTCCTGGAGTCATTTCAAGGCCCCGGTCTCCGGAATCCGTATGAATTGTGCGAGGACAAGGGAAACCGCACCAAGCAGGGCACCAACAAAAAAAGGGATCCGGTAGTCTACCATCCACAAGAGCCCCCCCAATGCCGGGAGAAAAACAGCTGCAGCATGATTGACGGTAAAGCCTACGGCCGTGCTTGGTGCAATGTCGGCCGGATCTGCAATCTTGTGGAAGTACGTCCTGATAGCTACGGAAAAGCAGAAGAGAATCGAGTCCAGAATATATACGGCGGCAACAGTCAATTTTGATGTAGTGCTGGCGTAAGTAATGAAAATCATTATTACACCGAGATATTCGATCGTGCAAAGAGTGCGTTCCCCGAACTCTATAACTGCCCTGCCGATCAATGGGTTGAGTATCCAGTTGATCGCGTTGTTGATGAGAAAGAGCGTCGTTACCTCACGAACTGTAAAATGAAAAATTTTTACCAGCAGGAACATGGAAAATACCATGAAAATCTGCCTTCTGGCGCCGGACAGGAAAGTAAGGCAATAAAAAAGCCAGTAGCGTTTCCTGACAACCATCTTGAGGCTTTGATGTGGAATGTCTTTGTGAGTCGGATCTTGAAACAGCCCCCAAAGACCAGCAACCACAACCAGGAGACCGATGATGAGGAACATGCCCTTGTATTCCAGAAAACCGCCAAGAAACCATATAAGAAGCGCAGAGGCTATGCTTGATGCTGCGGCAAGCCCTCGCAGTCTCCCGAGAATGAGCGGAGATACGTTGGTAGCGAAATATTGCAGGGTAAGAGATTGATTTGTCGTTTCATAAAAGTGGAAACCGAAACTCATGATGATGGTGGTGAGAACCACACCGCCATAGGAAGGCAAAAGCCCGGTTATGGCCACTCCTGCTCCAAGCAGCGTAATTGACATTGCTGAGAGACGATGTTCCTTGATGAACAACATGACGTACACAACCAGCAGAGCCAGAAAACCAGGCACTTCACGGAAAGACTGTATGATGCCAACCTGATCTCCCTGCAGTTCAACGACTTCAACAGCATAGTTGTTGAACAGAATTGTATACCCCTGTATCCCGACCATGGAAGCAGCCGTCAATACCGCCAGAAAACGAAGCATGGGTTTTTGTGAGTCTTCGATCATTTCTCTTGCAGCCGTTTTTCCAGATACGGGGATTTTATTCTCTTGTCGTGCGAAAGATCTACTGTTCAGGAAAATACGGGAAACGAAAAGGGCAGCCGTCATGGCCGCCCTTTTTTCAATGAAACCGCCTGATTGATAATCTGTCTTCCAGCGTAATGTTATCAGCAGGCGTGGACGGAGAGTCACACCATCACTGCCAGTAGCCAGGAAACTGGGAAAAACCGCTTTTTCTCAATATCGATAGAAATCTGGCTTGTAAGGGCCCTCAACAGGAACGCCCAGATACTCCGCCTGCTCACTGGTGAGAGTCGTAAGCTGGACGCCCAATTTGCCGAGATGCAGTCTGGCGACCTTTTCGTCAAGTATCTTCGGCAGCATGTACACTTCTTTCCCATAAGCGGAACTGTTGTTCCAGAGTTCAATCTGTGCCATAACCTGGTTTGTGAACGAGTTGGACATGACAAAACTTGGATGTCCGGTTGCACAACCCAGGTTCACGAGACGACCCTCCGCCAGTAGAATGATCTTTTTCCCGTCCGGGAAGACAATCTCGTCCACCTGTGGTTTGACGTTAATCCAGGGAAGGCTGCGGATTCCGGCCACGTCGATTTCATCGTCGAAATGACCGATGTTGCACACAATTGCCTGATCCTTCATTTGCTCCATATGAGCTCGTGTTATAACGTTGACACATCCGGTTGCAGTGACAAATATATCACCGCAAAGCGCTGCATCTTCCATGGTTGTGACTTGAAACCCTTCCATTGCAGCCTGAAGCGCTATGATGGGATCGATCTCGGTAATCATTACCCTGGCGCCCTGCCCCCGCAGAGAATGGGCGCATCCTTTTCCCACATCTCCGTACCCGCAGACCACAGCGACTTTTCCGGCAATCATGACGTCAGTTGCCCGTTTTATTCCGTCCAGCAATGATTCCCGGCAGCCGTAAAGATTGTCGAACTTGGACTTGGTAACCGAATCGTTTACATTGAAGGCGGGAACTGCCAGACTGCCTCTCCTCATCATGTCGTAGAGGCGGTGCACTCCGGTTGTGGTTTCTTCGCTGATGCCCTTGATATTACACAACAGCTCCGGATATTCTTCATGCACGAGCTTGGTAAGGTCACCGCCATCATCCAGGATCATGTTCAGATGCCCGCCATCAGGCCATGTGAGTGTCTGCCGCATGCACCAGTCATACTCTTCCGGCGTTTCTCCCTTCCAGGCGAAAACCGGGATTCCCGATTGTGCCATGGCAGCGGCAGCATGATCCTGGGTGGAAAAAATATTGCAGGAGGACCAACGCACTTCGGCCCCCAGTTCAATGAGTGTCTCAATCAGGACCGCCGTCTGAATCGTCATATGCAGGGACCCGGCGATCCGTGCCCCCTTTAATGGCTTGGTTGCGCCATATTCCTCCCTGAGCGCCATCAAGCCGGGCATTTCCTTTTCCGCCATCTCGATTTCTTTCCGCCCCCAGACGGCAAGTTCGATTTCTTTAACCTTGAAATCGGAAAAACCGCTTGCAACAGCGGCTTCCTCAGCAACTCTCAGTGTCATCAAATTCCTCCGTTATCAGAATGTAGCAGGACTTATAACATTTTTCACACGTCCGGTCAAAGCACAATACCAGCCCGAATTCTATCAGGCTGCCGCTTCATCTTCCTGGGCCTGAAAAAGCTCGTCAAAAACCTCCTGCACAGTTTCGATTCTTTCGGCCCTATAGGCGTTCGTACCGCAGAATATAAGTCCGGTTCTGACATCACCCCGCTGCGCCCTGTCAAGGGCTTTCACTATGCAGAAACGTTCCCCGCTTTCCTTGTAAGTGCATTTTTTTAGACAACCGGTGGAGCATGCAGGGCTGTTTGCCCGGTCGTATTCCATGATGTCTTCCAAGTTTGCCACCAGTGCCCTTCCGGGAAGCCCTGCAGGACTCATTATAAGGCCTATATCCTCCTTACTACAATCTATATACGCCTTTTTGAAGCTTTCCGATGCATCGCATTCAACTGTCGGAACAAAACGGCTCGCCATCTGGACACCATCCGCGCCCTGCGCCAATGCATTGAGAATATCGGGCCTGTCCCAGATCCCGCCTGCAGCAATGACCGGAATGTTTACCCCATATTCGGATTTCATGAAATTCTTCACTTCCCTTACTGTCTTATACTGATCATATATCCCGCTGCCGATATTTTCGAGCTTTTCACCAAGATGACCGCCAGCGGTATCAGGATCCTCGACAACCACTGCATCAGGCAAGCGACCGGTGCCTCTGTGCCATTTCTTTGCTATAAGCTGGGCAGCCCTGACTGAGGACACTATGGGCACCAGCGCTACATCCGGAGCGTCGGAAGTGAGTTCAGGCAACGTCATGGGAAGGCCGGCACCGCATATCAACAGCTTGGCGCCACCTTCCACGGAAGCACGTACCAGAGCTTCGAAGTCAGAGAGCGCAACCATTACATTTACGCCAATGATGCCGTCAGGAGCGATTGAATAGGCCTTCTTCAATTCTTCCTTCAAAGCTGCAGGATCAGCCTGGAAATAATTCCTGCCGGTAAAGAGCGGACTGTTCATGGCAAGTCCGGCAGTCGCCACGATCCCGATCCCGCCGCAGAGCGCAACATGTCCTGCAAGAGAGCCCCCCGATATCCTGACACCCATCCCCCCTTGAATGACAGGGTATCTTGCTATGTGTTTGCCTATTTGAAGATTCGCCATTCTCCAAGCTCCTTTGTTTATAGTCCTGCTTTTTCATGAACAAGCATACTGGAAATTGATGAAGCGTTGTGTAATAGTAATGTAAAACAAATTCCCGGAATAAATGCATCTCTCCCTAACCGCAAATCAAAACAAAGGTATCGACATGAAATTGCTAAGACGATTATTCCATCCGCTGATAGCTTTCATAGGCATCCAGCTGGTATGGGGTATCCTGGTGTTCTTTTGGGTATACTGGTTCCTTGGCAACAGCCGCAAATTGAATCAACTTGCCCAACATTACCGCCCCGAACTGGCCAGGGGAGGTTCAAACTGGTTTGTTCTCATCGGAGGACTGGGCCTATTGTTGATCGTTCTAGCTGGTGTCTATGTATTATTCCTTTACTGGAAAAAACAGTACGACCTGTACAGCCAGCAGAAAAACATCATCTCTCAAGTGACACATGAGCTGAAGTCGCCGCTTGCATCGATACAGCTGCATCTTGAGACCATCAGACTCAGACCGTTGGATCGTGACAAAACCGGCCAATTCATTGCGACCATGCTTGCTGATGTGGAGCGGTTGAACAACCTCATAAGCAATCTTCTCATGGCTGCCAAACTGGAACAAAGACGACGTCAGCAACAGAAGCAGACGATAGATTTTTCATCTTTCATCGCAGAATACATAGAACGAAAAAGGGCAAAGCTTCCCGAAGGGGGCAGCATATCATCCGAGCTGGAAAACGGCATCTATGTAACACTCAACCGGGAAGAAATGGAAATTGCCTTGAGAAACCTTTTTGAAAATGCCATGTTATACAGCTCCGCATCTCTTGAAATACATATCTCGTTGAAGAAGTTCGGGAAACGCTGCCTCCTGAGATTCCAGGACAATGGAAAGGGAATCGACAGAAAAAACCTGAAAAAGATTTTCCGTATGTTTTTCCGTGTCAGGGGAACTGGGGAGAATATCAGGGGCACCGGCCTTGGCCTCTATATAGTAAAGTCAGTTGTGAATTCACACGGTGGGTCAATAAAGGCTTTGAGTGAAGGAGAAGGTAAAGGAGCAGCTTTTGTTATAGATCTTCCAGCTACCGACAGGTTCTGATGCTATTGAATACAGCCTGCTGCGAGTGCGCACATGAACGATGAAAGACCCCACATACTGCTTATTGAAGACGAAATACATCTAGCCCGTGGAATCTGTTTCAACCTTGAGCATGAAGGTTTCAGGGTAAGCCATGAGGAATCGGGCGAGGACGCTCTTCACCGGTTCGGCTATGATCGTTTTTCTCTGATAATCTTGGACATAATGCTGCCGGGAATAGACGGTTTCAAGGTTTGCCGTGAGATCAGGAAACAGGACGCGCGTGTCCCCATACTCATTCTTTCGGCCCGTTCTGAAGAGGGAGACCGTATTACAGGACTAGGCGCTGGTGCCGACGACTATCTGATGAAACCCTTCAACCTCGAAGAATTCCTTCTCAGGGTAAAAGGCATGTTGCGTCGCTCATCGTGGTACCGCCCAGAACCGGTTGAAGAAGGTTATCGCTTCGGTGACAACGAGGTCTTCCTCCTCTCTTATCGCGCGAGAACGGCCCAGGGGGAAATCGACCTGACAGAGCTCGAGGTAAAGATGCTGGCGTTCTTCTTCCGCAACAAAGACAAGACCGTAACGCGGGCAGCTTTACTTGAAAACGTCTGGGGATACTCTTCTGATACCGAGACCAGGACACTCGACAACTTTCTCGTTAGGTTGCGGAAGTATTTCGAACCGGATCCTGCAAATCCCAGGTATTTTCAGACAGTAAGGGGAGTCGGCTACAGGTTCACCCGCGGGGACAGGTAAGCTTTGCATTGAATGAAAAAAGCCGGATATAAAAATCCGGCTTTCCGAGTAACAAGATTATGTTGCTGAATTTTTACAACCCTGCCTTGGACCTCAACATATCAACCTTATCGGTTCGCTCCCATGTGAATTCAGGGAGGTTGCGACCGAAGTGGCCATAAGCCGCTGTTTTCCTGTAAATCGGGCGGAGAAGATCGAGTTGCTCGATTATTGCGCGGGGCCTGAGATCAAAGGTTTCCCTTACTATCTTGGCTATTGCTTCAGAAGGGATGACTCCCGTGCGGAAGGTGTTGATCATAACCGAAACGGGTTCGGCAACACCGATCGCATAGGCAACCTGCACCTCGCATTTATCGCACAAGCCTGCCGCAACGAGATTCTTGGCTACGTAACGTCCCATATAGGATGCCGAACGGTCCACTTTGGAAGGATCCTTGCCTGAAAAGGCACCCCCGCCATGGGAACCCTGACCGCCATAGGTATCGACAATTATTTTCCGACCGGTAAGACCGCAATCACCCATCGGTCCTCCCACGACAAAACGACCTGTAGGATTGATGAGGAAGCGGGTGTTCTTGTCCATCAGTTCTGCCGGGATTACTTTCTTGACTACCTCCTCGATTATTCCGTCCCGAATCGACTCGTACGTCACATCCGGCGCATGCTGAGAAGATATGACCACGGTATCAATGCTTACAGGCCTGTCTTCAATATACCTGATAGATACCTGGGACTTGGAGTCGGGCCGAAGGAAATCAAGGGTATTGGTTTTCCTGACATCGGCAAGACGCTGGGTCAGTTTGTGAGCCATCATAATGGGCATAGGCATGAGTTCAGGAGTATCGTTGCAAGCATAGCCGAACATCAGGCCCTGGTCTCCTGCGCCCTGCTCCTTGAACAGACCTTCCCCTTCAGTTACACCCTGGGAAATATCCGGCGACTGCTTGTCTATCGATGTAAGTACAGCGCATGTCTCCCAATCGAATCCCATAGCGGAATCATTGTATCCGATCTCTCTTATGGTCTCGCGTGCAACTTTGGGATAGTCCACTATGGCATTGGTCGTGATCTCACCTGCAAGGAAAACTAATCCGGTGGTGACCAGCGTTTCGCAGGCAACTCTCGAACGGGGGTCCTGCTCGAGAATAGCATCGAGAACAGCATCTGAAATCTGATCGGCGACCTTGTCAGGATGTCCCTCGGAAACTGATTCCGAAGTAAAAATAAAATCTGTCATGCCCATACGCCGAAACTCCTCTCTAACTCTTGTTGCCTTCCGGCATTTATTCGAAAACGAAAAATACTAATATCTTCCCTTATTCTTTGTCAAGCCATAAATAGGCAGGAGCCAAATCTTCAGTGCGTTTCGCCAAGGGCCTCGAGTACTCCGTCAATCGAAGCTGTCGGCGAATTTTGTTGTTATTTCCTGTTGCAGATACAATTCCACTTCACATGCAGTGGAGAATTTCAGTGCCTGGTCAACAAGTATCTCTGCCTCGATTTTCGAACAACGTCGTAGGATATGTTTGACTTTAGGAATCGATACGGCATTCATTGACAATTCATCGAAGCCAAGGCCCAGCAGGATTGGGAGATAGCTCGGTTCTCCGGCCATCTCCCCGCATATGCAGACAGAGATTCCTGCAGCATGCGCAGCTTCGGACACAAGTTTGAGAGACCGCAATACCGCTGGATGCAAGGGCTCGTACAGGCTTGACAAGTGCTCATTGGTGCGATCGATTGCTAATGAATATTGAATGAGGTCATTTGTGCCCACGCTGAAAAAATCAACCTCGCGGGCAAGAAGGTCTGCTATCAATACGGCCGATGGTGTTTCGATCATGATGCCGATTTCGATCTCTTCGTCAAAGGGTACCCCTGATTTGCGAAGCTCGCTTTTGGCAACACCGAGCAGGGTTTTTGCCTCCCGTATCTCTGCAACGCCGGATATCATCGGGAAAAATATCTTTACCTTGCCATGGGCGCTTGCCCGTAAAATCGCCCTCAACTGCGTCTTGAACAGTTCCGGACATCTGAGGGAAAGCCTGATCGCGCGCAGACCAAGCGCTGGATTCAGTTCGTCGGTCAGGTTTAGGTCGCTGACGAACTTGTCACCACCCACATCCAGAGTTCTTATCGTGACGGGGAAAGGAAACATGCGGCGTACAACTTGCGCATATGCCTGATACTGTTCTTCTTCGTCAGGGACAAGAGAGCGCCCGATAAAAAGCATTTCTGTCCTGTAGAGCCCGATCCCTTCACCGCCGTGCTTCATTATCGACGGAACTTCCTCAATGAATTCAACATTCCCCTTCAGCAGTATCCTGTGCCCGTCAAGAGTCTCAGCAGGCAGGTCCTTCAGCTTTAACAGCTCTCTTTCACGGTATTCGTAATACTGCTTGTGCTGGAGATAATCGCGAAATGTTTCTTCATCAGGATGGACAATTACGATACCTTTGTCACCATCGATAATAAGGGCATCGCCATCGGATATTTCCGTGGTTATTTTTTCCAACCCCAAAACAGCGGGAATCTCGAGGGAACGGGCGAGAATGGCGGTATGTGATGTTTTCCCTCCCAAGTCCGTAACGAATCCGATAACCTTTTCCTTGTCAACCTGAAGGATGTCGGCCGGTGACAGGTCATGAGCTATGACAATAACGCGACCATCCGTCTCGTCGAGCAATTCATGCCTCTTGCCGAGCATGTTTCGCAGGACTCGCTCCACGACAGTTTGGACGTCACTGCTGCGTTCACGGAGGTATTCATCTTCGATCCCCTCGAAGAATCCCATGAATTTCTTCAGCGTCCGCTTGAGGGCTGCCTCGGCGTTGATTCGGTCGTTTCTTATGATTTCGATGGTTTCGGACGTCAGCATACTGTCGTCCAATATCATCAGGTGGGTATCGATAACGTAAAGGTGCTCTGTGCCGCTGGACCTGGTTATCTGTTCTTTTATGGAATTAAGCTGTTCTTTAGTAGTTTCAAGCGCTTCATGAAATCTCTGGATTTCTGATTGTACGTTTTCAGAGGGTATGGATGTCTCCACGACAACGACTCGGCTTCTGTCAGCAACCCTCGCTTCACCGATGACGATGCCCGGGGATGCTCCAATCCCCTTGAATATGCGGGTGTTATTCCTCTCCGAATCCATCCTTGATCAGGTCTCCAAGCACGTTCATTGCCTCATTCTCATCTTTTCCCTCTACCTTTACCCGTATGACGCTTCCCTTGGCAGCGGCCAGCATCATTATACCCATGATGCTTTTTCCGTTCACCTCAATATCCTCACGCTCGATCTTGATGTCCGAATCGAAACGGCTGGCCGTCTTCACAAGCAGCGCAGATGCTCTTGCGTGCAAACCTAGTTTGTTGGGTATGACAAATTCCTCGACAAGCATGCTGTTTTCCATTCCAGTGCGTTAACTTCAAATGTTCCATTCAGTGCCGGTCAATCCCGTCTACACGATTAATACAATTCCCCCACAGAGAAAATCGCCTTTTATTTTAGATATTCACCAGCCACCGAAATGCTTTCCTGCGCGCACTTTTTCAACGTCGATGCCAGATCCGACACCCCAAGCTTATCCCTTTCGGTGGCAAATTTCATCAGCATGGGTAGATTTACACCGGTAAGTACCTCCACCTCGTTTTCACGCAAAAAAGAAAGGCTGAGGTTGGATGGCGTACCTCCGAACATATCGGTCATAATGATGACGCCGTTCTGTGAAACCCTGCGGATGGCCTGTTCGACATTATCCATGATCTGTTCGACCGAATCCCCCGAACCTATTCCTATGGCTTCAGACTTGTCGATTGTTCCGACAATCATCTCCGCTGCATTCAAAAGCTCGCGGGCAAGCCCGGCATGTGCAATTACTACTAAACCCACCATATCCTAACCTTTCCCTATATCTCTATGGGTGACCTTCACGATCACTTTCTTCTCAGCAAAGAATTCTCTCAATTCCTCTGTTATTGCTACTGAACGATGCTTGCCACCGGTACACCCTATCGATATCGTGAGATAGGACTTCCCTTCCCTGAGAAAACCGGGAAGAAGAAATTCCAGCAGACCGGTCAGTTTCTGCATGAACAACCGGGTCTCGTCCTTTTCCAATACATATCGTTTGACTTGAGAGTCCAGCCCGGTAAACGGGCGCAACTCAGTAATGAAGTGCGGGTTCGCAAGAAACCGGACATCCATGACCAAGTCGGACTCCAGGGGAATACCATAGCGGAATCCGAAGGATTGGAGATGAACAGTCATTACCCTGGCGCCGTCGCTTCCCCTGATAAGCGAAATCACCACGTCCTTGAGTTGGTGAATATTGAATTCAGAGGTGTCGACCACATGGGTGGCCTGATGACGCAAACCAGCCAACTGTTCACGTTCGTAAGTGATGCCTTCAAGGACAGAGCCGCTTTCCGATACCGGATGACGTCTTCTCGTTTCAGAGAACCTACGTATTATCACTTCGTCAGAAGCATCGAAGTAGATGATTTCGACAGCGTGTCCGGCGTCGCGCAAATCCTGGAGAACCTTCTCGTGTCCGCGCAGCGTATCCGGGTCGCGAATATCCATTACCAGCGCCACATCCCTTACCCGGTCCGTGGATTTCCCCATCAGATCCACGAAAGTCGGAACGAGACTTACCGGCAGATTGTCTATGCAGAAAAACCCTTCGTCCTCAAGAACCCTTACGCCAGTAGATTTCCCTGATCCGGAAATTCCGGTTATTATGACGATCCGCATCAGTTACTCCACTTCTTCCATTGCGGTGCGCGCTTCCAGTTTTTCGAGCAGATTGTCGTGGAATTCCCGAGTGGAATCATATCCCATGACCTGCAGCAGGAAATTTCTCGCAGCAACCTCAATGATCGATGTGAGGTTGCGTCCATAACGGACGGGAATCTTCAGGTATTTCAAATCAACATCGAGAATCTTGTAGTAATGTTCATCAAGTCCCAGACGGTCGTAATCCTGAGAGGCGTTCCATTCACAAAGCTCAATAACCAGGTTTATGATTTTCTTTTCCCTGATGGCAGAGATTCCGTAAAGGTCTTTTATGTTGATAATTCCAAGGCCCCTGATCTCCATCCTGAACTGGAGTGCTTCAGCAGCATTTCCCACCAATGCGGAAGGCATTTTTTTCTTGATCTGCACTACGTCGTCAGCTACGAGACGATGCCCCCGTATCACCAGGTCCAGTGCACATTCGCTTTTCCCGATACCGCTCTTGCCGAGAATCAGAATCCCTACGCCGAACACGTCCATCAGCACTCCGTGCACATGCGTTGCGGGAAGAAGCCTGTCCTCCAGATAACTCGTGATAAGGGAAATGAACTGGGATGAGGCATGGGAAGACCTAAGAAGCGGAATCCCTGCTTTTTCCGCAGCTTCGACGAGGCATTCAGGTGGTTCGAGACCAAGAGTGACAATCAGGCATACTATGGGAAATGAGCAGAGCCTCTCAGCTTGACTTCTTGCTGTCTCGGACGAAAGGTGCCGAAGATAAGATATCTCGGTATTTCCGAGTATTTGTACCCTTTCCGGATAGATGTACTCGGTATACCCGGTAAGTGCCAGGCCGGGTTTCTGGATTTTCGGGGTTTCAAGCTTGTTCCGCACCCCCTCCCCACCTGCGAGCAGAGTCAGGTCAAGGCCATATTTTACTTCGTCCAGAAGATCCTGGACAGTAAGTTTACGCGCTTTCAAAGACGGTTGTCCCGTTCCACGAGAATATCCATCAAGGCAGCTTCATCCGAAGCCTCCATCAGGCGTTTTCTCAAGGAGTTATCCTTTAGAAGGCGT
The DNA here is from genome assembly GCA_003314535.1 of Geobacter sp. Classification (GTDB taxonomy): domain Bacteria; phylum Desulfobacterota; class Desulfuromonadia; order Geobacterales; family Geobacteraceae; genus RPRC01. Next base: position 171,157 of record POSG01000002.1, read on the forward strand.
GATATCCTGGCGAGAAGCTTCAGATATACATCAAGAAATGCCGAATCAGCAATAATCAGCATGAAAAGGTGAACCGGCATTCCATCAAGCGATTCAAACGGAATGCCGGCCCTGCTCCTGCCGAATATGATTATGGGATCGCCCAGCCCGTCAACAAGCGCATGTGGTATGGCAAGACCGTCACCGATACCGGTGCTGCCCAATCTTTCTCGTTCGAGAAGGACGTTGAGAAGGGTATCCCTGTCGATATCGTTGCGCAGAGGGCACAACATATCGATGAGCTCCAAGATGACCCCATTTTTTGTTGACGATTTCAGATCATTTGCAATCAGACCCGGTCGCAAGTAAGTTGAAAGCATCATCTTGGCCAGGCAAATCGCAGATGCGGCATCATGTTCGGCATCATCCTTTTTGAGGTTCGATCAGTCCGTAGTTTCCATCCTTACGCCTGTAGATGACATTTATGCTTTCTGTAGAAGCGTCCGTAAAAACCAGGAAATCCTTGTGCAGAAGATCCATTTGCATTACAGCTTCATCAACGGACATTGGCTTGATGGAAAAAGTCTTCGATTTGATGATCACCGGTTCCTGGCGAGGTTCGATGCTTTCGGCGGCAAGAACGGTCTTCTTTACCTTCCGTTCATCACTTTCCGCGGCCGGTTTATGCTCCTTGATGCGCTCCTTGTAGCGCCTTAACTGGCGTTCTATCTTGTCGACCACGGCATCAAGCGCCGCATACATGTCGTTGGTCTCCTCAGAGGCCTTTATGGTTATTCCTTTTGCGGTAATAGTAACTTCGGCGATATGGCGTATTTTTTCAACCGTAAGAAAAACCTGGGCGACAATCGGCTCGTCAATATACTTCTGCACCCTTTCCAGTTTATCCTGAGCATAGCTTTTCAAGGCATCGCTGGACTCAATATGCCTGAATGTCGTCGTTATCTGCATATAACCGTCTCCTTTTCATTTTTCCATTCGGCACCTTAAGGACCTGTATTGTCCATGGCCGGAGATATCAAAAAAGTCTTTTTCTTTCGGATGATGATCCGATCTTCATCATTTCTCGATACTTGGTAACAGTTCGCCTGGCAATCGTAATGTTGTGCGTTGACAATATCTCGGCTATTCTCTGGTCGCTCAAGGGCTTACGCTGATCTTCCGTGTCAAGGATTTCCTTGATCTTGTTCTTGACACTTTCCGAAGCTATTGCATCACCTTCAAGGGTCGATATACCACTGTTGAAAAAAAACTTCATTTCAAGAAGCCCCTGCGGAGTCTGCATGTACTTGTTGGTGGTAACCCTGCTGATCGTTGATTCATGCATGCCGATATCTTCAGCAATGTCACGGAGAACAAGAGGCTTCAGATACTCGATCCCCTTTTCAAGAAATTCCCTCTGAAACTTCACGATACTTTTCGCGACCTTGTAAATTGTACGCTGACGCTGATGGATACTCTTTATCAGCCAGAGAGCAGAGCGCATTTTGTCGCTTATGTATTCTTCCGCTTTCTGATCAGTTGAAGCAGCGGATTTGCTGTCACCTAAATAGAGCGGATTGATCCTGATATTGGGCATGCCTTCATCATTCAACACGACCACAAGTTCGTCCCCGACTTTATAGACGAAAATATCCGGTGATATATAGTGTACATCATCCTGGCCGAACTGCCTGCCGGGTTTTGGATCCAAGCTTGCGATAATCTTGGTCGCGGCAAGGACCTCTTCAACATCAATACCGAGTGCTTTTGCGATCAGCCTGTATTTTCGCGTTTCCAGTTCCTTGAGATAATCGCTGAGCAGCGACTCGATTATGCTACCGGACATGCCGAGCTGCCTCACCTGAAGCAGCAGGCATTCCCTCAAGTCGCGCCCCCCTACCCCTATAGGATCGAATTCCTGGATCTTCTTCAGTACTGACTCTGCAAAAGTCTCATCCACACCGCAGCCTAGAGCGATATCCGACAGGGAGGCCCTGAAATATCCGTCATCATCAATATTGCCAATGATTTCTGCGCCTATGGCCAGTTCCTGCTCGGATAACCTGGTCATATTGAGCTGCCACATCAAGTGATCAACCAGGGTGGCTTTTTTTGTAAGCAGGTTTTCATAAGACGGGCGATCATCCTCATCATCATAATAATGCTCTCCGGAGCTGAAATTATAGCTGTCAAGATAGGTCGCCCAATCCATTTCGTGCAAAGTATCCTCGCCAGCCTTCACCTCCTTGAATAGCTCGCCTTCCTGCTTTTCCTCAGCCTCCTTTTCGTTGATTTCCAGCGGATCCGGCTCCTTGATTTCCTCGATCTCGGCCGTTTCGTCTAGCACCGGGTTTTCCTCGAGCTCCTGGCGAACGATATCCTGCAGTTCCAGACGTGAAAGCTGGAGGAGTTTGATGGCCTGCTGCAGCTGGGGAGTCATCACCAGCTGCTGCGAAAGCTTCATCTGTTGTCGCATTTCAATGGCCATGGGAGAGGTAACCTACCTGTAGTGGTTTTGCCTGGTGCAGTCTTTCACAGGCTGAATTTTTCCCCGAGATAAATCTCTCGTGCCTTCCGGCTCTCCGCGATTGCTCTCGGATCACCATGTTCCAGGATGCTTCCTTCGTTGAGAATATATGCTTTATCACATACTCCGAGTGTTTCACGAACATTATGATCGGAAATGAGAATACCGATGCCCTTATCCTTTAATTCTCCTATGATATTCTGAATGTCAAGCACCGCGATGGGGTCAATACCCGCAAAAGGCTCGTCGAGAAGGATGAAATCCGGATCAGTTGCCAGCGCACGGGCTATTTCAACCCTCCGCCTCTCACCCCCGGAAAGAGCATACCCTTTTATGTCGGACAGATGCTCGATCTTGAGGTCCACCAACAACCGTTCCAACAGGCCGGTTCGCTCCTCTTCCGCGAGCGCTCTTGACTCGAGGACCCCCATGATATTCTGCCTGACCGAAAGCTTCCGGAAAACCGACGGTTCCTGGGGAAGATAACTGAGGCCCTTTCGAGCGCGTACATACATGGGCAGTTGAGTCACGTCCTCATCACCCAACAATACCTTTCCTGAATCAGGCTTGGAAAGACCGACGACCATGTAAAATGTTGTTGTCTTGCCCGCACCGTTCGGTCCGAGCAGGCCCACTACCTCGCCGGGAGAAACCTCCAGGTCAACACCGTTGACTACTACCCGGTCTCCAAAGCTTTTCTTCAGGCTTCGGGTATAAAGGGTTTTTCTACGGTTTCTTTTCGTCATCACCTTCCTTGCCCTTCGGATGTATGACCGCCATAACCCGCTCCTTTGGAGAGCCGGTCACAACGCTTTTCTCCTCGTTCACGAAATAGGTGATCTCCGTGCCGCTGACCATGTCTTTCCCTTGAACGACCCTGGGGTTGCCTGTCAGGGTTATCTTCCCTTCCCTGCTGAAATAAGTGCCGTGCTGACCGGTCCCGATGCGGTTTTGCTGCACGATCCTGACATTTCCGAAAGCATCCACCCGGTCAACCTGCCCGCCATGCTCTGCATATTTGACTACGAGTCTGTCACAGAATATGGTTATATCATCCTGCTTTGCGACAACCTTGCCAGTAAAGGTTGCTGTCTTGCTTTTCGTTTCAGCCTGAAGCTCGTCCGATTTTATGACAAGCGGCCCCTTGCTTCGTTCAGCCTCCGCACTGGAAGTGAACAGCACCGAGGAAAGCAGTAGAATACATGTTGCAAGGGTACTGAATTTGAGCATATCATTTCTTTCGACTGCCGATTACTGCAGTGACATTTCGCGACACTTTCAGCCTCTTGTCATTGACCATTATCTCCATACCATTACCTTCTACGGAAAAATTGCCGTCCGTGAGCTTTACATGGTCATTTGTGCTGATCAATGCCCTTTTGGCATTGTACTCCACGTGTCCCGTAGTAAATTTCATCCCCGAAGAGGTCGTGGCAGTAATGTTTCCAACCATTTTGACATCACCGGAGTTCTTGCTATAGTCGGCCGTATCAGCCGTCAAAGTGTATTTACCTGCCGGGCCGCCACCCCTGAAAACCATTTCCGGGGCTGTGAACCGTATGATTCCAGGGTCGTTATAATAGTCAACCTTGCTGGCGACAAGATCCCACTGGGTGGTTCCGTCTTTCGTATTGGTATAGCGCACTTTCTGCAATGAGAGGTCAATATTCTTTGGTAGGGCCGCCAGGATATCGCGAGGCTCTTTGACCTTATGAACCTTGAGGGCTATCGCAACCGTTAAATAAGTTGCTGCCGCGATAACCAAGAAAGCAATAATCCGCCTGATATTATTGAAGTAATGCATAATTCAGCGAAAGTATAGCATCATAGAAAATGGCTGTAAAGCAGATTCTGGCACGGAGATTGAAGAAGGATCGGACAAAATTGAGGCAATCGAACCGGCATTGATTCATAGATCGTAGTATTTTGCCGTTACAGTTTCCCAATGCCCCTGGCCCTTCAGGATGAGATCGCAAACCTCCCTGACTGCTCCCCAACCACCCCTGTTCCTGGTTACGTAATGGACTTGGTCAAGAACTTCAGATATGGCGTCAGCAGGGGCCGCAGCAAATCCGACGCGACGCAGAAGCGGCAGGTCGATGACATCGTCACCGATATATGCTACCTGATCATCCCTGAGTGCTGTTTTTTTGAGCAAATCACGATAAGGTTCCAGCTTGTCCAGAGAACTCTGATAAAGATGAACTATTCCCAGCTCGGCAGCCCTGTTGGCGACCACCAGGGACTTGCGGCCTGAAATTATTCCCACTGCTATGCCCGCTCTTTGCAGCAGCTTTATGCCATGTCCATCCTTGACATTGAAGAATTTGCTTTCCACGCCGTTGGAGTCGAAAACAATCCTTCCGTCAGTCAGAACCCCGTCCACATCGAGAATAAGCAGCTTTATATGCGCGATCCGTTCTTTCATCAGGCCAGCCCCGCTTTCAACAAATCATGAAGATGAATTATACCGACAGGCTCCGACATCTTCTCCTCCCCGAAAACAAAGAGGGAAGTTATGGAATACTCCTCCATCTGCTGGAGAGCCCCGGCGGCAAGGGCGGACGCAGTGATCCTCTTGGGGTTCCTGGTCATGAGCTCTCCCGCAGTAGTGTTGAGGATATCCACCCCTCTTTCAAGCGCTCGCCTCAAATCACCGTCAGTAATTACTCCGGCCAGCCCGCCGCTCTTGTCCAGAACCCCGGTGATTCCAAGCCCACGTGAAGTAATGACGAACAATGCCTCACGCATGAGGGAATCGATTTGCACCAGGGGGATTGAGTCGCCGGTGTGCATCAGGTCTTCAACCTTGAGAAGCAGCTTTTTCCCCAGTGATCCCCCTGGATGAAACAGCGCGAAATCCTCCGCCTTGAACCCTCTCTTAACGAGAAGCGCCACTGCCAAGGCATCCCCCATAGCCAAAGTCGCTGTAGTGGATGCAGTGGGAGCCAGTCCCAATGGGCATGCTTCTTCCTTTACGGAAATTTCCAGGAAAACATCGGCGGATTTTGCAAGTGTGGAGGTTTTGCTTCCGGACATGCAAACAAGTGTCGCCCCTATCCGCTTGATGGTCGGCAGAATCCGCAGGACCTCTTCAGTTTCCCCACTGTTTGAAACGGCTATGACAACGTCGCCTCTCATGATCATTCCCAGGTCGCCGTGTATGCCTTCCGCAGGATGCAGAAAGAACGCAGGGGTTCCCGTGGATGATAATGTGGAAGCGATTTTCTGGCAGATTATGCCGGATTTTCCCATTCCGGTAACGACTACGCGTCCATGGGATGCAAGAATGAGTTCAACAGCCTTGATAAAATCGCAGTTGAGGGAATCAGCCAGAGAAAGCAGGGCTTCCGCCTCGACACGTATCACCCTTTTTGCTTCTTCGAGAATCAACTTGCACTCCTCCGTCCAGTATTGTCTCGAACCATTTTCCGACTAACGGAACGTTCTTCAAGCTACGGGCGAATTATGTTACTTGACTATGGCGTCAATAGATTTGAGTTTCTTCAGCAGGGGGGGGACTTCATCCAGTTTCATTGAGTTCGGACCGTCGCACAGAGCCTTGTCAGGGTCCTCATGAACTTCCAGGAAAATTCCATCCACACCAGTTGCAACAGCGGCCCGTGACAGGTATTCAACGAATTCCCTCTGCCCTCCGGACGCCCCTCCCAGCCCACCGGGAAGTTGAACACTGTGTGTTGCGTCGAATACTACCGGGTATCCTATTTTTCGCATTATGGGGAGGCTGCGCATGTCGGATACCAGGTTGTTGTAGCCGAAGGATGCACCGCGTTCAGTCAGTATTATCCTTGTCGAACCGCTCGATACCGCTTTCGCTACAACATTCTCCATATCCCATGGAGCAAGGAACTGGCCTTTCTTGATATTGATCACTTTTCCGCTTCTCGCCGCCGCGGCGATGAGGTCCGTCTGGCGGCATAGGAATGCAGGGATCTGGATAACGTCAACCACATCGGCTGCCGCACCGGCTTCCTCCACGGAATGCACATCCGTGAGGATAGGAACGCCGAGAGATTCCTTGACCTTGGCAAGTATGCGAAGGCCTTCGCGCATGCCGGGGCCGCGGAATGAATTCACCGAAGTTCGATTTGCCTTGTCGTAGGATGCCTTGAAGACAAGCGGCGTCGCAAGCCCGTTGCATATGGTCATGAGCCGTTCGGCGCATCGCATTGCACTGGTTTCGTTTTCAATGACGCAGGGACCGGCGATAAGCACCAACGGCCTGTTCCCACCAATCTTCACATTTCCTATGGAAATTTCGCTTACCACGACCTCTCCTGTCCGCACTTTTAAAAGGTTCAGCTTTTTTTCGCCAACGCCGCGGCAATGAACGCCTTGAACAGCGGATGCGGGCTTAACGGTTTTGATTTGAATTCCGGATGGAACTGGCAGCCAAGGAACCACGGATGGTCGGATATCTCTATTATCTCAACCAAGTCCCCATCCTGATAGATGCCTGAAAGCTTCAGGCCTTTTTCAGTCAACAGGTCACGGTATTGGTTGTTGAATTCATACCGGTGGCGGTGTCTCTCGCTGATGTCAAGTTTCCCGTATACCTTGTGTGCAAGTGAACCGTCTTGCAATGTGCAGGGATATGCGCCAAGACGCATCGTACCCCCCTTGCGGACAACGCTCTGCTGGGTATCCATCAGGTGAATTACAGGATGTTCGCAATCGGGTTTGAACTCGGAGGAAAAGGAATCGACCAATCCGCACACATTTCTCGCATATTCCACTACTGCCATCTGCATGCCGAGACATATGCCGAAAAATGGAATATTGTTCCTGCGGGCGAATTCTATCGCTTTTATTTTTCCCTCCGTACCTCGCTCGCCGAACCCGCCGGGGACAAGCACTCCGTCCACATCATCCAGATTGTGCCCGATTCCTTCATGCTCGATCTTTTCCGAGTCCAGGTAACGGATATGAACCCTGCAGTCGTTGGCTATACCGCCATGGGTCAATGCTTCCGAAAGGGATTTGTACGATTCGGTCAGGTTGACGTACTTGCCGACAATGGCAATGCGTGCCATTCCATGCGAAGGATTTTTCAAGGTTGCGACAACTTCCTGCCAATGGCCAAGATCCGGCGCCTTGGTCCATATGTTGAGCTTATCGGTTATCTGCTCATCAAGCCCTTCCTTGTGCAGTGCAAGGGGTACCTCATAGATGTGTTCCGCATCGACGCATGGGATGACGTCTTTTTCATGAACATTGCAGAACAGGGCAATTTTCGCTTTCATATCAGCCGGCAGATCCTTTTCGCAGCGGCATATCAAAATGTCAGGCTGAATGCCTATCTCCCGCAGCTCCTTTACGGAATGCTGGGTAGGCTTTGTCTTCATTTCTCCGGCAGTTTTTATGTGCGGTATCAGGGTCACATGTATATACAGGACGTTTCCCGGACCGCGATCAAATTTGAACTGCCTGATAGCTTCGAGAAAAGGCAGGGATTCGATATCACCCACGGTTCCACCGATTTCGACAATCGCGACATCCATACCCTTTGCATTTTCGAGGATCTTGGCCTTGATTTCGTCGGTGATGTGGGGGATGACCTGAACCGTCCCGCCGAGATAATCTCCCCTGCGCTCCTTTTCGATAACCGAATAGTAGACCTGTCCGGTAGTGAAATTGCTTTTGCGCGAAAGCTTCGCGGTAGTGTAACGTTCGTAGTGACCCAGGTCCAGATCGGTCTCGGCGCCGTCATCGGTCACAAAGACTTCGCCATGCTGGAAAGGCGACATGGTTCCGGGATCGACGTTAATGTAGGGGTCGAGCTTCTGCATGGTAATCCGCAAACCACGCGCCTCGAGCAGCGACCCAAGAGATGCTGCAGCAAGCCCTTTTCCGATAGAAGATACAACGCCGCCAGTTACAAAAATGAATTTTGTCTTCATAGGTACATCCCTTAAAGAAGAAAGTCCCAGATTACTGGGACTTTCGCAGTTTTTCCAGGACCTTTTCCAGGTCCAGAGGGGAATCGACCCCTATCGATTCGTATTCGGTTTCCACAACTCTAATCCGATGACCGTTTTCAAGCACTCTGAGCTGTTCCAGCTTTTCAGCCTGCTCCAGGCGCGTTTGCGGCATACGGGTGTACTGGAGCAGGAAGTCGCTCCTGTAAACATAGATACCTATATGCTTGTGGCACAGAAGCCTGCCGGATGCGAAGGCCTCATCCTTGAGATCGTTCCATTTGTCGCGAAAAAACGGAAGCGGTGATCTGGAGAAATACAATGCAAAGCCTTGAAGGTCGGTTATTACTTTGACCACATTCGGGCTGAGAAAATCATGCAGATTCCTGATGCGGCTCTTCAACGTACCCATGACAATCGATCTGTCATCGACGAGCGGCCGTATTGCTTCATCGATCATAGCCGGCTCGATCAGCGGTTCGTCGCCCTGGACATTGACTATGATCTCGGAATCTATCCTTGACGCCACTTCGGCAATGCGGTCGGTCCCGGTCTCATGAGAAGATGAGGTCATCTCGACACGTCCGCCGAAGGACTTGACTGCAGCTTCTATTCGCGCATCGTCCGTAGCTACTATTACCTCTGAGACGAGGGTTGCCCTGGATGCGCGTTCGTAAACACGCTGCACCATGGGTTTTCCCATGATGTCGGCAAGTGCTTTCCCCTCGAAACGGGTGGATGCATACCTGGCAGGAATGACTGCGGTTACTCGCATAGGGTAAAGGGACCATCGCCGGATAAAGTATGTCCCTTCATGCGGTGGGACGAAATAAGTTACATCAAATGACCTGAGCCTGTCAAGAACGGATTTCCAAGGGTTAAGCCAAGGAAATCCGTGAACTTCAGTTTCATGGACTATCGGAAATCTGCGAAACGCGAGATCACGAGGTCTCTGTCACGCGCTTCCTTCAAGTGGCATTCATAGCAGTTTTTCACCGGGTCTATTCCGCTGGGCTTCCCTTCCGGTGTGAATCCTGCGAAGAGCCACCCGCCGGTCTCCTTCTGCTTTTTGTCCTTCTTCATCAACACAATCATGGACTTTTTCCCTCGGACCGGTTTGCCGCCCTCTTCCTTTATGCCATACTGAACCACAACGAATTGGCTGCCTTCAGTATATTTTCCGCCGGTTTTGTACGCTTTCATCGCCTTGGTATCCACGTACGTGTAATGAATTCCGTAGAAGAGCGATTTCTTATCATTGACGACCTGCTGTTTGCTTTTTGCCCACTTTTCGTAACCTTTCGGCAGGGACACTGAAGCAGCGTATGCGGCAACAGATAGTGCAAGCAGAGCGAAAGAAGACGCTATAAGTATGGACACGTGATTTCTTCTCATGGTTGTTACTCCCTTGGAACGCGATATTTCATTGCTTCAAACTAAACCATTACCTTCCGGTTGTCACGAAAAAACACCTGTATATCTTCATTCCACTGGGACTGCGGTGCTTTTGTTTATGGGACAGGAGATTCATTTCGCGGTCAATCGCGGCTTCTGCCTGGAAATGTTGAACTGCAGCATCACGTAGCCGTAATCCACATCCTTGCCGCTGCCAGTGGCATTGCGTAAGAACTTCCCGGTGAAGAAGCGGTCGTATCCCACGAGAAGCGAAAGCATGTCGTTCACGGTATAGGTCAGGGTGAAGTCAGTCTCCAATCCGATCCTGCGGCTGAAACCGTCCGGAGCGGCGTTTGCATAGAAATACCGGCCTGCGAGGGAAAAGCTCAGGTCCCCGGTCAACTCGACCCCCCATCCCAGATTGAAGATCTGCATGCCGCTTGCATGGTATCCCCCTGCATTCATGCCGGACAGATCTCCGATCAAGCTCATGTCCCCGGTCAGGGAAGTATCGTTGTCCGGATTCCGGAATTCCCTTCTTGCAGAAACGCCGTTGGCGGCATCCCTGTTGCCCGAACCGTATGCATAGCTTGCGAAAAAAGTGTTTTTCCTGCCGAACATGTCCGCTTCGAACTTCGCGTCAGCATGCCCGCCCCATGCGCTGATCCGGTCTTTCATCCCCGTATCGCTGTCAAGGGTCCTGCCGCTTTCAAAAACAGGTTCGAGTTCAATTGACACCGGTCCCCATTTCGCAGTCCCGCGGAGTCCCCAAATGTTCAGGTATTCACCTGAATGGTGCTCCAAGGAACCCGTATCGTTGAATCCGTATATTTCCAGCACGGTTCCCTCACCCAGAGCGTAACTCGCATACCCGCCAAGCACGTTGCCCCGCATCCCGCCCGACCAGGGAGTGGCGTACCAGCCGCCGAGGAGATCGACGGTCAAAGCATCCGCGGGCTTCAGCCGCAAGCGTGCCGCATCAAAGGTCAATCCCTGGAAAAAAGAATTGGCCCCAAAGATAAACGTGCTGCCGTAGACAAACTCCTGGCGTCCGACCTTCAGGGCGAACGTGTCGTTCCCCGGGAGCCTTCCTTCAACGAATCCCTGGTAAAGCGATACTTTCCCCAGGTACTGGCCGCCTCCAGCATAGCCATACCCCTGGCCTTCCAGGTGAATGTCCAGGAAATCGGTCGGATGCCAGTAGAAATACGGCAGTACCCGGTAGAGGAACCGTCCTTCGGCATGCCCCGGATTGAAGGAGAAATCGGGAAGCCGGAAGTTGCCAGCCCCCTCTCCCCGGGAAAAGCCCATGACCCCTGTCTTGTAAAGGAACGGCGGTACTTCAGGATGGGCCAGGTACTTCTCTATGTTTTCGCGACGTGTGGTCTCTTCGTCCTGAACTGCCCATGTGCCTGACGAGGCAAACAAAACCAGCAGAAAGCATATCACCATCATTGCCAGCGTATTTATTTTATTCTTTCGGAAAGCATATCTCATACACCCCCCTTTTATTACGAATTCTGCCGAAAGAGCACGACGGGATATATCTGAGACCTGTACCTTTCGATTCTCAGCTTCTGCATCTGCCCCGGCCGCATACAGGGCACCCCTGCATTGAGAGCGGTTTTTCAAGCCTGCATTCCGCAAGGAGAATCTCATCCCGGAAAATCTCCATTGTCGGCCCGTCTGCCCGGACTTTTCCCTCATGGAGCACAATAGACCGTTCGCACAGGTCCATGACCATATCCAGGTCATGACTTGTAAAGATTTTCGTATGGCGGAAATCCCTGAGCAGCGATATCAGCCTGCGACGGGCATATGGATCGAGCCCGCTGGTCGGTTCGTCCATGACGAGAATATCCGGTGTCATGGAAAGCACCGTAGCTATTGCGACGCGCTTTTTCTCACCTCCGGAGAGGTGATAGGGGGGCTTGTCCGCAAGATGGGCGGCTCCCACCTGTTCCAGTGCCTCATTGACCCTTTGTTCAACTTCCTCCCCGGGCAGGCCGAGGTTGAAGGGGCCGAACGCCACATCGTCATGGACCGTGGGCATGAACAGCTGGTCGTCCGGGTCCTGGAACACCATGCCAACGGTGCGACGGATCTCTGGCAGCGTAGATTTGGTGAGGGGAAAGTCGCCGATGCGTATCTCTCCTGACGTAGGTGCAAGGTAGCCGTTAAGATGCATGAGAAGGGTGGATTTCCCGGCGCCGTTGGCGCCGATAATTGCCACTGATTCGCCATGTGTAATGCGGAAAGAGACATCCCGCAGGGCGGCGGTGCCATCCGCATAGGTGTGTTTCAGGTTCTTGACGTCTATGATGTGATGGCTCATGAAAAAATACCCGTCAGCAAATCGCCGAGAAACTGGGAAAGATTCCAGAATCGCAATGAAATAAACAATGCCGTCCAGCCAAAGAGAAACAACAAATCCCGGAGACCGAAATCGAATTCCTTTCTCGTATGGAATTCGCCGTTGAACCCGCGCGCCAGCATGGCCATATGGACACGTTCGGCTCTCTGCCAGGTCCGAAGCAGGAGATGGCCGACAAGGGAGGAGAATGTCTGCATGCCCAGGCCCCTCCTGCCGAAGGAACGCATTTCCCGTGCCTTCGACACACGGCCGCTCTCTTCCGCAAGAACAAAGAGGTAACGATACAGAAAGAGGATCTGGACTGCCAGAACCCTCGGCATCCCCATCTTTTCCAGCGCACTGCAGATGGCAGGGAGTCCGGTAACACCCACAAGGATCAGCGCTGCTCCAAGGGTGAGCATGGTTCTGACTACTATCGAGGTGCACGATATCCACCCACCGCTGATCCCGATCGGCCCTATCCTGACCAGTGTCTCCCGATCGAATATGGGGTTGAAAATCCCGACCATCAGAACAAATGGCGAAAGAAGAAGGATTTTCCTGGTGACAAAGCCTGCCGGTAGCTTGCCCACTGAGATCATGACCGCCGGGAAGATGAAAAAGGGAATCAAGGCGGACAGGTCATACTTGCCGAACGATATGACCGTGACGACATAGATCAGAGTGACCAGGACCTTTGCGCGCGGATCGAGTCTGTGCACGGCGGTTTCGCCGAAGGCAAGCTGGTCGAGGAGCCTTAAACCGCGAAATGACTCATCAATGCCCATCGCTGCGAGCCGCAATAAAGGGAGATTTAGCCATGCTCTCCCCACGATCTAAGTTGGTCGATTGTGAAACAAATGAAGAGACGATCACGTAGCGGGCCTCCTCCTCAGGACGAAGCCGGTGACGAAGACAATCACGAGAGTAATAAGAGCGCCGAGGATACCAGAGATACTTGTTCCGACCTTTCCGCTTGCCGGATTCTGTTTGATGATTTCCGGCCTTTCGCCAGACGCAGTTTTCCTGAAAGAATAATCGGGTAAAAAAGCCGTGCTCTGCTGGATTGCCGCCATCATGGAGTAGACCCCTTTGCCGGGCTCTTGCAGATCATCTTTTCCCGTCACCCGTGCAATTGCCCATTCCAATCCGTCAGGATTCTCGGATGCATACCAGGAAACTATCCCGCCGGTCACAATGGCAGCGGCAAGAAAAGACAAGAGGACGTTGCGCACGGGATGAAGTCCTATGGGATGTGCATCGAGGGCTGCCTGAAGGATCTCGGGCCTGGCCTTGTAAACGAATGACACCACCGCGAGGGTGACGAGTCCTTCAACGATCCCTATAGGCAGATGGATCGGCTGCATCAGGAGCAGGAAAGTCTTGAAAGGAAGTTCCGAAATGCCGGAAAAATGTGTCTCCAGCACAACACCGAACGGGCCCAGCTGCAATCCGACGATTGCGGATACCATGATTGCAAGCGCCATGCGCCCTTGGTTCGGATCTCTTCCGAGTATTTTTCTGTAGACAAGCGGGTAGACGAGATACGCAGTTACAAAGCCCATGTTGAAGATATTGCATCCAAGTGCCAGAAGACCACCATCGGCGAAAAACATGGCTTGTACTATGAGGACCGATGCGATAGTTAGAAATGCGGCATGGGGACCCAGGAGAATCGCCAGCAGCAGTCCTCCACCCAAGTGGCCGCTGGAGCCGGTAGCCGGAATGGTGAAATTTATCATCTGGGCTGCAAAGAGAAACGCCCCCAGAACCCCCATGAGCGGAACCTTCTTCTCGTCAAGACCGGTACGTATCTTTGCCGACGAATAGGCAATCATTCCAGCCGAAACAGCCCACATCGTCCCGCCGACGGCGGGTGAAAGAAGCGCGTCTGCCATATGCATGGTATGAATCCCTCCGAGACCGTGCTACTTGTTATAAAATCGTGACACAAAATTAATACGTCACCGCAAATCGTATGTCAAGCATTTAACTGCTCAATATAAAGACGATCAACAAAAACCTTTCCCTGCAGCTTCAGTCCGGCCCCAGTATTTTTTCATGCTTATTTCATCCTTGTTCCAGATTGCGGATGGCACAGCCCATCATGAGTACTCCAGGCACTCTCCTCAGAGTAAATATTTTGGTCACAAATTAGATAGCTGTTGAAAACCGCAGTGTCAACAATCAGCCGGTTATTTGCCTTAAATGTAATTATGGACGAAATATCGGCAATTTACGATGGCGCAATCAACATTCTGCATTGCAATTACAATTTGGCACTTTATTTGCTCATTAGGGCTTTCGGCAGTAGAACCGTGAGGACGAAAACGTACGTGAAACATATTCCATGCGTATCAACGCACCGTGGAGGATCCGCTAATGTGTCGCATCGGCGCCATAAAAAGTCTCAATTATTTTCACCCGAGCAAAGCCCTTCATCTCATGAACTCCCAGCAGAAAGGACACGACAATTCAGGGTTCGCCATGATCATGCAGGACCTGGGTGGGATGTTTGCCGATTACAAGGACAAGCCCACCATTTCCCTTGCCTGCACAGACGAAGGCCTCATGATCGCAGAAGAAATTTTGAATGACAGGGGCTTCAGGCAGGTATTCCAGTGGACTCCGCAAACCACCTGGAAGCCGGGCATGGACATCAAGAAGATGCCCAACTATGTATTCCGCACTTTTGACTATCCCGAGTATTGCAAGGCCCTTCCCCAAAAGGACAGGGAAGAACTTCTTACCGATACCAGGCTGCAGATCCGGGCTGCACTGGAAAAGAATGAAACCGGCTTCGTCTATTCCTTCTGGCCGGATGTCATCACCCTGAAGGAGATCGGCGATCCGCGCGATATCGGCACCTTCTTCGGCCTGTGGGAGCCCGACGACTCATTTACGGCAAAAAACATCACCGCCCAGTGCCGCCAAAATACCAACTATGCAATCGTGCGATATGCAGCGCATCCCTTTTTCCTCCAGGGTTATGTAACCCTTACCAATGGCGAAAACACCTTCTACCAGAAGAACAAGGAATTCCAGTCCACCCTTCATCCCGGTTACATCGGCTTCGAATCCGACTCCCAGTGCTTTCTCTATACCATGCACTACATGCACCGGCAGTTGGGCTGGCCGCTCCAGTACTACAAGCATATCATCACGCCGCTCCCGTTCGAGGAAGTTGTCAAGCGTGACGACCGGGAGGAACTGCTCGCGATCCGCCAGTCACTGGCGAACCTTGAAATAAACGGCCCGAACACCATCATCGGTACACTGCCGGACTTCACCATGTGGGTCGTCTGCGATGCAAAGAAACTAAGGCCGATCGTGGTGGGGCAGACAGAGGATACGGTGGTTTTCTCTTCCGAGGTCTGCGGTATCAATGAAATCCTGCCCGATCGTGACTGGGAGACAGACATCTATCCCAACGAGCGGGAAATAGTCGTGGTCGACAACAATCTGGAGGTCCAGAGATGGAAACAGTAAAAATAAACGATCTGGCTTGCAACGACCTTCCCTGGAAGGTCATCTACGACACCAAGCGCTGCACCCTGTGCGGCTCCTGCGTGGCCGCCTGCACCTTCGGCGCCATCAAGCCGAAGGTAGAGCGCCGCAGGAAATCCTTCTCGGACACCGAGACCCCGGAGCCGAAAATTTCCTTCAGCGCCACCCCGGTCATTACCCAGGTTAACATCCTGAAGCAATTCTGCCGGGGATGCGGTGTCTGCGAAAGGGTCTGTCCCAACAACGCGATCCGCTCGGAACGGAACCCCGACTCACGCTTTACCGTGGTTTCCCAAGCTCTTACCGGGGCATCCCCCAAACGCGGCGGCCGAAATAACCTGGAGGTGCAGGCCCGCACACTCGATACCATTCGCGTCGGCCGGATCTCCCAGATGACGGACCCGAGCCTGGATGCCCAGCGGCACACCTTCGACTGCCTTGCCCCCTTTGGCCGCATCCTTCCGGCCGGCAAGCTTCCTTTAGCCACCGGCAGTGACGGCAAACTGGTCAAAAACGGTCAGACCCCGCCGGTGCGGTGGATATACCCGGTTATCATAGGCGACATGTCCATAGGGGCTTTGTCCTGGAGAATGTGGGAAGCTGTGGCCATGGCCGTGTCATACCTTAACGAGGAATGCGGCCTTCCCGTCCGCATGTGTTCCGGCGAGGGAGGCATGCCGGTGCGCCTTCTGAAAAGCAAATACCTGAAATATGTCATCATGCAGATAGCTTCCGGTCATTTCGGCTGGAACAGGATCATCAAGGCGATGCCCCACATGGTGGAAGACCCTGCGGGAGTGCTCATAAAGATCGGGCAGGGCGCCAAGCCTGGAGACGGAGGCCTGCTCATGGCGGCAAAGGTTGCTTCGCACATCCAGGCAATCCGCGGAGTACCCAAGGCGGATCTCCTCTCCCCCCCGAACCATCAGGGCCTCTACTCCATCGAGGAGAGCGTACAGAAGATGTTCCTGTCCTTCAACGCGGCGTTCAAGTTCCGCGTGCCCGTGGCCATCAAGGTGGCAGCCAGCGCAACGTCGGTATCCGTATTCAACAACCTTGTGCGTGACCCGTACAACATCGTCGGCGGCTTCTTCCTCGACGGCATCGATGGCGGCACCGGCGCAGCCCACGACATATCCCTCGACCATACCGGCCACCCGGTGGTAAGCAAGCTCCGCGACTGCTACCTTGCCGCATGCGCCCAGGGTCGCCAGGGACAGATTCCCCTGTGGGCTGCCGGTGGGTTGGGCAAAACCGGCAACCTGGCGGCGGACGCATTCAAAATGTTCTGCCTCGGCGCCAACGGCGTGTTCACGGGTAAACTGATCCTCCAACTGGCCGGCTGTCTCGGCAACGAACACAGCCGCTGCAATGCCTGCAACACCGGCCTCTGCCCTGCAGGCATCACCACACAGGAGCCGCTCCTGGTACGGCGTCTCAACCCCGACCGGGTTGCGGAAAACATTGTTAACTACTTTCTGGCCATGGATCAGGAACTGCGCAAGCTCATGGCGCCGATCGGCAACTCATCGCTGCCGGTCGGCCGGTCGGACTGCCTGGTCTCCACCGACAAGGCCGTTGCAGACCGTTTACAGGTCCAGTATGTCTGCTAAGGAGGCACTATAAATGGCAGCTTTCATTTCAGGATTCGATGAACAGAATAAACGCATCTCCACGCAGCAACTGCTGCAGAAGATATACGGCGCGCTCGATCAGGGAGAAACTGAATTCGAGATACTCGCTTCCGGTCATCACGACATAGGCGGACCGCTCTGGACCAAAGACGGAAAACCCTTGAAGTTCACCGTTAAGAATCCGGGTCAGCGGGTAGGCTCCTTCGGCCTTGAAGGAACGGAAATAGTCGTTGAAGGCCCTGCTCCGGCCGACGTGGGCTGGCTCAACGCAGGCGCCACCCTCACCCTGAAGGGAGACGGCGGCGATACCACCGGCCACTGCGCCGCGAGCGGCAAAATATATGTCGGTGGACGCGGCGGCACCCGCACCGGCTCGCTGATGAAGCACGACCCGTCTTATGACATGCCGGAACTATGGATTCTCAAGAACACGGGCTCTTTTTCCTTCGAGTTCATGGGCGGTGGCATCGCCGTGGTTTGCGGCTATGACTCCGAAAAGTTCGAATCGGTTCTCGGCGACCGCGCCTGTGTGGGCATGGTGGGCGGAACCATCTATGTGCGCGGACCGGTCAAAGGGTTGTCCAAGCAGGTTTGGCTGCTGGATCTTGACGCAACCGATCAGAATTTTCTCCTCGACAACATGCCGGTGTTCCTTGAAAAGATAGGTCGACCCCACTTGCTCGCCGAGCTGACCGACCTTTCCCAATGGAAAAAGATCGTTGCCATGACCTGGGAGGAACGCCAGCGCCTGGACCGGATCTCCATGAAAGAGTTCCGCACCCAGAAATGGGTTGAAGGCGGCATATTCGGCGACGTAGTCGAAGACGATTACGAGCGCGTGGTCAACTTCGTCAACACTGGGGAGGACCGCCTGAAGGTTCCCCACTGGCAGAACAAGCTGTACGGAGCGCCCTGCCAGACAGCCTGCCCCACCGGCATCCCGACCCAGGACCGCATCAATCTGCTCCGGCAGGGCAAGATAAAAGAAGCGCTTGAACTGGTGCTCAATTTCTCGCCCTTCCCTGCCAGCGTCTGCGGCCAGGTCTGTCCCAACCTGTGCAAGGACGCCTGCAGCCGCCAGTTCATCGATCTCCCGGTGGCCATGCAGGAACTGGGGCGGATGTCGCAGGATGCAGCAGCGCCGCCAAAAAAGACGGCGAGCGGCAGAACTATCGCCATCATCGGCGGCGGGCCGGGCGGCCTATCCGCTGCCTGGCAGCTCAGTCTTCTGGGTCACAGCGTCACCATCTTCGAGGGCGACAAGGAAGTGGGCGGCAAACTGCGCCAGGCCATCCCGATGGAACGCCTGCCCCGCGAGATCCTTGACAGCGAGATAAACCGCATCAAGGAAATGGGCGCGGATATCCGCGTTTCGCAGAAGATCGACAAGAACTCCTTCGAGGCCATGCAGTCCGATTACGATGCGCTGGTCATCGCCAGCGGAGCACACAATCCGGTGGTGATCCCCTTTCCCGGTCACGAGCGTCTTGTCAGGGGACTGGATTTTCTCAAGTCCATCAACAGCGGGGAACGCCCGAAGGTGGGAAGGAAGGTCGTGGTCATAGGCGCCGGCAATGCCGGCATGGACGTGGCGCTTGGCGCCTATGCCATGGGAGCGGAAAAGGTGACCGCCATCGATGTCCAGCGCCCGGCAGCCTACCAGAAGGAAATAGACCACTTCACCGCTCTCGGCGGAGATATCCAGTGGCCGGTATTCACCGAGCGCATCGATGAAAACGGTCTGTATACCAAGGATGACCGTCTCATCGAAGCCGACACGGTCATCATCTCCATCGGGGAGCGTCCGGACCTGTCCTACGTTCCGCGCGAGTGGCTCACCGACAGGGGAATGATGGACGTCACCGATTGCTGGCAGTCGGTGAAAAACGATAAAGTATTCGCCATAGGCGACACCATAAAACCCGGTCTCCTGACGAACGCCATCGCGGGCGGCCGCGAAGTCGCCGAATATATCGATGCGTACCTCAATGGATGGGAACTTGTCCCCAAGAAGAAGCCGGAGATGATTCCACAGGAAAAACTGAGCAGGGAGTTGTTCATACCGCAGAACCGCGGCCGTTTCCGGATTACGGATGCAAAGAACGAAGTTAATCGCTGCATCTCATGCGGTACCTGCCGCGACTGCTCCATGTGCCTTGAAACCTGTCCCGAAGGAGCAATCGTCCGCACCGAAAAAGAAGACGGAAATGTGGAATACAACTCTGACGACAGGTACTGCATAGGCTGCGGAATTTGCGCCGGTATCTGCCCGTGCGGTGTCTGGGCAATGGAGAAAATGTTTCCCTGACACTGGCACATCTCTCAGCAGCAATCTGCGAAAGGCGGCTCCCTGACGGGCCGCCTTTCTTGCGTGACGACCCTTTTTCGGGAGCATCATCCATGTGAACCATCAGTCAAATCCGGTCTGTTTCCCGTTTGCCTGAACGGTGCGTACGCGTATATCAGTATCATGCCTTCAACTAACAGCAAGGCCGCCGGCACAAGGATGAAAATTGCCAGCCAGAGCGTTGAAAGGCTCACGCGGTTCTGCATGATGATCTCTTCCCACCATGCGGCGCCGATCAAAATCAGGACCACCGACAGGATTGCTACGCCAATGAATATCGCCTTCTGCCGCCCTGGCGTCTTTCTCATGAACCGTGCCAGTCCATAGAAACACAGCAGTATTACATTCATGATCATGTAAATCGGGCTGCGTTTTATTCTTGCGGCGTGCGCTCCGAAAACATCCATGATGCAGTTGCGCACATCGAGCAATGCCTTCGCAAGGATCTCCATGAGCACCAGTGAAGGCATGTCCCGCAGGACTTCTTCCGACCCGACATGATATTTTTCATTAAAAAACCGGCCAATACTGGTCAAAGAAGGTCGAGCCGCCTTGCTGCAGTCCTCATTCGTCAACCTTTTTACTGCCGATTCCGCCAACTGATCAGCAGCCACGACGAGGAACAGCGGATCCAGGTTACCGCTTTCAGGAACGACGAATCCCGCGCTTTCAGCATCATAGGCCGGCAGATCGTCCTTACCGGGCTTTTCTTGCTTTGAGACTCGGTAACTGTTCCACTCTGTCTGCTCGGATACAGCGTCCCTGATGACGCACGGAAGGTCATCATGCAGCGCCTCAAGTTGGGCAGCTTCGATCACAAGTTCCACCATGTGCCCGAATTCCGGCTCATCCAGCGCTTTCTGCCAGCCCTGACCGTCAACCGAGAAAAGCTTCGCGAACCATGCGCGCAACTCTTCCCGGGTCTTTTCGCCGGAGCATGGGAACAGCGCTGCCGGATCGAGGCTGTCCACCATCCTGTCCCTCAACTGCTTCCTTATTTCAGGGTCACGAAGCGCATCCCTGATCCTGTCCGGGGCCAGCAGGGTTTCCAGCAGTTGGCTCATGCCGTCCAGCCTTCCCCAGAGGATGTCGTTGGCGCGCCATGATTTCTTGAAAAAGCCGCCGAAATGATAAAGAGCGTCACCGGCGACTTTCTCCGCTGCGGGACGGTTGCTGAATCCCTTGTTTGCATCGAGCGGGCTGATGCGGATGGTTTTTATGATGTCCTTTTCATGCAGGTCGGCAAAATATTCGATTGGGAACAGATAGGCATCGATCAGAATGAAATTGTCATAGGCAGTCAAAACCCGTTCATCTTCCTGATCGAGCGAACTCGCGAAAAGCTCCAGCATGGATCGTTCACAAGTATCGGTGTTCTCCAGCAAACTAATGAAAGTTGCTGTTAATCCGCTCCCAAGCCGATTATCCCTGATCAACTCGGTTATTTCATGAATTCGCTGCCTGAGCTGCTCATTCAAAGCGGTGAGAGCCTCCTGGCTCAGCAATGTTTCCACTGTTTCGGCATCACAAGTCGGAGCGTAGCCGGCAGGGAGAAGCGCCGGTCCGTCTTTTCCTGCGTACAGAAGGTGCTGCATTGCAGTCTGGACCAACGACCAGATTTCCCCGGGATCTTTCCCCTGCCATGCTATCGGGGACCTGTCAACCAGCTCCTCCATGGCAGATTTTATTATCTCCAGCAGCTTGATCTGCCTGTTCAGCGCCCTCCATAAGCACCGGTACCGGGACGGGTTTTCTCCGGAAAATGCCAGTCCGAGGTCATATATATAATAGGTCAGATGGTAGAGTCTTCGCAGCCTGATATCCACATCGAAATGCATCAGAGTTTCAGCTCCTGAGCCATTCCATTCATCGAAAGCCTTGTACAGCAGGGCTGCCGATCTTCGGGCGTCAGGCTCCATCACCGGGTCTTTTCCGTCTACGCGCAGAACCCCCAGGACAACCCGTTCGCTGATGGAAATCAGGCGACTGTGGCGATAAAGACTTCGCACCGGTTCTTCCAGCAATTCAGGCAAGTCCCATATCCGCGTTGATTCACCACACCGGACTCTTTTCAATATTTCCATTACAGCGGGCGGGCTTTTTTCTGCGACCCTGTCCTGAAGGCATGAGGAAAAACGCTTGTATTGGGCCAGTTTGCTGTTTCTTCGGGCAATCAACTTCAAATCCTCGGAAATGCTTTCATATCCGGGTATGCCGATCAAAGCGGCAAGCACGGCCTGCAGGGCATTCGGCTCGCTCGGGTGGTTCATGCGTCTGAAACGTTCCGGATCCGGTTCAACATAGAAAAGTGTCCTGTCCACTTCCCTGTCAGCCACTCTCCTGAATATCTGTTCGATCGCATAGGAAAATGGCTTATTGTCCAAGACACCTCCGTCCAGAAAACATGCTTCGCGACCAAGCTTGCCCCACTGCTGCAGCAGCGAATCGGCTGTTTTGATCCCTTCATCCAAGCCTACCTGGACTGGTGCAAATGCAGCGGGAAAACAGGAAGTTATCCTTGCCAGTTTGGCAAGGGCCTGGAATACGACTTCCTTCCCACTTGATCCCCCATCACCGCCAAGAGAAGTGCTGAATGGCTCTTTGCGACCTGTGCGGTGCTTGAGCAGAAACACGGACCGGTGATCCTTGATGTCAATGGAATGCCCGGCATCATCGTATACCGTTGTTAAGGCGCCGTCCACGTCCGACCCGGTCACGAAAAGGTCGAACTCGTTGAACCGCGAATCGTCATCGAATTCCTCAGGCACGTATTGCGGCATGCTGCTGAATGCACATTCGAGCCTCTCCTGGTAATAACCCTCGCTGTCCAGCAGGGAAACTGCCTTTTCAGCTCCCTTTCGGGGATCCCGAAGCAGCTTCATAATACCGCCATCGTTCCTCCAGAGGGCAGCGCTGGCCGAAAAGTCCAAATCATTGCACAGGGCATAACCAAGGAGGATGCCGTTAACTCCACCAGCCGATGTTCCACTCACTATGTCTACAACTATATCCGAGTCTGTCAGAGCCTTTACCAAGCGGTAGACGCCACGTCCCTTGACTGCTCGAAAGAACTCCTGAGCAACGCCGTTAATGTAGATTGCTAGCGATACTCCACCGTACATCACCAGGCCCAGTCTTACTTCTCTAGTCTTGACGGGGTAATCTTCCATTGGCATTCTCCTTAAGCATCGCAAGAATCTGCCCGGATCTCCCAGCGTGCAGTGCTGAGATTGGGCAAACAGCATACGGCACATATGGATGAATAATTATGGCCTATCCTTCCTTTTTCCCTTGTCAGTTCCTGCAGGCGGTATTTTCTGCGCCAATGGCCTGTTCACCGGCTTATTCGCGGGGTTGTCATACCAATCGAAATATTCCCGCGCGCCTGCCCTGCCGGAATCAGCCAGCTGGGTTTTCTTTTCATCAGAGAGATCGAAATCGGTGGTCCCCACTCCGAGCGTATCTATGTAAACCGTTCTTTGCCAGTCATCGCTGTGCAGATGGATGCCGTCCTGTGCGTTGAGAATTGTTTTCATGAGTGCCTTTATGTAATCGAAAAAATCATCGATCCTCTCGGGCACGGGCTCGGCGTGATCACGGAAAACGGCGATCTCTGCAGCCGAGTCAAGACGGAATCCCAAGGTTTCCTCATTATAAACGTAAGGGTCGTTCGACTTGCCCTCCCTTAGCAACTCATCGTTATGCGCCTTGTAGTAATCAGGAACATGGCTGAACCTGTCTATGTATTTCATACGGTCAAATAGCTTGACCGGATAATTGTCGAGAACTCCCCCGTCCACGTACACATCTCCGCGGACACTCCTTTTCGCGGCAAAGAAAAGCGGAATCGACATGGAAATGCGCACAGCATCGGCTATGCACATCCGGGGAGTGTGTTCAGCAGAAAACACCTCTGAAAATCCGGTAGATAGATTTGTCCCTATAAAGTAAAGGTCCAGGAATTTCATCGTGTCTTTCATGGAAGATATGTCATTGAACGTGGACTCGGAATTGCCGGTCCGGGCCTTGATCCGCTCCCCGGCCCACTCCCTGAAATAATCCCCGCGGTACCACCCGAATTCATTAATCAGTCGACTCGAATCCCTGATTATCCCAAACGAATCGTCCAGCAGCTTCTTGAAATCCAGCGCCCGGATTTCCTCCTCGATCTGTGCACGGCTATACTTCAATCCAACCAGCAGCGCGGTAATGGCGCCTGCCGATGTCCCTCCCACCCGAACGATCGAATCCATGATTCCTTTCTGTTCGAGAACCTCGAGCGCTCCGGCATAAGCAGCGCCTTTTACTCCCCCGCCTTCGAAAACAAGATTCCTGAATTGGTACGCCATGGTTCCCCTCCCCCCAAATGCCTCGTAGTCCAAACAGCTGGGTCGAATCCGCATCCGCCTGGTTTGTAATATTTTAATGTAAAATTTCATACCGTCAAGGCCAAACCATTCCGACTGCCAATTCACAAGGCCTGCTCTTCAAGAGCTGACAGCAGAAAGAGAAAATGATACTACTAACCGTGCCGGTTCTTTGCTTGAACACAGCATTCAGTAAACTTTTTACGATCACTTCATGCCATCCCGCGAAAGGAGGTTCTTATGAGGAATATCAAGGCTGTTTCCCTGATGATGCTTCTTGCCTGTTTCGCATTTGTTTCGCAGGCGGCAGCAATGGTATGCGGTGAATGGAACGTTCTCGAAAAGGAAATCAGGGACGGGGCGACAAATCGTGACAGCGCAAGAAAAAAGATCGATGAACTGAACCGAAAATTAAGGGAAGTCTATGGGAGTGAAACAGGTCGGTCGGGTTTTCATTTTCCCCTGAGGGGATATGGACCTAGCAGCATTGGCGGCAGGGGTGGAAACGGCTACAGGCCCAGGGGCTATGATTTCTACGACGGGAACAGGCACGGAGGCCACCCGGCCCAGGACATTTTCATTCACGATCCCACGGGGAAAGGTGTCGACTCCCGCACTGGAAAGCCCGTTGACGTCCTGGCATTTGAAGATGGCATCGTGACGGCAGTCAATGACTCATGGGCTTCCGGCGACCGGATACGGGGTGGAATCTATGTCTGGACGTTCAATCCGGGCAGCAACAGGTACTGTTATTATGCTCACCTGGCAAAAACCCTGGTAGCTCCGGGAGCCCGGGTGTCGGCTGGCAGTCCCATCGGCGTCCTCGGACGCACGGGAAAGAACGCCTGGCTGCGGAGATCCCCCACGCACCTCCATTTCATGTATCTCTCGCACGACAATGGCGCAATGAGGCCGGTGAATCCCTACACCATGCTGATCAGGTCCGCTAAGTAGTGTGCAGGCGGTCGGCCTGCAGCGAATTCGTCCGTTTCGCCTCTTTTCGCGCTATTCGCAGCTCGTCTTCCCTTGTCAGCGCTTCGTTGTCCAGTCGGGCACGGAACACCTTGTCAAGTATCACCTTGAACTGCGGCCCGGGGATCACTCCGATTTCCTTGAGATCGTCTCCCGAGATGCTCAACTGTATGCCGTGCAACTGTGTAAAGTAGAGCGATACGAGCTTTTTCACTTCGTCTGATCCGGCTTTTGTCATCAGGTAGAGAATTATCTCGACCGGCATCCCTTCCAGCCAGTAATAAGCTTCGCTCCTTGAGACTTTATGACCCCTCGCGATTTTTCTCTGCATTGAATCGAGTGTTGACTCAACTCTCCCCTTCAGCTCGGTAAGCCTTTCCCGGTAATGTTCGGTGATCGAAAGCCTGCTGCACGTCTCGACAAACTGGGCACCGTCAAGTGAATCAGTGAGAACGAGATAGTAAAGAACCCATTTCTCGTAGCGCCGGTCAAGAAACAGAAGATCGAACCAGGAGATGATTTTGCCGGCCTCCTCGATCTTGCTTCGCGTCTCCTGCGTCAGCTTCAGATCTGGATGGATGAACTGCAGGAGACCCAGCGACGCCATCCGTTCTATCCCCATTTCAGGCTCCTTTTCTTTAAGGATGATCACCAGTTCCGTAAGGAGCCTCTTCCCTCCCAGCTTGCTGAGGAAGTTCATCTTCACCGCATTGCGGATCAGGTTCTCGGTGTGCTTGGCAATTCTGAAGCCGAGCCGCTGTTCGAAACGCAACGCACGAAAGACTCTCGTGGGGTCTTCAACAAAGGAAAGATTATGCAGGACACGTATCACCTTGTCCTGAAGGTCGCGCTGGGCGGAAAAATAGTCTATCAGAATGCCGAAATCCTTCCTGTTAAGGCGGATCGCGAGCGTGTTGATGGTGAAGTCCCGTCGATAGAGGTCCATCTTGAGCGACGAACGCTCCACTGTGGGCAGCGCTCCGGGTGAAGAATAATATTCCAGGCGGGTGCTGGCCACGTCGATTTTGAAATTGCCCGGGAAAACAAGGACTGCTGTGCCGAATTTCTTATGGCTTTTCACACGGCAGCCATGGTTGCGGGCGAATGTTTCCGCAAAAAGGATTCCGTCGCCCTCGACGGTTACGTCGATGTCAAGGTTCTCTATTCCCAGAAGAAGGTCGCGTACGAACCCGCCGACGACATAGACCGGCAGGTCGAGAATATCTCCGGTCTCTCCGAGTTTCTTGAGATAAACAAAAATTTCGTTCGACAGGCGTTTGAGCATTACCGCTTCCATCTGGCGGCGGCGAACGGGAATATCGTCTCTTGCCATGTCGTAAACCCCGTCCTCACCTCCCCTGAAACCGGAATACATTACCCGCAACAGGTCGGTGCGGGTTATCACCCCCACAAGCTGCCCGTTTTCAAACACGGGGACAAGCCGGCGTTCGCGGCCGACTATGTAATCCTGAATCTCGGCCAGAGAAGTATTTGCATCAGCCCGCATGAACTCTGTATGCATGTATTCCGTCACGGGCACATGACCAAGCTGATGGTACAGTGCACGCTCCACTATGCGCCGGGATATGATCCCGATCATGTTGGATCGATCCATGACCGGCATGGCATTGACATTGTAGCGGGTCAGGTTATCCCGGGCCTCGGCTATCGTGGCGCCTTTCTCGATGTATTTGACCGGAGAGGACATGATATCCGACGCAGTCCGTTTCGGGTTTACCCGGTATCGCAGCACTTCTTCCAGACGCGCAAGCACCTGGATGAGCGTCAGGTCCTTAACCGTGGCTGAAGCAGCATGGGCATGTCCTCCCCCCTGCAATTCGCGCATTACCGCACCCACATCCACTTCCGGGAGTCTGCTACGGGCAACAACGTAGACCCTTTTCCCCATGTCAACCGCGACAAAGAGGGCATCAAGGTTTTCCATGTCCCGGATCATATGGGAAAGGATTGCAATGTCGCCGATGTAATAGTCGACGGAAGCTTCCGCAAAGGTTATGTCTATTCCGTTGATATTTATGGTTCTGAGGGATTTGAGCAGGTCGTTGAGCAGTGAAATCTGCTCGGCAGTCAGTTCCTGGGTGATGAAGTCGCTGACGATGTTGAGATTGGCGCCCTGCTGGAGCAGCCAGGCTGCAGCCCGATAATCTTCAACCGTAGTGGAGGGAAAGACCAGGTTTCCAGTATCTTCGTAAATCCCCAGCATCATGAGGGTAGCTTCGACCGGGTCAACCTTCATGCCCCGGTTCATGAGTAGTCCGGCGAGGATTGTCGTGGAAGAACCGCACTCCCGGATTTCCCCGCCTGAAGGACGGATATCGCCGTGTGCCTCCGGATGATGGTCGTAGATATGGACTTCCACCCCCGGCCTTGCAATCAGTTCCGCAAAGCGGCCTATCCTTGCTGAATGCTGGCAGTCGACAATTATGAGCCTGTTGACCTTTGAGAAATCTATGTCCTTTAACCGTTTGAAATCGAGGGCATAACCTGTCGACTTCAGGAAAAAATCTCTCATGCTCTTTTCCTGGGAACCGGAAAAGGCCATTAACGCTCCGGGGTAGAGTTTCCTCGCGGCCACCATGGCCCCCAGACAGTCAAAATCGGCGTTTACGTGGGTTGTAATGAGGTCCATGCTCTGCTCAACCGGATGTTTTTTTCTCCAGGGAACTGAAGATCATGTCAAGAACCGCCTTCTGTTTTGCTTCAAACTTGTTCAGAACGGCGAGGCAGGTGCCCATGGGAAAGTGGTCATGGAGATAATCGGCGTCATGGCCGGACAGGAGAATGATCCTGTTCTTGCTGATACCGGTCTCCCCGGCGTATTTCAGCAGTTTGGATCCGTCAAGTCGTGGCATTTCCAGGTCTATGATCAGTAGGTCGAGATCCGGATTCATGGCGCGCAGCCCGAGAAGCGGATCCTTGCAGGTCTGAACTTCCAGGAGAGGAAAATACTGCTCAATGTATGAACTGAGAAGGACGAGAAATGATTCGTCATCATCGATTATCAATATCTTTCCCATATTTCCCTCACGCCGGCTCCCTTCCCTGCAGCAGTGCCGGCGTCAATTCCGAACGTTCTTCCCATGTTCCAGGCGGCATTTCTCCAGCCTGTTCCATCACTCCGTCTTTATCCCTTTCGTGGTGGTGTAGACAAAACTCCGGACAATCGGGTTCGCACTTGACCTGATCTCGGACGGTGTGCCGACCTGCACGATGCTGCCGTCGTGGATCATGGCAATCCGGTCCGACAGGAAAAGCGCAAAATTCAGGTCATGGGTAACGATGACCGTCGTGTTCCTGGTTTTTTCCCTGACCTTCATGATCGTATTGGCCAGTTCGTCGGAGTTGACCGGATCCAGCTCCGCTGTAGGCTCATCGTAGAGTATCAGGTCGGGATTCATGGCAAGGGATCGGGCAATTGCCACCCTTTTCTTCATTCCTCCCGACAGTTCCGACGTCCTGAGATTTTCACTACCCTCAAGCCCGACTACGGAAAGTTTGTCGCGAATTATATCACGTATTTTCTGTTCAGGGCACACCCTGTTTTCCCTGAGCCAGAGGCCCACGTTTTCGCCCACGGTAAGCGAGTTGAACAAAGCGGAAGACTGGAATACCATGCTGTACCTGTAATCGCGTGTCCCGGCTCCATTACCTTCCCCGAACAGCGGCGCATCATCGATGTAGATCTGCCCGCTGTCAGGAGTGTCAAGCCTTACGATAAGCTTGAGAAGGACGCTTTTACCGGTGCCTGACGGACCTATGATGGAAAAAGTCTCGCCCGGCAGGATTTCCAGGTCCAGATCCTTCAGTACATGGTTGTCGCCAAAGGATTTGTTTATTCCCTTGATTCTAATTCCAACTGCCCTGGTTTCACGCAGGTCGATGGGAAGGCCGGAAGGATCACCTGGGGCAGACGGGCCGAAGATGCTCCGGATGATCCTGCCGAAAAATTTCCCGGGCTGTCTTCCATCATGTTTCAGAGCCATACAGTACGTAACCCTAGTCCTTTCTTTTGTTCATTCCGCTCAAGGCGACAAAGAAAAAGACGACTGCCAAAACCAGTCCAATGAATATCCAGTCAGCATCGCTGAACCCGAACATACTTTCTCCAATATCGGATAGTCAGCTGCAACCTACCCATGAAATTATTCCTGTCCGCATACCAGTGTCCCGTGCAGGCAATGACCGTCGGACGGCTATGCCGGCCGCTCCGGTTCCGTTTCCCTTTCGGGGAAAGTATCCACCCCGGCCCGTTTCCCGACCTGGAAGTAGATCCTGATGCCGTCCCACGGCACGTTGAGGATACCGTCGTGAATGGCCCAGCTCCTGCCGCGAACGGTCTTTTCGAAGCCCGGCCTGCGAAAAGGCGTCGAACCGTCCAATCGACGTTCATACGTATTCCCCGGGCGGAAACCTTCGTTGATATCCAGCATCATTTTCTTTCCGGAAATGTAGTCGAATCCGTACTTCTCGTACCTGATGGCATTGTCATAGCTCAGTGGCTCGGCAATAATGAATTCCATGCCAAGTGAATCGACGAATCGTTCGAAATTCCCGAGGAATTCCCCGAACATCCTCATGCCCCTATGGGTCTGGTTGGGATAGAGCCCGGCCTCCATGGACCTTATCTCTTCCGGAATGTTCCGCCCAGATGTGGAAAAAAAGTTATACCTTCCATGTTCGTCGACATCGACATCGAAGCGCGGCGACGACGGATCGTTTATGACGCAGAGGGAAAGCTCCATCTGGTGATAATGCGTATCGGCAATCTCCAGGAAGAAAACATCATCCCGGTCCGAAGGATTGATCCGGACATGGATCCTCACCACGCCGAGTCCCGAAGGCGCGATAAATCGCACCGCACGTTCCCGGCAGGCGGTGAGGAACGAATCCTCCGAAATCCCGAAGCGTTTGAACAAACTGCCAGGAATGATGCTCCCGTAGATATTCTCCTTTTCCTTCTCTTCCAGGGAATTGATTTCACGAAGGGTGAAAAGCGGCCTCCCCCTGGAATCAGTGAGCTGAAGGTTTCCGGAAAGTTTAGCCATATACGCCTATAATGATCGGAAAGACCTTCTTCCTGATCGCCGCAATGCTTTTTTCAACTGCGTCCAGAGCTCTGTTCCGGTCATCATCCTGCGCCCAGTGCATCGCATCCAGCAACATCCTGTTCGGATATCCCATCTCCCGTATGGTCTTGACGAATCGTGCAGGGAGACGTGGCGACAGATCCTGGCCGTTCATGAGCGCCCATGCGATGGTCCATGCCCGGGCAACATTGACATTATCGTACCCGCCGCCACCCACGGCTACCCAGGGGATGCGCAAGGCTTTCAACTTCCGCAACACGTAACTGTAACTGTGAGTGGTTATCTCGAGACGTGTCAGCGGATCGGTACGGAAAGTGTCGGCGCCCAGCTGGGTTATCATGATGTCGGGATCATAGGCGGCTATGAGCGGAAAGGCGACCTCATCGAATGCCTTCATGTAAAGAGCGTCATCGGTATGTTCCTTCAGGGGAACGTTTACCGAATACCCCTTTCCCTTCCCGCTGCCTGTTTCCCTCTCTGAGCCGGTGCCGGGGAAAAAATGCATCCCGCTTTCGTGAATGGAAATGGTCAATACACGGTCGGTATCGTAGAAGGCCTCCTGTACGCCGTCTCCATGATGCGCATCCAAGTCCAGGTATACCACTCGCTTCCCTTTCTCAATAAGCCGGTTTATGGCAATTACCGAGTCGTTGAGATAGGAAAAACCTGACGCCCTGCTACGATGTGCATGATGCCAGCCGCCAGCAAGGTTGAAGGCAATGTCATATCCTTGTTCAGATACCATGCGGGCCGCTTCGAGCGTCCCACCCGCAGCCAGGCATGCCCAGTCATAAAGGCCCTTGAAAACAGGGTTCTCCATGTCCCCGAGACCATAGCGGAAATCAGCCCTGGGCTGATCCGAAGCACTGAATTCCTTCAGTTTGGACAGATACCCGTGGGAATGGAAGGTAAGGATATCTTCATCTGAAGCTGCGGGTGGATTGAAAATCCCGGCCCCCGGCAGCTTGGTCAGCCCGTAACATTCCATCAATTCATAGGCGAGCCTGAAGCGTTGCACCTTGAAGGGATGCTCCGCACCATAGCTGAACTTGTTGAAGTCCGATGAATAGATCAGGGCCGTGCTTTTCAACAATTCGCCTCGTGCTTCGATTGACGTAGGTTTCTGAAGGCAAAAGACCGTTCCAGTATGGAAGCCGTGTTAACCTTGTACTACGCCAACAACAGTGCGTCAACTCCATTTTGTGCGAAAACAAAACGAGTGTTTTTTAGGCAGCAGCGACGAATAATTATGCAGCCTGCGTGATCGGCAGAAACCGATACGGACAAAATATCTGCAAATCCAGCAAACTGCACGTTTGGCAAAAACCTTGCTTATAGACCAGATCCTTCCCCAACGACGGGCGCAAGGAAAAACGCCAACGGAGGTGATCAAATGGATGCAGCTTCAATTGCCACTGGTCTCAGGACCAGTGCAGATGTCCTGTTCCTTATGCTGGGCGCGGTAATGGTTTTCGCAATGCACGCAGGCTTTGCCTTTCTCGAAGTCGGAACGGTACGAAAGAAGAGCCAGGTAAACGCATTCGTCAAAATACTCACCGACTGGTCCGTTTCAACAATCGTTTATTTCATGGCCGGATTCCCGATAGCCTACGGCATCTCATTTCTCCATCCTGCCGCTGACCTGATGGGCAAAACGCAGGGCTACGATCTTGTACACTACTTCTTTCTCCTCTGTTTTGCAGCCTGCATTCCCGCCATCATATCGGGCGGTATCGCAGAACGTGCGAAGTACTGGCCACAGCTCCTTGCAGGCGCGGTTTTTGTAGGCCTTGCCTATCCACTGTTCGAATCTCTCATATGGGGGCAGAACAAAGCGCTTTTGCAGGACATGTTCAAAACCCTCGGTGGATTCGAATTCCATGATTATGCCGGATCCGTCGTAGTCCACTCCATGGGCGGCTGGATCGCCCTGCCTGCAATCATGATTCTCGGAGCACGCAGGGGACGTTACAGTCATGGAAGATCTAACCCCATACCAGTAAGCAACATTCCCTTCCTGGCCCTGGGTTCATGGATACTCGCAGTCGGCTGGTTTGGCTTCAACGTGATGAGCGCCGGACAGATCCAGGCAATTTCGGGTCTTGTTGCGGTCAACTCGCTTCTGGCCATGGTCGGGGGGGTGCTCTTTGCCCTGGTGATCAGCCATAATGATCCCGGCTTCATCCATAACGGTGCGCTTGCAGGACTTATCGCTGTCTGCGCGGGCAGCGACCTGATGCATCCGCTTGCAGCGTTTTTAACGGGTGGGATCGCGGCTGCAATATTTGTCATCGGTTTCAAGATCGAACAGGAAAAACTCCGCATAGACGATGTCCTTGGCGTATGGCCGCTTCATGGTATTTGCGGCACCTGGGGTGGGATCGCAGCCGGGATATTCGGCTCCAAAACATTCGGCGGATTGGGCGGCGTATCATTTCTTTCGCAGTTCCTCGGCAGCCTTGCAGCAGTCGCTTTTGCCCTGGCCTTCGGGTTTGCGGTCTACTCGCTCCTTTCAAGAACCGTAGGAATCAGGCTTGACCCGGAAGACGAGTTCATAGGCCCCGATCTCGCCATACACCACATTGACGCCTATCCCGAAGATCAGGTCAAGTAGCAATCCTTCACATGGTGAATCGAACAAAAAGGCCCTTTAAGGGCCTTTTTCGTTTTGCGGGGAGCACACCTGTCCGCATTGACTTTTATTCAGCCACCGGGTTAAATAGTGTCCATCCTGAAATACGAAAGGTATCAAGAATGAAGACCGAACTTGCCGCATTCGAGAAACTTATGGAACTCATGAGGCGCCTTCGCGGCCCCGGCGGTTGCCAATGGGATGCGGAACAGACCCACGAAAGCCTGAAAAGGTATCTTCTGGAAGAAACATACGAAGTCATTGAAGCTATCGATGCAGGCTCGTCTCACATGCTGAAAGAGGAACTGGGCGACCTGCTCCTCCAAGTTGTGTTCCATTCGACGATAGCTGAAGAAAATGGGGAATTCACCACCGCCCAGGTCCTTGAACTGCTCTGCGACAAGCTGGTGCGCCGCCACCCCCATGTCTTCGCCGGGTTGGAAGTGGATGACATAGACGAACTGGTTGCCAACTGGGAACGCATCAAGAAGACAGAAAAGGGAGATGAAAGGCGCTCTGCCCTCTCAGGAGTGCCGTATCATCTCCCAGCCCTTCTCAGAGCGCAGAAGATCACTGAAAAAGCTGCGAGAGTCGGATTTGATTGGGATAATGTGGAGCCGGTTTTCGCAAAGGTTCTGGAAGAGCTTAAGGAATTGGAGGAAACCCTGTTTTCGGGAGACCAGGAAAGAATGGAGGCTGAGCTGGGAGACCTTCTGTTTGCCATTGTCAACCTTGGAAGGTTCCTGTCACTCAACCCGGAAGATGCCCTGAGAAAGACGATAGCGCGTTTCATGCACCGGTTCTCACATGTGGAAGATTCTCTCCATGGAAGGGGGATAAGACTTCAGGACGCTTCTCTCCAGGAAATGGACAAACTGTGGGAGGAAGCAAAACTCAAGGAACGTGAGGCGGACACGCCGTGATCTCAGGCCAACAGCTGCCCATTCCTTCACCAGTTTATGCAGCAAGAAAATCAACGGTATTTCCAACAGCTGGAACCTTTTCCACACCTTTTGTGGAAATCCTGTGGAAAATACTGTTGAAAAAAAAGCAACCGGGTGTCTTCCGTGTAACTTTCTGCGTTTTGCTCAAAATTTAACCACATGACATAATCAATAATATTGGTATGTTACGATCTATGACCAGCTTTTTGAATAGTTACGTAACATTATTCGCTTCCATTTCCGAGCATTCTTCAAATATCCGGAACATCTGTGAATAATCATTACCAAATTTCATTTTTGTCTGCCATTCATATGATCGAAGGAAATATGGCTTCCGATACATCCCTCCGACGTTCATGAAATTTGGTAGGTCGCCGCATTATGTTCAGCATCTTTCTACCTGACCTATTTCCGTTTGAGTTTCTTGCGCACAATGCTCGTTACAGCGGCGACCTCAGCACACTTCAAAAGCTTGGCTGCAATGACGAAAGCAAGGATACCGATGGTTATGGAACTTCCAAGTACTGCGCTTTTGAGAACCTTTTCACCTGGCCTGGCCCAGTCGATGAGACTCGTGCCATAGAAAACCAGCACAGCCATGGGAAAAGATGCGAGCAGCACTTTCCCCCCCGACATGAAAATTGCTTTTCCCCCGAACAGCCCTATCTTCCTGCGCAGGAAAAAGAGAAGCAAAACCATGTTGCAAAAGGCGGACAGCGTGGTCGCAAGCGCCAGCCCCCCGTGAAGCAGGGGTCCCATGAGAGCAAGACTGAAGCCGACGTTGAGCAGAAAAGCGACGAATGCGGAGACAACAGGGGTCCGCGTGTCCTTCAGGGCATAGAATGCAGGAACAAGCACCCGCACGATGGCAACGAATGACAATCCGAACGAATAATAAAAGAGAGCCTCGGCTGAATTCACAGCTTTCCCGTAATCGAAAGCCCCGCCCATGAACAGGAGGCTGAAAATCGGGGTAGAACAGACGAGAAGCCCCATCATGGCAGGAATCGTGATGAAAAGCGTGAGCCGCAAGCCGAATGCCAGAGAATCCTTCAAACCTGACAAATCACCTTCAGCAGCCTGCCTGCTCATGGAAGGAAGCACCGCCTGAGCAACGGAAACGGTGAAAATCCCCTGGGGGAATTCAAACAGCCTCTGCGCATAATATAGATAGGAAACACTCCCTTGGGGGAGAAGCGATGCGAGGATAGCGCCAACCATTATATTCAGATAGTAGACACCAACGCCAAACACGGAAGGCCCCATGAGAAGTGCGATTCTCCTGACAGCCGGGTGTCCGGGGACAAAGTGGAGGCGAAGAGGAAACCCCTTTCGATAAAGCACCGGAATCTGCAGCAGCAGTTGGAGCACCCCCCCCAGGAGCACGCCTACGGCAAGTGCGGTAATGGGGACAGCGAACCACCCGTGCAACAGGATGGCGCAGAGGATCATGGATGCATTAAGAAATACCGTGGAGATCGCCGGCGTGAAGAAATGGCGGACTGTATTGAGTATCCCCATGCAGAGCGCCACCAGGCTGATGAAAAATATGTACGGAAACATCAGCCGATTAAGGAAAATCGTCAATTCCAGCTTGTTTGGCTCGGCCCTGAAGCCGGGAAACATCAGCGAAACGATGAATGGTGAGAATATCACGCCGAGGAGGGTAACCGCTGACATGACGACAGTCAGGAGGGAGAAACAGATATTTGCCAGGTCCCTGGCCTCGTCCTCCCCCTTCCGGGAAAGCCATTCGGAAAAAGTCGGGACAAATGCCGAAGTAAGGGCCCCTTCGGCAAAAAAACGTCGCAGCATGTTCGGTATCTGGAAAGCGGCGAAGAAGGCATCCGTTGCGTATCCTGCGCCGAACAGGCGCGACACGACCATGTCGCGCACCATTCCCATGATTCTCGAGAGAATGGTGGCAAACCCCAATACACCCGCAGCCCTGGCAATGTGTTTCTTTTCCGACATCAGCACCCCTGTTTTCAGTTTTCAGGGGTATGTATCACAGCTTTAGCGAAATTGGTATTATTTTCGAGAAAATCAACCAAACAGTGCCCATCCGGAAAGTCCGGATTGACGCTATGCAGTTTTCAGATCGGAAAGAGGGGATTTTGCGTCCTGGCAAGAAACTTTTGCCCGCAAAAGTTGACAGCGAAGGCTGACAAAATCAAGGGGTTGCGCGGAGGCATACTGTAGTATGTCGCACAAGCAAACCCGCAGATTGACACAGCCAGGGCGGACAATCCAGCCTCACCGGATTGGACAGCAAGGGCTGCCCGTCAGGGTGAGGCCATCGGCCGAATCAAAAGCACCCTTTCCGGATGAAAACTAAACAATTTCGTCCAGCAAAGTTTTCAGGTCGCGGACGCCGGAAACCGGCAATCTGCAGGAGCCGACGGCGCAGATTCGCGCCTCGGTACCTTCGGCTCCCTCTTCAGCGGCGAAGCGCAGGACAAGCCCGGGTATGAACCGCCGATGGACTTCGCGGAGCATTTCCCCGGTCGCAGGGCAATCACGTTTTCCGGCAAGAGTTACCTCGACCTCCGGAGCATTTAGGCAATCCAAAGCTATAAGGTACTGGAGAGCGGCTATAGGGTTCTCGGCTACGCTTCCCATAAACGCGCGCAGTATTCCTCTCCCCTCCTCAAGCATCGGATCATCTTGAATTATCCTTCCCATCTTTATAAGGCACAGGCTGGCTATTGCGTTCCCAGACGGCGTGACACCATCGTAGCGGGATTTTTTCCTCACCAGGATATCCGTCACTTCAGCTGCAGTGTCAAAGAAGCCATAGTTTTCTTCATCACGGAACAGTTTGAGCATCATGACCGCCACACTTTTGGCCTCTTCCAGGTATTGGACCGCAAGAGTAGCTTCATAGAGCTCCAGTAATCCCCAGGTGTAAAATGCATAATCTTCCAGGAACCCCTGCACGGAAGCCCCCCCCTGGTACCAGCTCCGCAGCAGCCTGCCTTCACCGTTCAACATGTTTTGCCTGATAAAACTGGCTGCATCCGCTGCCGCCCGGACATAACGCTTATCATCGGTGACCGCGTATCCTCTTGCCAGAGCGGCAATCATCAGGCCATTCCATGACGTCAGGATCTTCTCGTCCCTGAAGGGCTTTTTCCTTGCCTCTCTGGCGGAAAGCAGCTTGAGCCGACATTCCTCCATATGGGAAGCCAATTCCTTTGGATCCACTTTCTCACGATCTGCAAATGCGTCCAGGGATTCGGTGAGATGAAGCAGGTTGCGCCCTTGGAAATTTCCCTTGTCGGTAATGCCGAACAGCCTGCAGAAAAGTCCGGCAGCTTCTGCGCCAAGGACATCGGCCACCTCACCATATGCCCAGGTATAATATGCGCCTTCAACACCATCGGTGTCAGCATCCCATGCCGAATAGAACCCTCCCTGGGGAGATATCATCTCGCGCAGCACATGATCGAACAACTCTCCTGCCATCTTGGGATAATGGAGATCACCCGTCAACTGGAAAGCCTCAAGGCAAGCAAGCGACATCATGGCCTGGTCATACAGCATTTTTTCGAAGTGTGGCACAAGCCACATCTTGTCAACTGAATATCGATGAAGACCGAACCCTATCTGGTCGAAGATGCCTCCCCTCCTGATCGAGTCTATCGTGTGTTCAACCATCGTAAGGGCGAAGGCGTTGCCGGTTTTTTTGAAATACCGGAGCAGAAAGGAAAGATAATGCGGCAGGGGGAATTTTGGCGCACCTCCATACCCGCCCCAAGTCGTATCGAAACCTCTCTCAAGCAACAGGTAGGCTTGAGTGAAAATCTCATCATCCTTGAGCGAACCGGCAGAAGGCATTGCGTTTTCATTAAGTTTTTCTATGACTGCCGCACAATTTTCTTCCAGGAGAGAACGATTGTTCCTCCAGTGCTCGTCGACTTTTTCAAGCACCTCTATTATTCCCGGAAGATTCATTTTCGGTGTCCTGGGAAGATATGTGGCAGCAAAAAACGGCCTGCGGTCGGGTGTCATGAAAATTGTCAGCGGCCAGCCGCCTCCGCCAGTCATCATCTGGGCAACCGACATGTACTGATCGTCGATATCCGGCCTTTCCTCCCTGTCCACCTTTATTGAGACGAATTTTTCATTGAGTACCGAGGCAACTTCATGATCCGTGAAGGATTCACGCTCCATGACATGGCACCAGTGGCATGTCGCA
The DNA here is from genome assembly GCA_003314535.1 of Geobacter sp. Lineage (GTDB taxonomy): Bacteria > Desulfobacterota > Desulfuromonadia > Geobacterales > Geobacteraceae > RPRC01. The sequence continues at coordinate 209,062 of POSG01000002.1, forward strand.
TAGCCGATGGAGAGGAATACCGGCTTGTTTTCGCGTTCCGCCCTGTCAAAAGCCTCATCGCCCCACGGGTACCAGTCAACCGGATTCGTAGCATGTTGAAGCAGATATGGACTCCTCAAAAACACCAGGCGGTTGAAATCGGGACCGCCGTCAGACGGCAGGATGCTTGTGTCTATTCCCGCTATGTATTCCAGCTGCGATTTGGCGCGCCCTTCTCCAAATGATTGTTTCACCTGCCCGTCCTCCTCAATGCAGCAAAATGTGTCAAAGCGGCTTACTTTTATGCTTCAGTATACCAGATATTCCACTATTTCATGAAAAAGACATCCTTTCCTTGACCGCTGACGTAAAAAATGTTACGGATACAACAAAGGGGCTAAGCCCCTTTGTTTATTTGGCAACTGCGTCGTAATTTGCCTGTTCCCGATATTTTATTGGTTTCCACATGACGGCCATTGATGCCAAGTTTGCAAGAACAGCGGACCCGTCACTTATTCAGAAAGAGCAGTCATCACATGAAAACAGCGGTTTTACATTCCATTATCCTGTTTGTCCTGGCAATTCTGTTTACTGCAATCATAGTTAACGGGCCACTGTCCGCGGACGACCCGGCCGCTTCACCGGATGATCAGGCCAAGGAAGACCTGAGCAGGGTCGTCTATCCAAGTACGGAAGGAATTCGCTGGAAACCGGTTTTCATACGTCCTCAGGACACTCTCGAAAGCCTTTACGGAAAAGACTGGGAGTTGGTTGCCCGCTTCAACCGGGTCGACCGGCGGCATGTATACCCCGGCATGACAATCAAATCACCGGAAAACATGGAAGATATACGTGATTATACTCCAATGCCGCCCGTTTACGAACCAGCGAGAAACCATGAGAAATATATTCTGGTCAACATGGAGGAACAGTGGCTCGGGGCCTATGAGAACGGAGTCCTGAAATTCTCAATGCCTGCGGCAACGGGCAGACCGGGCAATGAGACGCCGACCGGACTTTTCCGCATTGATGCGCGGCACAAGAACCACACATCCTCCCTTTATAAAACGGAAGATGACCAGGCGCAGTACCCCATGGACTATGCCATGCGCTTCCACGTTGGGGCTGATGATGTGGCCTTCTGGATCCATGCCCGTGATCTTCCGGGACGGCCCGCTTCGCACGGATGCATCGGCCTTTTCGATGAATCCATGCAGAAGAGGCTTTTCAACCAGCCGGACATCCCTGTTCTGATGGATGCGAAGCGTTTGTACGAATGGGCTGTGGGAGAAGAGGATTACGAGGGGCCGGATTCCGGTGAATTGGAATTGATCGAGGATGGTCCGGTAGTGGAAGTGGTTGGCAGAAACCCCGCCTACCTTCCTTCGCCTCCGAGAAAGGCACGTGACGCGCGCCGATGAACCTATGAAACGGACAGCTCCTTTCCATAAAAAAAGCGCCGGGAATTCAATGCCCGGCGCTTTTGATTTTCATGGTGAATCAATTTGCATATTCATGCCCTTAACGCCCCTATCAGTTCCTTGATATCTTCGATCCCGTTTTCCCGTAGATATTTTTCAATATCCTCAACGATCCGTTGCGAAGCGTCAGGGGTCATGAAATTCGCAGTGCCTACCTGTACTGCTGTCGCCCCTGCCAACAGGAATTCCAGCGCATCGATTGCATTCGTTATCCCGCCGATGCCGATTATGGGAAGCTGGACAGCCCTTGAAACCTGCCAGACCATCCGCAGTGCAATGGGCTTTATGGCAGGCCCTGAAAGTCCGCCAGTACAGTTGGCCAGATAAGGCTTTCGGTTTTTTAGATCTACAGCCATGCCCGTCAAGGTGTTGATAAGGGACAAAGCGTCTGCGTCTGCATCGGCACATGCAGCCGCCATTTCCACGATATCAGTGACATTGGGGGACAGCTTGACTATAACCGGCTTGATAGTTGCGCTCCGCACCGCCTTGACAACAGAAAACGCCGCCTTTGGGTCGGTGCCGAACACGATGCCGCCATGCTTGACGTTCGGACAGGAAATATTGACCTCAACCGCCGCCACTTCCGGAAGCGCGTCCAGTTTTCCCGCAACTTCCTCATATTCCTCAAGTGTATTGCCAAAAAAATTTACGATTACGGGAGTATTCACAGTACGCAGGAAGGGGATCTTTTCAGAAATGAAAGCATCTATGCCGACGTTCTGGAGACCGATCGCGTTCAGCATGCCGCCGGGTGTCTCCACTATCCTGGGCATGGGGTTGCCGGCCTTCGGTTTGAGCGACAGCCCCTTTGTCACAATGGCGCCGATTTTTTCAAGGTCCATATATCCGGCGAATTCCTTGCCATAACCAAATGTGCCGGAAGCGGTCATCACCGGATTGCGCAGCTGGATGCCCGCAAACTGCACGGACATGTCTGGTTTCTTCTTCAAGTTCTCTCCTTTTAAAGTTCCGCGTCAGGATTTAAAGCAAAAGTGCCAGATCCGTGGAATATTTATCAGTCCCAGAGCAGTTCCGCTGCATCGAAGACCGGCCCGTCCTTGCATACGCAGCGATAGTCTGGCGCACTTTCGGAGTGCGATCTTCCCTTGGTCACGCACCCGAGGCAGGCGCCGACTCCGCACGCCATGTTGGCCTCGAGAGATACCTGGCAACCGATTCCATGACGCTTGCACAGACCGGCCACCGCCCTCAGCATCGGCTCCGGCCCGCAGGCATACACGGTCCTCGACCCGAAGCCTGTCTCAAGCTGCTCCTCCAGTACGCTCGTCACAAGCCCCCTCGAACCGAGAGTTCCGTCATCGGTTGCCACATAGGTGTCGATTCCGAGACGCTCGAATTCGGTTACACACAGCACGTCTTCCTTCCTTTTCCCGCCTATGAAGGCCTTGATTCCCGCCGTTCCGGCATGTTTCCTGGCAAAAAAGTGTAGGGGCGCCAGGCCGAATCCACCTCCGACGAGAAGTTTCTCGGTTTCTGGTTCCCCTTCGTCGAAACCGTTGCCAAGTGGTCCCAGAACGTCAACGTAATCACGCGAGTGGAGCATTGAAAGGATGCTTGTGCCCTTGCCGACAATCTTGTAAAGTATCTCCAGGTAATGCTGGCGCGGAGATTCCGGGTATTCCGGAGAAAAAGTACCGACATCGAATATTCCGAAAGGCCGCCTGAGCAGGGGGTCTATTCCGTCCTGCACCCTGACCATCACGAACTGTCCGGGTCTTGCATCCAGGATCTGGCGTGGCGCCGTGAGCCTGATCAGGCAGTAGCCGGGAGATACCTCAATGTTGGAAACTACCATGGATTTAAAATGCACGGTTGCCTTCCCCCGTGTTTTCAATATAACAAGTCATTGTGATTGCATCCTCTCCGTCTTCATAATAAGCTTTGCGCCTTCCTTCTGCAACGAACCCGCATTCCGAGTACAGGTGTTGCGCCGCCGCATTGGACGGCCTTACCTCGAGGCAGACATATGAGGCGCCCTGCAGCCTGAATGTTTGCAGCGCCCGTTCCACGAGCAGTCTTCCGATACCTGTTCCCCGGCACGCCGGCAACACGGCCACATCCAGTATCTGTCCCTCGTCGAGAACCTGCATGGGACAGATGTATCCCGCAATGTTTCCCTCCCCGTCTTCGGCAACGAACGGAAAGGACATGGGAGAACGTATCTCGTGGAGAAAATGGTCACGGTTCCAAGGCAAGGGAAAGGAAGCCGCTTCCGTGGCCAGCACCTGATCCAGGTCAGCCTCGGTCATGGGTCGCAGGATTATCATTTTCATAAGCCAAAGCGTAAACAGGAAGTATCATAAGCAAACTGTAGGGCCTTGTAAACTGTTTTTGTGCAGTTCGTTCACGCAATATATGTCAGGAACGTCAAATGGGTCGCAGCGATTGACATCATTTCGTCAAGGAGCTATAAAATCATACATAGATTTTTATTGTACCGCAATCCGGCCTTTTTTCAGCCATGGAAAAAGAGATAGCGATTGACTTTATTTGCCGTATACATTAAATTAATGCGTTTCTTTTATTTCAGGAGGAGCTAGTGTCAGAAAGAGGTAAGGTCACCTACAAGGATGCCGGGGTAGATATCGATTCCGGCAACACATTCGTAAAAATGATAAAGCCCCTGGTGAAATCAACTTATCGCCCTGAGGTCATAGCCGACCTCGGCGGTTTCGGGGGGTTGTTTTCCCTCAACGTGACAAAATATCGCCAGCCAGTGCTCGTATCGGGTACCGACGGCGTCGGGACCAAGCTGAAGCTTGCTTTCATGGCAGACAAACACGATACTGTCGGCATCGACCTTGTTGCCATGTGCGTCAACGACATCATCGTGCAGGGTGCGGAACCGCTTTTCTTCCTTGACTATCTGGCAACCGGACGCCTTGAACCCGAAAAGGCCTCGGAAATCGTCAAGGGCATCGCCAATGGCTGTTCCCAGGCCGGCTGTTCACTGATCGGGGGCGAGACCGCGGAAATGCCCGGTTTTTACTCGGATGGCGAATACGATCTCGCCGGTTTCGCGGTGGGTGTTGTGGATCGAGAGTGCATCATTGACGGTTCTTCCATCACCGTCGGCAACAAGCTTATCGGCATCGCTTCCAGTGGCCTGCACAGCAACGGGTATTCCCTGGCCCGCAAAGTATTCTTCGAAATGATGGGGCTCAAGATCGATGGTGTCCTTCCCGGGCTGGGTACCACGCTGGGCGAAGCGCTTCTTGCACCGACACGAATCTACGTGAAGACCATCCTCAATCTGCTGCGCGACTTCCGGATCAACGGCATCGCCCACATAACCGGCGGCGGCCTTCTGGAAAACGTCCCCAGGATACTGCCCCACGGCTGCAAGGCGGTAATCCACAGGAACTCCTGGATGATCCCGCCCCTTTTCCTCGTGCTGCAGCAGGGCGGCTCCATCGAAGACATGGAGATGTTCAGGACATTCAATTGCGGTATCGGAATGGTGCTGGCTGTGCCGGAAAACGACGCGGACGAGGTTCTTCTCCGCCTGTCCGGCTTGAACGAAATGGCCTTCATCATCGGGGAAATCGGCAAATGCGAAGTCGGCGGAGAATGCGTTGAACTTGTCTGATCAATCACCCGCCAAAGCCGCGCCCGGCACCGGCAAACGCTTCCTGAAGGTCGGCGTGCTCGTCTCCGGCAACGGCTCCAACCTTCAATCGATCATTGACCACTGCGAAGCCGGAAGCATACCGGCCGGGGTTGCCTGTGTGATCAGCAACAAGGCCGATGCATTCGCCCTGGAAAGGGCCAGAAACCACTCGATCCCCTGTGCCGTGCTGGATCACAAAAACTTTCCAGACCGCGAATCATTCGATGCCGCCATGGTACGAATCCTCAGGGAACACAGCGTGCAACTGGTCGCCTTGGCAGGTTTCAACCGCATTGTCTCGCCGGTCATGCTCGAAGCTTTTCCAATGGCCATCCTCAACATCCATCCCGCTCTCCTGCCGGCTTTCCCCGGAAACCGCGCCCAACGCCAGGCTGTCGAGCATGGCGTGAAGATAGCAGGATGCACCGTTCACTTCGTTGACTCGGGAACGGACAGCGGCCCGATCATCTCCCAGGCCGCTGTTCCTGTTTTCGGCAACGACACCGAAGAAACCCTTTCGCGACGCATCCTCAAGGAGGAGCACAAGATATATCCCACGGTGATCAGGCTGTACGCGGAAGGGAAGATCAGGGTGGAAGGCCGGAGGGTCCTCATATCCCAGGCTCAGGAGCCTGTCGATCTGTTTCTGGAAAACCCGCCTCTCTGATTCTCCGGGCATTTATCAACCACCAGTCCTTCCAGTCGAAGCTTTTCAGATCAACAAGCACCGCAAGTGGAATCAAAGTGTCCAGCTCATTCAACTCCTTTCCCAGGAGATGGAAGGTAAGCCTGCGGAATATCGACAGTTCCTCCTTGAAGCATGTTTTGAACCCCCAGCGCAGGTCCTTACGTAAAAGCGGATCTACACTGACGTAGTTCAGCGTGCACCATTCGTCGTGCATTATTTCGCCTGATTCGTCAACGAGAGGAATTCCGTGAAGGCGGCAGGTCATGGGACGGAAACGGTAAACCATGCAAAAACCGTCATCACCGAGCAGCGGACAAGGGGTCTCGTCATCGTCGGGCATCAGCGTTTCCCATTCTTCTTCCGGACGCATGTTCAGGATGAACGGCGGTTCCAATTCGGGCCAGGCCTCCCTCAAACTTGCAAGCCTCCCGGCAGCGGAATCCATGGCGCGACGGCGCAAACCCGGTTCCAGCATTTCAACCCCTCGACGCAGGTACATGGCATCCAGCAGCGTGACGTCGAAGAGCCCCCGGCAGCATTCGGAACAGCCTTTGGCGCAGGCAATATTCTTCCCGTCGCGGGCGATCGAGCGTGCAAACCACCCATCGACACTTTCCAACAATTTTCCATAGTCATCAAGAATGACGTCCAAAGGTGTATTCATGATAGTTCCAAAAGAAAGAGGCGACGATCACCATCGCCGCCCCCGGGTTTCAACCTTGCTGCACCATATCAGGCAAGAATATCCGATTTGGTGAAAATGGACTTCAGCCAGTAGCCGGCCTTCTCTATGTTCTCCCTGCCGCCCTCTTCGCGGTCCACCAGCGTAACGACTCCCAGGACAGTCATGCCCTCTTCCTCGGCCCTTTTTATGGCTTTGAGTGAAGAGCCGCCACTGGTGACCACATCTTCCACAATTACTACGCGGGCGCCGTCGAAAAGGTTCTTCCGCCCTTCGAGCCAGGCTCCGGTGCCGTGCCCCTTCGGTTCCTTGCGGATGATGAAGGCGGGCATGGGACGTCCCTCGACAAAGCTGGTGAGAGACAGCGCCGTTGCGATAGGATCTGCGCCAAGCGTGAGTCCGCCCACGCCATCGATTTGATCCACATCCCTGATCGCTGAGAAAAAGAGCCTGCCGGTAAGGTACGAGCCTTCAGGATGCAGGGTGGTCTGCTTGCCGTCGAAATAAAAGTCGCTCTCGACTCCGGAGGAGAGAACCACCTTTCTTTTTTCGTAGGATTTCTCGAGGATAATCTGTTTCAGTCTTTCGCGGTCGGTCATCTCGGTGTTTCACTCCTTGTTGAACAGGCCAAGCTGGGATTCGGGGCTCATGAACGGAAACTGGACCGGATAGCCCCCGGTGAAGCACGCTGTGCAATAGTGGGTATTTTCCGTCCCAACCGCCTTGAGCAGCCCCTCTTCGGAAAGATATCCCAGCGAGTCGGCAGTTATGTAACGGCGTATTTCATCCACGGTATGTGATGATGATATGAGCTCTTTTCGGGTAGGGGTGTCGATACCGTAGTAACATGGGTAACCGGTGGGCGGCGCGGAGATGAGGGCATGAACTTCCTTGGCCCCGGCACTTCGGATCATCTTTACGATTTTCCGGGAAGTCGTGCCCCTGACTATCGAATCATCTATTACTATCACCCTCTTGCCCTCGATAATGTCCCGGACCGGATTCAGCTTTATCTTAACCCCGAAGTGGCGTATGGACTGCTGGGGTTCGATGAAGGTACGGCCGACATAGTGATTGCGCATGAGCCCGAATTCGAACCTGATCCCCGACTCCTGGGCATAACCCAGAGCTGCCGGCACACCCGAATCGGGAACCGGGATGACTATATCGGCTTCCAGGCGGTGCTCCCGCGCCAGTTGCCGGCCGAGTTCCTTCCTCACCTGGTAGACATTCTTGCCGAAGATATAAGAATCAGGGCGTGCAAAGTAGACGAATTCGAAAATGCACGGCGTAGGCTTGACCTTCTTGAACGGGAAATGGGATGTTATGCCGTTTTCATCGATGAAGACCACTTCGCCCGGCTCGATCTCCCTGATGAAGGTGGCCTCGATGAGATCCAGCGCACAGGTTTCGGATGCCACCACGTAGGCGCCCCCTCTTTTCCCCAGGCAGAGCGGCCTGAAACCGTTGGGGTCCCTGACGGCGACCATCTGGGTCTCGGTCAGGAAAAGCAGGCAGTATGCGCCTTCCATCCGCTCCAGTGACTCGGTTATGCGGTCAAGAAGCGAACTGGACTTGGACATGGCAAGGAGATGAATGATGATCTCCGTATCCATGGTGGTCTGGAAAATCGAACCCCATGCCTCCAGTTCGTCCTTGACCAGCTGCGCATTGACTATATTGCCGTTATGGGCCACCGCTATGGATCCGCGCGAGTAATTGACCATGATCGGCTGAACGTTCTTCAGCACCGACGACCCCGTCGTCGAATAGCGGACGTGGCCTATGGCGGATTTGCCCGGCAGGTACTTGAAAACATCCTGGTTGCCGAAAACGTCGGCCACAAGCCCCATGCTCTTGTGTGAATGGAGGCCGTTCCCATCCGACGAAACTATCCCGCAGCTTTCCTGCCCGCGGTGCTGGAGGGCATAAAGCCCCAGATACGTCAGGTTGGCAGCCTCGACATGGTTGAATACTCCGAAAATGCCGCATTCTTCTTCTGGTCTTGCAAAGTTCATCAGCGTACCTGCTCTCCATTGCTTTGCCACATGTTGTCTTATCCGTCAGATCAGGGTTTTCCTTACGTAATCGACTGCGTTGCGGAAGAGAATGAGCCCATCCCCGTCTTCCGGCAGCTCCTCCCTTGTCCAGCGGGGATGGTTCGTGCGATGCAGGAATGCCTCGGGATGGGGCATCAGGCCCATCAGCCGTCCTGTCTCGTCACAGAGACCCGCAATCGCGTTCATCGAGCCATTGGGGTTCAGGGGGAAATCCATCGTGGCGGAAACGTAGGCGGGGTCGGAATACTTCAGCACCGCCAGGTTGAGCGCCTCGATCTTCTCCAGAACCTCGTTCGATTCCACGTAAAACTTTCCTTCGCCATGGCGGATCGGAAGATATATCCCGCCTTCTATGCCCCTGGTGAACACCGATGGTGAATCGGGGTTGTTCTTGAGATAGACCCATCGATCCTGGAAGCGGCCGCAGTCATTGAAAGTAAGGCTGGCGACCTGGTCCAGGTAGCGTCCTCCCAGGGCAGGAAGCAGCCCCATCTTTACCATCAGCTGGAAGCCGTTGCAGACGCCCAGTATCAGTTTGCCGTCTTCTATGAAACGAAGGAACTGGTCAATGAGGTGTCCGCTCGAACCTTTCACCCGGGCGTATTTCAGCCTGTTTGCCTGTGCTTTTGCGCTTCCCAGGTCGTCACCGTCCAGGAAACCGCCGGTGAGATTGAGGAAATGATAATCATCGAGCAGCACTTCACCGTAGAGAAGCTCGGAGATGTGGGCAATCTTCACTTCGTCGAACCCGGCGAGACGGCAGGCATGGGCTGCTTCCATCTCGCAATTGGTGCCGTTCCCGGTAAGTACTATTGCTTTGGCCTTGGTCATGTCACAACTCCCTCAAGGGATTCTGCCACGCCTCTCTGAGGTCGTTGATATCCCCTTTCAATACCACCGATCCCCGCAGGCCGGTTATGGTCAGCGTCTGGTCATCGGTGACGGCGCCGATGCTGGTAAAGCAGTTTCCCGCCATTGTTTCCTCGAATTTCGCCCGGTTTCCGGGGCTGACGGTGACCAGGTGACGGGAAGCCGATTCCGAAAACAGAAGCACTTCGTCACGCCTGTCGCATGCCACCCCGGAAAATACGACCCGGCTCAAGTCAATGTCCAGGCCGAATCCGCCCGCAAAGGCAGTCTCGGCCAGCGCGACAGCCAAGCCACCGTCGGAAAGATCGTGGCAGGAAGCAACCAGCCCCTGGTTCACGGCTTCGGAATATGCGCGGTATCGCTTGATGGCGCTCGCCGGATCCACCAGGGGGACTCGGTTGCCCTTATATCCCTTTGCCGCATAGTATTCCGAACCGCCCAGTTCGAAAGCGGTCCTGCCCAGCAGGTAGACTATGTCGCCGGGTCGTTTTGCATCCATGGTAACCGCTTTTCTCACGTCGTCCATTTTTCCGATTACGGAGAAAAGGACGGTCGGAGGAATCGAAATTTTGGTCACCCCATCGAAGAAATCGTTCTTCATTGAATCCTTGCCGGATATCAGGGGTATGCCGAATGCCACGCAATAATCGTAGAGCGCCTTGTTGGCCCTCACCAGCTGAGCCATCTTGTATTCGCCGTCCGGGGTCTTCTCGGACTTGACCGGATCGCACCAGCAGAAATTGTCCAGGCCGGCCACCAGGTCCAGTGATCCCCCTACGGAAACGTAATTCCGCAAGCCCTCGTCGATGGCATTGGCCATCATGTGGTAGGTGTCGATGTCGCTGTACCGCGGGCAGATCCCGTGAGAAACCACCACCCCCTCGAACGAGTCCAGGAGCGGCCGGTGTATCGCGGCATCCGATGGGCCGTCATCAGTGGCGCCGGTAAAAGGCTTTACAACGCTGCCACCCTGGACTTCATGATCGTATCGCCGCACAACGGACTCTTTCGAGCAGATGTTAAGCGCCGAGAGCAGACTTTTCAGTTCATCGGTAAAATCGTCCAGGTCAACGGGACGGGGCTCGGGATGCCTTCTCACTTCCCAGACGCCGCGCATCTGCATGGGCGGGAGGCCTTCATGGAGGAACTCGATCGGAAGATAGGCAACGGTCTTCTGCCCGTAACAGATATGGAAAAATCCGGAGTCGGTGAATTCTCCCAGCACTGTGGCCTCGACTCCCATCTTCGCGGCCAGCGCCATGAAATCATCGATCTTTTCCTGCGGAACGGCCAGGCTCATCCTCTCCTGCGCTTCGGAAATCAGGATCTCCCAGGGGTCCAGTCCGGGGTATTTGAGGGGCGCCCTTTCAAGATCGAGCCTGCATCCACCGCATTCCTTGGCCATCTCGCCGATCGACGAGGAAAGTCCGCCGGCGCCGTTGTCGGTGATGAAGTTGTAAAGGCCCAGGTCGCGTGCTTTCAGCAGACAGTCGGTCATCCTTTTCTGCGTTATGGGATCACCGATCTGCACGGCTGATACGGGTGAAGACTCGCTCAGCTCTTCGGAAGAGAATGTGGCTCCGTGGATGCCGTCCTTGCCGATGCGTCCCCCGGTCATGACGATAAGGTCACCGGGATTTATGGATTTCAGGTGTGAAGGCTCGCCGTTAATCACGGCAGGCATGAAACCGGCGGTCCCGCAGAACACCAGGGGCTTTCCGGCAAAGCGGTCATCGAATACCAGCGATCCGTTGACGGTCGGGATGCCGCTCTTGTTGCCGCCGTGCTCCACGCCCTCCACGACCCCCTCGTAAATGCGGCGGGGATGGAGAAGCCTGGTCGGAAGCGGCTTCTCGTAAAACGGGGAAGCAAAGCAGAACACGTCGGTGTTGAAGATGAGCCGGGCGCCTTTGCCGGTACCGAATGGATCGCGGTTTACGCCGACTATGCCGGTCAGGGCGCCACCGTATGGGTCGAGGGCGCTCGGCGAATTGTGTGTTTCCACCTTGAAGACCAGTGAGTAATCATCGTTGAATTTAATGACACCGGCATTGTCCTTGAAGACCGAAAGGCAGAAATCCTTGTCTCCATGATTCTCCCGGACTTTTTTCGTGGCGCCCTGGATGTAGGTCTTGAAAAGCGAGCGTATCTCTTCCCGGTTGCCCTTTTCGTCCAGGTATTCGATGTTCCCGGAGAAAATCTTGTGCTTGCAGTGCTCGGACCATGTCTGCGCCAGGGCTTCCAGCTCCACATCGGTAGGGTTCGCGCTGAGGCCGATCTTTTTTCTCTCCGCTCTGTTCTCTTCATTCCTGAAGTACGCCTGGATCAGCTTCATCTCTTCGAGTGTCAGGGCCAGCACACCGTCCCTGCTGATGGCAAAGAGCTCGTCGTCAGAAACGTCAAGATCGATTTCCCGTACTGTTGCCCGGCTCTCCCCGGTTACTTTGGGAACCTTCAGAAAAGCCGTCCTGCCGGCGGAGAACGAGGAGTAATCCATGATCTGGTAGCGCTGGATCAGCGTGTTGCAGAGAAGGCCGGTGGCAATCTTCTCAACGTCCGCTTCAGTCAGGGTTCCCTTGAGCAGGTATTGGACCGAGGTATAGACCCCCTCCCCCTCCTTGAGCGGGCGCCCGGTGACATGGCCGATCGCTTCCCGGGCGGTACGGCCGACATTGTCAGTCACCCCCGGGCGAAAGCCCACCTCCACCAGGTAATCGAAATCATGGGGCGAGTGGCTGTCTACTGCAGCTTCCTGTATGATGCGGTCACAGAGCGGCTCCATTGCCACAGCCCGCAGTTCATCGGCTGTCAGTTCCGCGTCTATGGTATAGACATCCACAGTGCGTACAGATGAAACCTCGAGATGGAGAAAATGCTCTATTTCCCGGCGGATCCTCTCACCGCGGGCATCGCGAACCTGATCCTTGAGACTGACTTCTATTCTGTGGGGCATATTCCTTCCCTTTCCAGCACTATCTTCCTGGTCGGATACGGTATGGTTATGCCGTTCCTTTTAAACCGTCCCATTATGCTAATATTTAGGCGGTCCGTAACCTGGAAGAGTTTCGTATAATCCGTCACCCAGAAAATCAGTGACGTCTGCAGGGCGTTATCTCCGAAAGAGATGAAGAAAGATTCCGGCGCCGGTTCGGCCAACACGTCAGGGTCTTCCTGCGCAGCCTCAACCATGACCCTCTTCGCTTTTTGTATATCCGATTCGTAGCTGACGCCAACAGTTATCCTGCCCTGCGACCTCATGTCCGGAAAAGCCATGTTGTGCACCGTGCTGTTGCACAGCTCAGAATTTGGTATTATCAGCAGGGTGTTCTCGGGAGTTCTGATCCTGGTGCTCCTGAGGCCTATATCGACGACGTCGCCGCTCTTCCCGCTGGTAAGCTGAATCCGGTCGCCTATGTGAAACGGGCGGTCGATCATAAGTGTGAACCCGGATATCATGTTGGCCAAGGTGTCTTTTGCCGCAAGTCCTATGGCAAGAGATCCGATTCCCAATGCGGTGAGCAGCGACAAGATATCATAGCCGAAATGCTTGAGAGCCACGATCAAACCGGACCCGACAAGAAATATCGTCGCAACTTTCCTGACAAGGGGCATTACGTGCACGCCTACCGCCGTGCCGGTCCGTTCCTCGATCCTGCGCGCATACCAGGAAAGGCATTCATCTACGATACGATATGCAATATTGATGAACAGCACTACATTGACGCAGAAAACGGTCCCGGCGACGAACGTATGGAGCCTTTGCGGCAGCGGCAGGGTGCGCACACCCAGGTAGATCCCGGCAAAAAGAGTCAGGAGCTCAACGGGCGGTGATATCCTCACCAGTATGCGATCGTCCAGGTCCGTGCTGGTGAGCGCCGTGATCCTGGGAACCAGGTGGGTCAGCAGATAACGGACAATCAGGGAAAGAACCCAGAATACGGCTGCAATGAGGATGGCCAGGATGATGCTTTTGATCCAGGTCACAACACTGTCACCATCCAGCCCCATGTTGTAGAAATTCAGAATCCTATCCACCGAAGACCCGCGTGAATATGGTATCCACATTTTTGAAATGGTATGCAAGATCGAAAGCACCGTCGATTTCTCCTGCTGAAAGATAGGATGTGACATCGGCGTCCGCTTTCAGCTCTTCGCGGAAGTCTTTCCCCTGTTCCCAGACCTTCATGGCATTCCTCTGCACCAGTTCGTAGGCCCTCTCCCTGGAAGCGCCCTTGCGGGCCAGTTCAAGCAGGACACGCTGCGAGAACACCAGGCCCCGCATCAGGTTGAGGTTCTTCAACATGTTTTCCGGGTAAATCACCAGGTTCTCGATCAGGCCCGCACAGCGATGGAGCATGAAATCCATGAGGATGGTGGCATCTGGCGCTATGACTCTTTCAACGGATGAGTGGGAAATGTCCCTTTCATGCCAGAGAGGTATGTTTTCCAACGCGGAAACCGCATACCCTCTTATCAGCCGGGCAAGCCCGGAAAGGTTTTCGGAGAGGACGGGGTTGCGCTTGTGAGGCATGGCAGATGAGCCCTTCTGCCCCTTGCTGAAGAACTCCTCCGCCTCGAGGACTTCCGTTCGCTGCAGATGACGGATCTCGACGGCGAATTTCTCGATTGATGACGCGATTATTGCCAGAGTGGTGAAGAACTCGGCATGCCGGTCCCTCTGCACGATCTGGGTCGAACAGGGTGCGGGCTTGAGCCCGGCCCGCTTGCAGACATGCTCCTCGACCCGTGGATCAATATTGGCGAAAGTCCCGACCGCACCGGAAATCTTCCCGTAGGACACTGTCTCCACCGCGGCTTCCATGCGGCGCAGGTTGCGGCGCATCTCATCGTACCAGAGGGCCATCTTGATGCCGAAGGTCACGGGTTCGGCGTGGATGCCGTGGGAGCGCCCGATCATGGCCGTGTTCTTATGCTCGAACGCCCTTTTTTTCAGGGCCTCCATGAGCTTCTCCATCCCCTCCAGAATCCTGAGCCCGCTTTCCCGCAGCAGCATTGCCAGGGAAGTGTCCAGCACATCGGACGAAGTCATGCCCATGTGCAGAAAACGCGAGTCATCGCCGATATAGTCGGCAACGGAAGTCAGAAATGCGATAACGTCATGTTTCACGACTTTTTCGATTTCATCTATCCGTGCAACATCGAAATTCGCACGTTCGCGGATACGATCCACCGCTTCAACAGGTATGGCGCCCATTTGCGCGTGGGCTTCGCAAGCGTAAAGCTCTATTTCAAGCCATTTGCGGTAGCGGTTCTCAGCGCTCCAGATGGCGGCCATCTCAGGACGGCTGTATCTTTCAATCATATTACAAGGACCTCGTCATGTATAGATTTTATACTTATCAGGTTTCGTAAACTTCGCTGACGCAATACTGGGAGCCTATCAGCAGTTTCGGCCTGCATTCCGATTGCGCGGCAAGGGAAGCCGTGAAGACATCACGGGCAGCTTCCGGAAGGTTGTTGACCTCCGAGAGGTGGGCAAGGAACAGGACTTCCAAATCCGGATGGATAATCTCTTCCAGCAGACAGGCCGATTCCCTGTTGGACAGATGCCCGTGGCTTGACCGTATTCGCTGCTTCAAGTGCCACGGGTAAGGACCGTTGGTAAGCATCTCCTCGTCATGGTTCGACTCGAGGACAAGAGCCCGGCACCCCTTGAGCTTTTCCATGACCAGCCGGGTCGCGATGCCTAAGTCCGTAGCGCTGCCTATCCGCCCTTCCCGGCTTTCGATAACGACTCCAACGGGATCGGCCGTATCATGTGTTATTGGAAAAGGATCGACCAGGAAATCCCTGAATTCGAAGGAACAACCGGATTCAAACTCTATGAGCTGAGTGGCGCGGAAATGTTCGCACGTCTCGCGGCTTGTCGGGTAACTGATAAGCACCGGAATCCCGTTCTTCCTCGCCAGGACTCCGGCCCCCCGAATATGATCCGTATGCTCATGTGTGATCAGGATACCGTTCACATCCCCGGCCGAAACACCGATGGCCGCCAGCCTCTTGGTCAGCTCGCGGGCCGAAAGCCCGGCATCGACCAGTAGCCTGGTGTCACCGGCCTCGATAAAGAGGGAGTTACCCTTACTGCCGCTGGCAAGCAGACAGACACGCAAATAAAACCCTCCTCCGCACGGCGAAGACAAAAAAGTCGAACTCCCATTTCTGCTGGTCACGAAAAGCTGCGATACTCAGGTGGCGCTGACTGAGCGTGACATTCAACCCTGCACCTTATCCAGACAATTTTATACAGAAAACCCATTCAATATTCAAGATCAAACTTGAAAAAACCTGCCTGAGGAATGCCACATGAAACCTTCAATCCGGCCCGGTTCCTCGGGGCCCCTGGCGGAGACACATGCTTTCACGGGGAGATACAGCCATAAAAGGGTTGACGGAAATAAACCAGGTTGTATAGTATTTTTTGTTTGTGCTACACAGTTGTGTTTTCTCTCATGAAATTCACCACTGGCACATGAAAAAGGAGATCTACAAATGACACGTCGGGTAGCGATAAACGGATTCGGCAGGATTGGACGCATGGTCCTGAGAAACGCGGCAAAGGAAAAGGACCTGGAAATCGTCGCCATCAACGATCTGAGTGAACCTAAGATCCTGGCGCACCTTTTCAAGTATGACTCGGTTCACGGCACCTTTCCCGGGCGTGTGGAAGCCGGTGACGGCAGCATTTCCGTAAACGGCAAGCCTATCAAGATATTCGCTGTCAAAAATCCTGAGGAGCTCCCCTGGAAAAGCGAGTCGATAGACGTTGTGCTGGAGTCCACGGGTCACTTCACTGCCAGGAAGCAGGCGGAACTCCACCTCAAGGCCGGCGCCGGGAAAGTCATTATTTCTGCCCCGGCCACGGATCCTGACATTACCATTGTGGTCGGTGTCAATGACACCATGTACGACCCGGAAAGACATTTCATCATCTCGAACGCGTCATGCACGACAAACTGCCTCGCTCCCGTCGCCAAGGTGCTCCACGAGAACTTCGGCATTGAAAAGGGACTGGTCACGACCGTCCATTCATATACCAACGATCAGAGGATTCTCGATCTTCCCCACAATGACCTTCGCAGAGCCCGGGCAGCCGCCCTTTCCATGATACCTACCGCCACGGGTGCGGCACGGGCCATCTCGCTGGTGATGCCGGAGCTCAAGGGCAAACTGGATGGCATGGCAATACGCGTCCCGACCCCCAACGTGTCGGTAGTGGACCTGGTTGTGGTGCTGACCCGCAACGCCGATGCCGCAGCCGTGAACAACGCCCTCCGGAAAGCATCCCGCAACAGCCTCAAGGGTATCCTCGGCTATACTGACGAACCTCTGGTATCGATCGATTTCAACGGCAACACGCACTCCTCGATTGTTGACGGTCCAAGCACCAAGGTAATCGAAGGAAACATGCTCAAGGTTATTTCCTGGTATGACAATGAAGCCGGCTTTTCTCGCAGGCTCATAGACCTCATTCGCATTGTCGCTCCATGTTAGTGTCGGAATCGGGCACGTTGCTCTTCAGCTTGTGTTGAAAATACAGCTATCTTTTTTCGAGTGTCCCCAATTCAAGCCTTTATTTGTCATTTTCTGACTGAGCCGTCAACAGCAACACTAATAAATATCCCAGGGAGAGTTTTCATGACAATTCAGTACATCGATGAGATCAAGGAACTTGCCGGAAAACGGATTTTTCTTCGGGTGGACTTCAACGTGCCGCTGGACGAAGGCGGCAACATAACCGATGATACGCGCATCAGGGCCGTGTTGCCAACTATCAACTACGCACTGGACTGCAATGCCAAGATCATTGTCGCCTCACACTTGGGACGCCCCAAGGGTGAGGTCAATGCCAAGTATTCCATGGCTCCGGCAGCCAAACGGCTCTCCCGCCTGCTGGACAAGGAAGTCAACCTTGCCCCGGACTGCATCGGGGATGAAGTTGCCGCCATGGTTGCCGCGATGAAACCCGGGGACGTGATCATGCTGGAAAACCTGCGATTCTACCCCGGCGAGGAAAAAAACGACCCGGCATTTGCGCAGGCTCTTGCGAATCTCTGCGATGTTTACGTTAACGACGCCTTTGCGGTTTCTCACCGCGCCCATGCTTCGGTGGAGGCGATAACCAGGCATGTTCCGGTCGTATCGGCCGGCTTCCTGATGAAGAACGAGATGACTTTCTTCGATCGCGCCATGCAGAACCCCGTGCACCCCTTGGTCGCCATCCTCGGAGGCGCCAAGGTCTCGGGCAAAATCGAGGTCATCGACAATCTCCTCAACAAGGTGGACAAGATCATTGTGGGCGGCGGCATGGCATTCACCTTCCTGAAGGCGCTCGGTTACGAGATCGGTAAATCCATCGTGGAGGATTCCCTGCTTGAAACCGCCCTGAACGCCTACAACAAGGCGCGTGAAAAGGGAATCAAGTTCTATCTCCCCGTTGACTGCGTCGTTGCGGACCGTTTCGATCCCGCTGCCGAAATCAAGATCACCCCGATCCAGGAAATCCCAAGGGAGTGGATGGCCCTGGACATCGGACCCGCGACCGTCACGCTGTTCAGCCAGGTGCTTCAGGACGCCAAGACCATCATCTGGAACGGTCCCATGGGTGTGTTCGAGATGGATGCCTTCTCGCGGGGAACCTTTGCCATGGTCAGCGCTGTCGCCAATTCCTACGCACTGACCATCGTCGGCGGGGGGGATACGGACGTTGCAATCCACCGGGCCGGCGAATTCGCCAAGATAAGCTACATCTCCACCGGAGGCGGTGCTTTCCTCGAGCTTCTCGAAGGGAAGACCTTGCCCGGGATCAAGGTTCTGGAAGAGAACGGAAAGCCCTTGTTCTCTACCAATGGAGGTAACCAGTGAGAATACCAGTAATAGCCGGCAACTGGAAGATGTTCAAAAGAGCCGCGGACGCCCTTGATCTCGTAAAAAAACTTACACCGATGGTAGTGGGCGTGGACGATGTCCAGGTCATCGTCGCCCCGTCCTTCACCGTTCTCCCATCCGTGCACGGAGCGCTTTCCGGAACGCGTATCTCCCTGTCCGGACAGGACTGTTTCTGGGGCGAGGAAGGCGCCTTCACCGGGGAAGTTTCCCCGGGCATGCTCATTGATGCCGGCTGCAGCCATGTAATCATAGGCCACTCCGAACGGAGGCAGCACTTCGGCGAAACCGACGAAACCGTCAACAAGAAGATAAAAGCAGCCCTGCAAGCCGGCCTCATACCCATCGCCTGCATAGGAGAAACTTTACAGGAGCGGGAATCCGGAGATACATTAGCCGTTCTGGAGCGCCAGCTGAGTTTCGGCTTGGCTGGCATTCCCGAAGAGGATGCCGGATGTCTTATCATTGCCTATGAACCCGTGTGGGCAATCGGCACCGGCAGGACAGCCA
Organism: Geobacter sp.; assembly: GCA_003314535.1. Classification (GTDB taxonomy): domain Bacteria; phylum Desulfobacterota; class Desulfuromonadia; order Geobacterales; family Geobacteraceae; genus RPRC01. The sequence continues at coordinate 227,870 of POSG01000002.1, forward strand.
CAGATGAACAGGCCCAGGAAGTCCATGCTTTCGTCCGCGGGCTGCTCGCCCGCATATACCATCCCGGGTTTGCCGACAGGTTGCGCATCCTTTATGGTGGCAGTGTCAAACCGGATAACATAAAGGGCCTCATGTCCTGCACGGATATCGACGGCGCCCTTGTTGGCGGGGCTAGCCTCAGCGCCGAATCCTTTGCGTCAATAGTTAAGTTCGGCAAATAAGGTCTTTTCATGCACAACTATTTCTGCTATGTTTTGCGTTCACTACTTTGAAAAGAGGAATAAGATAAAATGCATGCATTTCTGATAGCTGTTCACGTCACGGTCAGCATCGCCCTCATAATCATCGTTCTTCTGCAGGCAGGCAAGGGTGCGGACCTGGGTGCAACTTTCGGCACAGGCGGCAGCCAGTCGCTGTTCGGTGCCGGTGGCGGCAGCAGCTTTCTCGGCAAACTGACCGCCTGGGCAGCCGTGATATTCATGGTGACGTCAGTTTCACTGGCTTACCTGTCAAGTAAACAGGGTACCACATCCATAATGCCTTCAAAGGCGCCGGTAACAGCACCGAAACCGGCAATCCCGCTGCAGGCCAAACCGGCGGCGCCGCCGACAGCCCCCAAGCAGGCGCCGAAAAAGTAGAAATCATTTCACTTTTCTGTTGACATGCTCGGGGCAAATTGGTAAATAAGATTTCCGCATTGCCGAAGTGGTGGAATTGGTAGACACGCCATCTTGAGGGGGTGGTGGGCGACAGCCCGTGCGAGTTCGATTCTCGCCTTCGGCACCATGATAAACCAAAGGGTTACTGCAACGGAGCTGTAACCCTTTTTCTTTTCTCTCTCATTCCACTTTCCCCTTCCAATGCGCATCATGATTGTTCCCACAGACGATAAACGGCTGTTTTTCCGGTTTTTTTTGCAAAAAGAATTGACATATTTTTTAATTATATTTAAATTGCTAATTTGTTGTGAGCAGAACGGTGTTCGTTAAAGCACGACCAGTTGTAATCGAAGGGTACCTTTCAAGGCAGCCAGGTTTCCTTGTGTTTTAATAAAGCTAAAATTCGTCCCTGGAACACACCTGTTGTTTTCCAGCCTTGACTATATTCAATTGCTCTTCATCATGGGGAAAAGGAGGTGAATCAGGCTTCACAGTTGTAATGCAGAACATATTATTTACATTCTATGATGCACAAAGGAGAGAAAAGTGAAAAGTCTTACCGTAAAAGCTTTTAGCGTTTTGGCTGTATTCTGTCTGTTGGCCTCTTTTGCATCCGTATGCGTAGCTGCCGACTCGAGCCTGCAGCGTTATGGAGTCCGCGTGCGCGGCATTTACGTGATCCCTGACGAGAAATTCGACGGCAGGCTTTCAGGTTTGAATCTCTCACTCGACGAGTATGCTGCTCCCGAACTAGACTTCGAATACTTCTTCACCAAGAATATTTCGACAGAACTGGTGCTGGCTTTGACCAAGCACGATATCCAGTCTAACAAAAGCAACATTGGTTCAACCTGGTTGCTGCCTCCTTCACTCCTGGTGAAATATCACCCGGTTCCCTGCTGGCAGATCAGCCCCTATATAGGTTTCGGCATGAACGTCGTGATGCCGTTCAATGAGAAATTAGCTGGCCACCCTGAGTTCAAGGTTAGCACAAGCATCGGTTATGCGGCACAGGTAGGAGCCGACATCAAATTGACCAAGCATGTTTATTGGAACGTCGATCTGAAATACTATGACGGCAGCCCGGACATGACATTAGGCAATACCAAATACAAACTCCATGTAAATCCCTGGATTGCCGGTACCGGTATCGGCGTAAGGTTCTAGTTCATAATAATCCAGTTTTTTACTCGCTCATCACGAAGAAGCCTCCTTGCACGAAGGGGGCTTTTTTATTGTTCATCCGAAACTTGCCATTGCCCAGTTTTTATGGATAATCATCACAATGTGACAAAGTAATGTCCTCTGAGCGGACAGGAGGTCCTACATGAACCGGAATGAAATCCTCGAGGTCTTCTTCGATTACATCTGACCGTGGTGTTATCTCAGTACAGTTAGTACTGACAGACTGGAGAAGGAATACGGGATTCAAATGCGCTGGACGGTATTCCCCCTGCACCCGGAAATTCCCGAGCAGGGAATGGAGCTTTCCGCGCTTTTCCCCGACAGGAAACCTGATTCCGGACCTGCAAGGAAAGGCCGCATACGGACAACTGCGGAAGAACTTGGCCTTCCCCTGGGCGAAAAGCGAACCACCGTTTCCAACAGCCGCCGGGCACAGGAACTGGGGAAATGGGCGGATAACATGGGAAAAGGAGACTTGTTCCGTAAAGCCGTATTCCATTCGTATTTCGTCGAAGGTACGAACATCGCCCTGATTCCGGTCCTGGAGGACATCGCTTCAGAAGCGGGACTGCCGGCAGGCCAGGTAGCCACGGTCCTTGAGAAAGGGCTCTACAGCGAAGCGGTGGACAACGACTGGCGCAGGTCCAGGGATTCCGGTATAATGGCGGTGCCTTTTTTCATTTATGGCGATAACGCCCTGGCCGGTTTTCACCCCCATGAAGATTACGTCAAACTGCTGGGCAGGTAGAGACGCCCTGACATTTCAAACAGGAACACCATGCCTGAGCTCCCGGAAGTGGAAACAATCCGCCGCGGCATCGAGCCATTGATCCTGCGGCGGGAAATTGTTCGAGTGGTGGTCCGTACGGACAGGCTGCGCTGGCCTGTTCCGTCCGGCCTTGAGAGGCGCCTTGAGGGACAGGAAATCGCTTCCGTCGAACGGCGGGGAAAGTACCTTCTGCTGCGTTTATCCGTTGGGACTCTCCTGGTACACTTCGGCATGAGCGGCTATCTTCGCATTTTCAGGGAACCGCCTGTTGCCGGGCGCCACGATCACTTCGACATATGCTTTTCCGGCGGGACTTGCCTGCGCTTCAACGACAGCCGGCGATTCGGCGCCCTGTTGTGGATCGACGGCGACCCTTCCGCACATCCTTTGCTTGCAGACCTGGGCCCGGAACCCCTCTCCGACAGCTTCAGCGGCTCGTATCTCTTCCAGCGCTCCCGAAACCGCCGCGGAGCGGTAAAACACTTCATCATGGATCATCGGATCGTGGCAGGCATAGGAAACATGTATGCCAGTGAAGCTCTCTTCGATGCGGGCATTCATCCGGCAGTACCCGCTGGGCAGTTGTCCTTTTGCCGTTATGCTACTCTGGCAGAGTCCATTCGCAAGGTAATGGAGGAAGCCCTGTCCTCCGGTGAGAAAACTTTGGGCAATTTCAACAATGAAAGCGCGCGACCCGGCTACTTCAACATGCACTTCAAGGTATATGGCCGTGCCGGTGAACCTTGCGAGGTTTGCGGCCGCCCCATCGAGAACCTCCGGATCGGCCAAAGATCCAGCTTTTTTTGTCCCGCATGCCAGAATCGGGCAGACATTGCCCCGGCGTTCCGGGAAATAAATAACGGGAGGTAAATATCATTGCCTTACATAATCAAGGAGAAGAGAGCCGTGCTGGACCCGGCCGTCCAGCACCTGGCAGACGCCTTCAGGGCCCTGGACGACGACGCAAATTTAGCGGGCAACCTGAACTACGTCATCAGCAAGCTCCTGCTGTCGCTCTGCCCTGCCCCGAATTACCAACGTTTCAACGACATTGTCGGCGCGCTTGAATGCTGCAAACTGGAACTTTACCGCAAAAGGATCGCCCCTTACGAAAACATCAAGGAAAGGGAAAACGGGCCACTCTGAGCATACGGCAAAAGCAGGGATTTCGATTCCGCCCCCCCGCATAATGGTTTTCATCTTCAATCTATGTTAGTATTGCGCGCATTGAACACACCTTGATGCAGCTGCTAAGATATTTTGCCAAGCGATACAAGAAATTCAGCTTAGCCAATCCACCCTGGAAATCGAAGCTAGAGAGGATTTATGGCGGATTCCGACACATTATCAAAGGGGAAAAGGGACCAGTTGGGACTGTTTGAGACAGACCCGATCTTGGAGACGGAAAGTCGTGGCGCTCCTGAATCAAGGGTCAGGCCCAAGTACAGGCTGGGGCAGACGTACCAGGTCCCATTGGGAGAAGTATGTCCCAATCCAGGGCAACCGCGCGGACATTTCGATGACGGGGAACTTGCTGCCCTTGCCGATTCTGTCCAGGCAAGCGGCATCCTCCAGCCGGTTCTCTGCAACATGACCGAAAACGGCCTGGTCATAGCTGCCGGAGAACGTCGCTTCAGAGCTGCCAAGATTGCCGGGCTGCACAAACTACCAGTAAGAATAGTTGCGGGTGACCCGATAGAGATAGGCTTGATCGAAAATCTTCTGCGGAAGGATCTTACTGTCGTTGAAGAGGCTGAAGCGCTTTCCGCCTTGAAAAAACGCAAGGGATGCCGCCTGGAAGACCTGACAGTTCTCACCGGCAAGGCAGTTGCCACTATTTCGGAAATCATCGCGGTTGCCAGCCTTCCTGAAGAAATCCTCGACGAATGCCGCGCCCTGCCGTCGATTCCGCGCGACGTGCTGGTAATGATATCACGGCTTGCATCACACGAGGAAAAGGTCGAGGCGTTCAGGCAATACAAAAGCGGTGCTCTCCAGAGACAGGACCTTGCGGCACACACGAGGAAACAAGGGAAAAAGCCAAAATCGAATCCCGTTCCTTTCCGATTTGTCAGGAACTTTTCCCGCGGATTTCGCAGGCTCGACCTTGACACCATGGAGCAGAAAGACCGCGAAGTTCTTCGCAAGGAACTACGAGCCCTGATGGAAGAAATTTCAAAAACGTTAACATCTCTCTGAACATAGCCGAATTTTCGGTATACCGAAAACCGGTGCCGGATGCCCGCTTTAACGTGGACATTGACAATTTGCAGCAGAGCGTTGTATCAGTGTACGGAATTTTCCGCGATTGACGGAATTTGCCCCTGTGACACCCGGGTGAATCCCGTGATTTCATGAACCCGGCAGATGCCGAAATTGAAAGGAGAGAAATCATGATGCATGGCGCATGGAAATGCTTGGCAATCGTTGCTCTCGTATCCGCACTGGCCCTTGCGGGCTGCGGCAAGAAAAAGGAGGCGACCGCTCCTGCCGAACCGGCTCCCGCGCCCAAGGCTGCGGCCCCGTCTGTTAACATGCAGGACGGAGAATGGGAAATCACCATGAAAGTCGACGTTCCGGGAATGCCAGCCGGAGCCATGAAGCCCCATACGGTGAAGACCTGCCTCTCCAAGGATAAATACGTCCCGGAAACCAATCCGAAACAGACGGACTGCAAGATGGAAAACAAGAAGATAGACGGGAATACCGTGAGCTGGTCCGTAGTCTGCAAGGATACGACCGGCAAAGGCACGATAACTTACGCCGGAGACTCTTTCAACGGCCTCATGGAGTCATCGACCAAGATCGAAGGCAAGGAAATGAAAACCAAGATGGCCATGGTCGGCAAGCGCCTCGGCCCATGCCCGACCAAATGACCGTTCCCAAAGGATATGAAAAAACCCCCGCTGACCCGGGGGTTTTTTTGTTTCTGTCGAACGCTTTCATCGGTCCTATTCCGCGCAGCATGACAACCGGCTCAGGTCCCTGTTGAACCCCTGGGCGCAAAGCCGCAATCCCTCGCTCATGGTCGGATAGACATGGGTTGCTGCGGCCAGGTCTTCAGTGGTGGCCTTAAGGTGAATGGCCAATGCCGCTTCGTTGATCAGATCAGCTCCTCGATGGCATATCAGGTGAACCCCGAGCAGGCGTCCGGTGTCCTTGTCAGCCACCATCTTAATCAGCCCTGACGTCTGGAAAGTCACATGGGCCTTGGGAATGGCCGCTGCCGGGATTGCATTGATGACGACATTGAAACCTGCCTGCCTGGCGCTCTCTTCGGTGTGCCCCACCATCCCCAGCTCAGGATCGCTGAATATTGCCATGGGGATCGAGAGGTAATCCATGACGCAGCCGCATCCCGGGTTGAACATGTCGTCGACAGCCACTATTCCTTCCCGCGCACCCACCGGAGCGGTCAACAGCCTGCCCGCGACGTCCCCGGCCGCCCAAATGCCCGGCACTGATGTCCGCATCCTTTCATCAGTTATGACATAGCCCTTGCGGTCCAGAGCCACTCCGACATTTTCCAGACCGATACCTCCGCTTGCTGGCGCGGTTCCGGCGGCCACCAGGAGATGGTCAGCGGATTGTTCGATCACCTGATCGTCCTGGCAGATCGTGACGACCGTCTTGCCGTCTCTGTTCTTGACTGAGTCGAACGTTACATCGGTCAGGATGTTCATCCCTTCAGCAGCCAGATGTTCACGCAGGGCCTCCGAAACATCATGATCGACTGGTGGCAGCAGTCGCGGTCCATGTTCGAGTATGGTCACATTGCTCCCGAGCCGCAGGAACATCTGCCCGAGTTCGACAGCCACCACGCCGCCGCCGATGATCAGGAGTGATTCAGGCAGGGTTTTCATCAGCAGGGCGCTCCTGCTGGTCAGGTAGGGTACTTCTCCAAGTCCGGGGATCGACGGAACACGGGGCAGGCCGCCGGTGGCGACCAGGATACGCGGTGCCCTGAAGTGCCTTTCCACGACCTCGATAGTATGCACATCAACGAAACAGCCGCTGCCTTTCGCCAAATCCAAACCTTTAACCTTCTGCAGCACGTCGAGATAACGGTCCTGGCGCAGGCGGGAGACCACCTGGTCCCGATGTTGCAGAAGGAGCTTGTAATCGACCTTTCTTGTAGCCGTTCCCAGCCCTATCCGGTTGCCCAAGCGAGCTTCATGCCTGAACAGGGCGCTGTGGATCATGGTCTTGCTTGGGATGCAGCCCCAGTTAATGCAGGTCCCGCCAAGAACGCTCTTCTCCACCAGCATTACGCGTGCGCCATGGGAGTCGGCCCGCAGGGCCGCGGCGAACGCCGTGGAGCCTGAACCGAGGACTATGAGGTCATGCGTGAAGTTCATGAATGATTCTCCTCAAGAAATTTCAGAATCAGCTGCCAAATGCTGCGGCGATCAGAGTCGCCAGCAGCATGGCCAGATAGGCCAGCGAAAAAAGGAAACCAAACCGGTATCTCGATTGTTTGCCGACAGCCCACACGGAACCGGAAAAATTGAGGATTCCTGACAAGAGAACCATCAGGGACCAGGCAGCCGAACTTGAAAAATGCCCGGGTATGAGAAGCGACAACGGGATCATCAGCCCGTTGCCAGCCACGATCAGCCTGCAGGTGAAAAGCTCGCCGTAGACGAGCGGGAAAACCGGCACACCGGCCAACCGGTACTGGTCCTGGTACCGGAGGGCGAGGAACCAGAAATGGGGCAATTGCCAGACATAAACCAGAACAGCCAGAAACAAGGGAGCGGCGGTAACGGAACCGGTCGAGGCCGCGCCGATCAGTGGGGGGAGCGCGCCGGCCACCCCTCCGGCCAGCACGGACAAAGGCGATTTGAGCTTCAACAGCGACGTGTACACGAAAACATAAATGAACAGCGTAAGCCCGATCAGAGATGCAGTGATACAATTAACGAAAATTGCGGCCAAAACCAGGGATGTTGCCATCAACAGCGCGCTAATTGAACGCACAGCATTGGCTCCCGCACTGTCGATCGCCTGGCAACGATTCTCCAGCCGGGTCATGAGCCGGTCATTCGCTTCCTCAAGCAGGCAGTTGGCCATGGCTGCTCCGCCCGCAGCCATGGCAACGCACAGCATGACCAGCAAGAAACGGCTGAAGGGAGGCGATGATGGCGAAGCCAGCAGCGCACCTGCCAGGCACATCGCCGTTTCAGCCAACACTATGCCGGGCTTGGCCAATCTCAGCAACGCACGCACATTCCGGCCGCTGCAAACGCAGCTGACGGAACACGCTGAAGTCCCTGCCGACTCCCGAACATACTGTACAGTGTCTTGCTCAATCACCGATTTTCCCCTGCCCCATCAATTTCCCTACCCATGCCTCATGCGAGCGCGACACCATCAACCATGCCGTTTTCATTATAGTGCAGAATGGCAAAGTTTCATCATGCCATCCGCGACCGGGCAGCATCAAAATACATCGGCGCACTTCCGCGGATGGAAATATCGGGTAAAATCGGATTATGAAAAACTTTCGGGAAAGAAAAACAGCCGGTTTCAGCCTCATGCCCGCCCTTCTCATCTCGGTTGTTTTTTGCCTGTGCCTGATGCGGCCCTCTCCGCTCGGCGCGCACACCGTTAAAGAGGCGCTGACGGAGGGGCAGGACGAAACGATCGGGCTTGAGGAGAAAATTGGCGGCAAGATACCGCTGAATCTGACATTCAGGGACGAAACAGGGACACGGGTCCGGCTCGGTGATTTGCTGACCGTACCGACACTTGTCATTCCAGTGTATTTCCACTGCGCCAATGTCTGCACCTATCAGCAGGTGAATATCGCGGGCATGCTCAAGTCACTGAACATGCGGCCAGGGCGTGAATACCGCATCCTGTCGATCAGTTTCGACGAAAAGGAAACGCCGGCGCTGGCGGCAAAAAACAAACTGATGTACCAGACTTCCATGGACACCACCTTCCCCGCGGACAGTTGGCATTTCCTGACCGGTGACCGCGAGACCATCCGCCGCTTTACCGATGCCATCGGCTTTCGCGTCGAGCGGCGCGGCGAGGACTTCATCCACCCGGTGGCCAGCCTGGTGGTGGCGCGGGACGGCACGATAATCCGCTATCTCTACGGGATATCCATTCTGCCGAAGGATCTTGCGCTCGCCCTGACCGAAGCGGATAAAGGGATAACCGGACCGTCCATCCGCAAGCTGGTGGAGTATTGCTACACCTATGACCCGGTCGGCAAGACCTATGTCTTCAATGTGCTGCGCATAAGCGCCGCAGCGGTAATCCTGGTCGCGGGCAGCTTCCTGGCCTACCTGATTTTCGGCGGAAGGAAACGGGCAAAACCGCCCTTGGAGAAATGATGACCAACTCTGAAGCGACAACCGTGCAAGACGAGCGAGGTTTCTGGAAGGATACCGGCAAGACCGGCATCACGTCGTGGATCTTTTCGACCGACCATAAAAGGATCGGCTTCCTCTATTTCTATACGGTGTTCAGCTTCTTCCTCGTCGCGGTGATACTGGGCATACTGATGCGGATCGAACTGATGGCGCCAGGGCGGACCATCATGGGTCCCCAGACCTATAACGCCCTGTTCACCGTGCACGGGGTCATAATGATCTTTCTCTTCATCCTCCCCGGTTTCCAAGGGGTTTTCGGCAACCTGCTCATGCCGATTCAGATCGGCGCCAGGGACGTGGCGTTTCCCCGTCTCAACCTGCTCTCCTGGTGGATATACATCACCGGAGCCGCAACCATCATCACCTCGCTATTTACCGGCAGCGGGCCGCCCGATACTGGCTGGACTTTTTACGTTCCCTTCAGCGCCCGCACCGGCACAAATGTCACCCTGGCTGTTTTCGGCGTTTTCCTGATCGGCATGTCCGCCATATTGACCGGGCTCAACTTCGTCACCACGATCCACCGGCTGAGGGCCGAAGGAATGACTTGGGGCCGGATTCCGCTCTTCGTCTGGTCCGTTTACGCCACGGCATGGGTGCAGGTCTTGGCCACCCCGATCCTGGGAATAACGCTGTTGCTGATCATCGCCGAACGTGTGCTCGGAGCGGGGCTGTTCGATCCGGGCCGCGGCGGCGACCCCCTCATGTATCAGCACCTTTTCTGGATCTACTCCCATCCCGCGGTTTACATCATGATTCTTCCGGCCATGGGAGTCATCTCCGAAATCATCCCGGTTTTTTCCCGAAAGCCGATTTTCGGCTACGGTATGATCGCCATGTCAAGCCTCGCAATCGCCGCAGCCGGCTCCCTGGTCTGGGGACACCACATGTTCACCAGCGGCATGAGCGACCTTGCGGTTTTGGTGTTTTCCTTCCTCACCTTCGTGGTGGCTATCCCCTCGGCCATAAAGGTTTTCAACTGGGTCTCCACCCTGTACAAGGGCTCGATTTCCCTGGAAGCGCCGATGCTCTTCGCCCTGGGCTTCATTCTCCTCTTTTCCATCGGCGGGCTGACCGGCCTGATTCTCGGCTCCGCGGCCACCGACATCCACGTACACGACACCCAGTTCGTGGTCGGTCATTTCCATTACGTCATCTTCGGAGGTTCGGGTTTCGCTTTCTTCGGCGCAATGCACTACTGGTTTCCCAAGTTCTTCGGCCGCCGGTACCGGGAAAAGTTGGCATTAGCGGCCTGGATCCTGCTCTTCATCGGTTTCAACGTCATGTATTTTTCCATGATGGTGCTGGGCGTAGAGGGCATGCCGAGGCGCTATTACGATTACCTGCCCGAATTCCATGCCCTGAACCTGACTTCGACCTTCGGCAGCTGGATATTGTTCGCAGGGATGGTGATCATGCTGGTCAACCTGTTTCACGGCCTGCTGCGGGGCGAACCCGTGGAACGCAATCCTTGGGGCGGGGCCACGCTGGAGTGGAGCATACCCACACCGCCGCCAACGGACAACTTCGTCGAGGAGCCAGTGGTTACCCATGGCCCCTATGATTTCAAAGGCAGCGGAATACCATGAGAAAAGCTCAGCACAAAGACGATGCCGCCGCCAAACTGGGCATGTGGCTGTTCCTCTTCACTGAGATGCTGCTGTTCGGCGGTCTGTTTCTGCTTTACGGCGTCTACCTGGCCCGCTACCCGCAGGAATTCGCTACTGCCGGCCATGAGATGCACCGCTGGTTCGGCGCGATCAACACGATTATCCTTATCTCCAGCAGCCTGCTGGCAGCCATGTCGGTAACCGCGATCCGCAGGAATGATTCGAAAACCGCTGTCCTGCTGCTCGTCGGCACGGTTGCCTGCGCAGCTGTCTTCCTGATGAACAAGTACCTGGAATGGAGCGCGGAAATCAGCCGTGGCCTCTATCCCGGTTCACCTCTCCTGGCACAAGCTCCACACGGTGAACCGCTCTTTTTCAGCCTCTATTACCTGACTGTCGGCCTGCACGGCCTGCACGTCCTGATCGGCGGATCCGTGCTTTCAGTGATGGCCTGGCGAATAAGGCACGGTGTCATCACGGCAGGAAACTGCATCTGGCTTGAAAACAGCACCCTGTTTTGGCACCTGGTCGACCTGATCTGGATATTCATATTTCCTTTGTATTATCTCGTCCTGTGAGGAACCGGCAATGTCAAGCATTACGCCTGAACAACATGTCGTGAGCTATGGGAAACTTGCCGCAACCTGGCTGGCGCTGATGGCCCTGACCGTACTCACCATCTGGGTATCCTTCCAGGATCTGGGGATTTTCCGTGTCTGGGCGGCGTTGTCCATCGCCTCCCTGAAATCGGGGCTGGTCATCGCGATCTTCATGCAGATGAAATATGAAAACAGGCTGCTGAAGTGGCTGCTGTTCCTGGCGCTGGCAACGCTGGCCATATTCATCGGCCTGACTTTCGTTGATGTGCTGTATCGATGAGGACATGACATGAACCAGCAACTGCTGACAACCACACAGGCAGTGGACCCGGTATTCATCTGGATTTTCGGAATCTCGGCATTCCTGTTGCTGGGAATCACCGCGGTAACGGTCTGGTTTCTCATCCGCTACCGCCGTTCCCGTTCCCCGGAACCCACGTCTCAGGTGTCCGGCAGCGTCTGGCTGGAGATACTCTGGGTAGCGCTGCCCACGTTTCTCGTGCTGGGGATGTTCTATTACGGCTGGGCCGGCTACCTGGCGCTGCGCAACGTGCCCAAGGGCGCCCTGCAGGTAACGGCAACCGCCCGCATGTGGTCATGGAGCTTCACCTACGCCAACGGCAAGACCAGCTCCAAGCTCTATGTGCCGGTGGGAAGGCCGGTGGAAGTCAACATAGTGTCGGAAGACGTGCTGCACGGCTTTTACATACCGGCCTTTCGGATCAAAAGGGACGCAGTGCCCGGCATGAAAAACCATGCCTGGTTCGTTGCTTCGAATGCCGGGTCATACGACCTTTTTTGCTCTTCCTACTGCGGCGTCGGCCATTCAGCCATGATCACCACCGTGGAGGCCGTCCCGGAAGCCGCCTTCATTGCCTGGTTGACGGAGCAGAACCCTGCCGGAGCAAAACGCGGCCAGGAAGTGCTCAAGAGCCAGGGTTGCCTGGGCTGCCACACCCTGGATGGAACTAAAGCTGTGGGACCGACGTTCAAGGGGATCTGGGGCCACGAAGTGACAGTGGTGACCAATGGCACGGAACGTACCATTACTGTCGACGAGCCCTATGTCCGCCGCTCCCTGGAGCAGCCGAACGCCGACATCGTCAAGGGTTACCCGGCAGTCATGCCGGCATTCAAGCTGTCACCCGATGAGGTAGCCGCGATAATTATTGCGTTGAAAGGCACAGCGGAATAGCTGGAGTCAAGGATACAACGCCGTCAGTCGTATGTCCGGCGGTACATGGCCAACAGGGCCGCGGCTGCCAGGACGATCACGATGGCGGCAGCCCCTATGATCTTCTTTTTCCCTTCAAGTTTGCTGAAATCTTCAAGAGCGCCGTCTATCGCGTCCAGTTCGGCATTGATCTCCGCGGTATTCTTAGTGATCAGATTTACGTCGACCACATGCGCAAGGCTGTGGAACCGGTTGCGACCGGCAAACAGGCGTTGTTCAAGCCGGCTGGTGTCGGTACCTTTCCCCTTGAATGTGGCGATGCGCTGTTCAGTCATCCCTATTCTCGTTTCGACGCCGGCCATGGCTTCCTTGATCTGTCGTGCGACGTCATATGAATGGCAGCGTCCGCAGCTCTTCTCGTTGATCAGGTCAAGGGAAGCTTTCACGACATGGTGATTGCTGTGGCAGGTTACGCAGTGGGGCTTTTCTTTACCCTGCGCAGTGGCGTGCGCGCTGGCCTGGTACGATTGCAGCACGCCAACATGGCAGCGGCCGCAGAACGCAGGGATTGCGTTTTCTTTCGGAACGCCGAGGAATCCGCGTGCCGGGCTCATGGCGTTGGCAGAATCATTTGGGTCCCCGCCGTGGCAGCCGTTGCAGAATATGCCGTTCGCTGCGTGGATGCTCCCGCGCCACTGGGCGACCGGTTCCCCCAACCGTCCCGGCAAAGTGCCATGGCACTGGACGCAAACGTTTCCGGCCGTGTCGGCAGCAACGACAGGACAGGCCGTCATGAACAGAAACGTGCACGTCAGAATCAATTTTTCAAGGGTTCTTTTACCAGGTGAGAGGATCATGAGTAATGCCCCCAGATGCTCAGTCCGATCCAGACCATTATGCCGCCGATACTCAACAGAAGGAATAAAGGACGCTTCAGCGGATGTCGCTCCGCCCCACGGTCAATGAACGGCAGCAGCGCCAGAAACAGTATTGCCACCCCCTGCACGGCCAATCCGATGATTTCACTCGGAAAGAGTTTCAGTGTCTGATAGTTGGCCAGGAAGTACCACTCGGGCTTGATGTGCTCCGGGGTCCTGAACTGATCGGCAGGGATAAAAGCATCCTTGGGGAAAAAGATGGAGGGATCGAAAAACAGCAGCGCGAAGAAACACGCCATGCAGACAGCAATAGAGGTCAGGTCCTGAAGCAGGTAGTCGGGGAAAAACGGGATTCCTCCCGGATGGGCTTCATAACGGTACGACTCGCCCTGCCAGGTGTTTTTCGTTTCCGCACAACCGAAGGGCGGCGCGGAGATGCCGACGCGCTTCAGCAGGAAAAGGTGAACGCCAACCATGAGGGCGACTGCAGCAGGCAGGACGGCGACATGCAGGGCAAAGAACCGGCCAAGAGTCGGGGGCCCTACCAGTACGCCGCCTCGCAGGAATTCCACCAGGTATTGACCAACAAACGGTATGACTCCCACGCTGTTCGTGGTCACGGTCGTTGCCCAGAAGGAGAGCTGGCTCCAGGGAAGAAGGTAACCGGTCAGGGTGAGGGACATGACCAGCAGGAACAGGATGAAACCGGACAGCCAGTTCAGTTCGCGGGGCTTCTTGTAGCTGCCCATGAATAGTACCGACAGCATGTGAAAGAACAATATCAGCACCATCATGTTGGAACCGATTACGTGGCACAACCGGATCAGCCACCCGAACGGTACCCTGTTCATGATCGCTGTCACGCTGGTGAAAGCCTTGTCCGCATCCGGCACATAGTACACCAGGAGCAGCATCCCGGTCACCACCTGCAGGGCAAAGAGGAAGAGCAGTATGCTCCCCATGGAATACCAGATATTGATGTTGGGTGGCAGGAGGTATCCCGTCAGCTCCTTCTCGATTATTTCGCCGGCGCCGATCCGTACGTCCAGCCACCGAAAGATCCGCCTCATGATCGACATGATCCCTCCGAAACCATCAGCCAACGGTGATGATGCCGTTTGCAACGGCAAATGGAAGCTTTGGCAGCGGTCTCGGAGGCGGGCCGGATATCACCGCGCCGTCAGACGTATACCTCCCGCCATGACAGGGGCAGAAGAATTCCTGCCGATCCTTCTGCCACTGCACGATGCAGCCCATATGGGTGCAGACTGCGGACAGGGCGACAAGCGCTCCGCCAGGATGGTGCACCAGCACCGCTGCCGAACCGGCGTACTGGAAAAAGTTCGCCTCCCCTTCCCTGACGGCTCCTTCGGGAATCGTCACCTTCGAGCTTTCAAGCTGACTTGAAAGCGGCGAAAGATAACGGAACAACGGATAGATTATCCCTGCCGCTGCTACGGCTGCAATTCCGCCCAGACAGTACGCAAGAAATTTCCGACGGTCGTCGACACCCATTTATCCCCCCGAAAGATGCTTTGATCCGTTCCAATGCCTGAAATCGTCCAGAAAAACACAAAGCGATGCTGCAATAAAGTGCAAAGATGTTTTTCATTATACCATGAGCAGGCTTTTTGAATACTTGTTGAAAACGGTGGATACTTTACACGATTCTCGACATCCTGTTCACTTGACGCTCCTCGACCAGTCCCAATACGGTTGCGGCATAGTGACGGTAATGGTCGTTTTCTTTGTGTCTTTCAAGCGCAGCAGCATTCTCCCAGCTTTCATAAAAGATGAATATCGCTTGATCATTGCTGTCTTGATGCAAGCGGCACTCGATACAGCCTGGTTCCTTTCTTGTCGGTTCGACCATCGAAAGCAGGCCGTCCCTCACGGATTCCAAAGGCTCTTCGTCGGATCAAGTGGGTAAAGGAGGTAATGAGGTGAACCTGAGTTTACCGGCGATTAGGAATGCCATGGCTATCAGGTTCCGGGGATTTCGATAACCCCGAGCCCTTGCCTTAGCAGCCTGAATGAGGCTGTTGATCCCTTCAAGGAAGCCGGTGGTCAGATTGCTGTCAAAGTGGCTCAAGATGCCGCTCCAGTGGTCTTTTACGGTATTCGCCATTTTTTTGATTAGTTTCAAGGAGCTTTTGCTGGCATCCTGATACCAGTGGGTCAGTAATACCTCAGCCTCTTGGCGGCTTTCGGCGAAGTAAACGTTCTGAAGGTTCAGCTTGTGTAGGTAAGCTTCTGTGCTTTTCAAATTCTGACTGGTTATGATTGCGTTCAGGCGCTGTTCCTGCTCGGAAGTCAGGTTCTCCGGATTCTTGAGGAACAGGTATCTGCTTTTCTTCAGTATCTCCGGAAAGAGCTTGGCTTCTTCAGCCCTGACCTTGGCCATTGCGTCGTTCATCAACTTGATGACGTGAAAAGGGTCGAAGGTCGTTACCGCATTGGGAAGCTGCTCTTTGACACCCTTGATAAAGGCTTTTGACATGTCAATGGCCGCGTCGGTTACCTGTTCGGGGTCGCCGTTATGCGTCTTTAGGTCGGCGACAAATTCTTTGACAGTTTCGTTTCCGTTGCCCGTGGTGCCGAACAAGAGCTTCTTCTTATCAAGATCGAAGAAAAAGGTAACGTAATCCTGGCTGCGTTTTACCGATGTTTCATCCATGCCTACACGATGAACATCGGAGTAGTCCTCTTGGGCTCTCGCCATCTCAACATAGGTGTTGATTACCCGCCACAGACGGGTATCCGTGACGGCAAATAACCTGGCTATGACGTTTACCGGCATGTCTCGGCACATGGTCATCACCAACGCCTCGAACAGGAGAGTAAAACCTGAACCGGCACGAGCCCAAGGCACCTTAACCTGTTTCACGCCGCACCCTTCGTTGGGACATTTGACCCGTGGAACCTTGGCGTGAAGATAGGCTTCGTACTGGAAGAAATTCATATGTCGCCACTCTTTCTCCGTGGTGTCATAAACAGGAACCATTGCACCGCAGACCGGGCAGGGAAAGGTTGTTCCCCGTTGGAAGCCAATGGTGATGTCAAGACGGCTTGACTCCTTGGAAAAGCTGACCTCCGTAACCTCCCAGGGTGGGGCGATGCCCAGGGCGTGACCAAAAAGAACTTCAGGTTGCATGATCTTTTAAACCTCCGGGTGAAATATGACAGCTATCTGTAGTGGCTCGCAATCATAATCACTCAGGACAGCAATCGTCCGGGACGGGCTCACTTAATTTGCAACTATATATTTGTGGTTTTCGGATTTTGTGGCTGATAGAGGAAAAAAGTTCGAGGTTGGTTTGGCTCTCCAGCGCGGATGGATCTGGGAAGAACTGGTATTCTTTAAAATATTACCACCAGCGCCAGAGAGCCAGGATAAGACCAATGCCGAAAACTGCCGCTAGGTTTGAATAGGCCATAAAAATAAAGACCTTCTGGGGTATCGTCATGCCGGGACATGTTTCTTCCACGGAAAGGTTGCTGACAGCGGGTATGGCCATGATCTTGTCTTCGCCATGGGGCGCAAGCTTGAGCGCCTCCGTCAGATCCGAGCCGGCATGATGCCGCCCCATATGCACGCCATTTGCCCACAGCCTGCTGACAGTTACGTCGAAAACCCGGCCGCCGTAAGCGAAATAGGAGGACCTCCCTTGCTTGCCGTCTTAGTGTGATAACCCCTCCAGGGTAAACCCTTCGTCCCCTTGCTTTGCCTGTTGTCCATTCCTGCCGCGCAAGCGTGGGGCAATAATCACGAGGACAAACAGGGCGGAAAGAACCATCGTGAGGAAAAGGGCTACCTTGATAGTGAGAAGTATGCCGAAACGGGTATGCAGAAGCACATCCGTGGAGGTTACCCTGAACCAGACGAGAATTCCCCCAGTTACGGCCATGATGATCATTGAGTAGATGCCGATGAGCATTTCCCCTTTCGGCAGCCCCTTGGCGGCTGATTTGGGTTTCAGGACCAGGTGGACGTAAAGAATGGTGCCAAACCAGAAAAAGCTGGTCATGATATGAATGAATCCGACCGCCAGTTTGAAAATCCGCTATCCATAACCGGTGTCCGAGCCCTTTTCACTGGAGTGGATTGTCGTCTGGTACGTCTTGCCGGCACTTGTCAGTTCTCCTCCACCGGCGGGGTCAACATGACAGACGCTGCAACTTTGACCGGTTTTTTGCGCATACTCCTCAGTTGCATGACTCAACCCAGACATGAAGCAAACGGCGGCAAAAATGAACAATAATTAGATTGACAGTTTCATCTTGTTTACCTTATGCGTTTAAAAAAGTGGCGCGTATCAATTTCAGACAAATGGCTCAAGATGCGTTGTTACAATATTTCCTTACGTAAATCTTCCAGCCCAATCTCTCCGACAATCTTGCCAATTCGGCAGGCGCGTTCCTTGTTTTTGAACCATGAAATTATGCGCTCGACAAGTTTGAGTGCCTCATCTTCGGACGTGACGGCCTCTGCAAGCCTTACCGCGAAACGGGGGGCAGCTCCGCCGTTACCTCC
Source organism: Geobacter sp. (assembly GCA_003314535.1). Lineage (GTDB taxonomy): Bacteria > Desulfobacterota > Desulfuromonadia > Geobacterales > Geobacteraceae > RPRC01. The sequence continues at coordinate 245,664 of POSG01000002.1, forward strand.
CAGCATAACGTTCCACCCTTTTGGCGTTCCGATCAGGCCTGCGTCCTTAATGCACACTTCGCTGCAGTCGTTCTGACAACCTGATATTCCCATTTTGAATTTTTTGGGCAGATTCACACCCTGAAACATCTTATCCATTTTCAAACCTAAAGCAATTGAGTTTTGTTGACCACGCTTGCAATATGTGGCTCCTGGACAGATCTTGACATAATGCACGCAAAGGCCGGTGGCCGCACCTCCCATATCGCCCAGGTCAGCCGAGACCTCATCGAGTTTGTCCTCAGGCAGACCTATCAAGGCCATTCGCTGGGCACTTGTCATCTTGACCACCTGTATCCCATATTTCTCCACTACTTCAGCAAGCCTCCGCAATTGCTCAGGATTGACAAAACCTCCCGGCGTATTGGTCTTGATGGCATAGGTTTCCTTGTCGCGTTGCAGGATGGCAAACTTCTCAGGCAAGTCAGTTTTCATTTTTGAATTCCCCCTTTACATACACTATGGCTAGCAAACCCTATAATAATAAAAACCCAGTGTGTGAAGAAGATTAGTCTTTTTCATAACTTTCCCTCTTCTTTGAAACGGAAAGCCTGCGAGCGACACTTATGTGTGAGAACTCGCAGGCTTTGCATAAATATTTGTCATTTATAGGGAATAAACCTTGACCGGTCAGCCTTGCACGTGGGGCAGATTTTGGGCGGCTCGGGTCCGGTATGGATATAGCCGCAGACAAGGCACTGCCATCTCTTCACATTTGGCATGCTCAGCTCACCTCCTACCCAGCAGACAAGAAGATTTCAGAAAACTAGTCATGACCAAAGACCATCTTCTGAACCTCCACACCGTCGAATCCGTTTAGCACATTGGCAAGCTCTTCGTACTTGGCAGGATCACCAACCATTTCCAGAATGATCAGGCCTGAGCCGGCGCAGTAATTATCGGACACCTCATGAAGCCCGATCCTGGTCTTGATGTTACATCCAAAGCCCGTCAGTATCTTCTGAATCTCTGGCGCATTTTTTATCCTGTTCTGCAGATGAATACCTAAAACTACATGAGTACCTTTTTCCATTTCCATGCTCCTTTCTTGACTGGGGTCTTACCCGAGAATGGCTTTGAGATCCTCGTCGGGGGTGGAGATTGGGGCGATGTTGAAATTCTCTACCAAGAAGTTAAGCACGTTGGGAGAGATAAAGGCCGGGAGGCTCGGTCCCAGCTTGATGCTCTTGATGCCCAGATGGAGCAGGGTTAGGAGAATTACCACCGCCTTCTGTTCGTACCAAGAGAGGATGAGCGAAAGCGGCAGGTCGTTCACCCCGCAGTTGAAGGCTCCCGCCAGGGCCACCGCTATCTGGATCGCCGAGTAGGCGTCGTTGCACTGGCCCACGTCCAGCAACCTTGGGATGCCGCCGATGTCGCCGAAGTCGAGCTTGTTGAAGCGATACTTGCCGCAGGCAAGGGTCAGAATCACACAATCCTTTGGTACTTTCTCGGCGAATTCCGTGTAGTAATTTCTTCCCGGCTTGGCCCCGTCGCAGCCGCCGATGAGGAAGAAGTGCTTCACCGCTCCCGCCTTCACCGCCTCGATCACCTTGTCGGCGACGCCGAGCACCGCGTTGTGGCCGAAGCCGACAAGGATCTCCTGGCCGGGGGCGTCGGGGAGTCCCGGCAGGGACAACGCCTTCTCGATGACCGGTGTAAAATCCCATCCGTCAATGTGAGGAATGTCAGGCCATGCAACCACTCCCCAGGTGAACAGGCGGCCGGTGTATGCCTGTGCCGGACGCTGGATGCAGTTGGTATTGAAGATGATGGCGCCGGGGAAGTCGGGGAACTCCTTGGCCTGGTCCTGCCAGGCGCCGCCGAAGTTGCCGACCAGGTGAGGATACTTCTTCAAACCCGGATAGCCGTGGGCGGGTAGCATCTCTCCGTGGGTGTAGATGTTGATCCCCTTGCCCTCGGTCTGCTTGAGCAGTTCTTCAAGCATGCGCAGGTCGTGGCCGGAGACGAGGATGGCCTTTCCGGCTTTGGTGCCGAGCTGGACTTTGGTGGGGACCGGATGGCCGTAGTGTCCCGTATTGCCCTCGTTGAGCATGCCCATGACCTTGAGGTTCATCTTGCCGCACTCCATGGCAAGGCCGACGTAGTCCATGAGGCCGAGCGAGGGGTCGGCGGTGGCCGCCAGAGCCTTGTGGAAGAAAGCGTAGACCTCCTCGTCTTCCTTGCCGAGGATCTTCGCGTGGTCGGCGTAGGCTGCCATCCCTTTGAGGCCGTAGGTGAGGATTTCGATTGCGGAGCGGATGTCCTCGTTCTCGTGGATGGCAGGGATGCCGTACTGCTCAGCCTGCTTGACAAGGTCTGACGCGGGTGTCCAGGAAGCCGGACCGGAGGTGAATTGCGGTGCGGCGATGCCGTTCTTCTCCCTGAAAGCCTTCTCATAGAGGCTTTTTGACTTGTCCTTGAGTTCCCCGCACTGCTTGATGAGGGTTTCAAGTCTTGCCGGGTCGAAATCGACATTGGTGACGGTTGTGAAAAGCCCTTCGAGAATAAACCCGTCAATTGAGGGATCTTTTGCCCCCAGGCCGCGTGCCTTGTCGGCAAAGAACGCAAGACCCTTCAGGCCATACAGCAGGTTGTCCTGGAGAGCCGCCACTTCCGGTTTCTTGCCGCAGACTCCCGATATTTCGCATGCGATTCCTTTTGCTGTCTGCTCACACTGATGACAATACATAGTAGCCTCCTATTGTTGGTATGGTGCACAACAATCGTGTGCTCTTATTTCCGGGTGCACAACTCTGTGTCCTTGCACAGCTGCGCCTTTGGAAAGAGGATGTTGTTTTCAAGGTGGACGTGTTTGTGGAGGTCGTCCTCGAATTCCTTCAACTTCTGGTAGGCAACCATGAAGGTATTGCAGGCATCGGGCGGCAGCGTATAGTCGTTCGCGAGATGGCGGATGGCGTGAACCGCATTGCCGACTTCATCGTGCTCCCCGCACCAGCAAGGCGTTGGCTATCAGAGAACGATGCCAGCGCCGCGGTACGATCTCGGCACACATGACGGCAACTTGTTCCCGTCTGCTGAACTCCATCAGTTTCTCAATGTTCTCCGCTCTTCTCACCAAATTTAAACGGGCCTTGCTGAAAACACATATTAAGTATACCACTGAAGTGGATGACGCATAGGTGATGTTTTCTGACCATTTCCTGAGCCATCAACGGAAGGAGTGATTTTTTCTGTCAGTCACGACTGGAAATTTTTTTGGATCTGTGAGTGGCGGAAAAGAAGAAGGCCCATAAAGAAAGAACTCCTTGGCATGAAAAAAGTGGGACTTTCCATTGAGAAAAGTCCTACTTTTGGAGTATGGCTCCCCAGCGCGGATAAATCTGGGCAATGGCAAAAGCATCTAATTTTCAGACAAGAAAAGGTTCCTCACACAAAACTGTGCAAAGAAGAGCATGCAAAGAATCCTTTGCCAGCGTTTCCACTTCAATGCCCTTTTCCTGGCAGGCCGCGGCTGTGGTGCCGTCAACCGCCTAGCGGCAAATTAAACTCAGCCGGCCGATACTGACTTGTTTCCTGACAAATAACAGGTATTATATAGTAACAAACAGGCAAGATGCCGGGAATCCTCCCAGGCGTCTTACGGGTGGCTTTCCCCGGGAAGGCATGCCACCCTTGTAAAATTATAATAACTTATGGTAAACAGCCATGGGATTTTGCCTGTCAAAACGTTTTGTGTCCATTCTGGCGCTTTCGGGCATGGCCGGGGTGCTGCTTGCGCTATTTCTGCTCTTCGGCCCGCCAAAGATGCTGGCCCGTTCGGAATCTCCCGATTTCTGCGCTTCCTGCCACGTCATGGAAGAGCAGCACACCGCCTGGCGCCATGCCGGCGCCCACCGCAGCATCCGCTGTGTCGACTGCCACCTTCCCCATGACAACACCGCAATCCACTATACCTGGAAATCGATCGACGGCATAAAAGACGTTGTTGTATTCTTTTCCGGCAAAATTCCGGATCCCATAACCCTTTCCCGGCACGGGCGGCAGGTGCTCCAGAGCAATTGCATTGCCTGCCACAGCGAAACCGTGTCGGCCATGGATACGACCCGTATCTGCTGGGATTGCCACCGGCAGATGAACCACAAACTCACCGGTATCATCGCGGATTGAACCCGACTTTCTCACGAGGGGGACATACAATGAAAATATGCCTGAGAAAATATCGCGCGGCACTGCCGGCACTTTTTCTTTTGTCTACCTGTTTTGGTTGCGCTCCGGAAAAAACGGAACCGGTCAGGGCCGTGACCATCGCAGACGGCGTGATCGATCCGGAACAGTGGGGCAAGGCATACCCGGCAGAGTACGAGCTGTGGAAAAAGACGGCTGAACCGACCCCCGCGGGGAAGAGCAGGTACCGCAGGGGCTTCGATGCCGGTGAAGGCCCCATCGACAAACTGGACGAGTACCCGTTCCTGGCGCTGCTCTACAATGGCTGGGGATTCGGCATCGAATATCGGGAACCTCGGGGGCACTACTACATGATTACCGACCAACTGACTATCGACCCGGCCCGCCTCAAGGCCGGCGGCAGCTGCCTCACCTGCAAGACACCCTATGCGCCGCTGCTGGAGAAGAAGCTCGGCAAAGACTATTACTCCAAACCCTACCATGACGTGCTCAACCAGATTCCGGAAAAGCACCGAACCCTCGGGGTCGCCTGTATCGATTGCCATGACAACCGCGACATGTCCCTGAGCATTTCCCGCCAGTTCACGCTCAGCAAGGCGCTGCGGCTCATCGGTGTCGACGAGTCGAAGCTGACGGTGCAGGACAAGCGTTCCCTGGTTTGCGCCCAGTGCCATGTCACCTACCGCATTCCCAAGGACGCCGCCATGAAGTCAACGGATGTGGTCTTCCCCTGGAGCGGTGGCCGCTGGGGCGGCATCGCCATAGAACAGATCATCAGGGACCTGCGCGGCAATCCCGCCAACCGGGAATGGACCCAGGCGGTCACCGGCTTCAAAATGGCCTTTATTCGCCATCCGGAATTCGAGCTTTTCTCCAACAACAGCGTCCACTGGAACGCCGGTGTTGCCTGCAGCGATTGTCATATGCCCTATACGAAAGTGGGGCCGAAAAAGGTATCGGATCATCGCATTATGAGTCCCCTGAAGAACGACCTGCGGGCCTGCGTCAAGTGCCATGCCGAGAGCGCCGACGACCTGCGCAAACAGGTGTACGCCATCCAGGATCGGACCACATCGCTCTATATTCGCACCGGATATGCCACGGCCGGCGTCGCCAAGTTGTTTGAGATGGCAAACAAGGCGCAAGCCGGCGGCACCAAGCTGGACCAGAAACTCTACGACAAGGCGCGGAACGAGTACGAGGAAGCCTTCTACCGGTTGGTATTCATCGGCGCGGAAAACTCCGCCGGCTTCCATAACCCGACCGAAGCCCTGCGGGTGCTGGGCGACGCAGGACGCCTCGCCGGACGGGCGGAAGCGTTGCTGCGGCAGGCGCTTGCCCAGGGAGGTGTGGCCGTTCCGGCAACCATCGACCTGGAGCTTGCCAAATACACCAACAACCGCGGGTCGAAAAAACTCATGTTCAAGCGGAAGGATGAGGTCAAGGACCCCCTGGCGGGATTGTGAAGATATCGACATGAGCATGTTAACGAAGCATCTGCAGCCTGAATCGTCGTCGACAAAAGAGCCGTTCAGTCACTCTATGGAACTGAACGGCTCTTCCAATTATTCGCACTGCTTTACGAAATCCGCTCCGAAGGCGATACAGTTATCCATACTCTGCCGGTCGGGGTTCCAGAATTCCCTCAGGCCGTCGCTGACAACCTGGAAACCGCTCTCCTTCAGCCGCTGCGTGATCATGGCCACTGATTCACCGCTCCATCCATATGCCCCGAAAGCCGCGGCATTCTTGTCCTTGAAGCCCAAGCCCCGCATTTCTTCGAGAAATCCGGCGATTGATGAGAGGATGCCCCGGTTGATGGTGGGAGAGCCGACCAGCACCGCCTTGGATTTGAACACTTCGGTTATGATGTCGTTCTTGTCGGAGCGGGCGACATTGAAGACCTTGACAGTCACGTCCCTGTCCGCCCCGTGGATGCCCTTCGCGATCGCTTCGGCCATTCTCCGCGTCCCGTCCCACATGGTGTCATAGATGATCGTCACCTGATTCTCCCGGTAGTTTGCGGCCCACTCCGCATATCTGGTTACAATCTGGAGCGGATTGTCCCGCCAGATGACGCCGTGGCTGGTGCAGATCATGTCGACCGGCAGGCCGAAGCCTACGACCTCCTTGATCTTCCGGTCAACCAGAGCGCTGAAGGGCGTCAGGATATTTGCGTAGTACTTGATGCATTCCTGAAACAGTTCCGCCTGGTCGACCAAGTCGTTGAACAGCAGTTCCGAGGCATAGTGCTGTCCGAAGGCATCGTTGCTGAACAGGACATTGTCCCCGGTCAAATAGGAGAACATGCTGTCCGGCCAGTGCAGCATCGGCGCTTCGATGAAGATGAACTCCTTCGAGCCGATATTCAGACGGTCACCGGTCTTGACGGTTCTGAAATTCCAGTCCTGATGGTAATGGCCCTTCAGCGACTTGACGGCATTGGCGGTACAGTAGATGGGGGTGTCGGGGATCAGGCGCATCAGTTCCGGCAAGGCGCCGCTGTGGTCGCTTTCGGCGTGACTGGCGATGATGTAGTCAATCTTTTTCAGATCGATTTCTTGCTTCAGGTTCTCGACGAATTCCTTTGCGAAAGGCTTTCACACGGTATCGATCAGCACCGTCTTTTCATCGCGGACAAGATACGAGTTGTACGATGAGCCTCGGTGGGTGGAGTATTCTTCGCCATGAAACTTCCGCAGTTCCCAATCAACTTTTCCTACCCAGGTAATGTGGTCCTTGATGGTAATGCCCATTTACATTCTCCTTTCATTTGAAAACAGCTGCGCCGCTTTCGGAAAAAGAATATTGTTTTCGAGATGCACGTGTTTGTGCAGATCCTCCTCGAACTCTTTGAGTTTCTGATACGTGAGCATGAAAGTATTACAGACATCGCCGGGAATCTCATAGTCCCTGGCAAGATGGCGGATTCGGTGGATCGCGTCGCCCACTTCTTCGTGCTCTTTCTGGAGTTTTTCGAGGCCGTCCCTGATTGATTCCAAATCTGTTGCATCCGGAACTACGTGAGACTTCCCGGCGGCATCACAACGTTTGATGGCGGGGAAAAACACCTCTTCCTCATACTGCAAATGATCCGTCAAATCGGTGACTATCTTGCTGAAAATTTCGGCTATCTCTATTGTTTCGGGATGGTTGGATCCGTGAACTTCCGCGATCTTCCGGGCGTACCCGGCAATCTGTCCCATATTTTCATGAAGATATGCGTGGTGGGTGTTGACGATAAAATCCATGAAAAAAGGAAGCTCCCATGCTGAATAGTTCAGGCTTCTGTCAAGGGACGCGACTTTTGCGGCGGCAAGCTCCTGCTCTATGACGGCAAGCTCGATGCCTTTGTCCCGGCAGATAGACGAAAGGGGAATCTTGCCTCCACAACAGAAGTCAATGCCATGGTTTTCGAAGACCCTGGCGGTCCGATAGTCGTCGGCAACGATCTCGCCGATTGTCCTGTTTGCACTATCCTTCAGCTTTGTATCCGATTGTTGATCTTCCATCTTTTCCTCCAGACATTGTGTCAAAGTGGATGAAAACTGTGAGATTTCTTGTCCCTGGTTAGCCGGGGCGCAGCAGGAATTACGTATCAGGAACAAGAAGCGATCTGTTCTCGATAGATTTCATAAAAGTTTACCAGAGAACTTGTCCCTTCGCTTCCATATCGAGTTGAAAGTTACTGAGCATCCAGCGGATGACGGTAAAAGTAACTATTCCTCTTTGAAATGCCGACCTCTGCGGCAATTCAATTGGCTTCCACTGGATAGAAAGCCGCAATAGCGGCACGATCGCCCGAGAATCCTCCACCCAGTGCCTGATACAATGCGGCAGAATCGAGCAAGCGCTGCGTCTGGGCCTCAATGAGGTTAATGCGCATGCGTTGCGCCTGTTGTTGGGCGATGAGCAGTTCCAGATAGCCGGCCGCGCCCAAGGCGTATCGTCGTTGCGTTGAATTCATGGATTCTCGCGCTGCGGTGTCGGCAGCAAACATCGCTGCCATTCTCTGAGCATCGTTGTCCAAGGCACAGAGCACGTCGGCCACAGTGCGAAGAGATTCAAGGACAACGGTCTGGTAATTGGCCGCCGCGGCATCGAATGCGGCCAGCGCCGCTCGTTTTTTTGCCGGCAGTCCCGGGTTGAACAAAGGTTGAATCAGTTGCCCAACCAGACTCCAAACAGCGGAACCGCCGCCGAACAGAGCAGCTGTGGTTAAAGCCTGTGAAGCAAGATCGGCACTGAGGGTGATTTGTGGATACAGTTTGGCAATCGCCACGCCGTATTCGGCATTTGCCTCATGCAGCAGGGCTTCGGCGGCCTGGATGTCGGGACGGGTATGCACCAGTTCGGAGGGCACTACCAAGAGCAATTCGGCTGGCAGCGTAAACTCATCGAGGGTGAAGGTCGGCATGCTCCCAGCCCCCGGTGGCTTACCGGCAAGCACGGCCAGCAGGTGCTCGTTCTGCTGAAGCTGGTTGCGCAGCAGCAGGATGGCGGAGCGCGTCTCTTCCACCTGGGGCTGCAAGGCCAGCACCTCGTCCGGAGCAGCGTTGCCGAGACGAAGCCGTTCCCGGGTTAACCCCAGCTGCTCTTCCTGGGAGTGGAGAATTGCCTCCGAGGCCTGGATTTGGCCGGCCAGCTTTGCCTGGGTAATCGCGGCAGTGACGATGGCGCCCGCCAAGGTCAAGCGCGCGCCTTCCAATTGATAGCGCTGATAGTCGACGCGGGCGGCCAGGGCCTCAAGCGCACGCCGGTTGCCGCCAAACAGGTCAAAAGTGTACTGCATGCCGACACCGGCAGTGTATAGGCTGAATTGCCGGGCTTCGCCGGACTGTCCCATGGTATTGGGATTGAATCGCTGGCGCTGGCCGCCGACGGTGGCGTCAACGAGCGGATAACGGGTCGAGCCGGACTGCGCCGCATATAACTCCTGCGCCCGGCGCACAGCGGCCTGTGCCTCGGCCAAGGTGGGGTTGGCCTGCAAGGCCTCCGTGATCAGGGCCTCCATTCTGGGTGAGCCGAACTCCTTCCACCAGTGGGGGGTGATCCGGCCGCCTTCGACGAACTGTTGTGCTCCTCCCAATGCCGTAGGAGCGGAGGCTGTGTGCGCAGGCAAGGGGGCTGCGGTATAGGTCGCCACGTCAGGTTTTGCCGGACGGATAAAATCGGGACCGACCGCGCATCCCGCGAGCAGGCCGGCGAGGGTGAATACAATGAATATGTGCCTGCTGATCGTTTGTGCGTTGCCCATACCACTACCAGCTTTGTTTTTCAACGAAGATTCTCGAATCATTAGAATTCCAGCCCCTGGCCGGCCTCCTCGTAGGTCACGCCATCACGGATATGGTAGATGCGTTTGAAGGTCGGGATGATTTTTTCGTCGTGAGTGACCACGATAATGGCGGTCTCGTATCTGCGGGCCATCTCGTTCAAAATCCGGATAACCGCCAAGGCACGCTCGCTGTCGAGCGGCGCTGTGGGCTCATCAGCGAGAATCACCGGAGGGCGATTGACCAATCCGCGCGCTATGGCCACCCGCTGCTGTTCTCCGCCGGAGAGCTGTGGCGGCATGGCCTTGGCGCGATGCTCCACATCGAGCGCTTTCAGCAGGTCCAGCGCTTGACCGCGCGCCTCGGCGTTGGGTTTTCCGGCCAGCATCGGCAGCAGGGCAATGTTATCGGTGACGTCGAGGAAGGAGATAAGGTATGGCGCCTGAAATATGAAGCCGATGCTGTCGCGACGCAGTGCCCGCAGATCCTTGACCTTCCAGCCGTCGTCATAGATCACCTCGTCATCGAGAATCATGCGCCCGGCGGTCGGCTCGATGACCGCGCCCAGGCATTTGAGGAGCGTGCTCTTGCCCGAGCCCGAAGGGCCGATCAGGCCGACCACCTCGCCGGGGAATACCTGCATATCGACCTGCTTCAAGGCATCGACGGCGGTGTCGCCACTGCCATAGCGTTTCCGCAATCCTTCGATACGAATTCCGGCGCCGGTCATGTCAACCTCCAATGGCTTCGGCCGGATCAACCTTGAGGGCCGCGCGGATGGCAATAATGCTCGATATAACGCAGATCACGACCACGGCAACGAAGCCCTTGACGGAGTCGAGCGGTTCCAGCAGCACATATTTCGGAAAGATCGGCGCCATCACCAGGGTAGCGGTGATCTTGCCAACCACAAAGCCGATCATTCCCAATGCGACGGCCTGCTGCATGATCAGGCCGGCAATGGTGCGGTTCCTGGTGCCGATCAGTTTGAGCACCGCGATCTCACGGATCTTGCCGAGGGTCAGGGTGTAGATAATGAAAGCGACAATTGCCGCGCTGACAATTGAGAGAATCACCAGGAACATACCGATCTGCTTTGCCGAGGTGGCGATCAGCTTGCCCACCAGGATCTCCTCCATCTGGCCGCTGGTGTACACCGTCAGCCGCTTCCAGCGGCGGATGGATGCAGCCACTTCCTCCGCGTCATGACCGGAGGCAACCTGCACCAGAACCGCGTTTACATACGGGTTGGTGCTTTGCGACGCGATGACTGCATCAAGCAATCCCGGCACTCCCGGCCGATTGAAGGCCGGATTTACGGCGGCGCGGCGGCGCTGCTGCAGGATGGCGTCATTGTCTTTGAGAAACTGGGCTTCCTGGGCATCCTTGAGCGGGATAAACACCATCGGGTCGCCGCTTGAGGAGACCATCCTCCTGGTCAGGCCAACCACCGTGTAGCTGTTGCGGCGGATGCCGATGCGCTCGCCGAGTTTAAAGCCGGCGGCAACATCGGCCACCGCCTCGTAATGGCCGCGGGTGATCTGCCGCCCGGCGACGAGATACGATGGCCAGCCGGGTGTCCCCGGTTCGCCGGCCGTGACGCCGGAGATCATCGCCCGCACGTCGCGCTCGCCCTGGCGCACCTGCATGGTGAGATAGGTGACGTTGGCCGTTCGCGCCACTCCCGGCATGCCGCGGATACCTCGCCAGGTATCGTCGTAGATGCTTGACGGCTCGGCATAGGGGCCAAGGGTGTCCTTTTGCACCACCCAGAGATCGGCGCCACTGTTGCCGAGCAGCACCTTGGCGTCATCCACCATGCCCCGGTAGATACCGGCCATGGACAGGGTAACGCCGATCAGCAGCCCCAAGCCAGCACCGGTGAAGACAAACTTGCCCCAGGAATGCATGATGTCCCGGCCGGCAAGGCTGATCATCGCGTCACTCCCGGAATCCGGTCAACGACCTTGATGCGGCTGCGCGTACTCAGGGCTTTTGCGCTGTACACCACCACCCGGTCACCAGCCGCAAGCCCGGCGCGCACCTGGACATTCCCCTCCAGATCGGTTGTGCCCAGCGTGACCGGCGTAAAGCGAAGATCGCCGTTCTTTACCTTCCAGACGCCCGTTTGTCCATTGCTGCGCTGGATGGCTGCATTGGGGATTACCGGCGCCTTGTGGAGCGCCGGCAGGGTAACCGTGACTTCGGCAAGCTCGCCCACCGGCGGCAGCGGTTCGAGGCGTTGATCGAACACCACCTTGGCCAGCGTTTCTTCGGTCACTTCGTCGGCCATCGGCTCAAGCCGCAGGATACGTCCGGCCAAAGCGTGCCCGGCGCGCGAGCGCAGCACGATCTGCACCGGCAGGCCCGCGGCAAGTCCCCGGCCGCCAAGCTGATCGAACCGCACATTGAGCCACAGGTTTTTCGGATCGATCACTTCCACTACCGCCTGGCCGGCTACAACCGTGGTGCCGGGATCTGCATCGCGCACGGCAACCAGACCATCGGCAGAGGCAAACAGACGCAGGTTGTTGCGTTGCGCGATCAAAGCCGCCCTGTCACTGCGGATCCGGGCCAGCTCCTCACGCGCCGCGTCGAGACCGGCCTCAGCCAGCTGCAGCTCATATTTTTTGGTGGTGACAATTTCCTCACTGGTTGAGCGTACTGCAAGCAATTGCTCAAAACGCCGGGCTTGGATTTGCGCATAGACCTGTCGTGACCGGGCATCCCGCAGTTGTGCCTCGGCACGTTTGACCGCCGCCTCCTGGGCACGGATGCGCTCGTCGAGATCAACCGGATCCATTTCACCGAGTAGCTGTCCGGCCCGGACCAGATCGCCGACCTCTACATCCAGCCGTGCAACCCGCCCGGCAAAGGTCGGACCAATCCTGTAGGTGTAGCGCGACTCGACGGTCCCGATGCCGAACAAACCCGGGGCAATGGAGCGCTCCTCCACGGTGCCGACCGTCACCGGTACCGGCGCCAGCGGACCCGAGCGCAGGGCGACATAGACAAAAAGCGCCAGCAGCGGCAGGAGCACCGCCATGATTGCCAGGGTGCGGGTCTGAAAGGGGAGCCGTTTCACTGTGTCCTCCCGATGCCGCGCCGAAAGATGGCAAAGGCCTGTGGCGCAACACGTCGGATGCGCGCCACATCGCCGGCCAACAGCGACTGCATGACCAGACCCTGAACTGTACCGATAAACAGAATGGCGCCCGCCTCGGATTCCAGCGAGGCGTCCACTTCACCGCATTGCTTGCCTTCTTCGAGCAGGTGGTGCACCCGCTCCGCATAGCGGTGAATCAGTGTCTGCGCCAAGCGCTTGGCAGCCGATGATTCTCCCCGCTGCAACTCCCCGAACAGTATTCGCGGCACACCTGGGTGTTCTGCCACGAATTCTATGTGAGCCACAAATATCGCCTCCAGCGTGGCCAGCGGCGAAAGGCCCTTCTGCACTACCTTCTCCTGCCTGGAAAGCAGCTTTTCCGCCACCCACTCCATAACCGCCTCGAAGATGGCGTCTTTGGTGGGAAAGTGACGGAAGATCGCACCCTGGGTCAGCCCCATGCGTTTGGCAATGGACGCCGTGGTGATCTCGCTTGGATTCTGCTCCGCCGCCAGTGCAATAACCGTTTCAACGGTCACCGCACGGCGCTCCAACGCCGGAAGATGTTTGAGATGTGAATTCATGATGGGCACCCTTAAAGATAGTAATTAATTACTATCTTATATAATCCGAAGATTTTGTCAATGCCTTTGTTGAAGGATCGCGATTTTGTTGCCCGGGAACAGCTCGCGCGGCAGTTCTCCTCCTTGGCGCGGCACAAAAAACTCATGTTCAAACCTGAACATGAAATAAAGGATCCAATGGCGGGATTGTAAAGTCACCAAGGATTTCCGACGTCTGCAAACTATAAAAAGAAAAAAGCAAACCACGCTATGGTACAAAATAGACTTTGTCTGTTTGAGTTTCCCCCGATATTGTTGACAGTCAAGCGAGCAGAGCTGTTTTTGCTCCGGCAAAATTACTTGTCATGTCAGACTACCGGGTGATCTGGTGTCGATCTACAAAACAGGAGTGGTCCTTGTCCACAAGAAATTGGGCGGTCATTTACAAACATCCAGCAGGAGGATTTGGCGCTGTCGGCAAGTAGTAATAAACCTCCTCCAAGAGTATCTGTGAGGTCATGAACCGTTGTGACAGTTCGTCCGCCGGCATGTGGCGGTCATAATAGTATCCTTGAGCTTCATGGCAGCAATTATCTTTTATTATCTGTTCCTGCTCGGCGCACTCAACCCCTTCGGTAACTACTTCAAGATCGAGACAAAGACCCATAGCACAAATTGCGGCTATGATTCGACGATCTTCTTCGGATTCATGAGCGTTGATCATAAAAGAACGGTCAATCTTCAGAATATCAATCGGCAGGTTGCGCAAATAACTGAATGAAGAGTATCCGGTCCCAAAATCGTCGATACTTATTTTGACGCCGATGTTCTGTAATTCCTTCAGGAGGCTGACAGACTGACCCGAATCTTCCACCAGTGCGCTTTCCACGATTTCCAGCTCAAGAGCCTGAGCACAGAGGTTGTTCGATGATAATGCGTCCTTTAAAATGCCAAAGTGACAATAATTTACGCATACCATCAACTTCTTACCCATTCAATTCGATGAAGAGCCATTCCAAAGCATCCAGCCTGGCAATAGGATTTAAATGGGAAAATCTTCCTCTGTCGCAAATAAAACCATGACTTCCAAACAGCTCAATGCTAAATCCTTACCCCGGCTTTTCTTGCTTGCAATGCACATGCTGATATTGCGGAGAAGTCTGGGTCAGAAGCTGATCTTGCTAACCTGGGATGGTATGGTAAGGTTGGCAGTATGTATGATTCATAACGGAGCATTCTATGGCGAACACGACTATCCAGGATCGAGCCGCAGGCGCCATCATGGGAGCATTCATAGGTGATGCCCTGGGCCTCGGTCCCCACTGGTACTATGACCTGCAAGAGATGCACCGCGACTTCGGGAATTGGATTACCTGCTATTCGGACCCCAAGCCGGGCCGCTACCATTCAGGACTCAAGGCAGGCCAGCTCTCCCAGGCCGGCTTCATTCTCACCCTGACGCTCCGCTCCCTGGTTGACAGGGGCGGATATGACGAAGAAGATTTCTGCCGTCGGATGGACGAGGAGCTCTTCCCCCTGCTGGACGGCACACCGGCCTGCGGGCCTGGAGGCTACACCAGCCAGTCGATCCGCGAGGCATGGCGGCGAAGGGTTCAGCAGCAGTTGCCATGGGGCCTGACCGGCGGCCACGCTGACACCACTGAAGCCCTCGAGCGCACAATTGCAATTGCGGTCTGCTATGCCATGCAGCCCCATGATCTGGCCAGACACGTGTCAGGGAACACCATCCTTACCCAGACCGACGATACGGTGGTCTCCATGACCGTGGCCTGTTGCGCGGCGCTGGGACTGCTGGTGCAGGGGCATCCCCTGGACGTCAAATTATCGTCCAAACTCATGCGCCTTGTTTCAGCAGGGGAACTCCCCTTTCATGCCGTTACCCGTGCGGAAATGCAGCCGCCGCAGCCTGGCGACCCCGACCCGCCCCGCGCCGGACAGTTCGCCTCGCCGGACGCCCTGCTCACGCCTTCCTACATGGCCGAAGCCGCGGCCGACACGGGAATCCGCATCGAGCCGGCCTGGAAGGTTTCCCTAGTCTACGGCATGCCCTGCGCAATTTACCATCTGCTTCCGGCGGCCTACTATCTCGCTTCCCGCTTCCGCGACGATTTCGAATCCGCCGTGCTCCATGCTGTGAATGGCGGTGGCCAGAACCAGGCCCGCGCCATCATCACCGGCGCATTGGTGGGCGCACAGGTCGGCCTTACCGCCATACCCCAGCGTTTCCTCGACGGGCTTGAAAACGGCGCCGCTCTCATCGGGCTTGCGAACAAGCTCGCAGAAAGAGCACAGGAAAAAGTGTGAAGAATCAATCTGCAAAACGGGGGAATAATCCATGAAAAATGCAGCTAACATATTCTGCCTCACGTTTTCCATTATCTGTCTGGCAGCTTCGGGTTCTTTTCCTGCACGGGCAGAGGTGATCTCCATCGGCATGCTCCCCGTCCTGGATGAAAGCGGCGCCCAGATCCCGCAGAAACTCCTGATCAAGGTCGCTCAGGACCTGAAGCAGAAAATGACCCTTGCCTACCAGGATGTCCTGGTCCGGCCGGTGAGAGGCGTAGATGCTTCCAGTCTGCAAGTCGAACAGCTGACGGCCCTGGGCAGGAAGCAAGGAGTGCGATACCTGTTGCGCACAGGAATCCTGGATCTTAAAAACGACCGGGCGCTGACATGCGACATCGGACTCTACGCGGAACTCATCACTGTTGACAGCGGTGCGGTCACCAGCTTGCGTGCAAACGGTTCCGGTTCGGATTCGAACCCCAGGATGGAAGACGCCCGCAACTGGGAGGCTTACAATCTCAAAAGCAGCGCGTTCGCCCAGAGCGCCCTGGCACAGGCTTTGAACAGCGCCATCGAACAGTTGGCGCAACAGGTGCACCAGGCGGTCTTCCCCTCCGGCCAGCCAATATCGGAAACCGTGCAGACCCAAACGCAGCCCCCCCCCGCGGTCACCGGCCCGGCAACCGTCCCTTATGAAGCCGACCAGGAATTGCAGCAGCTCGTCGCCCAGGCAGAATCCCTTGTGGCCAGCGGCGCTGCCAGCGGAAAGGATATCAGCTCGCTGCAACAGTCACTGGAAGGTTTGCGGAATGCGCTGAACAACAAGGTTTCCCTCATGACGCAAGGCCAGGACACCGGTTCCGTCGACCAGGAGATCGCCCAGCGCAAAGCCGAATTGCAGAACATCATCGCTGCATCAACCCAGGAAGCGGTCAATCAGCCGTCCCAAAGCCAGCCACAAGAGATCAGCAGTGACTTGAAGAGCGGCATTTCCAAAGTTAATGAACTCTTGGGCGAAGCGCTGAACTGCATTCTCAAGATACAGGAGATCCGCACAGCCCTGCAGAATTCCCAAAGCCAGTCTATCCCGCCTCCATCTGACTCGGGCCAGGTTTATGCCCCGGTGGTCGAGCCCACCTCCGATGTCAGTGGCGTCGTTACAGACAGCTCCGGCAACCCGGTGGAAGGCGCAACCGTGGCCGATCCCCAATCCGGCGCCAGCGCAACCACCGACAGCGCGGGGTCCTATGTCATTCCCCTGGTCCCCAGCGGCCGTTTCGCCACCATGAAGGTATTCAAAGGCGGAAAAGTGCTTTCTTCCGGCAAAATCCAGCTGCAGCCCGGTCTCATGGCTTTCGCCGATTGGCAGGTAGGGGCCGGCGGGACTGCTGCCAAAGCGCCGGGGATCAAAATTCTGGCGTCCAACGTGATCATTCCCCCGAAAACCGGAGCCCAGGCGGCCAAGTCGGGCACGATCGAAGGGGTGGTGCGCGACAGCAAGGGCTCACCGGTCGCTCGCGCTCTGGTAATCGTCAAGGGGCTGGGAGCGGCCCGTACCGATTCCCAGGGCAGATACATGTTCGTCAATGTTCCCCAGGGCGATTATCAGGTGATGATACGCAAAGGGGTATCAACCGTCCAGACCCAGCAAGTCAAAGTTGCTGCCAGGAAAGTGGTCGAAAGCAAGACTGTTTTCAAGGGCAAGGCAATTGCTTCTCCAATCCTGGGCAAGCAGGCCGTTTTGACCGGCGGTGCAGGCGCCACGCTGAAAGGCAGGATCATCGCAAAAAACAGGCAGCCGCTCCCTGGCGCAAAAGTCACGGCGGTCTATTCAGGCGGCGCCATTTCCGTTTTCGCCGATCTCAAAGGCAACTATGAATTCAGGAACCTGAAGCAGGGAACTTACCGCCTGCTGGCCAACAAGGCCGGATACCTGGAAGCGAGCAGCAATGTTTCCCTGAAGGGCACCCAGAGCGAAATGCGGGATTTCACGCTTGAAAAAGCTTCACCCGAAATCCAGAAAGTAATGTCAACCAGGCCTGCCGCAACTCCCATCAGGACGAGGACCGTTCCGCCCGCCACGACTGGCAGCGTAACCATGACGCCAAAAGTCCAGATTTCCGGCATTGTGCGGGGCAGAGTCACGGACAGCAAGACAGGGAAACCTTTGAGCCACGCCAAAGTCACACTATTGAACAATGAGGCGCAAACTGGTGTAAACGGCGATTTCAGCTTTCAGAACATACCGGCGGGCAACCATACCTTAGCCGTCGAAAAATCCAATTACCACGATGCCAGGAGAAGAATCACGGTGCATGGCGGGAAAACGGCAATTGCGGATGTCCGAATGGCGCCCAAGACCGGCACGCAGCTGCAGAAAAAGCTTTTTCCTTCTCTCAGCCCTTCAGGAACCGGCTCAAAGTGAAACATGCCTGAAAACAGAAACTGTACCTATCGAATTGATGGACGATATAAATGGAAAGCAAGGAAGGATTTCTAAAAAACGTACTGTAAGAGAATGCCCTTCGGACAATCTTCGGACTGGAAATGTTTTCAATTTTTTAACTGTGAATGAGGTCGATGAAAGTGGTACAATCCTCCACCGGTCAATTCTTCACTAAAGGGGTGCATACATGAATCTCGGTTTCGTCGGTCTTGGAATCATGGGTAGTGCGATGGCAATGAACCTCATCAAGGCTGGGTTCAAGGTGACCGTCTGGAACCGGACGGAAGAAAAAGCCGGCCCACTGGTCGAGGCAGGCGCTGTTGCGGCCTCCACGCCACGTGCTGCAGCAGAAGCATCCGACATCGTGTTCGCCATGATGGCCACCCCCTTTGCAGTGAAATCGGTTCGTGACGGAAAGGACGGCATCATTGCCGGACTTGATTCCGGCAAGGGCTACGTGGACATGTCAACGATCGATGCAGGGACATCAAAGGAATCAGCAAGGCTTTCACACGAAAAAGGCGCTCTCTTCCTGGAAGCGCCTGTCGCCGGCAGCCGCAAACCGGCCGAGGATGCGACACTGACCATAATGGCGGCTGGCGACAGTGACCTTTATCAAAGATCCCTACCCGCCTTGGAGAAGATGGGCAGCAAGATCCTGTTCCTCGGTGAAACCGGCAATGCCACACGCATGAAACTTGCGAACAACCTGGTAATGGGAGGCATGCTGACTGCACTCTGCGAAGGGCTGGCCCTGGCATCCGAAAGCGGTCTGGATCCCCTCCAGCTGCTTGAAGTGCTTGATTCGGGGGCCATGACGAACCCCATGTTCCGGTTGAAGGGCGGTATGATTGCCGGAAGCGGCGGTTTCCCGGCCGCTTTTCCACTCAAGCACATGCAGAAAGACCTGCGCCTGTCTCTCCAGCTCGCCGAGGAAGTCGGGCAGCCACTCTTTGCAACGGCAACCGTCAACGAACTCTTCAAAAAGGCTCTTTCCGAAGGCCTGGGCGACTCGGATTTTGCCGCGGTCAGCAAAGCGATAAGGAAATAGCCAGGATATGTGTGGACGATTTACCTTGACCATCCCCCCCGAACTGCTGGCCGAAATATTCGGCGTCACCGTCCCCCGTGAATTTCCTGCGCGATACAACATCGCCCCGGGCCAACAGGTTCCCATTATCCGCAACGCCGCTACCGACGGGCGGTACCTGTCCTTTGTCCGCTGGGGCCTCGTGCCCCACTGGGCAAAAGACGTTTCCATCGGCAGCCGCATGATCAATGCTCGCAGCGAAACCGCCCACGAAAAACCTGCCTTCCGGTTGGCGATCCGGGCCAGGCGCTGCATCATCCCTGCCAGCGGGTTCTTCGAATGGGCCACGGAAACATCACGCAAACATCCCCATTACATTTCCATGCGCGACGGTTCACAGCTCGCATTAGCCGGAATCTGGGATTACTGGAAAACGCAGGAGGGCGGGGTGCTGGAAACCTGCTCCATCCTTACCACGGCCGCAAACAGTCTGATTGCCGCTCTGCACGAACGGATGCCGGTGATACTCCACCCCACCGAATTCAACCTCTGGCTTGACCGTTCGATGAACAAGCCCGAAAAGCTCCAGCGTCTCTACCAGCCCTACCCTTCTGAACTTCTTCAGGAATGGGAGGTATCGGAGCTGATCAACAAGCCGTCCATTGAAACCCCGGAGGCCATCGTTCCCCTTCAAGCTCCCCATTGAAGCTTCCTCCCATGCCATGATAACCACCGCATAAAACCCGGCCTTTTGTGTGTGAAATCAAAAGCCATACGAAATGGCAAAATCCGTAAAATACCAGCCATGTCAAAACTCGTGAATGAAAGCGTAACGAAAACAATTTTCCGGATGGCGATACCGATGCTTGCCGGCACCTTTGCCATCAACATGTACAACCTCACGAATGCATGGTTCGTCTCCAGGCTTGGGACCGGTGCGCTCGCTGCAATTTCCTTCACCTTCCCGGTCGTCATGCTCCTCATGTTCATGACCCGCGGACTCGGCAGCGGGGCACTGACACTCGTGGCGCACGCCATTGGCGAAAGGGACCGCGAAAAAGCCGCGACAATAACGACCCACGCACTCATCTTCTCGGTTCTTTTTGCCACTGCGGTAACCGCCCTCGGAATGCTGACCGTCATTCCCCTTTTCTCAAGGCTGGGCGCATCCGGCGCAGTTCTCGACATGACCGTGCGCTACATGAAGATTTGGTACCTGGGCGCCATCATCATGGTGCTCCAGATGGTCACTTCCGACATAATAATGAGCACCGGCAACACGAAAGCCGTCAGCATCCTCATGGTCGGCAGCACGGTTATGAACGTATTCCTGGACATCGGGCTGATATTCGGCAGATTCGGCATGCCCAAGATGGGTATCGTCGGCGCCGCCCTGGCGACGATACTTTCCCAGGCCGCGGCCCTGGCTGTCGCTGTTTATATCCTCGTCTTCAAAATGGGGCTTGTCAGCGCAGGCAACCTTTCGCCACGCCGGCTTTTTCAATCATCCCGGAAAATTCTCAAGTTCGGCATTCCCGGCGCTCTCGGCATGATACTGACTCCCATATCTGCCGCCGTCATTACAAAACTCGCAGCCGGTTACGGCAACACGGCAGTCGCTGCAATGGGTGTGGCCAGCCGGATAGAAATGTTCGCCTTCATGATCCCGATGGCCGTCGGCATGTCGCTCATTCCTTTTGTTGCGCAGAACTTCGGAGCCGGCAGGCTGGACAGGATCAGGCAGGCACGCAAGGTGACCATGACATTCGCGGTGTCATACGGCATTTTCATCGGATTCCTGTTCATCATATTTGCGGAACCCATGGCCAGAATATTCTCGACAGAAAGGGCCGTAACAGAGGTCCTGTGCTCTTTCATCTACATTACCTGCATGGGATACGGCATGCTGGAGGTACACCGCTACGCGGGGTTCATGATCACGGGCGCTCATTACCCTTTGCAGGCATCCATGCTCAACATCTTGCGCGTCGTGGTGCTGCTGATACCCCTTTCCATAGCCGGAAGCATTTTTTTTAAGCTTGAGGGAATCTTCTGGGGAAGGCTGACAACCGACCTGTTGTGCGGGTTGATCGGAATCTGGTGGTCCGGCAGGATGCTGAATTTGCGGGAAAATGAAGGCCCGTGAAACAACCCTGTCCGCTTGCAGCAAGGACCGGACACCGGCTCAAACCGGAAAATGAAAGGCCCGCTCTAAAAAAGCGGGCCTCTTTTTTTATTCAATTCACCCATTTCATGGGTCGCAGGCATATTCAGCAGCCTGTACACATTCTTTTCAAGTATTTTGGGAAACAGCCCGGTGGAGTGTCCTCGTTCATAGGGTCCTCCTGTCTTTGCATCATTACCGCGTTGGACTTCTCCTGATACGATTCAGCTCCTTTGCCTGCGTCGTTCTTATTCAGGTAGCGCTACCTTGATTTAAAGTATATCCATTCAGAAGCGAAAGAACAGTCTGTTATTATTTTTTCCCCTGGCGTATAATTAACAAATTGTACCAATAGCGTCATGTTCGTTTTCACTGTTTTTTCGCTGACTTTCTGGCCTCATACCTGAAGGCTGCATCGGCAGATCTTCTCTTGTCTTCATCCGTTTCGGCGACCAGTTCTGGAACGGCAGTCGGCTTACCTTCGTTGTTCAGTGCCACGAAGGTAAGATACGCCGATGCCGTATGTCTCACTTCGCCTGTCTTCAGGTCTTCCGCTTCAACCCTAACCCCTATTTCCATGGAAGTTCTGCCGGCTCTGTTCATGCTGGCCTTCAATGTGACCAGATTGCCCAGGTACACAGGGCAATGGAAATCCAGCCTGTCGATCGAGGCAGTTACCGCGTTCATGCCAGTATGCCTCGAAGCCACGACATAAGCTGCATTGTCGATCAGTTTCATGATTGTCCCGCCGTGTACGTTACCTGCCGGATTCGTATCTGCCGGTAACATCATCTGCCCCAGCACCACGCTCGACTGAGAAACCTTCTTCGATATGTTCTCCATGATTCCCCCCTTTTGCCCGGCCTATTCCACTCCCATTATGGCCCGTGCAAAACATCCTGTCTTAAACCGTCCTTTATACATAAAGAAAGTTTCACAATTGTCATGACAGGTAGCTCACGATATTTTCCAGCGGCTTCTTACGCGGGGCAGCGCTTTTTCTCTGCGCATATCCTATGGGTACCACAGCCATGAACTCACCCTCATGTACACCCAGAAGCATAAGAAGATCTTCGGTGATGAGGCAGAGAATTCCGAGCCAGACGCTTGCCAACCCGAGGGAAGCAGCTGCGAGCAGCATATTCTGCACGGCAGCTGCGGAGCTTTGAATCTCCATGGTCCGGAACAATCCGGAAATGTCGGCAACGCCTTCAAACGATCTTGTTCCATGTTTCACCAATTCGCCCGTATTCACGACAGCAACGACAACGGGAGCGCTGGAGATGCTCCGCGCAGCCATCCGAAGAAGAGTCGAAGAAGGCTTCCCGAATTGACCGGCTCTCTCGCTTACCAGGCTGGCAAGCGCCTGTTTCCTGGCGCCGCGAATGACAATAAACCTCCAGGACTGTTTATTATGTGCTGAAGGCGCCTGGTTGGCCGCTTTCAGTATGCTGATTATGTCATCCTCGTGAATGTCCCGGGATGCAAATGTCCTGGTGCTTCGACGCGCTTCAATTGTCCGCATTGTTTCGTTTGATTTCACCTTATTGCTCCTCAGAGTTCTTTACAAGCACATCAATCATACCATACAGACCGGACAGTTTGTTATCAACCGCATTTTCAGCGGCTCCCGCTCGCACGGACTCTTGACAATGTCCCGGGCGAAGTCGAAACTGATATCCGGTAAAGAAAAAGGCCATATACGAATGGGTATGGGCTTCAATTTTCAACTTCCCAGCGTTCCCGGGCCGGGCACTGGGAAGAGATGGTTTTTTTTCCGTTGACAGTCAATATTAACAGTGTTAAATATATTATGTGTGTTATTTTACGTTGCCGGCTAGAGTGTCCAAATGAGCATAGTTGAGCGAAAACAGCGGCAGAAGGAGTCACTTCGTCAGAAGATTCTCGATGCTGCAAGAGAAATCCTGCTTGCCAACGGATATGCACACCTTTCCATGCGCCGCATTGCCGAGCAAATTGAATATTCCCCCACCACGATCTATCACTATTTCATAAACAAGGAAGATATTCTCCATCACCTCTGCGTAGAGGCGCTTGAGCGTCAATTTGTGTCCATAAGCGCGGCCGGCAGCAGCGAGCAATCCACGTTTCTGCGATTGCGCACTTCCATACGCGCCTATGTCGACTTTGGTCTCTCGGAACCGGATCGATACAAAATAATCTATATGGCCGATATTTCCCAATATGTCAGCATGACGAGCATTTTGGAAGAAGGAAGCGCTGCAAACAAATTGTGTAAATTGATGCGTAACTTGGTGAAGGATGTCCTCTTTGAGTCGGAATCGACGCTTGATCCCGAGACCGTTTTTCAGACCATCTGGGCTCATATTCATGGAATTGTAGCCTTGTTGATAGGCCGTCCCGACTTTCCATGGGTGGAACGTGAAAGACTTATTGAAACAGGCCTTGACCTTTCATTGGCCGGATTGGCCCGCAAGGGAAACGAATAGAATATTTTTAACTTTTACTTAACATTGTTAATTTAATGATCGGTGATAACTTGATCACTATTGTCCAAATTCATCAAGAACAAGGGAGAAAGTTCATGAAGCAACTGCTTCTATTAATTATAGCTGGGCTGGTTGTGACTGTTCCGGCTTGTTCTTCAAGCAGAAAGGACGAACAGGCGGTCAGTCTTCCAATGGCGGTTCAAATCGGCAAGCCGCAACCGAGGGAGGACCACGAGTCCATATCGGTCAGCGGAACGGTTGCCTCTCCCGACGCCCCTTCGAACGTGTCCTTTCTTGTGTCCGGCAGAGTAGTCTCGGTCGGACCGCGTGAAGGTGATTACGTCAAAAAGGGACAGATCCTCGCCTCCATCGACCCGACCGAATACCGATTGGCACTGGCGGCGGCCAAGGCGCAATCCGACCAGGCCCGGGTCGGCTATAAACGTGCCGAGGATGAGCATAGGCGAATGAAAATGCTGTACGACTCGAAAAGCCTGGCGCCGAACGATTACCAGAAATTCAAGGCCGCGCATGATTCTGCCCTGCAACAGTATGAGCAGGCGGTTGCCTCGGAAAAGCTGTCCCGTAAGCATCTTTCGGACGCGACTCTTTGTGCGCCGGTAAACGGCTTTGTTTCCAGGCGGTCGGTGGAGCCGGGTCAGATAGCGAGTCCCGGACAACCTGCATTCGAAATCGTGAAACTCGATACCGTGGAAGTCAGCGTCGGAGTGCCCGAGACCGACATCCATCTTGTACGGGTGGGTCAGAAGGCCGCGGTCACGTTGCCGGCGATGCCGGGGGAATCGTTCGAAGGGAGCGTGCGGGTCATAAATGTTTCAGCCGATCCTGGGACCAGGACCTTCATGACACGCATCTCCATTCCGAATCCGAGGCATACTCTCCGAATCGGCATGGTAGCCGAAGCCAGGATTCGCGGGGACAGGACCGTGAGGCTGCTCGCGCTGCCGATCGAGGCGATTGTGCGCGACCCGCAAGGCGCAAGGATGGTCTACATGTACTTCCCGGCCCAGAAGCGGGTCTATGCCAGAAGGGTTGAAACAGGTGGATTGTACGGCAGAGAAATCGAAATCAAACGAGGCCTTACCGGTGAAGACTCCGTCGTCCTCGCCGGCCAGGAACGGCTCCGAGACGGTGCTTTGGTTTCGGTGACGGCAACCGAAGCTTCCGGAGGGAAGGCTGCCGCGACTGTCAAGGAGACCCGCTGATGAATCCCATCAAGTCCTCTTTGCGGTATCCGACGGTAACGGTGATCCTGACGTTTCTGATGGTCCTCGTCGGACTTCATGCTTTCTTCGACATGCCGCGTACGGAAGACCCGACGATAACAATAAGAACCGGCCTGGTTGTTGCCCTGTACCCCGGCGCCACCTCGGAGCAGGTGGAAAAGCAGGTAACCAAAACCCTTGAGAGGCACATTTTCAAATTTCCCGAAGTCAGGAAAGGAAGAACATTTTCCACGAGCCGGCCCGGACTGGTCGTCATCAATGTCGAGCTGGAAGATCATGTCAAAAACACTGATCTTTTCTGGTCCAAACTGCGCCATGAATTGAATGAGACCCGCGCAACCGAGCTTCCCGCCGGAGTCCGCGGCCCGATCGTGAACTCCGACTTCGGCGACACCGTCGCGATGCTGATCGCGGTGCACGGGAAGCGGTACGGCTACCGGGAGTTGCGTGATTATGTCGACCGGATCCAGGATCAACTCCGCACGGTCCGGGATGTGGGGAAACTCGCCACCTACGGAGGACAGAGCGAAGAGGTCTGGATTACCAGCAGCCTGGAAAGGGTCTCGCAGTATTTTGCGAATCCGCACCAGGTTGCCCAGGCACTTCAGCAACGTAATGTCATCGAAGGCGCCGGGAAGTTCGAGGCGGATAACGCCGGTATTCAGATGAGGACGACCGGTATTTTCACGACCGAAGATCAGATTCGCGATGTCCTGGTCGACGTATCCAAAACCGGACAGCCGGTATATATCCGCGACTTCGCCAATGTCGAGCGCCGGTACCAGGACCCGACCTTCCTGGTCCGCCATGACGGCGAGCCGTGCATACTCCTGTCCGTCGAGATGCAAAAGGGGAAAAACATCGTTCAGCTCGGCGAACAGATCGATCAATTGTATGCCGGTTTCAGGACCTTGCTCCCGCCGGATATTCAGCTCGACCTGGTCGCAAACCAGCCAAAAGTCGTCAAGAACCGCATGTCTTCGCTAAGCCATGAGTTCATGCTGGCAATCGGCGCCGTGATCCTCGTGACGATGGTCCTCCTGCCGATCCGTGTCGCAGTGGTCGCCGCGCTTGCAATTCCGGTCACTCTCTGCACAACCTTGGGCGCGATGAACGCACTGGGGATCGCACTGCATCAGGTGTCGATAGCTGCCCTGATAGTCGTGCTCGGGATTGTCGTGGACGACGCCATTGTGATCGCGGACAACTATGTGGAGCTTCTCGACCGTAAGGTTCCGAGAGCGGAAGCGGCCTGGCGCTCGGCGACTGGTGTGGTGGTTCCCGTCTTCACCGCGACGGTGACGATTGTTGCCTCGTTTCTCCCCCTCCTCATCATTACCGGATCGGTCGGGGAATTCGTGGCGGCCCTTCCCATCACCGTCGCGATCGCTTTGATGGTTTCGTTCATCGTGGCGGTGATGCTGACACCGATACTGTGCCGGTTTTTCATAAAGAAGGGGCTGCACGACCCCGAAAATCCGGGGCAGGAGGAGGCGAAAAAAAAATTCAATGTCCTGGACAGACTCCAAGCCGGATATCAGGTTCTTATCCGCTGGTTTATGGGCAGAAAACGGCTCGCCGTACTGGTCGGTGTTGTCGCATTCGTATCGGGTATCGTGCTTTTCGCGACGGTACGCGAGCAGTTTTTCCCTTCTGCAGAACGCAACCAGTTCGTCATCGACGTCTGGATGGCCCAGGGGAGCCGCATCGAGAGCACCGATGCGGTCATGCGCAGGATCGAGAAGCGGCTGGCAAGCAAGAGCGATGTGGTCCATTACGCCACTTTCGTGGGACAGAGCGCCCCGCGTTTTTATTACAATGTCAATCCCCAGCAGCCCGACCCGGCTTACGGGCAGTTCATCGTCAACACGAAATCGGTCGAGGTCACCTCGCGGCTCGTGAAAGAATTGAGACCCGAATTGGCGAAGCTGGCGCCTGAAGCACTGGTGATAGTCAAGGAGCTGCAGCAGGGTGAGCTGATGGAAGCGCCGGTGGAGGTACGGATCTCCGGCGATGACATCGGCGAGCTGAAGCGCCTCGGCTCCCAGGTCCAGGCGATACTGTCTTCCGTCCCCTACTCCATCTACGTTCACCAGGACTTTTTCAACGATTCGTGCATGCTGGACGTCAATATCAACAAAGAACTGGCCAACCGGCTCGGGATTACCGATTCTTCCGTTTCGAGAACGCTGAAGGGGGCATTCGACGGGGGGCCGGTCAGCACATTCTGGGAAGGTGACCGGCCGGTCACCATAATGCTCCGCCTCGACCGGGATTCCCGCGCCTCCTTCTCCGACATACGGGACTCCTACATGACTTCCCAGCTCACCAATGCCAGAGTGCCGCTCCGTTCCATCGCCACGCTCGACCCGGAGTGGCAGACCAGCCGCATTGTGCGGCGAAACGGCGTGCGTACGATCACCGTCCGGGGTTTTGTGAAACAGGGATGGTATGGTTCCGACCTGCTCAAAGAAGCCCAGCCCGGGATAGAAGCTATCAGGCTTCCACTCGGGTACAGGATCGAGTATGGAGGAGAAAAAATGAACCGTGACGATACATTCCCGCAAATGATCGTTGCCCTGGGAATCAGCCTTCTGGCGATTTTCCTGGTAATGCTCGTCCAGTTCAGAACCATTGCTGATCCGCTGGTCGTAATGTCATCGATACCGCTGGCGGTGCCAGGCGCAGCGCTTGGACTGGTGATCACGCACAACCCGTTCGGGTTTACCGCCTTCCTCGGCATGATCAGCCTTACCGGCATAGTAGTCCGCAATGCCATTATCCTGGTTGACTACATTAAGGAGAAGCTTGCCGAAGGGCAATCGCTTGAACAGGCAGCGACGGATGCGGGAGCACGGCGTCTGCGCCCGATTTTCCTGACCTCGATGGCTGCCGCAGTGGGAGTGACGCCGATGATCCTTTCGGGATCCAGCCTCTGGAGCCCCCTGGCCAGCGTTGTTGCGGTCGGGCTGATCTGTTCCATGTTCTTCACCCTGCTGGTGGTGCCGGTCCTTTATGTGATTGTCAAGTCACGAAAACCTAAGACAACCGCACACAAATTCGCACTGGTCGCCATCGGTATGTTTGCCCTGGCGGGGCAGGCATCGGCCGAACAAATGAACCTCACTTTGCCGGCAGCAATTGATCTTGCCCGGCACCAGAACAGATCCCTGAAAATTTCCAGGCATAAAATCGAGGAAAATCGGCAACGGGTTGCATCGGCCAAGTCGAGATTTTTTCCTCAGCTATCGAACGAGTCTTCATACATGGGCCTCTCCGACAGACAACTGGTTACCATTCCGGCGGGGAGCCTGGGAACGGTACCCGGATTGGGGCCATTTCCGACGCAGGACACGAAGATCAATCAGGGATCGAATGCCTTGTTCATAAGCAGTACCACGCTTACGCAGCCTGTGACGCAACTCTTCAAGATAAATGAAGGGCACGAAGTCGCGAAGTCAGAGAGCGAAATAGCGGAATCAGACGCACGAAAAACCGAGGATGAAATTATTTTCAGCGTACATCAGTTCTATTATGGGCTGTTGATCGCGCAGAAACAGAAAGCGGCGGCGCAGTCTGCGTTGGCAGCAGCGCAGGAAGGCATGCGCGAAAGCAAGGACGCCGTAAAGGCAGGAAACGTCCTTGACGTCGTCCTGACCCAGAGTAAAGTACAGCTTCTGCAAAACAGGCAAACCCTTCTTACCGCGGAGATCCAGGCATCGGATCTGATGTCGGAACTGGATGATCTCTTGGGGCTTCCGCCGGATACGGAATTGGTGCTCACGGAGATAGAAGATGCGCTACCTGCTCCCCAACCGTTCCAGAAGTACCTTCTGGGCGCCTTGTCCCGCAATCCGGAACTGCAGGCGGCAAAGGATTCCGTTGCAAAAGCCGGGCATGCCGTAAGAGCAGCCCGTGACGAATATATCCCGGATATCAGCCTCTTCGCCCGCCACATCTATCAGGATGGCTCCCCATTCGTTGCTGACAACGTGGGAATTTTCGGCGCACAGATGACATGGAACATCTTCGATTGCGGGTTCCGGCGCGGTGTTGTCGGCCAGAAAAAATCACAGCTGGCCCAGGCCGAGGAGAACGTGAAGCGCATTGAGCAGCGTCTCAATGTAGAAATCACAAAAGCTTACCGCAAGCTTGAGCAGACCAGAGCGCTTATGGACGTAACATCGGAAGCCCTGAAACTGCAAAGGGAAAATCTGCGCCTGAGCGCCAACCGGCTGAAAGCCGGAACCATAACGGCCGCCCGGTACGCCGAATCGGTGGCTGCGGTCTCGAAAGCCGAGTTTGACGACCTCCAGGCCAACTTGGGGTACAGGCTTGCGTTGGCTGACGTCGCTCGGATCTCCGGCGGATTATCCCGTTAGCTACAGTTTCCTCATCACCATTCTTTTCTCCGCCCGAAAGAAAAGCTTCGGCATGGTCGACAACAACGATTTTTTCAGGGCAATGGCACAATAATATTAGACAACAGAAAACAAAAAACCCGCTGACTTAGCGGGTTTTTTGCATCATATTGAAAATTATTTGTCTTTTAGCTGGTACCGAAGGCCGGAATCGAACCGGCATGTCCTTGCGGACGGCAGATTTTGAGTCTGCTGCGTCTACCAATTTCGCCACTTCGGCATTACGTGGGCGGATTATAGCCAATGAGCATACACCCGTCAAGTGGTAAAGTCCCTTCCGGGTATTGCGGCTTGACAGATGAGACGATATGCCCTAAAAATACCCTGCAATGAATCTCAAGCATCTATTCAAGGATCGTTTCCAGCATATCCTCGCCCATTTGCAGCGCAATCCCAAACCATGGCTGACAGCGGCTTCAGCTTCACTGCTCATCCCTGTTTTCGTGTTTCTTTTCTATCTCCAGTTTCTTGATTCAAAGCCGGGTAACGGCAGGAAAGCGGTAATCCTGGAATTCCCCCCTGGGATAACCATGAACAGGATTTCGTCCGAACTTAAAAAGAATCACGTTATATCAAATGGTTTCTTTTTTTCTCTTCATGCAAGGCTTGAAGGTTCGGATTTGAAGGTCAAGGCCGGGACATATCGTTTTACCGATGGGATGTCACCTCGCGAGATTCTGAGGAAACTGGTTGCCGGTGATGTGTACGCCTACCGCTTTTCTGTCCCGGAAGGCTATTCGATCTACCAGATCGCCGAACTGCTCGACAAACGCGGCATTTTCAAAAAGGACTCCTTTCTTGACCGTTGCTTTGACAGTGCTCTGCTTGCCGAACTTGGAATCAAGGAACACAGCATGGAAGGGTATCTGTTTCCAAGCACTTACGAAATTCCCCCGAACATGGATGAAGCCACCCTGATAAGGACTATGGTCAAGAAGTTCAGAGCGGTCTACGGTAACAGCTATTTCGGACGCGCTGAAAAGCAAAAGCTGAGCCTCCACAAGCTCATTACTCTCGCTTCTCTGGTTGAAAAGGAAGCGATCGTACCGCAGGAACGCCCTCTCATCGCTTCGGTTTTTCTCAACCGGCTGAAACTTAAAATGCCCCTGCAGAGCGATCCGACCGCAGTATATGGCCTTCGCGCTTTTGCCGGCAAGATTTCCAGGCAGGACATCCTGCGCAAATCTCCCTACAACACTTACCTTGTCCCCGGGCTTCCGCCCGGCCCGATCGGCAACCCGGGAGAAGGCGCAGTGGAAGCTGTTCTTGCACCGGCAAAAACAAGATTCCTCTATTTCGTGGCAAAAAATGACGGCACCCACTATTTCTCGACATCGCTCCCCGAGCATAACCGCGCAGTTGAACAGTTTCTGAAAACTCCCCACTCCGCATCCTCTTCCAGAGAATCATCAACCAGATAGATTCATCCGGCCTCAGTTCGCACCCTCGTCAACCATATGTTCCAAATAGGTTGACATCTTGGCGGCCATGTGGTACCCCAATATGCGGAGATTTACAATATGTCAAAATTACGGGATATTATCGTATGCCTGCTAAATGGAGGGTCTCCTTCTGCTGAAGAACTTTCCCTTCTCGAAGCGGCAAGGGGTTTCGAGCTTTTCGAACTGTTTGCCGCGGCAAACAAACTAAGGGAAAAACACTCCGGAAACAGAGTTCATCTCTGTTCCATAGTCAATGCAAAATCGGGGCGCTGCCCGGAAAATTGCGCCTTTTGCGCTCAATCCGTACATCATGAAACAGGCGCTCCTGTCTACCCATTGCTTGATGCGCCAGTGATAGCAGATAAGGCCGTGGAGGCAGAAAAAGCAGGCTCGGCATGTTTCGGCATCGTGTCAAGCGGTTCCTCGATCGGCAAAGGGCAGGAACTTGACCGGATTTGTGATGCGCTTCGGGCAATACGTTCCAGCACGAAAATATCGCCATCATGTTCGCTTGGCACGATCGACCTGGAAACAGCCGTCCGCCTGAAGGAAGCAGGTGCGTTTACCTATCACCATAACCTGGAAACCTCACGTTCATTCTTCCCGTCGATCTGCACAACCCACGACTACGATGAAGATGTCGAAACCATCCGCAACGCGAAGAAGACCGGCCTCAGGGTCTGCTGCGGGGGCATCTTCGGGTTGGGGGAAACCATGGAGCAGAGGATCGAACTGGCTCTGACCCTCCGGGAACTGGATGTTGATTCCGTACCGATCAATTTTCTAAATCCAATCCCCGGAACCAGGCTGGCAACCGCTGATTTTCTCACACCCATGACCTGCCTTTCCATCATAGCCTTGTTCCGACTGATCCTTCCGGACAAGATGATCACCGTTTGCGGAGGACGCGAGAAAAATCTGCGGGACCTGCAGTCATGGATATTCTACGCCGGGGCCAACGGCATGATGATCGGGAACTACCTGACCACCACCGGCAGGGATGAGGAACAGGACCGGCAGATGCTCAAGGACCTGGGGATGGTCACCGAACGTTGCGCATGTGAATGAAGGAGCTGCAAGGAGAATGGAAACAAAAGCCAAGGGCATGTTCATAACCGGAACTGACACTGGGGTCGGTAAAACCGTGGTTGCTGCTGCAATCGCCCGCTACTTGTCCAGGAAGGGGTACGCCGTCGGGGTCCTGAAGCCGGTTACCAGCGGCGGGGTGAAACGTGGCGACTCGCTGGTTTCGCAAGACGCTGAACTGTTGCGCTGGGCATCCGGGTGCACAGCTCCGTGCCACATTACATCGCCCTATGTCTTTCGCGAACCCATTGCCCCATCGGAAGCAGCGCATCGAGTAGGGAGGGAGATAGGATTCGAGCCCATTCGCGAAGCCTACGAACAGCTCTCACTCTCTCACGAACTTGTGATCGTGGAAGGCGCAGGCGGCCTGCTTGTCCCGCTGGGCCCTGATTTGCTGGTCGCGGACCTGCCGGCTCGCCTCGGCCTCCCGCTGCTGATCGTGTCACGCCCTGACCTGGGGACCGTCAACCATACGCTCATGACCTGTGAATGCGCTCTTTCACGCCATATCAGGACATTGGGCATTGTCATAAACGGCCGGTCCGACAGCCCTGCCGGCGCGGAAGAATACGCACCCCGCCTCATCGCCGAGCTTTCCCCGGTACCGTTTCTTGGGGCGCTGCCACGGATGACATCGTCCGACGAAAAGGACCTGGTGGAAAAGCTTGCGCCGGCAGTCGCACATATGCGCATCGAAACTCTGCTTGCCCTCGAGGTGAAACATGCCTGACCCCGTCATGCGATCACTGCATCATTAGAACGATTCCTTAGACCTTCACCTGCCTAGATGCTGGAAACCTTCCCCCAGATGTGTTTCCAGACAATGGCTGTATTCAATACCGCATCATGGAGCACAGTCCTGCTCATAGCGTCGAGGAGATTTTCTTTCCCTGAGCCAAACAAGTTGGCAAAAGGCGCTTTTCCGTCACCTCCATAAGGATATTGCTTAAAGGGAGCGATGATGCTTGCCAATGCAAATGAGGCTCGGCACAGGTAGATGAATTCCAGCCAAATGTCATTCCCTTCATTCAGATCGGGCAAGGATGAACAGCTCCATTCCACTTGGAAACCTGCATCGATATCACGCGCGCACCGGAGTACGGCATCAGGCTCGATGTCTTCCTTGAGCAGCTTCTTTCTTTCGAAAGAGGGCCCGACCTTCCGTGACCAGTACACCTCCAGTTCCTTGTGCAGCCCTTCAGAATAAGCTGACAGCTTCCGCCCGTCACAATGGCACGGCATGCCCGCGTCAGCGACGAAATGGCTTATCATGAAAAAAAACATGGCTGCAGCCTCTTCATTCGTGCGCAACTCGGGTTTCATGTACTGGGCAAAGCGGACATCGCCGGGTATCAGGGAGTCTATCCGCTGGTCGCCCATCAGGAGCAGATCCTTCATCATGGTGGAAAGCGCCATTATCCGGTTCGGCAGATGGTGTCCCGCCTTGGTGACATCGCCCTTGTAGGGTGTTCCCCACCAACCTGCGTCAAGCGATTCGTCGTCGCCGAGGAACCGGGTTATCATGCGATGTGGTCCGGTCTGCTTCAGGAGGTCTTTCTTCCCCAGGACGAACCGTTCCGAATTTTTCCTGCCATACGGCTCCATCTTGAGAACGTGGTTTTCGGTTGAGCTTCCCGCCCCGCCCCTCTTCGCATCGACCTGGTCAGGGATCCAGCATCCCACCGATGACTTTCCCACATGGGGTTTCAGCAGGGCAACCAGCTTCTTCTCGATTCCCAGGTCCTCCAGCAGCGCGAGCGCGCGAATGGCGATCCATGAATGGGTCCTTTCTTCCATGCACGTTCTCCTCTCGAAGCTTGCAATAGATTTGCATTTCCCGGTACCAGGCAACACACTTGGTTTGTTTCCCCCCAGTGGAAACCATGCGACAATTCAAGTGTTGCACCATATTTCAACACTTTTCCACCAGGGCATACAGTCTGAATGCCAAGGAAACAAAACGGCCGGTCATGTAAAATGACCGGCCGTTTCCCAACACAAAAAATTTCTCATTTCCACCTTGAAGTCGAGGCGATTGAGTCGCCCTCTCCTAAGCCATGACAATGATAAGATCCTCTTTTTCGACCTTGTCGCCATCCTCGAACTTGACTTCAGCGATCTTACCGTCCTCCTTGGCCTTGATGTTGGTCTCAAGCTTCATAGCTTCGGTAACAACAAGAATGTCGCCCGTCTTGACTACGTCGCCGACCTTTACGTGTATCTTGAGAATCTTTCCAGGCATGGGTGCCCCGACATGGCGTGGGTTGTGCTTGTCTGCCTTTTCCCTTTCCTTCTCTTCGGTCGTCACGGACAGGTCCCTTACCGAAACCGA
Source organism: Geobacter sp. (assembly GCA_003314535.1). Taxonomy (GTDB): domain Bacteria; phylum Desulfobacterota; class Desulfuromonadia; order Geobacterales; family Geobacteraceae; genus RPRC01. The sequence continues at coordinate 279,743 of POSG01000002.1, forward strand.
GCGCGCAAGGCCGTTCAATTCGAAGTACACCTGTCGGGTTCCGTCAGGATGCACTGCTCCAATGGCGTTCAACTTGATAATCAGTGTCTTGCCCGGATCGATTTCAACGGAAGTTTCCTGGCCCGGCTCAAGCCCATAGAAGAAAATCGGGGTCGGTATGACGGAAGTGTCTGAATATTCCTGGCGGTGGTGGTCGAATTCCGGATACACGTTCGGATACAGGATATGTGAAATGAGCGCCTTGTCGTCTATGGAGTGGCCCACTTTGTCCTGGAGGCTCTTGCGTACATTCTCCATATCCACCGTCGGAAGGAGTTCACCGGGTCGGCAGGTTATTGGCTGTTCCCCCTTCAGCACGATTTTTTGAACTTCTTCAGGGAATCCGCCATAGGGCTGACCGATCATTCCCTTGAAGAAGCCCACCACCGATTCGGGAAAGGTTAGCTCATCTCCCTTGGTATAGACATCTTCCACATCCATGTTGTTTTTCACCAGGAAAATCGCCATGTCTCCCACGACCTTCGAAGACGGGGTCACCTTGATGACATCGCCGAAAAGGAGGTTGACCTTGTGATACATCTCCTTGCACTCGTCCCAGCGGTCGATGAGGCCCAAGGCCGCAACCTGCGGCTTGTAGTTGGAATACTGTCCACCAGGGATCTCGTGGTGATATACTTCCGCAGTCCCGCTCTTGAGTCCCGATTCGAACGGGACATAATAATCGCGCACGGTTTCCCAGAAGTTGGCCAGTTTCTGAAGTCCCACCTCGTTGAGCTGCGGATCCCATTCGCTTCCGCGCAGGGCGGCAATCACTGCGTTGAGGTTGGGTTGGGCGGTAAGGCCGGATATGGACGACAGCGATGCATCGACAATGTCCACGCCTGCCTGGCAGGCCATGAGCAGTGAGGCCTCTCCGTTGCCGGAGGTGTCATGGGTGTGCAGATGGACCGGTATCCCGATTTCATCTTTCAACGCCTTTACCAGCCGGTAGGCCGCGAAGGGTTTGAGCAGCCCGGCCATATCCTTGATGGCAAGGATATGAGCTCCCATCTTTTCCAGTTCCTTTGCCAGGGAAACGTAATACTCCAGGGGATACTTGTCCCTCTTGGGATCGGATATGTCGCCGGTATAGCAGATGGAAGCCTCGCAGATCTTTCCGGTTTTGAGAACCGCGTTCATGGCGACAGTCATACCCTTGGTCCAGTTAAGCGAGTCGAATACGCGGAACAGATCGATTCCGCTGGCGGCGGCTTCTTCAACGAAACGCTCCACAACGTTGTCGGGATAGTTTGTGTAACCGACGGCGTTAGAGCCGCGCAGCAGCATCTGGAAAAGTATGTTGGGGATGGCTTCTTTCAGCTTGTGCAGTCGCTGCCAGGGACATTCCTTGAGAAACCGCATGGCAACGTCGAAAGTGGCGCCGCCCCACATCTCCAGGGAAAACAGCCCTTCGCCAAGTACTGACGTCGGGTCGGCAATACGGAGCAGATCGAATGTTCTGACACGGGTTGCCAGCAGGGACTGGTGGGCATCCCGCATGGTGGTGTCGGTAATGAGTATGCGCTTCTGGTCAAGGACCCATTGGGAAAGTCCTTCAGGCCCTTTCTCTCTCAGGATGTCGGTGGTGCCGGGCAGGCGTGGCAGTGAAATATCCACTGCAGGCACGCGCGGCTCTATCATATCGATCGACCTCAGCGGCTTCGCGATTCCTTGCGACCCGTTGACGATGACGTCGGCAAGGAAGCTGAGGATCTTGGTGGCGCGGTCTTTTCTCTCGCGCATGGTCATCAGTTCAGGATGTTTTTCGATAAACGAGGTGTCGCACTTTCCGGCCAGGAAAATCGGATGCGTAACGACGTTTTCCAGGAACGCGATATTCGTGTTCACCCCCCTGATTCTGAATTCCTGCAATGAACGGTCCATGACTCTCGCAGCTTCCTTCAGGTTCAGCCCCCAGGTGCTGATTTTCACCAAGAGAGAGTCATAATGGGGCGTTATGTGGGCGCCGGTGAAAGCGTTGCCCGCATCGAGGCGCACGCCGAAACCTCCTGGCGAACGGTACGCCTTCAATACCCCGAAATCGGGCGCAAAATTGTTTTTCGGATCTTCGGTCGTGATGCGGCATTGAATGGCGCTCCCCCACATGGAAATCGCCTCCTGCCCGGGAATCCCGATCTCCGGGTCCGAGAGGCGCAATCCTTCGGCGACCAGTATCTGCGCCTGCACCAGGTTCCTGCCGGTAATCATTTCGGTTACGGTATGTTCGACCTGGATCCGCGGATTCATCTCGATAAAATAATGATTCCCTTCCTGGTCGAGGAGAAACTCAACAGTGCCCGCATTGCGGTACTTGACGTAGCTGGCAACCCGCAGGGCCGCCTGGCATAGTTCTTCTCTCTTTTTCGGGTCAAGGCTCGACGGGGCGAATTCGACGACCTTCTGGTGGCGTCGCTGGATGGAGCAGTCCCGCTCGAAAAAATGGACGAGATTGCCGTAGTTGTCGCCGAGCACCTGAACTTCCACGTGCTTGGGATGCTCGATGAACCTCTCCAGGAAAACCGCTTCGTTGCCGAAAGCAGCCTTGGCCTCGCTTCGGGCGCTGCCCAGGCCTTCCAGCAGTTCCCTCTGGTTGCGGGCAACGCGCATCCCGCGGCCACCGCCTCCTGCAGCCGCCTTTATGATTACGGGATAACCGGCCTGTTCAACGAACCTGAGGGCTTCACCATCTTCCGTGACCGGTTCCGTCGTCCCGGGTATCACCGGCACCGAAGCAGCAATGGCCACTTTCCGTGCAGCTATCTTGTCACCGACCATCCTCTGCATCTGGGCGGTAGGCCCGATAAAGACGATGCCGGCCGCCTCGCACTTTTCAGCGAACTCGGAATTCTCCGAAAGGAAGCCGTAGCCCGGATGAATGGCATCTACACCCTTTTTTAGCGCCAGTTCGATGATTTCATCTATCCCGAGATAGGCATCGACCGGCTTCTTGCCCTTTCCGATGAGGTACGCCTCGTCAGCCTTGTAGCGATAAAGGGACAGCTTGTCTTCCTGTGAATAGATGGCGACCGTCCCTATGCCCAGTTCACTGCACGCCCTGAAAATACGGATTGCAATTTCGCCCCTGTTGGCGGCCATCACTTTCTTGAATTTTCTCTTTTCCATGTTGCAGCTCCCTGTAATTAATAAAAAATTATTGAATTCCATGACAAAATCGCAATTGCCATCACATCTGCCGAGAGCATTCGCACAGACTCCAGTGGGAGCGTGAAGCGAATCAGGCACAAAGGTGCAAGTTATATATGGAACCAGAATATTCTTGAAATGTCAACAACATATACACAACAAATTGCGTGAGATGATATTCATGCCAGCGGAACCAATCTTAAATAATCGATGTCCAATGAACATTACACTTTGCTTAACCAAATGCTCGTGATAGAATTTGCAGGCAAATCAAAAATCAGTAAAGGAGAAAATCGGATGTCGAACATCAAAAGAATCACTATCAGGTCTTTCCTGCTATGCCTTGCACTGCTGCTGCTGCAAAGCAGCATGCTGTTCGCCGCGGAAAAGAAGTCCAAGCCGGCCCACACAAAATCCTCGGCAACCACAGCCTCCACTCCGATCGCCAAAGTGAACGGAACAGTCATCACCAGGGGGGAACTGGACCGCTCCGTTCGAATCATGCTGGTCCAGAGCCGCCAGACCGCACCGCTTACCGATGAGCAGAAAAAATCACTTGAAAGCGCCCTGACCAGCCAACTCATTTCAGCAGAACTTCTCTACCAGGCAGGCAAGAAGTACGAGATCAAGGACGTGGACAAGCAGGTCGACAGCCTTGTCGCCCAACGGAAGGCCAAGTTTCCCACCCAGAAAGACATGGAAAAATGGATGAAAGACAACGGCCTGACCGACAAGGACCTGAAGGAATTCGCCCGCAAAGAGATATATATCAACAACCTCGTCGAAAAGGATATAGTCCCCAAGGCGACTGTCACCGAAGCCGAAGCCAAGAAATTCTACGATGAGAACCCGGAGAAGTTCAAGAATCCCGAAAGCGTCAAGGCCAGCCATATCCTGGTTGGAGTAGATGCAAATGCCTCTGCCGCCGACAAGGCAAAAGCGAGGGAAAAAGCCGAAGCCCTTCTCAAGAGGGTCAAGGCAGGTGAGGATTTTGCAGAGATCGCCAAAAAGGAATCCACCTGTCCGAGCGCACCGCAAGGTGGAGACCTGGGTTACTTCACCAAGGGCCAGATGGTGCCGGAATTCGAAAAGGCTGCTTTCGATCTGAAGCCCGGTGAAGTGAGCGGTATCGTGGAAACCAAGTTCGGCTACCACATCATCAAGCTGGTCGACAAAAAGCCGGCCGGCACGGTCACCTTCGACGATTCGAAACAGATGATAAGCGATTATCTGAAATCCAACAAAATCCAGAAGGAAATAAGCGCGCTCGTCGAAAAACTCAAAAAAGAAGGCAAAATCGAAACCATGAAGCTCTAGACGCTGCTTCCGTTTTTGACCAGAGAAAGGGCGACCGCACTATGGGTCGCCCTTTCTGGCATATACTCGCTGCTCCCAGCGCTCAACCTTCATGAATTCTTCTTGTCCAGAAACATTTTCAGCAGGTCGATCGGAACGGGGAATATGGTGGTGGAATTTTTCTCAGCCGCGATTTCAGTCAGTGTCTGCAGGAATCTAAGTTGAAGGGACATGGGTTCCACAGCCAGCACTTTGGCCGCCTTGGCAAGTTTTTCCGAAGCCTGCAATTCCCCCTCGGCATGAATCACCTTTGCACGACGCTCCCGCTCAGCCTCCGCCTGCTTGGCGATCGCCCGCATCATCTCCTGGGGAAGGTCGATGTTTTTCACCTCCACGTTGGAAACCTTCACTCCCCACGGACCGGTGTGCCGGTCCAGAATCTCCTGGAGTTCACGGTTGATCTTTTCCCGGTTGGCCAGCAGCTCGTCCAGCTCAACCTGCCCCAGAACACTTCTCAAGGTGGTCTGGGACAGCTGGCTGGTGGCATAAAGAAAATTTTCCACTTCGATGATAGCTTTTTCCGGCTCTATCACGCGAAAGTAGATCACCGCAGATACCTTGATGGTGACGTTGTCATGGGTAATTACATCCTGCGGGGGGACGTCGAAGGCCACCGTACGCAATGAAACCCTGACAAGACGATCAATACCGGGGATGATGAAAAACAGGCCGGGTCCCCGAGTCCCTGCAAAACGACCGAGCCGGAAAAGGACTCCACGCTCGTACTCGGGAAGAATCCTAATTGCCGATGCCGCCACCATGAGGAAAACAATGATTATGAAAATCATGGGCACATAGGTAAAATAACCAAAAACTGAATCCATTGAAAACCTCCTTTCGCGGAACTACACTTTTCTTACCTTCAACTTCATGCCCTCCAGCTCTAACACCTCGACTTTCTCTCCACGTCCTATCCTGTCATCACTCCAGGCATCCCAGTACTCCCCCCTGACAAAAACCTTGCCGTTTTCGAATATTTCGGAATCTGCCACGCCTTTCTCGCCTCGCAGGCCCTCCTTTCCGGAAACGGGCGTTTTCCTGTGCACTTTCACGGCTTTGCGTATCACAATGAGCGCAAGAGCAGTAATCACCGATATGTTTATAATAATCAGGCCCCAGTTGATCTGGAGACCTGTTTCACCGGAATCCACCAGAAGCAGTGAGCCGAAGGCAAGTGACACCACCCCTCCGACTGCAAGCATTCCGTGGGAAACGATCTTGATCTCGGCTATGAAGAGTATCATGGCAAGCAGAATTAGCAACACTCCGGCATAATTGATCGGCAAGGTCTGAAAAGCGAAAAATGAAAGCAGCAGGGAGATTCCGCCGATAACACCCGGGAGAATGGCGCCTGGCGTGGAAAGCTCGAAGAACAACCCGAGGAAACCGATCATCATCAGGATATATGCAATGTTGGGATCTCCAATTACATTGAGTATCCGCTCTCTTGTGCCCATTTCGCGGATTTCCACCGAAGCCCCCGATATATCGATCTTCCGCAGCGTTTCACCCTTTCGAAATGACCGGCCATTGATTTTGCTCAACAAGTCCTTCCTGTCACTGGCCAGCAAGTCGATTACTTTTGCTTCCAAGGCCTTTTCCGCTGTCAAAGACTCACTGGACTTGACCATGTTTGTTATCATGTCCGCGTTTCTTCCCCTGAATGCCGCTATTCCTGCCACATACGCTGCCGTATCGTTCAGAATCTTGCTCTGCATTACTTTGTCGGGCTGTTGACCCAGGGATACGGGGTGAGCGGCACCGATGTTCGTTCCCGGCGCCATGGCGCAGACATCCGCCGCGATTGAAATAATGGCTCCGGCTGAAGCAGCTCTTGCACCTGACGGTGCGATATAAACTGCAACGGGGACCGGGCTGGCGAGCATTTCCTTTACGATTTCACGCATTGAACTGTCCAGCCCTCCCGGCGAATCCATCTGGATGAGAAAGAGCGAATCGTGACGGCTTGCCGACAACATCAGGTTTCTGTGAACATATTCGGAAGTCGCCGGGTTTATCGGCCCGTTGATCGCAACAATCATGATCTTGGAAGGCACACCAGCACCATAAGACGTCTCGATGAAAGCCAGCATCAGCAAAATAACCATAAATCTCATGCAGCACCTCCACGACTCTAACACGCTTCAGATGGCCTTTATTTAACTGTACTCTTGCAAGGCGCCTTCAATTAATGGTATGTATTAATTCATCATTTCTGCGAGGCCATCATGAAAGAACGTGCTAAAATACTTCTGGTTGAAGATGATGACATCAGCAGGGACACCCTTTCCCGATTGCTCAAAATGTCAGGTTATACAGTAAAAGGAGCAGCATCAGGCAAGATCGGGCTTTCATTTCTCGACCATGAACCGTTCGATATCATTATAACCGACCTTTTGCTGCCCGACATCAATGGAATAGAAATCCTCAAACAGGCGAAAGACGTCTCCCCATCGACGGAGGTAATCCTCATTACCGGCCATGCTTCCGCGGAAACCGCAGTGAAGGCGATGAAGGAAGGGGCCTTCGATTACATAACCAAGCCGCTCAATTTCGATGAACTGTCCATTCTCATTACAAATGCCCTGGAGAAACGCCAGCTTCGTTCCGAGACCGTCTACCTTAAGCAGCAACTGCACAACAAATATGACTTCGCCAACATCATCGGGACGTCCCCGCCCATGCAAAAGCTGTTCGCCCGGCTGAAAAAGGTTGCGGGAACCGACTCGACCATTCTCGTGCTGGGCGAATCCGGCACCGGCAAAGAGCTTGTCGCACGCGCCATACACTTCAACGGCCACCGCAAGGACAAACCGTTCATACCCGTCAATTGCGCCGCGATTCCGGAGAGCCTGCTCGAAGGGGAGCTGTTCGGCCACGTGAAGGGAGCGTTTACCGGCGCGATACGCGACAAGATCGGCAAATTCGAGGCAGCCAACGGCGGCACCATTTTCCTCGACGAAATCGGCACCATGCCGATGCACCTCCAGACAAAACTGCTTCGGGCGCTGCAGGAGCAGGAAATCGAAAGGATCGGCTCCACTCGATCGATCAAGCTTGATGTTCGCGTCATTTCCGCCACCAATCTCGATCTTGAAAAAGAAGTCAAAAAGGGCAACTTCAGGGAGGACCTTTTCTACCGGCTCAATGTGATCCCGGTTGTTCTCCCTCCCCTGCGCGAAAGAAGGGAAGACATCCTTCCCCTTGTCAGGCATTTCATCGAAAAGAACTGCACCGAAATGAAACGGCCGAGAATGACCATTTCCAACGAAGCCCTTCACACCCTGGAGTCCTATTCCTGGCCGGGCAATGTAAGGCAGCTGGAAAACATGGTTGAAAGAATTGTCGCTCTTTCCGAAGACGAGCGCATCATGCTTTCGGACATTCCCGGCAACATCAGGGACGAAGTTTTGACAACGGTCAGCGAACAGGGGGTCGACCTTGTCAAAACCGTTAACGAGATAGAGAAGAAAATGATCTGTGACGCCCTTGCCCTGGCCAAGGGAGTCAAGGCCAAGGCAGCTGGCATGCTGGGACTCAACCGCACAACCCTGGTTGAAAAGATGCGCAGGTTGGGGATCGACTGGCAGCAGCCGCAGTAATTTTTTCAGACCCCCGGTCCCTCGCTTGTTTTCCTTTATGCAGGCCGGCCACCCGGTCCTGGGCGGGAACTTGATCTTTCATGAAAATTGCAGTTCTGTCCGACACTCATGGCAATTACCCCTGCGCAGTCCAGGCGCTGTCACGATACTCCGATCTCACCTCTTTGATTCACCTTGGAGACAATCACGACGATGCCGTCTTTATCGGGATAGCGCTCGAAATACCTGTCCTGTGCGTCTCCGGCAATTGCGACCCGCGCTGCGTCGCCCCGAGGGAACTTCTTGTGACCATCGAAGGAAACAGGTTCCTCTTGACCCACGGAGACCTTTTCCAGGTGAAATCGGGACTCGAACGGTTGCAGCGTCGGGCGGAACTCGCCGATGTCAGGGTCGTCCTCTATGGCCATACCCATATCGCCTCGATAGAACATCGCAAAGGAATCCTTTTCGTAAATCCCGGATGCATGAAAGCCGGCCAGGGACCCGGTTCCCACGCTATTCTCTCAGTAGAAAACGGAACTGTTGAAGCGAGCATAATCGAGTGATCGCAAGCTAACCTAAACGCCTGGTTTCCTGATCATCCGGTCGCGCGGAATCGACAACTTCGTTCCAGGAAGCAAATGCCTGTTGCCTTGGACCGCAGTTCCTGATAAAAACTCTCTTTCGTGCGCGGTTTTCCGTACCACCAACTTTCAAGGAGTAATGATGGATCATAAGATTCGCGCCTTGCGCAAGAACAAGGCTTTGGCTCTGGCAATGATGGTTTCTGCCGGCATTCTGTTCGTAATAGCACGTTGCCAGGGAGGTCACGGCGCCTGGCAATGGGTCGGCGCATTTTCGGAAGCGGCCATGATCGGCGCACTTGCAGACTGGTTCGCAGTCGTTGCGCTTTTCAGGCATCCCCTCGGTATCCCCATTCCCCATACTGCAATAATACCCAGCAAGAAAGAAGCGATTGCCGACAGTCTTGCCGAGTTCATCCGTGACAAGTTTCTTGCCACCGAGGCACTGGTGGCGAAAGTCAGGAAGCTTGACCCTGCCAATCGCCTGTCTTCATATCTCATGTCGGAAAAAAACGCTGCAGGTCTGGCAAGGGGGATCACCGGCGTCATATCCGAATCACTCGATTTCATTGATGACAAGCGGGTAAGGACAATCATGCTGGCAGCCATAAACAACCGCATCAGCAAGATTGACCTGCCGTCTTCAGTTGGTGCGATAATCGACATACTGAGAAAAGACAATCGCCATCAGTCAGTCCTTGACGAACTCCTGAGACGCCTTGCCGACTGGCTGGATCTACCGGATTCCCAGGATAAGATCGCCCGTGCAATCGACGACTGGTGCTCGACCGAATATCCTCTTCTCGTCAAATTCATTCCTAACCGTGAGCAGTTCGCCAAGGGAGCTGGAGAAAAAATAGCCAAAAGAATCAATGTCTTCATCCGGAAAGTGAACGATGACCCGACACATGAACTACGGAGACATTTCGACGACATTCTTTCCGAATTCTCATCCAGGCTCAGGGACGACCAGTCATTGAGATCCGGCATCGAGTCCATGAAACAGAATCTGATAAGCAACCTTCAGCTTTCGGACTACATAAAACATCTCTGTTCAGACCTCGAGGCCTGGCTGCGAAACGATCTGGAGCAACCCCAGTCCCGAATTCGCGAGCATGTTTCAGCAGCAGCGGTAGGTCTTGGAAACACACTTTCCAAAAACGCGGACCTTAAGGATACCATCAATCAGCACCTTGAAATGGCGGTCAGAAAGTACGCAGATGACCTGAGAACGGGTTTTTCCAGGCATGTATCAGGGACCATCAGACAGTGGGAAGAAGACGATTTCGTAAGTGAAATCGAGTTGAGCATCGGCTCCGACCTCCAGTTCATCAGGATGAACGGAACCCTGGTAGGCGGACTGATAGGGCTGTTGCTCCATGCTATATCCCTGCAATTGTGAGGAAGGAAATGAACCTATTGAATTCTGCCGGTTATCTCGAAAATCTGTTCCATGACAGCATACCCATAACCGGAGAGATGCGCATCGATGTGGCAGGATATGACGGTAAGTCTCTTTTGCTCAAGGCGCCGTTGGCTCAAAACGTCAACGACAAGGGCACCGCTTTCGGCGGCAGCATTTTCTCTTTGCTCGTACTGTCGGGATGGGGTCTGCTTCACCTCAAACTCGTGGAGGCGGGCATTTCTTCTGAGGTAATGATCCACAAAAGTTCAGTCACTTATGCTCTACCTGTTAAAGAAGTCCTTAATGCATACTGTGAACTGCCGGATGCGCAGACGTTCGAACGTTTCATACATGATGTAAGAAGCAAGGGCCGCGGGAAAATAGTTTTGACTGCAGTCACGATGAGCGGCAACCGGCCTGCGGTCGAATTCTCGGGAAGCTACGTAGCCATCGCAACCTCAGGATAAACGTTGCAGGTCATCCTGCAGCAGAATCAGACCTTCCCGTGCCGCAGCCTGCTCCGCCTCCTTTCTGGTCTTGCCGGTCCCTTTGCCATAACAATGGTCCCCGACAATGACGGTTACCCTGAACATGAGATCATGGTCAGGGCCGCTGACATCATCCACGATGTAGAATGGTGGAGTGCAGCCAATGGCATGTGAAAGCTCCTGAAGTTTCGTTTTGTAATCCCTTCCCTCTTCCGGCAACACTTCTGCTTCCAGCAGAGGACTGAAGAATCGTTCCACGAACCGTTCCGCACTTTCTATTCCCCCATCAAGACAAACCGCGGCAACCAGCGCCTCGAAAGAATTTGCAAGAACCGATTTTTTCGTCCGCCCGCCGGATTTTTCTTCGCTCGGGCCCAGAAAAAGGAATTCCCCCAGCCGCAAGCGCTCCGCCAGGCCTGCGAGAGTACCCGTATCCACGATCGATGCCCTGGCGCATGAAAGGTTTCCTTCGCCGCTTTGGGGAAAGCGTCTGAGCAGCATTTTGCTTATCAGGAAGCCCAAAACCGCATCCCCGTAGAATTCCATCCGCTCGTTGTCAAGCACACCCGCCCTTCTGCCCTGGCAGGCATAGGAGCTGTGGGTAAGTGCCTGATAAAGCAGTCGCCGGTCCTTGAAACTGTAGCCGATCTCAGATTCCAGCCGGGAAAGAGAATGATCGCGTTTCGATGGCGAGATAGTATGTTTCTTTGTATTTCCAGTCATTCTCGACCCTTTTCGGCAGTATTGCAAACAGTCTGAGATTATACGAATACTACTCTTTATACCAACGGTTGTTCAATATCTTCTTCATATTTGTCAATAAATCAATGACACATTTCATTTTTGAGTAATTAGTGCCCATCCGGAAACCCCGGATTGGCGCTTATGCAGTTTTCATACATTTCACCGGCACTTCGTTTGAATAGCAAAAAAACGATGCTATATATTAGTATTAAGGGTTATTGACCACAATGGCAACTCCAACTGCGATCGTTGGGCAAATGGCTGCAGCACCCAACTTTAACTGCCGGGCCGCAAAATTAACGTCGTGTTCACGAAATGACCTTTTTTCTTCAATGCGAAAAAAAAACATTTCAAGGAGAATATCATGGTACGCAAGATGTCTTCGGTTCTCCGCATTTTTTTGTTAATCTGGTCGGCAATATCATTGTCAATTCTTTTCTCAGGCTGTGGCAGTGGCGGCGGCTCCAGTTCGCAAGCGGGCACTGGCACGTTGGGCGTTTCACTGACTGACGCACCCTCCTGCGGCTTTGATGCCGTCTATGTTACCGTCAGCAAGGTACGCGTGCATCAAAGCGCGTCGGCCGCTTCGGGCGATGCCGGCTGGAACGATATCACCCTCGACCCGGCAAGGAAAATCAATCTGCTAGACCTCACCAACGGGGTTCTGGAATGGTTGGGCGAGACACCCCTGGCAGCCGGGCATTACACCCAGCTGCGTCTTGTGCTGGTTCCGAACACGGGGAACCGCATCGCCAATTCGGTTGTCCTTTCGGGCACATCAACTGAGATCGCGATGGACACGCCAAGCGGGGTGCAAAGCGGCATCAAACTCATCAACGAATTCGATGTTGCGGCCGGGCAGCGCGTCGACCTCGTGCTGGATTTCGACGCATGCAAATCCGTCGTCAAGACCGGGACCGGCAGTGTTAAATACATCCTTAAGCCTGTAATCAAGGTAATTCCCACGGTACTGAACGGAATAAACGGCTATGTAGATACGACATCGCTTGGTTACAATGTTAGCGTATCCGCGCAACAGAGCGGCATCGTGATACGTTCCACAGCGCCGAATTCACCTGCCGGGGAGTTCTTCCTTGCCCGCCTCGTGCCGGGCAATTACGACATTGTTCTCACCGCTGACGGCCATACCACAAAAGTCATCTCATCGGTGCCGGTCCCAAGCACAACCAGCATCACCACGTTGAGTACCAGCGGACAGCCGATTGCGTTAACGCCCGCAGCCACATCCCCGGCCACGAGGAACATCAGCGGCACCGTAGTGTTGAACCCGCCGCCAGGCTCGACTGATGAAGCGGCCTATGTGGCAGCAAAGCAAACACTCGGCAGCAGCATTACCGTAACCGTTAAATTGCAGGCAGTCGATGTGCCGTCCGGGGCCTATGTCCTTACACTGCCAATAGACGCGCCGCTTCTCGGTTTTTACGGCACAGGCTCACTTCCAATTGCATTCTCGGCACAAAACTCGGCTGCCGGCCATTATACGGTAGAAGCGTCCTTCACCGGTTACGTGACACAGGGCTTCTACATGGATATTTCAGCGGCGGATGCAATTCAGAACTTTGTCCTGGTTCCTTGAATTTAGTTTCAAGAAACCGGGAAAATCCATTTTGTCGACTGCGGTTGGAGGAGTTGAATTGCACAAACAAAAGGCGGTCGTGACGTTTGCGCCTTCGACCGCCTTTTGTTGTTTTCAGACTGTCCCGCCGGACCTATCTTGTCCGCATTAGACAACCACTAATAGTCCGTTTCATACTATTCCCGTAACGGTTATTTCCCTTTAGTCGTGGATGATGAATTATTCACATCATAAGATGTAGTTGACTTGTTTACATCGTAACTGCTCGTTGCCGGAGAGGGACTTGAAACTTTCGGAACCTTGACATCTTCGATCTTCTTTCCGGCCCAATCTTCGAGTTGCTGCAAAGCCGGCCCCTTTTTTTTCGCCGGTGCATCCTCGGCCCATGCAACCGACACACCGATTGTGCCGATCAGAACTGCTGCAGCCAATAGCATTGCGTTTTTGCCGATGTAGGATTTTTTCATTACCGTCTCCTTTTCTGGTTGATACTTGCTCTCATTCCGTTTGTGATGTGATATTCCCCTGCGGGAAATATCTCGTTGCTGTCTTTTAAGAGATGAGACAAGTACTGAGAAAGAAAAGTTCCAGCTTCAATAAAATTATTTGTAGATTGTTTTGACTGCTACTGTCTTTGGAGACACGCTCTTTTTACAGCAAGAGTTACCTGCGAATCTATGTGAGTCAGCAAAAAAGGGACCTGGCATAAAACCAGGTCCCTGAGTCAGTCTGGAGCGGGAAACGGGATTTGAACCCGCGACTTCAACCTTGGCAAGGTTGCACTCTACCACTGAGTTATTCCCGCTCATCGAGAGCTTTTGATTTATACCAAAGAGAGCTTACGGAGTCAACACTTTTTTGCGCCGGATTCCTTAGAAACTTGGAAAGCAAGGACGCGGTAGATTTTGTCTTTTTCCGGCTCGATGCGCTGACGGTTAATTTCCAGGTATTCTTCCACCGTCGGTATGCGTCCGAGGACTGAAATGACGGCTGCCAACTCGGCAGAGCCTAGATAGACACGCGCACCGTCACCCATTCGATTGTCGAAGTTACGCGTCGATGTCGAGAAAACCGTGACGCCATCAGGCACCCTGGCCTGGTTGCCCATGCAGAGAGAACAGCCCGGCATCTCTATGCGGGCGCCTATGGCGCCGAAAACGGAATACAACCCTTCCCCGCGCAGCCGGGCGCTGTCCATGCGGGTCGGTGGACAGATCCAGGTCCGCACGTCCCGGTTGAACTTCCTTCCCTTCCAGATTTCGGCACAGGCACGAAAATGCCCTATGCTCGTCATGCAGGATCCAATGAACACGTCATGTACGGGTGTCCCGGCAATTTCCGACAAGAGGCGGACATCGTCGGGATCATTTGGGCAGGCAACGATGGGCTCTGTGATGCTTGCCAGGTCGACTTCGATAATCGCGGCATATTCCGCGCCCTCGTCAGGCTCAAGAAGTTCAGGCCTGGAAAGCCACGCCTCCACTGCCTCGATGCGGCGCCTCAGGGCATCGGCATCCCGGTAACCATCTTCGATCATCATTTTCATAAGTGCGGCGTTAGAGCGGAGATGCCCAGCCACACGATCTTTCGAAAGCCTGATGCAGGCAGCGGCGGCGCTTCTTTCCGCAGCCGAATTGGTCAGCTCGAAGGCCTCGTCCACCGGGAGATCCGGAAGCCCCTCGATCTCCATTATGCGCCCGTTGAAAACGTTCACCTTGTTCTTTTTGGGCACGGTGAGATGTCCCTGGCGAATAGCCGCAAGGGGAACTGCGTTCACCAGGTCACGCACGGTTATACCCGGGTTTGGTTTGCCCACAAAACGCACGAGAACGCTTTCCGGCATGTCCAGCGGCATGAAGCCGAGAGCGCCGGCAAATGCCACGAGACCTGATCCCGCGGGGAATGAGATGCCGATGGGAAAACGGGTGTGCGAATCCCCGCCCGTACCGACCGTGTCGGGCAGGATAAGGCGGTTCAGCCAGTTGTGAATGATGCCGTCACCCGGCCGGAGTGCGACCCCACCCCGTTCCGCCACGAAATCGGGCAGCATCCGGTGCATGGTGACATCCGAGGGCTTGGGGTAGGCAGCCGTGTGGCAGAAGGACTGCATGAACATAGGCGCCTGGAAACGCAGGCAGGCAAGCTCCTTCAACTCATCCGCGGTCATGGGCCCGGTGGTGTCCTGGGATCCGACTGTCGTCATTCGGGGTTCGCATGCAGTACCGGGCAGCACGCCGGACAGGCCGCAGGCGCGTCCCACCATTTTCTGTGCAAGGGTGTAGCGTTGACCCGAGACAGGTGCCGGGTTTTCGACCGAAGCAAACAGCGTTGACCCGCCCAAGCCGAGCGCCTTCCTTGCCCTTTCGGTTAGAGCCCGGCCGATTATCAGCGGAATTCGTCCTCCTGCCCGGTATTCGTCTGCAAGCGTTTCCGGTTTCAAGGTGAAGGTGGCAAGGACCGTTCCATTTTCCGAGGTTATCCTGCCGTTCAAAGTGTCTACTGTCACGATGTCGCCGCTCTTCATGGATGTCACATCGCAGCGTATCGGCAGGGCGCCGGAGTCCTGGGCCGTGTTGAAGAAAATCGGGGCGATTGCTCCACCGAGTATCACCCCACCCCGTTTCTTGTTCGGCACGGAGGGGATATCCTCGCCTATGTGCCACAAAAGGCTGTTGCAGGCTGATTTCCTCGACGACCCGGTACCCACCACATCACCGGCGAACGCCACCTGGAAACCCTCTTTCCGATACTCCGCGATGGTTCCGATTCCTCCGGGAAACCTCGTTTTGCCCATGGACAGGGCATGGAGGGGTATGTCCGGCCTGCTCCAGGCATCGCCGGCAGGCGAGAAGTCATCAGTGTTGATTTCTCCGTCCACCTTGAATATCTTGACGCGGATCATTTCGGGCAATGGCTGACGGTTGGTGAACCATTCGGCAGCGGCCCATGACTTCAGGACCCTGGCGGCGGCTGGAACAGTTTCGGAAAGATCCGCCAATTCGTCAAAAGCGTCATACACCAAGATGTTTCTGGACAGTGCTGCCGCTGCCGCCTCCTCCAAGTCAGGATTACGCAGCGCGGCAATCAGCGGCCTGATATTGTACCCTCCCAGCATATCTCCAAGAATGCATACGGCATCAACAGGGGACACAACTGGGGAGTACGCCTCTCCGGACTGAATTCGCCCAAGAAAATCAGCCTTGACCTCAGCAGCAGGATCAACACCCGGTGAGACACGATCCTTCAGCAAATAAAGGAGGAAATCCTCCTTTCCAACAGGCGGATCCAAAAGCAGCCGGCAAATTGCCCCGGTCTGTTCAGAGTCCAGGGGACGTGGCGGTATGCCGAGCTTCTTTCGCTCCGCCTCATTCCTCAGGTATTCTTCAATCATGTATTTTCTCCATAGGGATAAAATCAGCGCGAGGCAACAGGTTATGTGCAATGTCAGAAATGCTTCAGGAAACAAACCATCTGTCAGCACAGTGAGACATTCGGGAGAGATGGGTCATGATTCATTTAAGGTACTGGCCTATATCCTGATCCACCGTTGTATCGTGCCAATAACCTTTTGCAATTATCAACTTCCGCTCACATCGAGAGTACTGATCAGCAGCGAGGGTGAGCCGACGCTTCCGAAAAAGCGCAGATCACTGCCAACCTCTTCGATATGGGCAAAAAGCTCGATGATGTTTCCCGACAAGGCGATTTCCTTTACCGGGTATGAAACGGCCCCGTTTTCAACAAGGAAGCCGCTTGCGCCGACGGAAAAATCACCGGATATCGGGTTTGCCGTGTGCATGCCCATTACATCCGTGATCAGCACCCCCCTCGCAATACCGGCCAAAAGATCTCCGGCAGACGCAGTGCCGTTTTCGATGTAAAAATTGGTCACACCAAGGTGCGGAGGGCCTTTCATGCCGCCGCGTGTTGAGTTGCCCGTTGTTTCCCTCCCATCCCGGCGCGCCCAGTAACTGTCATACAGGAATGCCCTTATCGTCCCCTCTTCCACGAGCAGGGTGTCCTGCTGCGGCACGCCTTCGGCATCAAAGGGCGCCGTTGCCATGCCTCCACTCAGCAAACCGTTGTCCCTGATCGTCATCTTGTCTGAAAAGAGCCGCTGTCCGGTGCGACCGGCAAGCATCGACTTGCCCTTGACCACATTTTCGGCAAGGAAGGAAGGGGCAAGCACTTCAAGTATGTCAGCCGCCACGTGGTTGTCCAGGACAACCGGGCAGCGCATGGTTTGAATTTTGCGGGCGCCAAGGAGCCCGACGGCGCGTGCTGCCGCAGCAGCTGCGATGCGGTCAACATGGAGATCTGAAAAGAAATTGCCGAAGCCGAAATCCCAGCCCATCTGGGAGTCACCGTCATCCTCGGCAACAGCTGAAACACTTGCCGAGACGGATGTGCCGCGAAACATTCCTTTTACGCCGAGAGAGTTTCGAACATAGACCATATATTCAGACTCACCGTAGCTGGCTTTTCGAACCCGTTTGATCCTGGGATCCGCTGCAAGCGTCAGCCGCTCCAGCTCGATTGCACGGTCGATTTTCCGATTTTCCGCTACTGCAGTCAGCGCTTCGTCGAACAAGCCTGGCAAGTCAGGATAAGGTCGGGGCACGGGAAAACCGTTCCAGGAATCGGGTGTCTGGTTGAGAGCTGAAACAAGTGCGTTGTCTACCATCCGCTCCAGGTCGCTGCCGGCAAGGCTGGTGGAAAAGGAGAACCCCATGCCTCCGGACTTGAGCAATCTCACGCTTACACCAAGCGGCGCGGAGCATTTGAATGTATCGACCTTTCCTTCCTTTACCTCTAGAGAAAGGTTGTGGGAATTCCCGATGCTGATTTCGTAGCCGTCAAGGGATAGCCCCTTGAGCAGCTTCAGGATCGAATCCGAAATATGTTCTGCGTTCATGGAGGTACTTTCAGGTCAAGGTAAGATGATTATTGACATATTGGAAAATAGAGCTACAAATCGAGCAGCATTGCAATTTCGTCGCAGTCCGGAAATTTTACGCAATTGATGCAGTCTTTCCAGACTTTCTGCGGAAGTTCCGCCTTGTCCACGATCCTGAAACCGAAGAGTCCGAAGAATTCGGGTTTGTAGGTGAGGCAGAACACCCTCTTTATCCCAAGTTCACGCGCTTCATCAAGACATGCCTGAACCAGCCTGGTACCGATCCCGTGCCGCGTCGCCCCCTCCATTACAGCAACCGAACGCAACTCTGCAAGGTCATCCCACATGATATGAAGTGCGCAGGCGCCTATGAGCTTCCCTTCCTCCTCGAATATATAGAAGTCACGCACCGACTCGTAAAGCTCGGAAAGGGAGCGCGACAGCATGTCTCCACGGCTGGCATAATGGGTGAGGAGCTTCTGTATGTCCTTGACGTCTCTCAACCTGGCCTTGCGCAACATACGTATCTCCTTTCTTTGTGCGGGCTTGGGCTTCGCATCTCAACATGCACTATCTTCCAACATTTCCCTGGCATGTTCAAGGGTCTTTTCAGTGATTTTCGCACCGCCCAGCATCCTGGCGATTTCATCGACCCTGGCCTCTGCGGAAAGCAGCCCGATGCAGGTGGTGGTACGTCCTGAACGGGACGCTTTTTCCACCTTGAAATGGTGGTCGGCACAGGCCGCGACCTGGGGCAGGTGGGTAATGCAGAGAACCTGCTGGCGCATCGATACCTGTTTCAACTTCCTCCCCACTCTGGCCGACACCGCCCCGCCGATCCCGCTGTCGACCTCGTCGAATATCAGCGTGGGCACATCGCTTTCAGGAAGAACCTGCTTCAGCGCCAGCATGATGCGTGAAAGCTCGCCCCCCGAAGCAATGCGCGCCAGCGGCTTCGGCGCTTCGCCCTGGTTGGGGGAAAACAGGAATTCCACGCGCTCCATGCCCGTGGCCCGCGGTTCTTCAAGCGCTTCGAAAGCGACACGGAACTGGGCATTTTTCATTGCAAGGTCAGCCAGTTCCTTTTCCATGGATCTTTCCAGCCTTCCAGCCGCCTCCCTGCGCAGCTGCGACAGCTCCAGCCCGTCAGCGCGGAGCGCCTTCCCGATTTCGTCCAACCGGCTTTCCAGCTGTGAGCGCTTTTCCGTACCGAATTCCAGCCCTTCAATTTCTTCCTCGACGGACTTGCCGAAGGAAATGATTCCTTCAACGGTAGGAGCATACTTCTTCTTGAGCCGGTTTATCAGGTCCAGCCTGTCGTCCAGTTCCAGCAGACGGTTCGGGTCCGCTTCCAACCGGGAACCGTAATCCCGCAGGCACAAGGCTCCGTCTTCGAGCTGTAGATAGGCCTCGTTAAGCCGGCCTGCAATTGCGGAAAGTTCTCCATCGTATCTGCCGCCTTCCTCCACATCCTGGATCAGTGCGCGCAGGTTTCCAAGAACTGCATAGTCTCCGTCATAGAGAACCTGATAGACACCCCGGCTTGCCCGCAGCAGCTGTTCCGTATGAAGGAGGCGCTGCCTTTCCTCCGCCAGCTCCTCATCTTCGCCTGGCCTGAGCCCGGCCCCAGCAATCTCCCCGGCCTGGAACCTCAGGAGGTCCAGGCGCCTGGACGCTTCACTTTCAGCCTTTTCCATGCTGCGCAGTTGCTCGGCAACGGAACGGAACTCATTATGGAGTTCCATGAAGCCCTGCCTCCGGGGCGACAGCAGCCCGAAACCGTCAAGGAGGAAGAGATGGTTTTCCGGCTTGAGAAGCGTCTGTGATTCATGTTGCCCATAAATGTTCACCAGCCGGGTGGTTACCTCCGAAAGGAGCGAGGTGGTCGCGAGGCTGCCGTTCAGAAACACCCTGTTTCTTCCTGAACGGGAAATAGTCCTCTTCACCAGCAACTCCCGTCCGTCGTCGAATCCGGCCTCCGCCAGAATGCCGCAAATCTCGGCATTTCCCTCGATTTCGAAGACGCATTCGACCGACGCTTCATCTTCTCCGGTGCGCAGTGACTCTGCGGATGCCCTCCCGCCGAGGACCAGGTTTATCGCATCGATTATGATCGATTTGCCTGCCCCCGTCTCGCCCGTAAGTATGTTCAGGCCCGGCAGAAAGGCTACATGAAGCTCTTCTATGATGGCGACATTCTTTATGACAAGGTCTGTTAGCATCCTATAGCGCGCACCTTGAAAAACATGTTCTCTGCAAGCAAGGCAAAAACCGGAAACGGACGAAACCGAATACTACCTCTCGCCCCATTTCAGCTTGGTTCGAAGGACTTCGAAGTAATCGGTTTCCCCCGAAAGTATGAGGTGTGTGCGGTAATCGGCCCTTTTCACCTTTATGATGTCACGGTAACGGAGGGGAACCCCAACCTGCCCATCCAGGGTAAGCATGACATTTTCCATGTTGGAATCGAGCGTAACGTTGACCTCCGTGTCGGCGCTGACCACGAGCGGCCGGTTGGTGAGGGTGTGGGAACAGATCGGCGTTATGAGAAGGCAATCCAGGGAAGGGTCGATGATGGGGCCGAAGGCGGAAAGTGAATAACCGGTGGAACCGGTCGGAGTTGCCAGGATGAGTCCGTCAGCCTTGAATGTGGCGAGGAAGGAACCGTCCACGGATGTGTCAAGGTTTATGATCTTGGCAGGAGCGCCCTTGTTGATGACAGCGTCGTTCAGCGCCTCGAAAACCCCTAATTCCTTCCCCTCCCGCAATACGGTTACCGTCAGCATCATCCTGTCGGAAATCGTGCAGTTGCCTGACAGATATGATTCGAGAGCTGCATAGAGGCCGCTTACCGGTGTCTCGGTTAGAAACCCCAGGCTGCCCAGGTTGATGCCGAGTATGGGCACTTCGCGAACGCCAATTCTCCGTGCCGCCGAAATGAGCGTGCCATCGCCTCCCAGGACAACTACAAGGTCAACCATTGCCGGAAGCTCGTCTGCATCCACACCGTCATCACATTCGAGGTAACGGGAAAGGCACACTTCGACAACCGGCCTCAGCCCCCGTTCCTTAAGCCATTCGATCAGCTCTCCGGCCACTTCGCGGCAGCGCGGATCCTGTACCTTGGCATATATTCCCACATTCTTCATGTCAACCCCGCTTCCTTCAGGTTCGTCCATTAGTAGCATGAAAACCCGTCCCTGTCCAATGGTAACGGTCTGTTGCGTTGCTCTTGCATTCGCTATATACTTCCCAAACGGCACCTGCACTTTTCCGGGAAAAAGGAATATGCCATGCCTAACAACAATCATCACTACCTTCTTGAAAACAGGAAGAGGGAATCTCTCATCCCCGCCAACCTCCGCCGCCTGTTTCTCAAGCATCTTGAGTATACGCTGGGCAAAGACAATTTTTCCATAACCAGGAACGATCTCTTCCTGGCCCTCGCCTATTCGGTCCGGGACCTTCTCGTTGAAAGGTGGCGTGATACCCAGCAGGCATATTATGACCAGGATGCCAAGAGAGTTTATTACCTGTCGATGGAATTCATGATTGGCCGCTCGCTTGTCAACAGCGTCATCAACCTGAAATTGATGGACGTGTGGGATGAGGTTCTCCGTGAACTCAAGCTTGACCTGGGATGCATGGAAGAACTGGAATGGGAGGCCGGGCTCGGAAACGGCGGCCTGGGCAGGCTCGCGGCCTGTTTCCTCGACTCGCTCGCCACGATGTCGATACCTGCATACGGTTACGGCATACGCTACGAGTATGGAATATTTTCACAGAAAATCATCGACGGCATGCAAATCGAGATTCCCGACAACTGGCTGCGCTACGGCAACCCGTGGGAGTTCTGCCGCAACGAGCACCTGCATACCGTCAAGTTCTACGGCAACGTGGTTTCCCGCAAGGATGAAGAAGAAAACGAAATCCGTTTCTGGGTCGACACGGAAGATGTCATGGCACTGGCTTACGACATTCCCATCCCCGGTTACGGCAACGAAGTCGTGAACACCATGCGTCTCTGGAGCGCCAAGTCGACACGCGAATTCGACCTCCATTTTTTCAGTGAAGGGAAATACGTGGAAGCGGTGGAGAAAAAGATGCTCACCGAGAACATCTCCAAGGTTCTCTACCCAGCCGACAAGGTGATCGAAGGCAAGGAACTGCGCATAAAGCAGGAGTATTTTCTTGCGTCGGCATCAGTCCAGGACATCCTGTACCGGTTCCGCAAGAAGCACGCCGATTTCAGCCATCTTCCCGACAAGGTGTCGATACAGCTCAACGATACGCACCCGTCACTGGCAATTCCGGAACTCATGAGAATCCTGACAACCCATGAGCGGATGGAATGGGATGACGCCTGGGACGTCACGGTTCGGACATTCTCCTACACCAACCATACCATCCTTCCCGAGGCGCTTGAAAACTGGCCTGTCTGGATGATCGGCAAAATTCTGCCCCACCACCTGGAGATCATCTACCGGATCAACGATATCTTCCTGACCGAGGTCATGCGACGCTTTCCCGATGATGTGCAGCGATTGAAACGCATGTCGATCTTCGAGGAAGGCGCGGAAAAGAGGGTGCGCATGGCTCACCTTTGCATCATCGGCAGCCATGCGGTTAACGGAGTCTCCCGGCTGCACACGGATATCCTGAAAAAGGGGATCTTCCGCGATTTCTTCGAAATGTACCCGGACAAATTTTACAATGTGACAAACGGCATAACCCAACGCAGGTGGCTGAAAAAGGCAAATCCCGGGCTCAGCGACCTCATAACCCGGCATATCGGCGACAGATGGATCCTGGAGTTGAATGAACTGGAAAAGCTCCGCCCCCTTGCGGACGATGCCGAATTCCGTGCTCTCTGGCAGGCTGCCAAGAAAGAGAACAAGTCCCGCCTGGCACGCCACATCGCGGAGAAAAAATGCGGCGCCGTGTCGACTGATTCTCTGTTCGATTGCCAGATTAAGCGTTTCCACGAATACAAGAGGCAGGTGCTGAACATACTGCATGTCATCACACTCTATAACCGGGCCAAAGACTCGCCCACGTCAATCACTGTTCCCAGGACATTCATTTTCAGCGGCAAGGCAGCTCCTTCCTATCTGCTCGCCAAGCTGGTCATCGCCCTTATCAATGCCGTTAGCCGCACAATAGAGCAAGACAAGGCGGTTAAAGACCTGTTGAGGATCGTTTTCCTGGCAAATTACAGCGTGACGCTGGCGGAACGTATTATTCCTGCCGCAGACCTTTCTGAGCAGATATCAACAGCCGGAACCGAAGCTTCCGGAACCGGGAACATGAAATTCGCACTAAACGGCGCCCTTACCATAGGAACCATGGACGGGGCAAACATAGAAATAATGGACTCCATCGGCAGGGAGAATTTTTTCCTTTTCGGGCTGGATGCGGATGGTGTCGCAGATTTGCGGGCAAACGGCTACAACCCTCGCGAAATATACAACCGCCTTCCCGAACTCAAGGCCGCACTAGACATGATTGCCGCCGGTTTCTTCTCCCCGGAGAACCCCGAAATGTTCAGGCCGCTCCTGGATTCGCTCCTCAACCAGGGGGACCCCTACCTGGTGCTCGCGGATTACGAAGACTACCTCCGATGCCAGGGCGAAGTGGAAAAGGTCTTCCTCGACCGGTCCGAATGGACGCGCAGGTCCATCCTGTCCACTGCAGGCATGGGAAGGTTCTCAAGCGACCGCGCCATTGCCGAATATGCACGGGATATCTGGAAATCGACCCCGGTTTCACCTGACCGCATGCGTAAAGACGCGGACATCGACGGCCTCGCGTGCAAACTGCCTGATGCCTTTATTAACCCATCAAAGGAACAAGACTGAATGACAGATATTGCCGAAAAAGCAGGTAACCTGTTTACATCCGGACCTGAAAAGAAACCCGAAGACAGGGAAAATGCTCCGCTTGCCGAAAGAATGCGCTCCCGGAGCCTGGACGAGTTTATTGGGCAGGAACACCTCGTGGGTCCGGGCAAAATGCTCCGCAGGCTCATAGAATCGGACAATGTTTCGTCTCTCATCCTCTGGGGTCCACCCGGGTCCGGCAAAACAACCCTGGCGCGCATCATCGCCAACGCTACCAGGTCCCGTTTCGTTTTTTTCTCAGCCATCCTGTCCGGAGTAAAGGACATCCGGCAGATTGTCAAGGAAGCGGAAGAGGAGCAGTCGCAGAACGGCAGGAAGACCATCCTGTTCGTCGATGAAATTCACCGCTTCAACAAATCCCAGCAGGATGCCTTTCTCCCCTATGTCGAGAACGGCACCCTGACCATTATCGGCGCGACAACGGAAAATCCTTCCTTCGAAGTCATAGCCCCTCTTCTTTCCAGGTGCAAGGTGCTCGTCCTCAACCCTTTGCGAAAGGAGGAAATCGAGAGAGTACTGGTGCACGCCCTGCAGGACAGGGAGCGTGGTCTCGGCGCATTGGACCTGAAACTGACCGACGAAGCCCTTTCCTTCATTGCCGAGCAGTCCGAAGGAGACGCGAGAATAGCGCTCAACACCCTCGATACTGCCTCAAGACTGTCAACAGCCCGGGAAATAGACCTTGAAACGGCACGTGAGGCAGTTCAGAAAAAACCCCTCCTCTACGACAAGGGTGGAGAAGAGCATTACAACGTGATCTCCGCTTTCATAAAATCAATGAGGGGAAGCGACCCCGATGCCGCTCTCTACTGGCTCGCCCGCATGCTGGAGTCGGGGGAGGACCCTCTTTTCATACTTCGCCGCATGGTCATTCTTGCCTCCGAGGACATCGGCAACGCCGACCCCAGGGCATTGCAGCTGGCGATTGCTGCTCTCCAGGGTTTCCAGCTGGTGGGACTGCCGGAAGGAAGGATCATCATGGCCCAGGCGGTTACCTACCTGGCAACGGCCCCAAAGTCCAATGCCTCATACGTCGGCATAGACGAAGCACTGGCGGAAGTGCGCAAGAGCGGCGCCCTGCCGGTTCCGCTCCACGTGCGTAACGCGCCAACAAGGCTCATGAAGGAGCTTGGCTACCATAAGGGATATCGATACGACCATGATTATGAAGAGGGTTATGGGGGACAGGAACACCTGCCGGAACGGTTGGCTGGCAAGAAGTACTACCGTCCGGCAGGTCACGGCTATGAGAAATATATCCGCGAAAGGATGGAAATGCTGAAAAAGAAAGGGGACAAGAGCTAACAGGCCGCCAGTTTCCTTTCCCACTGCCACGCATCGGCGACAATCTTGTCCAGATCGTTGAATCTCGGCTGCCAGTCGAGCACCTGTCGTATGCACTGGGAACGGGCCACCAGCATTGCAGGGTCACCGGGCCGTCTCGGAGCCTCGAGCACGGAAAACTTCACGCCGCTCACCCTCTGCACCACATCTATTACCTCACGGACGCTGCTGCCGTTTCCGTATCCCACATTCAGCGTGACCGGTGAGCCCCCCCCTTCCAGATAACGCAGTGCGGCAATATGGGCGGCTGCGAGGTCCTCTATATGTATGTAATCACGGATGCCTGTTCCGTCCGGTGTCCCGTAATCGGTGCCGAATATGGATACTGACTTCCTTTTGCCAAGGGCAGCCTGGCAGCAGACCTTTATCAGGTGGGTCGCCTCCTGGACCCGCTGGCCCATTCTGCCAAGCGGGTCGGCGCCGGCGACATTGAAATATCGCAGGGCGACATAACGCAGCCCGTGAGCTGCGGCTGTATCGCGCAGCATCCACTCGCTCATGAGCTTTGAAGTTCCGTAGGGATTTATGGGTACCGTGGGCGAGTCCTCCGAGGCGATTCCCGACTCCGGCATCCCGTAGACAGCCGCCGTGCTGGAAAACACGAATTTCTCAACTCCGGTCCGGACGCATGCCTTGAGAAGGCGCATGGTATTGCCGGTATTGTTTCCGTAATAATCAAGCGGTTTGCTGACCGATTCGGGCGCTATTATGGATGCAGCAAAATGAAGTACCGTTTTTACACCGAATTTCCGCAAGGTGCTCTCCAGGGTTTCCTCATCGGCGAGTTCGGCTCTGACCAGGGTTTCACCGTTGATCAGGGTCGCTTCAAAGCCCGTGGACAGGTTATCATAAACCACGACGCGATAGCCCGCCTCGGTAAGCTGCCTTACCACGTGCCCGCCGATATAGCCCGCACCACCGGTTACCAGAATGTTTTCCATCAAACCCTTCCCTGCCGCCCGTTGCACTATTGAATATCAAGTATTCACTGCCAGGCTGCCTTATATTTTTCTGCTTACTATTTATTTTTTTCCATTTCCTTCTGCATCTGTTTCTGCATCTCCTCAGCAGACTTCTGCATCTGCTCGGAGGTCTTTTTCCAGTTTTCAGTCATCTCTTCCATGTTGTGCATTGCCCTGCGAGCCGCTATCTGGCTGAAAACACCTATGACAATGAAAATTGCTGCTATGGCGCCAAACACGGTCCATGCCTTTTTGGCCGGTATCCCATGGGCTTCCACGCTGGCATTGACCAGGTAGTACAATGCTATTGCCATGGCGATTGCGCTGCCGATATAGGGAATGAGCGACAAAACCGTTGTAATTGGGGAAACGGCAGCCATATAGGCTGTACACCGATAAGCGGTTTCGTACTCTTCATTTGATCCCAGGATTTTCCAGATAATGAAAAGGATTGCGGCTCCTACAAAACCGAAAATAGCACTACCGACAGCATAGAAAATCGGCATCATGAAAATTGCGGCAAAGCCTGCCACCATCCCCGCACCGAGATGGAATCCCACCATGCTGAAGACTGCGGTCACCAGACCGCCGATTATGCCGCTGACCACACCCATTGCAACCATGAATACGAGCGGTTCAACAAAACCGCCTGTCTTGGGCATCTCCCTGAAAAACAACGCCGGCTGGGTTATTACCTTGATCGCAGTCTGGGGAATCGCCGCAAAATCAATCTTGTTCGCTTCCATAAAATCCCTCCCGTCGAAATTTCCCTGCTGGTTTTCCTGCCAAGGACCAAATTAAAAACTGCCAAATTCCTGTTAATGGCTACAATTAATTAGACTATATTCCAACAATAGAGAGTATTAACTGAACATCACTCTTTTTTCAAGTCAAAAAAAGGGGAGACGCTGTATTTCGTCTCCCCTGAAAATCTTGGTTTTTTTCTCAGCCCAGTCGATGGGCGTAAAGCGGAAAACGTCTCATGAGATCGTTGACATTTTCCTTGATGCCTGCCAGTCCCTCTGGATTCTCGGCGTTCTTGAGCGCGTCGGAAATGAAACCTGCAACCAGCTCCATCTCAGCCTCTTTCAGGCCGTGCGTGGTTGCTGCCGGTGTCCCGATCCTGATCCCTGAAGTTACGAAAGGCGAACGGGTCTCGTTGGGTATTGTGTTCTTGTTGACGGTTATGCCAGCCTTGTCCAGGGCCTCTTCGGCGATTTTACCGGTTAAACCGGTTTCCGTCAGGTCAAGCAGCATCATATGGTTGTCCGTCCCTCCGGAAACGAGGCGCAGACCACGTTTCGTAAGGGCGTCGGCCAATGCTTTCGCATTCTTGACAATCTGCTGCTGGTAGATGTTGAATTCGGGAGTAAGCGCCTCCTTGAACGCAACCGCCTTGGCCGCAATAACATGCATGAGCGGCCCGCCCTGGATGCCGGGGAATATGTTCGAATTCAGTACCTTCGCGTACTCCTCGCGGCAAAGGATCATGCCGCCGCGTGGTCCGCGCAGCGTCTTGTGCGTGGTCGTGGTGACGAATTCGGCATGGGGCACCGGACTGGGGTGAAGCCCGGCAGCAACGAGACCGGCGATATGAGCCATGTCTACCATGATCACGGCCCCGACCCCATCCGCGATCTTCCTGAAGCGGGCGAAATCGATGATGCGCGGATAGGCGCTGGCCCCTACCACGATCATTTTTGGCTTGTTCTCTCTTGCAAGCCGCTCGACTTCGTCATAATCAATCACTTCGGTATCCGGGGACACGCCGTAAAACACCACGTTGAAAAGTTTCCCGGAAAAGTTCGCAGGGCTGCCGTGGGTCAGGTGCCCGCCATGGGAGAGGTTCATTCCAAGTATGGTATCACCGGGCTTGAGCACTGAAAAGTATACCGCCATGTTGGCCTGGGAACCCGAATGGGGCTGGACATTGACATGGTCGGCGCCGAAGAGCTGCTTTGCGCGCTCGATGGCCAGGTTCTCCACCACGTCCACCTGGGAGCAGCCGCCATAATAGCGCTTTCCGGGGTAGCCCTCGGCGTACTTGTTCGTCATGACAGATCCCTGCGCTTCCAGCACTGCTTCGGAAACGAAATTCTCAGAAGCGATCAGTTCGAGATTGTACTCCTGGCGCTCCGTCTCGCGACGGATTGCAGCGGATACTTCAGGATCAAAACTTTCCAGTATGGACATCTTGCTATCTCCTTCCAGGTAATTGAAAAAGAATACGGGACCTTTGAAGTCCCGTATCCCCAGCTCTCAAAAACAATGCCGTTCAGTGAAGCCATATGCCTGGCCCGCATTCTTGCCGCGGTCTATCTGTACAGTTCCTTCTCCAGGGCAGCTATCTTGTCCAGGCGTCCCTGGTGGCGGCCCCCCTCGAAAGCGGAGTCCAGCCAGGTTGCCACCATTTCGCGGGCCTCGTCCTCGTCGATGACCCGTCCGCCCAGCACCAGGATATTGGCGTTATTGTGCTGCTTTGCCATCTTCGCCATGTATGGGTCGGCAGCCAGTGCCGCCCTTACCCCGGGGAACTTGTTGGCGACAATCGACATGCCTATGCCGGTGCCACAGACCAGAACGCCTTTTTCCGCCTCTCCCCGTGAGACTTTGCGGGCGACTTTTTCGCCGAAATCCGGGTAGTCAACCGAATCGCCGTTGTTCGTACCCATATCCAGGACGGGAATGCCACGCTCCTCGAGAAGAGCCTTGACGGCCTCCTTGAGTTCGAAACCACCGTGGTCGCTGCCAACCGCAATCAGTTTTTCCACGCTCACACCTTTCTGAAAAGCAGCGTCGCGTTGGTCCCGCCGAACCCGAAGGAGTTCGAAAGGGCGCAGGTTATCTTCGCTTCCCTGGCCGTGTTCGGCACATAGTCCAGATCGCACTCCGGGTCCGGCTCCCGGTAATTGATTGTCGGCGTGGCAACCCCGGATTCCATGGACATGAGGGCAATCGCAGCCTCGACACCGCCCGCTGCGCCCAGCATGTGCCCGGTCATCGATTTTGACGAGGTAACCAGCAGTTTTCCTGCGTGTGATCCGAACACTTTCTTGATCGCCATAGTCTCATAGAGGTCGTTGAACAGAGTCGAAGTACCGTGCGCATTGATGTAGTCGACTTCCTCGGGATTTATCCCTGCATTGTCCAGCGCCATTTTCATGCAGCGCGCAGCGCCTTCTCCATCGGGCGCAGGGGCCGTGAGATGATACGCATCGCCTGTCAATCCATAGCCCGCAACCTCTGCGTAGATCTTCGCCCCTCTTTTCCTGGCAGCCTCGTACTCCTCGAGGATGACGATTCCGGCGCCCTCTGCAAGTACGAATCCATCGCGGTTTTTCTCGAAAGGCCGGGAAGCGGCTTCAGGATCATCATTACGGGTCGACAACGCTCTCATGACCGCAAACCCGCCGATGGCCAGCGGAGTTACGGTGGATTCCGTGCCACCGGCAATCATGGCGTCTGCATCGCCGCGTGCAATCATGTGATAGGCGTCGCCTATCGAGTGGGTGCCTGTGGCGCAAGCCGACACGGATGAAAGATTCGGGCCCTTTGCTCCGTACTTGATCGAAATGTGGCCCGGCGCCAGGTTGGTAATCAGCATGGGGATGAAGAAAGGCGATATCTTCTTGTATCCCCCTTCCTGGAGGGCAAGATGATACTTCTCGATGGTGGGAAGTCCCCCGAGCCCAGCTCCCACGAGAACACCGACACGTTCGGCATTCGCTTCGTTGATCTGCAGTCCGGAATCCTCCATGGCGAACTGGGCCGCCGCAAGGGAATACTGGATGAACAGATCCATCTTTTTTATCTCTTTTTTCTCGATGAAATCTTCGGGGTTGAAATCCTTGACTTCCCCAGCGATCTGTACCGGGAAATCGGTGGCGTCAAAGCGGGTGATCCTGCCGACCCCGGACCTGCCGGCAACCAGTGCGTCCCAATTCTTCCGGTTCCCGGTACCCAGTGGCGATACCAATCCCACTCCCGTCACCACGACTCTTCTCATATAAGCAGCTCCTCGAAATGATCATTCCCATGTCCGGCTGGCTTCCGGCAGGGTTCGGAAAGGAAGGGGGCTTCCCCCCTTCTTCGTTAGGTATGATCAGCGATATAGTCTATGGCATCCTGGACAGTGGCGATCTTTTCGGCGTCCTCATCTGAAATTTCGATGTCGAACTCTTCTTCGAGGGCCATTACCAGTTCCACCTGGTCGAGCGAATCGGCGCCCAGATCGTCCATGAATGACGCTTCACCCGTGACTTGCGCCTCATCCACTCCCAGCTGTTCCGCCACTATCTCTTTAACCCTTTTTTCTATTGACGACATTTCTTTTCCTCCATTCAATTTGTCTGACTTCGTCAGGTTATGCGAACCTTCACACCTTCTGCTTATTAACATGAAATCCGAAAATTGCAAAAACTATTTTTTCACATGTGCATTCCGCCATTCACCGACAACACTTGGCCGGTAATATAGCTTCCCAAGTCCGAAACGAGAAAATAGACCGCATTGGCGATATCTTCCGGGGCGCCGAACCTGTTGACCGGGATCTGCTTCAAAAGTTCTTCACGGATGTTTTCCGCCAGCACGCCGGTCATGTCGGTCTCGATGAAGCCGGGCGCAACCGCGTTCACTGTGATGTTCCTCTTTGCATATTCCCGGGCGACCGCCTTGGTGAAACCGATGATGCCGGCCTTGCTGGCGCAGTAATTAGCTTGTCCCAGGTTGCCCATTTCACCAACCACCGAACTGATATTGACTATCCTTCCGCTTTTGGCCTTGGCCATAAGCTTGACTGCTTCACGAGTGCAGTAGAAAGTCCCGTTCAGATTCACGTCGATGACCGAGGCCCAGTCCTCGTCCTTCATTCGCATCAGCAGGCCGTCCCTGGTAATTCCCGCGTTATTGACCAGAATGTCGATGCGGCCGAACTCCTTCACCACCAGTTGGAACAGGGCTTCAACATCAGCGGCAATACTCACGTCAGCCTTGAAGGGGATGGCCCGACCGCCCATCGATACGATTTCTTCGGCCGTTCGGCTCGCCCTTTCAAGGGACGTAGCCGTAACGATCAGTTCCGCGCCTTCGCCTGCAAGTTTGAGCGCAACAGCCCTGCCGATTCCCCGGGAGGCCCCGGTCACAACCGCCTTCTTGCCAGTCAGGTTCATGCGCCCTCCCCTGCCAGTGCCTTGAATCCGGCCAAATCGTCAAAGTTCCTGGCTACAGCATTCTTGTCAATTTTCTTTACCAGGCCTGAAAGCACCTTGCCCGCTCCGGTCTCCACGAATTGCGTGACTCCCAGTGAAATCATTTCCCTGACCGACGACTCCCATAAAACCGGCGAGCTTATCTGCGAGACGAGCAGTCCCTTGATACGGGCCGCGTCAGTATAAGGTTTTGCTTCCACATTGCTGATGACCGGGATCTTCGGGTTCTTCACCACGATCCTTTCCAGCTCTTCGCCGAGACGCTCACCTGCCGTTGTCATGAGGGCGCAGTGTGACGGAACGCTGACAGGCAGGAGCAGCACCTTCCGTATGCCCCGGGCCTTTGCCAGCCCGATTGCACGGTTCACCGCCGTTGCCTGCCCGGAAATGACAATCTGGCCGGGGCAGTTGTAATTGGCAGGGACGACAATCTCGCCCTGGGATGCCTCTGAACAGACATCTTCCACCACTTCCGGGTCCGCGCCGAGAACAGCCGCCATGGCGCCTGCACCGACCGGCACCGCCTGCTGCATGAACTGGCCGCGGGAGCGGACTATGCGCAGGGCATCTCCGAACTCGACGGCTTCGGATGCTACCAGGGCGGAATATTCGCCGAGGGAATGGCCGGCTGCGAAGCTGAATGACAGGCCTGTTTCGGTATCCAACAGCCTCTTGAAAGCAATGCTTGTAGTCAGCAATGCCGGCTGGGTATTCTCGGTCATCTGCAGTTCGCTTTCAGGACCTTCGAAACAAAGACGTGAAAGCCCGAAGCCTAGCGAATCGTCCGCCTCTTCATAGGTCTGCCTGACAACGGGAAAATTTTCAGCCAGTTCTTTCCCCATGCCCGGATACTGGGACCCTTGACCAGGAAAAATCAGTGCATTTGTCACTACCCGACTCCTTTTCTGGATTACCAGCGCATCAGGACGGAAGCCCATGTCAGACCACCGCCGAATGAATCGAGGAGAAGGATGTCCCCCTCCTTCACCCTGCCTAACCGGTTGGCCTCGTCGAGAGCTATGGGAATCGATGCTGCCGAAGTATTGCCGAAACGGTCGAGATTCACGTATACCCTGTCCTTTTCCAGACCGAGCCTCTTTCCTATGGCGTCAATGATCCTCTTGTTTGCCTGGTGGGGAATGAACAGGTCGATATCCGCGGTCTGGAGTCCTTTCACTGCCAGCACTTCATTGGCGGCATCCTCCATCGCCCTGACCGCAAGCTTGAAGACTTCATTCCCCTGCATCTTTATGAAAGTCATCTTCTCGTCCAGGACGCGAGCCGACGCCGGGTTTCTGCTGCCGCATGCAGGCTGGTGCAAAAGTTCCCAGTATGATCCGTCGGAATGGATGCGGGTCGCAAGAACACCATTTTCGCCTTCACGGCCTTCCAGGATTACTGCGCCTGCACCGTCTCCGAAAAGTACACAGGAATTCCTGTCCGTCCAGTCAGTAATGCGGGTAAGGGTTTCCGCGCCAATCACCAAGGCCCTTCTGGCCATCCCTGCCTGAATGTGGGAATTTGCCATGGTCAGCCCGAACAGGAAGCCCGAACAGGCAGCCGAAATGTCGAACGCAACAGCCTTTGTCGCCTTGAGATTGTTCTGCACCAGGCAGGCGGTGGCCGGAAAGGGAAAATCCGGGGTAACCGTCGCCACGATGATAAGATCAAGGTCCATCGGTGTCAGCCCGGCCATTTCAAGGGCGCGCTCGGCAGCACGCGTAGCGAACAGCGAGGTAAATTCGTCTTCGGCGGCTACCCGCCTTTCCTTTATCCCCGTCCTTGTGGTAATCCACTCATCTGTCGTATCTACGGTTTTTTCCAGATCGAAGTTGGTCAAGACCCTGTCGGGAACCGCTGATCCGGTCCCCACTATGCGAGATAAAACCATTCGTCCCACCTTTTCAGCAGGCAGCCTGGCCGGTCTCCCCATCTTTTGGCTGTCCGCATGCCGTAATATATTCCTGCAGTTTTTCCGCCATCTTCTCGTTTACGCCCTTGCGCGCATATTCGTGCGCAAAGCGGATGGCATTCTTAATAGCCTTCGCGCTGGAGCCCCCATGGCAAATCATGCCCACCCCATTGATTCCCAGGAGCGGAGCTCCGCCGTACTCCGAATAATCGACCTTCTTTTTGAATCTCCTGAACGCGCCGCGCACGAACAGGTAGCCGGCCATTGACAACATGCTCCCCTTGATCTCAGCCTTCAGCATCTTGCCTGCAGCCTCGGCCAGACCCTCGGAAACCTTGAGTACCACATTGCCGACAAAGCCGTCACAGACAGCCACGTCGGCATTGCCGTTGAAGACATCACGTCCTTCCACATACCCGAGATAGTTGAAGCGCACTCCCCGAAGAATACCGTTTGTCTCGCGGGTCAGCTCGTTGCCCTTGCTTTCCTCCTCTCCATTGGAGAGGAGACCGACCCTCGGGTTTTCGATATCGAGAAAGTACTTGGCGTAAACCTCGCCCATCACGGCGAACTGAACCAGATGCTGTGGCTTGCAGTCGACATTTCCGCCCACATCGAGCACCAGGGTCTTCCCAAGCGGCGTAGGGAAAATCGTGGCAATGGCAGGACGGTCGATTCCTTTCAGCCTGCCCAGGAGAAACATTCCGGCGGCCATCGTTGCGCCGGAATTGCCGGCGCTTACGACAGCGTCGGCCTTTCCTTCCTTAACGAGCTCGTAAGCGACTCTTATTGAAGAGTTCTTCTTCCGCCGCACGGCATCAGAGGCGGAATCATGCATTCCAACAACCTCGCTGGCATGGACTACGGAAATGGCCAGCCCGTTGCAATCGTGCTTATCCAGCTGCCTTCGGAGCACCTGCTCGTTTCCGACCAGGGTGATGGCTATTCCATACTCCCGAGCTGCAGCAACCGCCCCCTCCACTTCAATCGCAGGAGCGTTGTCTCCACCCATTGCGTCTACGGCAACTCTCATAGACTTCTGTCCGGTATGCGCATGATATTACAGACCGCCTTGCCCTAGAGGTCTTCGGCCTTGATGACTTCCTTGCCCTTGTACATGCCGCAGGAGGGACAAACCCTGTGGGGAAGCTTCGGCGCCTTGCACTGGGGACAGGTGGAAACACTGGGAGGCGTCAGGAAATCGTGCGCTCTCCTCATATTCTTGCGGGATTTGGAAGTTTTCTTCTTTGGGACTGCCATCGGTTGATTCTCCTTCTATTTATTAACGGTAAAGTCTTTCAGCGCACTGAATGTGAAGCCTGCGGCGGAACGGGCGCATTCGCAATCTCCTGCATTAAGGTCCGCTCCGCAGTTGCTGCACAACCCTTTGCAATCCTCCCGGCAGAGAGGTTTCAAGGGGATCTCCATGAGGACCTGTTCTTCAACTTCATTGGTAAAGTCTATTGTATCGCCTTCATACGAAACAGACACCAGGTCTTCTTCGGCAAGGGCTATTTCTTCTTCCAGCGGAACCCTGGAAGCCTTCGTGTAGAAAATCGTGAATTCTGCTTCCAGAGACGCATCGTATTCTGCCAGGCAACGGGAACAATTGAAACAGGCCCTCGTCTTTATACGCCCGTGCACCCTTATGTGATCGAACTCTTTTGCAACCGTGAAATCAAGCTGCAACGGCTCGAGAAAGCGGCATTCGCCATTATCCTGCAGTTCGGTCAACGAGGGAAAATCGGAAACCGGTTCGCTGGCCGACAGGAGCAGCGGCTTGTCAGAAAGTCCCTCAACCCTTATTTTCACTGTATTTCACCATGCTCCACATCGAAAGTGTTGGAGTATAAAGATATGTCAATATCTTTGTCAAGGAAAATAAACACCTCGCATGACCGGCAAAAACGCGCAGCGGGTTGGTGTAAACCATCAATATTCATTAGGGCTTGCCCGATTTCATTTTTTGATATAGAAAGGTTTCCGCCGGACCGAATACCATTTCACCGAAAGTTAAAGAGATTGTTGAAATGATGCCGTCAAAACCATTCCATATCGTGTTGGTAGAACCTGAAATCCCTCCCAATACGGGCAATATCGCCCGTCTGTGCGGGGCCACCGGAACGGTCCTGCACCTCGTCGGCAAGCTGGGTTTTTCCACCGACGACAGGAGCCTCAAAAGGGCTGGACTTGACTACTGGAGCGAAGTCGATGTCCGTTACTGGCCTGACCTGGAAACCCTCTTGAAAGCCTACCCTTCCGGACGATTCTTCCTTACCAGCAAGAAAGCCGTTAAAACCCATGTGGAAGTCGAATTCCGCGAGGGAGACTTCCTGGTTTTCGGAAAGGAAACCGCCGGCCTTCCCCATGACCTTCTGGATGCGAATCCCGAAACCTCCATCAGGATACCGATTTTCGGCAAAGTGCGAAGCCTGAATCTTTCCACTGCCGCAGGCATCGTGCTCTACGAGGCTCTTCGCCAGACCGGATGCCTTACCGACCGGAAATGAGCCGCACATTCACTCCTTGACTCAGCTGGCCGCCTTCACCTTCAGGCCCAACTCGCGCAACTGTTTCTGATCGACCAGTGACGGAGCTTCGGACATGAGGCATGCGCCTTTCTGCGTCTTCGGAAACGCAATGACGTCGCGGATCGATTCGCTGCCGGTCAGCAGCATGATCAGACGGTCCATGCCGAAGGCAATCCCTCCATGGGGAGGCGTACCGTATTCGAGAGCATCGAGCAGGAATCCGAACTTTGCCCGCGCATCCTCGTCACTGAGCCCCAGCATGCGGAACATCTGCGACTGGACAGCCTCCTGGTGGATCCTGATACTTCCGCCACCCACCTCGTTGCCGTTCAGAACCAGGTCGTAAGCCTTTGCCCTGCATCTGCCCGGATCGGGCTCCAAATGCTCAAGGTCTTCGTCCATTGGCGCAGTAAACGGATGGTGAACGGCCACCCACCTCTTTTCATCGCCGTCCCATTCCAGGAGCGGGAAATCGGTGATCCAGACAAAGCTGTAAACATCGTCGTCAACCAGGTCGAGCATGCGGGCAAGACGGTTTCTCAGCCTGCCGAGAGAATCGTTGACGACTTTTGGCTTGTCCGCCACGAACAGGAGCAGGTCGCCTTCCTCAGCGGAAAACGCCGCATCTATCGCGGAGATTTCCGCTGCGGTAAAAAACTTGGCGATGGGAGATTGCCATCCATCCGGCGTCATTTTCACGTAGGCCAAGCCCTTTGCGCCGTATACTTTTACGAATTCGGTAAGTTCGTCTATCTCCTTGCGGGAAAGGGAGGCGCACCCCTTGGCGTTGATCCCCTTGACGATGCCCCCGCCGGCTACCACGTCGGCGAAAACTTTGAATCCGCTCCCGGCCACCAGGTCGGAAAGCTCGACAAGCTCCAGGCCGAAACGGACGTCCGGGTTGTCCACCCCGAAACGCCGGATCGCCTCACCGTAGGTCATCCTCGGCATGGGAAGCTGTACCCGGACCCCCTTTGTTTCCTGGAAGATCCTGGCCATCAGCCCTTCCATGATGGTGATGACTTCTTCACGATCCACGAAGGACAGCTCGCAGTCGATCTGGGTGAACTCCGGTTGGCGGTCCGCGCGAAGGTCCTCGTCACGGAAACAGCGCACTATCTGGTAGTAGCGGTCGAAACCGGAAACCATCAATATCTGCTTGAACAGCTGGGGCGACTGGGGAAGAGCGTAGAAGCTGCCCTGGCTGATGCGGGAAGGAACCAGGAAATCACGTGCCCCCTCGGGTGTGGATTTGGTCAGATAGGGGGTCTCTATCTCGACAAAGCCGCTGGAAGCCAGGTAATCCCGGGATATACGGCACACTTCGGACCTGAGGAGCAGGTTCTTCTGCAGGACGGGACGCCTGAGGTCCAGGTAGCGGTGCTTCAGGCGGATATTCTCCGCCACTTCGACATGCTCGTCGAGGGTGAACGGCAAAGCCTTGGCACGGTTCAGGACCTTGCACTCGGTAACCAGTACTTCCACCTCTCCGGTTTTCAGTGATTGATTGACCGTTCCTTCGGGCCGGGGAGCTACCTTGCCCCGGATTGCCAGCACGTATTCGTTCCGTATTCCTTCTGCCTTCCGGTGAGCCTCCGGGTTTCTTTCCGGGTCGAAAACAACCTGTGCGATTCCCTCGCGGTCACGCAGGTCGATGAATATCAGACCGCCGTGATCACGACGCCGCAATGCCCACCCCATCAACACCACCTCGCTGCCTATGTCTTGTGCGGAGATCGTCCCGCAATAACGGTCTCTTCTCCAGTCATCTAGATAATCAATCACGAAAAACCTCCGGTTCAGGGATAGTTCGAAACTTATGGAGTATACTGGAAATATATCCACGCATCAAGGATTAATCATATGCCGGCAGTCCGGATGCGGCGCCGGAAACCCGGCAACGCATTCTTTACAGCAATGCGCGTATTTCCCTGGTCAACCCGGCGAACTCAACCAGGGACAGTGTTTCTCCCCGTCTTTTTCCGTCGATGCCGGCCCTTTCGAGCGCTGTTTCAATAACGGCTTCACCTGCCACCAGGGACAGGCTCTTGAGGCAATTGGCAAGAGTTTTCCGTCGCTGCCCGAAGGCCGCCTTGACAACCTTGCGGAACAGGTCTTCGTCGCCCACATCGACCCGCGGCGACTGCAGAACCCGAAACCGCAGTACCGCGGATTCGACCTTGGGCACGGGTCTGAACGAAGTGGGCTTTACCAGGCAGACCCTCTCAATGTCGAAATAGTTCGCGCACAAAACGGTCAGTATGCCGTAGTCCCTGCATCCCGGCCCGGCCACGAGCCGGTCTCCCACCTCCTTCTGGAGCATGAGCACCATCCGTGAGATCAAAGACCGGCATTCCAGGAATGCAAAGAGTATCTGGGACGAAATGTTGTAAGGCAGGTTGGCGACAACCTTCCACCTCCCTGGCCTGCGTTCGCTGAGGAGCCCCCGGATATCAATGCGCAGAATATCGCCATGAACTATCTCGACGTTCTCCACCTCAGCCAGTTTTTCATGAAGAACGGGCAGGAGGTCCCGGTCCCTTTCAACCGCCACAACACAACCCGAAGAAGCTGAAAGTCGGGATGTCAGCGCCCCCCTTCCCGGCCCGATTTCAAGGACGGCATCATCAGCGTTCAACTGCGCGGCGTCAATAATCCTTGAAACGATATTCCCGTCCACCAGGAAGTTCTGCCCGAGCGACTTTTTCGCCCTTGTCCTTTCCATCAGCCGAACATCCCCCTGTCTATCCTGTCCAGAGACCATACGGTCCTTGCATCCAGATCAAGTCCGCTCCTGATCCCCATTTCCAGATAATGGTCAGCGGGTACTGCTATCATGGCGCCATTGTCGGTACAAAGCACGGGTGAAGGAACGCAAAGCTCCACTCCTTCCTGATCAGCCATGTCTGTCATGCTCCTGCGAAGCTCGTGGTTGCAGGCCACCCCCCCTGCAACCACGAGCCTCTTAACCCCGGCGGTACGGATGGCCAACCTGGTTTTCTCGACCAGGACCTGGCATACGGCTGCCTGGAATGAAGCACAGAGGTCATTCAGCGCCGGCCCTTCTATTGAGCGGGGATTGTTCCTGACATACTGCAGTACAGCGGTCTTCAAACCACTGAAACTGAAATTGCAGCTGCCGTCATGCAACAGCGGCCGGGGAAGCCTGACCGCATCCGGGTCACCTTCGGCAGCCAACCTGTCGACTATCGAACCGCCCGGATAGGGAAGCCCGATAATCTTGGCAACCTTGTCGAAAGCCTCTCCTGCCGCATCGTCCCTTGTCTGTCCCAGGATGCGGTAGCGGCCGAATCCGTCCACCTTGTAGAGATGGGTATGCCCCCCCGAAACCACCAGGGCCAGGAAGGGAAATGGCACATGCTTCTCAAGCCGGACGGCGAACATGTGCCCTTCTATGTGATGCACCCCGACAAGGGGAAGATTGCGCGCATAAGCCAGGGACTTCGCCATAGAGATTCCCACGAGCAGTGATCCTGCCAGGCCCGGGCCCTGCGTTACCGCGATTCCTTCTATTTGGTCGAGTGCCGTGTCCGCTTTCAAGAGCGCCTCTTCAACCACGTAGGAGACGACTTCTATGTGCTTCCTCGATGCGATCTCAGGCACCACCCCGCCATAGGCCGCATGCACTGCCTCCTGGGAGGCGATGACATTGGAAAGCACTTTTGCGCCCCCCTCTACAACGGCAGCCGACGTTTCGTCACAAGATGTTTCTATTGCCAGCAATTTCATATGAAACCTTTACAGAAGGTTTGCGGCAAGCTCCGCCAGCGCTGACCGCTCCCCTTTCATCATGGTGATATGGGCCGCAATATCCTGTCCCTTGAAACGTTCCACCAGATAAGTTAGACCATTGCTTGAAGAATCCACATAGGGGTTGTCAATCTGATATGGATCACCGGTAAGAATGACCTTTGTGCCATCCCCAGCCCTGGTGACAATCGTTTTGATTTCGTGTGGTGTAAGGTTCTGAGCCTCGTCCACGATCAGGAACTGGTTAGGAATCGACCTGCCCCTGATGTAGGTTAAGGGTTCGATCTCAAGTATCCCCATGGCCATAAGTTCCCGGTAACCACGGCTGTGGCGTTTCTCCGCCTCATGACCGCTCAGCAGAAGCTCCACATTGTCGAAGATCGGCTGCATCCAGGGAGCCAGCTTCTCCTCTATGTCACCTGGGAGGAATCCCAGGTCCTTTCCCATAGGGAAGACAGGACGGGAAACGAGGAGCCTGTTGAACATGCTTTCTTCAGCCGTCTTGTGCAGTCCCGCGGCAATGGCCAGCAGCGTTTTCCCTGTGCCGGCCTTTCCGACCAGGGTTACGAGCTTTATTGAATCGTCCAGCAAGGCATCCAATGCGCAGGTCTGCTCCCTGTTTCTGGGATGAATGCTCCACACTCCCTCCTTGCCGATCCTGGCGACCGGAACAAGCCGCTTTTGCGCTGCAACGAACTTAGCAAGGCCGGTGTGGGACGGATTGCCCGCATCCCTGAGCACGACATATTGATTGGGCATGAGGCCTTCTTCTGTCTCCGCCCAACCCTGACCGTAGAAGCGATCCACTGTTTCCGGCGTAACATCAAGCACTGTAAACCCAGTATATAACTCTTCTATTGATACCTTATCAGATTCGTAATCTTCTGCCTTCAATCCGACGGCATCTGCCTTGATGCGCAGGTTCGTGTCCTTCGTGACAAGTATGACCGGCACTTTTCCGCTCTTTTTCCTGGCATCCAGTGCAATTGCCAGGATTCGGTTGTCCGCACGCTGTTCACTCAGCTCCGGCGGAATCAGGCGGCGTATTTCCTCGTCGAACAGCGCAACCCTGATCGTGCCGCCACTTTCAAGGCCTATCCCCGAAGACAAAGATCCCTTCTGCCGCAGATCATCGAGGTAACGGGAAACCTGGCGAGCGTTCCTGCCGGTTTCGTTCATGTCTTTCTTGAACCTGTCGACCTCCTCGATGACGGTTATGGGAATAATGATCGTATTCTCCTGGAATCTGAAAAGTGCGAACGGGTCATGCAGCAGGACGTTCGTATCGAGGACAAAAGTTTTCATTTTTTCCTTTCTCCGGGCATTTGCAATAGTGGCGTTTCCAACCGGCGCCAGGCATCGGCATCAAGTGAAATCATAAGTCAAACCGCCTTTTCCCGATGCACAAATAGTGCCCCCGGTCTTTTTCCCAGGAGTCGGCAACATGGAGTGAACAGGATTTTCCGGTAAAACAAGGCGGCTTTTCAGGAGGGATCGGGAAAGCTCTGATCAGCTTGACACAGGGAAGCATAGATATAACCATTTCGGAATTCCTATCATAGATGGGTGTCTTTGTAAATCCTATTCCAGCTATTTTCTACCCGCCATCCGGGTCGTCCGGCCGCTTGACTTCCGTTATTTCAAACGTTTATGGCTCTAATCGTAATTTACTTGACACACCATATATCTTGTGGTTTATTTCACATCACATCACAAAATGTTGTATTGCCACTGGTATACATTGGTCATTTTGAACATCTGAAACAAGGGAGAACTCACTGTCATGGTAAAAACCAAGAGTACCGGCACCAATCTCACGCTGTCGAAAAACGCACTCACCGTACTGGAAAAACGTTATCTCAAGCGCGACAAGAGTGGAAAAGTCCTTGAAAAGCCGCAGGACATGTTCCACCGGGTAGCCTCAGCGATTGCCGCTGCAGAAACCAAGTTCAACGCCAATGCCGACATCAGCGCACTGGCCGACAAATTCTATTCGATGATGACAAACTTCGAGTTTCTCCCGAACTCGCCAACCCTTATGAATGCCGGACGTGAACTGGGCCAGCTGTCAGCATGCTTCGTACTCCCTGTCGGCGATTCCATAGATGATATCTTCGACGCAGTGAAATACACCGCGCTTATTCACAAATCGGGCGGCGGCACGGGATTCTCATTTTCCCGCCTCCGTCCGGCCCACGACGTCGTCATGTCAACCACCGGCATATCCAGCGGACCGATTTCCTTCATGAGAGTCTTTGACATTGCCACCGAAACGATCAAGCAGGGAGGAACACGCCGGGGAGCCAACATGGGAATTCTTCGTGTCGACCATCCCGACATCATGGACTTCATCATGTGCAAGTCCGACCAGAAGCAGCTCAACAACTTCAACATCTCTGTAGGTCTGACCGAAGCATTCATGAAAGCTGTGGAAAAGGACGAGGAATACCAGCTCATAAACCCCAGGAACGGCGAAGCTGCCGGCACCCTCAACGCAGCCAAGGTTTTCCATCGCATAGTAAAGCAGGCCTGGAGCAACGGCGAACCAGGCATTGTCTTTCTCGACAGGCTCAACCGTGACAACCCCACACCGAAATTGGGCGAAATAGAATCCACCAACCCCTGCGGCGAGCAGCCCCTGCTGCCCTACGAATCCTGCAACCTGGGCTCCATAAATCTCGGCAGGATGATCGTCGGCAATGAAATCGACTGGGCGCGGCTGAAAGAGGTTATCACCCACGCGGTCCGCTTCCTGGACAATGTCATCGAGGTGAACAACTATCCCCTGCCGCAGATAGACGAAATGACCAGGGCTAACAGGAAGATCGGCCTGGGAGTCATGGGCTGGGCAGACATGCTGATAGGGCTGGGTATTCCGTACAATTCAGCCGAGGCCATCGCGCTTGGCGAAAAGGTCATGCGTTTCATCAACGAG
Source organism: Geobacter sp. (assembly GCA_003314535.1). GTDB lineage: Bacteria > Desulfobacterota > Desulfuromonadia > Geobacterales > Geobacteraceae > RPRC01. The sequence goes on from POSG01000002.1 coordinate 322,140, forward strand.
GAGGGGCATGCGGCTTCCCGGGAACTTGCGGTCGAAAGGGGCCCCTTCCCCAATTTCCCCGGTTCGATCTACGACAGGCAGGGATCGTCTCCCATGAGAAACGCTACGGTAACCACGATAGCCCCCACCGGGACTATTTCCATCATCGCCAACGCATCATCCGGCGTGGAGCCTTTGTTTGCCGTTTCTTTCGTTCGCCAGGTCCTGGACAACAACATCCTGGTCGATGTCAACCCACTGTTCGAGAAGATCGCCCGTGAACGGGGCTTTTACTCCGAAGAGCTCATGAAGCGCATCGCGGACCATGGCACAATCCAGGGCATTGAGGAGATCCCGGAGGAAGTCCGGAGAATCTTCGTAACCGCCCACGACATAACCCCGGAAGTTCACATCGACATGCAGGCCGCTTTCCAGCGGCATACCGACAATGCGGTCAGCAAAACCGTGAACTTCCCCAACAGCGCGACTGTCGAAGAGGTGGAAAAGGTGTACCTGCTGGCGTACAGGCTTGACTGCAAGGGAGTCACCATCTACCGAGACGGCTCAAGGGACATGCAGGTCCTCTCCACGGGCAAGAAGGAGGAGAAGCCCGCCATCCACCCTGTCGAGGAGAAGAAAGTCATAAAGAGAGAGCGCCCCAAGGCTCTTCAGGGCTGGACTTACCAGATGCAGACCGGATGCGGGCCGCTCTACATAACCGTGAACGAAGACAAGGCAGGCCTGTTTGAACTCTTCACCACCATGGGAAAAGCCGGCGGCTGCGCAGCTTCCCAATGCGAGGCCATAGGCCGAATGGTATCCCTTGCATGGCGAAGCGGCGTACAGGCGCGACAGGTAATCAAGCAGCTCATGGGCATTTCCTGCCACCTGCCCAGCGGCTTCGGCGACAACCGGGTTCTCTCATGTGCAGACGCCGTAGCCAAGGCAATCCAGGCCCACATGTCAGCCAAGGGTTACGACACGGGACTGGAAGCACTGACACCTGAAAGAGGGGCCTGCCCTGAATGCGGCGGAATAGTAGAACATGAGGGAGGCTGCGCGGTCTGCCGCGTGTGCGGATACAGCGAATGCGCCTAGCAGAATCGTGGGCTCCAGTCGATCAACTCCATCAGCATGAGTATACGTAATTTAAACCTACCATAGTTACCCGGTTTCATTATAAATCCTCCCGGTCCAGCCGGGAGGATTTTCGGTTTCAGACCACAGCTTTCACTGGCAATCCACTCTCATGCAACTTCCACGCAATGTGATATGCTATTCCTTAAGGCCAGCAAGTATGTTTAATTGAACAGAAATGTACGCGTTGCCAGCCGTATCCTCAGCTCCCAGGATATTCTGCTTGACTCCCCGGCGACGCTGCCTTCCAAGGAGTTCACATGACTGTCAGAAGCAGTTTCGATCCTGAACTCACCAGGAAGATCGTCAAGAAAGTGCCCTTCTTCTCTTGTTTTTCGGACGACGAACTCTCTTCCCTGCTTGAACGGACCAACGTCTACAGCTGCAAAAAGGGAGAAATCATATTCTTCGAGAATGAAGAAAACCAGCAGATGTACATCATTCTCAAGGGAAGGGTAAAAGTCGTGGGTTTCACTCCGGGCGGACTTGAGCGGGTCATGGCTTTCAGACAGCGGGGAGACTACTTCGGCGACATGGGCCTGCTGGACGGCAAAACCGACTACGCAACGGTCATTGCCATGGAACCCTGCAAAATGCTTGTTATCACCAAATCCCTGTTCGACTATTTCTTCATGGAGAACCCGAAGCTGCTGAAAGGCATTATTTCCGTGCTCTGCGAGCGACTCAGGGAAAGCTGGATGTTTCACACCATAATCGGAACCAATGATGCCGAGTCAAAAATCAGGGTAACACTGGCGCGATACGGCAAGACCCTTGGAGTGCCCGACAGCAGCGGGGTCATCATCAGCAAGATATTCTCCCACCAGAGCATAGCCGACCGGGTGCTGATAACCAGGGAAACGGCCAGCCGCGTTTTGGCGCGAATGAAGGAACAGAACGAAATAGAAATGGCCGGGCGGCACATAAAGCTTCTGCCCGCATTCTTTGAAAAAGTATCCCAGTGCGAACTTTACAGGGCGCTCTCCGCCATGCAGAGCAGTCTCCACTGACATGTCTCGGAACCGTTTCCGTTGAACGCCATGATCCGATCCGTTTGTCGAACAACCTTTTCGGATCAATAAAGTTTCAATGAGTTTCGCTTGGACATGATTCGATTGAATCTTGTCTATTGGTTCACATTGCTTTATACTTCTTCTGCCCCGGCCAAACCAGGCAATCGGCGTATCCCTCCATCTTTACCAATCCCGGGGCAAGACGGCATTACAGGTTTCATGAAGAAGCCTGTTGATGCGCGGTTTCGCTGCCAGGCTGCAAAATCTCGTCCGAACCGTTTCCGTACGGTAATATTCATGAAAATTCGAAAGGCACCTTATGCGCAGATCTAGAAAGCAGATCGAAGTTTCCGGGACAGTCTCATTCAAAAAGACCGACATGGAGTTTCTTGGGAACGACAGAATAGCCCTGCTGGAAAAGATCGATGAATACGGCTCGATCAACAAGGCTGCAAAAGCAGTCGGAATAAGCTATAAGACGGCATGGGACGCCGTTTCCACGATCAACGACCTCTCTGAGAAGCCCCTGTTTCTGCGTATGACCGGGGGCAAATCGGGAGGGGGAACGACTCTTACCGAACACGGGAAGGAAATCATCCGTCAATACAGGATCATCCAGGAACAGCATGAAAAATTCCTGACCAGCATGGAAGAAAAGATGACCGATGTCGACATGCATGGCCTGGACAAGCTGGTCAACAGGATCTCCCTGCATGCAAGCGCCAGAAATGTCTTTGCCGGCAAGGTGACGGGCATCGTCAGAGGGGAAACTAAATCGGAAGTGACTCTCGAACTCAAGAGCAAGGACAGGATAGTCGCCATAATCACGAATGACAGCGTGCAATCCCTGGGGCTCCTCGAAGGCATGGACGCTTACGCAATAGTCAAAGCCGGCTCCGTAATTATCGGCATCGGAGAAGACCCCATCAGGGTAAGCATCCGGAATAAGCTGCAGGGCAAGATCGCTTCCATCGCCCAGGGTACCGTCAATACCGAGTTAAACGTGGAATTGTCAGGCTCCAACATGATAAGCGCTGTGATTACCAACCAGTGCGCCAAAGACCTGGAACTGGCGGAAGGAAGCCGGGTATGGGCCATGTTCAAGGCTTCGAGCGTCATTCTCGGTGTTGGATAATCAAAGACCCCGCCTACGGAAGCGCATATTAATCAGGCTGTTTTTTTTCACGCCTCAGCAGGTCGTATCGTTCAACGGGGAATGAAAGCCTCATCCGAACCAGCTGATTCGGATGTGCTACCGCCAGGATGCCGTCCCCGGCTCCATTATGGGCCGTCATTTTCGACATCACAAAAAATTGGGACGACATGTTCTTGCCGATGAACTCGACCACATCCCCTGAAGTCACCCTGTTCCTGATCTCGATAACCGCTTCCCCGTTTTCCAGGACATCGGAAACCACGCCGACAATCTCATGGCTTCTAACGTAACCTGCCACGGCTTCCAATGCATCTTCACCCGGCCTGCCGAGCAGGAACCCGCCAGTATACCCACGATGGCTGATCTTCCCAAGTTCCGAAAGCCATTCTTTTTTTACCTCGAACTTGCCGGGATCCTCCCGGTAACTGTCCAGTGCTTCCCGGTAGACGCGCACTACGGACGCCACATAATGTATCCCCTTCATCCGCCCCTCTATCTTCAGCGAATCGACACCGGCTTCAATCAACTCAGGCAAATACTCCAGCAGACAGAGGTCCTTTGAGTTGAAAATGAATGCCCCCCTCCCGTCTTCCATGACCGGGAAAAACTGCCCGGGTCGCTTTTCCTCGACGATGGAATATCCCCAGCGGCACGGGTGGGCGCATTCTCCGCGGTTGGCGTCTCTGCCGGCCATGACCCCGGAAAGGAGGCAGCGGCCGGAATAGGAGATGCACATGGCGCCATGGACGAAGACCTCGACTTCGACCCCGGATCTTTCCCTGGTTTCAGCGATGTCTGCAAGGCTCATCTCCCTGGCGAGGTTTACCCGGGAAACACCCTGCCTCTTCCAGAACAGGGCGCTTCGCCAGTTGGTCGTGTTCGCCTGGGTAGACAGGTGAACTTCCCTGTCCGGTGACACTTCCCGAACCATGTCCATTACGCCGGGGTCGGACACTATATAGGCGTCAAAGGGAATCGATGCCACTTTTCGCAAGTAATCCCCGAACGTTCCGATATCTGCATTGTGAGGGAAGATGTTGGCAGCCAGATAGACTTTTTTGCCCCTTTCATGGGCATACTGCACTGCGTGGGCAAGGCCGTCGATGGTGAAATTGTCAGCCAGCCTCCTGAGACTGAACTCCTCCCCGCCGAGATATACGGCATCCGCTCCGTAATTGATGGCTATTTCCAGCTTTTCCATATTTCCTGCCGGCGCAAGAAGCTCGGGAATTTTCACGTGTCCGTTCCTTTGCAAAGGTTTCATTTCTTACTGCAGCAGAAATGTACCATAACCCGCCCATTTATGGAAACGCGAAACCCAGCTTTCTCCTTGACAAACTTATCATTTGGCTTTACACATAGACGAGATTTATTGGGAAAACGGGAACTGGTCGCAGGAGTTTAGTGCGACAGATCCGGATCAAACCATCAAGATCATAAAATCGCGGTGAGAGGTGCCTATGAAAAGGATCATTTTGGCGTTTGTCCTGTCCATGTCTGCATTGTTCGTTCCACTGACGGCATCCGCCCAGCCGGAAGAGCCGACAATTTATGTGATCAAACAGGGCGATACGCTCTGGGGGCTGTCAGACCGGTTTCTCAAGGATCCTCATTACTGGCCCAATCTCTGGGCACGCAACCAGTCCGTAACCAATCCGCACCTCATATACCCCGGACAAAAGCTGCGGGTCTTCCCTGACAGGATAGAACTGGTTCCGGATACTTCACCTGCCGCTGAAGACAAGATCGCACGTGAAAAGCCATTCACGGCCAACGGCTGGGAGGGATTCGTTCTGGACCCGGGCCTGGGCACCACGGGAACCATTATCCAGACCAATCACGACAGGACAGTGCTCGGTCAGGAAGACATCGTGTATACCGACCTGGGCACTTCTCATGGAGCAAAAAGCGGCGACATCTACACGATTTACAGGAAAACTAAACCGATTGACCACCCTGTCACCGGGGATTTCATGGGTTACAAATACAATTCAGTGGGAACCCTCAAGCTGACCGACATGGAAGAAAAAAGTTCCCGTGCAATCATAACCAAGTCCGTGCTTGAAGTAATGGCGGGCGACGAACTCCTGCCATATCACGACAACCGTCGCGAAGTGAGCCTGAAAGCCGCAACCAAGGATCTTAACGGTTATATCATCGATTCAAGGCTCGGCAACATACTCATCGGAATCTACGACATTGTCTATCTCGACCTCGGCAAAGCCAACGGCCTCGAAGTCGGCAACCTTCTCTATGTCGTTCGTGACGTGCAGCCCAACGAAGACTTTGTGAAAAGAGACGTGGGGAACCTGCCCCAGGAACTCTACGGTGCAGTAGTCGTGGTAGATACCTCCGAGAAAACAGCCACCGCCCTGGTTGTCAAGAGTATCGAGGCGATCAGGGTCGGCGACAGGGTTTCCCTCTTCAAAAACAGGTGATCCTCTGAAAAGGGGCCGGCATCAGGACCGGCCCCTTTCTCCATTCCCCGCCATGGAAGAATACTACTGGTTTGCGTTGAAAAATGTACCCCATGTGGGCAACAAAACGTTTTGCAGGCTGGTGGAACATTTCGGATCGCCGGCCAATGTACTCTCGTCGAGCGAATCGGAATTGTCCGCGTTAAAGGGCATTCACCCTCATATCGTTTCGTCCGTTCTCGGCCATGACTACCGTCAATTCGCAGAGAACGAATGTGCCGCATTGCAAAAATCCGGTGCCAGGCTGGTCACGTTCCAATGCCGGGATTATCCGTTCCTGCTGCTCCAGATCCCTGACCCGCCCCCCTTCATTTACCTCAAGGGGGAACTGAAAGCAGACGAGGCAGCCATAGCCATAGTGGGTTCACGGCGTGCATCACAATATGGCCTGGCCACGACGTCCCGTTTGGCAAGGGAATTGTCCAGCCACGGCATAGCTGTCGTTTCCGGCATGGCCAGGGGCGTGGATGCATCCGCACACCGTGGGGCACTGTCAGGCGGCGGCCGAAGCATTGGTGTGCTGGGATGCGGGATCGATGTCGTCTATCCGGCGGAAAATCGTTCGCTGTTCGCAGAAATGGCTGAAAAAGGCGCCCTTGTATCCGAGTTCCCCCTGGGGACCAAGCCTGTTGCCGAAAATTTCCCCCGACGCAACCGCATTATCAGCGGCATCTCAGCAGGCGTCCTGGTTATCGAGGCAGCAGAGGGCAGCGGCTCTCTCATAACGGCTCAATGCGCCCTGGACCAGGGTCGGGATATTTATGCAGTTCCGGGACCCATCAGCTCCACCCTGAGCAGAGGACCCAATCGCCTGATCAAACAGGGAGCCAAACTGGTTGAAAGCGTCGAGGACATCCTCGAAGAATTGCCGGCATGCACAAACAGCATGGGCAAAGCGCCCCTCCCCCCATTCCCCTGTTTCTCTCCCCAGGAAGCCTCAGTCTACTCAATATTGTCAAACGTACCGCTGCACATAGACGAGATCGCAGCAAAATGCGCGTTGACAGCTGGTGAAGTTTCCGCTATTTTACTGCGTTTGGAACTGAGCGGCGCAATTTCGCAGCTTCCCGGAAAGCATTTCGCTACCCCGTGAAGCCCAAGTTCAGCAACGTGAGCATCGGATTTTCAGCCGGCCCGTATCCAGTCGGATCAGGCAATGGCCTTTTTTTTGCCGTTGAACTTGCAACCAGGCGACCTTTCCCGTAAAATCCTTACCGTGTAAGGAAGCATCCTGAATTTAATAAATCCTACCGGGCATTGCCCGTTCTGGTGAAACATGTCTCAAAATCTGGTCATTGTCGAATCACCCGCAAAAGCTCGAACCATTGAAAAATTCCTGGGCAAGGAATACAAGGTCCTTGCCTCGTACGGACACGTCCGCGCTCTGCCCAGCAAGCAGGGTTCGGTGGACGTGGAAAATGATTTCGAACCCAAATACGCGGTTCTTCCTGAAAGCAAGAAGCATCTCAGCGTCATCAAGCAGGAATTGAAGAATACCGGCGCCCTGCTTCTGGCAACAGACCCTGACCGCGAAGGTGAAGCCATTTCCTGGCACCTGCTGGCTGCGCTCGGGCTGGAAGGCGGCAAATCAGGCCTGGAAATCAAACGGGTGGTTTTCCATGAGATAACCAAAGATGCCATCATACACGCGGTAAAACACCCCCGGGACATTTCCCTCCAGCTGGTCGATGCGCAACAGGCACGTTCGATCCTCGACTACCTGGTGGGCTTCAACCTTTCCCCTTTTCTCTGGAACAAGATCCGCTACGGTCTTTCTGCCGGCCGCGTCCAGTCGGTCGCCCTGCGCCTGATCTGCGAACGGGAAAAGGAAATAGCGGCTTTCACCGAAAGGGAATACTGGACGATCTCCGCCAGCCTTAATAAAAAGTCAGGCAATGGGTTCAAGGCAAATCTCATCGAACTGAACGGGAAGAAACTCGGCAAGTTCGATATCCCGGACAAGACAGCTGCCGAAGCGGCAAGAGACCATCTCCTTCGTGAAACGTGCCAGGTTTCCAAGGTCTCCAGAACGGAGAAGAAACGCTATCCTTCGCCACCTTTCACCACCTCCACCCTCCAGCAGGAAGCGGCCCGCAAGCTCGGCTTCTCCGCCAAGAAAACCATGTCAACGGCGCAGAAGCTGTATGAAGGCGTTGATCTCGGCGGTGAAGGGACAATCGGCCTCATAACCTACATGCGTACCGACAGCGTCAACCTTTCGTCTCAGGCGCTCAAGGAAGCCCAGAGTCTTGTGAGCGAAATGTTCGGCCAGGAATACGCCCTGGTCAAACCGCGGCATTTCAAGAACAAGTCGAAAAACGCCCAGGAGGCACACGAGGCCATACGCCCCACGTACCTTTCCAAGACACCGGCAGAAATGAAGAAGCACCTGACGCCCGACCAGTTCAAACTCTACGAACTCATCTGGAAACGCACCATGGCAAGTCAGATGGCGGAGGCTCAGCTGGACCTCACGTCGGTCGACATATCAGCCGGCAAGGGCAATACGTTCCGGGCTACGGGCAGCGTAATACGTTTTCCCGGCTTCATGAAGCTCTACATAGAAGGAATAGATGACGACAATGAAGAAAAGGAAGGCATGCTGCCTCCCCTTGAAGAAGGGGAATTCCTCGACCTGGAGGAGATAGTCCCCGAGCAGCATTTTACGCAGCCACCGCCACGCTATACTGAAGCAACACTGGTGAAAACCCTTGAGGAATACGGCATAGGCCGTCCGTCCACGTACGCAAGCATTCTCAACACGCTCCTTGAACGCAAATACGCGGTGCTGGAGAAGAAGCGATTTGTACCGGAAGATACCGGCATGGTGGTGAATGACCTGCTGACCGCGGACTTCCCCAAGTATGTCGATTACAATTTCACGGCCGGCCTGGAAGAGGAACTGGACCAGGTATCCCGTGGGGAGAAAGAATGGAAGCAGCTCCTTAGAGAATTCTGGGGCCCCTTCATCGCCCTGCTCGGTCAAAAGCTCAAGGAACCCAGGAAGGTCAAGCAGATAGGTGAAGATTGCCCGGAGTGCGGTCAGCCCCTGGTCGAAAAGCTGGGCAAACGCGGCAAGTTCATTGCATGTTCGGGATACCAGCAGGGATGCCGCTACACACGTGCCATGGAAAAAGGGGAGCCGAGGGAAAAGGCCGAACCTGTCTTCTCCGAAGAAAAATGCGAGAAATGCGGCAGCCCGATGCTTATCAAGGAAGGACGATACGGCAAATATCTTGCCTGCTCGTCATATCCTGAATGCAAGAATATTCAGCCTTTGGTGAAACCGAGAGGCACCGGCATAACCTGCCCTGAATGCGCTAAAGGCGAACTGACCGAGAAGAAGTCCCGATACGGCAAGATGTTCTATTCCTGCAACCGTTATCCGGACTGCAAATTCGCCCTCTGGGACCCGCCTGTCGCACAGGCATGCCCCTCCTGCGGTTTTCCGCTGCTCGTCCAGAAAGTGTACAAACGCCAGGGCGCTTTCCTGAAATGCCCCAAGTGCGACTACAAGGACAATTCCGGGGACGACAAGGAGTGACCCGTCCCGGCATCACCATAATCGGCGGCGGCCTCGCCGGATGCGAAGCAGCCTGGCAGGCGGCCGAACTGGGCGTTCCCGTCAGCCTGTTCGAAATGAAGCCGAAACGTTTTTCTCCGGCACACGCCCTTCCCTCTCTCGCTGAACTGGTCTGTTCCAATTCGCTCCGCGGCGCCTCCCTGGAGAACGCGGTCGGGCTCCTCAAGGAAGAAATGCGCCGTCTCGGAGCGCTCTTCATGAAAGGCGCAGATGCTACACGGGTTCCCGCAGGCGGAGCCCTGGCCGTAGACCGCGAACTGTTTTCCGCGTACATCACCGAGAAGGTCCAGGAACACCCACTGATAACGGTCACCCGGGAAGAGGTCACCAGGATTCCGGACGAGGGCATGGTCATAATCGCTTCCGGTCCGCTGACCAGCGAATCCCTTGCCGGCGAAATAGCAGGGATTACCGGCCCATACCTGTATTTCTACGATGCCATCGCACCAATTGTCTCAGCCACTTCGATCGACAACGGCATAATTTTCCGCGCTTCAAGGTACGGCAAGGGAGAAGGCGACGACTACCTCAATTGCCCGATGACATGCGAAGAGTATGAGCAGTTCCTGGCAGCATTGCTGGCTGCGGAAAAGGTGCCGTCCAGGAATTTCGAAAAACTTGTTCATTTCGAAGGATGCATGCCGGTCGAAGAGCTTGCATCACGCGGCAGGGACACCCTGCGCTTCGGGCCGATGAAACCGGTAGGACTGGTCGATCCCCGTACCGGCCGCGAGCCCCATGCTGTCGTGCAGCTGCGCATGGAAAACCTGGAAGGGACTCTCTTCAATCTGGTCGGTTTCCAGACCAAGCTCACCTATCCCGAGCAGAAGCGCGTGTTCCGCATGATCCCGGGGCTGGAGCAGGCTGAATTCGCCCGCCTCGGATCGATGCACCGCAATACCTATATCAACGCGCCCTCTTTACTGACCGCAACCCTCCAGATGAAGAGCAACCCGCGCATACTATTCGCCGGCCAGGTCACCGGTGTGGAAGGGTACGTGGAATCAGCCGCCACCGGCTACCTTGCCGGAATCAACGCAGCATGCCTGGCAAAACGGGGAATGGACGCTGTCATCACGCCTCCTCCCTTTACCACTGCGCACGGAGCATTGATACATTACATAACAACCGCGGAACCCAGGAACTTCCAGCCGATGAACGTGAACTACGGCCTCTTCCCCCCCCTTGACGGGAAGATACGGAAGTCGGAGCGCAGGCAGCGGCTTGCACAGCGAGCGCTGGAAGATATTGAGCACTGGAAAGAACAGCTTTCCCGCTGATCCCACCAGCAAAACCGGCTGAAATCCCCGAAACGGATCAGGAGTCTTGCATGGACAAGGACAAGGAACGTCAGGAAATATCACTGCTCGGCAGATTTCTTTCCATGGAAGTGCTGCTCGTTCTGATGGGCGCCCTCTCCCTGGTTTCGGGGATACTGGCGGCAGACTGGGTTCGTATCGCAAGCGGGCTTGCCATCATTGCGGCTCTTCTCGTTTACCTTATGAGACGAAAACGGCGTTCCGTCACATCGTCCGACCTTGAAGCAAAGAAAAGGAACCCCGATGCCTGATCCTGACATCGTTCTCGCCTCAGCCTCCCCGCGCCGGGCAGATCTGCTCGCATCCGCGGGGATCACGGTCAGGGCGTGCCCGAGCAGTATAGATGAATCCCAAATGGAAGGCGAAATGCCCGAAGAGCATGCCCTCCGCCTGGCAGCGGAAAAAGCTCGCGAAGTAGCATCAAGCATGAGCGGCAGATACTTCATCGCTGCAGACACCATTGTTGTGAGCGACGGCGAGATCATGGGAAAACCCATTGACGCAGCCGACGCTGAACGCATGCTGCGCAAACTTTCGGGTTCGGTGCACGAGGTCATTACGGCTTACACTGTACTTGACACTTTGACCGGCCGGGAAATTTCCGAGGCAGTAAAAACCCTGGTATACTTCAGAACATTGCACGATGAGGAAATCCGCAGCTACATCGCCAGCGGCTGCCCGTTCGACAAGGCAGGCGCGTATGCAATCCAGGGCGCCGCGGCACAGATGATCAGGAAAATAGATGGTTCATACACCAACGTAGTGGGACTCCCTCTGTGCGAAGTTGTCGAAGCGCTCAGAAACGTCGGCGCCGTGCATTAGCCGGATATGGAGGGAAAACGCGTGTCGATAGAAAAAAACCTTCGCATGGTCAATGAGCGCATTATCAATGCCTCTCGACGTTCCGGGCGCGATCCTGGCAGCGTCCGCCTCGTGGCGGTTTCGAAGACGCAGCCGGCCAGTGCCGTTCTGGAGGCGTTCAAAGCCGGGCAGCTGATATTCGGAGAAAACTACGCCCAGGAATTTCGCGACAAGAGCAGCCAATTGTCCGGGGAGATCGAATGGCACTTCATCGGATCTCTCCAGTCAAACAAGGTCAAATACCTTGCGGGGCTGACAAAACTGGTACATTCTGTGGACAGGATCTCCCTGGCACGGGAACTGGACAAACAATGGGAGAAGACGGGGCAGAAGTGCAACATTCTGCTGCAGGTGAACATATCCGGAGAACAGACCAAGTCCGGCACAACCGCTTCACAGGCCATGCAACTGGCCCGGGAAGCCGCACAACTTCCCAACATCAGCATTCGTGGTCTCATGACCATGCCGCCATTCTTCGACCAGCCGGAACTGGCACGTCCCTATTTCAGGGAACTGCGTCGACTATCGCAGCTCATAGCTAAAGAGAAAATCCCCGAAGTCCGCATGGATGAACTCTCCATGGGAATGTCCGGCGATTTCGAAGTGGCGATCGAAGAGGGAGCCACCCTGGTACGGGTAGGATCCGCTATTTTCGGCGAACGGCATTATTGAGACCGGCTGGCATACCCCCCCATGGGAATCAGCCCGCTCAAATGCATTCGGCCGGAACCCCTCGTGATTCAAGTGAGTTACGGCCTCATCCGGGAAACGCTGACGGGAAAACCGTCCTTTTCCCCTCCCCGAAAGACTGCTTTTCAGCCGGCATTTACGCCTCCGGCACACATCAGGACAACTGCCCATATGATGAGAAAAATTGCCAGAAGTACATTTCCCGAAAGGCAATTGATACGACGAATCATTCCCAAATCCTCCAATTCGGCTGCAGTTGATGGCGGCCGGTTATCTGTACTGACTCCCTCCCTTTCGAAAGGAAATCACTTGTCTTTGTTTTCCTTGAGAAAAACCACGAATGCGCCGCTCCCGCCCATCTGCCGGGGAGCCGGAGCGAATTCGGCCACCATTTTCTTTCCCGACTCCCGCAGCCACGAGGCAACGGCAGACAGGAGCACCGGCTCCCCGGGCGAGTTGTTTCCCTTCCCGGTAATGACCAGGATGGCCTTCTGGCCACGGTTATAGGCCCCGGTTACAAATCGCGATAGGCTTGCAAGCGCTTCATCCCTGGTCAGCCCGTGAAGATCGAGTTCCAGGTCGATCCTGATTGCGCCGTTCTTCAACTGCCTCATCCGGTTGACGGCCAGAGGCCGCAGAGACTCGTCTTCGGGGTATTCGTCCTGGAACGTGGTATCCATTCCCTTGAGGGATGAGAGGAACAGTTGCCGATCTTCCTCTTTGATTCGAGGTTCCGCGACATCAACAGGCTTGACGGATGATCTTTTCCCCGAAGAAGGTGCTTTGAGCTTCTCAACCCCCTGCACCGCTCGCATGAAGAGTTCACTTTCATCAACTTCCTCCCGAACGGGCTCGGGAGCTCTTTCAATGGGTTCCTTTTTCACGGGAGCCAGTTCTGCTTCGGCAACAATTGTTTTAAGGCCGCGGAAAGGCGTGTTGACGAAATCTTTTGGCTTTTCGGCGCATTTTTGCTTTTTTTTAGCCATTCATGCACCTCATTCCTTGACAATGGCAACAATCTCGATCGGGCATGCGGTCTCCGTCAACGCAGAATTCTTGCCCGCCCCTGGAAACGCCAATCTGCCAGTGACAGTGGTAATAATATCCGACGGATCGAAACCGTTTTCACCGAGAAGCCTGGCCACTGCTGCGGCACGTCCCGAGTTAAGATACCATGTCCCTCCCCTGGAGCCACCGGATTCGTCACGCGCCTGAGCCGTGACGAATGTCGAGGTTATCTGAATTTCCCTGACGCCCAGTTCCTTATGAATTCCGGCAATCTTTTTCAGCAAATCCGCGCCCGAGGGTTTCAGGCAATCCTTTCCGTCCTCAAACAGCACCGCACCATCGACGGTTATCGTGACCCTTCCCCTCAATTCCGCCAGCTTCACGAAACCGCGGGCGATGTCGTCCTTCATTCTCTCTATGAGGTTCTCATAGAGCCTGCTCGCTCCCCGCGCATCTTCTTCACGCCCCCGGATCACACTGTCAATCTCTGCCTTCAGCCTGTTGTTTTCCTTTTCCAGTTCGATAAGCCGCTGGCTGGTACGGTCCGTGCCGCTCGAAAGCGTTTCCTCGAGCTTTTTCTTCGAATTCTCCAGTTGGGAAATCTTGCGTCCCGTCGCGGCCAGTTCCATCCTGAGCTCATCGTTTTCCCGGGAAATCTCGGTTTTTTCCCGTTTCAAAAGATTCGCTTCCCTTGTGAGAGTGGACGCTTCCTGGCTCTTCTTTTCATAAGCGCCCTGCCCCACGCAACCGGAAAGAAACAGTGCGGCGAAACCACAGCAACATATCGAAGGAAATACTTTTTTCATTGAGTACTGGTCAAGTCCTTCATGAATTACGAAATGCAATTTTTCATAATAACAATCACAATATGCAAAGTCAACGCACGAAACACGTGGTGTATCAGCAACGTCGATTATGCCCCGAGAAATGCATAGAGTTCCTTCTTGTAAAGCGTGCAACATTCCGCCAAAGGAAGAATTTTACGATTGCAGCAGCCAGCTGCAGAGCGAAATCCAATCTCCTTCCGCTGCCGGCCCGATCACATCCATCAGTTCACGGACGGTTTTCGGGTCGTTGGGAAGCTGAAAATACTCCCGCATATCACCGGTTTCATTCTCCTGGGGTGTAAGGAGCAGATACTCGTCGTTACCCATTGTAACCGAATCGAAGCCGGGCATGATCACCGCGATTCGCGGGATGTTGCTCCTCTCGAGTGAGAGCGGATAATGATATGAAGGTGTTTCATCGAACATTCTGCCTCCAATATTCCTTCTTTTTTAAAATTGTTTCCATCCGTAAACTCCTGGTCATGACTGATAAAGGCCGGAACGGGGCTTTCGAGGAGATCGTGATACGGCGAAAGAGCAAGATCCCGAAAACCGGGAAAGCGCTCGAAACCAGTAAAATCTCCGACCAGTGAGTCATAAGCCGGCAGATTGTCACGAGCTGCGAGGAAGTCCCGTTCCGGCTCCAGAGAGATTTCCGGGATGAAAGCTAAATTGGTTCTTGGATATGTCATCCCACCAGCCGTTCCGGATCCAATGGAAATGGCTTCCTAGGTATATATCGGCAAGACTAAACGATTTTTGAGGAGGGAATCACACATAACTCCCGCCGTTATGACGATCTGCAGGGCAGCTTTCATTTCCTTACATGCTCGTGGTTGAAAATATGATCCCGACAATAGCCGCATTGGCCCTCGCACTGGGGGCAGTATCGAAAATCCATATCGGGGTGGGTCTTGTCTGTAATGCCGCAGACCGTGCAGCGATGAAAAGGCTGTTCATTGGCCCTGGAAGCCGACAAAACCTTTTTTGCCACCTGCCGTCGGCCATATTTCAGGTTCACCCAAATATCACGTGCAAAGAACAACAGGAAGTTGCCAATCGAAGCCAGCACCATCAGACGGCTCGGCCATCCCCCGACCAGCAGCATATATCCGTATCCGAGCCAGGTAAGCAGGGCGAGCCACTTGATCCTGACCGGCAGGACAAAAAACAGGAGAAGTTGGAAGTCGGGGAACAGGAAGGCGAAAGCAAGAAACACGGATCCGCCGATAAACGCATTGCTCATGGGATACGCGGGCGCCAGGAAAGAAATGGCCACGGTCAGCAGGTAGCCTGCAAGGAGAAACAGGTTGTAGCGGAAAGAGCCCCAGTGTTCTTCCAGGGCCGTCCCCATGAGATAGAACAGGTACCAGGCGAAAAAGGCAAACAGCAGGTTCTGCATCGGCGGGTCAAACGGAAAGGTGAAGAGTCGCCACCATTCACCCTGAAGCAGACTTCCGGCTGAAAAAAAGATCTGCCCGGGGTCGAGCCTGCCCATTTGAAAAAGTACGTATACCAGCGACTGCCCGGCAATGAGGTATAAAGTGACGTTCTTCAGGGCATATCGTCCGAGTTTTTTCTCCAACCTGTCTATGATCCTCATGCTTTGTGCCCCGCTTCCCTTCTCTCCAGCCTGTTGAGCCCCGAATTGTCGAGATCCGTCATAAAAAAACCACGGGACGTCCCGTGGCGGTTTTCTATCTATATCATTTTTGCTCTTCCGGCTGCAACCCGTTTTTTCAGCTGATCTTTTTCGGAAAAAAGGCAAATACCCTCCGACGGGATATTTGTCTTTCTAAACAGTTGTTAATTTGCTATACATAACAGGGCCCCAGACACAATTTCGAGGAAAAAGTTTCCCGGTATACGGCTGAACCACTTGAATGCAAAGAACACCACTGAATGGAGGAAGCCATGAAAATTTTCATCACTATCTGTACGGCTTTTCTTGTTATGGTTTCAGGAAGCGAATCTTTTGCGCAACCTCAGGGATTGACGAAGATAAAGGACAACGTCTACTCGTATGTCGATATCAGGAACGCCGGCCCCGGCAGCAGCTTCGGTGCAAATGCAGGCATAGTCATCGGCAAGGACGGAATCCTGGTCGTCGACACCCTCCTCACCGCCAAAGAAGCAAGGAGATTCCTGGCCGATATCAGGAAAGTCTCAGACAAGCCTGTCAGGTATGTTGTTGATACCCACTATCACCTCGACCATGCATTCGGCAACAGTGAACTGGCAAAGGCAGGAGGAATCGTAATCTCCCAGGCAGCCGACCGGAAAAACCTGGAATTGAAGGGCGAACCCGTCCTGAAGAACATGTCCGCGTTCGGTCTCTCGGAAGAAGACGTGCGTGGGACTGAAATCAAACTTCCCGAGCTGACCTTCACCGATCGCATGTCCGTCTATATGGGCGGCGAAAAGATAGACCTGATACACGTAGGCCCCTCCCATACGGAAGGGAGTTTGCTGGTGTACCTGCCTGACAGGAAGTTGCTTTTTACCGGGGACATCCTCTTTACCGATTTTCACCCCTACATGGGCGAGGGAGACCTGGCCGGATGGATCAAAACCCTGGACTTCATTCTATCGCTTGATGTCGATACTATTATTCCCGGCCACGGTCCGATCTCTGGAAAGAAGGACATAAACCTGATGAAGGAATATCTTGTAATCTTCGACCGGAAAGCCAGGGAACTTGCGCTCAAGTCTGACAACCCAGACATTATTGCGACTGAATTGAAAAACGCCCTCCCGGCCAGAAGCCAGGGGGATTTCCTCATTCCATCAAATATCCGTGAAAAATACCTGCAGAAAACGGCTCCGAGGTAGGGAAATTTTTATCAGACATCCGGGGGAGGGCGGGCCGGAAACCCACCCTTAAGGAGAAAATGACGAATTGTTATTCTTTTTTGAACATTCTTCGCCAATATCCTTATAGGTACGGATCCTGAGCCATGCCAGGCTGATATCCGTCAGCATTTCCATTATGTCTTTTCCTTTGCACAGTGGGTATTGTTTGTAAAAGGAATCAACATCTGCAACATAGTATTCGATAGGTTTGTTCAAGGAATTCTTTGCGTATTTGGCTGCAGCCTTTAGAAATTTTTCCCTGTTTTTATCAATGCTTGTTCCGCACATCGAATATTCCTTGAATTTTCTTACCCCATACACTGAAGTGGCACTCAAATCTTTAAGATATCTGGATGTCGTGTTCACTCCGAAATCAGCGCCATAAACCGTTCCATGCCAGAATCCGTTTACATATCCGACCACAAGCAGATATTTGTAAGATTCATCCATTCGTTCCCACAAATACCCGTTGAGTTCATCGCCAAAGGTTATTTCAGGGACTGACAATGCCATGATCAATAGAATATTAATGACTTTAATCATTGATATCCCTTTTTTATCCCATCTTCGATTTCTTATTTCTGCCTTGAACCTAATTGATACCTGAGGGCTTCAATTTCCTGCTTCAACAATGCATTCTCTTGTTTCAGCAGGCCAATTTCCTTTTTGAGGAGGTCAAGTTCATTCTTCGATGTTTCACCATTGGGGGGCAGAAGCTCAGTCCCGTTGTTTTTGCCGGGAACATCAATCAAGTTGCTTCTGGTTTCAATTTTAGGGGCCGGTTCATCTTTCTGCAGAACGTACTCCTTGCCAATGCAGATGCATCCGTGAGGTAAACAGGTATTGCAGGGGGTGTACGAATAATGTTCTCCAATTATTTCTTTTGCAGAGGAGCTTACTATTTTCCAACCCTCGGAAAGAAAAGACTTCGCATCAGGGCCTGATTTTCTATCACACTGGGCACGACACCTCTCCGAGCCGGTGCCCGATTCGTACTTTATGCTCTCGGTATTGAAAATAATTTTCTTCTCGACTGCATGTACCGAGGTCAACGGGCACAGAAGGATCAATGAAACGCAGGCAAGAGAAAGTGCGGTTTTATTCATGTTTTTTCCTCCGTTATGTTAGCTTGGGTAAGCTCAGGGGAAACCCGACGATTCCAGGACGCAGGCCATCGGCAATTGCCGGTGCGACGTCGTTCTCAGGTTTTTCCTCTGGTTAACGTGATGGGAAACAGCGACGGCTGTGATGCATGCTATACGGGCCATGTGCGAATTCTATCTGATTTTTCCCGCGAATCAAGCCTCTGCCGCCAAGATCGCTGCTTCCCGCTCCCGGTCCTTGCCATGGTCCCTGGCGATCAGCATGTAGATGGACGGAATGATGAACAGCGTGAACAGGGTTCCGACGAACATGCCGCCCACCAGCACCAGGCCTATGGAGTTACGGGCAGCCGCCCCTGCCCCGCTGACCAGGGTCAGCGGGAAATGACCGGCAATTGTTGCCGCGGTGGTCATGAGGACCGGCCGGAGGCGGATCCTGGCTGCCTGCCGAATGGCATCCAGCTTCGCCAGGCCCTGCAGCTGCAGCTTGTTGGCGAACTCCACGATCAGGATTCCATTCTTGGACACCAGGCCCACCAAGGTGACCAGCCCGACCTGGGAATAGATGTTGAGCGTGGTGGTCCAGCCGTTGGTCAGGAACGGCACGTTCGGATCCGGCATTTTCAGGAAGGTGAACAGCAGCGAACCGAACATTGCCAGGGGCACCGATCCGGCGAGGATGACGAAGGGATCACGGAAGCTGTTGAACTGCGCGGACAGCACCAGGAATATGAGGATGATTGCCAGCGAGAAGGCCGGAAGGAAGCGGTTTCCTTCGGTACGCAGCTGGCGGGATTCGCCGGTGTAGTCCATGACGTATCCCTTGGGAAGGATGTTCTTCGCCTCCTTCTCCAGGAAGCCCAGTGCCTCGTCCAGCGGGCGCATGGGAACGCCGCTCAGCTTGACCGCATTCAGCTGCTGGAAGCGGTTGAGGGAGCGCGGCACCACCGTCTCCCTTTGCATCGCAACCGTGCTGAGCTGAACCAGCCTTCCGTTCGGACCTGTGACATAGACATCCTGAAGCTGACCGGGATTAAGGCGTCCTGCCCGCTCGATCTGGGGGATGACCTTGTAGCTGCGTCCTGAGATGTCGAACCGGTTGACGTAATTGCCGCCCACCATGCCGCCCAGGTCGCCGCCGACCTGGCCGAGATTGAGGCCCAGGGCTGCGACCTTGTCCTTGTCGATGATGAATTCCGACTGCGGCTGGTCGATCTTGACGTCGATGAGCGGAGGAAACGCGAACATGCCGCTCTTCATGGCTTTCATCTGCAACTGTTTCGCGAATTCCAGGATCTCCCTGGTATCAGCAGTAGAGGCTATTACGAACTCGACCGGGAAATCACCTCCTCCGGGAAGCGCCGGCGGCGTTACCGCGAACGCCTGGATTCCGGGGATGGCGGAGAGCTTGTGCTGGACCTCGGGGACAATCTGGAATATGGTGCGTTTCCTTTCATCCCATGGCTTTACGACCATGCCGGCGAAACCGGAGTTGGGAAACGTGGCCTGAAAGGTGAAATCACTTTCGGGAGTCCTCTGGTAGACCTGGTTCACGATGTTGGCGAAGTGGCTGTTCTGATCGAGTGTCGAGTTGGCGGATGCATCGAGAATGCTGAAGATGACCCCCTGGTCCTCGGTCGGCGCAAGCTCCTTGGCTGACATGGTAAACATGGGGACAGTGAGGAGCGATATGACGATCCAGGTCGCATAGACCGCCGGCCGCGCAGCCAGGGTCTTGTCGAGGCACCGGCCATAGGCGTCTCTCAGGCGCCTGAAGTTGCGCGCAATGAAGCCCGGCAGCCCGCGCTCCTCGATGCCTGGTTTCAGCAGCCGGGAGGACATGAGCGGCGACAGGGTAAGCGCCACGATGCCGGATATGGTGACCGCGCCGGCAAGGGTGAAGGCGAACTCGCGGAACAGGGAACCGGTAAGCCCGCCCTGCAGGCCGATGGGAAGGTAGACCGTGGCCAGGGTTATGGTCATGGCGATTATCGGATTGACCAGTTCGCGGGCGCCGGCCAGAGCTGCCTGCAGCGGTGTTTTCCCCTCGCTCATGTGACGTTCGACGTTCTCCACGACTACTATGGCGTCATCCACCACGAGACCTACCGAGAGCACGATGGCCAGCAGGGTCAGAAGGTTGAGGGTGAAGCCGAACGCCTGCATAAGGAACACGCCGCCTATGAGCGACAGAGGAATCGCCACTACCGGGATCAGTACGGAACGAAATGAGCCCAGGAACAGGAAAATGACTATCATGACGATGAGGAGCGTGTCGCCCAGTGTCTTCAGAACCTCGGTTATTGCGTTGGAGATGTAGTCGGTCGCATCATAGGCAATTCGGGCAGTGAGGCCGGTCGGCAGGTCATGCTTCACGGACTCGAGCTCTAGGCGGACCTTTTTGATGACATCAAGGGAATTGGCGTTTGGAAGCGCCCATATACCGATGAAGACCGCGGTCTGCCCTGAAAACCGGACTTCTTCGTCATAAGATTCCGCTCCCAGGACCACGTCCGCCACGTCCCCGAGACGCACGATTGTCCCGTTCTTCTGCATCACCACCAGCTTCTTGAAATCGTCGACCGTGTTGAGATTTGTATCGGCGGTCAGGTTGACCTGGATGAGCGAACCCTTGCTTTGGCCCAGTGCGGCCAGGAAATTGTTGGCTTTCAGCGCATCGCGGATCTGGGTTGGGCTCAGATTGAAGGCGGCCAGGCGATCGGGCTTCAGCCACACGCGCATGGCGAATGTCCGGGCGCCGAGGATATCGGCGCGCTGCACGCCCGGGATGGCGGAAAGACGTGGCTGGACAACGCGCACCAGGTAGTCGGTGATCTCGTTCTGCTTGAGCACGTCGGAACTGAAGCTCAGATAGGCCGAGGCGAACTGGCTGTCGGCAGATTCGATATTGATTACCGGCACTTCCGCTTCCGGCGGCAAGTCGGCGCGCACCTGGTCAACCTTGGAACTGATTTCGGCGAGGGCCTTGGTGGAATCGTAGTTCAATTTGAGGCGAACCGTGATGGTGGAGAGCCCCAGCGTGCTCTTGGATTCCATGTATTCGATACCATCCGCAGCCGCTATGGCCCGCTCCAGCGGCGTTGTGACGAACCCCCGCACCAGGTTCGCGCTGGCACCGACATAGACCGTCTTTACCGTGACCGCAGCATTCTCGCTTTGCGGATACTGGCGCACATTGATGGAACGTATGGCCTGCAATCCTGCGATGATGATGATCAGGTTGACCACCAGGGCAAGAACCGGCCGGCGAAGAAAAAGATCGGTTATTTTCATGGCTTTAGTTGTTCTCCGGAGCAGGCGCCTTTTTGAACGCGGGAGCAAGCTTGTTGTCGACGGTTACCGCCTGGCCGTTACGCAGCTTGAAGACACCGGTCGTAACGATGGTTTCTCCACCCTTGAGCCCGCTCGCGACCGCAACGAAATCACCCCGCTTCTCGCCCAGGCGAACGAATTGCTGGCGGAGGGTTTTGCCTCCCTTTCGATCCTTACTCCCTTCGACTATGAACACCGAATCACCGTAAGGGGCGTAAAGAACCGAAGTTGCCGGGATCGACAGCACGGCCTGGCGTACAGGCAGTCCGACCGTCACGTTGACGAACATGCCGGGGCGCAGTCTTTCCCCGTGGTTGGCCAAGGTTGCCTGTACCTGCACGTTGCGCGTCTCCGCATCCACCAGGGGATTGACGGCGTTGATGCGCCCCCCGACCGAAAGCCCGGGAAGGGAGTCACTGGTAACGCTTACGGCCAGGCCGGTGCGCAGCATGGCCATGTGCTGCTGGGGCAGGGAAAAGTTTACATAGATAGGGTTGAGGGATTGCAGGCTGACCACGGGGTCACCATCGTGGAGCATCTGTCCCAGGTTCACCTGGCGAATGCCAAGGCGTCCTTCGAACGGCGCACGAATGGTTTTTTTCGCTATGGTCGTGCGCACGCTTTTCACCTGGGACAGAGCCTGCTCATGCACGGCCAAGGCCTTGTCATAGTCGGCCTGGGAAACGATCTGCCCCTTCACCATCCTGGCCGCGCGGTCAAGGTCCGCGCGGGCGAGTTTCTCCTGGGCGATCAGGCCGGGTAGCTGGGCCTCTTCCGTCGAAGTATCCTGCCTGATCAGCACGGCGCCTTTTCTCACCGGCCTGCCTGCTTCAAAATTGATCGAAGCGACCTTTCCTGCCAGTTCGGTGGAAACCGTAACACCCTGCACTGCGGTCAGTGAACCGATGGCCGTCAGCGAGGTTTCCCAAGTCTCGGACCGGACAGGGGAGGCTGTCACGTTTTCGGTAGGCGGAACAGCTTTTTTGCCCTGGTTGATCATGGCCCGGATCTGGAGAATCTTGATCCCGGCAAGCAGTCCGATGATGACGAGAAGTCCAACGACAGCGAAGATGATGCGTTTCTTCATATATTGATGGCTCCTGAAAGGGATGTGGAATGTTTTGAATCTCGCCGTTACCTGATTCGCTCTCTATCCGCCTTGTCCCTGTTCCACCACCCGCCGCCCATGGCCTGGAACAGGGCTGCCGTATCGGCGAAACGGGCCGCGCGGGCCTTCACCAGATTGATACTCGCAACCTTGTACTGGAGTTGGGCAACGAGCAAAGAGAGGTAATTCACCGCCCCGATCCTGAACTGGGTTTCAACCGATGCCAGCGCCTCCCGCGCCGAAGCTTCGGCGTCAGCCTGCGCACGCAATGTCTGCGCGTCCAACTCGAGCGACCGCAACGAGTCCGCGACTTCCCTGAACGAATCGAGCACGGTTTCGCGGTACAGTGCCAGGGCCTGGTCATATGCGGCAACAGCCGCCCTTCTTTTGGCGCTCAGTTCGCCGCCGTGGAAAAGTGGCTGGAGCAGTCCGGCACCGAGGCTCCACACAGAGGAGCCGGAGGTGAAAAGGTCTTCAATCCTGACAGCGTTCGATCCCAGGCTCCCGGTCAAGGTGATTTTCGGGTACAGGTTTGCCGTCGCGACTCCCACCTGGGCGCAGGCAGCGTGCAGCAACTCCTCCGAGGCAAGGATGTCCGGACGGCGTCGCACCAGTTCAGAAGGAACGCTCACCGGCACATCGACAGGAAGGTTGATTTCTTCAAGTCGGAATTCGGGAATTCCCCCTTCGCCGGGAAAACTTCCGGCATAAACGGCAAGCTGGTGCCTGGTCTTAGCAACCTCCTTTTCGAGGGGGGGAACTGCTGCCAGGGTCTGGGCCAGCAATGTTCTCTGCTCCAGGACATCCGGACGCGAAGCCCCTCCGAGGCGGAACTTGGAACTTACCAGTTCCAGCTGCTTCCCGTGCATTTCCGCCATCTCTTTCGTGGCCTGCAACTGGGCACGCAGAGAAGCCTCCATCACGGCGGAAGTGACAATGTTGGATGTCAACGCGAGATGCGCGGCTTCCAGCTGGAAACGCTGGTAATCCACCTGGGCACGCAGGGCTTCAAGTTCGCGGCGGTTGCCTCCGAATATGTCCAGGTTGTAGGACACATTCACCGATGCATTGAACAGGGAAAAGGTATTCGCCCCTGCACCGGGTTGTCCGTAGGAGGCCCCTGTCGCTTTCTGGCGATAGGCCGAGAAGTTTCCGTCCAGACTCGGCGAGTATACAGTGCCGCCCCTGGCACGCAGGTTCTCTTCTGCTTCCCTGAGGCGAGCCTGTGCCGCCGATATGGTCGGGC
Organism: Geobacter sp.; assembly: GCA_003314535.1. Classification (GTDB taxonomy): domain Bacteria; phylum Desulfobacterota; class Desulfuromonadia; order Geobacterales; family Geobacteraceae; genus RPRC01. The sequence continues at coordinate 345,833 of POSG01000002.1, forward strand.
TGTCGCGCAATGCCTTCCGTATCAGGCGGTCAAGGGCTTCTGAACGGAACAGCGTCCACCATTGGCCCGGGATATCCTGTCCGGAGACAAAACGCTGGGCAGCCCCGTCCGCACCCGGAGCTGAAACTGTCACGTCCGGGACCGGCTCCGGGGCATACCTGTTCACTGCCGGCGCATCAGGCGGTCTGAAATCCGGCCCCACCGCGCAACCTGCCGCCAACAGGCATATGAGAGAAATTATGGGGAGACTTCTCATGGCACTGAAGAGCTTCACGATTATCTTCTCCTGGTTATTGATCAGTTCAGAGTTCAGATTCACTTTCCGAGCCCCTTAAGCAGAGCGTCAACCATACCGTGAACTCCGGTCCACAGTATCTGGGCGATCACGTCCACATCCATCTGCCGCAACTTCCCGGCGGCAATACACTCTGCGGCCAACTGGCGCCCTTGGCAGTAAGCATGCCTGCTCAAGGACTCCTTTTCCAGGAATTCCTCCGGCGATCCGTATACGTTGGGATTGGTGAAAAATGCAGCTCTGTAGTGGGCAGGATGTGAAACTCCGAATTCCACATAGGAGATCAACGACTGACGTAATGCTTCAAGCGGTCCCGGAGCATCTTTCACGCACCTATCCATTGACTGGATCAACTGGGCAAACAGCTCTTCGGAAATGACATACAAGAGATCGTCTTTGTCGCGGAAATAGAGATAAATGGTCGCGGGAGTATACCCTATCTTTCTCGCCAGTCCGCGCATGGAGAATTTATCGTAGCCTTCACTATTGAACAGGCTCTTGGCGGCTTCGATTATCTCTCTGCGGAATTCTTCCCTGTGTTTTTGTTTTTTTTCTTTCAATCCCATAATGCTTAACACTGTTTATTTTAATGCACGGAGTTTAGTGACAATCCCGGGTATTGTCAATAGTTATTGTGCATCCGGAAGCCATATAATGCCCGTTTGAAACTCCGGATAATGCCTGATAAAGGCTGGAGAGGGGCTTTCGAGGAGATCGTGATACGGCTTCCGTGCAAGATCCCGAAAAAACGGGAAAGCGCCTGAAACCAGTTAAAGCTCCGGCCAGCAAGTCATGAGTTGACAGATTATCACGAGCTGCGAAAAAGTTCCGCTCCGGCCCCGGAGTGAGTTTCCGGATGGGCACTGTTTACTATCACCATGCTCAAGTGTCACTCGTGCATGGTATCGCCCGTCAGTGGGGAGCCAGCAGATTAAAGGGCCATGCGGGGATGTTCCTGAGTACACCGAAGAGGAGAATTACTATGAAGATCGTGACGGGAAGCCATCTTGCGTAGAGCCAGGAACGTCTGATAATGGCTATCGGAAATATAGGCAGGGATAATATTAACAGGGGGTTCATGGTAAAGGCCCCGTAAAGGTCGCCATGCAGAATCCGGTGAACGGCACGGAGTGAACCGCAACCGGGGCAATGCAAACCGGTAATGTAATGGAGGGGGCATGGGGGAAACAGATTTGACGTCAACGGGTTGAACAGATACAGGAGGTTCAGCAGAAACGCAAACGCCAGCATTCCGCATGCAGCCGCCAGCGTTGGAAACAGGCGGCGCATGCGTTTATTCCCGGAATTACTGGTTTCCAATTGCGACACTCAGGATGATGAACGTAATGTACATCAGAGTGCATGCCAACCCGAGCCCGAAAGCGATCCAGCAGAACGTCTTGGCGTTCTTCGAAGCGCTCAGCGCCCCCGGCATGTCTCCGGCCTGGATCTTGCCGTTTACCTGGGCGGCAAAGATAATGGCAACGATTCCCAAAGGCAGGCAGCAGAATACCGTTGCCAGGATCGACTGGACAAGATAGTTCGGAATCGTGGGCACCGGCGGCTGCTGCGATGCTGCCGAACCTTGCAGGCTTTCTCCACACTGGATACAGTTGAGCGAACTGTCTTCATTTCGGGTTCCACATTTCCTACAGTACATTTTTCCCTCCCCTTTTTTAATGATCTCCTTCACGAAACAGGAATCATTCCACGTCTCCGTTCGAATCTGCCGATTCAAGGCCGGCTTGCCATTGCATTTCCACTATTATCGGCCGAAGTCCTTATAATCTAAAACCATTTTTTTCGCCTGAAGAACATCACCATAACCAGCGCCACTCCCAGCATCAGGGCAATTACCGCCGGATAGCCGAATTTCCACTCCAGCTCCGGCATATGCCGGAAATTCATCCCGTATACCCCGGCGATGAATGTCAAAGGGATGAAGATGGTCGAGATTACCGTCAGAACTTTCATGACTTCGTTCAGCCGATTGCTTATGCTGGACAGATATATGTCCAGCATCCCGGATATCGTGTCCCTGAAGGTTTCAAGGGTATCAATGACGTGGATGGTATGATCATAGACATCCCTGAGATATACCCGGGTCATCTTTCCGATCTGGGAGCAGTCTTCCCGCTGCAGGCCGTTCAGTACTTCCCGCAAGGGCCAGACGGAACGTCGGAGAAAGACAAGGTCGCGCTTCAGGCCGTGGATCGAATGCAGGGTCGCGGCGCGCGGGTTTGCAACCAGACCGTCCTCCAGGGTTTCTATCCTTTCACCGAGGCGCTCGAGCACTATGAAATAATCGTCCACCACGGCGTCGAGGAGGGAATATGCCAGGTAATCGGCGCCCGAACTGCGCATCCTCCCCTTCCCTGACTTTATCCTTTCCCTGACCTTCCCGAAAACGCCCAATCCCCTCTCCTGGAAGGAAATCACATAGCCGGCCCCGAGAATCAGGCTGATCTGTTCAGACTCGACTGAACATGACGAACCGTTGCATGAGAGGAATCTGAATACTATGTAGATATAATCGCCGAAATCCTCAATCTTCGGTCTCTGATCGGTATTGAGGATATCCTCGATCACCAGGGGATGGAGGCCGAAACATTCACCGATCCGAGCGATAAGGTCAACCTGGTGTACAAGGTCCACATTCATCCATACTACCGATGTTTCGTCCTGTGCTGGAATGCACCCGGCCAGGTCTTTCGTTACCTCTTCGACATAAGTCGATTCATTGTACCTCACAACAGTGACGGTTGCATTCTCCCCCTGCTTCTCGCCGACATGAACGTAGGAGCCGGGTGGAAGTCCGGCCTTTACCGATCTCTTCTTGATCATTCCCATCTTCGCCCTGCCTTCGGGAGCCATTCCCTCACACCCTTTCGTAGGGTTCGAACAGGCGCTTGAATTCATCCAGTGCAAACCTGTCAGTCATGCCGGCAATGTAGTCGCAGATCACCCTTTCCCTGTCCAACTGGTCCATCTTTTTCACATACTTTCGCGGCAGCAGGGTGGGATGCTTGACATAGGCGTCAAAGAGCTGGGCCAGGTACCGTTCAGCCTTGACTCGCATCCGTTCGACCTTGTGGTGACGGTACAGATTGATGATGAGAAATTCTTTGAGCTTGGCGTTTTTCCTGGTGATCTCCGGGCTGAAACAGACCAGCTGCCGGTTCACCCTGCGGACATCCCCGATGCTTTCGATGCCGAACCTTTCGATATTGCTCCTGGTCATTGTGATCAGGTCCTTGATCAGCAGGCCGATCAGGGCGCTGATTGTCTGGAGCTTTCTCCGTTCGGAGTCAAGGGCAGGATACTTGGCAACCATTTCATGGTATACCTCGCTCCAGAGTTCAACCTTTTCCAGCTGCTCCAGGGAAATGAGGCCCGACTTCAGGCCATCATCGATATCATGGTTGTTGTATGCTATCTCATCGGCAAAATTGATTATCTGCGCCTCTATGGTAGGGACCGTACCCGGCATGAGGTCGGCCATGAACTCTGCCGGCTGATCATAGGGAGACTTGTGCTTGATGATCCCCTCGCGTGTCTCCCAGGACAGGTTCAGGCCGTTGAACCCGGGGTAGCGCTCTTCCAGTTCGTCAACCACACGCAATGACTGGTGGTTGTGCTCGAACCCACCAAACCCTTCCATAAGCCGGTTGAGCACCTCCTCCCCGGTATGGCCGAAGGGCGTGTGACCAAGATCATGTGCCAGGGCAAGAGCCTCGGTCAGTTCCTCATTCAGCCGGAGGACCCGTGCCACCGCTTTGCCGATCTGGGCGACTTCCAGTGAATGGGTAAGCCTGGTCCGGTAGTAGTCGCCCTCGTGATTGACGAAAACCTGTGTCTTGTACTCGAGGCGGCGGAACGCCGCGCAGTGTATGATCCTGTCACGATCCCTTTCAAAGGCGGGCCGGTTGTCCCGGAATTCCTCGGCAAAACGTCTGCCAGCGGAATTACTGCTTTTGGCCGCATAAGCTGCCAGATCGGGGCGTTCGGCGTAAACTGTCATATCCATCGGGTCCCCCTTCCATGAGTTTTGATTAAAACCTTACACTCGCCACGTGTCAACAACAAAGTTACCCTTGACTGCCGAATCGGTGTCATGGTAGATTTTTCAATGTTTTTAATGATTTTAAGATGCATGGAACGGCACGTGATATGAATAGCAAACTGCTGGAATGGGTTCCGAAAAAGGTCAGGAGCATGCTCGGAAAGAATTCCCGCGTATGCCTGTTGAGCGGGCGGGACGTCTTCAATGCGCTGAAGAACGATAATCTGATCGTGATGGCTTGCAATACCAGGATCAACCACGTCATCCCCGGCATCATGAAGGCCGCCGAAGAACTCGACGCAGTGGTCGCTTTCGAGCTCACACGCAATGAAGGCGGGCTTGATGGAGGTTACACCGGGCAGACACCGGCATCTTTCTTCGACACGATTATAACCGACGCCGAAAGCTGCGGCTTCACCAAACCGTTCCTGATCCACGCCGATCACATCACCATCAGGGATACCGGCGCGGAAGAGATGGAAGCGGCGCGACAGCTTATCGCGGCCCAGATAGAAGCCGGTTACACATCTTTTACCATCGACGCATCATTCAATCCGCTTCCCGACAATATCGAAATAGTGTCACGGCTCGCGGAGCCCGTTGAAGCCATGGGTTACGGCCTCGAACTGGAGCTCGGGGAAGCCGGGCACGCTCTCGACAGGCCTTCACTGACTTCGATCGCGGAAGCCAGGACCTTCCTCTCAGAGGTAAAGTCACGTGGTGTATCTCCTCAGCTTCTCGCCATCAACAACGTAACCCGCCGTGCAAACTATCTTGACGGAGAAGTGGTCCACATCGACCTGGAAAGGACGGAGCAGATCCACAAGGTCGCCCTGGCCCACGGACTTGCGGGGCTCGTGCAGCACGGGATTGCCGGCACCCCCATAAACCTGGTGGGCAAGCTCGCGGATTACGGGATCAGGAAAGGGAACATCGGCACTCTCTGGCAGAACGTTGCTCACGCCGGCCTGCCGCTGGAGCTCATGGATGAAATGCGCCGCTGGGCAAGGGAAAACGGCACCGACATAAAGTACGCTACACGCGTATTCAAGTCCGAGATCGATTCCGTCCCTGCAAAGAATCTGGGCCAGATTCATGAAATGGCCACGCGTGAGGCACGGGAGTTCATATCCGCCTTCCACGCAAAGGGAAGCGCATCCAAACTGGCCAATTCCCTGGGACTGGCCGGTTGAGAGTCATCGGTGGAAAAGCCGGCGGGCGGAAACTCCGGACCCCGCGGGGCGCTGCCATAAGGCCGACGTCCGACAGGGTCAAGGAAGCGCTTTTCAACATTCTCGCCGGCATCCTGGGCTCGCTCGAAGGCTGTTCGGTGCTGGACATCTTTGCCGGAACCGGCAACCTGGGAATAGAAGCATTGAGCCGCGGCGCCGAACGGGCTTTTTTCATCGACAGCAGCAGGGATGCTTCCGGCCTCATTGCAAGGAACCTGGAAATAACCGGATTCACCGGCAAGGGGAAAGTGATCTCGAGAAATTTCAACGCTGCGATTTCTGACCTTGAAACTGCCGGCAACAGCTTTCAACTGATCTTTCTCGATCCTCCCTACGGCAGGGATTTGCTGGGAAACGCCCTTGACCGGCTGGGGAACTCCTCTCTTCTCGAAACGGAAACCATCGTTGTTGCCGAATCCTCTTCCCGCGAATCGACAGGCGCTTCCTATGGCCGCCTCATTCTTTGGGACAAGCGGGTCTATGGTGACACAGCCCTGGCCTTTTACATAAACCCGGAGAAAGGCATGCCATGACAAAAAAGATCGCCGTGTATCCCGGATCTTTCGATCCCATAACCTTCGGGCATCTTGACATCATCAACCGCGCACTGAAGATTTTCGATGAAGTCATCATTGCCGTTGCCCGCAACGAGAGGAAAAGCCCCCTGTTCTCCATCGAAGAAAGGGTCAATCTCATCCAGTCGGTCCTTAAAGACAACGAACGGGTGAATGTTGACACTTTTGACGGCCTTCTGGTAGACTACGCCCGCTCCCGCAGGGCTCAGGCGATAGTGCGCGGCCTTCGGGCAATTTCCGATTTCGAATACGAACTGCAGATGGCGCAGATCAACCGGGGCATATCGAGAGACGTGGAAACGGTTTTCCTCATGACCTCGGTTTTCTACAGTTTCCTTTCCTCATCGATGGTGAAGGAGGTCCATTCCCTGAACGGTCCCATCGACGGCCTCGTCCCGCCCCTTGTAAAAAAGGCCCTTGACGCTAAACTCAACAAATAGGTGATGCCCGTCCTGCAGCGAAGAGGACAAGCCACCCTTCAATGGAGATAAAAATGAAACTGGCAGATCGCGTGCACAAAATTCAACCTTCACCCACACTTGCAATCGACGCGAAAGCAAAAGCTCTAAAGGCGGAAGGCATAGATGTAATCGGCTTTGGTGTCGGCGAACCCGATTTCGACACTCCCGAGAACATCAGGCAGGCTGCAAAGAAGGCCATAGATAACGGCTTTACCCGCTACACTCCGGTAGGGGGGATCGATGAGCTCAAGGATGCCATAATCTCCAAGCTGAAGCGGGACAACGGGCTGGAATTCCGTCGCGACCAGATAACCGTGGCCTGCGGAGCCAAGCATTCTCTTTACAACATATCACAGGCTCTCATCCAGGAAGGAGACGAAGTCATAATCCCGGTTCCTTACTGGGTTTCCTATCCCGACCAGGTGCTGCTCGCAGGCGGCCGCCCGGTATTCGTCGATACTGACGAAAAGAGCGCATTCAAAATCTCTCCCGAGCAGTTGGAAAAGGCGATAACGCCCAGGACAAAAGCGCTGATACTCAATTCACCCTGCAATCCTACAGGCACGTCATACACCCGTGATGAGCTCAGGAAACTGGGGGAAGTCTGCCTGAAGTACGACTTCATGATAATTTCCGACGATATCTACGAAAAGCTTCTCTATGACGGAATTCCCTTTGCCAACATCGCCTCCGCAGTTCCGGAACTCCAATCCCGCACCATAGTGGTCAACGGAGTTTCAAAAACATTTGCCATGACCGGTTGGCGCATAGGGTACGCTGCAGGTCCGGTGGAAATAATCTCAGCAATGACGAAGCTCCAGTCCCAATCCACTTCAAACCCGTCGTCTGTCGCGCAGAAAGCCTCGATTGAGGCATTGAACGGGCCACAGGACGCAGTGAAGATGATGATCTCTGAATTTGAGAATAGAAGAACCTACATCGTCAAGCGGCTTAATGACATTCCCGGCATTTCATGCTTCATGTCGACCGGCGCTTTCTACGCATTCCCCAATGTGTCGGAGCTGTACGGAAAATCCTTCTCGGGAAAAGCCATTAACAATTCGACCAACCTGTGCGCCTTTTTCCTCGAGCATGCCCGGGTTGCCGTCGTACCTGGAATTGCCTTTGGCGCGGACAATTACGTACGCTTCTCATATGCCACAAGCATGGACAACATCAGGAGAGGAATCGACCGCATCGAAGAAGCAATATCCGCCCTGGTATAATCGCAATCGGGCGAACGCGCCCGAACCGCCCGGGGTGCCCTGGAGGCTTTAACAGCCCGATGCTGGTCCAAACAGGATTGTCGGTTGATCGTCATTCCCGGCCATGAGGTGACACGTGATCACGAAAGATATGAAGATTGGTGAAATCTGCCGTAACTACCCGGATGCACTGCCGGTTCTCAAACGTTTTGGACTCGAATGCCTTGAGTGCCAGATCGCAGATCTTGAATCACTCGAACACGGCGCAGGGGTTCACAAGGTTGACGTTGACAAGCTGCTCGAAGAGCTGAACCGGCTCGTCAAGAATTGACACGACGGTCGTCCCCTGCGGCCGGGAGGCCGGGACCGAAAGAGCGATCCACATTATCCACAGTACCGTCAACCGGTGCTGCATGCCATTTGACGATATCGCAAGGTGAATCCACGTGATAAAGCCCCAAAGGACACCCATTTGCATTGCCTTTATCTATGCGCTTCTCGGAGCGGCGTGGATATATTATTCCGACAGCATGGTCGGTATTTTCACCGACAGCAAATCCCAGATGGCAACCTGGTCCATGTACAAGGGCCTCGCATACGTCATAGTGACATCTGCCCTCCTGTTCTGGCTTGTACGCCGCCACACCTCAAAACTGCTTTCCGCGCAAAATGCCCTGGAAGTTGAAAACAAGGAGTGCATGCTGGCGCGCTCATCTCTCGCGCAGTCCGAGGAACAGTTTCGCCAGATGTTCGAGAAACACCGCGCGATCATGTATCTCGTCAATACGGAAACCCTTGCCGTATACGACTCCAACGAAGCTGCACGCCAGTTTTACGGGTATTCGCAGCGGGAGTTCGAACACCTGAAGCTAAGCGATCTCAGCATTCAGCCAGAGAATGAAATCAGAAACGGCTTGAACGGATTGTCCGATCAGGTCAACAACTATTACATTTCCAAACACCGCCTGCGAAATGGAGACGTCAGGGATGTTGAAATTTACTGCACCCCGATTATCCATAGGGGCCGGCAATTCTTTTTTTCCATAGTGCATGACATAAGCGAGCGCATCAAAGCACAGGAAGCACTCAGAATATCTGAAGACAATTACCGTACCATATTCGACTCTGTTACCGACGCCATTTTCATTCATGACATGGAAACGGGCAGGATCCTCGAAATCAACTCGATGGCCTGTGAAATGTTCGGTTACCTGCGGGACGACTTCCCCGTGCTTGCTCCAGAAATGACAAGCGCTATGGATTCTCCGTTTGACCATGAGGAAGCGCTTCGCAGGGTTCGCGAAGCAGCAGACGGCAAACCCCAGTGCTTTGAATGGAAAGCGCGCCACAGGGACGGCCATGTCTTCATTGTGGAAGTTAACCTGAAAAAGGTTGAGCTCCGGGAGAAAAACCGGTTACTTGCCGTAGTTCGTGACATCACCGAAAGCAAGAAGACCGAAGACGCGCTCCGTGAAAGCGAAGCGCGCTTTCGCTCACTTGTCGAAGCCACCTCCGACTGGATCTGGGAAGTGGATTCAACTTTCAGGTTCACGTATGCAAGCCCCAAGGTAAAGGATCTGCTCGGCTTCAAGCCGGAGGAAATCATAGGCAAAACCCTATTTGACTTCATTATCGAGGAAGACAGGGAAAAAACGAGAGAAATTGTCTCCGCGGCAAGGGATTCCAGGCGACCTTTCCCGACCGTTACAAGCAGAAACCTGCACCGGAATGGACGGATCATCGTGCTGGAGACGGGTGGAGTGCCAATCTTCGACGCCAAAGGCGATTTCATGGGTTATCGGGGCATCGTGCGCAACATAACCGATCGCAAGCGCCTGGAAGAGCAGCTTCTGCAAGCGCAGAAAATGGAAGCCATCGGCCAGTTGGCCGGTGGAATTGCCCATGACTTCAACAATATTCTCACTGCAATCGCAGGCTATGTGTACATCCTGAACATGAAAGTGGAAAATGAAGAACTCAGAACGCATGTAGACCAGATACGGCTCGCTTCCGAACGGGCTGCCGCGCTCACTGACAGCCTGCTTGCGTTCAGCAGGAAACAAATCATATGTTTTCAGCCACTTAACATCAACACTGTCTTGAAAAAAGCCGAGAAATTCCTTTCCAGGCTGATTCGCGAAGATATCGAGATAAGGATGGAGCTTTGCCCCGAAGAACTCGTCATACTCGGTGATGAGACCAAACTCGAACAAATTGTCATCAACCTGGTGACAAATGCACGCGATGCCATGCCACGAGGTGGAATCCTTACTGTTTCCACTGAGCGGAAACACATGGATACAGGTCTGGGCCAATCAGCCACAGTTGACAAAGGAATCGACTACCTTCTGCTTTCGGTTTCCGATACCGGCACCGGCATAGATGAAAAGACACGGGACAGGATCTTCGAACCTTTCTTCACCACCAAGGAAGTCGGCAAAGGAACCGGTCTCGGTCTTGCAATCGTCTATGAGATAATAAGGCAATTGAACGGCTATGTCGATATCAGCAGCGAACAGGGTCTGGGCACTTCAATCAGAATTTATCTCCCGCTTGTCGAGGAGTCTTCCAAAGGATCGGCTTACATCCAGCTTGCGACGCCGGAGAGAGGAGCTGAAACGATCCTGCTCGCCGAAGACGATCCCGATGCACGCCGGTTCATAAAAACTGTACTGGAGGAATTCGGTTATACCGTGATCGAAGCTTTTGACGGAAAGGATGTCGTTGAAAAGTTCGCAGCTAATTCCGAGCGTATCCAGTGCGTCATCCTGGATATTATCATGCCCAAGCAGAACGGCAGGGATGCGCACAACGAAATAATCAAGATCCGTCCCGACGTCGAGACGCTTTTTCTAAGCGGTTACACCGGAGAGTTTCTAAACAGTGAGGGCATTCTTGAAGAAGGGTTGCATTTCCTTCCGAAACCCGTAGCTCCCTGGCTTCTGTTGGAAAAAGTGCGCGAACTGCTGCAGAGCAACAACCGCCGGCAACCTTCCACACGTCAGTTCAGGCATGATTCCTGAGCATTAGCTCGCTCGGATACGGCTCAAGATAAGTCTGTCTCGCCAGGTATTCCCGACCGAATTTGCGGATATAATGCTTAAGCATCGTTACCGGCACTATCAACGGTAGCATGCTCTCGCCGTATCGGCGGATTATTTCCAGCAACTCCTGCTTGTCCGCCGTCGCCAAATCTTTCTTGAAGTATCCCATGACATGGTACAGCACGTTGCAGTTCTTCCTCACCGTGCTCTGCATGGACAATGCTTTCATGAACAATTCAAGGTAGCTGTTCAATATGCTGTCTAGATCTGTTCCTTTCCCTCCTGCCACGAGCCTTCCCATTTCCCGGTAAATTGCCGGCGAATGGGCCATGATCTGAAGCTTGTGACAAGCGTGGAACCCGACCAGCCCGCCAAGCCCCCCTGCCTCCTTTGCAAACGACTTCCACCTCCGGTATGCAAATACCCGTTCAATGAAATTTCCACGAAGATCCATGTCGTAGAGACGCCCCTCTTCCTCAACCGGCAGGTACGGAAAGCGTTTTGCGACCGCGGCAGCGAACAGGCCGCGTCCTCTACTGACAGGGACACCCGAACCGTAGACCTTGACGCGAAACAGCCCGGAACTCGGTGAACCTTTCTTGAAGATGAAACCGCACAGGTCCGCGCCTGCCAGTTCCTCAACTTTCCCGGTACAGTAATCGATCATCTTCTCCGTCAGGTCGATGCGGGACCTGCCGGTTACGAGGCGGGGCTCCGCCGGGTTTCCCTCGAGGCGCATTGCCTCGCGAGGGACGGGAAGCCCGCATCCGACCTCGGGGCAGACCGGTATGAAATTGAAGAAGCGTCCCAAGGTGTCAGTAATATAGCGGTCATGCTTGTGCCCCCCATCATAGCGGACCTTCTCGCCGAGCAGGCAGGAACTGACACCGATGTTCACGTTATCGGGCATTGGGCACGACCTCATTTTTTCCGAATGACCAGACCTTCACCGGTAATCGACAAATCGACCAGAACCGTATCGCCCTCTCCGAACCTGCCTTCCAGGAGCATGAGGGCAAGCGGATCCTGTACCCGCCGCTGAAGCGTCCTTTTGAGCGGACGTGCGCCGTAGGAGGGGTCATACCCTTCCTGGGCAATGAATTCACGGGCCTTATCGCTTATCTCAAGGGTAAGCCGCCGTTCGGAGAGGCGTTCCTGCAGCGCCTTGATCTGGATCCCCACAATCTTCTTTATCTGATCCAGCGGCAGTGCGTGATAGATGACCACCTCGTCCACGCGGTTGAGAAACTCTGGCTTGAAGCTCTCCTTCAACGTTTCCATCACCATGCTCCGCATGCGGCCGTAATCGGAGGCCCCGTACTGCTGGATCCACTGTGATCCCAGGTTGCTCGTCATGATGATTACCGTGTTGCGGAAATCCACAGTTCGCCCCTGGCCGTCGGTGAGCCTTCCGTCGTCAAGAACCTGGAGCAGGACATTGAACACTTCCGGATGAGCCTTTTCAATCTCGTCGAAGAGAACGATGCTGTAGGGACGGCGCCGCACCGCTTCAGTGAGCTGCCCTCCCTCTTCATAGCCCACGTAGCCCGGTGGTGCGCCGATGAGTCTCGCGACCGTGTGCTTCTCCTGGTACTCGCTCATGTCGATGCGTACTATTGCCTGGTCGTCGTCGAACAGGAACTCGGCAAGGGCCTTGGCGGTTTCTGTCTTGCCCACACCGGTCGGACCCAGGAAAATGAAAGACCCGATGGGACGATTCGGGTCGGAAAGGCCTGACCGGGCGCGCCGCACTGCATTGGCCACCAGCAGCAGGGCATCATCCTGCCCCACTACCCTTGACTTGAGGCGATCCTCCATACTCACCAGCTTGGATGACTCGCTCTCCTGGAGGCGCGATACCGGGATGCCGGTCCACTTGGCCACTACTTCTGCAACCATGTCGCCGTCCACCTCCTCGGCGAGCATCTTGCCTTCCCGCTGAACCTGTTCCAGCTCAAGGTTCTTCTCCGACATTTCCTTTTCGACAGCCGGGATCTCACCGTAGCGGATTTCCGCGGTACGGCCCAGGTTTCCCTCTCGTTCCATGCGTTGGGCTTCGGTTTTCTTTTCCTCCAATTGGTTTTTCAGGTCGCGCAGCGATTTTATGATCTCCTTTTCCCGCTGCCAGTGAACCTTGAGCTTGGCGGATTCCGATTTCAGGTCTTCAAGTTCGTCGGCAAGCTTGCGAAGACGCTCCTGCGAGGATGGGTCGTGCTCCTTGAGAAGCGCCTGCTTTTCGATTTCCATCTGTATGATCCTTCGCTCGATCTCGTCGATCTCGGTCGGCATGGAGTCGATCTCGATCCTGAGCCGCGACGCAGCTTCGTCGATCAGGTCGATGGCCTTGTCCGGAAGGAAACGGTCGGTGATATAACGATCAGACAGCGTTGCAGCAGCCACGATGGCGCTGTCCTGGATGCGGATCCCGTGGTAGACCTCGTACTTCTCCTTGAGGCCCCTCAGGATTGAAATAGTGTCCTCCACGCTGGGCTCACCGGTGAAAACCTGCTGGAATCGGCGCTCGAGAGCTGCGTCTTTTTCCACGTGCTTGCGGAACTCGTTCAGGGTGGTCGCGCCGATGCAGTGGAGCTCTCCCCGGGCAAGGGCCGGCTTCAGGAGATTCGAAGCATCCATTGCCCCTTCCGCGGCGCCTGCGCCAACCAGGGTGTGGAGTTCGTCGATGAACAGGATGATGTTCCCCTCTGACTTGGTCACCTCCTTGATGACCGCCTTGAGTCGCTCTTCGAACTCGCCGCGGAACTTGGTGCCTGCAATGAGCGCTCCCATGTCAAGTGCAACGATTCGCTTGTTCTTCAGCGTCTCCGGCACATCGCCGGAGATTATTCGCTGTGCCAGGCCCTCCACGATAGCGGTTTTTCCCACGCCGGGTTCACCGATGAGCACCGGGTTGTTCTTGGTCCTGCGGGAGAGCACCTGGATCACGCGCCGGATCTCGTCGTCACGTCCAATGACCGGGTCCAGTTTTCCCTTTCGGGCGGCATCGGTCAGGTCGCGGCTGTATTTGGCCAGAGCCTGGTATTTTTCCTCCGGATTCTGGTCGGTCACCCGCTCGTCGCCGCGCAGGTCCTTGAGCGCTGCCAGAACAGAGTCACGCGATACTCCGTTGTCGATCAGTATTGACGATGCCCTGCTGCCCTTTTCCTCGATAAGCCCCAGGAGAAGGTGCTCGGTGGAAACGAACTCGTCGTTCATGGCCTCGGACTCGCGCTGTGCCGCATCCAGGGCATGGTGCAGGGTAGATGACAGATAGACCTGCACCCCTGAGCCGGTAGCCTGGGGCAGCTTCTTCAGCGCCTCCTCAGTTTTTGAGCGCACATGCTGCGCATTGGCCCCTATCTTCTGCAGGATCGAGCCGGTCAAGCCACCTTCCTGGTCAAGCAAGGCCAGGAGAAGGTGTTCAGGCTCGATCGAACCGTTCTGTCGGGACGCGGCCAGCTGCTGCGCGGAACCCAAAGCTTCCTGGGTTTTTATGGTCATTTTTTCCGGTCGTATCATTATAGATGCTCCCCTTTCACTACATCATGTTACTGAAAGGATATGCATTGCACTGCCGGACTGTCAAGGAAGGAAAGAAAAGCAATCACGACAACAGCTACAAGCTGCTAATCGAGGAGCCTGCCTTTGTCCAATATCAGATCTGTGGAACCGTCAGGCATTTGTGCCCTGACTGTGGGCCCATAGAACACGAAATCCTCGTGGAACGGCGTGGTTACCGCCCCGCCGAAGCTTGAATTGTCCCCCAGAGCGATATGTATGGTGCCGAGGATCTTTTCAGCTTCCAGGATATTGTCCGGCCTTGTCGCCTGATCGTTCGTCCCGATACCAAGTTCGGCGATATTCCTGTTCAGGGCATTCTGAATGAATTTATCCTCCAGATAAAGACGGTACGGTTCATCACCCCTGATTTCAGTCACCATGCCGTCTTCCACCACCAGTTCAATCGGAGCGGGCAGCTTGCGTGTGGGCGCAAATTCCAGCACCATCGTTCCGGAACTTCTTCCTTCGACAGGCGCCAGGTAAACCTCACCGGCAGGAAGGTTGCCGAAACATCCCGGTTCGGTCAGCATTCCGTCATCGGCCGACGCAACCCTCCCCTTTTTTTCAAAATTCATCCTGGTCCCGTTCGCCGTCTCAACCAGGATACTGTCAGCGCGATTCACCCTGGCCGCAAGCCTTCCCGTTCTTTCAGCCAATGCATTCCAATCGACCCGCATTGAAGTGAAGAACATCTCCGGATCAAAATGTGGCAGACTGGCGAAGCGTCCCCCAGCCTTGTTGACAAGCGACCGAAACCGCGTATGGCTCGTGGAGTTGTTGGACATGGCCACCACCACGTCAACAACCGACTCCCTGGATTCCATCACTATCTCCTCTGCACGCGCGACCTGGTTCGGGCCTGCTTTCTTGGCAATGAGTGCTTCAAGAATCCCTTCGGATATAAGCAAATCGACAATTGAATGACCAAAAGACGCTCGCCACAGGATCTCGGGCGGCTCCGCTCCCGAGGCGGAAGTGGACGGAAAAGAGACGAAACTTCCGGAACCGTAAGAGAGTTCCGAAAACAGGGCTGCATCACGAGCAGCCTGATAAAGCCTCTTGCGCCGATCCGCATCAATTGTTGACAGAGCCTCATCAGAACGGACAGTATCGCTGAAGACCAGTATCCGTTCCCCTTTCCTGACCCCCATATTTTTCTCGAACAAAGAAGCAAAAGCCTGTTCAAGTGTAAACATTTCCAACCTCCCTTTGTTCAGGTGCCACTGTTTCCGAGAACGCAAAACATCGCGTTTGGGAATGAAAATTTGACACGAGCAGGTGTTCCTATGCTAGAATCAAAACCCAAGCTGCAACAAATACTTTACTGCCTGTTCTATCTGCTGTTCAAGGATAAAAGGCATTATATTCTCTGTGGTATCAGACAGGACAAGGAATAAAGCTGATCATGATCAAGACCAACAACCTGAAAATCAGGAGTATAACCCCGATAATCGCCCCCATCGACCTGAGGCAGGTGTTTCCCGTTTCCGATGAAGACGGTGAATTCATCAACCTCAGCCGCCTGCATATTAAGAACATCCTCCGGGGACTGGATTCCAGGCTTATGGTAGTAGTCGGACCATGCTCCATCCACGATCCGGCAGCCGCCATCGAGTATGCGAGGAGGCTTGCCCGGTTAGCTGAAGAACTTTCTGATCAACTCTTTATCGTCATGCGCGTCTACTTCGAAAAGCCAAGGACTACCATCGGCTGGAAGGGCCTGATAAACGACCCGGACATGAACGGCTCGCATTTGATATCAAAAGGTCTGGGTATCGCCAGGAACCTTCTCTGCACCTTGACAGGCATGAAACTTCCCGTCGCCACCGAGATGCTGGACCCCATCACTCCTGAATACCTCGCCGACCTGCTTTGCTGGGGAGCGATAGGAGCCCGTACCACTGAATCACAGACTCACCGCGAAATGGCAAGCGGTCTGTCCTTCCCCGTAGGATTCAAGAACGGTACCGACGGAAATCTTCAGATCGCCATCGATGCAATGAAATCGGCACTTCATTCCCACTGCTTTCTGGGAATCAACAAGGAGGGCAAAAGCGCAATCATTCAGACGACCGGAAATCCGGACGTCCATATTGTCCTTCGCGGCGGATCGAAAAAAGTGAACTATCTGCCCGAAGACATCCGCAGAGCCTCCGAGATGATGGAAAAAGCCAACCTCCTGCCCAGCATCATGGTTGACTGCAGTCACGGGAATTCCGAGAAAAACCACGAAAAGCAACCGTTTGTTCTGCAACAGGTCGTGGAGCAGATAGCCGCGGGCCAGGGGAAGATCTCAGGAGTCATGATCGAAAGCAATCTGGAAGCGGGAAACCAGCCCATACCCGCAGACCTTTGCCGGTTGCGTTATGGCGTTTCCATTACTGATAAATGTATCGACTGGAAAACAACTGAGGAAATACTCAGGCAAGCACATGATCGTCTCAAATCCTGCGGGGGAAGGCCCTCAAACGACGCAAACCACTGAGATTGGTTCCTGCCGCACAGGATGAGAATACCGGATGATTGCTCCTCCATCCGGATCAGCCCCCCAATCTGCGCATGGCATCATGAACATTTTTTCTTCGGTCCCTTCCATGGCACTTTATTCTTCTGATTGGATCGATGCCCACCCGCACCCATCCATCGGCACGCATGAATGATTTTATCCTGCCGGACGCTATGAGCGAATCAAGTCTGCTGACTGCAACAGAGCCCATGGACCCATCGTCATATACGACCATTATCTCCCGCATATTTCCCTCCGGCAAATTGCATGCCGCAAATTTTCCATGACGGTGTCATACAGCTTCGATTGCAATAGGCATGTCAGTTTACATGCAAGAAATGTGCAATCATTTCAACCAGCTAAAAAACATGCACTTTGTCGCGCCCTGGTATGACAAAAAACTGGAGTGATAATTTTCCCGACAGCCATTGCCGCTCGTATCGTTCCGGATGTCTGCCAGGGGAACGGTCCTCCGGACAGGGAAAATTCACTGCAGGCATCTCTCAACCGTTATGTTGTCAAGTATATGCAGCACCAAATAAAAAGGCTTACAGCAGTCACTGTAAGCCTTTGCATTTACTTGGCGTCCCCGAGACGATTCGAACGTCCGACCCCTTCCTTAGGAGGGAAGTGCTCTATCCAGCTGAGCTACGGGGACACAACTTGTTGTTTATATACCAGGTTGACGAGTTTGGCAAGGAATTTTCAGGTTCAAAGCAATACTCTCGATACTTTGGCGATCTTCCCCGTATCTGAATCAGAAAGTGAGAAGAGAGAAAACCTTGTCATCCGGAAGACGTTTGCGTCCGTCAAGGAAGGAGAGCTCGGCCAGGAAGCAGCACTCTACTATTTCCCCGCCGAGTGCCCTGACCATCTCGACCACGGCTGAAATCGTACCGCCGGTAGCCAAAAGGTCGTCAGCTATCAAAACCCTCTCGCCCTTCTTTATGGCGTCAGTATGTATCTCGAGACTATCAGTACCGTATTCCAGGTCGTAACTTCTCTTGTACGTTTCACCAGGAAGCTTGCCCGGCTTGCGGACCAGCACCACACCTGCACCGAGTTTATATGCCAGTGCAGCACCAATTACAAAACCGCGGGCTTCCACTCCTACGACCTTGTCGATCTTTTTCCCCACGTAGCGATGGGAAATAAGGTCAACCATTCTCTGGTATGACATGGCGTCCGCGAGCAACGTAGTGATATCTTTGAATATGATTCCCTTTTTCGGAAAATCGGGAATGTCCCTGATAATGTTTTTCAGATCTTCCATCCATGTCTCCTGATCATTCATTTATGTCAACGGTTCCCCCTGCATCGCAGGCCTGCAGCATTTTTCGCAACTTATCCAGAGATTTCGCCTCAATCTGGCGAATCCGCTCTCTGGTTACCCCAAAGCTCCGCCCAATGGTGTCCAATGTCTGCGGCTCCTTGTCGTCCAGACCGAATCGCATGGTAATGATCCTCTGTTCGTTTTCGGAAAGGGTGGCCAACCACTGGGAAACCAGTTCGAACTTGTTGGTATCCTCGAGAAGAGTAGCCGGAGACAGGTTGGAGGTATCTTCAATGGTGTCGATGAGAAAATAATCGTTGTTCTCTCCCATCGGCATTTCAATCGAGTACGTTTTCTTGAGGAGCACCATGAGCCGCCGGACATACCCCGGATTGACATCCATTTGAGTCGCGACTTCCTTGATAGAGGGTTCACGGTTGAGAGCCTGTACCAGCTGCCTTGTGACCTTCAGCATACGGTTTATGTCATCGGAAACATGCACGGGAAGCCGGATAATCCTTGACTGGTTCACAAGAGCCCGCTCTATTGACTGCCTGATCCACCAGGTGGCATACGTGGAAAATCGGCATTCCTTGGAAAGCTTGAAGCGCTCAACAGCCTTTATGAGGCCGATATTCCCCTCTTCTATCAAATCTATAAAAGGAAGCCCCCTGTTGATGTAGCGCTTGGCGATTTTGACAACCAGCCTCAGGTTGGATTCTATCATCCGGTCCCGGGCTTCCTTGTCCCCAAGGTCAATTCTGGCAGCCAGGCTCTTTTCCTCCTCAGGAGTCAGAAGCGATGTTTTCTGTATCTCCCTCAGATAATGCTTGATTGCATCGTCATAGTGCCCGTCATATTGAACCTTGGCTTCTTCTCCCTCTTCGATCTCCAGCGCATCCGGTTCATCGTCAGGAGCATTATCAGTTTCCTCAATATTATCCGGTTCATCGGTGTCTTCAAGCAGTTTATCGCTCACAATTGAACCCCTTTTGGAATGATTGTCGACCACTTTTCTTCAGGAACGTCTAAACACATGAATCGTTCAATCTGACCCGATACCTGGAACAACGCATTTGAACCTTTATTCTGCTTCCCATCCGTACTTGCCTATGAGTTTGACAAATCGGCAGCCTATTGAGTCCTCGACAGTATATGTGCCGTCCGCTTGCTTCACAACCCTGACAAGCACCTGTGACAGCTGGTCGCCAACGGGTATGACCAGCCTGCCGCCGATCGCAAGTTGCGCCACCAGTTTTTCAGGTATCTCAGGAGCACCGGCTGTGACCAGAATGGCATCGAATGGAGCCTCTTCCTCCCATCCGCATGTTCCGTCATCAATCCTTAAGTTCACGTTAAGCAGTCCGAGGCTGTCCAGAACCTTTCGCGCCTTCAAAGCCAGCGGGCGAATACGCTCCATGGTATAGACACGGTCAGCCAGCACGGCCAGGACCGCTGCCTGGTATCCCGACCCGGTGCCGATTTCCAGGACTTTCTCGACCCCCTTCAACTGAAGGAGTTCAGTCATCAGTGCAACCATGTAAGGCTGTGAAATCGTCTGCTTTTCCCCGATGGGTAGAGGGTTGTCATTATATGCCTGGGCGGCCATAGCCTCTTCGACAAAAAGATGACGCGGAATTTTGAGCATGGCTTCGATCACGCTGCGGTCGCGTATGCCACGGCTTATTATCTGGCTTTCCACCATTCTTTTTCTGGCAGTATCAAAATTCATTCTTCACCTGATTCCCCTTCGCAAAGAGTAGATTTATACCAAAACCGGGCCGAAAAGTCCAACCTATCCAAGATCCCATTGTTTCAGAATCGACACTGACGAATAGTTTGTCAAATCCAGATGGAGAGGAGTAATGGAAATGTGCCCCCGCGAAACCGCGTGGTAGTCCGTCCCTTCGAGATCGAGAAATGCCTGTTCCACGCTTCCTATCCAGTAATACTTGCGCCCCCGGGGATCCAGCTTGTCAACGATGGTTCCATCATAACGCCTGCGACCCTGTCTCGTTATCAGGGGAGGATGAATATCTGAATCGTGGAGATCCGGGACATTGACATTGAGGAAGGTATCTTCCGGCAATCCGTTCGAGTAAACTGCGGTTGCAAGCCGTGCGGCAAAATCCGCCGCCGCCTTGTAATTGCTTCCTTCCCCATCTGTAACCAAAGATACCGCAAAAGAGGGAATCCCCATGAGTGTTGCTTCCATCGCGGCAGATACTGTGCCAGAATAAGTAACATCATCACCCAGATTTCCGCCCCGGTTAATTCCTGAAACGACCAGGTCCGGCTTGAAAGAGATCAGGTTATGTACACCCAGATTGACACAGTCAGTCGGAGTGCCGTCAACCGCAAACCTGTTGGCACCGATTTCCGTCGCCCTGAGTGGGTGATGCAATGTCAGCGCATGCCCCACGGCACTTCTCTCCCTGTCGGGAGCGACTATTGCGATCTCACCTACCTCTTCAAGCGCTTTCACCAGGGCCTGGAGGCCTTTGGCATTGATCCCGTCATCGTTGGTAATGAGTATTTTCATGTAACCTGCTGTTGCTAGGGATTGACACAATGATTTTAACGAAATGGCAAATCGTCACGAAAAATTCACGTCAAGAGACAGCCCTGAAATCTATAAATTGCTTTCTTACCGGCAATCTTTTCTAAAACTCCCCGCATCTTCGATTGGTTGCAGCCAATTATCCGATTCGGGAGTCATTTCAGAACTTATCTGGAGGGTTACAAAATACCGCAACTACGACTCTTTTGCAATATGCCGCTCTTAATTTGCCACTACATTACGTGATTCTAACTGTCCCGAGGCACCCTATTTGCATCTAATGAATCAAGAAAGGAGTGCCAACCATGATGCTCAAAGTAGTTTACGTCAACGAAAAACATGACATGGTAAAGGACTATCTTCTAGACAGATTTATCGAAACCGGAAAAATACGCAAATTCAAACGCTCTGACGGATGGGTAACGGTAGGCGTGGACTTGATTCGCGGGAAGGGCGGTCCCTACAACGGGCCGGAGCGAAGAAATCCTTCAGATTTGCCGTCTGTGACGATTTAGATTCCTTCAGAATAACAGATGCTGTAGTAAAATTTTTCGACAGGCGTTTTCCTGGCAGAATACCGCCTGTCAGAGCTCAGATACCTGTTTACGCCAATTTTTCAACGTGCAGTACAAATTTTACATTATTGTTCTCACATTTTTCCGTCATCCGCTTACTTTTTATGTAAACAATTCCGACACATCAACAACAACGATTTTATCCGCTCTTTCATTTTTCATTCAATTCAGCCAGGAGCGCTCTTGGCAGCGCTCCTGTTATTCCACTCCAAAATGCTTTGTCAGACAAACAACGCATCTTTCAAACTACGATCAAAACCCTATCCGCATACTTGACATCGCCAATGCAAGCACGGAAGCTCCAAAGGTTAGAAACGTCGCAGGAATCGGAACCGCAGCCGAATCTGCAGTGTTTCCCGGATTCGGGTCCGTATTGTAGATCTCTATGAATTCCCGGCTGGAGTCTCCAACCCCCGCGGTTGCACCTCGCCCAGAAGAAGAGCCCCAGAAGCAGCACGCACATCATGTACAGAAACGATGAAAAAGCTCAGGCAGGCAACAACTGCAACTACGGCCGAAGACATGCGCAAGCAGAACATAACAACCTCTCTTTGATCTTGACGTATTCCGTCTCCTTGTTTACTCTTTTTCACAGATGGTTTCAGTCAATGGAAAGTTTGCCATCGAAAACGGATTACGGTATTAACGATCAAAAAAATGGCGGTATTCTGCGATGATCAAGGCTTACATGCGCACTGAAGATACCATCAAGGCCGTTACAGTCGAACTGGACCACCTTGATTCCCTTGACACGTCAACTCTTGTCTGGCTTGACATGCTTTCGCCCTCCCATGAAGAAAGCATCGCCGTCGAGCGGTCATTGAAACTGGAACTGCCGACTCGTCAGGAGTCGGAGGAAATCGAATACAGTTCCCGTTACTGGGAGGATGAGAACGGCATATGGATTAACACTGCTTTTCTCGTAAAAGAAAATGACCAGATCAACAGCGAGACAGTTTCATTCATCCTGAAGGACAAGTATCTTGCCACGATCCGTTTCAGCGAACTCCGTATCTTCACTGAATTTTCAAGAAAACTGCGTCTCACGCCAAGGGCTTTCCACAACGGAGCTGACGTCCTGTCCGGAATTCTTGCCATGCGGGTGGATATTGACGCCGACCTCATAGAGAACCTGTCAAAAGAAATTGTTGTTATCGGGAGAAGAAATCCCCAGTCTTTCGATCAACCGGACCAGTTCCTGGAAAATATAACCTCGTACGAAGACATCAACATCACCTTCCGCGAAAATCTGACTGACAAGCATCGTGTCATATCGTCCCTTCTCAAGAGCTCAATGATATCGGAAACCCAGAAAAGAGAGCTCTCCATGATGATCAAGGACGTCAATTCTCTCATCACCTCGGCGAATTTCAATTTCGAACGCTTGGACTACCTGCAGAACCTCTTCCTCAACCACCTGAGCATGGAACAGAACAAGGTCATCAAGATCTTTACTGTCATGTCGGTCATTTTTCTGCCACCCACACTTATTGCAAGCATATACGGAATGAACTTCAGGTTCCTGCCGGAACTTGAGTGGAAATTCGGATATCCTGTTGCACTCGGACTGATAATCATCTCTGCCATTCTGCCAGTTTACATTTTCAGAAAAAAAGGATGGCTATGATATACGCCATCCCCTGGGCCTGCAATGCAGGCGAAACAATAGGAATTCTGTCTTGAGTCATGTCATGCAGCCACCATTCAAGAGGATTTACGATCAAGTATCTGCCGCACTCTTCCCAGCAGTTCCAGGGGCATAACCGGTTTTGCCAGGAAATTCAATTCGTCGTCCAGTACACCCCGATCGATGACAATGTCCCTCGTGTACCCGCTCATGAACAGAACCTTGATGCCCGGACACACTTCCTCGATTTCCCTGAACAGGCTTTTGCCGTCTTTTTTGGGCATGATGACATCGGTGACAACCATGTCAATCCTTGACGGACTGCTCATGAATTTATCAAAGGCATCCCCGCCGTCGGCTGCCTCCATGACTGCATACCCGGCTTCCTCGAGGATCGTTCTGTGCAGGCTCCGGACGGTTTCGTCATCCTCCACCAGCAATATGGTTTCGTTCCCACCCATGGCATTATCCACCTGATGAACATTGCGTGCAACTCCTCCATTGCTAAAACAAAGGGGAAGATAAATCTTGAAAGTGGTCCCCCTGCCGACTTCGGAATATACATTCACATATCCATTGTGCTGCTTTATGATCCCGTAAATTATGGCCATTCCCAGGCCAGTCCCCTTGCCCACCTCTTTCGTGGTAAAAAACGGTTCGAAGATTCTCCGTTGCGTTTCAGCATCCATGCCATGGCCGCTGTCCGTGACGGAGATAAGAGCGTAATCGCCAGCTTCTCCGAAGCCGTGTGCATGGACAAACTTTTCATCCATGCAAGTCTGGGAGATATCAACAGTCAGCACCCCCCCGCGCGGCATTGCATCCCTGGCATTGGTGACCAGGTTCATTATGACCTGTTCGATCTGCCCCTTGTCCGCCAGCACCGTCATCTCCCTGTCAACATGCGCAGTCCTGAATTCTATGTCCTCCGGGATGAGCCGGTCCAGCATCTTCCCCAATCCGTCCAATATCTGGCAAAGGTCGATCGGATGGGTATGGAGAACCTGCTTACGGCTGAAGGCAAGAAGATCCTTTGTGAGATCTGCAGCCCTTTCGGCAGAGATGAAGACCTGTTCGACAAAATGCCTGAGCTTGTTTTCCTTATCCATCCGCATGAGAATTATCTGGGAGTAGCCAATGATTGCCGTGAGAATGTTGTTGAAGTCATGTGCAATCCCCCCGGCAAGCTGGCCGACAGCTTCCATCTTCTGCGCCTGCTGCAGCTGTCCGGCCAACTTGTTGCGCTCCTCTTCAGCGTGCTTCCGCTCGGAAATGTCCCTGCTTATGCCGATCAGTCCAAGGAGTTCTCCATCCCGGTCATAGAAGGGGGTTTTCAGGGTTTCCAGCAGTACGTGCCGACCATCGGGATAATCGACCCACTCCTCGTTGCAGCGCGCCAAGCGCTGGCTCATCATCTTGCGATCCATTTCACGGAAGAACTCACCCACTTCCCTGGAAAACAGTTCGAGATCGCTCATGCCCACGATTTTGTCTTCCGGCTCCCCGGCGAATGCCTCGAAAGCCCTGTTGCACCCCATGTAAACGCCATGGGGATTCTTGAAAAAAATCAGATCCGGAACAGAATCGATCAACGCCCGCAAAAGACTGCGCTCCTGATCGCGCTCTATCGCAAGGTTCCGGTACTGTTCTGCGCTCTCCCACAAAGCCTCGACCGTACGGTTCTTCTGCTCCCTGGTTCGAAGTGCACTGATGCCGTATGCCATATCATTGGCAAGCTGATTCATAAGTACGATTTCTTCATCATCGAAAGCATCCGGTTCCGAAGCGAATATATTCATGGCGCCCAACGCATTGTCTGCATAAATCAGCGGAATTGCCAGCAATGACCTGTACCCACGCGACAATGCCGGATCTCGCCAAGGTCCGAAACGCGGATCGCTCGCTATGTCTTTGACCTGACATGTCCGCCCCGTCCGGATTGCAATCCCGCTTGGGCCCCTTCCATTTACGCTATCTGACCACGTAATGTGCAGATTATCAAGGTATCCGTCTTCCCTTCCCGAGAATGCAACGGGCCGGACATTCTTTTCCCGGTCATTCTCCGCCAGGCCGACCCAGGCGAAACAGTAGCCGCCGTCTTCCACGATGACCCGACACAGGGAGTTCAAGAGGTTCGTCTCGTCTTCCGCGCGGACGAGTGTCTCGTTGCATTTTGTTAGTGTCCTGAGGGTGCGGTTTATACGGCGCAGCGCAGCCTGGTCTTTCCTGCTCTGTGTCACATCGGTAATGGTTCCGACAATTCCCGCCAAATTGCCGTCCGCATCCACATACGTGGCCTTATTGAAAACCACATCGCGACTTGTGCCGTCATCATAGCTGATCGTGCTTTCAAACATCTGAATGCCGGGACGCGAATACAATTGCGCATCTGCCTCATGATATTTGACAGCACGCTCCTCTGGAGCAACGGCATACACGTCTTTGCCCACGAATTCGCTCTTCTTGCACCCAAGGAATTTTTCATAAGCCGAATTGCATCCCAGGTACAGGCCGGACATGTCCTTGTAATATACCGGTATCGGAATGGTATCAATGAGTTGTTGCAGGAAAAGGAACTGCTTGCGCAGCTCCATCTCTGCCAGTTTGCGCTCGGTTATGTCGCGGTTGCTGCCCCTGGTCCCCAGGAAGTTGCCCGAGTCATCGATTATGGGCTGGCATACATGTTCGATCCATCTGGTGGAGCCATCGGTGTGTAGAATGCGGAAAACAATACTCTCACTCTCAGCGCCCGCACTCATGTCATGCCTATGATCGGCAAAAAGCATCGCATCGTCGGGGTGCAATATGGAGTTCAGTAATCCCGGATCAGAATAGAACTCTTCAGCTTCACGGCCGGTAACTCTCTTGCATGACGGAGAAGTGTGAATAAAGGAACCGTCGGGTCCAAGCCAGAATTCCCAGTCATAGGTGAAATCGGCAATTGTGCGGAACTTGAATTCCTGTTGAGCGAGCGCATGCACTGCGGCCTTTTTGCGTTTCCAGCTCCGGCAAATCATCACTGAAGCGATAGTTGATATCAACAGGAAGAGCAAGGATATGGCAACCATCCGAACGGCTTCGCTTCGCCACTCGGAAAGGTAATCCATTTCGGCAAGGCCTATATTAATAAAGAGCGGGTAGGAAGAAATTTTGCGGTAAGTGTATATTCTTTCGATTCTATCAACCGGGTTCACCGACTTGAACGTTCCGGAGCTTAATCCTTTGACAACCTTATCACGGTAGATCCTCGACACCACACTCTGACCCACGGCATTGCCGCTTTCCCGAGCCGCCGGATACCGCGCCACCACTTCCATGCCCTGGCCGCGCAGCGTTATGGTGCCATGCTTTCCCACATCGATGGAACTGAAAAGCCTGGAGTAACGATCAAGAGATATCACTCCGTACACAACCCCCGCAAACGAGCCGTCCATCCTGTTGACACGGCGGGAAATGACCAGAGACCATTTGCCGGTCACACGGCTCACTATCGGTTTTTATATGATCAATCCGGCATCAGCAGACTCGCGATGCTTTTTGAAATATTCGCGATCACCGATAAATATCCTGGGAGCGCTCCTGACATCGACACCATAGGCGATCACCCCGTGCGCATCGGCCATCCTCAGCCCGTCCAGTTCAAGCAGACGTGAAAGCTGCTTGGACAGAAACGAATTCATCTGTTGCTGACCGATAGAGCCATCGGCAAGGTGCTTTTCATTCTCGTCTTTTGCCGTCAGAAGTATAAGATCGAGTTTAGCGATCGAATTTCCGATATTCTGCTCCAGGACCAGGGACAGGTTCTGGGTTGTAATTTCCGCTAATTTCAACTGCTGGACACGATATTCATACAGCGAATAACAGATGATCGAGACAACAAACAGATTTATCAGTATGACACCGGCCACTAGCCGCCTTATGAAAACAGGCTTTGATACCGTCGTATCAGAAGCGTTGCTAATATAGGTAAGGTAAATCATAAAGAATTACTCCCATGGTGTACCCCTTTTCCTGAACCAGGTCAGGTACCATTGTTTCCCGGCATATTCAGGGGCATTTGATCATGAATCGGATTCAGTGCAGTATAGAGATTTATCGGTTTTGGGAAAAGAAAATTCAGCGTTATTTTTTTGCAAAACATAATATTTTCAACAATTTTCCCATTCCAATGATTGACAGTTAATGGCAAGCCCTCACTATGATCGACAAATGCCCTGGTACTCTGGCACCCATTATGCATTAGACTTCAAAAAAACTTCTAACACGGCAAAGACGCCCCGGTGGGATAACCCACCGGGGCGTTCATTTTTCAGGGAGGCTTGCATGGAAAAGGAATCAGTTACGCAGGTTATCGTTGACGATACCACCTTGAGAGACGGTGAACAGACGGCTGGAGTGGTTTTTTCCAGATCCGAAAAAATAAGCATAGCGCGTCTGCTGGACCAAGCCGGGGTCCATGAAATAGAGTGCGGCATTCCGGCAATGGGCAAAGAAGAGCAATCCGCAGTCCGTGCCCTTGTTGATCTCGGTCTAAGGGCGCGTCTCATCACCTGGAACCGGGCCATTGTCAGCGATATCCGGGCAAGCATTGAATGTGGTGTATCCGCTGTGGATATTTCCATCTCGGTATCCGACATCATGATCGAACATAAGCTGCGCAAGTCTCGTGATTTGGTGATAGAACAACTCAAGACCGCGCTCGGTTTCGCCAAGGAGCATGGTCTCTACGTCTCGGTCGGCGGTGAGGACGCCAGCCGGGCCGAAACCGGTTTCCTGCTGGACTTGTTGCGCGTTTGCCGCTCTCTTGGCGCAGACCGGTTCCGCTTCTGCGACACCCTGGGAATTCTTGATCCTTTCGCAATGCACGGGAAAATCGCCCTTCTTCGCCAATCCGTTCCTGAAGTGGATCTGGAAGTGCATACCCACAACGATCTGGGGATGGCCACGGCCAATGCGCTTGCCGCCATCAGGGCCGGCGCCCGCTTTGTAAACACAACGGTAAACGGTCTTGGCGAGAGGGCGGGAAATGCAGCCCTTGAAGAAGTGGTCATGGCGCTCAAGGTCGCCTGTGGAATGGAAACAGGCATCGACACCCACCGTTTCCTGCAACTCTCCAGACTTGTCAGCAAGGCTTCCCGCCGGCCGGTGCCCCCTTGGAAAGCAGTGGTCGGCAAACGGGTGTTTGCCCATGAATCAGGCATCCATGCTGACGGAGTAATCAAGAACCCTAAGAATTATGAAGGGTTCGACCCCTCGGAAGTGGGCCTTCGGCGGTACCTGGTTGTGGGTAAGCATTCGGGGACCAGCGGAATCATCGAGCGTTACCAATCGCTTGGCATAACCCTCGCGAGGGAGGAGGCAGAGCGCCTCCTGGTCGGTGTTCGCACCTTGGCGGAGCGCCTGAAGCGCCCCTTGTCGGACAGCGATCTGCGCATGTTGTACGGTGAAATCACGGACAGCCTCGTTGCAGTCGCATGACATACATGGAACGATCCATGCTTAGGGATCATGAATTCCGCGTTCAAAGGAGAACCGAACATGAACAGCATACTGATCTGTGATGACGAACCGTTGATCAGGGCCGAACTCAAATTACTGCTGAAGAAGCTCGAATTCGACGAAATAATCGAGGGCAGCGATGGCGAGGAAGCCGTTTCCCTCGCTCTGCAGCGATTCCCCGATATCGCCATCCTCGACATTTCCATGCCGAAGAAGGATGGGATTTCCGCAGCTGCCGAGATCAGGAAGCGGCTCAAAATTCCTATTATCTTCCTCACCGCCAGCCATGATCCGGAAGTCCTCGGCAGGGCGGTCAAAGCCGGTATGGCTGCGCTTCTCACCAAGCCTGTCAGGCCTGAAGAGCTCTGGCCGGCTATTGAACTCGCCTTCGCTCACAATGAAGAGGTCGAACTCCTGAAGGAGGAAGTCGAGGACCTGAAGGAGTCCATCGAAAGCCGCAAAATCATTGAAAAAGCGAAAGGCGTGCTGATGAAGAACCAAGGACTCAGTGAGCCGGAAGCATTTCGAAAGATGCAAAAACTGGCAATGGATAAACGAAAATCCTTGCGCCAGATAGCTGATGCCATCCTTCTGATGGACTAGTGTCCCGTGCGGTTAGTTCACCGCACAAACAGCGAGGGATTTTGGTTCCTGGCAAGGCGCGGTGACGCAAGCCTAGCACGGCCTAAGCTGAGGAGCCGCAACGCAGCCAGGGGCCAAAAGGACCGCAATTTGAAGGAATGAATTAGCCGCACGGGACACCAGCTGCCTATTTTCCACGCATTTTTCCTGTTTTGTAGTCAACATTCACAAGGGCCGCATCTCACAACCAGACGTAATTCAAGCATTATCTGTAGTTGGCACGAACAATGCTTTTCAAAATGCTACCAACACCGAATACATCGACCGTATTCATCACGCATCAGGCAAAGGCGCCTCAGGTTCAAACCGGGGCGCCTTTTTTTGCCCCAAAATTACAGAACGTTCCGCAGATTCGGCGGACGAAAGGAGATTCACCATGAGGCAGATCGCAATCTACGGCAAAGGCGGAATAGGCAAGTCCACGACGACACAGAATACGGTTGCCGGCCTGGCATCCCTCGGCAAGAAAGTGATGATCGTCGGCTGTGACCCGAAGGCAGATTCAACGCGCCTGATGCTCCACGCCAAAGCCCAGGAAACGGTCATGGATATGGTCCGTGAACGGGGTACGGTCGAGGATCTGGAACTTGAAGATGTATTGAAAAGGGGGTATGGGGACGTCAAATGCGTCGAATCAGGCGGACCCGAGCCGGGAGTCGGCTGCGCAGGCCGCGGAGTCATAACCGCCATCAACTTCCTTGAAGAGAACGGCGCCTATACTCCGGATCTGGATTTCGTCTTCTACGACGTTCTCGGCGACGTCGTCTGCGGAGGTTTCGCCATGCCCATCCGCGAAAACAAGGCGGAGGAAATTTACATCGTCGTTTCCGGCGAAATGATGGCCATGTATGCCGCCAACAATATCGCCAAGGGAATCCTGAAGTACGCAACCTCCGGCAAGGTGCGCCTGGGGGGTCTCATATGCAACTCGCGGAAAACGGACAAGGAATACGAGCTGATAGAGGCTCTGGCCAACAAGCTCGGCACCCAGATGATCCACTTCGTTCCCCGCGACAACCAGGTGCAGCGCGCCGAACTGCGCAGGATGACCGTTATCGAGTATTCCCCGGATCACCCCCAGGCTAACGAATACCGGGAACTGGCCCGCAAGATCGCCGAGAACAAAATGCTGGTAGTGCCCAAACCGCTTACCATGGACGAACTTGAAGAACTGCTCATGGAGTTCGGCATCATGGAGTCGGATGATGAGAATGTGGGCAAGACCGAAGCCGCGGCCGGGTAGGCTTCCATCCGGAGACTTCGGGAAATGGCTGATAAAGGCCGGAGCGGGGCTTTCGAGAAGATCGTGATACGGCTTTAGATCAAGATCCCGAAAACCGGGAAAGCGATTGAAACCGGTTAAAGCTCCGAGCAGTGAGTCATGAGTCGACAGATTATCACGAGCGACGAGGAAGTCCCGCTCCGGCCCAAGAAGAGACTTTCAGAATGGACACCGGCTAGGCTTCATTGAAAAGACAGGGGGCGCGGGTTCAGGTACCACGAAATATAAGTCCGCGCCCTTCTTGCACCCTTTTATCAACACTGAAAGTCGGATGGCGCGACATCGGAATACCGGCATCGGTATATACGGCATCCGGCCTTACGCAAAGGAGCAATAATATGTCGGCTGAAATAAAGAAAATTGACGGTATAACAAAGGAATCCACCCAGTCCATGATAGACAGGGCACTGGAGGCATATCCCGAAAAAGGAAGGAAAAAACGGGCGCCGCACCTGTCCCCGAACGATCAGGCCAGCTGTTCGGCCTGCGTCAAATCCAACCGCAAAACCGTACCGGGCGTCATGAGCGCCCGTGGATGCGCCTTCGCCGGCGCCAAGGGCGTGGTCTGGGGACCCATCCGCGACATGATCCATGTCTCCCACGGTCCCGTCGGCTGCGGCTGGTATTCCTGGGGCACCCGGCGCAACCTGGTGTCCGGCATCAACGGTGTCACAAATTTCGCCATGCAGTTCACTTCCGACTTCCAGGAAAAGGACATTGTCTACGGCGGCGACAAGAAGCTGAAGCAGCTGCTGGGGGAGGCAAAGGAACTTTTCCCGCTTGCCAAGGGGATTTCTGTCCTGTCCGAATGCCCCGTAGGGCTCATCGGCGACGACATCAACGCCGTGGCCAAGCAGGCTTCGGCAGATCTCGACCTTCCCATAATCCCCTGCAACTGCGAGGGATTTCGCGGTGTATCCCAGTCGCTCGGCCATCACATATCCAACGACACCATTCGCGATTTCGTAATCGAAACCCGCGAGTTCGCGGAACCTGAGACACCTTACGACATTGCCCTGATCGGGGAATACAACATCGGAGGCGACGCTTGGTCGACAAAACCCCTGCTCGAAGAGATAGGACTCAACGTCAAGGCTGTCTGGACAGGTGACGGCGAGATCGAGAAGATTGCCGCCACCCACAAGGTCAAGCTCAACATAATCCACTGCTACCGTTCCATGAACTACATGTGCAAGGTCATGGAGGAAAAATACGGCATTCCCTGGATGGAGTTGAACTTCTTCGGCCCCACCAAGATCGCAGCCAGCCTGAGGAAGCTCGGAGAATACTTCGGACCGGAGATTTTGGAAAAAGCGGAAAAGGTCATCGCCAAGTATGAGCCGATCATGCAGTCGGTGATCGACGAATACAGACCACGTCTGGAAGGGAAGAAGGTCATGCTCTATGTCGGTGGTCTACGCCCTCGCCATACAATTAATGCCTATGAAGACCTGGGGATGCAGTGCGTCGGTTCCGGCTACGAATTCGCCCACGGCGACGACTACGACCGCACTGCCGCGGAGATGCCGGACGCCACCGTGGTCTATGACGACGTCTCCGAATACGAGTTCGAGCAGTTCGTCCACGAACTCAAACCAGACCTGGTCGGCAGCGGCATCAAGGAGAAATACCTGTTCCAGAAAATGGGGATTCCATTCCGCCAGATGCACAGCTGGGATTATTCCGGTCCGTACCACGGCTACAAAGGGTTCCCCATTTTTGCACGGGACATAGACATGGCGGTGAACAGTCCCACGTGGGATCTCGTGAAAAGTCCGTTTTGACGGGAGATGTAGGGGCGGTCCTGCGCGGCCGCCCAATCTCGTCAAGGACGAACGCTGGAAAAGGCGAACACAAGGTTCGCCCCTACGCAAAGCACACAACCCCGGACCGTGGACATATGGGATCCCGGCCGGATGAAGGAGACATACCATGGCAAACAATCTGGGACTTGCAGTCAAGCCTGTGACCGAGTTCGCCGAAGATGAGGTGGCACGAGTCAGCGAATGGATAAACACTGAAGATTACAAGGAAAAGAACTTTTCCCGCCAGGCACTGGTGA
Source organism: Geobacter sp. (assembly GCA_003314535.1). Lineage (GTDB taxonomy): Bacteria > Desulfobacterota > Desulfuromonadia > Geobacterales > Geobacteraceae > RPRC01. Next base: position 378,292 of record POSG01000002.1, read on the forward strand.
TCAACCCGGCTCACGCCTGCCAACCACTGGGCGCCGAACTGGCAGCCCACGCCTTCGAGGGGACCCTCCCCTTCGTTCATGGCTCGCAGGGGTGCGCATCCTACTACCGCAGCACACTTAACCGCCATTTCCGCGAACCGGCGCCCGCAGTTTCGGACGCCATGACCGAAGACGGCGCGGTATTCGGCGGCCAGAACAACCTTCACGAAGCCCTGGAGAACGCCTATGCGCTCTACAAGCCGAAGATGATGGCAATCTTCACCTCCTGCATGCCGGAAATCATCGGCGACGATCTTACCGCCTTCATCAAGAATGCCCGGCAAAAGGGCTTCATACCCAAGGACTTCCCGCTGCCCTACGCCAACACTCCGAGTTTCAACGGCTCCCATGTCCACGGCTATGACTCGATGCTCCTGTCCATCCTCCAGACACTGACTGAAGGCAAGCAGGTGGAGGGGCGCTGCACCGGCAAGCTCAACCTGATAGCAGGCTTCGACTGCAACACCGGCAACTACCGGGAGTACAAGCGCATTCTCAAGGAGCTCGGCATACCTTTTACCCTGCTCGCGGATATCTCCGACGTGTTCGACTCACCCCTTGACGGTGTATACCGGATGTACCCGGGCGGCACTAAACTGGACGAGGCGGCAGATTCCATCAACGGCAAGGCGACCATTACCCTCGGGCCCTACGCCACCTCCAAGACCTTCGGCTGGATAAAGGACAATTACTCCGGCAAGCACGTGTCCATGCCGACACCGTTCGGCATCGCCAAGACCGACTCTTTTCTCTTGAAACTCGCAGAGCTGTTCGGCAAGCCGGTTCCGCAATCCCTGAAAGAGGAACGCGGCCGGGCGGTGGACGCCATTACTGATGCCCATCAATACATCCACGGAAAGAAGTTCGCACTCTACGGCGACCCCGACTACCTGATCGGCTACGTCTCATTCCTGCTGGAGATGGGAGCGAAACCGTATCATATTCTCTGCAGCAAGGGGAGCAAGAAGCTGGGGAAAGAGATACAGTCCCTGCTTGACGCCTCCCCCTACGGCAAGGACGGAAAGATTTACATGAACAAGGACCTGTGGCACCTGCGCAGCCTGGTGATGACTGATCCGGTGGACGCGATCATCGGCGACACGCACGGCAAATTCATCACACGGGACGCCGGCATACCCCTGTTCCGCTTCGGCTTCCCCGTTTTCGACCGCGTCAACCTGCACCGCTCGCCGTTGATAGGCTATCAGGGAGTCATCAACATGGTCACCGCCATCTGCAACAAATTCATCGACATCGTGGACGAAACATGCGATGACCGGCACTTCGAGATGATGCGATAAACAGGCGGATGCCAGCGGAGAAAAACAGCCATGTTACACATACTCCAGAACGATCCCCGGGTCCCTCCCGGCAACATCATGGAGAACCTGGCCATACAGCCCCCGGTACATCACCTGTACCGGGGAGACTGTCTGCCGGGACTCGGAGATGTATCTGCTCTGATCGTCTTGGGCGGCGCCATGGGTGCCCTTGACGATGAACATCACCCGTTTCTCCAGGAACTCAAGACTTTCATCGGCAGGGTTGTAAATGCCGGCATCCCGTTCCTGGGAATATGCCTTGGCGGACAGTTGCTGGCAGCGGCAACGGGCGCCCGGGTCGTATCGCGACGATGGGAGGAGTTGGGAACACTTCCGGTAACGCTGACAGGTGAAGGAAGACGTGATCGTCTGTTCCGGGGCATCCCCGATACTTTCAGCACATTCCAATGGCACCATGACAGCTTTGACATCCCATCCAGCGGTGTCCTCCTCGCTTCCTCCGCGGCCTGCCCCCACCAGGCAGTCCGCGTAGGTGAATCCGCCTGGGGCCTGCAGTTTCACCCCGAGGTGACCGAAGAAATCGTCAGCGACTGGTGCTCATGGGACGTGTCGACAGCAGCACGTACCCGGCTAATTCTTGACGCTTTCAGAAACCGGGAGCGGGAATACCTTGCAATCGCCTTCAGCCTGTTCCGGAACTTCCTCGACACAGCCGGCCTCGACCGGATATGACTGTTTTTTGTGCAACACCGGCAGCGATGATGTCATCTGTCATCTGCCACAAGTTGCCGGCGCAAGAGCTGATTATTTTTTCATCACCACGTTGTTCATACATGCAGACATGGTTCAAAAAACGGATCGTCCTGCGGCCCCATTCGGGTCAGAACACTTTTAAAATACACCAGTTGTTCTCTGTACCAATATTGGCACACCGAATGCAAAGAACACGGTAACGTTTTTCAATCAAACAGGAATCAGGCAAAGGCGCCACCATTCTCGTGAAGGTGGCGCCTTTTTCTGTTCGAGGTGACGAATGGCCAGACCAGACTACTACGATGCTCCTGAATGCGACAGTCACCAGGACAAAGGCGCGCCCAAGTTCTGCAAAAAGTCGGAACCGGGCGAAGGTGCGGAGCGAAGCTGCGCCTATGACGGCGCCCGCGTGGTGCTCATGCCCATAACCGACGCCATACACCTGGTTCACGGACCCATCGCCTGCGCCGGGAACTCCTGGGACAACCGGGGCGCACGCTCCAGCGGCCCACAGCTCTACCGGCGCGGCTTTACAACCGAAATGGCGGAAAACGATGTGATTTTCGGCGGTGAAAAGAAACTGTACCGGTCGATCCTGGACCTGGTCGATCGCTACCCCGAGGCCAAGGCGGTCTTTGTCTATGCAACGTGTGTCACTGCAATGACCGGCGACGACGTGGAGGCGGTCTGCAATGCCGTCGCAGACAAAGTCGCCATACCGGTCATACCGGTCAATACCCCTGGCTTCATCGGCGACAAGAACATCGGCAACCGCCTGGCCGGAGAAGTCCTGTACCATCGCGTCATCGGCACTGCCGAACCGCCGGTCCTGGGCGAGTATCCCGTCAACCTCATCGGTGAGTACAACATAGCCGGCGACCTCTGGGGCATGCAGCCGCTGTTCGATCGGCTCGGGATACAGGTTCTCTCCTGCATCAGCGGTGATGCGCGCTTCGAGGATCTGCGATACGCCCACCGGGCGAAACTGAACGTGATCATCTGCTCCAAGTCCCTGACCAACCTGGCCAAGAAGATGCAGAAAAACCACGGCATCCCATATATTGAGGAGTCATTCTACGGCCTTACCGACACAGCCAAGGCACTGAGGGATATCGCTCGGGAATTGGACAACGCTGTCAACGGCCTGGAAAAACGCGTCATGCAGGACCGGGTGGAAAAACTTGTCGAGGAGGAAGAGACGAGGTGCAGGGAGCTGATTTCTCCCTACCGCGCACGGCTGGAAGGAAAACGGTCCGTGCTCTTCACCGGCGGCGTCAAGACCTGGTCCATGGTCAATGCATTGCGGGAACTGGGTGTGGAAGTCCTGGCGGCAGGCACGCAGAATTCCACGCTGGAAGACTTTTACCGCATGAAAGCCCTCATGCATGAAGGCGCAAAGATCATCGAGGACACTTCCACTGCAGGGCTCCTGGGAATCATGCGCGAGAAAACGCCGGACCTGATAGTGGCAGGCGGCAAGGTCAAGTTCCTGGCCCTAAAGACCAGGACGCCGTTCCTGGACATCAACCACGGCCGTTCCCACCCCTATGCCGGCTACGACGGGATGGTGACCTTCGCCCGCCAGCTGGACCTGACGGTCAACAGCCCCATCTGGCCGGCGCTCAATTCCCCGGCACCATGGGAAAAGACGGAAGCCGACCTGGCTTCGGACTTGTCACGGTCTTTTGGTCATTCCGAACGGGTCCTTGCAGAAGACCTTTCCTCTTCGCGAGTCACGTTACCGGCAAAACCCGCGACCGTCAATCCCCAGAAAAACTCCCCCGCACTGGGAGCGACGCTGGCTTTCCTCGGCATCGACCGCATGCTCGCCCTGCTTCACGGCGCCCAGGGATGCTCCACATTCATACGCCTGCAGCTGTCGCGACATTTCAAGGAATCCATCGCCCTGAACTCCACCGCAATGAGCGAAGACACGGCCATTTTCGGCGGCTGGGAAAATCTGAAAAAGGGGATCGGGAGGGTCATGGAGAAATTCAGCCCCGGCATCGTGGGAGTGATGACCTCAGGCCTCACCGAGACCATGGGAGACGATGTTCGCAGTGCAATAAGCCAGTTCCGGGCAGAGCACCCCGAGCACGCTTCCGTGCCCGTCGTCTGGGCAGCTACCCCTGACTATTGCGGTTCGCTGCAGGAGGGTTACGCGGCAGCGGTAGAGGCAATCCTCTCAACCCTGGCAGAAAATGGAGAGACAATCCAGGGCCAGGTCACCCTGCTCCCCGGATGCCACCTGACGCCTGCCGATGTCGAAGAACTCAAGGACCTGATAGAGTCCTTCGGGCTGATCTGCCTGGCCATCCCCGACATTTCAACGGCGCTTGACGGGCACATCGATGCGGAGGTTTCCTCCCTTGCCACGGGAGGGGTATCACTTGACGACATCCGTCGCGCCGGTCGAAGCTGCGCCGCCATCTATGTCGGCGATTCTTTGGCCAAAGCAGGCAACATCATGCGTGAGCGTTTCGGTGTTCCGGCATACGGCTTCACGTCGGTCACCGGGCTGTCGGAGACGGACCGTCTAATGTCCACTCTCGCCTGCCTTAGCGGAAGGCCCGTGCCCGAGAAACAGCGTCGCATGAGGAGCAGGCTCATGGATGCAATGGCCGACAGCCACTACCAGTTCGGCAACAAGAAAGTGGCCCTGGCCTTGGAGTCGGACAACCTCAAGTCCCTTGCCGGCTTCCTTCATGGCATGGGCTGTGAAATCCAGACCGCCATCTCCGCAACCCGCACCCGCGGTTTGAACGACCTTCCAGGCGGGAATGTCCTGGTGGGAGACCTGGAGGACCTGGAAACTGCCGGCCGGGGTGCGGACCTGCTGGTGGCAAACTCCAACGGCCGACAGGCCGCGGCCAGGCTGAAGATCGGCGCCCACCTGCGTGCCGGCCTGCCGGTATTCGACCGGCTCGGCGCGCACCGTAAAATGTGGGCAGGCTACCGGGGCACCATGAACCTGGTGTTCGAGACGGCCAACCTTTTCCAGGCCAATGCCAGGGAAACGCAGAAACTTTCACACAATTAGACACTACTTATTGCCCATCCGGAAACTCCTGAAAATGGTTGATAAAGGCCGGAACGGAGCTTTCGAGGAAATCGTGATACGGGTTCAGTGCAAGATCTCGAAAACCGGGAAAGCGCTTGAAACCAGTTAAAGCTCCGACCTGTGAGTCATGAGTTGACAGATTATCACGAGCTGCGAGGAAGTTCCGCTCCGGCCCCAGAGAGACTTTCCGGATAGAACTACTTATATTTTTTGAAAGGAGCTCCTATGAAAGTAGCCTTCACCAGCAGTAACGGCAAATGTATCGACCAGCACTTCGGCCAGTGTCAGTGCTTCCATGTCTGGGAGATTGGGCCGGATGCGGCCCGGCCGTTGATCACCGTTAGCGCCCTTACCACTGCAGACGACGAAGAGGACCGCATCGCAGCCCGCGCCAACGCCATCAGTGGCTGCTCCATCGTCTACACCATGCAGATCGGAGGGCCGGCGGCAGCCAAGCTCATAGCCAGGAGAATTCACCCCTTGAAGACCACTACGGAAATTCCGGTGGCAGAAGCAGTGGAAAAGCTGCAACAGGTGCTCAGGGGTAACCCGCCGCCATGGCTAAAAAAAGCGATGAACAGCGATTCTTCCGTATCGCTCATCGTCGAGGAACAGGGATGACAGAAGACTTCCCTACAGACAACATCAATAATGGAGGAATGAGAAAATGGGTTACATCACCGGAGTAAGAAGAAACGGAACTGAATACACGCCGAAATTCATAGCCGCCATAGTGGAAGAAACCTGCATCGGCTGCGGCCGCTGTTTCAAGGTCTGCGCCCACGATGTCCTTGCCTTCGAGGAACTGGACGAGGATGATTCAGCCAAGATGTTCATGACGGTGGCCAATCCGGGCAACTGCATCGGCTGCCAGGCTTGTGGCAGGACCTGTTCGAAAAAATGCTTCTCATTCGAAGCAGTGGAAATCTGATGCCGGCGGGGGCGCGGAACACAGCGCCCCCCTTCTAAGGGAGGCTACCATGCTCATCGCAGTTGCTTCAAAAGACGGCCGTGAAATAGACCAGCATTTCGGCCATGCCGAATGTTTCCTTATTTTTGAAGTCGATGGAACGAATGTAACCCGGGTTGATGAGAAAAGAGTCGGGCGCTACTGCAGTTATGACGAAGCACATCCGCTGCGCGGTCACTTGCTGCGGGCTATTGCTGATGAATTGCAGGGATGCAGGGCTATCGTCTGCTCCCAGGTCGGCGAGGCGCCGAGGGTGGAGATGTCCCGCCTGGGTTTGGAGGTCTTTCAAGCTTCCGGTGAAATAAGGCCGATTCTGGTGGAACTGGCCAGAATACTCTGATACGTTTTTCCTGCAAGGCGGCAATCCATGTCCGTACAAGGCATAAATCTCTGCAATCTCCCTCCGTGGGTCATCGCCTCGCGGCATTTCAACGAGAACCCGCAACCCCTGGAAATCCAGGGGGTTCGACACGCCAACCGTTTCCTGTTCGACAAACTCGAAGGGATTTCCAAAGCCCATGAAAGGGCCGAAGTTTTTCACGACTACATGTCGGTGAAGTTTCAGCTCCATCACTGGCAGAACCATACCGACGCCGCCCGCAAGAGCATCAAGAACAGCTATCTCCGTTTTCTCCGGGGCTGGATGATGGATTCCAACTCTGTTGAGGGAGCGGTCCTCAAGGGGTGGGTGGAAAGCCGCATGGGACTTCCCCCCACCTTTCACAAGCTACGCATCCCCCGCATTCAAAGCGAAGAATACATGGTTTTCGCTCTTGACCGGACCCTCGGCAGCGCCCGCACCAATGCCATCAATTCGCAGCTCGATCTTCTTTATGAATACTGCCAGTACGAGCTGGGTAAAATCGTTGCGCCAGACCGCTTTCTGACCCTGTATCGTGGCACCAACGATGCCAATGACTACATGACCATCGAGACGATCGGCAAACGCGACAGTATCGTCCTCCTGAACAACCTTGTGTCGTTCACTGCAGACGAAGAGCGGGCCTGGGAGTTCGGCGACACAGTATGGGAGATCAGGGCGCCGCCTTCCAAGATATTCTTTTTTGGCAACCTGCTTCCCACGAGCATCATGAAATGCGAAGGAGAGTTCCTGGTTATCGGGGGTGAATACCGGGTCCGCAGGGTCATGTGCACTGTGTAACACTCAGACCTGCCAGGTATTGGAAACCTTGCAGGTCTTTCCCATTGGCGACAAATCGACCAGTTTTCCAGAAAGCTCGACAATCTCGCGCATGACACGCCGGTCGAGCTTCTTCAGCCAGCGCGCAGGCAGGCTCTCAAGGCCGTAGAAAGCTCCTGCCAGACCGCCGATTATGGCGCCGTTCGTATCAGCATCACCGCCCTGATTAACCGCTGCGAGAACGCACTCCTCGAAATCACGGCCGCGAAAGAAATGATGACAGACTGTCTGCATAGTATCCACAACGTATCCGCTCGCAAGACCACGGTACGGCTCAAATGTAAAAACAGGATATTCCCCGACCAGGCTGTCCACCTCTCGTCGCAGCCGGGACTTGGAACGCCCCTCGATGGCCAGTTGCAGCAAACGGCCATAACAGCGGCAGGCAGCGTCGGACAGCTCATGATTGTGCGTCAGGTGCGCCTGTTCAACGGCCCGGAGATCCAGCTGTTCGTCATTGCCCTGCGTGACGAGCGCCACCGGCACCATGCGCATAAGTGCGCCGTTGCCTCCATCCCACGTATTAGGGGAGGTTTCCAGCCGGCCGGTCAGCATGAAGTTCCTTATCCCCCGGCGGCAGGTGTCTCCCACGTCGATGGGCCTTGTCTTGAGCCAGGCGACGAACTGGCCGGCTATGGCGGACAGGTCCCAGCAGCCGGACCGGCACACTGCGCGTGCGATACAGAGAGACATTTCGGTATCATCGGTAACCTGGCCGGCTTTGAGCCGCAACCACCCGCCTCCGGCCATCTCCCGCAGCACCCCGTATCTGGCCTTTATCTCGCCGGCCGTCAAGAACTCGGCAGGCGCCCCAAGAGCATCGCCCAGGGCAAACCCCAGAAATGAGGCCAGGGATCTTGTCAGGACTTCATTGCCTTCGGCATCTACATGGGCCCGTTTATCTACCTTGAACATGTCATGGATATCTCCCGGTTTTTCTTGTTCAGATATCATGCCAAGCGTAGAAACACTGTTCCCGGCCTTCTTAACTCATAGTCAGGAATCGAACTGTTCATTGCATCCAAGCACATGCTGCAAAGAAACCGGCCTTGTTCGCAGCACATCCGCCTAATTTTTAACCAGTTGACAAGCGTCTGGAGCTATCAAACCGGTCTCCGTGACGCGTTACCCCCCGCAATCACTGAGTCTGCGATTTTTTTCAGTTCCGGCACGGTTCCTGATAGTAGTAATTCCGGGATACGAATCCTGCTAAGGGAAATGGACCGATTAGCATCAGCAAAGGGGCTGGCGTACTGACGCCGGCCCCTTTTTCGTGTTCACCGCAAACAACACCGAAGGAGGAATCCATGGCAAAATCATGCATCGAAAGAAAAAACATTCAGGGTCACCCCTGCTTCGGCGGCAACCACCGCGCAAATGGACGCATGCACCTGGCGGTAGCGCCACGCTGCAACATAAGATGCGGATACTGCACCCGTCGCCACGACTGCGCAAATGAATCACGGCCCGGCGTCACCAGCAGGCTCCTGAGCCCGCTCGAGGCCTTGGAAAAAGTGCGCGAGGTGATGGCAAGCCACATCCTCGGCCCGATGATAAAAGTAATCGGCATTGCCGGCCCGGGCGATCCGCTGGCCAACGAAGAAACCTTCTCTACCTTTCGCCTCATAGGTAAAGAGTTCCCGCACCTGATGAAATGCATGAGCACCAACGGTCTGCTGCTGCCTGAAAAAATCCGCGAACTGGATGCACTCGGGCTGCACAGCCTCACTGTTACACTCAATACGCTTGATTCCGCTGTCGGCTCCAGAGTCTACAGCCATATTCTTTATCACGGCAATCGTTACACTGGAAAGGAAGCAGCACGCATACTCATCGCCAATCAATTGGATGGCATACGCCTGGCTGCCGGTTTCGGAATGAAGATCAAGATCAACACCGTTTACATCCCGGGTGTGAATGAGGAACAGATACCGCTTATTGCCCGGAGAGTGAAGGACCTTGGCGCGACGGTGATGAATGTGATGCCAATTATTCCCCAGGCCCGTTTCGCAAACATAACGCCCCCCACCCCTGATGAATTGTCAGCTGTGCAAACTGCAAACGAACGGATAATCGGCCAGTTCAGGCACTGCAGGCAGTGTCGCGCCGACGCGGTCGGTCTGCTGGGAGAAGCAGGCATTCATGCCAAAGGGGAAACTGCCCGTGCGTGACATTCGAATCGACCGTTTCCGGTCTGTCCATGTAGCACAATTTTTGGCCATGGCAGAGCTGGAAGGATGGACCTGCGACAGCCGGGAGTTCGAGTTCTCCTTCAACATGTTTCCCCAAGGCGCATATGCAGCACTCTCGAACGGGGTGGCAGTCGCGTTTGCAACCGCGGTCAGGCATCACCGGAGCGGCTGGATCGGCAACCTCCTGGTGCACCGTGCTCACCGGGGGAAGGGCCTGGGACGCGAGATGTTCAACCGTGCGCTGGCAAGCCTGGAAGGCGCCGGTGTCGAAACAGTCTGGCTGACCGCTTCCGATGAAGGAAGACGACTTTATGAATCGCATGGTTTCCTGCCGATTGACACCATAGTCCGTTGGCGCATTTACGGAGTTGCCACGCCTGCCAAGTCGTTCCTGCACGAGCAGGAAGTGGCCTTGGTTGAAAACCTGGACCGGGAAGGATGGGGAGATTATCGCGGCCTGCTGCTCAAGGAAGTTACCTCGAACAACGCCGTTCTGCTTCATGAAAACGCTTTCCTGGTAATCCAGCAGAGGGGATCAGGATCTCAGCTCGGCCCCTGGAGTTCGCACACTCCGGCAGCGGCTGAATTCCTCCTTGCAAAAGCTTTCGAGAATGGTACCGCCTCGGCTGATCCCTTGATGCTCGATTGTCCCGGATCGAATTACCCGGCGTCCAGGATGCTTTCCGCTGCAGGATTCAGCCCCATGCAATCGACCGTTCTCATGTACAGGGGGAAAAAACCGGATTACCAGCCCGCCGCCATCTTTGCCCTGGCCAGCATGGGAAGCATGGGATAGCCGTGAAAATAACGTTACACCTTTCCCCGATTCAATCCGCGGACCGTGTCGGGCAATGCGCTGATCATCCGCCGCAGATGTACCCATGGAAAATTCCGAAAATAAATCTTCAGGTTTTCGCAAATCGTCCGATTAATTCTCCTTAGAGGAGCGTTCGGTTTTCGTGGAATGAAGACAGAACGAAGTCACCGTGCCGATAAGCTCTCAGCAAGCGGTAATTCCGATAATAAAGGAGATGACATGGGTTTCTTGGGATTTGGAAAGAAGCGCAGCGCAGCATCAGGTGCCGTTGCAGTCCAGAGCAGCGCTGCATCGCTTTCGGTAGAACTGGAGAAGGTTCGTATCACTCCAACCTTTTTGAGCGCCTATGTGTCCCCCCATGTCGAAATAGACCAGGTGGCAAAATTGCTGTCTGCCCGCTTTCCGGGAGTTCCGATGATGATTTGCTCCACTGCCGGCGAGCTACACGCTGATTCCGGGCATCTTTATTGCGCTACGGGATCGAGCTGGGACCGTGTGGTCGTCCAGTGCTTCGATTCCTCGCTGGTAGCCCAAGCCGAGATCGTAGCCGTTCCCCTTGGATGTGAAGACCTGCGCAGGGGAAGCGTGGACACCGGCCTCAAAGATCGGGTCGCCAGAATCGGCAAGGCCATATCAGGCCTGAAAGTCGATATGGAGATCGATTATCGCAACACCCTTGCATACGTCCTGTTTGACGGCCTGTCCGCTTCCGAATCGTTCTTCATGGAGGCTCTTTATGAGTCGGGGCGCTTCCCGTGCCTTTTCGTGGGCGGCTCGGCCGGCGGAAAATTCGATTTCCGCAACACCTGGCTCCACGACGGCAGGAAAAAGCTCGAAAACCATGCCCTGATCGCATTTCTCAAGACCCCTCCAGGGGTTCGCTTCGGCATTTTCAAGAGCCAGAATTTCGAGCCGGCTGGCAGCAGCTTCCACGTCCTGTCCGCTTCCGTGGAACAGCGTTACGTGACCCAGGTAGTCGATCGCATGGGGCGTATCGGCAACCTTACGGACACACTCTGCGAAACGCTCAATTGCTCTTCAAGTCAACTCGAGGCCAAGCTGGCCGACTACTCCTTTGCCATAACCGTGGGAAATGAACTTTTCGTGCGCTCAATATCCCAACTCGACATGGATGCGGGCCGAGTGCACTTTTACTGCGACATAGCGCCGGGTGAGGAATTGCAGCTGGTTCGGAGGACAAGCCTGGTCAGCAATACGGAAAAAGACTTGCGACAGTTCATGCACGGCAAGCCCGGCAAACCCGCAGCAGGCATTCTCAATGACTGCATTCTGCGGCGTCTTTGCAACGACCGCGAACTTTCCGAGATGGGCCGGGTCATGCCGGATGCGGCAATTGCAGGGTTTTCAACTTTTGGAGAAATTCTCGGTTTGAATCTCAACCAGACTCTTACCGCCGTTTTCTTCTTCCATGTGCCCAAGGGTGCAGACTTCAGGGATGAGTATGTTGACAATTTTGTCGCCCATTATGGTGAATTCAAGGCGTTTTTCCTGAGGCGCCAGATTTCCAAGCTGAGCGGATTGACTCAGGTGCTGATAAAGCAGATTGAGGACTTCAAGGCCCAGCAGTTCGAGAGCCGCCTGGATGCGTCGGGCCTTGAACCGTCCATGGCCCGGCTGTTCTGCGGCCTGAATGATCTGGGGCAGGCTCTGGACGAGGCCCACAGCCACCGGGAATCCGTTGCCGGACAGCTCGAAGAGTGCGCCAACGATCTGTACGGATCGGTGGACGACCTGGCATCACACATTGAGCAGCAGGTGCAGGCGATTCACCAGCTTGGCGAAAACGTTTCCGGGCTTACCCAGCAGGCCAACATGTCCGCGGCAAATGCCAGGGAGCTTGCAGATGCCAGCCTGCATATACAGAGCGTGGTGGAAATAATAGAGCAGATTTCGGACCAGACAAACCTGCTGGCGCTTAATGCCGCCATTGAAGCGGCTCGCGCAGGTGAAAGCGGGCGTGGATTCGCCGTAGTTGCCGACGAAGTACGCAACCTGGCCGAAAAATCGCGCACGAGCGCCCTGGAGATTGGCACGAACATATCGCGACTGGCCTCGGAAATCAGCACGGTCGCCAATGAAATCGAATCCCAGTCCAGCGACGTTGCGCGCTTGTCTTCACTGCTCAGCGTGATCGAAGAATCCAGCGGCAGGACAACGGAAACCGCAGCCCACACCAAAGGGGTGGCAGACACTCTGAAGGATCTTACCAGCGCGAGCCATTGCTAGCCGCGGTTCCGTGCTATAAGCCAGTCACTGTTTCTCTTTGCGGAGATACCGGATGTCCTGGAGGACAAGTTTCTCCAGGACAGCATCGAAATAGCTCCTGCGGCATTCCACGTCATCGATCGCGCCGGTACGCAAAAGCTTCAATAAGCGGCACCCGCCGAAACACAGGGGAAGGTAGGCGCAATACCTGCACTGATCCTTTTTCCAGGCTCCCAGCTTGTGGGACCGGATGTACGAAACGATCCCGGTTTCCAGGTGGCCCGCCTCAAGCCCTCGGCAACCGATGAAAGCCGGGCATTTGTAAAGCGTGCCATCGTAATTGATCACGAGATTGTCACGCAACTCGATCATGCATACCGTCGGCCCGACCCGGGGAGTTTTGAACCCCCTCTTCAGGATCTCTTCCCTCAAGAAGACGGATGCGCCCAAAAGCCACGGTTCATCGGCGGATATGCAGCCTTCAGAAAACTCGGGAGACAAATGCCTTCCCAGGGTTTCGGTCACAGGTGAGAACATGACGTGTGAGATCCGGTCCGGTGTCATGCCGCCGTCAATCAACGTGTCAAGGAGCTGCGGGAAGGAACGGTAGTTCTCCCTCGTGTAATTGCCGCCGATACCCACTCTTATCAGATCGCACACTTCTGCCAGGTTGCGGATTATGGCGTCGAAACTGCCTCGGCCGGAAACGAAAGGACGATATCTGTCATGGTTTTCACGGGGGCCGTCAATGGTAATCCTGGCGCTTTTCAGCCCCAGCGGGACAAGTCCCGAAACAACAGCACGGGTAAGAAGCGTGCCGTTCGTAACCAGGGTGAATTCGTAATCCCGCCCGTAACGCTCGGCCAATGACTTCAGCTTGCCGGATATTTCGCTTATTTGAACAGCGCTGAGAAGCGGTTCTCCGCCATAGAAATCGATCAGCACGTCCTTTCCCCTGGCAAAATACTCTTCCCCGGCAAACCGGATCAGCGTTTCCGCTGTTTTCGAGCTCATGTAATGACGCCCCCGCTCCCCCCCCTCGTAACAGTACTTGCATGCCAGGTTGCAGTCCAGATTCATTACCGCCATAAGCGAAGCGTGTTTGCCCCGTTCATTTATCTGGTCGATCACCGACAGCATCTCCACAGTCTCGTCTACTTCATCTTCAACCAGGAATCCGTTACGGGCAAGGGTATCCTGCTCCCTATCAGTAAGCATGCCCTCACCTATGGCTGTAATCAGGGCCTTGGGCACGAGCAGCTTGGCGAAGCTTCTAGTCGAAAAAAGCAACACTCTTCCAGGGTCATCAGGGCAGTCATACATTTTCACATAAATTGAAAGTCGCATTTTTGATAAAAAAAGGGAATCGAACTACGATCCCCCCTTGAGCACGAAGAATTGAAATTAAGGCTTAACCTCTGAATGGCAGATAGATCAGGGTGCAGCATCCAGCCCAGTCCGGACCGATGGGTTCGTCCGTCCCTTTTTCCAGGACGATGATTTCTTCTCTTTCCATTTGTTACCCCCTTTGTTGGTGTGCCGCGTAACAGCGTAATCAAAACAGCGATTCAGCAGTCCGCGAGCTTGAGCCATGAAGCGGAAAAACCACCCTGGAGATTCAACGATTGACCTTCAGGGCGATGCGTCCCACTCACCGAAAATAACGTTATATTTACTATGCACATATAGTGCCGTGTACGCAAGACCTTAAAATCGATATTCTGTGATTTGCAATACACGGAGTAATTATTTTTTTTGCATTCCGTCAGAAACTGAACCTCAGCCCCCCCTCGACCCAACGACCGGTGTTATGAAAAAAGTCTCGGTAATACGAGCTGCCATTGAAAATATTGCGGACCGAGAAGAACAGTTCGATGTCCTTATGCTCCGCGGAATAAACATTCTTTGCCAGGTAAAGGTCCCAGATCATGGAACTGTGCGAGGTGTATTCGGATGGGTTCACGTTCCAGCGTATGTAGTGCCCCTTGAGCGTTGCACGCAGATTTTTCTTGTCATCGTACTGCAATCCGACATCAAAGGTGTAGTGCGGCATGTTGGAAACGCTTTCTCCCGTTAGACGATCAGTCGTGTCAAGCAATGCATACCCTACCGAAAGCGATGTGTTGAACAGGGGCATGGTCTTCAACTCCGTCTCGACCCCCTGGCGACGCTGCTTTCCGGCGTTGACCCACATCCCCGTTCCATCCGGCAATATTACCGTATCCAGCACATCGCTGATATCATTGCGGAAAAAAGTGGCCTTGAACCAGAAGTAACGAAAGTAAGTGGTCTCCAAACCGAGGGAATACGACCATATCCGTTCCATCTCCAAGTCAGGATTGGCAACGATGGATCCTCCATTGCCAAAGGTGGAGGCAAGTGACGGTATATTGAAGCCCCTGGAAACATAGGCGCGCAGTATGGTATTGTCCAAAGGTGTACACGTGACCCCCAGGCTCGGGCTCCAGAAGTCGCCGTTGGTGCTTGTGTAATCGAAACGGATTCCGGGCGTGATGGAAAGCTTTCCGATGTTCAGGGAGTCGTTTGCGTAGATGGCCCACTTCTCCAAGCGCTGCTTACCATCCTTGATGGCCTGCGACTTCAGGCGTCCGTTGTCGTAATCGGTCCCGACCACCAGTTCATGCAGCCGTTGCGTCCAGACCAGTTTCGCGCTGCCACCGATGCCCGCATCATGCCCTTCCCTTTCATCGTTGAACTCCATCCCGAGAAAACTGGTCTTCTGGAACACAACAGTGTCACGCCAAATGCCGTGCAGGGAAACATTGAGGGCCAGATTTCGTGAAATATCGTAATCGAGAGCAAGAGTTGCGAGGAGATGTTCGTTATTGCTGTCGAGTTCACTTTCCATTGGGCCGAATGGCGTCTGGCTCTGGAACCACCCCATTTGCCGTATACCTCTTGTGTAACCCAGAGTGAAAGTTAATGCCGCGTTTTCGAGGGGAGAATACTGCAGCTTGGTGTAGAAGTTGCCACCGTGAAAGCCGTTATGATCGAGAAGACCGTCGGTAAGCAGTCCGCCGCCTGAAAAGTAGTATCCCAAGCCACCCTTTTTGCCCGAAAGCTCCAGCCGGTAGTCGCCGGTGTTCCGCTCCCCGATCGACGCTGACAGCGTGCCGCCGAATTCGCGGGAGTCATCAGGCGACTTGGTGATGACGTTGATGACCCCGCCCAACGAGGAACCCCAGGAAGAAGATGCCGGTCCCTTTATGATCTCGATCCGTTCGATGACCTGGACCGGCACCAGCGCCAGGTCCGGGGTTGATTCACTCAGGTTGTTCTGTACCACGCCGTCGACGAGCAGGAGAACATGCCATGGCTGGGAACCCTGGATCATGCCGTTGACGTAGCTTCCCGGGCTGCCCTGGTCGAACAGTTGCACCCCCGTCAAGTAATTAAGGACGTCTGCCAGCGTATGGGCATTGATCGCCTTTATTTCATCAGCTGTCACAATAGTCACATTTTCGGCAACCCGCGAAATCGACTTGGGATATCGGGTGGGGGTGACGATGATATCGTCATCTTCGTAAAACATTTTAAGGGTGGACATGTCCCTTTCGCCTTGCGCATGCCCCTCAGGCAAACCCCAGGTAAACAGAGAAATTAAAAACAAGAAGAAAGTTGTCTTAAGGAAATATTTATGCATAATTTAAACATATTCTCAGTAACCAGCTCTCAGACAGGTACGTGGGGGGGAAAATCCAATCCTCTAATAAATTCGCGATATAAAAACCCGAAAGAATGTGTATCATGCTGAGTTTTATTTTACAAATGAAGTTCGATTTGTCCATTCCGGGATTACCATGAAATTAATGCTGGTCCACTTTTTCGTCATGGTATCTATCACGCATGCAGCTTATTCGGGCGCATGGGACGTCCTCGTCGTGCAGAATTACCGGACAAAGCCCTACAGCGAGGTAATTCGGGGTTTCAAGGCAGCATCATCGACAAGGTTGTCGGAAATGGTCCTTTCGGAGATGAACAGCGCCGAAGCCCTTCGGGAAATCAGGCGCCGCAGTCCCGACCTTATTCTGGCAATCGGGGCGGACTCTTTGATCACGGTCAGAAAGATCAATGATATCCCCATAATCTACTGCATGGTCCTCAGTCCGGAAAATATCCTCGGAGATGACAGGAATATCACGGGCATCAGCATGAACATACCCCCGGAGAAGTATCTGTCAACCCTGGTGAAAGCCTTGCCGCGCCTGAAGAGAATCGGTCTCGTCTACAACCCCAGGAAAACCGGGGCAATAGTCGAAAAGGCACTAAACGCGGCAGAGAGAATGGGAATACGCATTACCGCGTTGAAAGCCGAGCGGGCAAAAGATCTCCCGCACCGGCTGGAAAGCCTGCCTGACGGCCTGGATGCTTACTGGATGCTCCCCGACAGTACCTTTACAGCTCCGGAAGCCGTGGAAGCCCTGATATTCTATTCCATGCGCAGCAGGGTTCCTATCTTCACTTTTTCGGAGAAATACCTGCGCATGGGAGCGTTCATGTCACTTGACCTGGATGCGTACGAACTCGGCAAGCAGAGTGGAGAAATTGCCGAGAAAGTAAGGGCCGGAACCGGAATCGCCGCCATTCCCCGAACCGATGCCGACAGGGCAATCCCGACTATAAACCGCACGGTCGCAGCCAAGCTCGGGATCGTTCTCAACACCAGTTCGCTGAAAAAATTCCGCTTTCTGAACAAAGAGTGACCATTTCATGAAAGTTTCCAGTTACCTGACATTGCCGTATCGTAAAGCCGCAAGGAATTTCACAACCAAGATATTCCTTGCTCTAGCACTGTCCACCGTATTCATATCGGTTGCATTCACGGCGGTTTTCATCCACAACGCGCGGAAAAACATGATGGATACCCTTCTCAACAAGGGCGGATTGCTTGCGAAACAGCTTGCGGAGAGCTCCAGGATAGCCGTCTTCGCCGAGAACGGCGCACTTCTGACTGATCCGATCAACTCAGTAATGAGCGAAAAAGAGGCCCGGGCCGCCAGTGTCTTCACACGGAAAGGAAAGCTTCTGCGCTGCAGTGTTTCATCCGGGTATCCAGGGAGAGGCAAGGAATCAGGAAAACCCGGCGACCAGAGCGGTCTGTCCGGTCAAACGGTCAAAAAGATACCGTTTTTCAGGCGGAATGGCACTCTCATCGAGTTCTGGGCGTCAGTTGCTTCCGCAGGCGCCTACTCTCCGCAGGAAGCCCTTGTCTTTACGGACAATCCCGGGCAGAACACCGATCAATTCATCGGTTACGTTTCAGTTGTCCTGGATACGGGCCTGATGGACAAGTCCTTTCGCGTTCTATTGCTGAAAAGCGTACTCATGGGCATGGCATTTCTGGTTATCGCCCTTGCCGTCGCATTCTTTTTCGCCAAAAGCATTACCAGGCCGCTCAACAGCCTGAAAGAGCGGGTCTATGCGATCGGCGCCGGCAGAGAGACTACGAGGATGCCGATAGAAACCGAAGATGAAATAGGAGAACTTGCCCGGGCATTTAACGATATGTCTGAAGCCCTGCGCATGCGCGAAGCTGAAAAAGAACACCTTGCCGCGCAACTGCAGCACGCGCAGAAGATGGAGGCGATCGGCCAGCTTGCCGGCGGAGTCGCGCACGACTTCAACAATATCCTGTGCGCCATCATCGGATTCGGCGCCCTTCTGGACATGTCGATGCAGAAGGGCGACCCTTCCCGACGTCACCTGGAACAGATTCTGTCCGCGGCTGACAGGGCCACAAGCCTGGTTCAGGGACTTCTGGCCTTCAGCAGGAAGCAGATCATCAATCCGAGGGCCGTGGACCTAAACGACGTAGTCAGGAACATTGAAAAGATGATCACCAGGTTGATCAGCGAAGACATCGAACTGGTCATCCACCTTTCGGAGAAAAAGCTTTACGTGTTCGTGGATACCAGCCAGATCGATCAGGTCATGCTCAACCTCGTGACCAATGCCAGGGACGCAATGCCAAACGGCGGTATGCTGAGCATCGAAACGGACGATACGCTGCCTAACTTCGAAATCGAAGCTGTTGCGGATGCCATCCCGGGGACACGGTATGCCCTTCTGACCATAACGGACACCGGAACCGGAATCGAGAATGGGACACAGGAGAAGATATTCGAGCCTTTTTTCACCACCAAGGAAGTTGGAAAGGGTACGGGCCTCGGGCTGTCCATGGCCTACGGTATCGTTCGGCAACACAACGGACACATAACGGTAACCAGCGAAATCGGAAAAGGAACCGCCTTCAGAATCTACCTGCCGCTCGCTTCCCAGGAATCGCTGCCTTCCCACCTCGTCGAATCGCCGATCGCCCCCGTATCAGGCTCCGAAACCCTGCTGGTGGTCGAAGACAACCAGGAAGTCAGGAACCTAAACCGGCTCGTCCTGGAAACTTTCGGCTACCGTGTTATCGAAGCAGTTGACGGAGAGCAAGCGGTCACCCGTTTCATCGAGCACAGCAATGAAATTGACTTGATAGTTATGGACATGGTAATGCCCAAGATGAACGGCCGCCAGGCTTACATGGAAATCAGCAAGATCCGGCCGGATATAAAGGTTCTTTTCATAAGCGGATATGCTCCTGATTTCATTGAGTCAAAAGGCATTGCAACCGAGGGGTTCACTTTCATCAACAAACCTGTAGCGCCAATGGACTTTTTGAGGACTATCCGGCAAATACTTGACTCTTAACCATGATTCAGGGTATCTGGAGTTATGCACGATACGGATATCAAAAGGACCCTGAGTTACCGTCTGTCCATCTTCTGGATACTTGCCTTCGGTTATGTTCTCGTGTTCTTTCACCGCCTCTGTCCCGCGATAGTTGCAACCGACATGATGAGGGATCTTCACGCGGGGGGTACCCTGATCGGATTTCTCAGTTCAGCTTATTTCTATCCTTATGCTCTCATGCAGTTGCCTACCGGGCTCATGGCAGACACCTGGGGGCCGAGAAGAACCATAACGCTGTTTCTCGGAATAGCATGCCTGGGTTCAGTGCTGCTCGGCGTCACCCCGACTCCTGCAGGTGCGGTAATCGGACGTGTCCTGGTCGGCCTGGGGGTATCAACACTTTTCGTGTGTACCTTGAAAATACTTTCAGAATGGTTCAGCCTCAGGGAGTTTGTCAGCATGACCGGTATTCTTCTGGCAATGGGTGGGGTCGGTTCTCTCTCCGCAGCCACGCCGATGGCTCTTGCCAGCACGCGGCTGGGATGGCGCTTGTCGTTCGTGCTCGTGGGGTTGTCGACTGCTGTCCTGGCTTTTCTCGTGTGGCGAGTAGTCCGGGATCGTCCGTCAGATCTGGGATGGCCGTCAACAGCGGAACATGAACAGACAGCGGAACCGTCCCCGAGGCTGGCCGATGGAATCAGGCAGGTGCTCACCCGACCGGCATTCTGGCCCCTGGCGTTCTGGTTCTTCTGCAAATACGGTATATTCACCGCATTCGCCGGCCTGTGGGGCGGTCCGTTCATCATGCATGTCTATGGCGCCACGAAAGGCCAGGCCGGCGCAATCCTCTCCATGGTGGCCGCGGGAATGATCATCGGCAGCCCGCTCATGGGTCGCCTTTCCAACAGGATTCTCAAAGGCCGCAAACCCGTGCTGGTCCTGGCCAGCGCCGTTATCGTCACCATCACCGCCGCGCTTGCCTTCTTCACCGAGAACCTTTCACTCCCCATAATCGGCCTCATATGCTTCGGGCTCGGAATCTTTGCCAGCGCTGTTGCCGTCATTGGTTTCACCAGCGCACGCGAACTCTTCCCGGCAAGGATTGCAGGGACCTGCTTCGGCCTGCTCAACCTTTTCCCCTTTGCGGGAGGAGCTCTCCTGCAACCACTACTGGGGCACATTCTGGAAAGGAACGGGAAAATCGGGCAGGCATTCACAACTGCGGGTTACAGGCAGGCGTTTTTGGTCCTTTTTATTTTTGCACTTGCGGCTACGTTATCCAGCCTTCTAGTAAAGGAAACGATTGGTGGAACCACTCGTAAAGCTCCTGAATCATCCGGCTGAATCTCATTATAATCTCGACACTTTGCTGATGTATCAAGGGAACGGCGTCGAGCTGAAAGAGGCATATATTATCATGCCCAGAAAAAATGTAAGCCAGGCAATTAGTCTGATTAGGCTGCCCTTGCTCCTGGATTTATGGTAGTCAAAGAAAGCTATGGTGACAGCCAAAACTATTATGGCTGTCCATCCAATACCGAAAATTACAGGGTAGTCATTTGTAACATTATCAATTCGCGTTCTTGCAGTATCCGATACTCTACTCAACACCCTTGCATAAATTTCAAGAAAGGCAAACAGGGCAAACAGCAGGGAAACCAGAACCCAGGCAACGATCCGGCTCACCGGCGAATTTTTGTCTCCCATGCCCTTTACCCCCATCAGGCGTTATCTTCTGTCGTATTCCGGCCTGTAATCATGGTGCTGATCATAGTCCCGGTCTCTGCGTTCATCGAAATCCCTTCTGTCGCGGTCATGATCCCTGCCTTTGTGCCTGACTTCTTTCGGCCAATACGACCTGGGCAGTTCTGTCCACGGGCCGCTCCTTGATCTGGAGTAACGCCAGCTGTCGTTATCATACCAGTAGTACGTATTATCATAGTAATAAAACCGGTCAGGACCTATTTCGACAACCGCGGGAAGGGGTGAGACCACCAAACCGCCCTGGCCATATTGGTCGGTCGTGACCACACATGACACTAGGGACGAAGCAACGAATACGAGGATCAGAATAAGAAATTTCATGATTGCCTCCTCTTATCTGACACTGTCTTAGCAGTTATTCACCTGTAACCATTTTACAACCAATCGCCCTGAACATCTACAGTTTGTCCGCCCTCACGATGTCGACCGGCAAACTTGCCAGACCGGCATGATGTTCACGGTCACGGTTTGAATACCACCCTGGAGATTTTTCCGTCTGAAATGATTATTCCTGTTGCCATTTCGTGCCGGAACCTCGACGGAGCAACATACTTCAGGGCAATCGTCCCGCCCTTTTCCGACATATCTGCCGCGACAAAGCGCACCCGCGGGGTTTCACGCCATCCCCCCTCGGACAACTGGCCTGCGGAATTCACTTTCTGTCCGGGATGTTTGCGCAGATATTCGAAGGCCGCGCCATTGGCATTGGTCAATTGGGTCTCAAGTGATATCTTTTGCACCCTGGAACGATATCCTTCATACGGCACTATGTAAAAGACGTTGAAAGCGACCGTTACCAAGAATGCAACCAACATGAGAAAAATGAGATTCCCGAGTGTTTCCAACGTTGCCCGAAATGAACCCGCAGATTTCATTGCCGGTGAAACCTGCGGTGGGCCACTATCCATCGATTCGGTTGTAGGCAGCGCCTTCTTCCACTGGCGCGCAAGTCTCCACATCCCCATGAGAAGAGCCATCAGCACCGACGTTGCAGCGAATGGCAGAAGTGCGATGCTTAACGGCAAAAGAATAAACAGTAAAATAACAGCGGAAGAAAGCGGACGGTCAACTCCCTTACAATTCCGCCCTGCGCCGGCATGCTTCAGCAATTCCGGAAGCCAGTGAATCATCTTGATCAGATTAAGGAAACTTGGAACCACTTGCCGGCCCTTCGCTGCAATCCCGTATGTTTTCCATAGTACAGCAAACCAAATCACCAGAGACAGGCCCGTCAAGGCTGATCCTGCAACCATGAAAATAGTTTCATCTACAATATTGATATAGCTGTACCCAATAAGCAGCAGGCCAGTTATGGCAAAAAACATGAAAAAGTAATGCAGAATTCCAAGAGCACGCATAGACCACTCCTTTACAGGACTCATGGAAGATTTTCAGATTCCCTGGAATGTTAACTCTTCCAACTTCACGAAAAAATATTCTTTGATTGACAGCTTTACGGGGAATCATTCTTGTTGATGAACTGATTTTATAACTTAATGTTATCCACGAAGCAATACCTATCCTTGCAACCAGACGCACCCCCCGTCCCTGCCAGTCGTGCACTGGAATAAGTAGCCAGCAAATGCCAGGTTTCGAAAATTCAACCTTTCCTGTCAACCATTCATGCAGACATCCGTTTTTTGATGTAAACGCAGCATGAAAGGGAAGACTTCCCTCCACCATCGAAAGGAGAGCAGAAAATGAGACAGGTCAAGCTGGCGATCGCAGCCACCGTGGCCCTTGCAGGCCTGATGGGTTTTGGAAGCATGGCATCCGCACATCAGGGTAACGGTATGGGACCCGGGGGACCGGGAATGGGTCATGACAAGGGGATGATGCACTGCGACAAGCGCGGCGGCTTCCGGATGGGTCCGGGCGCCCGCCTGGACATGATGACGGCACACCTGGGGTTGACTCCTGAGCAGAGATATAAGATCCTTCCGATCCTTGATGCTCAGTTCAAGGAGATGAAAGCTGTGCGTGCTGACGAGAACCTCACCCGTGCCCAGACTCGTGAGAAAATGCAGGCAATTCATGCGAAATGTTTCGATCAGATCAGGGGTATCCTGACGGCGGAACAGCAGAAGAAAGCCGATGAAATGAGAAAGCAGTTCGCTGAACGCTGCAAATTCCGTCAGGCAAAAACGGGGCAACCTGCGCCTGCCCCCCAGAAATAAGGAGTTTATGGCTTAAAGTGGGAAACAAGAAAGCCCGGCATACGGGCTTTTTTGTTTCCCGATCAATTCAACGCGCCATCTCCCGAGTCGAACGACGGATACATATCAAGACGTTGTGAAAAAACAGGATACAACCTGATCTTGACGTACTTTCAACGTGGATGCTATCCTCCCCTGTCACAACTGCAACCGGTGATCTTCAAATTCATTGCAGGAGGAGCAACCGCGTGCTTAAGAGCGTTCTGGGAATACTCGCACTTCTGGCCGTAGCGTGGCTGTCGAGTGAAAACCGCCGGATTTTCCGCTGGCGGACAATCCTTGCCGGACTGTCCCTGCAGGCGGCGGTGGCCGTGCTCATGCTGAAGGCGCCGCTGTTCCGGGAAACCTTCCTCTGGCTCAACTCCGTCGTAATGACCTTCCAGGAAGCGACACAGGCAGGCACATCATTCGTGTTCGGCTACGTGGGTGGAGGACCGCTGCCGTTCGTGGAAACCAGGCCTGGAGGCTCTTTTTCCTTGGCATTCCAGGCTTTGCCGCTGGTGCTGGTCATCGGCGCCCTCACCGCCCTGCTCTATTACTGGCGCATCCTGCCCAAGGTTGTGCAGGCCTTTTCCTGGGTGCTGCGCAAGACCATGGGCATTGGAGGGGCATTGGGCGTCGTCTCGTCAGGATGCATCTTTCTCGGCATGATCGAATCCCCCCTGCTTATCCGCCCCTACCTGTGCAGATTGACCCGCAGCGAACTTTTCGCCATGATGACCACCGGCCTCTCCTGCATAGCCGGCACCATGCTGGTGCTCTACGCCACGGTCCTGCATGGCGTCATCCCGGACGCATTCGGCCATATCCTTACCGCTTCCATCATTCATGCCCCGGCCGCGCTGACCCTCGCCACGGTCATGGTGCCGGAAACCGGTCCCCAGACACTTGGCGCCGAGATTTCCCGCTATGAAGCGACCAGCGGCATGGACGCCCTTGCCAAGGGGACCTGGGATGGCCTCCAGCTTCTCTTCAACATAGTGGCCATCCTGATCGTTTTCGTAGCGCTGGTCAAGCTTGCAAATATCTTCCTCGGGCAATTGCCGGATGTATTCGGCACATCCATCACCCTGGAACGAATACTTGGAACAGTGATGGCGCCGGTAGTCTGGCTCATTGGTGTCCCGTGGGAAGAAGCGCCGACCGCGGGTGCGCTCATGGGCACCAAGGTAGTGCTGAACGAGTTGCTGGCCTACCTGGACATGGCGAAGCTCCCCGAGGCCGCGCTTTGCGCCAGGAGCAGGATGATAATGACATATGCCATGTGCAGCTTTGCCAACATCGGAAGCCTCGGAATCCTCATCGGCGGGTTGGGTTCGCTCTGCCCCGAAAGAAGGGGCGAAATAGTGGCAATGGGTGCAAAAGCCCTCTTTGCCGGGGTGCTGGCCTCATTGATGACCGGAGCCATCGTCGGCATGCTGTAAAGCTAATTTTCAGCGAATATTGAAAATTACCGGGAAACAGCTTCCCCTTTATCGCCAAGTGTTCCCATATATTTCACGATGGTGCCGACAATTTCCTTTGCGGTCTTCTTCACATCTCTTTCCGAGGCGTTCTTCTCCATCACGAATTTCGCCGCGGCCACATAAGGATTCATTGTTACCACAGCTCCTGGAATCCTGTTCGGGTCCTTTTCAGTGCCGAAGATAATGAACGGTGCATCGGGGTTTTCCGACAGGTCGCTTACCGAGACGTAGAGTTCCATTGCAGTTGCGCCAGCACCGAAACCGATGGCCGCCCGCACGACGCGCTTACCTTGATCAACCTCGGTGAAAACACCCCTGATCAGCCACCCGCCTGGGGGGAGCGGGGCACCGGGAATGCATCGCTTGGCGTCGATTTTCTGCTCGTTGAATCCCTTGACCAGGGAAGCGGACATCAGTTCGACAAGCTTTTCTGCTTTCTGCCGGGGATCGTTCCGCTGAGTCACCCGTGACATGACGCGCCCGATGACCGGGGGTCCTTTCCTTTCGGAGCTTTGCGTCGTATCATACCCCAGATCGAAATCCTGTATGTATATGACAGACGGAGCAGATGACGGCTGCCGGGCCGCATCAACCCTGCTCTGCACCTTCACTTCCCCCGTTATTTTTTTAGTGATTTCACCTGCAGCGGAAATTGCGGGAAAGACAGCAGGCATTGCCAGGAGAGCAAGTATAACGAGAATCGAATTACTGGTTCCAAGAACGGAGCGGGCCATGGGCTATCCTTTCATTCATCGTTGTCAATGCGTCTGATTAAGTTTCCCGGGCTCAGTTTCTCCCAAAGCGCTTAGATTCTGCCGGACCTATGCTTATACCTTGACCCTGCAATCGAAACCAAGTAAAGCAATACCTTTCTTCAAGTCCCGCATTGCAGCATTAATCAGCTTTTCCAGCGAAGGGCTGTCAGTGCCCACCGTGGTCAGTGTTATGTCCAGTTCCGGGGTTTCACCGGGCATTGTCGCCAGCAGCTTGATATAGACGCCCGGGTGGGCAGGTGCGACTTTGCTGAGAACCGGCTCCAGTATGGACTCGTCATTGCAGAAGACAGTCATGGTCCGCATTAAGGCGATGCCGCCACGGAAAGTCTCCTGAAGGAAAGGCTGCAGTGAACTGTTGAAAATGCCGCGCAATTCTTTTGGAATACCGGGAAGACAGATGATTGTTGACCTCCCGGCATGCAGCAGGGAACAGGGCGCAGTGCCGACCGTGTTGTAGAGCGGTATTGTCCCTTCGGGCAGCCAGGCCATTTTCTCCCGCGCCGGGGTCAGGCCACCCTGGTCGAGAATCCCCTTCCCGAACAGCGCGTCATAGCTCGCCCTGATCATCTCGCGCGCCTGCTGATCGAGATGGAGCGCTCTGCCGACACACCTTGCAACCGCTGCCAGGGTGAGGTCGTCGGCGGTCGGTCCCAGGCCGCCGGAAGTGATGATGACCTTGGTGCCACGTTCCAGTGCGGAATGCAGCGCCGCTGCGATTCTGTCCAAGTCGTCGCGAAGCGCCGTCTGCTGAACCACCAGTCCGCCCATGCCGGCTATCTCCCTGCACAGCCAATGGCTGTTCGTATCCTGGATCTCGCCATTAAGGATTTCATTGCCGATGATGAACAGTTCAACGGTAACCGGCTCATGCATGGAAAGCTCCTTTGTGCCATTTTTGTTGGTGCCTGGTGTCACAAGTATACACGCCTTTAAAAGAGAGAGGAAATACCGGATCAATTTTCAGTTATAATAAATGGAGTCCTTCCAGCGCAGACGGCATTATGCCTGGCACATATCCATGCCTGTGCCAGTTTCACACAAAATCGAAGTGGAGACCATCCGTGCGCGTGGAGAAAGGAACAGAATGAACACTCGAATTACCGTTCAAACCTATGCCGGTTACAAAGGGGATGAAAGGCCGGTCTCGTTCACGCAGGATGGTCGGACCTGCCAGGTATTGAAAATCGTCGACCGCTGGTACGATCAAGACCACAATTGCTTCAAAGTGCTCGCTGCCGACGGCAAGACATGCCTTCTGAGACACGACCTGAATGAAGATGAGTGGGAGATCGTTGAGAGTCGGGACACCAAAACCGGTTGACATGGAACCATGTGCCTCCCCAGGAAACCGGTTCCTGCCTAAGCTGCGGATCTGTCATTTTTTCGTTTTTTGTTTTACCATGTTGTCAATCCAACCACCCTTCTCAGAATCATGATCGTGTCCCTTACATCTATAGAGCCGTCGCCCAAAGGTCTCCCATCGTTTCCCAGGGGGAACACATCGCCAATCCTGCTGGTCGTGTCGTCTGCTGCCAGCAGCCCGACCACGATCTGTAAGTCCAAAAGAGCGTCCGCCAGATCAATCACCTTGTTTCTGTTCAGGTCGCCGTCATGAAGTATGGTTACATATGTGACTATGGTATCCATGCGCGCTCCCGAACCCGTCGCAGCCTGGACGTCCAGCGTCAGCTCCCCTTCAGCCAGTGCCGACGCATCCCATGTCCCCTGCCAGAGCCTTTGATTGCCGGGCACGCTCGTCATGGGCTGCCAACTCCCACCGTTAACCCTGTATTGAACCTGCGTGACTGGAGCCGGGTCGAAAACCAGGGCGCGTATCGGGTTCGACGCAGAATTGGAAATCGTGTACGCATACGGATTGACGATGCCTCCCAAACGCCTGTCCATGGGCGCAGTGATCAAAAGCACCGGCCACGTGCCCACGGACTGGGTGACAGAGGAAATGCCGTTGCAGTCGATTGCCGTGACCGTGTACTGATTGGGGCTGTCTTTGCCGAGAGACGAAACGTTGAAATAGAAGACCCCGTCGGTCATGTTCTCGGCGAAAAACTTCTCCGACGAGACATGGGTATGCCCGTAACCGTACAGCGAAGCACCGTAGCCGTTCAAGAGGCTCACGAACTCGTCTTTTCCATAAAACAGGTAGGTATCCGTTTCATTTTCCGTCGGCGCCAGGGGATGATGCCCGAAGGCGAGTGTCAGTTCGGCGTCCGGATTGGCGGCCATCTCGCCGCTGATGAAGGAAAGTTCACCTGAGTCAAGTCCGGCATTGTCACCGTATGGCCAGAAGAAGCTGAAATGATCCCCCGTGTTGCCGGCGCTGTTCACACCGAGAAAGTGGTATTTCCCCCATGGTCCGGTCCTCGTCCAGGATGCCTGGGTCCTGCCCGTCGCGCGTCCCTGGACTGAGTTCGCCAGATAATAGCTGAAGTATTGGTCATTGTAGGCATCGTGATTCCCAGGGATGTCGAAGTAGCTGCCTGCATCTACTCCGTTGCTGTTCAGAATGTCCCTGTACTGGTCCCATTCAGCCTGGTAGGGGCCGTTGGGATACCCAAAAATGTTCCCGTTTGTCGAATCCGTGAGATCTCCCGTCATCACGATGAAACTCGGATTGATGGCATTACGTGCCTGGCCGGTCAGCCACTGGAGATTTGCGCTATCCGTGGACCCGGAAGCGCCGATGTGGCTGTCGGACGCATGGATGAACCACATGACTTTGTCGGAGTCGGTACTGTAATACGCCGAATGGGGGTCAGCAGCTGACAGGGGCGAGGACAAACCGAAAACGATGATGAGAAACATTAAATTACGCAGGTAATGCTGCGTTCGATGTATCATCCACATTTACCTCACCCCCGTATCCTGATGGGCATGGACTTTCGATATATACGAATCCAGCGCCTCCAGCGCCTTTGGATCACAGGTGTGGCTCTTTGCATTCTCAAGGGCCCGGATGGCTTCAACAGGCTTTTTCAGTTCAATCAGTGCAAGCGCCTGATTCACGTATGCATCAAGGTCGTGCGGGTCAAGTTCTGCGACCCGTCGATACTCCTCGGCAGCACCTTCGAAGTTCTTCTGGACGTAATACACGCGAGCCAGGTTCCGATGAGCCTCTGTATGGGCGGCATCTTTTGAAATCGCAGCCTTGAACTCTCTGATGGCCAGGCCATAATTCCTCTCTGCCTCTGCAGCCTGCTTTTTGGGCGCGTGGTCATAAAATCCTTTTTTGAAGTATTCCATTCCCTGCCGGTTGTGGAAACCTGCGTCACTCTCACCGGTTTCCTGGCAAAATGCCCCGGGCAGGGAGAGGAGAGCGAAGGCCAGCGCAGCGGCCGCAACTGACTGCAACCTTCGAAGAAACACCTTCTTCGTCATGGCACTACCCCCCTTTCGGTTCCGTGTCATGGGAATACGCCGGAAACCTGTCAAGAGTCGCGGTCATGCCGCATTTTCGAACAAAAACGACAAAGGCCGGGCACACCAAAGGAACAACCTTCGGCAGCTCGGCCATCTTCGAGCTGAAGACCCGTGGCTTTCCGCTCCTCCCTCGCGGGATGGTCGGCTTTATCGGGTTTTGCATGAATAAAATCTATCGTCGTGTCAACAGCTTGTCAAACATGCACATCTCTTTCCGTCACGGTCTCTGCAAATTCTTTTCCGGTCACGTGCTACCATAGATCCGGACCGTTCTTAACCATCCCAGATATTATTATCTTAACACGCTGCAGTTTTCGTTCCCACGCTTCACGCTCTCCTCCGGAAGCTGCTTCGGTTCGTGCATGGATTTTCTGATAAAGGTCAGTGGCAAAAGTTTCAAGCAACGTGATCGCTTCCCTGTCATTTGCCTCGACCGCAGCTTCCAGAGCATCAAGATACTTTTCCGTGGTTTCCATGTTGAGGCTCCTTTTTTGCCCAAAGATTCTTTTACCTGGAAACATTTTACCGCAAAGTTCTATAAACATCACATTTATTTCAGACACGGACAAATTCCTGGAATACTGAAAGAAGCCAGGCGAAAAACGCATGCGGCACTCCGGCAAATCGTACTTCCATGGCCTCTGAAAGGAATCTTGAATAAATCGCAAAAAGAGTGTTTTTGATTATCGCATCAATGTTGCTATAGTGAAAAACAGACAAGCAAGTCCCTTGCATATTTAACCGGCTGCGCAGACCTGCGCAACAGGAGCAAATCCATGACAAGCATTCTGGACAGGGTAATATCCGGAGGGCAGACCGGAGTGGACCGGGCAGGTCTGGATGCGGCCATGGAGGCAGGAATACCGATAGGCGGCTACTGCCCCGAAGGCTGGCTGGCAGAAGACGGCACAATCCCTGCCAAATATGCGCTGACCGAACTGTCATCTGGCGGATATGCCGCCCGGACCGAAAAAAATGTCATTGTGTCCGATGGAACCCTTATCCTCAATATCGGCGAACTGTCCGACGGAACCAGGTACACTCTGGACTGCGCATTGAAGCACGGGAAACCGTTCCTGGTGGTCCAACTGGATGGTTATCCCGAAACTGGCATTGTTACGCGCTGGTTGGAAGAGCATTCCATACGGATACTGAACATTGCCGGGCCACGGGCATCGAAACATCCGCAGGTGCATGAAATGGCATATATGTTCTTGCATCGCCTTTTCACCACGAAGACGCGGACACACATGCCAAATGACGGCATGTGATCCCAAACGGTCCGTGCATCCTCCTCCGAAGGTAATATTATGACTATCAGATACCATCGCTCTCGGAAGAGCGGAGACCTGTGCGAGAACAACAAATTTGACTTAAATATAATTTTTTAAAAATACAAACTGCCGTTATTTCTTTGACATGCAATATCTTACTTGATGTTGTAGTTTAATGTTACCTGGCCCAGGTTTCTTCTTCTCCCTGTTGTAATCGCTTTTCTCGGAACTTTGAATACTTGTGCCATCGCTCTACCAGTCTTTGCTACACATTCAGATTCCTCCGAAAAATTTCCCAATACTCTCGTTACTTCTAAAGTGTAGGCCATTCAATCCGATACGTTCAATAATCGAGCAAAACAGAACTTTCCAGGAAAGCCCGCATCACCTGTCGTGGCGTGCAAACACTTATTCTATTATTTCCGATTGCCGGATATCGTCGAGAAAACTGGCATCACAATACTGGTTGTTGAAGATGCTGAAATCAGGAGGAATCAGGTGAAAAGCACACAGGAATCCGCATTATCGTCAAATTCAAACAAAAAAGTTCCGGTTGACTTCAACAGCAACAAATCTGTCTTGGGAACCATTACCTCCAAAGCGCATGACTGTTACATGAAAATGAAGCTCCGGCACAAAATAGCTGCCTTGGTAGTCTGCAACCTGCTTTTCACAGCTGCTGCGGGAGCGGCAGGCTTCTGCACGGCCAGCAACATATCCTCGCATGTATCCACGGCTGGCAGGATCGGAGACTATCGGGAATTTATGGCTGCAATGATCGATAAGCTTCTCTTCACCAACGGAGTAATCTTCTCTGGCGCAGCAGTTCTCGGGACAATACTGGGTTTCCTGGTTTTCAAGTCTGTTGCAGATCCCCTGGCGATTGTCTCGAAGGTCGTCGAGGCCGTGGAATCCGGGGATCTGACAGTGAGAGCGAACGTCCCGTATGGCGGAGGGATGGGAAAACTTGCCGTAAGGATAAACAGCATGGCTGACCAGACTCTGGGTGTTATCTGCAAGCTCTCGTCGGCAATAGAACTTCTCGGAACGACCACTTCCAATTTGAAATCCAGTTCTGACAGCCTTGAACATGCGGTCGGCAGCGCCACGATGCAATCTGCATCGACCGCCTCCGCAGCAGAAGAATTGTACTCGACTGCAGAGGAAATCGCCAGGAACTGCTGCAGTGCTGCCGAAAGTGCAAAGCAGACGAGCATAGCGGCTCGAGAAAGCGAGAGAGTGATTCTGCAAACGGCTTCGATCATGGAGAGTCTGCACGAAGGATCGCTACAGACGTCTGACGTTGTCCAGAATCTTGGAAAAAGCTCCGATAGAATCGAAGAAATCATCGTTACGATCGAGCAGATCGCCGACCAGACCAATCTACTCGCTTTGAATGCTGCAATCGAGGCTGCACGTGCAGGCGATCATGGCAGAGGCTTCGCAGTGGTTGCAGACGAAGTGCGCAGGCTCGCGGAACGTACCTCATTGGCTACTAAAGAGATTTCCGGCATGATAAAGGATATCCAGAGCCAGACGAAAAGTGTCGTATTGTCAATGGATGAGGAGGCCAAAAAGGTAATACAAGGGGCTGATGAGGCACAGAAGTCAGGCCGGTCGGTTTCAGAAATATTGTCCCTTGTTTCGCAACTGGATGAAAAAGTCGCACAGATAGCCACGGCAGCAGAACAACAGTCAGCAACAACACGAGAAATGACGATGAATCTTCAACACATCTCTGAAGCGGTGTCTTCTGCGGATGACCAGGCCAAGAGCGGAATCCAGGAATCAATTTCTCTTTCAAGCCTATCCGATACATTAAAAACCATAGTCCATCGGTACAAAGTCGTCTGACTTCAGGCAGGGATTAAACTCACCATAACAATTCTTTAATCCAGGGGCAGCCAATATTCTGCTCTTGGTATCCTGGAAAGCATTACCGGTTAATGCCTGAGAGTGATGGACTGACTCCCCGGCATTCTACCTAACCTTCATCCTTGAATATATATCCCTGGCCCCGCACGGTATGTATAAACTTCCGGTCTCGTCCCTTATCGATCTTCTTCCTCAGGTAATTGACGTAAACGTCTATGATATTGGTAAATGTATCGAAACCGCCTTCCCATATGGCATCGGCGATCATGTTCCGGGAAACAACCTGGTTCTGGTGTCGGACCAGGTATTCCAGGAGTTCGTATTCCTTGCCCGTAAATTCGATTTCCTTTTCATTCAGCCACACCCTGTGTTTGACCGGATCGAGGCAAAGATCCCCGAAAAAAATTTTAGCGCCCCGGTCCCGGCCGGCCCTGCGCTGGAGAGCCTTCACCCGCGCTATAAGTTCGGTGATTGCAAAAGGTTTCTTCAAATAGTCGTCAGCTCCCGCGTCAAGGCCGGCGACAATATCTTCAACCTTATTCCTTCCTGAAACAACCAGAACTGGCGTCAATATCCTTTTCCCACGCATTTCCTCCAAGAAAGTGAGTCCGCCCCTGTTCGTAAGCATCAAGTCAAGGATGATGATGCCGAAAGAACCCATCAGAACTTTTTGATGACCTTCCTCTCCATCGCATGCGACTTCGACTTCGTATCCCTCATCTTCAAGCCCTCGCTTAATGAATTTGGCGATCTTTTTTTCGTCTTCAACTACGAGAATCTTCATTCGTTTACTCCGATGAGTGAGATAGTGCTCCCTGGATCCATTTAAGACCAGCGACTCCCTGCTGCTCCAGTCAACCCGATCTGTCTTGGGTTTGTATAATTCATTAGTATTAATACTGCGAGTTACATCGTTAGTCAACTTTTCTAATGCAATACACAATCCGATCTGACAGGTACAAGTAACGGCACTAATACATCCAAACCAAATGCTTTACAACTGTCGCTGTCGTGATACAGATGCTGCGGCTACAGGTTGTAACTGCGGCAAAATTAGCTTCACATTCAAGAACGGAAAAACACCATATACACAAACAAACATATAATAATAAGTGGTTAGATAAATTTTATCCGGAATCACGGGATTTGGCACAAACCTTGGAGTTGTACGCATGGGATGACAAATGCCATTTGTCAAACCTCCATAATTTATTTGGGGCAGTTCTGTATTCTTATCCTCAGGGCTGCCCCCTTTTTCTGCGCAAACAGTTGCGCCACGGCTTTCAGGTCATTACTTGCGCCATATCGCATGATTGCGGCAAAGCAAGGTACAGAATTGCGGAGTTCCGGCCATGCCGGTTTTGGAACGTATCATAAGGATTATCTTGCCAGTCTTCATAATCGTGGTCTCCGGCTATGTCTATGCCCGCTTGCGCGGAGACGCCGTCAAAGTGGACATGACGGCGGTCAACAGAGTAAGCATGGATGTGCTCTGCCCTTTGCTGGTATTTTCCGCTTTGGCAGGCAAGGACTTCGATCTTGTTCACAACGGCATCCTGGTCCTGGCAGGGGCCTTGATTTCATTCGGATCCGGGCTACTGGCCCTGCCCTTATGCCGCCTGCTTGGCTACGATGCCCGCAGCTTCGTTCCACCGATGATGTACAACAATTGCGGCAACATGGGATTGCCGCTGGCGGCGCTGGCTTTTGGCACGACCGGCCTGGCATCAGCGGCCGCAATGTTCATGGCCGGCAGTCTTGTCTATTTCTCGTTTGGCATAAGGATAATCGAAGCCGGCCGCAAGGGAGCACAGACTTCATTCTTCAGGCTCCTTGCCAGCCCGATGATGACCGCCATGATTGCCGGAATTATCGTTTCCCTGGTTCGAATTCCCCTGCCGGGCACTTTGCTTCAGGCTTTGAAAATGTTGGGCGAGGCATGCATCCCGATTATGCTTTTTGCGCTTGGCGTACGCATGATCGATGTCAGTTTCCGGTGCTGGCAAATCGGTCTCGTAGGCGCCGTCGCATGTCCGCTGACCGGGCTGGCGACTGCCTGGATCCTGGACGAATTGCTGACCATGACCGAACTCCAGCGCGGGCAGATATATCTGTACGCCGCATTGCCGCCAGCAGTGTTCTGCTTCATGGTGGCGGAGAAATATAAACAAGAACCGGACAAGGTTGCTGCAATTGTGTTGCTGGGGAACCTGGCGGCCATGGTGTTTGTCCCGTTGGGATTGTGGCTGGGATTGCGGGCCGCCTGATGCGCTCGTCGCAAAAAAGAACTGCCCTGTTTCAAAAGCGCTTGCAGGGACAAAAATTGAACTGGTTGCGAAGTTCCCGGGATAATGCTGGAGAGCGGCAAATCATCGCAATTTGTCCGCCAGCTTGTTTCTGAAACATTCGACCACATCGGGATCGAATTGGGTGCCGGCCCCCTTTTCAAGCACTTTCAACGCTTTCCGGACTGTGAAACCCTTCTTATAGGGCCTGTCGGATACCATGGCGTCAAAAGCGTCGGCCACTGCAACGATTCTGGCCTGAAGCGGAATTTCCACCCCCTTCAGACCGTCGGGGTATCCGCCGCCATCGTACCGTTCGTGGTGATGGCGGATGGTAGGTAGAATATCCTGCAACTGTTCGATGGGGGACAGGATAGCCACGCCTTTCTCCGGATGCTGCAGCATCGGGGGAAATTCTTCATCGGAAATCTTGTCCGGTTTCTCCAGCAGAGCCTCCAGTATTCCGATCTTGCCTATATCGTGCAGCAAGCCGGCTATCCTGATCTGTTCCACGGACAGTTCCGAAAGTCCCATCTCTTCCGCAAGTGCCGCGGCGATGTTCATGACCCGCTCCGAGTGGCCCTTCGTCCACGGCGACTTGGCGTCTATAGCGTTGGCAAGGCTCGATACCGTGCTTATGAAAAGGCTCCTCATGTCCTCGTACAGCTTGGCGTTTTCCAGTGCAACGGATATCTGGGACGCGATCTTCTCGACCACAAAAGCCTCCTCGCCGGCAAAGCCCCCCGGATGGCGGTCCCCCACCAGAAGCACTCCCTTTGCCTTGCCCCGGCTTATAAGGGGAACGGCAAGCAGCGTGGCCAGGCCGGCTTCGGAGAGTATCCGGTCAAGGGGGCCCGGTTTATTCAGCACACCGAGGGCCTCGACGGAAACCGTTTTCCCCTTGTTCAGGGCATTTCCCGCCACAGAGTGATACAGGGACAGCCGCGCGCCGGTGCGCATCACCGGCACGGAGCACCCTTCTTTCCAATGGGATAATGTTACGACAAAGCCGTTTTTCTCTTCCTGTATTATGACGACCATGGCACACGAAACAGTGCGCTCGATTCCCTGGATCGCCTTTTCAAAAATCTTTTCCCTGCTCAGCGTTGAAGAAATGGCCTTGTTTATCTCATCCAGCGTCAGGATGGTGTCCACCCTTTTCGCCAGTTCAATTGCCGTGTCCAGGGTTTCGTCATAAAGGCGCATATGACTGACGGATAAGGCAGCGTTCGAGGCCATACCCTTGATGAGCTTGATGCCTTTTTCCGTAAAAGGGGGAAGAGTATTGGGCCGCGCGACAAAGATCGTTCCCAGCACCTGATTCCGGACGATCATTGGGACTGCAAGCAGGGTCAATTCCTCCAGGAGCTTGCGGCATGAAGGGTTCACCATGTCCGACGTGCCTGTATCAGTTATGAGCAGGTGCTGCTTTTTCAAGAGCATGGACTTGAAAACCGGCAATTTGTCCGGATTAAGCGGGGTGTTTTCGAAGAGCCTGATGTAGCGCTGGGGCAAGCCGTACCCCCTGGCTGGGGTAAACCCCTGGAGTTCCCTGTCAAAAAAATATACCAGCGCCCACCTGATATCGGCTATATTCTTCAACAGGATGGAGGAAGTCTTGATCACGTCCTCCAGGTCACTCAGCTTGCCAAGCCTGGCAACCTTTTTCAGCATCTTTCCATAGGCATCCTGCATGCGAATCCCCGTTTCCCGCCTGGAGCGCTTTGATACGATAGACACCGCCTGCCAAAGGACATGCAGTATCCCCTTCCATGCGCCGTACCCACATCAATTTTAGCAGGAGCCATGCAGTTGGCAAAATCGTTTGGAACAGGGGCGAAATGTCCCGTCATGTTCGCAGCGCAGGAAAAAGCCTCCGCTAAACAAACTCACACTTCTTATCAAACTCTTCGCAAAACGGTGGGGGAAGTTCGTTTCCTATCCAATTTTCCTACGAATCCAGCACTGATTTTTCCGGGAATATAATGGAAATAATGGTGCCGGTCTGTTCAACTCTTGCAGTCATCCGGCCTCTCAACTGCCTGACGAGCGTATTAACAAGCTGTAGACCCAGCGTATGAGTGTTTTCATAATCGATCCATGACGGAATACCCACGCCGGTATCGGCGACTGTAAGCGAAATCCAACGCTTTTCGTCAATGGTAAAGCAGATTAAAATCTCCCCGCGGCGGTTATCGGGAAAAGCGTGTTTCATGGCATTGGAGACCAGTTCGTTGATGATCAGGCCGCAAGGAATCGCCCTGTCAATGTCCATAGCGAAATCATTTACATCCACTTTTAGGGAGATCCTCCTGCTTTCCAATTCATAGGAAGCGATCAAGTGCTGCGTCAGGTCCCTGATGTATTCACCGAAATGAATGGAGGAAAAATCCTTCGACTCGTACAGCATTCCATGGATCAAGGCCATGGACCTGACGCGGTTCTGGCTCTCCCTGAAATAGTTGCGCGACTGTTCGTCCGGAATTGAGTCCGATTGCAGATCGAGCAGAGAGCAAATGATCTGCAAGTTGTTCTTAACGCGATGATGTACCTCCTTCAGCAGAATCACCTTTTCCGCGAGGGCCGAACGCACCTTTTCCTCCGCCCGTTTGGTCTCTGTTATATCGACAAACGTGGCAATCCCAGCAGGTTTGCCCTGATAATCGATGCAGCCTGCAGAGACGATCATCCATCCCTCTTCCCCATTCTTTTTTACGAATCTGAGTTCGTACTGGGCCGGAACCAGCTCACCACGCTGTCTGGCTCTTTCATTATCAATCATCATCCCGCGATCATCTGGATGGACCCATTCCCAGGATTTCATCCCCAAAAGCTCAATTCCGCTGTAACCGAACAAACGGACGGTCGAAGGATTTGCGTAGACGAGCATATCCCCCTGATAGACGATTATGGCAGCCGGAGAGGTTTCCGCCAGCACGCGGAACTTCTCCTCGCTCTCCCTGAGCGCCTCTTCGGCCCATTTTCGCTCCGTGACGTTGATGACAAGCACGGAAACCTGGCCTTTGGCCGGCTGGTAGGCATACGTCTCGAAATAGGCGCTATATTCATTTGAACAAAACGAATATGTGCAAGGTTCTCCGGTAAGAGCGACATTAAAGTAATTGTCCAGCCATTGGGTTGTGTCAACCGGCACCAATTCCTTGTACCGTTTGCCGATGATCTGATCACGCCCAACTCCGAGCATCTCCGCAAATTTCGGGTTGGCCTCCAGATACCGGTAATCGCAAGGATTGCCTTTATCATCATAAATAAGCTCGGAGAGATAGAAACCCTCGTTGAGCGACATGAACAAAGTCCTGAACTTCTCTTCGCTTTGATGTATTGCTTCCTCAGCTTTCCTGCGCTCTGATATGTCCCTTATAACGGCAATTATGCCATCAGAATCATTCAGCGAAACCCTTGTCAATGATACTTCGGCCCAGAACAATTCCCCGTTTTTTTTACGTGTATGCCATTCAAAACACTGCAACGACTCGCCCTTGGATTTGCTAAGTTTCTCGAAAACATCTGCCGGCGAATATGGCGGCATGCCATCAGATAACTGGTCTATGTCCACTGAAAGCGCTTCATTAGGTTCATAACCGTAAACCTCCAGCATCCGGTTATTGATGTCCACTATTCGGCCATTCGCTGCATCATGAACAATAATGGCTTCGTTTGTTGCGTTGAAGATCGCCTGATAGTATTTCATGCTTTCGTTCAGTCGATCTTCCGCTGCAGCCAATCGTTTTACATATCGGTTGATCAGGAAGTACAGAAGCCCTGCTGTGCAAAGGATAAAGAAAGAGCCCTTGACGACAGCAACTTTAACCAACATTGTTCGATCATGTACAAACCAATCGACTACCGTATCAGAGCCATATACCCAGAAGATACCGAACAGGATATAAATAGCTATTATCTTAACCGTTTCCGCCCTGCCTTTTTGATCAAATCGAGAAATCACTGAGCGCTCCTGTTCATGTGCCAGGGTCCTTCCTGGAACCCCCGTCCATGGCTGAAAATACCCGGTCTCTTTCAAAAGGTACTCGAACGGGCGGCTTTTTCAATCCGAAACCCCGCACCCTGCGCTTCAGCATCCTCTCAAACGACCACTGAAAGCTCATCGGCGGTGAAGAAACGGCGCGGTTCGAGATGGCGGACGAAGTGGAACCGAACTGACCTCCCCCCTGAAATACGGTCAGCGCAAACGTAAAGATTGCCAACAAAACCCCCAACTCGTTTTAACATCGCGAACTCGTAAAATTTAGATTGTAACCAATTTCACACCATTATAGTCACTAAATTTACCGGATCGCGCTCTTCACATGATGAAAGTGGGAATCAGGAAATAAAGGCAAACCTGAAAATTATCCTGCAAGGTACAAGACCGGCGAAGAATTCCTCCAAACGGGACACTGATGCGGTCTTTTTTGCAGGTCATGGGAACCACATTCCCAAGTGTCAAAAAATATTTTGCAATTTCGTTATATATCATTCTATAGTGCGCCATTCTCCAAAATGCTGTAATAGAAAAAGGCAATGCTTTCGTCTTCCGGGAAAGGCCTGTTTGATGCTTTGCGTAAATTGCTATGCCTATGAATTGAACGAGATACAAGTTGATTACTATGTATACAACGAGTGCGGATTGTTCAACGTTGTTTTGAGAGACATGACTGTCAGATCGTGCCCCTATTGCAACTGCGGGCACGTATTCGAATGAAGAAACTGCGAGGGA
Source organism: Geobacter sp. (assembly GCA_003314535.1). GTDB lineage: Bacteria > Desulfobacterota > Desulfuromonadia > Geobacterales > Geobacteraceae > RPRC01. The sequence goes on from POSG01000002.1 coordinate 417,365, forward strand.
GAAATGAGCAAAGAAAACTTGATCGTGGAACTGCAGGTAATCTCCGAGGCGCTTCATCAAACCGTCAATGAACTTGAGGGCGACCAGGAAAAGATTTGCTGGGGAAAAGCCTGCGTGGCAGTCGATACGCTTATCAACATGGTGAAGCAGCGGGATGAGAAGATCTGGAACTGATCACCGTGTCATGCGAAAAGATCCTTTCTTTGGCGGGATTGCTTCACATCTGAACTGCAAGTCAAAGCTGAAGAGATTACAGGAGGCGTTCAGTTGCGATATATCACACAGGCCGAATTGTCGGCGCCCAGCTGACGACACCTGCGGAGAACCCGCTGCGGAAGACGTATTGCTTGTCATACGCCCCGTAAAGCCCAGTCTGCCAATCCTGATTCCGGCACTAAAACCCGCAGTTGACCCTTTCATAGCGCGGGTTGTTGACAGACCCTTTCAGATGAAAGCAGTGACTCCGGCCGCTTGTCAGGCTCAGATTATTGAAGATCCTGGTGTCCCTCAGCGATGCAAGCGGTTTCGCCTCGATCCGTATGTTCGTAGCGCCGTCCGGGACGGTTATTGTCGCTTCCTGCCCCAATGGGATGTTCCTATCCCTTATGATGTGCTCGTTTCTCCCGTTTGCGGCCGTGTAATTCACCTCCACCCAGTCCACCGCATACCCGGTGCCGGTGACGGCCTTGATGTTTATTATGGTATTGGTAGCCGTGCGGACGGCTCTGCTCTCAAAATACTGGTTGAAGTACTCATCCAGGTAGACGTTGGTCGGGTTGTTGACGCGTTTCAGGTTGTTCTTCCAGTCATCCATGTTGTGCGCGTCCCGAAGCGCATTCGCTATCTGACGCAGGGTGTAGCCGCTTACACGATCGATGGGATACTCGTTGTTCGCGTCGCGCTGGTTGTAGTTGTCCATGAGGTCCACCACGATGGGTTCGACATATAAATGGTCGCCCTCAATCGTCCATCGAGCGTAGGTAAAAGTTGACAATGGCAGATCCTGGTACCTTGCAAGCTCGTTGCCCGTGGGGTTATACCTCCTTCTCGTGAAGATGGCTTCCGGCCCGCAGGCCCAGCTTTCCCCGAAAGCGGCCCTGAGGCTGTTGACCAGGCCCCAGGATCCCACGAAGGAAGCGTACCCGCCCCGGTCCACCTGTGCATGTGTGACGTGGGCCATTTCGTGCATTACATTCGCGAATATCTCACTGCTGGTGTTGTTGGTGTACCGCCTGAAGACGATATCCTGAATGCCGGTCATGGGGGTGCGGGATATTCCATCCTCGTAATATCCGCACACCTGCGCGTCTGCCTTCACCGGTATCCCGTCCTGCCTGGCAAAGTCCTTGTAAAATTGGCAGGCGTTATAGAGCGTGGCCCAATACCAGCTTTTCCTGTCCGATTCCCTGAAAACATGATTGAGCGGTCCTTCCGCGGACTCGAACTTGACGGACTCCGCATGGGAATTCGCGCCCCATTTGACTTTCAGGCCGGCTGCGTCCTCGAAGACCAGCTTGTACTGCACCTGGCCGCTCACCGACCTGGACAGGGTGAAACTGCCGTTGTCATCGGTGTAGGCTGTGCCTATCGTGGATGTTCCGGACTTGTTCCTGACCTCCACCTTCACCCGCTTCAACCCCACATTGCTGTTGAGGCTGTTGTCAAACACGGAAATCCTGCCCCTCGGCACCCAGCTGCAGGTTATGCTGGTGTAACTCGGATGGTATAAGGTCCCCTTCAATTCAAAGCAATAATCCCTGCCGCTGGTCAACCTCAAGTTGTTGAATATCCGCGTACCGCCGACCACACCAAGAGGCTTGGCTTCGAGAACGATGTCGGTGGCGCCGTCAGGAACAGTGAAGTCCGCTGTCTGGCCCAAAGCGATGTTGCTTTCCCTGTGTATCCGCTGGTTGTTTCCCGCGCCGTCCCGGTAGTTGATGGTAACCCAGTCGACAGCGTAACCTATGCCCGTTACGGCCTCTATCCTGATGTGTGTCGGATCTGCGAAGGAGGAAATGCTGAACATTGTGATGATTGCCAGTGCCGTCAGCAGGCATACAATCCATTTGGAAGCACGTTTTTCCATTTTATGTTCCCTCCCGTTTCCTGAGGCAAATTCCGGGGATAGTATATGAAACCGAACATTTTTAAGTTTAGGACCGCGTTTCCGCAGTGTCAACAGCAACAAGCAAATATACTGTCAGAGGGATTCGCCCCTGAGGCAATTTTTTCCATGCAACACATTTTTCATTGATAGCGGTAAAGTGTTACCGTTATACGAAAAATAATGCTATAAAGCCTGATATCATTCCGTTTTGTTTGCAATTTTCACAAAACCTGAAGGACAGAACCATGGGCGAGCACTCTTCAGACAAATCCTCTATTCATCAACAGGCAACCTTCGATAACCAGCTTGCGCTGACATTGGAAAGCATTCTGGACGGTTTTTTTGCCTGTGATTCCGATTGGCGTGTAGTGTACCTCAACTCCACCGCGGAATCCGTGTTCGGAATTCCGCGCGAGGAAGCGCTCGTCAAAAGTTTCTGGGAGTTGTTCCCCGCCACATTGGGCATTAAATATGAACAGGAGCTCCGAAGCGCCGCAGCCGGGGAAATACGGGATTTCGAGTATTTCTACCAGCCATGGGGCCGCTGGTACCATAATCGCTGCTTTCCACGCAAGGGAGGTGGCATATCCTCTTACTTCCAGGACATTACGGACAAGAAGCGGATTGAAGAAGCGTTGCTGGAAAGTGAACAAAGACTTAATTTCTACGTGGATCACTCTCCGCTGGCCAGCATCGAGTGGGATTCCAACTTCATCGTGACACGTTGGGCAGGTGAAGCCGAGAAAATGTTCGGATGGACACGGGCTGAAACCATAGGGAAACCGATCATGGATTTGCACATGATCTACGAGGAAGACATTCATTTGGTCGAGGGCACGATGGCTAATCTGACGGCCGGTCGCGCAAATCATATCATTTCCTCGAACCGCAATTACACCAAGGATGGCCGGGTCATTTTCTGCGAATGGTACAACACGCTGATAACAGATCAGCAGGGAAGACTGGTTTCGGTGCTGTCGCAGGTAATGGACGTCACCGAACGCAGGAAATTGGAGGAAAAACTGCGGGCCAGTGAAGAGAAGTACCGTTCCCTGGTCGAGGCCACAAGCGACTGCATCTGGGAAGTGGATCAAAATGGCCGTTTCACCTACATCAGCCCGAAAATCCGGGACATGATCGGATATGCGCCGGAAGAATGTCTTGGGCGATGCCCTCTCGATTTCGCTCCGGAAGATGAAGCGGTACATGCCCGCGAACAGACGCGTACATCACTCATGGCTCAAAAGGAATGTATATCCCAAGAATATAAAGTCAGGCACCGCAATGGTCGGCTGGTCGTCGTCGAGGTCAGCGGAGTTCCGCTCTTCGGTCCGGATGGCGAATTTCTGGGCATGAGGGGGATCACAAGGGATATAAGTGGACGCAAGAAGGCGGAAGAAAAGGTTTTGCAGAGCAGGAGGCTGCTGGACGCAACCGAGAAGATCTCCAAGTCGGGTGGCTGGGAATGGGACTTGGAAAGTCAGGCCATGATGTGGACTGACCAAACCTACAGAATCCATGGTTTTACGCCCGGCGAGATTCCATCCGGTTCCCAGTTTTTCATCGAACGAAGCCTTGCCTGTTACGACCCGCAAGACCGCCTTGTCATCATGGAAGCCTTCAATCGCTGTGTCGAACACGGACAACCGTACAACCTGGAGTTCCCCTTCACCACGGTAGACGGTCGCAGGATATGGATCCAGACGACGGGACAGGCCGTGATGGATGGAAAGCGAGTCATCAAAGTTCTCGGCAACATCTTCGACATAACAGAGCGAAAGGAAGCGGAAATAGCTTTGCAAGCTTCGCTTGCTGAAAAAGATGTACTTTTGCGTGAAGTGCACCATCGGGTGAAGAACAACCTGGCATCCATCGTCGGTCTGATGGAAATGCAACTGGAAGGAACTAACGACAAAGCTGTCATGGACGCCTTCAAGGAAATTGATGACCGGATCATGTCCATCGCACTCATTCACGAAAGGCTCTACCAATCGGAGTACATGGACCGGATAGATATTGAGGAATATCTCCACGACCTGACAACCCATTTGCTTGGCTGCTATGGAGCATATTCTTTGATTTCATTCCTGGTCACTGCTGAACATGCTGAAATCTCCCTCGACATTGCCATACCCATTGGGTTGATCGTCAACGAACTGGTTACCAACTCCATAAAGTATGCCTTCCCTGAGGGTAAACCGAGAGCCGGGCATAATAAGTGCGAAATACGCATCTCCTTGCAGAAAATCGACGACTCCTTTCACCTCAGCGTTGCAGACAATGGCACGGGGCTGCCCCCGGATCTTGACTGGAGAGCTGTCTCGTCACTCGGTCTGCGCCTCGTGAGCTTGCTGGGAGAACAGCAACTCAAAGGACAAATCCAGCTTGATCTTTCAGAGGGGACCCGGTTCATGCTCATGTTCCCTGACCGGAAGAAATAATAACGCATAAACAGAGTGTTAATGATGAGGACTCTACTTGCTGTCGATCTTGGCCTGAAAACAGGCATGGTCAATTGGTATGGCGCCCCCTATTCCCAAAGAAAAGACTCACCATCTCTCGTAATGAATACTCAAAGGATCGAATCTGTCGGAACTCCCCTTTTCCTCTGCGGGCCAGCCGATGGGGACCAGGGCAAACGGCACCACCCGCTTAGGGATGCCCAGCAGCTCACGAAAGCCATTTTCCCGGTCTTTCCGTGGATGCACTCCGCACCAGACGGCCCCCAGTCCCAAACCGGCCGCCGCAATCAATAGATTCTCGGTTGCGGCCGCGCAATCCTGCACCCAGAAGCCTTCGTGCTTTTCACGATCAAGGTCGCCGCAAACCAGTATTGCCAAGTGCGCATCTCTCGCCATCCCGGCATACGGATGGATATCAGGAATCCTGTCCAGCACCTCACGCCTGGTAATGACCACGAACTGCCACGGTTGTTCGTTGCCGGCCGACGGCGCGCTCATTGCCGCCCGCAACAGCTCGTTGACCATCTCCGGGGCAACAACACGGTTTTCATAGCGGCGGATGCTTCTCCTCTTGTATATGACACCGATATCCATATCTACTCCTCTCCAATTTTTTCCAAATCCTATCCGTTTATTGTAGCAGGAGCAATGCGGACATCAAACAAACAATAGCCCACATGGTGCGTTCCTTTTTCTTACGCTCGGATCGAAAACTGAAAGAAACGCCCCCTCATATTTTCGAAATGCCGCACAGGATTGATGACCACAGCTCCAACGAGACAATCGACATTGACAGTTGAGCATAAGTGTCGTAAAAAAAGACGCTCCGCAGCGAGGCATATCACGTCTTCAGGAAGCGGAATCGAGCCGTCCGATTCCAAGGAATTAACCATATTCTGATGTAATGAAAGGAGGTGTAAGGAAATGAAGAAGTTAATTGTATTGGCAATTGCCATGGCGCTTTCTTGTGCCCTGGCAACCCTGGCATTTGCGGAAACGATCACCCGAATCTCCGGCAACAGGATAACGGTAAGGGACGACTCGGGCAGGGAAAAAACAGTCATGGGCAGTGCGAAAGGCCTGAAAGTCGGCGACAGGGTAAAACTGAACGTGAAAAACGGACGCACATGGCTGGACCCTCAACCCGAACCGCCGAGCCCCAAGAAGATCAAACCGTACCCGCTGAAGCCTTCGGCTCTTAAAAACAAGGCGCCGGCAAGTCCGGAAGCACCGCCGCCCCCACCTCCTCCGCCGCCTCCGGACAAACCGAAAATGAAATGACCCGTTTGCTTATAATTCTCGTATCTGTCCGGGTATCAGTTCTCCATTTGTGACATTGTCATGGATGGAGAACTGGCGCCTTCATTCATTTGCGATATTTCAAGATCTACCCGAACCGATAAACCAGGCGCCCGTCCCGGTACAGCTCTATGGGGCCATCCTGGGAAACCTTTATGACCTTCCCGAAGTATGAAGCGGCGCTGGCGGCAGTGGTGCGCCCTCCTCCGGTGACAACCTCCCTGGCATACGTAGTATCGAAGATGAAACCTGTCTCCATCAGCCTGCCGCTCCCGTTGAATACCGTCATCCCGTCGGCCGAAAGGAGGCGCAGAAGAATGCCGGCTTTTTTCAGATCGCTGATGGTCCGCTTCTTGACCCTATGTATCAGGAGACGGCCGATCGGGTCGTCACCCCCCACCGAACCTTTCTTCAGCCGGGCCAGATTGCGGGCACCCTTGTCATAGATGAGGATGACGGTGCCGAGCCGCTCCTTGGACAGGGCATAAACGGACCAGAGCAGCTCATCGACGGATTCGGCGTCAATGCTTCCGACCAGGAAGGAGCGGAAAATGTCCGGATCAAAGATTGCCCAGGCGCCCTTGCGGCGCACCAGCAGCTTGGCCGGGCTGTTCAGCACTTCGATCTCCGAGGCCCCGTTGACCGTCACGGCGAATGCGCCGTGGCCGGAACGCCTCACCAGGGAAAAGATCTCCCGTTGGGTGAGGAGTTCAATGTCGGTCTGCAGCGCGGTGGGCGCGGTGCGCAGAACGCCGGTCACCTGCATCTGGATATTGGCCACGAAGAAGAGGTTGGTACCGTCGACAATGCGGTAAGGAAGCGGGTTGCGGAAGAAATCGGGGGTTATGTCCTGGTACGGTTTCAGCGGCATCAGGGTGTGGTTCCGCTCGCGCACCACCTTGCCCAGCAACTGGGGCGTGGTGCGATACACCAGGAAGCCGGTCGTAGCGGGTTTTCCCTCATAGCCCTGGTACGAGAGATGTTTCAGCAGCTGGATCAGCTGCTGGATCGGCCAGAAAGCCTTGCGGTGGTCGCCGCGCAACGAGCGGGCCACGGTGATGTCCATGATAGAAGCAAGCAGCGCCGTGCGGAAATGCGCCACGTATTCCTCGTGCTGGAAACCGTTGAACAGGCCCGAGAATGCGGTCAGCAGCTCGCGGCAGAAGAGGGTTTCGCTGCGGGTGAACGGGAGGGACTCCCTCCGGGCCATGAAGCAGTACGAGCGGTCTTCGAGTGAAATGATCTCGCTGATGGTTGTTTTGTCGCCATCGATCCTGCCAGCGACGGGATGCAGGGCGACAGCGGCTCCGCCCAGAAATGAGCTGATCTTGTCCTTAATGGCGTCGAAAACGGCAAGCGGCATGTTCAGTCCCTGTCGTGATTTGGAGTAAATAACGGTTTTACTATTGTGCCAGAAAAATGTATTTTTGACATGCCTGTCGTATTTGGAAAATTTGGACCCCTTCGCCAAAACAAAGATACTGCAGATGCGTTAATTTGCCACGATGCGCCTTCATAACGCTTTTTCGACTGGTATACTAATTACTCAATGCATGCCTGATCATGTCTCTCTATGACGATCAGGATTTATTTCATCGAGCCACAGGAGGATTGACATGCCGGTACATGGGGATTCATCAAAGGGACAAACAATTCTGAATATGGCCACGATTGCCCTTGCTGCCGTTACCCTCTTCCTCGCCGCCGCGTGTACGGGGTATGCAGCAAATTCGGGCCACAAGCCGGGCAAAAAAAGCCAGTCTGGCATCAAGGCTTCACCCGGTGCCGTGAGGATTGCGAGTGTGTCCACAGCCGTGGAAGGAGGCGTACTGACAGCCCTGGCGGAAAAGTTCCATGCCGAAACAGGGCTCGAGGTAAAGATAACCTCAACCGACGACCCCTATTCCTCGGCGAAGAAGGGGGATGCTGACCTGGTAATCTCCCATTTCGGCCATCGGGATACCGAACGCTTCGTGCAAAGCGGCTTCGGGTTCTGGCCGCGGACGGTATTTTCGAATCAGCTCGCGCTATTCGGGCCATCTGCCGATCCCGCCAAGGTCCGCGGCCTGACCGATCTCGTGCAGGCCTTCCGTCAGATCGCCCAGGCGAAAGCCCCCTACATCGTCAATGATACGCGCCCAATAAGATACCTGACGGAAATACTCTGGCTGGCAGCGGGAAAACCGCCTAAAAATTCCTGGTATACCGATGACGGCGGCAGCAAGAGCGACGCGATTTCACTTGCGGCATCCCGTGGCGGTTACGTACTCTGGGGCATCACCCCTTTCGTTCGCGAAAAGAACGAGAAGCATCTCGGACTGGAGCCACTAGTAACGCAAGACCCTCTGCTGCTGCGGATCATGGTATCGGTCGTCGTGAATCCGCGCCGGGTGCGGGGGGCAAACTCGGCAGCCGCATTGAGGTTCCAGGATTTCCTGCTGTCACCGTCAGCGCAGGCAATGATGCTTGGCATCCGGTACCCTGGCGCCACGCAGACGATATGGGCGCCCGCCGGGCGGCACAACGCGGCATCGCTCCTGCCGGACGTCAAGTAAAGGCAGCGAACCGGGTATGAACGAGCTTTGCCGCCTGTCGCATGCAGGCCATACGTTCACAGCGCAAATATCAAAGGAGAAAGCGCGATTACGATGGAATCCATCAACCCAGCCAAGGGAGAAGTGACGGCTGTCTTCACGGAATGGTACACCATGCAACCGGCCAGGTTATGGATGAGCTGCGTGCAGCGTGGACTGCGTGGCTTGAAATCCCTTCCCCGAGAAAGCGTATTGATGATGAAGTGCGCGGATGTTCTGCGCAGCCGAAAGACGGTTTGGGTCAAACAGGCCATAAGGCCCGTTCCGGTTTATCTAGCCTGACATATTGGTCGTGCGGATTGGCAAACATGGATGCATTAGGTTACTTGGCTGTCATTGCAAAGATGACCGGATATTATTTCCCCCCGCCCCACTGCCGAACTTGGTCCCAAAGTTTAGTCACGAGACAGGAAGGCAGCGCCACCGCATGACGAGCGCCAAATTAGGATTAGTCGATATCGCATCAACTAGAGAACGGATATAACTGTATCCCCCATTGGGCATAATGCTTTCGAATTTATCACTTTCGCAGCGGTCTCTACTTTTTTTGTATGCGACGATCAGGGCACTTGCCGTTCGGATGCCATGTTCTTCCAGAAGTTGTCGTCTTGTCTTCTGATCAGAGTGATCCTTATCCCGCTTGTCTGTCTTCTTACCTGGCCCCAACTGTTTGTAGAGTATCGCCTGATCTACCCAATCGATTATCCGCTCAGGAGGAACACGCGTGTGAAGCATGAGTTCTACGAGGTCAGCAGTAGCCATATTTGGCACATTCTCGATATCTTCTTCTTCGAGCCTTGCCTCGTGCCAAACCGTAAGACCGTCAAGTTCGCTCACTGGCATCTCAGTTCGAAGACTTGGAACAAAGAACCTTGCTCCGGTCACCGTGCGCAATACCGTCTGTATAACCTGCCAGGCAATCGGAGGGAAGGCTCCAATCACAAATGCTGTCACCAGCATAACATTTGAATTTGGGCCAGTGTCAAATCCGGCAAAGTTCAGATATGATGCTCCCTTCATCACTATCCATGTACCAATGACTGCCAAAATCACGCGCAAAGACACCGCCATATATGCATTTGCTCGAAGGTCTTTTCGTATATATCTTCGGAAAAGCATTTGAACTGAGAAAAAATATGCCCCAAGGAAAGCGAAATGGATTGTGACTTGGCCGGGCTGCAAGACAGCGCCTAATTTTTCAGTAATTGTGGCATGTGCATTGGGGTTCACAATTTCCCAAGGCGGCAATGTTAACAGCCATCCCAGCCCGATTATCAGTGTTGCCAGCATTACCGGGAGCGTAGTCTCTGTGGTTAATATTCCGCGCAGCGCCTCTCCGGTTGAATATCTGGAAAAGGTGGGATTTTTTGGATCATTGTTGTCCGGATTGGTTACATCCAGAATCTCATCCGTCAATTCAGAGGGAATAGAGCCGTATACAGCTTCAAATTTCTGAATGTAACTAAGCACACGGACGCGACGATCCAGCTCGGATTCGTATTTTCTGTCCAAGCTGTCGTCAACACAGCGAAATTGGCAATCAAACAAGCCGAGCCGTGAAAGATTGCTGAAATATTCCTGAAGCAAACTCGATTTCCGGCTGAAAATGAACAGGTAATACATCACTGCGGGAAGCAGGCAGACAATGATAAGAAAGACGGATCTTAACACAGGGATTTGGTAGTATTCGGGAGCCAGTAAAAGTACCGCGATCAAAGCTGCCAGAATCGGAAAGGCAATAAAAATAGTCAGGCTGATTTGGCGCTTCTTGAATCCTGTCGATTCTTCGGAACGTTGCAATGCGATAATTGAAAGCAACAGAATTATTCCACCAGAAATCGCAAAAGGCCAGACATTACGATTAACAAAAGACCTCACCGCGGTTATATTGAAATATAAGAACAAGCCGAGTATCAAGTAGAACGCAAGGCCAAACAATGTTCCTATTGGTCGTGAAGATTGTGTTCCTTCGTTTTCGGTATCCTGCAGGTCTTTGGGGGCATCATTTTTGCCGTTCGCCATATTTATCCTCCTCAGCCTTGTGAACCTTTCCTGCCCCCACTTACCAGGTTTTTTGCTCCAGGACCCTTGCCTGCAGAAGTTCCTCCTGGCGAGTGAGGGCTTTATTCAGACCAGCTTCAATATAACCCCGCATACCCTGAAGCCACGTTTTCCACGCGTGCCAATCCATCATGTCTCGTCCTCGGAATGCTGCGCGCTTTGCTTTCCCTGTTCAGGCGCCAATCAGAGCAAGCATCCCCTTTTGGTTTGATATTATCTCGTGTTTTTATAAATGCAACTCAGTAAATATTTTTAATCCATGGTGCCGTAATTCACCGTTCTTTAAGGCGTAAAGACGATCATTCCCCTTACGGTGCGTGATATTGCCGTGGATGCACGTCCGAGCAAAAAACTTTCGCCGTGGTGATCGGCAAAATGCCGTATTTCTTTTTAGCCAGATGATACAAGACATTTTGCCGTCGCCGTACCAGTCCTATCAAAGTCACATTACAAAGAAAGGGGCACCCATGCCTGGTGTGCCCCTATCCTGAAAACGCCGTAAAGTCGTGAATGCAACTTACAGATAATACCCCTACCGTGTCATGTCATATCCCAGGCAAGATGCTGTCTCATGCCTGGGATATGGAGGAAAGCTTCCAGGAACCAGATCCCACCGTCCGGGTAAAGGTCCAATACTCCTCAAACTTGACAGGTTCTGTACGGTTGCCCTCAACCAGGTTTCCCACTTCATCCGTTGTGTAATCAAGCAGATTAGCATGGAATCGGACCGTTATGAAGTCCTGGCCCGATTCCTGCCATGCCTCCACCAGGTCCGTATTCCTGACGGCGATATTCTCCAGGCGGTTGATCTTCCTGTCGCTCAGGAGACGGTCCACATCTTCCTGCAGAAAACGTCGCATCTCATCGCTGAGACAGCCGGTTACCGGAGACAAATCACGGTTCATCCAGGCCCCCTGTATCCTGAAAAAGATGTCCATGGCCAGTTCCCGAAAACGGTTTTCGTCAAAGGAAGCGTCCATTTGACGGATATTGGCCAACCCTGTGGAGAGATCGGCGCCGCCTGCCGGGTATGAGGAGACTTCAGGTTGGGCGTATGAATATTTATCTACGCGGTAGTCTGCCTGGGGAGGAGCTTGCATACTGTAGGATTCCTGGCGTCTTTTCTTTATCATCCGGTAGACAAGATAACCAATGCCGCAAACAAGGAGAATTTCGAACAGGCCGATCCCCCCACCACCCAGCCCCCCGGATCCGAAACCAAGACTGCGAAAGATCATGCCGCCGATCAACCCTCCCAGAATGCCGCCGCCCAGACTTCTGAGAAAGCCTCCGGACTGCTGGCGTGCCGGAACGGGCTGGTTTGGCGTTTGGTCCGGTGAGTACTGCTGGCGTGATGGAGACGGTTGCTGGTAGGACCTTGACGGCTGTGAGTAGCTCCGCGAACCCCGGCTGCCGAAAGACCTCCCACCTCCCACCCTGGCGAGAGAGGATGTCTCTAAAACTGTTGTCGTGGCCAACAGCACGGCCAGGAGGATTGTTAATATTTTTACATTTCGAAAATTCATATGATTCCTTTTTCTTGGAGGTTCCCTGCACAAATCCGTGCAGGAAATCCTCAATCATTATTGCATGCACAGAATTTCAAACGGTAATTGTTTTGATGTCAATATCGGGCTCAATCATCATCATCTTCATGGCCGTGCCTATGCCCATCCCAATGACCATGCCCATGGTGGCCGCCATTATCATAGTAGCCACCATAATCATCATAATATGGAGGACCTGCCGCGACCACGCATCCTGGAAGCATGGATGCTGCAAATATCGCACTAAGCCATATTTTTTTCATTTGGACCTCCTTCCCGAACGAACTCTCTCAAGGGTCCAATTGCAAACGGTTTGAAATTTGATTTCCTTTTCTGTGCATCCATCATCAACAAACACATCTTACAACGTTCATTCTCAAAGAAGCAATTGATTCGAAGAGCAAGGCTCGACCTACCGCCTTGCCGCCCGCCTGGATGAGCCAGTGTTTTTTGCAGCGCCTTCAATCCAATAACCGCAAACGCAACAAGTCATGCCTTGTGCCATATGGCTGAGGGTTCGTGACTCATAGCTGTGGATACCTATTTTCGCTTTGCATTTCGGACAAAACATTGCTGCCTCCTTTCGTTGATTCCTTGTGCAACTCGAGAGGTCGCTGAATTGTCGACAGGGTGACGATCAGCTTCGGTTCACTGCTTTAATGGTGTTCACCATGTTCCCAATGGCCGCCACCTTCCCACCGGCGGTCATAACGATGGCCATACCTTCTATCCCCTTCCCACCTGGCATGTCGTTCATGCCAATCTCGCCGTGCCGGGCGGAAGTGCCTGTAACCGTAATCATCATTGCGATAATGCCGGAATCCATCTTCCCTCATATGACGAATCCTTGCGATCGGGTACCTGCGCAGTCCCCAGGGAACGGACCGATACCCGACCTGAACCCATGGTCCGTTGTAATAGGGGGCTGCATACCACACATCGCCTCGGCACAGGTAGTAGCGATTTGATGCATAAAAGAGGTCATGGGGAGTCCCGACGGCTGCGTAAAAACCCATGGAAGGCTGGGCAATGAATTCCGGCGGAGAATCAATCACAACGGGGGGCGGAACAGGGACAGGAACCGGCACAGGAATATTTCCGACATTGATTCCAACGTTGAAACCGACGTTTGCCGCATGGGCAGTGAATGCCGTTGCTGTGACTCCAATCGCTATGGTCAATCCCAAAATTCTTTTCTTCATCATTCCCTCCTTTGTGGACGGATATTTCAGCAGCCGAATTTATATTCGGAACATAAAAAGCCGGGGCTGAATATCCTGGGATAGTTCGGCAACCCGGCTGTCTCGTAAAGACCCTGTAGGCTTTCCGCCCCACCCTTGCGGGTGGTTTAGTATTATCGGCTATCTGCTGTTTTGAATGCTTTCTTCAGATTACAAGCATCTTGCAATATTCACTTTCGCCAGTTTTTCGTAGAAAACGCCTGTATTGTATTTTCGTTGACATGGCAGACGATTTTTCAGTCCAGTTCGTCCATTTCTTGTCCAATCCCGGGAAAAATCGAGTCCAGCAAAGGATCCTCCTCATGTCCATTACCGTTATTATTTCCATAGTATCCATCGAAAAGATCAAATAAGCCGTCAAAATCATCAAGGAAATTTCCACAGTCCTCATGGTAAAACTGGCAATCCAATCTATGTGGGGAGTCCGTCGCTACCAGACATCCCGGCAGTATTGAAACCGCTAATGTCACAATAAGCCATAACTTTTTCATCTTCCTGTCCACTCTCTATTGGGCTAATTGTGCGGTAAACTCGTAATTGCCTGCCTGACAAAATATTTTTAAACCTGTATGTTCCTTACTTCTTCCTGTTTTGGCGCTTTCTGTCAGCCACCGGATCGACTGAAGAAAAGACTATTCCATTCAGCAACAATTCAGTTACATGGCGAGAGAGATCATCTTTCCCCAATCCTTCCAGGCTGGGTATTCGCTTCCATGTCTTCGCCGCAGCAAGGGGAAGCAGAGCCAACCCGACTATGGACATCAAGAGCAATCGCGGGTCGATGTCTCTGTTCACCTCTCCCCGCTTTTGTCCGCCAGCTATGCAATCCCTGAACTTCTCCTGCCTGTCGATGGGAATGCGTTGCATTATTTTTTCCCTGAGCAGTCCGCCTTCATTGACGATTTCCCGGATCCATAACGGCGGCAACCACGGCATGGTCTCGCAGCCCTCGATCAAACGGGCGACAAATGCTTTTATAAAGGCGATCGGGTCCATTTCGCTCCCGGTGAACAACTCCCAGAGACGGGTATCGAAGCGCATGATCCTTTCTTCGACAATCGAATCCAGCAAATGGTCTCTGGTCTTGAAATAATAATGGACCATTGCCGACGTGACGCCTACGTGCGCCGCAATCTGTGCGATCGTCGTCGCTGCGATGCCGTTCTCCGCAAAGAGTGCAGTAGCCGCATCGAGAAGTTGCTCCCGCGTGTTGTCTTCACCCTTTGCGGAGGGGTGTCCTGACAATGATTTCCTTCGGCCGGAAGTTTTCATGCCTCTATATTAACTAACTTGTTAGTTAATGTCAAGACCGCAAAAAAACCTGGAGTGGAATTCCAAGTTAATCACCGCAATTTTCCGGACAGATTTTTCAAATGCCCTTCCGGCGGGCGAATTGCATCACCCGTTCTCACCTTCTTCATGATTCAACTAACGACGTAGGCAGCAGTACCGGTTGCAATCAACAAATCGGCGTCGTTTACCAGTTCCATGCGGACGGTGGCAATGCGCCCACCCAGGCGCATGACTTTCGCGCTTGCGTGGAAGCTGCTGCCAATCCCCTGGTGAAGGTAATCCACTCGTAAATCAATGGTTCCGATGCGAAACAAACGAGCGGAAATTTGCTCTGCCGTTTCGTTTGCATGCTTCTCAGCAATCGCCATGGTCACGGCAAAACCGCCAACCGTATCAAGTGCGGTTGCAATGGCGCCGCCATGGAGGCGGTTGTGAAGATAACTGCCTACCAGCTCCGGCCGCATTTCAAATGCCAGTCGGGGGAATTCGGGGTCAAACGACTCCACGCGAAGTCCGATAATTTCATTGAACCTTATGCGGTGCTCCACGATTTCTTTCAATATTGTTTCCAGGCGATCCTGCTCCCCGTGGGGCCGGCGATCGACAACCTTTGATGCATCCATAATTTTTCCTCTCTGCCCATTCCATGAAAGATATTTATGCTCGGCGCTATATTTATCGTGGACATTCCCCTTGCCTCCGTGCGGTTTCAGCTCTCCGCCATGGAAATGTGAAGAGCGCTCTGCCTTCGCCGGAAGCCATTACTCCTTATCTTGGGATGGAGGAGTGAACACAACCTCGAATTGCGTCCCGTCACCGCTTTTCACCTCCACGAAAGCGTTAATCTGCCTGGTAAGCATCTGTACAAGAGTCAGCCCCAGAGATTGTTCCTGCTGCCAGTCAAGGCCGGCCGGAAGCCCCACCCCGTCATCGCTCACGAAAATGCCGATCCTGCCGCCGGAAGCCTGCTTGAGCGATACAGTGACTTCTCCCTCGGTACGACCCTTGAAAGCATGTTTCAAGGCGTTTCCAACCAACTCGTTAATAATCAGGCCGCAGGGCACGGCAATGTCGATCGGCAGCGAAACCGCTTGCAGGTTGAAATTCAGCCTGATGGGAAACGCAACCTGGCCATGGAATGACCATATGTAGTTCACAAGATTTCTTACATATTCCGAGAAGTCGATCCTGGCAAGGTCATACGAACGATAGAGGTACTCATGCACCAAGGCCATTGAGTAGACCCGATTGTTCACATCCTGAAGCACCTCGCGGATTTGCTCACCCTTCAAACCGTCTGCCTGAAGGCTCACCAGGCTGGAGATGATCTGCATGTTGTTCTTCACCCGATGGTGGATCTCCTTCAACAGTACTTCCTTTTCTCTCAGCGATGCTTTGATCTTCTCCTCGGCACACTTGAGGTCGCTGATGTTCTCGGAAAAAATGATCAAACCGCCGATCTCCTTCCTGTTCCTGTACCATGGCCGGATTTCCCAGTGAACCCAGTCAACAGTGCCATCGGCCCTCTCCCATGGATCGGAGTCGTGCCGCTCCACGGCGCCTGCCAGGCAACGACTGTGTACCTTCTTCCATCTCTCCGGAATGTCTGGAAAAACTTCGTAATGACTCCTGCCGATGATATCCTGAACGACAACGCGGTATGCTTCAAACCAACGACGGCTGGCGCTCAGGTATTTCATGTCTTTGTCAAACATCGCAATGGCCGCCGGCGCATGTTCAATGAACAGGCGTCTCTTCTTAATTTGCATGATTACGTCCCAGTTTCAGTATATTACCGCATTCGTGAACAAGATATCCGGACCGTCCCCGTAAGAGGTTAATTTTACGAGTCTACAATATTAGCATCAGTCACGCGACTCGCAATACGGGATTCCGTATTGAACAGCACCTCCCCTCTATTCCGAATTAAATATGCTGTCAACACAATTCCCAGGTTGAAGTTCTCAGAAACCGTGCTAACTATTTTGAAGTGAACACATGGCGACGGGTGGCCGTTCAAGCACTGCAAAGTCGAGATAGCCCCCGGAATGTTCTTTTATGCGCCTCACCACCTGGAACCGGTCTTAAGGTGTCATGAAAGCTCATTACTCGCAAGGGGAAAGCACGCAAAGGAGGTTCTTCCCATGCAAAAAACAAAACGTTGGCAATGTCTTGTTTGCGGTTACATTCACGATGGACCGGCGCCGCCGAAGATATGCCCTACATGCAAGGCCGACAGTTCGAGGTTCATTCCGTACAAGTAAATGAACTGTTTGCATTTCCGAAATTGGCAAAAACGTTTTTCCGCATGGTAACTGCGGAAAGAAGGAGGATAGTATCATGCATTTTTCTGTCAAGGGAAATGTCTCATGGGTTGGAAAGATCGACTGGGAACTCCGCAAATTCCATGGGGAGGAATACTCCACCCACAGGGGCTCCACGTACAACTCCTACCTTGTCCGCGACGGGAAGACCGTGCTCATCGATACCGTATGGTCACCCTTTGCCGTGGAATTCGTTGAAAACCTCGCAAAGGAAATCGACCTGGCGAAGATAGACTTTGTGGTTGCAAACCATGCCGAGAGCGACCACAGCGGCGGCCTGCCTGAGTTGATGCGGCGGATCCCGGACACTCCCATCTATTGCACGGCCAATGCCGTAAAGTCATTGAAGGGGCTTTACCACCAGGATTGGAATTTTCGCACAGTGAAGACCGGTGACCGGCTGAATATCGGTTCGAAGGAGTTGATCTTCATCGAAGCGCCTATGCTGCACTGGCCCGACAGCATGTTCTGCTACCTGACCGGAGACAACATCCTGTTCTCCAACGATGCCTTCGGCCAGCACCTTGCCTCCGAGCTCCTGTTCAACGACCTGGTGGACCAGTCCGAACTGTTCCAGGAGTGCATCAAGTACTACGCAAACATCCTAACGCCCTTCAGCGCGCTGGTTGACCGGAAGATAAAGGAAGTGGTCGCCTTCGGCCTGCCGGTGGACATGATCTGCCCAAGCCATGGCGTCATCTGGAGGGACAACCCCCTGCAGATAGTCACCAGATATGCGGCATGGGCAGCCGACTACCAGGAAAACCAGGTAACGATCATCTACGACACCATGTGGGACGGCACGCGGAAGATGGCCGAATCTATCGCGAAAGGAATCCATGAAGCAGACGATGATGTGACGATCAAGCTCTTCAACGCCGCCCGTTCCGACAAGAACGATATCATCACCGAAGTCTTCAAATCCAAGGCCGTCCTGGTTGGTTCCCCCACCATAAACCGGGGAATTCTCTCAGCAGTCGCCGGGATTCTCGAAGAAATGCGCGGCCTGGGCTTCAAGAACAAAAAAGCTGCTGCTTTCGGGGCATACGGCTGGAGCGGGGAATCCGTCGCGATGATCACCGAGCGGCTGCGGGCAGGCGGTTTCCACCTGGTCAACGAGGGTTTGCGGGTCTTCTGGAATCCGGATGGCCAGGCGCTAGCCGACTGTGTATCCTTTGGCCGGGACTTGGCCTCGAAGTAAAACCTTTGTCCTAAGGCATGAGTGGCAGTGGTCTTGCTGCCAGCCGAAGCAGCGAGTTGAAGCTCGGCTACTAAGGGGACACCATACCCATTCTTTCAACAATTGGTATGGTGTCCCTGTATTTCCTGGTATCTTTATGTTCTATTTCCGACTTGATTAGTAGTGTTCATCATTAGCCGCGGCACTGCTATCGGTCTTTTTCTTTACATGATCTCGACCCGCGAGATCGCACGCATCAGCCATTCAAGTCGATACTCCAAGCCTTGGCAGAATCACTTTTTGCAGTAGACCCCAGATAACGAATACAGCAATGATAGTAATAAGGCCTTTCATAGTGCCCCCCTCTAAATTGGTCATCCGAAATGACCGAGCGCAGAGAACCTGAGTTTCATACTCCAGGCCGCAATAGCTGCATTTACTCGCATAACGGAATGTCTGCAGATTAACCTGATACATGTCCGCTCTGTTTCACGGACAACTCGTCTAACAGTCTAAGATGCCAAACTGGCATCGATCAGAACCGTCAACCACCACTGTAAGGTGATGCTGCTGGCGCCGCACCGCATGTGGAAAAAGACGATATCTCCTTGATTACCTCGGTTGACCCGCAATTCGGGCACTCCATGGTTTCCGCCTCATCGTTTTTCTGGAGTTTTTCAAACCGCTGACCGCACTTTGTGCATGAGATTACATTAATTGACATTTTTGACCTCCCCGTCGTTTTTCAAATTCCCTTATATATTAATATGTATATATTGCGATGTCAAGCACTCAAAAATATTCAATCCCTTAACCGGCTCTATCCCTTTTTTTGTGTTCAGGTTGCAGTGTTCCGAAATCCAACCCCTAAAACTAGCGCCATTCTACCATTCTAAACTGTCCCCCGAATTTCCCAGGGCAAGGGTAACTTCAAGCGATGCAAACCGTTATTTCCCCCTTGCCAGCAGTTTACTGCACATCAGCTTGGGCACTTCACGCAGTTCGAGTTGCGACAACCATTCATGGGGAAGTCCCCCCGCCCCTGATATCGTCCCTAGAATATTCCCTGCAATTGCCCCGGTTGAGTCCGAATCCCCCGAATGGTTGACCGCCAGACGAACGCCCCTTGTGAAATCCCCTTCAGCCGCAAAAGCGCAGTAGAGCGATATCGCCAGCGTCTCGCCCCCCACCCGACCGCCACCGAGACGTTCGATGGTCTCGGGGCGAAGTCTGAATGGAGCCAATCCTGGCTTTTTTCACCAACTGAATCGTCTCTCCTGGTGTTTGTATGCTTCTTCTCTTGCGATATCCATATCTGCGCCTATCACGTGTTTGAAGTGTTGATGCTTCATTATAAGGGGTCTTGCGCAACCTGAAACAATGCAAGCCCAAAAAGCCCTTGCCAAATATCAGTTTTACCGGTAATGCTTTATTCCATTAACAATCAGGCCGGACATCTTAAATCACACGTCATTTTGAACCCGTAGCAAAGCTGAGTCATTCAAAATGGTTTGGAGGGTATTCTGGAAAAATTGGGGATTTATATGCCAGAATCAACAATCACAACGAGCATGGTCATCAAGACAATGGCATATTTTGTTGCCGGATTAAATGCCAATCAGTACCGCTAGGTAGATACTATGGTTATCATATGTTAAGATGGAAATATAATGTGACCCGTTCTGCAACAATTGCCCCGCAGCCTTCAACTTTTTTCCGTCGAAATCAACCATAGATATCACCAATCAATAATATGAAACCAATCAAGCATATACTTCGGCCAATAACGACTTTTAGCGACAAGCAGCGAATGTTGATTTTGCTGGCCTGTTCCATCGTGCTGATATCAACCATGTTCTGCTTTCTTGCCTACAGCTTTTATTCCATCAACAAGGAAAGCCGTCAGCGTCTAAATGCGCTTATAGATATTATCGATGAGGACCTGGCAATACAAATGTCGTCTGCAGACAGCCTGCCTATAGACAAATCACTTGCAGTCATAAAAGCTGACCCATCCATCAAACATGCATTCATCCTGAACGCGAAAGGCCAAGTTATCGCCTATTACAATCAAAATACGGAAGAGACACCTCATACAATGCAACAAAGCCTGGACTCACTGAGATCCAGAATCAGGCAACAATTTGTTCAGGTGAGCCCGGGAGTGGAAAGCCCGATCAGCAGAAACGGTACCCGTCTGGGAACTGTTTTGATTGAGCAGAACGAGCAGATCATTATTAAGAAAATATTGGACACCACCGGTATCAGCGCAATTATTCTGCTTTTCGCTCTCGGGCTGAGCTATCTTTTGGCCGGGCGGTTTCAACGGGTTGTTACCGAACCAGTGACCACTATGGCAACAATAATGCGGGAAGTAAGCTACACCAAAGACTATTCGAAACGTGTCCCCAGCTTTAATACTGACGAGATTTCCCAGTTGGCAAACTCATTCAACGAGATGCTGTCGGAAATTGAACACAGGGACGAAGACCTGCTGGACCGGCAGAATCAACTGCACCATATGGCAAATTTTGACAGCCTGACCGGCCTGCCGAATCGGGCCCTTTTCAACGACCGCCTGGAGCAGGCTATTCGACGTACCAACAGAACAGGGGAAAAACTGGCCTTGCTTTTCATCGATCTGGACAATTTCAAGATGGTTAACGATACTTACGGTCACCGGACCGGCGACCAGGTCCTCTTAGAGACAACTGCACGACTTGCGTCCATTACCCGTGCCGGCGATACATTGGCACGCCTGGGAGGAGACGAGTTCACGATTATTTTACAGGATACAAAAACGGAGGAAACCGCCCGGCTGGTAGCCTGCAAGCATTTGAAGAATCTGTATCATCACTTCCAGATTGGCAACAGAGAATTGTTCGTATCCGCCAGCATTGGAGTGGCCCTATATCCCGAACATGGTGCGACAGCGGAAGACTTGATCAAAAACGCTGATGCCGCCATGTACCAAGCAAAAGAAAAAGGCAAAAACAGTGTGGAGCTCTTTTCTGAAACAATTAACTCCAAACTCTCGGAGAAAATGCTCCTCAGTAATGATCTCCACAAAGCCTTGCAACAGGGTGAGTTTGAACTCCACTATCAGCCCAGAATAAATCTGACGCGGAATTCCTGGGCAAGCGCCGAGGCTTTGTTACGCTGGAACCATCCAAGGCTTGGCAGAGTTCCTCCGGATAGATTCCTGCCACTTGCAGAAAAAAACGGAACGATCATACCAATCGGCGAATGGGTTATTCGTGAGGCGTGCAGACAACTGCATCAATGGCATTGCCAGGGTTTCCATCTTCCGAGAATATCTGTTAACGTCTCTCCACTGCAGTTGCATCGACAAGATCTGGTAGGCATTTTAAAAGACGCGTTGTCATCCAGCAACCTCTGTGCTCAAGCTATAGAACTGGAAATCGTGGAAAGCGCGCTGGTAGAAGATTCGGGTCATTCTATCAACCTGCTGAAAGAACTTCAGAGCATGGGTGTCAAAATAAGCATCGACGATTTTGGGACTGGATACTCTTCTCTCAGTTACCTGCGCACCCTGCCGATTGACACCCTGAAAATTGACCGATCTTTTATGATCAACGCGCATGTATCCGAAGATGACCGACGAATCATAGCCGCAATTTGTGCCATGGCTCTAAGCCTTGGCCTCGAAGTGGTCACTGAAGGTGTTGAATGCGTCGAGCAGGAACAGATACTCCTTGACCATTGTTGCCACGAAGCTCAAGGGTATTACTATGACCGTCCCATGGCAGCTGATGAGCTTACGCAACGGTTCCTAAGCTCACAGATACTACTGGAGGAGATGCCTTACAGACTTAACACAGTGTAAACCCTTCCGAAGGATTCAAATGAGCCAGAATTTTTATTGATACGCGACTTAAATCCGTACTATAGATTATTAAGATTATCGTAATATATAAGGCAATGAATTCTCATCGGCAAGCTGTTGTATCACGGGTTCTTCGCAAATAATGCCTGTACTGTCAGTCATTCAGATTTGTATTCCTGACATGGAGCTCACAATAGAAAACCATATGGATTTTTTTATTATAAGAACAGGTTTCACTCTAACTTTATATTTTGTGTGATGTTTTTCAGGAGAGTCTTAAATGAAATTTATTCTTGTCATTGATCATGACCCTTTTTCCCGGACTGTAATAAATGATTACCTGAGTGGAGCTTACCATGTTCTTTTCGCGGCAAGCGACGAGGAAGCAATAAATATTGCTAAACACCAACCATTGGACTTGATTCTGCTCGACATGGAAATGCCTGAAGGCAACGGTGCAGAAATTTGTTCCCTCTTGAAAGAAACGAATACAACGAAATACATTCCGACGATTCTCCTTTCTTCCTGCAATCAGAAGGCAGATATCATCAACGGATTGCATGCCGGGGCCGATGACTATCTGACAAAACCCATCTGCGAGAATGAGTTGCTGGCCAGAGTCGATACACACCTTCGCACCAAAGACTATTATGCGGACCTTGAGAAAGAAGATCTGTTGATGCTCCTGGAATTGTCGGAAATCATTTCCGTCACCAGAAACCCGAAAAAAATTCTTACAATAATTGTTGAAAAAATGGTCAAGGCTATTGATGTGTCACGTTGCTCCATCATAGGCCTTAACGAGGGTGGTGAATTGGTTGTCAAGACAAGCAGCGATCTTCCAATCAACCAGGAAATCAAAATTGACCTGGGGAAATACCCGGAAATCGAAAAAGCCCTGATCACCCAGCAACCTGTCGTTTTGCAGGACATTCGAACAGACCCGCTCATGGCCCCTGTGCGGGACATGATTGAGGGGCTAACCGACCAGGCCATTTTCGTGGTGCCCATTATCAAGAAACAAAGCGTCATCGGGACCTTATTCCTGAGGACTGCATCCCCGGTCAGGGAGTGGGTTTCAGCGAGGATCTTCAAATTGTGCCAACTGGTTGCGAACATCTCAGGAAACGCTCTTGAGAATGCGATAATTTTCGAGGCGATGCATTCACAGAAGAAATTACTCGAAGACCTTGCACTTCGCGACAGCTTGACGGGCCTTTTCAACCATCAGCATTTCCATACACGCCTTGAAGAAGAGTTTTATAGAGCCCAGCGATATTCTTTGCCTTTGTCTTGCGTCTTTGCCGACATTGACAACTTCAAGCATATTAACGATCATTACGGGCATGTCACTGGTGATATGGTGTTGAAGCAGATTGGAAGGCTGATTGACAGGACACTGCGGAAAAGTGACCTTGCTGCCCGTTATGGTGGAGAGGAATTTGCTGGCTTGCTGCCGAACACGTCAAGCGATGGTGCCTGCGACTTTGCCCAAAGACTGGAGGATGAGATCGGGGCATTGTCGATTCAACCTCTCAAGGACAAAAGAGTGTCAATAAGCGTAGGGGTAGCTACCTACAACGACGGAAACTTATCATCATACCAGGACTTAGTGCAACGCGCTGATGAAACTATGTATGTGGCAAAACAGGCGAAGAAAGAGATAATCTGTCAATGAATGGAAAAATCCTGGAATTCTGGCGGCATTTTACTCATCAGGAAGACTTTGGCCCCGGTTTTTTCTTCTTGAACACGCTGCCCAGAGCGTACTCAAGCTCCGCGACAAATTGAGTGAGGAGGAGTCGGGTCTACGCTTCTGAACAAGGTTCTGGGTGGGAACCTGACACCATCTTGTTTCAAGACAGTTCTGTTTGTTTTCAACTTTCAGAAAGGGGGCCTAATGAGTAAGATGTCCCGAAAATCAAATCAATCGAACATCTTCAAACCAATCCAGAACCTTGCTTTTTTAGACAAAATCATTTTCGGTCAAGAATGTTCCTCACTTTGCCGAGCAATACGGAAGGCGTCACCGGCTTTGAAACAAAGTCCGTCTCATCATCTAGCACACCTTTGCCAATTATGATGTCTTTCGTGTATCCGCTCATGAAAAGGACCTTGATTTCAGGACGATATACCTGTATTTCCAGATACAAACTTTTGCCGTCGATGTTCGGCATGATTACATCTGTGGCAAGCATGTCAATTAATTCCCTGTTCTTCATAAATTTAGCAATGGCATCCTGGCCATCAATTGCCTCAACAACCGTGTAGCCCGCTTCTTCTAGTATCATCCTGTGGAGTTCACGTACAGTTGCATCATCCTCTACGAGCAGAATCGTTTCTGTTCCGCCCTGAGGAGATTCGACTGTTTCCGTCTTTTGCCGTTCGTGTTTCTCTTCAGTCATTAATGGGAAATATACACGGAATGTTGTTCCTTTGCCCAGTTCCGAATATACATTTATGTAGCCATTGTGCTGTTTGACGATCCCATAGATGATCGCCATCCCGAGTCCCGTGCCCTTGCCGACATCCTTCGTAGTGTAGAATGGCTCAAAAATCTTCTTTTGTGTCTCTTCATCCATTCCACACCCTGTATCAGCAACTGATATACATGCGTAGTCCCCCGGCTTTCCAAAGCCATGTGCATGAACAAAACCGGAATCCAAAGTCACCGGGGAAACATCGACCGACAACACCCCTCCCTGTGGCATGGCATCCTTGGCGTTCGTCACGAAATTCATAAGCACCTGTTCTATCTGACCCTTATCAGCCAGAACAACAAGTTCCCTTTCAAACACCGTTGTCCTGAAATCGATGTCCTCGCGGATGATTCTTCCCAGCATTTTCTTCAATCCCTGAACGATTTGGCAAAGGTTTACCGGTTTCGGGTGCAAAACCTGTTTCCTGCTGAAAGCAAGAAGGCTGTTGACAAGTTCGGTTGCCCGCTCTGAGGAGCTCAAAACCTGCTCGATGAAATGCCGAAGCGGGCTTCCTTTCTCAATCCGCATGCTGATTATTTCAGCATAGCCGATTATTGCCGTGAGAATGTTATTGAAGTCATGAGCTATGCCGCCTGCAAGCTGACCGATTGCTTCCATCTTCTGCGCCTGCAGCAACTGTGCTTCGAGCTTTAAACGCTCATCCC
Source organism: Geobacter sp. (assembly GCA_003314535.1). Lineage (GTDB taxonomy): Bacteria > Desulfobacterota > Desulfuromonadia > Geobacterales > Geobacteraceae > RPRC01. Next base: position 442,465 of record POSG01000002.1, read on the forward strand.
TTTCCCGTTTAAGCTCAGTGATGTCCTTTATAAGTTCGACTACCATGGAAACTTCCCCTGCATCGTCAAACACAGGGTAGGCGTGGATTTCCCGGTAAGCGTTCCTTAAAGGATTGAAAATCTCGGTAGATACCGGTTTGCCGGACTTCAAAACATCAACTACATGGCAAGATTCGCATGGGCTCTCCTGAGCATCGAAGAGAACCTCGTAACAGTAGGGTTTCTTGTCGCGGACGGACAAATCCACAATATCCTCATAACCATGCCAGTTTGACTTGAGAATCCTGAGGTCCTTGTCCACAACAACCAGCAGGTCGGGGATAGACTCAAAAACCTCTCGCAACAGTGCTTCAGAGTCCTTCAAAGCCTGTTCGGCCTGGTTCCGTGCAGTGATGTCGCGACTGATTCCGATCAAGCCGAGTACTTTGCCGTCTTTATCGTAGAATGGGGTTTTGAGAGTTTCGAGATAGACATGCCGGCCGTCGGGATAATCCACCCATTCTTCGTTGCGTCGTGCCGCACGCTGGGCCATCATCTGCCGGTCCATCTCACGGAAAAATTCTCCCACCTCGCGTGGGAAGAGATCAAGATCAATACGACCGATCAGGTCTTTTTCCGGCCTCCCGGCAAAAGCTTCAAATGCTTTGTTGCAGCCAAGGTAGTTACTTTCGTGGTCTTTGAAGAATATCAGGTCGGGAATGGAGTCAACGAGGGCGCGCAGAAGATTTCTCTCCTGATCCCGCTGGATAGCAAGATTCTTATATTCTTTAGCACTTTCCCACAACGCCTCGGAAGTGCGCCGGTGTTTCTCGCGGGTGCGAAGCGATTTGACGCCGTAACCCAGGTCATTGGCCAACTGGACCATCAACCCTACTTCTTCAGCATCAAAAGCGTCTGGCTCGGCAGCATAGATATTGAGAGAGCCTTTTTGTCCGGAAACACTTAACGGAACGCTCAATGAGGATCTATAACCACGCTTTAGTGCCTCGTCACGCCAGATGGCAAAGGTAGGATCGTTTTCGATATCCTTCACATAAGATGGCTGCCCGGTGCGAGTGGCTATTCCAGAGGGCCCCATTCCGGCTTCAACTTCTGCCCATGTTATGTTCAGCTTTTCGAGGTAGCCAATTTCATGACCGGAATGGGCCACCGGTCGTATCGTTTTCGCTACGTCATGCTCGCCATATCCAACCCACGCGAAACGGTAGCCACCCTCATCCACGATTACGCGGCAAATTTTTTCGAGGAGTTCTGGTTCATTTTCAGCCCGGACCAGCATTTCGTTGCACTTGGTAAGTGTCCGCAAGGTGCGGTTCAGCTGGAATAGTGATGCCACAGCTCTCTTTTGTTCGGTTATGTCCTTCAGGAATCCGAACAAATAAGGGACATTATTGATCTTTATGATCCTTCCGTACATGGAAACATCGATTATGCTCCCATTCTTGTGCCGGTATTTGTTCTCTGTATTTTTGATACATCCCTTTTTTCTTATGGTGTCAATGACTTTTAATCGCTCTTCAGGTTCTATCCAAAGGTTCAAGTCAAGAGAACTCTTGCCGATTACTTCATCCCGAGTGTATCCGACAATTTCGGTAAAACCCGGATTGACGTCAACAAAGACGCCATCTTCGAGCGTACTGATGCTTACATAATCGGGAATAGTCTCAAAGGCGACACGAAACCGCTCATTACTTTCCTGTATCTCCAACTCCGACTTCTTACGCTCAGTAATGTCCTGGTTCACACCTTGGGTTTTGATGACACGTCCAGTATCGTCACAAACGACCGTGTACCGGACAGCTATGTACCGCTCCGCGCCATCAGACCTGATGATGCGATGCTCCAAGGAGTAGTAAGAATCCGGTTTTCCGGTTGCCAGGGCTTTGCCGATCTCGGCAGCGACCAGCGGAGATTCTTCAGGCGGAAGAAACTTGCGTGCATAGTCTTCTGCAGACATCAGCTCTCCTCCCTCCTGTGCGGATGAGGTACCGTAGAGCGAGTAAAACTGATCGTCAAATGTGAACATCCTTTTTTCAACGTCGTATTCCCATCGCACCAGCCTGGCAAGGTTCATGGCTATCCTTAGCCGCTCCTCGCTTTCCCGCAACATGTCTTCGGCCATTTTTCGTGCAGTTATGTCCCTGATTGCTGAAATCAATAAATGGCGCTTGTTCCAAGTGAAAAAGCTGTTGAATATCTCCACGGAAAATACGGATCCGTCATTTTTTCGATGCCAACGTATCGGTATGTGAGTTTGAAGGTTTGCCAGTGCCGCATATGTCCCTGTATCATCGGCAGACAGGTCAAAAACCGTTCTCCCAAGGAGTTCCTTTCGTGTGCAACCATACAGCTTCAAGGCGCTTGCATTGGCCTCAAGTATTTCTCCGGTGCCTTGGTCAATCATTAATATGGCATCCGAATGCAATTCAAAAAGTTTCCTGTATTTGATCTCATTTTCTTCCACTGCATACTCTGCTTTTCTGCGGAACCTGATAACAAGAAAAGCAAATGTTGAAAAAAGAACTGTCAATATCGAGGCGAGAATTATGACTTTTGATCTGAACTTGTCATACAGTTCAAAGTACTTGGCTTTATTGACGCCGACATAGAGGGCACCGATGATTTCTCCCTTGTTATCCCTGATGGGGTCATAAGCGGTAAGATACGGTATGCCAAGGATAAGAGTCTCGCCCCGGTAGGATTTCCCCTGTTTAAATAGTGCATCATAGGCGGGACCCTGCAACTTGGTCCCGATTGCACGATAACCTTCAGGTTTGAGTACGTTGGTAGAAATGCGCGTGTCACCCATGAAAACCGTTGCCGTGCAGCCAAAAATGTCCCCGATATGGTCGGGAAGCTCATTGTTGTTGTTAACAACATAATTCCCCACTAACATTTTCCCATCAACAATATGGATATTCTCACCTTTAGCCATGAACAGCTTCCAGAAAGTTTTCAGATGCTGGTCCTGCTCTTTTATGGCTAAGGTCTCTGCGGCCTGGTTAATTTCGGCAAGAATAGTAAAAGTTGCCACGATAAGGGCAACCGCCACCAGTAAAACATCCAGATACAAGAATCTAGTAGTAATTTTCATATCAGTGACCTTATATTTTCAAACTTCAACTCGTTTAACCTTGTCACCCATGGCCGAGAGAAACCGGCAATGGTTCATTTCCGGATTCTCCCGCAGAAGAACTGCACGACAATACTGGTTTATCCACCGGCACGCAAGGGATGATAAAATTTCGTCCATCAATTCATCGGATCATGAGGCCAAAAATCCAGTACAATCTTCTTATTTCTATGTTCCTTATGCCGATCAGAAAACTGGTTAGATTTATTAGCTTCGCAGGAAATTCTGGCAGAGGAAATAAGGTGAATTGTATCCCGCCATCTGGAGTAAGCACCCGGAATATCCAGGCCGGTTTTTTTGCCAGTATGCCTCATACGGAGTCCGGTCGTCCAGCTAAGAGTGTGAGAGCAGGGTGTCGCAAAACCCGACCCAGTATTTCGGCCCCCGGCGAACCACGCTGCCGGCCTCAAAGGCACGCAGATAAATGCTTTCATATTCAAGTGAACGCCACTACCTTTTGATCATGATGTTGTCCGGCCAGCAAGAAAATCCTATTTTTCTTCGTTAACATCATCAAAAGAGTCACCTTCCATCTCTCAATGTGACAGCTGTTTCGCTGCCCCTCCAAAACACCTGTAACAAATACCCGTTCAAAGAGCCTCTGTTCGGCTTTATGCTCCCGAACGGTTGCCGACATGCAGATCGATTCCTTACTTTACCTATTCGCAATGCATTGAATATAAAGCTTATTTCATGCCGATACGTTCATGGCCCCGGGACGTCGGCTCCGGTGGCATGCGATATGCTGTATAATACGAACCAAACAACTATAGGAGACAGATATGAATTTTATCCACTCACGGAAGCAACTGGAAAATGGTGATGTTATCGAACTTAAATGCGAGTCCGCCTGTAACTTCATGCTAGCCGATGACCACAATTTTTCCCTCTACAAAAAATGTAAAATTTTCGAGTATTTCGGAGGCCATTTTACCGAGTTTCCAGCCCGGATAACCGCACCGCATGCCGGCGATTGGAACATCATTATTGACGCCCCGGGAGTCGAGCCGATAGGCGCCTACAGCATTAACATCATAAGTTGAGGTTCCCCGGCCGACGCCAGGAACTTACCGGCAAGTACCAAGAAGGAACCTGTCTACCCGGCATGTCGACTGATAATGACTGAATCCTGCGTAATCGTCAAAATGCAGCGTGAAAAGTCCTTTCAGTAATTCCAAACGTTCATTCCAGGAGGTGGGAAATGACAAGAGTGGATTCTGCAGGCAAGTCAGCGGTTTGCCGTTTGTTCGTTCTCGATTTGAGCGGCGGGCGCATCCTTTCCATGAATCCCGACGGCTCTGAGCGAAAAGTAATCATTACTGAATGCAGACACCCCGATGGTGTGGCGGTCGATGCCGAAGCCGGACATATTTACTGGACCAACATGGGCGTCCCCAACTGGGGAGACGGTTCCATCGAGCGTGCAAACCTCGACGGCCTTGAACGCACGACCATTGTCCCTGAAGGCAGCACTTTCACACCGAAACAACTTCATCTCGACAAGAAAAACCGCAAACTTTACTGGTCAGACCGCGAAGGGATGCGGGTCATGCGCTCCAATCTCGACGGATCGAACATCGAAACCCTCGTTGAAAGGGGGCGCGGCGATACGGACCGCAAGGATGTGTTGAGAAGGTGCGTCGGGATAGCGCTTGATATTGAGCGAGAACAATTCTACTGGACCCAGAAAGGCCCTGATAAAGCAGGACAAGGGCGCATTTTTCGCGCAAGCACGGAAATGCCCGAAGGGCAGACACCTTCGACGCGCTCGGACATCGAAGTGCTCTATGATGGACTTCCTGAGCCGATCGATCTGCAACTGGATTTAAGTAACCGTATGATGTACTGGACGGATCGTGGTAATCCTCCGTTTGGTAACACGGTAAATCGCGCGCCAATGGACTGCGATCTGGCGACAAGGCAAGCGCCTGAAATACTGGTCTCTCATCTGATGGAGGGGATCGGCCTGGCTCTCGACCTTATGAATGGAAGAATGTTCTTTACTGACTTGGGCGGTTCGATCTATTCATCCAGGCTCGACGGATCGGATAAGAAGGTGTTGCATGAAATGCAGGGGAACCTTACCGGTATTGCTTTTGTCGAACTGGCTGAACAGTGTTAGCCCATGAAGTTACAGCAATGTTCTTCTTCTTGGAGTTCATGTCCCGGCATTCTCTCCACAGATGGCTAAAATTGAAGATAAGCAACGCTCTTTTATAATTATGCTGCTGTGATCGACATTCCATAAAGAAAGGGGCTCCCATTCCTGGTTGCCCCTTTCCCGAAAAAACCCTTCGCAGGCCAATTCTGGAAGCCGATTTTTTCAGCCCTTCTTCTTTGTCGCCTTTATCGTCACCGGTTTCTTGGCTTGCAGCTTCTCCGCCCGTACCGCCCTCGCCTTGGCTAGGTTGTCCGCCAATCCCCTCTCCAATGCCGTTAGCCTTCTTTTCTCCGAAAAGTTCTTTGCCGTCAGGGACTGGCCTGCAGGGATATTGAACTGCCTCCGATATTCCCGAGGAGTAATGCCGTGAACCTGGTTGAGATGCCGGGCAAGGGTCTTCATACCCCCTTTGCCACAGATCATGCAACAAACCTGGTCCGCCTGGAAAGCCTTCCTCAGGGTCATGACCGGCGTTTTTTTCTCTTCCGTCGCCTCAGGTGCTGCCGCACCGGCCGTGTCAAGTTGCTGAAGCGCAGCGTAAACTTTCTGAATTTCCTGCAAAAGCTCTTCTGTTGACATAACGGTGACAGAAGCATGGGATGAAACGATGCTTGCTGCAAGTTCTACAAGTGTATTGGGCATGAGTATAGCTCCTTTTTGCGTTCAGAATTGATCATCGTTCGATCAAGTCCACTAGTGATTGTATCAACGTATTTAGCATAGGTATCTTTTTATTCAAAGATTATTTATGCTTTTCAATCCCCTGCCAACGGAATGTATCTATATCAGGATTCTATAAACTCGTCAATAATTTATGATTCCGTCCCGGTCATCGGATGTATTGATTGAACATGGCCCATTTTCATCTATTTCAATTGCTGTCTTATATTCGACAACTCGATTCCAAGTTTTGTGAGATGTCAGCATACGCATTCCTAAGCATCCGCATCGAGGCGTAGCTTTGTCAGCCACTCTCCATAACATGACCGGCAGTCATCAATAGCTTGAAAATACCTGACCGGATGTCCTCCATGTTCTCTTACAACCCCATTGAACTTATACATACCAGCCTTTCCGGTTTGCGCTAATAAAGCAGTATTCCTACTGGACAGATTCCTGACAGATGAGTGCATCGCCAAGGCTTCGGCAAGGCAAGTGCACTGGGACGTGGCGTGGCAGGAGTGGATCGTGGCCGACCTTGTTCCTCCTGGGAACCTGATTAGGGTTGCAGACCAGGTATTCCAGAAGTTTAATGAACTTAGCAATTCTTTTTTTTATCCACTACTGGCATCTTCATTCAGGCACTCCGGAGTGTGGTGTATCATGACTGTTTTATTTCGCACCGGTCATGCACCATTCAATCGCGTCATTCCTATTGAGTAAGCCAAAATAGCCCTTGCCAATTACCGGTTTTACCGGCAATATTCATTCCCGGCTTACTGTTTGGCTGGTTTATTACGGGAATATTTGGAGATTCGATGAGAGAGTCAACAAGCACCACAAGTATGGTCATCAAGGCAATGGCCTTTGCAGCCGAAAAACATCGCAACCAGCGACGCAAGGACGCTGACGCGTCACCCTACATCAACCATCCGATTGCACTTGCACACACGCTTGTAAACGAAGGCGGCATAGAGAACCCGCTTGTCTTGTGCGCCGCAGTATTGCACGACACCATCGAGGACACAGAAACCACGGCAGATGAGCTCAAGGGATGCTTCGGCGAGAAAATAACTTCCATTGTTCTAGAAGTGACCGATGACACGTCTTTGCCCAAACATGCCCGCAAGCAGCTGCAAATCGAGCATGCACCTCATATTTCGCCTGAAGCCAAGCTGGTGAAGCTTGCTGACAAGATTTGCAATCTGCGGGACATTATCTCGTCTCCACCTGCAGGCTGGCCGGAAGCACGAAAACGGGAATACTTCGACTGGGCCGAACAGGTTGTGGCCGGAATTCAGGGTGTAAACAGCCGCCTGGAAGCGGTATTTTATGATTTGTATAAACGTAAGCCGGAACCTCTTTCATGGTAAGCCCTTACGAAGGAAGCTCCACCAGGTCTACTCCACAGAACTTTCCAGGACTGGAAAGATACCCGATTGGTCAACAAACCTGCCCATGACACGCCGGAGATCAATGTTCCTTGCATGGCCCCGAAACACCGTGTCTCAATAAAGTAAGGCATCACACTCAATGCTCATAATTGTCGAATCGCCGACCAAGGCGAAGAAAATACAGTCGATACTCAAAGTCAAGACCATGTCCACGGTCGGACATTTCAAAGATCTTCCCGACAACGAAATGGGGGTCGATCTCAAGACCTACGAACCGACCTTTGTCTACCACGAGAAGAAGAAGCACCTGCCGAAGCAACTGCAGGCCGCGGCAAAGGGCGAAACCGTCATGCTTGCCGGGGACCCGGACCGTGAAGGGTACGCTATCAGCTGCCATATCCACGAAGAAGTGAAAGCAGTTGCCAGGGAATGCCTGCGCCTGGAGGTCTTTGAGGTCACCGAGAAAGGCCTGAAGGAGTCTCTTGCCAAGGCGGTCCCTTTCGAGGAGACAAACACGGGACTTTACGAGGCATTTCTCGGAAGGAGGATCGGTGACCGGCTGGTGGGCTATATCCTCTCCCCCATCGCCAGCAGGAGCCTGCGGGGAAAATACAGCGTCGGCCGGGTCCAGTCTCCGGCCGTCCGCTTGGTGGTTGACCGCGAGCGGGAAATCCGGAACTTCACCCCCTCCCCTTTCTGGGTGCTGGATATCCAGCTGGACAAGGAGGGTACGGCATTTCTCGCCCGTCACATCAAAGGCAAATTCGAGAAACTGGACGATGCCCAGGCGATAATCAATGCAATCCGCAATGAAACCCACGCCCTCGCGGAAAAAGTCGAAAAAAAAGATTCGCGTCAGTCGCCCAAACCGCCGTTCACCACGGTTGACCTGCAGGCAGCCGCGGCAGCGCGCCTGAAGTTCACCCCGGAACAGACCATGAAGCTGGCGCAGGGGCTGTTCGACCACGGCCTGACGACCTATCACCGCACCGATTCCGTGCGAATGGACGAGGCATTCATCGTCGAGATACGCACGTTCCTGGAAAAAGCCCTCGGCTCTCAGTATCTCCCCGCCAAGCCCAACAAGTTCAAATCAAAAAACACCCAGGCCGATGCCCATGAAGGCATCCGCCCGACACGAATGCACTCGGCCGCCGAGATCACGGACCTGATCAGGAAAGAAGGCCTTACCGCCGACCATGCCAGGCTTTACGACCTCATATTCAGGCGGGCTGTCGCAAGCCAGATGGCACATGCGCTCTACGACTCCACAACCATGCTCTTCGAAGTAGCGGGAGAGAAGTTCAAGGCATCCGGCCGGGTCCTGAAATTCGAAGGATTTCTCAAGGTCTACGCGGACGTCGACGAGGAAAAGGAGAAAAAGGGGGAAGAGGAAAAGCTGCAGATGCTCCCTCCGGTAGAAGTCGGCGAACTGGTCCCGAAGATCAAGGAAATCATGGAGGAGAAAAAGACCAAGCCTCCCGGTAGATTCACCCTGGGCTCCCTGGTCAAGGAACTGGAACGCCTTGGCATAGGCCGGCCGTCCACCTACGCCGCCATCACCAAGAACATCATTGACCGGGGCTACATCAAGGAGCAGAAAGGAAAGGCAATCCCTCTTCAAGCCGGAGAGAACCTCATCGACTATCTGGCGGAAAAGCATCCCTGGGTAATCGACTATGCCCTGACCAGAAGGATGGAAAGCTTTCTCGACCTGATTGTCGAGAAGAAGGAAACCTGGCAGCGCTTCTGCAAGGGAGTTCACCGCAAGATGGGGTTCTACGAGCCGCCCGCACTGGTCGCCAATGGCGGCCCGAGCGACGCCCAACTGAAATACGCCAACCACCTGGCTGCGAAAAACAACCTCGTCATCCCCGAAGAGACGCTAAAGACCGGCAAGGCCCTGTCCCAATGGATTGAAGGTGTCGTCGGGATAAAGCAAACAAAAGAGGAAAATCCAGCGCCACCGAAACCCGCAGGGACTTCCCGGGAATGAACTGGCAGGTTTACCTGCTACAACTCCCTCTATGCCGGAATCACAACCGCGATCGAGAAAAATAGTTTGTTACTTGGAAAAGACATGAACGGACAAAACAGAAAAGACATCCACCCCGGCCTTCCGGTTGCGATCATCCTTAAGAAAGACCAGCGCACCGGGCGTCTCACGGAAGGAGTTGTCAAAGACATCCTCACCAGTGCCCCTTGCCACTCTCGCGGAATCAAGGTCAGACTTGAAGACGGCCAAATCGGTAGAGTCCATACGATACTTCAGACGCCAGTGGAAAGTTTGAAAGCATAGGATGACAAACTTAGACAGGTCATCGAAGAACCGGCTCACCGAAAAGCTCCTCCCCCAATTTTCAGGGAAGACGCTTTTCGATGCAGTCGCGAGGGCGGTCTGTAAAGCCGGCTGCTTGCCACGAAAGGAACTCTACGAATCATGGGAAGTCGCCAGACGGGTACGGCGCCGTTTTCGTGGCGGACGCATCGTGGACCTGGCTTGCGGCCACGGCCTGCTGGCCATGATCCTGCTGCTGCTCGATGACAGTTCCCCCAAGGCCCTGGCTGTGGACCGACGCATTCCTCCAAGCGCAAATGCCCTTCTCGAAACACTTGCCGAGGCATGGCCACGGCTAAGAGGACGGGTGAAACTCGTCGAATCTGAACTTGAGGCAGTACAGTTGCAGGAAGGTGATATTATTGTCTCAGCACACGCATGTGGCGGTTTGACCGACCTTGTTATCGAGCGGGCCATTGACGCCGGTGCCAGGGTAGCGGTCTTGCCCTGCTGCCACGATCTCGCCGGAGCCGACCTGGGAGGCCTGCAAGGGTGGATGGACGGCCCACTGGCCATGGATGCGGCCAGGGTGGCACGCCTGCGTGCCCACGGTTTCAACGTCTTTACCCAGCTGATACCAGGAGACATAACTCCCAAAAACCGCCTGTTATTGGCGGAACCCCCGCAGTAAATTCATCAACAAGGGATTGCAATTATGGCAAAGGGATACCAGGCAAACAAAGAACGCAAAGAAGCCATAGCCGCCTTCGGCAAGGATCTTGGCAAGCGGGCCGGATTCAAATGCGAATGGTGTGAAAGCAGAGACGACCTTCGCCCCTGGGACTACAGGCCGGACCAGAACCCCGAAATGGAAACCCTTGCTCTACTGTGCGCGCGTTGTCGTGAACTGGCCGACGGAAGCAAGGCCGATGTGAATGAACTCCGCTCCATCCGCAATGCCCTCTGGAGCAACGTCCCGGCTGTTGCGGAAGGTGCGGCAAAGGTTCTGTCCCCGTGCAGGGAACCCTGGGTTCGAGAGGCGATCGAGGAGAGTCTTATCGATGACGATGTCAAAGCAGAGTTGCTGAAATGATGACGGCGTAAAATATTTCCCATTATTGATGCGACAACGAAGTGCAGATGAAAGATTCAAAACTGTAGCTGAAGAGCCCGTAGAAATACCAATGGACAGGCTTGCCCCGGAGACCCTGCGCAACCTGATCGTTGAGTTCGTCACCCGTGAGTGGTCCGACACCGAGTTTTCCCTCGAAACAAAGATCGCGCAGCTACTGAAACAGATCGGTACCGGGCAGGCGAAGATTGTCTTCGACATGGGCGCGAAGACATGCAATATAGTCCCGAGCAAACAGATGCCTTATGGAAAGATGCATTTCCCTGAGTTCTGAACGCATTCAAGGAACCTGAAAACGATCAGGGTACCAACCCCAAAACGGAGGAGCCATGTCGAAAGTGACTGTCGTTGCAAAACTCGCAGCCAGGAAAGATGCAGTCGAAACGGTCAAGGCCGAAGTCCTCAAAATGGTTGAGCCGACCCGGCTGGAACCGGGTTGCATCGAGTACCGTCTCCACCAGGATAACGAGGACCCTGCCGTCTTCCTGTTCTATGAAAACTGGGAAAACCTTTCCTGTCTGAAGCAGCACTTGAATTCGACTCATTATCAGAGCTACGTTGCCGCTGTGGCGGATCTGCTTTCTGAAAAGGTTGTCAACAAAATGACGGAAATCGCCTGATCCCGAGGATTCATCATGTTCGTGATGCAGTACAAGAATTAAATGGAAACGAAGTGACATGTCAGACCAGTCAATGATACTTTGGATCTTCGGGGCCATTCTCACGGTCACCGGCTTGTCAGGACTCCTGCTGCCGATAGTGCCGGGAGCGCCGGTATTGTTCCTGGGGCTGCTGCTCGGGGCATGGGCTGAGGATTTCCAGCATATAGGTCTCTGGACGCTCCTGGTCCTCGCAGCCATGGCAATGCTCACCTATGCGGTCGAATTCGCCGCCTCCGCTCTTGGGGTGAAGAAATATGGCGGTTCAAAGCGTGCCATGACTGGCGCCGTCTTGGGCGGTATCGTGGGGCTCTTTCTGGGGATTCCCGGCATCCTGTTCGGCCCTTTTGTCGGGGCGGTCATCGGTGAGCTGTCCATGCAGCGCAGCCTGGATGAAGCGAGCCGGGCCGGGTTTGGCACCGTGGTCGGTCTGGCAATAGGATTGGCCGGCAAATTCGCCATCGGCATAGCCATGATAGGCTTGTTCATCCTGAAACGTTTCATATGACATCACGACTCGGAACAGCCCTGTGGCCGTCCTCCACGACCGGATGCCGGTTATCCTCCGCCCCTCCGAATTCGGCCTCTGGCTGGACCGTTCCATGAACGACCCTGAAAAGCTTGAACGGCTCTACCAGCCCTACCCGGCTGATCTGTTGCAGGAATGGGAAGTCTCCCCGCTGGTCAACAAGCCATCCATTGAAACTCCGGAGATCATTGTTCCCATTCAAGCTCCCCATTGAAGCTTTATAACCATGTCATGATCACCTCTTCTTAATACCCTGTCTCTCGGGTGAGAAATCGTCAGCAAGGTGACAAAATCCGGAAAAACCAGCCATGTCAAAACTCGTGAATGAAAGCGTAACGAAAACAATTTTCCGGATGGCAATACCGATGCTTGCCGGAACCTTTGCCATCAACATGTACAACCTCACGAACGCATGGTTCGTCTCCAGGCTTGGGACCGGTGCGCTCGCTGCAATTTCCTTCACCTTCCCGGTCGTCATGCTCCTCATGTTCATGACCCGCGGACTCGGCAGCGGGGCACTGACACTCGTGGCGCACGCCATTGGCGAAAGGGACCGCGAAAAAGCCGCGACAATAACGACCCACGCACTCATCTTCTCGGTTCTTTTTGCCACTGCGGTAACCGCCCTCGGAATGCTGACCGTCATTCCCCTTTTCTCAAGGCTGGGCGCATCCGGCGCAGTTCTCGACATGACCGTGCGCTACATGAAGATTTGGTACCTGGGCGCCATCATCATGGTGCTCCAGATGGTCACTTCCGACATAATAATGAGCACCGGCAACACGAAAGCCGTCAGCATCCTCATGGTCGGCAGCACGGTTATGAACGTATTCCTGGACATCGGGCTGATATTCGGCAGATTCGGCATGCCCAAGATGGGTATTGTTGGCGCCGCCCTGGCGACAATACTTTCCCAGACGGCGGCTCTGGCTGTCGCTGTTTATATTCTCGTATTCAAAATGGGTCTTGTCAGCACCCGTATTATTTCGCCACGCATGCTTTTTCAATCAACCCGGAAAATTCTCAAGTTCGGCATTCCCGGCGCTCTTGGCATGATACTGACTCCCATATCTGCCGCCGTAATCACAAAACTTGTAGCCGGTTACGGCAACACAGCGGTCGCTGCAATGGGTGTGGCCAGCCGGATAGAAATGTTCGCCTTCATGATCCCGATGGCCGTCGGCATGTCGCTCATTCCTTTTGTTGCACAGAACTTCGGAGCCGGCAGGCTGGACAGGATCAGGCAGGCACGCAAGGTGACCATGACATTTGCGGTGTTATACGGCATTTTAATCGGCTTACTGTTCATCATATTTGCGGAACCCATGGCCAGAATATTCTCGACAGAAAGGGCCGTAACAGAAGTGCTGTGCTCTTTCATCTACATTACCTGCATGGGATACGGCATGCTGGAGGTGCACCGCTACGCGGGGTTCATGATCACGGGCGCTCATTACCCTTTGCAGGCATCCATGCTCAACATCTTGCGCGTCGTGGTGCTGCTGATACCCCTTTCCATAGCCGGGAGCTTCTTTTTAAAGCTTGAGGGGATCTTCTGGGGAAGGCTGACAACCGACTTGTTGTGCGGATTGATCGGAATCTGGTGGTCCGGAAGGATGCTGCATTTACGGGAAAATCAAGGCCCGTAAGACAACCCTGTCCATCTGTTGCCAAGATCGGACACCGACGACTCTAGCAGAAGAATGAAAGGCCCGCTAAGAAATAAGCGGGCCTCTTTTTATATTCAATTCACCCATTTCATGGGTCTCAGGCATATTCATCAGCCTGTAAATCTGGTATTTTTTTCAGAATAGCCCGGCGGAGCGTCCTCGTTCATACGGTCCTCCTATCAATGCTGCTTTACTGGGTGGACTACTTCCGAAACAATTCTCTCCTTTGATCCGTCGTTTCTACATCAGGTAGCGCTACCTTGGTTTCAAGTATAACCATCCAAATACGCTACGAACAGTCTGGTTTTATATTTTTTATCAGCGTATACTGTGAAATTGTGTAGTTTCGGTGTGGAGACTATAGCATCGCCCTCCCTTTCCGTAGAGGCTCAAAAAGATATTCCAGACCATTGGCCTTGATATCATAGACAGCCTGCAGCATCCTGCCCAGCTTCCCCTCCGGGAAACCCTTATGTGCCATCCATACCACATAAGGTTCTGGCAGATCTATCAACAGCCGACCCTGGTATTTCCCGAATGGCATCCTGGTTGCGGCCAATTCCAGCAAATCATTTGGATCCCACGACACCTCACTACCTGCTTGTGGCAACTCTTCGAACATCAGAACGTCCCCTCCCTGCTCAATTCCAACCGAACTGAACAGTAAGCTTTTACCATTAGCCAGTACCTCACCCCGCCTCACCCAGAAACGGTATGGCCAAATGCTTCCGCTTTGTCTCTCCCCGGAGCTGCGGGAAGGTCTTTCACCATTTTCTCCGCTACACCTGACGGGATGGACGGCGTCTTGAGAAGTTGGGCGAAAGCCGCAGAATAAGCATCTTCTCCCTTCTCTTCCCTGGCAATTTCCAGGAAGGCTTCCACCACCCTGGCGTCGTCCAAAGCACGGTGCCTCTGATCGACGGAAAACCCATTGCGTTCGATTATGCTATCCAAGCCGTGTTTCCTGAACTTCGGGTAGAGCCGGCGGGAAAGGCGCACGGTACAAAGAGTCGGTGCGGAAATGGAGATGCCAAGCCGCTTGAACTCGTTTCGCACAATGGCATAGTCGAAGCGGGCATTGTGGGCAACGAAAACGGCCCCTTCGAGCAGGTCGGCAACCTCCGGTGCTATCTCGTCAAAGGAGGAAGCATCGCTCAGGTCGTGATCGTTAATTCCGGTCAGTGTGGAAATGAACTGCGGCAGAGTACGGCCGGGGTTGACCAGGGAAGAGAACTCTCCCGTCCCGTCAGTGCGGATGAGGGCAATCTCTATGATGCGGTCGAGGAGGGGGTTACTTCCGGTGGTTTCCACGTCTACGATGACAAAAGGCTTGTTTCTCATGTCAGTACTGGCGGATGACTGCTTTGACAACCAGGTCGATCCTCAATTCCTCGCGGGGTACGATGGTACGGTATTTCTTGTTGGCAGGCTCGAGGTAAACCTGTTTCCCCCTCCTGCGAAAGTACTTGATAGTCCACTCCCCGTCTATGTTGGCCACTACGATGTCGCCCGGCTTGATGTCGGTGGTCCGTTCCACCAAGACCAGATCACCGTGCTTTATGCCTTCGTCAACCATGCTGTCTCCGGTGACCTTCAGAAGGAAGGTCGCCTGCGGGTTCCTGATCAGGAGCTGGTCCAGGGTCATGACATCGGCCAGTTCCTCCTCGACAGGAGAAGGAAAACCGGCAGCAATAGAGCCGAGAAGCCGGATACCGGTGGCACGGGGGCCGGGTATGAGCTTGCCTGCATCGTCCTTGACCAGCCACCCTTCCTTGATGAGCCGGTTGGCCGCATGGTAAGCGGAACTCTTGGAATTCAGTCCGGTAATGCGGGCAATTTCAGCGTAGCTCGGCATGCGCCGGTGCTCGCTGAAAAATTCCAGGATTGTCTCGTGGTACGGGTTTTTCATGAAAACAAGGGTAATCGAACGTTCGTTCGATGTCAAGGGGAACGGAATACGATGCCTTCGAAAATGGTTGTTTCCATGCTTTCCTCAATCGGTAGGGGGCCCAAGATGATTCAATATTTCTATTTGAAATCCGATGGCCGTCGCGCGCTTCTCTCCTTTGACAAAAGGACTATACTTGGGATATAGTGCGCATTCTTCCGGGCGGACCCTGATTTCCCGTCCGGATGGCGAATCCCGTTTCCTGTTCATCTCTGCAAGGGGTTAGGCCCAGTGGCCTGCCCCTTTTCTCTTTTCAGCGCACCGTCGCATGAACATTATCTTTACGGAGTTATTTTCATGATTCACCTGTCGAACATCACGAAGCAGCACGGCTCGCAGACCCTGTTCCGCGCGGCCGGATTCCAGATCCTGCCGGGGAGCCGCAACGGCCTGGTGGGGCCGAACGGTGCCGGCAAGACCACCATCTTCCGCATCATCACCGGAGAGGAGGAGGCGGACGGCGGCGAGATGCGGGTCTACGAAGGGGATTACCGCTACTACCTGGAAAAGACACGCGACGAAGCAACGATCGCCGTCTGAGCAATGCAGTAGTCATCCAGGCAGAATGCATTCCCCGGTGTATACTTTCCGATGGAGCAACCGCATGATGTCCTGGCTCAGGAATCAGAACCGGCATACCATTCGTTCCCAGAAGGAGGGGCACATGGAACATACGCAACACCCCGAACTTTGCCGGCTGCACACCCTGCGGGTCGTGCGCATCGACAAGGACGGCATCTGGCTGGAGACCGGTGAAATGCAGGCGCACCTGCCGCGCAGGGAAGCGCCTGATGCTGTCGATGGCGAGGAACTGGAGGTTTTTCTCTACCAGGATACGGCAGGCGAACTGCAGGCCACCTGCCGGCGCCCCCGTGCCCAGGCCGGAGAGTTCGCCCTGCTGACGGTCAAGTCGGTCGGCCCCCACGGGGCGTTTCTCGACTGGGGCCTGGCAAAGGATCTGCTCGCGCCGTTTGCCCTCCAGCCCGAGCGGATGCAGGTCGGCGGCAGCTACCTGGTCAGGGTGGAAGTGGACCAGCAGGGGCGGCCGTTCGCCAATGCCCGCATCGATGCCTGTCTCGACCTGGCACGGCCCGCGGTTCATGAGGGCGATCCGGTGGACCTGCTGGTCTGGCAGCTCACCGTGCTCGGCGCCAAGGTCATCGTCAACCAGCGCTACCCCGCGCTGCTCTACCGGGACGAACTGCCGCCGGGAGCCGGCGCCGGTACGCAGCTGTCCGGCTATGTCAAGCGGGTGCGCGAAGACGGCAAACTGGACGTAACCCTGCGCAGGGTGGGCGCCGAAGGGGTGGCGCACGCGCGCAAAGTCATCATGGACGCCCTGGCAGCCGCTGGAGGAGTTTTGCAGCTCCACGACGGGAGCTCTCCGGCAGCAATCCAGCAGGCGCTGGGGATGAGCAAGAAGATGTTCAAGAAAGCAGTGGGCGGTCTCTACAAGGACGGTTTTGTGCTGCTCACGGACGAAGGGATCAGGACAAGCGCAAAACATTTACACCATGGACCGGAGAAGACCGGCAAGAAATAGAAGAAACAGGGACGCTTCCCATTTTTCCAAGGGGAAATGTCCCTGTTTCCAGGAATCCACGAAATCAATGTGCTCTTGTAGCCCGTCGTGCATGTCGTTTTGCTGGACGTGAAGGTAACGCGGATTGAACGTGAGCAGGTTTACGCTCTCGAGAGCCGGGATCATGTCCGCCGGGCTTGTTCGACGAGTCCCCTTGAGAGGCTGTTTTTGCCTCGGTATTGGTCTTCCGGGGCTGATGCTGCCGGGGTGGCCGGGCAAATTCCCGGTCCTTTTGCGGAGCCGGCACGTTGTAGTCAAATCCTTCCACTGTGCGGCGCTCCAATGCCGTCCCCAGCTTCTTCTCAATCGTACGCACCATTACGCTGTCATCCGTAGTCACCATGGTGAAGGCGTCACCGCTTCTGGACGCTCGACCGGTACGGCCAATCCGGTGGATATAAGCTTCCGGCGTGTCGGGGATGTCGTAATTGATCACATGGGAGACCTGCGAAACATCGATTCCACGGGCAGCGATGTCAGTAGCCACGAGAATCTGGAACGTACCGTCCCGGAAACCGCTCAGCGCTGCCTGTCGTCGGTTCTGCGAGAGATTCCCCTGGAGCGAGGAGGCCCGGTACCCCGCCTTTTCGAGCTGCTCTCCAAGCCGCTTGGCGCGATGCTTGGTCCGGGTGAAAATCAACACCGACTCGGTATCGGTGTGGTGAAGGAGCTCCAGCAGAAGTGGCGTCTTGAGGTGCTGTTCCACCGGATAAATGGCGTGGGTAACGGTTACCGGCGGCGCCGTATCTCCCACCTGGATCGTGACCGGGTTTCTGAGTATCTCCCTGGCCAGGCCCCGGATCTCTACGGGCATGGTGGCTGAAAAAAGGAGAGTCTGCCGCTGTCGTGGAAGCTTCGCAAGTATCCGTCTGATATCGGGGAGGAACCCCATGTCGAACATCTGGTCGGCCTCGTCCAGCACCAGGATTTCAAGCCTTGAAAGATCGATGGTACCCTGGTTGATATGGTCCAGCAGGCGGCCGGGACAGGCGACCACAATCTCAACCCCTCTTTTCAGTTTGTCGATCTGCGGATTGACACTGACGCCTCCGAATACCGTGATGCTTCGAAGGCGCGTCTGCCTGCCGAGTCCTGTTACAGCATCGTTGATCTGATCCGCCAGTTCGCGGGTTGGGGCGATGATCAGGGCGCGAACCACACCGCGCTCGCCCTGCTCCAGCCGATGGAGTATCGGCAGCGTGAAGGCGGCGGTCTTGCCGGTGCCTGTCTGGGCCAGTCCCATCACATCTCGTCCGGCCAGAACCGGCGGGATCGCCTGGTCCTGGATCGGTGTGGGGGCAGCATACCCGGCGGCAGCAATTCCGGCAGCAACACGGGGGTGGAGATTGAACTTTTTGAATTGCATGGTACATTTCCTACTTTCTGGTTCTTTTTACGAAAAAGCCCCCGCAACTCTGAAAGTTTCGGGGGCCTCAACTTCTTTGTGTCTGCATGCTAGCATACATTTCCAGCGATGTATGCAAATTTGTATGCCAGAAAAATTATTGCTGCCTAATCAGGCCACATGAAAGCGCGCCTTTCTCCGAAAGTTACCTGTACCTTGTATTGAAGCATTACTCAAGCCTGATGCCGCGCTGAACAGTAGTCTGGTTTCTCGCCCTGTCGGTCACGATCAGGAACAGTCGATGATTGCCTCGTGCCCAGCTCGAGGTGGAAACAGTGCAGTTTTTTCGATTGCCCAGGCCGGCAATCCACGGAGCGCTGAAACGACAGAGCTGCATGCCGCTATTGAATTCATCGGGGATACTGTCGAGATATACAATCGCCTGCGACAGGCCGCTGGATGAGCTGCCGGGATCGCCCAGACCCACATCGATCAGAAGATTGCTGCCCCGGCGAACGACCTGGTCAGCGTCCGGTTTGACAAAGGAGGCCGTGGGCGCGCTATTGTCAACCTTGATGACGACGTCCGACGATGCACTCCTGCGATTGCAGCCATCTTCAAGTCTTACGCGCACCCTATGCTCTCCTTCGCTGAGAGTAAGTGAAGCTCCCTGAAATGGAAAATGCCCGTAAAAACTGCCATCCACAGTAATGCGCGCCTCAAAATCATTTGGGAAATTGCCGTCATCGACAACATTCACAAATGCCAATGCCGCCGGGCTATTGACCCAGCCGCTGCTTGCTCCATCCAAGGTAAAGGCCGCAAACGTCGGAGCGCTCACGTCTCTGAAGTAGTATTTCGACACTCGGTCCGATCCGCAGTAAGCATTAACCCATATCTTGCCAGCGCTTCCACTTGGATCGACAGCGAACTCCTCATGCTCACGGACACGGATCGTTTGCACCACGGTGGATCCCGCCTTCACCTCGATTTGGGCGCTCGTACAGCGCCCGTTGAAGTTGTCGACCCGGTAGCTGACGGCTCCAGCGCCGCAATGGGTCATGTTCGTTAGTGGAGTGATTTGCTGCAGTGTCAATCCGTGCGCTGGGGCATTGCACAGAAATGCGCCAACGGATAGTAGCAGCAAAGACGCGAATCGCATAAGACCCTCCTTTTTTCCGTTCTTTCTTTTTTCAAGAAGCAGACTATAAATTAGAATTATATTCCCGGAATTCCGAATATCAAACTGTCAAATCCTCCCCCTTTGGCCCCAGTCTCCTGCCGAACTGGAAAGTTCCGAGCTACCTGATAAGATAACCTTGGCGGAGGCCGATGCGGAAGAAAACCCCTTCGCCCGGAAAAGCAACCAGGACTGGAGGGCTCAGCGAAATGAAAGATACAAGGTCAATCTCAACGGAGAGTGGCAGACGCTTTCTTACCGACCACATAAGAGACGAGGTGGATTTCCGGACAACCCTGCAAGCACTCGGAGTTCGTCCACCGCCAGTCCAACAGCCGGCGCCGCCCGGAGCAGCGGTTGTTCCATTGCCGAAACGGGGCACGTGGTCAATCCCGCCATGCGACCTGCAAACCGCCCTGGCGCACCGCCAGAGCCGTCGCAAATTCACCTCAGAGCCACTTTCACTGGCGGAACTGGCCTTTCTCCTCTGGGCCACCCAGGGAGTGCGGGGCATCATCCACGAAGCAGCAGTGCTGAGAACAGTTCCATCGGCCGGATGCCGCCACCCCTTCGAGACATATCTCGCCGTATTGAACGTTGATGGCCTAGAGAGCGGGCTCTATCGTTACCTTCCGCTGGACCATGCAATCGTCCATGTGCGCCCTGGCGAAAACCTTCCGCAACGCCTGGCAGCCGCCACGCGCGGCCAGGAATTCGCCGGCCGGTCAGCCGTGACTTTCATCTGGGTCGCCATTCCGGAGCGCACGGAGTGGCGCTACGCGGAGGCATCCTACAAGGTTATCGCAGTGGACGCGGGCCATGTCTGCCAGAATCTCTACCTGGCATGCGAAGCGATCGGCGCGGGCACATGCGCGATCGCAGCATACGACCAGGCGCTGCTGGATGAAGTGGCGGGTGTGGACGGCTACGATGAAATCGCCATGTACCTGGCCCCTGTCGGGAAAGTCGCCAAGGGGTGACATGACGGCAGCGGTTGGCTTCTGAGCGGCGGTTGTTTGTGGATCTGACCTCCGAATTCAATGATGGTTACCCAAACGTCACTGGATGACGGAAAGGTGACAGATATTAATGATTTCGTGAAATATTGCAAGCAGGTTTCACCTTGTGGAGTAAGGCGCGAGCGTCGTCACAACAAGGTGTTGAACGCAACTTTAGACAAGCATCTTGTAAACATAGATAACATATCGAAACAAGGATGTTTTGTGCTGACAACTATCGATTGTTACGAAATCGGTGACAAAATATCGATCATGATCAAAGAATTCAGTGATCAGACACCTATTTCCTGTATCATTCATCGCCGAGTAGAATGGGGCGAAATGGAAAAAGCGGCGGGTATTGGCGTTTAATTTCTCGCCTTGACCGAGACACAACGTAATGAATTGGAAACATTGTTGTTAAAGTGTGAGAAGAATTTGGAAAAAGAGTTACAAATGATGAGTGTCTAGGTAACTATGCACACAAGAGAAAATATAACCAATGAGACCAATATAACGCCTGAGAGGTCAAATGCTCTCAGGCACCAACTCCTACCCCTCAGACTTTAGCATATACCCCTTACCTCTCACCGTATGAATAAGCTTCCGTTCCCGCCCCTTTTCGATCTTCTTTTTCAGGTAATTGACGTAAACATCTACAATATTGGTAAAATAATCAAAGCCGCTATCCCAGTCTGCATCAGCAATCATGTTTCTAGTAAGGACCTGATACGGGTTTCTCACAAAATACTCCAGGAATTCATACTCCTTTTCGTAAGCCCAATCTCTTCGTTCCTCCGCCATACCCAATGTTTGACCGGATCAATACAAAGATCCGCAAAATATATCTTCGCCCCCCTATCCTGCCCTTGTTATTTTGCTGAACACGATAAACCATCAAACACCCTTCCTCAAACAATTAAAGAAAAGAAATATCTTGCCGATATGTATCGATATTCATAACCCGGATCAGGAAACAAGCAAGTGAGGGCCGAGACCTCAAAAAAGGAGGCGGCGAAAATCAGGCCTTATTCAGAGGAGATAAAATCGGTCTTCGGTAACATCCGTTCGAAAGCGGAAGCGGCCTCTGTCAACTTTGCCAATACCGCCGATCTGATGCTGCAGGTAACCCAATCTACCGAACAATTGTCGCAGGTAACTTCAGAGATCACGGTGGAAGCGCAACGGCTTGCTAACAACTGCTGACGATTGACCTGTTGGCAGCAAACAATTCTTTACTCAGGGTGTCTTTCTGATGAATATCTGGCAAATTTCGCTCGTTTTCAGCTCCGGACTGGCCAGCGGCAGCGTTCTTTTCCCCGTCGCCAGGATGATTGAGTCAAGGGGGCTCGACTCGTTCCTGTATTCCCTGGTGCATAGGGTGACCAGGCCCATTTCCGCAACTATCAACCTGTTCCGCGGAAGGCGCCCGAAAGGACCCGTGTCTCTGGAGCACTGCAGCCAACGGGAAATACACAAGGTCGACCCGCGCGAACAGAAACTCGACGAGACCGCCCAAAGCATACGCGGTATGCTGCTCAGCCTGGCAGCGGCTATCCAGCGCACTGACAAGGCGACCGACGCCTCCACCCACACCCTTGACGACATCCGGAGCACTTTGGACCGGATGGTTCTTCCCGGCGAACTGAAGGACAGCCATTTTTTGCTGCTGGGCGAGATAGACCAGATGATCGCGAGCAACAACTCTCTCAAGACCGAGTTGAGCTCTTCGCAGGAGGTCCTCTCCACGCAGCGGGAGCAGATAGAAAGGCTCAAGACAGCGGTGCGGATCGACAGCATGACCCAACTCGCCAACCGGGCTTTTTTTGAAGAAAAACTGAGTGAAATGGTTCAACTCTTCGAGCGCTACGGTGATACCTTTTCTCTCCTCATCATCGATGTGGACCGTTTCAAGAGCATCAACGACACCTTCGGCCACCACGGCGGCGACAGGGTGCTGCGAGGGGTGGGGGCCAAAATCCGGTCGAGCCTGCGTCATACCGATTTTGTGGCACGGATCGGCGGGGACGAATTCGCGGTAGTCCTCATGAAAGCTTCAGTCCGATCCGCCGGTGAGGTCGCCAGGAAACTGTGTGGGGAAATCGAGGACAGCAGGTTCATCCTGGACGGCAATGAAATCAGGGTGACCCTGTCCGTCGGGGTGGCGGAAGTAGCTGCAGGAGACAGCGAGGAATCACTGTTGAAACGTGCCGATGTGGCGCTGTACCAGGTGAAGCAGACGGGACGGAATGGTGTTCATGTCGCCGCGCTGACAAACCAAAACTGCCCATGACTTCCGGGCAATCATCAAGCTTCAATGTGTTATCTACAGCCACTTTTTCATCTTTTCAATATGGGGGGCCTTTAATCGGAACACGATTCCAGGCTTCGGTAAGAGGCAAATAGATACGGAATGTTGTCCCCTTTCCCAACTCGCTTGCAGCAGTGATATAACCACTATGTTGTTTGATGATCCCATAGGCGGTAGACAAGCCGAGGCCCGTTCCTTTGCCCAGTTCCTTGGTAGTGTAGAAAGGTTCGAACACCTTTGCGAGGGTTTTTTCATCCATCCCCGTACCATTATCCGCAACAGAAATCAGGGCATACCTCCCAGGTTCGCCATAACCATGCTTCCGAATAAATGAACCGTCAATCTCAATTGCCTCCGTGCTGATCTTCAGTATTCCCCCGTCAAGCATGGCATCCCTGGCGTTCGTTGCCAGGTTCATCAAGACCTGCTCTATCTGGTTGGGGACAACCGTTACCGGCAATGGCCCCTCATGGAGCTGAGACCGGAATTCGATGTTTTCACCAATTAGCCGTTTCAACATGTTTCCCGATCGCTTTATAACGATGTTCAAATCTATCGCCTCAGGTAAGAAAGTCTGTTCACGTTTCCGGCTGAACATCAACAGGCTCTCTGTCAATTCCGTTGCCTTTTCCGTCAATGTCTTCACTTGGTCAACGAAGTGTTTTCCCTTTTCGTCGGCTATTCTTTCTGACAACAGATACAGAAAGCCTGTCATTGCGGTCAGGATGTTGTTGAAGTCGTGTGCGATTCCGCCGGCCAACTGCCCCACGGCTTCCATTTTTTGAGCATGGAGATACTGCTGTTCCAATTTCTTGCGAGCAGTCACGTCGCGGTCAATGCCTCGGTATCCGCAAAACCTTCCCTCGACATCAAAGATCGGCACCCCGTTCGTCTCGATCGTCACAAGATTGCCGTCCTTGCTGATGTTGACGTTTTCAACTCCGGAAAACGATTTCCGTTCCGCTTTGATAGTATTGAATTTTTCCGCCATACGCTGCGCATCTTCCGGGTGCATGAAGTCAAAGGGTGTCTTGCCAACAACATCTTCCGCTTCGTAGCCTAGCAGGTCACGAATTTTCGGGCTTACGTAGGTATAGGTAGAATTCTCATCTATCTCCCAGATCCAGTCGGAAGTCGTCTCGACCAGCGAACGGAATCTGGCTTCGCTATGGCGAAGGGCATTCTCATGCCGCTTGCGTTCAGTGGTGTCCCGGCTTATGGTTGCCAGTGCGATTGGTTCGCCGGTTTGAACGCTGGCTATGAGGAAACCGGTCAGCTCGACAGGGAAAACAATGCCAGTTGCGAGGTTGCATAACCTGAACTCACCGGACCAGCATCCATTACGTAAGATTTCACGCAGAATTCCCTCGAACACCTGATTGTCTTCTTTGGCCGCAAAATCGCTCAACCGGCTTCTCCTTGCTTCATCAAGGTCCGCCAACCCTGTCATCCTGAGACCGGCGCTGTTTATATACGTGACCTCTCCGGTCAGGGCGGCGATGCATATGAAATCGGTGCTGTTTTCCACCAGCATGGCAAGTTGTTCCTGCTTTTCCTCAAGCATTTTACGTTCAGTAACGTCCAGGGCGGTCCCAATAAATTTGGTTTTCTTCCCATCCTTTTCTTCAAGTATCCTTCCCTGAACATGAATAATCCGTTCAACGCCGTCAGGTCTGATGATACGGTATTCGACTTCGTAAGGCCTGCCCCTCTCCAGGGCCTCGGTCAGCCTGTTCAGCACATTCGCCTTATCGTCGGGGTGGATATAGTCGAACACTGAGTCATGGGCAAGACCAGTTTCTTGGGAAGGAAGACCCAGTATGTGGAAGAATTCAGCCGATCGGTACTCCTCATCCTTTTCCATGTCATATTCCCAGCTCCCGAGGTGGGTAATTGCCTGGGCCTCTGACAGGATATTCTCACTTCTGGCCAGGGCCCCTGCAACGCGTCTGTGTTCGGCAGCGCTTCTCAGCGACATGATTCCATATGCAAGTTCGTTGGCCAGCTGCACCAGGAGATTTACTTCCTGTTTGTCAAAGATGTCCGGATCTGAGGCATAAACATTGAGCGCGCCAAAAACCTCTGTCCCTGAAATGAGCGGCAAGGCTAATGTGGAGAGGTAGCCGCGTTCAAGTGCCTCATCACGCCAGGGGGTGAAACTGGGATCATTCCTGATATCCTTCATGCAGCAGGGTACGCCCTCCCGTAGTGCCGTTCCTGTGGGGCCCCTCCCTCTCTCGGTATCCGCCCAGGTAATATTGAGCGTTCTCGTGTAACCCTCGTCATAGCCCGCCAGGGCCACTGGCCGGACGGTCTTCGCCGCATCGTTTTCCTTATATCCTACCCATGCCAGTCGGTACGCATCGTTTTCCACGATAATGCGACAAATGTCATCGAGGAGATTCATCTCATCTTCGGCACGCATCAACGCTTCGTTGCATTTGACCAGCGTCTTGAGTGCGCGGTTGAGCCGATTTAGCGACAGTAACGCGCTTTTGTGCGATGAAATGTCGCGCGCAATACCCATCGTTCCAATGACCTCACCTTCTTCCATGCGTAGCGGCCCTTTGACTGTCTCAAACCAGACATCTTTTCCTTCAGCGTTTTTTCGGACCTCTTGCATGCGGATTCGCTTTCCAGTGGTCAAGACTTTCAGATCCTCCGTATGAAGCTGTTGCGCTTCGTCTCGGGGGAAAATATCAAAGGCTGTTTTCCCTACGCAATCCTTGCGCTGCAAACCCATAAATTGCAGCCACGGATTATTCACCATCAGGAATCGTCCCTCGGCATCCTTAATCCATGCAGGGTCTGGCATGGCATCGAACATCGCTCTCTGCAGAACCTCACCGTTTGCCAGTTTCTCCTTGGCGATCCTTCCCTCTCTCTCCAGAGCCTCAATTTTAGCTTTCAGCTCATTGAGTTCAAGAAGCATATTGTTTTTTGTTATTGTATCAGCTGCCATTGATTTCCCTCAATGTTGTATATTTTGAAGCGCACTTTTCAGTGCATCCATAACCAACATAAAGCAATTGGATATTTCTCCGATAAATTATATCATCCCACAATTTTTTTGAGGAAATCAGCAATTGTGCTCTTTGCTGTTTCCGAGGCGTACCCTGTTGGCATAAAAGTTTTTTCTAAAACAACCTAGAGTTCACGCAAGCATGGGAACCAAAACTTTCTCATGTCCCTGCCCAACAGTTTTACCATCCTATTAATATATTATTTTCATTAACTATAATTCGTATACATAAAATATAACGATTTTTTGGCTTTATAGTATAGGATATAGAGCATTTCTTGATTTGCTCGTTTAAGTCTAAGCTTGTTTTTCTCTTTTCAGCATCTCGACTTAGCCTGAACCTTGGAAGGTATTATTTAATTAGTTGGTGATCTCTGGAATTTTTAAGACGAGATATGACACCTTCTTCAATTCTCCTAACGAATTTAATCTGGTACAGCGAAGTATGCGGAACATGAACGGAGGATAAAACTCTTAATGGATAAGGTGAAAGAAATCCGGCAGAAGATCCAGCATCTGAAAGAGTTGCCGCCTTTACCGGCAATGGCAGAGAAGATATTGTCACTTTCCGATGAAACAGACATTAAGGAGCTTGCCGAGACAATCGAAAAAGACCCGTGCCTTTCCGCTCGGATACTTGGCCTAGCGAATGCAGCCTATTTCGGTTGGCCAGGCGGTGTCAGGACAATCTACGATGCCATCTACAAGGTTTTGGGCCTCAAGATAGTTAGAAGCATCGCAATCGGACTCATCCTGGGAGGATTGTTCAAGGCGGAAAAATGTCCACGATTTTCCTCAGACAGGTATTGGTTTACCTCCGTGGCCACTGCAATGATGGCTCAAAGCCTTTACTTGCATATGACAGCCGATCTGCGGCGTGATCTGAGAGATATTTACATGGACGGACTGCTGCACAAGCTCGGACTGCCCGTTCTCGTTCATCTGTTTCCTCAAGAGATGAATGGAATCTTTTCTGCGGATGATAGCAATGGGGAGTATTCCCTCAACGTGAAATGCAGGGAAGTAATTGGAATCAATCCTTGCGAAGCGGGAGCGTGGCTCGCTCGCAGATGGCATCTGCCAAAGGACATAGTTTGTGTGATTGAGAACTCTGGAGATTTCAGTTACAAAAAAGATTTCTGGGCCATCGTTCAGCTGGTCGGATATTGTTCCAGACAAGCCGAACTCCTCTTCAAAGGAGATGAGATGCTGAATGGATTGGACCAATTGAATGCTCTCGGTATAGACGCTGCCGTCCTGGAAAAAGAAAACCAGACAGTATTCTGTAAAATAAAAGGAATCAGCGAGATGGCCCTTTTACTTTCAGGAAGCGAATCAAATAATGGATAGGGACTTTTCAGAAGCATATCGGGAATTGAACCGAAGAATTATCAATCTTCTGGATTCTTTCTCCGCATTGAGCGCCTTGAGCTCTCTGGATCTTAGAAACGTCGATGAGACGACAATGATTCGGAATGCGCTGAAAGGTCTGATGGACAACCTGGATATCGAGCGCTGTTCTGTTTTCCTTCTCACGGACGGAGAACTGGTCAACTGTACGGGCCTTGACTGGGATGATCTTGATAACTGGGAAAATGCTGACATTATAAAACACCGCATTCCCTCCACCTTCACAGTTTCAATCGGTGAGGGAATAATGGGGTTGGCTGTCCAACACAAGAGTCTTCAGCATTGTCATGACTGTTCGGCTGATTTGCATTACAAAAACGTTTATGGCCAGAAAATAGGCTCTCTGATCAGCGTGCCGATCTTCCAGTTCGGTGGGGAGGTATTGGGCGTACTCAACATTTCCCACTCGACGCCACATTTTTTCAATGAATGGCACGAGCGCTTCCTCGTGGTTTATTGCCACTGCCTCGGCCAGTTATTAAGTAATTACCGCCTATTCAACCATATGGAGCAGGAAATCGAAAAACACGCTGCGCAGCTGTACCATTCCCAGAAAATGGAAGCGGTAGGCCAGCTTGCCGGAGGTGTGGCACACGATTTCAACAACATAATCACCGCGATCAGCGGATATGCCCACCTTGTGTTCATGAAAATGTCTGAAAACGATCCGTTGAAGCGGTATGTCGAGCAGATAATCACCTCTTCAGATCGAGCTGCCAATTTGACACAGAGCCTGCTGGCGTTCAGCAGGAAACAGGCCATTCATCCAAAACCGATCAACGTGAACAACCTGATAAAAGGGTTGGAAACGCTCCTTTTGCCACTCATCGGGGAAGACATAAAACTGAAGACCGACGTTCCGGCACAAGAGCTTTTTATCATGGCAGACAGTGGGCAGTTTGAACAGATCATAATGAACTTGGCGACGAACGCCCGAGACGCCATGCCTGCTGGGGGTGAATTGACAATTGCCGTGAAACGTGTCGATATCGACGAAAATTTTATTGAGAGAAACGGTTTCGGCCAACCGGGTAAATATGTGCATATCTCAGTATCGGATACCGGCAGTGGAATGAATGAGAGCATTCGGAACAAAATTTTCGAGCCGTTTTTTACTACGAAAGAGGTCGGCAAAGGCACTGGCCTCGGCCTTTCGATAGTCTATGGTATTATCAGTCAACATGCTGGTTATATTGATGTTAGAAGTGTCATTGGAAAAGGAACCTCTTTCAACATATATTTTCCCGCAATCAGCGGAATTGTCGAGGAAAACCGGTCCAAACCGGCTACGGCGCTGATGACCGGCACCGAGACTGTACTGATTGCCGAAGATGATGAGAATATCCGAAACTTGAACGCAACATTCCTCCAGGAACTCGGCTACCGGGTCTTGACCGCCGTGGACGGGTGTGATGCCTTGGAGAAATTCAACGAACATGAAGACAAAATTGATATCGTAATTCTAGATGTAGTAATGCCCGGGAAAAACGGCAAAGAGGTTTACGACAGGATAATTGAGACACGACCGGAGATGAAAGTTCTTTTCACCAGCGGCTATACAGCTGATATCATAAGTAGTAAGGGAATCAGTGAAAAGGAATTAGATTTCTTGGCAAAGCCGCATCCACCGGTAGAATTGTCGAGAAAGCTTAGGAAGATGCTGGACAAAAAGTAATTCCGCTGAGCGAGCTTCGTTTGCCCGACAGATCCAGTATTCTGTGGATACCAATTATCCATTGATGAAGCGATAAGGAGAGGTAAAGTCATATCCAGACAAGCGTCAAATGGCCATGCCGAAGGCATCATAGCCGTACCATCAAAAAAAGGGGCACCCATATACTGGCATGCCTCTTTCCTGGAGAACCCTTCACAGGCCAATTTGAAAGCCGATTTCTCAGCCTTTTTTCCTTGTAACTTTCTTCGCAGCTGGTTTCTTGGCTTGCAGCTTCTCCACCCTTACCGCCCTCGCCTTGGCTAGGTTGTCCGCTAGCCCCCTATCCAGCGCCGTTTGCCTTCTCTTCTCCGAGAAGTTTTCTGCAGTCAGATATTGAGTTGCAGGGATATTGAACTGCTTCCGATATTCCCGAGGCGTAATGCCGTGAACCTGGTTGAGATGCCGGGCCAGTGTTTTCATCCCCCCTTTGCCACATATCATGCAAAAGACCTGGTCAGCCTGGAAAGCTTTCCTCAAGGTCATGACCGGCGCCTTCTTCTCTTCAACCGCCTCAGGCGCTGCAGTTTCGGCTGTTTCCAGTTGCTGAAGCGAAGCATAAACCTTCTGAATTTCCTGCAAAAGCTCATCCGTCGACATCACGGTAACAGATGCGTGGGATGAAACTATGGTTGCTGCCAGTTCTACGAGTGTATTAGGCATAAATCTCTCCTTGAAATTTTCAAATGCTTGGATAATTTTGCAATTAGCCTATAGTATCTGCAACTTAAGATACAATGGTATTAATATCAGACATTCAGCAATTTGATAACTATTTATTTAATAGACCAAGTGGCACTCCAATCCTATTTCCAAGCATTCGTCGTAGATATTTCTGCGTGCGTGGCAGAAGAAATCATCACTAAGCTTGTCCTGTAACCTGTACTTCCTGTAGACCCAGTCAGCATAATTATAGTTCATCCTATCAACCATCACATAGCTGACTTTCCCGGCTAATGCCCTTGGCAAAAGCTCAGCCCCAGGCAGAATGGGAGCAATCATGGCATACGTCTTGATCCCCGAGCAATGCAGTTCATCCAGAGCTTTCAGTCTTGACTCAGTCGATGGCGCCCTGGGTTCGAACATTTCCCTGATTTTGTCGTCCGCAGTTGCGATGGAAAAACCAACTTCAATATTCTGAGAACCTTTCAGAATATCCATGTCTCTCAGCACCAAGGGCGAGCGGGTCTGGATAATGACCGGCCAGCCATACTCGGCAAGTATTCGGAGGCATTTGCGTGTCAGCTGGTATTTTGATTCCAAGGGCTGGTAAGGATCGCATACTCCGCTTATCCACACGCTGCCCATCTTCTTCTTTTTGATCTCTACCCGTAACAATTCAGCGGCATTTACCTTTACATCGACAAACTCACCCCACGGTTCAGTATGCTTGGCAAATCTTTTCATAAACCGGGCGTAGCAGTAGCTGCAGCCATGCTCGCAGCCCACATACGGATTAATGACATAGTCATAGATCTTCGACGCGGAAAGAATGGTTTTTGAATGGATTTCCTTTATGATCATACCTTACCCGGGTAAATTACATTTTATTTTGAGTCTCGAGCACGCGCAGAAGCCACCTTGCCAACTCATCCGGCAGACTCTCCCTGTTTGCAGGGGTCACCTCTCTGATCTCGCAGTCTGGATTTTCCTTGAGTTCGGCAATCAACCCTCCCCCTTTGAGGGCGACTGTGGCCACCACTGTCTTGCGCGAAGCAAGGAGTCTCCGCACCAGACTTGTAAAGAGAGGAGACATGGACTCCATCTTGCCGATTTCGTCGATGAAAACGAGCGCAGCGCCTGAATTCTCCAGGTCCAGGTCGGCAAGAAAGGTCTCGAAACCTTTTACATCCACACCGTAACGTCCCACCCGGTTCCTTCCGTGGATACCCACATGGGCGAGGGTTCCCTCTTTCCCATCAAGGCTCAAAAGCCGAAAGCCCTGTCGGAGTCCACCTTCCCGGATCTCCTCGGTCAAGAAACCTACCGGATTAAGTCCTGCCAGGCGGATGGTGAGTTTTCGCATAAGCGTGGTCTTGCCGGTCCCGGGCAGACCTGTGATAAGAAGGTGGCGTTTTTTCATCGCCCGCCTTTCAGGGCAGATTATGTGAAAGACACGCTAAAGAAGGGTCCGAGGGGGAAGAGTCGTGTTATCTTGGCTTGGGGCGTAGGGGGACGTCCGAAATCAATGGTCGTTGAATCTGCCCTGGCCTGCCGCATAACAGCTTTCCCCTCCCTCGGGGCAAATTACGACGTAGGTTGAGCGCTTATCGCAACCGGATACGCCAATCGTAAATTCCGCCCGCTGGATTCCGCCCACGTAAGGCCCCCGCAAGGCAGGCTGAATGACCTCCCTCGAAATAACCGTGGGTGTAGCCTCTGGGCAATTCAGCTCGAATTGCCCGCGTCTCAAGGCTGTCTGTATTGCCATCGATTGCTTACTGTCGAGAAACTGGGTTTGCGATACGCATCCCGTAACGAGGCAAGCGACCAAAAGCATTAATGGTTTCGATAGATTAATCATTATTCCTCCATCTCCAGCCTTGCACTTTCCATATGCAGACTAAATCGTAATTTCTTGCGACGCTTCCACATTCAGCGGCGAAATCAGCAAAAACACGAGGAAATGGATTACCATTTTCCATGAATTATTATATCAAGTTTTGGGTCAGTTTCAGTTGTTTCGGACATTACACGAAGGGGGATAATCCGGAGTCGCGGCTGCAGATTTCATTTTCTGAATTCTGCAGATGCGCCCCCTATACTTTTTCTGTTAACCTGCCTTAGTTGACAAAATGCCAACGTCCCTTGAGCATCTGAGTCCGCAGGGAAAGAGCAGCGTGGACCCATCTCCAAAAAACGAAACAAGCTTTTGCAGACAAAACTGATTGAAGCTGCCAAGCTTGCGCCGCACTGGAATGAGCGACTGGCGCTTATGCATGAAAAAGAATCGGCTCGTGGTAACAGAAATCGCGCCACACTGGTGGTAGCCCGCAAACTGGTTGAGAATATGCTTGCCGTGGACCGACGCGGAACAGACTTTAAACTGTTAGAGAAAGCGGTGTAAGGAAACCTACATACTCTTCTTGCACAACGATCTTCCCGCCGGGCCTCGCTGTTCCGGGGACTGCATGAGTCGAAAGCTGCATGCCATTTAAAGTGTTTCGAGGCCGGCGGGTTGGCACTAACTCAATCTTCCGCAACAGGGCAAGATCCCTTAGACGGTGTCATCGCCGGTGATAAAAGTACATAAAACAGGGAAATAAAAAGTCCCCCAATCGTGGCAGAAGGAAGTACCTTTAGAGAATCGCCAAATGCTCTGGAGGTGCTGTCCATGCTCAGAAAGGAGGACTACATGAGTATTCAATCACAAATTGCGAAGGGTGTCTACCAGAAGGACATAGCAAGGCAATTGGGAGTACACCCGAAGACGGTAAGGCGCGCGGTTGTCAGAGGAGGAGCCCCAAGCGGCAAGCGGCCGAATGCCAGGAAGAGCAAACTCGACCCATTCAAACCTTTGATCGACGAGCTGCTTCGGCAGGAAGTATGGAATGCAGTGGTGGTACTCCGGGAGCTACAGGCAAAGGGCTACCAGGGCGAAGTTACACTGGTTCGGGATTATATAAGACCGAAGCGGCCCCTGCGGGAGAATCAGGCTACCGTACGCTTCGAAACCGAGCCGGGCCAACAGATGCAGAACGATTGGGGAGAGGTGGTAACCGTCGTTGGCGGCGAGACGAGAAAGGTTCACTTCAGCGTCAATACGCTCGGTTTTTCACGGCGATTCCATTTCTGGGGGACCGACCGCTGCGATGCCGAGCACACGTACGAGGGAATAATCCTCGCTTTGGAGCATTTTGGCGGCGTGACGGCGGAAGTCCTAGTTGATAACCAGAAGAGCACCGTCATCAAGCATCGGATCGGCGAGAAGGTACAGTTCAACGAACGATTCCTCGACATGGCCGAGTGTTACGGCTTTGTTCCCCGGGCTTGCCGTCCCAACCGGGCACGGACCAAGGGGAAAGACGAGCGGATGGTGGGCTACGTGAAGCACCACTTCTTCGTCCGCTACCGGGAGTTCGATAGCATGGAGCACCTGAACCAACTGGCCCGGCAATGGCTGGAAGAAGAGGCTGATCGGAGATTTCACGGGACTGTGAAAGAGGTAGTTCAGGAGCGCTTTGCCCGGGAGGCGCCAACTCTTGGCCCCCTGCCGTCAGTCCGCTTCGACACCTCGTACCACGAACAGCGCCTGGTTCACTGGGATGGTTACATCGAGGTGCGCGGAAATCGCTACAGTGTCCCCGCCAACTTGTGTGGGACCCCTGTCGGAATCCGGCTGAGCCTTGACGGTTGCATCAAGGTCTATAGTGACGGCATTCTTGTTACGGAACACCGGCTCCGTTCTCCCCGTGAAGGATGGGTTACTGTTGCCGACCATCACCGTGAGCTCTGGCAGAATGCCGTCCAGGTGGAACGGCGGGATCTTTCCGTGTATGAGGAGGTGATCCCATGGAACTGAGCGGACTCCTGGAGAAAATGCGGATGGATCACCTCCTGCCGCAGCTCGATGCGCTCTGCGAACAGGCGGCAAAGAAGGACCTCAACTACCGAGATTTCCTGCTGGATGCTCTGACGACGGAGTGGAACGGACGGCATCTGAAGGGGGTTGAAGCACGTTTACGGCTGGCCCGCTTCCCGTGGGTGAAGACACTGGAGCAGTTCGACTTCTCCTTCCAGCCGTCCATAGACAAGAAGGTAATCCGTGAGCTGTCTTCCCTTGGGTTTGTGGGAAGGGCTGAGAACATCATCATTCTCGGCCCTCCCGGTGTCGGCAAGACGCACCTGGCAATCGCCATCGGATTCAAGGCCCTGGAAGCAGGTCACACAGCGCTGTTTCTGACCCTGGAGTCCATGATCACCCGGCTTACCAAGGCCAGGCTGGAAAACCGGGTGGAAAGGCAGCTGCAGCAGTTTGTGTCGCCAAAAGTTCTGATCATCGACGAGATGGGGTACCTTCCGATGAATCGGGAAGAAGCCGGCCTGTTCTTCCGCTTGCTGACGCGGCGGTACGAGAAGGCATCCACCATCATCACCTCAAACAAGAGCTTTGTCGACTGGGGTGAGATCTTCAATGATCAGGTATTGGCGACAGCGATTCTCGACCGGTTGCTGCATCACTGCACAACGTTGAACATCAAGGGGGAAAGTTACCGGCTGAAGGAAAAGCGCAAGGCGGGGCTCTTCGGTCCACCTCCAAAAGCTCAAGAAGTCAGGCCTGACGAGGAGGAAGAGGCATAACAATACCGTTGTTTAGGGGACAATTTATTTCCCTGAATTGGAGACAAAAACTTTCGGCGTTGACAACGGCACATGGATGTCTGGTCGCATGATCGTGCGGACCATCAAGAAAGATTAAAAAGGTTGGAGAGCAAGAAGGAGCGTCATAAAGCTACCGGTGGCATCTCGGGAAGTTAAGGGAAATCTCCGTTTTCCCCTTGACATTACTTATCATGGATGTTCCCGGATTTCCCGCCATTAAATATACGTAGCATTTGGCGTAGATTTATGATAATAAATATATTTAATTATTATTACTTAACTTTATTGAAGGTACTTATATGACGCTTCCATACCATATTACAATGGAGGGCGAAAAACAGGGGAAGATCGAAGGCACGTGCGAAATTCTCGGACGGGAGAGAAGTATTATCGGCTATTGGTTCATGCACAAAATCGAAGCGCCTCACCGCCCGGTTGAAGGGACTATCACCGCTGGAGCCAACCACGGCCCACTCAAGGTAATCATAGAACGCGACGAATGCTCACCCAAACTGCATCAGGCCCTTTGTACGGGGGAGCGAATGAAATACGTTCAAATCGATTGGTACCATGTCGATAAGTACGGAGATGAATACTTATACCTCACCATGCTCCTTAAAGATGCCCTCATAGTCAGTATTCACTCTTATACGGCGCCCACTTTTTTGCCAGATACGTCGTACCTTCCGCACATGGAAAAAGTTTCATTTTCTTATAAGTATATCAGATGGACATATCACCCCGGCGGTATCGAGGCTGAAGACCCGTATGTAAAGGAGTATGGGAAGAACCCATTGAAAGATATAGGATGTGCTTTAAGAATAGCCGGCATGATTTCAATGGAAAGCAAGAAAATAGCGATAAAAGACACTATAAAGAATGGCGTAGAGGGTGCTATAGCGGGGTTGCTAACATACTTTGAAGCGCCGTGGTTAGTTAAAAAAGTGTATGACGATTATCAGAAAATCACAAAAGAACATGAAATTAATGAAAATGCAACACATGGATTCTACGAAAAAGCACGAGACTGTCGCCATAAAATAAGAATGATAAAAGATGAGACATATGGACACAAAAAGTAAGGAGCTAATATGACTCACTGCACAAAAATTACTTTAGTCGTAGTAGTTATCCTTCTGTTTTGCTCACCTTGCTTTGCATCGAAAATTAAACTGCATATTTTTGATAGCAATTACTTCACCATCAATCTACCTGTCGGCATTAGTCAATCCAACAGCAAGAAAGTACCTCATATAGATGACAATGGAACCCTCACATACACTTTTAGGGAATCTAATAAGACGTGGATGAAATCGATCTTATTGATTGTCATTGTAGGTAAAATCGAAAGTCCGGTACCGAACGATCCTGTTAAGGAGATGGCAAAAACCCTTCAAGCCACTGCCGGGGATGATCTTGAATGCCAGGGCATCACAACAGGCTTGGCAGAAACACGAATTTCCGGGCAAAAGGCTTACTATTTTGAGAGAAGAAGTGAGAACTGCGTTGTAACACTTGAAAGATACTGGGCGACAATTAACGGCAAACATGCCATTACAATCTATTTAGCTAGACCAGGGAAGTCAGACGACGCAGTTGCCAGAAGCGTTATTAACGGGATTGTAACGATTAAGCTGAAACAGCCACATTTGCCCATATCCTTACAAGCAACGTCCCCGCGGCCCTAAAATAATACCAATCATGAAGATGTAATATGAAGCAAACGGATTCAGTCATGGCCCTGTGGAGCTCAAACAGAATGACGGGGCTAATCCGTTATTGATAAGTTTTGTTTGCCAAGAACGTCCCCTGGAT
>POSG01000003.1 GCA_003314535.1 Geobacter sp.
TCATCCGGGAAGTTACGTCGCAACTCCTCAACATTCATGACCTTTCCTCCTTGTTATGGACGAAAGGCTAACCCTGTCTAGCGACAGAATATGTCACAACCTTTTTTTGGGTTATAGGACCGTAAATTTTTGAGTCGGCCAAATACGGCTCCTTCGGCTCTTTTTCGGGTTGTTTTTATCGTAGATTCCTTCTTTGTGCATCAAGAACCCCCTCTTTTCCATCATGTCAACCAATTCAATGGTGAAATAGCCTGCCCTCGTATAGCGGCTTTTCGTCCAATCGTTCCTGTTGAGAGATATCGCTATGGGTTTTTGTGTAACGAGTACCCTGCTTTTGTTGGCAAGCAGATTCGCGCAAAGTACCTCCATATCAATTTCTTTCTGACCCATCTTGTAACCCGCCTTGCCATGCAACAAAATCCGCAGCAGTTCGTGAGCACGTTTAACAGCTTCTGGATCATCTAGTGTGCGGGAGTGGTTAAAGGAATCGTTGTCATTCAGCCAACTACCCGTACCAATGGCTTCAAGCGCGTTACGTATTGCCTGTTGACGTACTCTTTCCCGTGAGCGGATTTTTCTCTCGTCAATGTCTTTAGGCCATTTCGTTCTTGCCATTGGTTACGCTCCCTTTGCGCGTGACCCTATTCTGAAAATGGGAGAAAAAGATGGTTAGGGTTACCGTCCTTGTCGGCCCGTCGGCCTATTTCTCCCAAGCTATTGACTCCCCCTCCATGCAAGGATCTAGGTCAGTTCGTGAAATACCCGTAAACTTAAAATACGGGGTTGCATCAAATGTTTTATATGCCCGGCACAACCCAGTGGGTCATTGCTTGCAACAGGCACAGGGTTGCTTGGTTCTGGTATCCGGGCAAGACCAGGCCACACCCGTTGCAAGTCGATTTCGTTAAGGGTTGCCAGATGCCAAGGCCCGTTGCCGTATGCGAAGCGGTGGGGAAAAGACCTTGGCTTTCGGAGTCCCGGCGGTCTGGCGCAACCGGCATGAAAGTTCCCCGCCGCAACTTTTAGGCCGCTCGGTTTCTGGATCTCCGTTTTCTGCACTCGGCAAGATATTCATCAACGTGAATTTTCAATTCGGTAATTATACCTTCTTCGTCTACCTTCATCCCGTCAACTTCGGAAATCTGGTAAACACCATGGGAATCTTTCCGGGCGCGTTTCATGGCTCCCAAGTAAAGCCGTTTTCGTAGCTCATGGGATTTCTGTTGTGATTCAATTTCTTCTACCTTCTTGCGGAGCTTGATTGCCTCCTTATGGCGCACCGTTACAAGAATCGCGGCTTCGGCGATTTTGTCATTCTTCATGGCACTTATGCTTTCAATTGTGCGCTCCGGTGGTTTGCCGTTAATCCTGCAATGGTACTCAAGACCGGTCCAAAGGCTGCGTAGGTTTTCGATTGCCCCGGCCAGCCCCGCTTCCACGTTGGCAAGCTGCGATTTCAAGCCTCCAAGGTCGAATATCAAGGATGTTGGCTGTCTGCCTACTGTCGGGTTCAAAATGGGGGAGCAGTTCATCATCGAGGTTTGGAGCGGGATATACTCATCCCCTACAAGTTGCATTGAGGCTTCCAGCAACTTATCCGCTGGAAGTTCGCTTATGAGTACTTCGTTTCTTTTTGTCATACTTTCCCCCAGAGTCGTGAAATGTCCATATCATATTCATCAGGTTCTGCTTTGTTGGTGAGGGGAGAGTCCTTGGGCGAATCGTTCAAGGTGGGCAGTAACAGGGGTTCCTCTGTGTGGTTGTGCATGTAGCCTCCGTTTCGTACATAGGTTTCGTATGCGCCGTTGATGTTCCGAATCATGTTGTCCATTGAGTTGCTTCGTATACCGCAACCATCGGCCCAAGAGCAGGCACCGCGTGAGGTTGGCAAAATGGCAAGATGGTCGGGGACGTGTCGGCGGGCAACAGCGGTGTACTTTTCGCCATTCCAGATTCCGGGCGTCAGCTCGTCGGCAGTAAACAAGCCGGTGCTAACGTCGATGTTTGCGCCATGTGATATGAGATTCAGGAGTTCAGGGGCGATCTTCCGGGTACGTTCTTCATTGAGCCAGATTTCAGCTACCAGTTTCTTACCGTCAAACCGGGAGTTCCATACCTGTCCCAATACCTGACCTTCCCATACTCGGGGGTTGTTGGCAGATATTGGCATGCCGCCGTTGGTGGGGTGGTTTACCAATACAGGCTTGCCGTCCCAGAGGTGCGCCGAGTTCCGCAACTCATCGTGTGGGTAGTACAAGGGGCCACCGGTACCGTTATGGACTCCCTCTGTCAGCATCACAACCGGCAAGACAAGGTGAGGAGCGTTGTTGAAAGTCTTGCGTTTGATTTGTGAAGCGGCAAGGTGGACTTTAATCGCGTGCAGATTTCGCATGTTCTCTTTCCTCCTTCAAGATTCTTTGCCGCTCTTGGTAAATTTCCCATCTCTCGCCAAGAGTCAGTTTGTGCGACATGGGCGGGAATCTGGTATCCCGGACGACTCGCACCTTAAAGACCGGGCGTTTGTACCCTGCTGGCATTTTGTTATCCTCATAGGGGTTATGCTCGTAAGGGTTGTGCTCGTAAGCAAGTCTCACCTGGAGTTTCTTCATAGTTGACCTCCGTTGTTGGTATGGTTTGGCAATCCAAGCGGTTCCTCGGTTTCTGAGTTATTGCACAGCACGTCATACATTTCTGAAAGTGTCCTGAATCGGCATGTAAACTTGAGCGTTTCCAAGCTCCCATACCGATGCATCATCACGAAAATTGCTCTGCTCAGTTTGGCGTGCTGGTTTGCGGTAAGGTTGCTTCGGGGAACCCAATCAATTTCAGCCCCAAGGTATTTTTCGATTGCCTTCATTTCCAAAACCGTCAGGGTCCGGATTCCGTTTTCTTCCCGGCTGATTTTGGTCTGGAATATGCCGATGTCTCTTTGAATATCCAGTTGCGTCTTGCCAGCGTCTATGCGTGTTTCACGCAAGGTTTTCATTTCAGTTACCTCGCAATGCTTATAATTTGAGCATTATTTTATAAGAGCATTGCGGAGATTTAAAAGCGAAAATTAAAAAACGTAAGTGATTATATAATTTATATAAAATATGACGTGTTATTAGCTGGTTAAGGATGTGCTGCGCTGCATGGACTTTTCACTCAAGCAATGTTGTGGTATATACATGAAGGGCTTTTATTCTACTTACATTTGGAGGTGGGGTATGACGCGAGTACCAAAAAAGCTAGATGGGCCTATATTCACTCAAGACGAGTGCGAAACGCCCCTTACAATGTTTTTGAAGAATGCTGAAGTAAAAAAACTCAGTAGGCAGTTAAGAAAAGACGTTGAAAAAATGTATGATGCCTTAGAGCTATTTTATAATGCTATCGATTTAACAGCTTACAGACGCAATTTATTGAAATCAAAAACCCTTTCTACGGTAAATAGGTCTATTAAAACTAGACAATCTGACATTGCTAAGGCTTTTGCAGAACTTATGAGTAAATCAGATAAATTAATCGAGATGAGTGGTGAGGTAAGAGAAATAGATATTTCAGAATATAAATAGAAAGGTATGGCTATGATTTTCATGTACATGAAAACTATAATATTGACAACGATTAGCTTGTTGATGGTAATGCCAAATAGTGCAAAAGCGGAAGATAAATCAACTCAAATAGCTTCATGGATAGAATCTAAAATCAACACTGGAGGGTATAATGGCGGCCAATGCAAAAGTCTTGCAGTTAATTTAGTTAAATGTAATATGCGTTTTCCTTCAGGTACAAAACCTTCATCAGTAAAAACGAACGTCAAAGGAGTATCTGAGCTATTTGCTCAAGTCGGTAAATTGGCTTCATCAATTTATTATATCGGATATTCTGGAAGCCAAAAAGTGTGTGAATATAAGTATGACATGTACAGTGGAACTGTAACTAAAACTAAATAATTCTACTATGTAATTTATTTCTTTTTACTTAATATAGTCACTCACGGTAATATGTGGTTAGATCAGGTGGAGGTTTCATGTTTACAACAAAGTGTTCGAAATGTGGGAATGTGCTCATTGAAAGAGAAACAATATGTCTTGCTTGTGGCACCAAAGTAAAAAAAACAGTTAATATATATAAATGGCCAGGTAACATGCTCTTGGCTATGACTATCACATTATTAGTAATATTAATATTTGGTATAATAGTAAATTTAGTAGACAGTAAAAAACAAAGAACGTCATCACAGTCTCCAGCACAATTGGTAAATAAATCCGCGATCATGTCTCCGGCAGATCATTTGTTAACTGCAAAGAAGTTACTGCAAACTAACTTCAATCAAGCAATAATACATCTTGATGCAATTCCTAAAAATGCACCTGAATTTGCTGAAGTAGCATCACTACGTAAAGAAGTAATTCAGAAACAGTCGATACAAAAACTTCAAAACAAAATCACATCAGATGACAAAAAGTTGAAAGAAGCAGAAAATAAAATAAAAGCTTGTAGGGATAAATTGAGAAAATACTATGGTACGACTGACGACTTAAAGGACCTCAATCAAATGGTTGTTTTATTGGCAATGACGAAAGCAGTCTACGCATCCAGAAAAAATGACACGGAAAAGCGTCTTTATTCCAAAGCGTCTTCCTTGTTGCCAAAGGCTCAGATGACATTACGGGATACTTATGCTTCCTCTATAGAAGAAATATTAGTACGTACAGGAATGGACGCGCAAGTAAGCGCACTGGGGACTAGCAAAAAAACTCTCAGAATAACATATGCGTTAATGTCTCAACCGCTTGTATACAAGTTTCAAAACGAAGTAAGGATAGATGAACAGGCAAAGAATGTTGGTTTCTCGAAAATTGTCTACTCAAATGGTTTTCAAAGCTCACTTGGGAGAACATGGACAGTTGACCTAAAATAATACCCTACCCAGTTCGTTGGACGGGTGGTATTTTCTTGTCCATCCAAATATCAAGTCCTCTCAACGCACCCCGTAATCCTGAACCTCAATATTAAACTGTCTTGCATGCTTATATATGTGCTCCTTTCAATTATTTCTTAACGATTGCGTCGAATTTGCACTTGTCGATACATGCGCCGCACTTGATGCAGGCTGCCTGATCGATCACGTGGGCTTCCTTCACCTTGCCGGAGATGCAGTTTACCGGACATACGCGTGCGCAAAGCGTACAGCCGACGCACTTCTCGGGCAGGATGACGATTTCCAGCAGGTTGGAGCAAACGCCTGCCGGGCATTTCTTGTCGCGGACGTGTGAAAGGTACTCGTCGGCGAAGGTGTTCATGGTGGACAGAACCGGGTTGGGCATGGTCTGGCCGAGGCCGCACAGCGCCGTGTCCTTGATGTTCACTGCCAGGCTCTTCATCTTCTCGAAGTCAGCCTCGGTGCCCTGGCCGCTGGTGATCTTGTCCAGGGTTTCCCAGAGACGCTTGGAGCCGATACGGCACGGGGTGCACTTGCCGCAGGTCTCGTCCATGGTGAAGTCGAGGAAGAACTTGGCGATGTCGACCATGCAGGTGTCCTCGTCCATGACGATCATGCCGCCGGAGCCCATCATCGAGTTCTTGGCCAGCAGGTTGTCGTAGTCGATCTGTACGTCAGCGTCTTTGAAGGTCAGGGCGCCGCCGGAAGGTCCGCCGGTCTGAACGGCCTTGAACTGTTTGCCGCCCGGGCAGCCGCCACCGATATCGAAGATGACTTCCTTCAGGGTGATGCCCATGGGAACTTCGATCAGGCCGGTATTCGTGATCTTGCCGGCAAGGGCGAACACCTTGGTCCCCTTGGAGCGCTCGGTGCCGATGGAAGAGAACCAGCCGGAACCCTTGACCAGGATGGCCGGAATGTTGGCGAAGGTTTCCACGTTGTTGACGATGGTCGGCATCTTCCAGTAGCCAGCATTGGCGGGGAAGGGGGGCTTGGTGTAAGGCTCGCCGCGGCT
This sequence comes from Geobacter sp., assembly GCA_003314535.1. Lineage (GTDB taxonomy): Bacteria > Desulfobacterota > Desulfuromonadia > Geobacterales > Geobacteraceae > RPRC01. Next base: position 5,946 of record POSG01000003.1, read on the forward strand.
GCCTTCCATGGAACGGATGAGAGCGGTTTCCTCGCCGCAGACGAACGCGCCTGCGCCGTATTTCAGCTCGATGTCGAAATTGAAACCGGTACCCATGATGTTGTTGCCGAGGACGCCGTATGCACGTGCATCGTCGATGGCTTTCTTGAGGCGCTTGATGGCCAGCGGATATTCCGCGCGGATGTAAACAACGCCGATGGAAGCGCCGATGGCATAACCGCAGACGGCCATTGCTTCAACGACGGAATGGGGGTCGCCTTCGAGAACGGCACGGTCCATGAACGCGCCGGGATCGCCTTCGTCGGCGTTGCAGACAACGTATTTCTGCTCGGCTACGTTCTTGGCTGCGAATTCCCACTTGTTGCCGGTGGGGAAGCCTCCGCCGCCACGGCCGCGGAGGCCGGACTTCTTGATTTCGTCGACGATCGCCAGAGGAGTGCTTGCGGTAATCGCGTTGGCAAGGGCCTCGTAGCCGCGCACGCCAAGGTAATCTTCGATATTTTCAGGATCAATGAAACCGCAGTTTCTGGTCGCTATTCTCAACTGTTTCTTTGCCACTTCCATTATCTGACTCCTCCCCTTGTTTATAATTCAACCCTGACATAGTTTACGGGAATAACGGTACCAGCCACTTCGCCGTTCTTCAGGTACTTCTGTACCAGTTCCCTGGCGCCGGTTTCGTCCAGATTTCCGAAACAGACCGACTCTTTGCCGGGCAGGGTCACGACAACGGTCGGCTCGGAGTGACAGTAGGTCATGCATCCGGATTTAACGAACTCGACGTTGCTGATCCCCAGCTTGGCTGCTTCATCCTGCATGGCTGCCAAGACGGTCTTGCCGCCGGAGGCGATGCTGCAGGTGGCGAGGGAGACATTCACAACGATCTTTTCTTTTTTTGTCGCTTGTTTCGCCTTGTAATCTTCCTGAAACTTCTTCAGATCAGCAATTGATGAAATTTTTGCCATGGTTTAGCTCCTTCAGGTCTATTTGAAATTAATATTCAGCAAGAATGTTCTTTACCTGGTCGGCGGTAACGTGAGGGTAGACCTTCTCGCCGACGGTCAGAATCGGAGCCAGTGCGCAGGCGCCGACGCAGCGGAGGCAGTCGATGGAGAACTTGCCGTCCGGGGTGACTTCGCCGACTTCGACGCCCAGGGCTTCCTTGAAAGCCTCGACGACTTTTTCCGCGCCCTTGACGAAGCATGCCGTCCCCATGCAGATGGAGATGGGATATTTGCCCTTAGGAACCATGGTGAAGAAGGTGTAGAAACTGACGACGCCGTAAACCTTGGCAAGGGAGACGCCCATGTAATCGGCGACAAACTGCTGGACTTCCTTGGGCAGGTAGCCGAACAGGCCCTGGGCCTTGTGCAGCACGGTTACGAGATGGCCTTCCTTTGTGGGGAGATTGGCGATGAATTCTTCCAACTCTTTGTAAAGAGTTGCCGGCAGTGTAGCACGATCCGGAAGTCTGCATTCTCCTGTTAACTGACACGTTGATCCTGATTGCATAGTGTTAAACCTCTCCTTTCGTTGTTGGCCGGATGCAGCGTTCGGCCTTTGATTGTTGCCTCAACACATATTGCAACGACGGCACAGCTTTTTTTACTGCTTTTTATGCGAAAGACCGGGTTGCTCCTATCTCCCTGAGCGGAAGTGCACGAGGCGGCACCAGTTAATGCAAAGATACACTGATGCCATGAGTAGTTCTGGGCTGAATGAAAGAGATTGCAACTTGGGGACACCCGGAAAGTACCACGGACCAACTGTAATATAAATTACACATTGTTTTATAGAAAAGAACGAGTTCGGTTCTCAGGGACGCAACATCTCATGCAGCGCGGAATTTCATCACAAGTTCAATTAATTGTCAAGGGGGTTTTTCGGGGTCCGAAGCCCCTTACCGGCACGGTCACAACCGGGTAGACATGGTACGGCAGCAAATTGAGAAGGATCTTGGACGCATTGCGCAAGTAAGCGTTATAATTAGGACAATCGGTAAATGCTTCCTGCTTCGCAAACCGTCCGCACTAGGAAGCCGTGCATGCGCTCATGATTTGGAAAAAACCACGCGCCTGCCGGTAATAAAACACCATTTCCCTCTTGGGCGGAACGGATTCCCATCGGTGGCGAAGCAGAAAATATTCGGCCTGGCAACTCTCCGGAAATTTATTTTTTTGCGTGGGTAGGCAGACAAGGAAACAAAGGAGTTTCGCACAGCCTTTTGCGCCATGACCATCATTAAATACATTAGTCTAATTGTAAGTGATTTCAGCATAAGTAAAATTATTTGTCAAGATAAATTTGCACGCAAATTCGAGCGATTACAAAATTTTTACCGGAATTTTCTTCTGAGCTTGCAAGCCCGATTTCCGTGGGCCGCATCTCGGTAAGACGACTGTCTTTTCTCTGGCCCGGCAGCTCGGGAAATAAAATCAAAACATCTGGTAAAAACGCAGTTGATCTGGTATGAAAAGCCCGGAGCAAAAAATTTTCAGAGGAGGCTCAAGCATATGCTCAAGAAAGTCCTCACGGCCTTGGCAATCGGCATTCTGGCCTGTGGAACGGCCTGCGCCGCAAGCGGCACGGCAGGAAACCCCGTGGTGCAGGTTGACACCTCGCTCGGCAAAATCACCATCGAACTGTACCCGGACAAGGCGCCCGTTTCGGTCGGCAACTTTCTGCAGTACGCCAAAAACGGCTTTTACTCCGGAACCGTCTTCCACCGCGTAATTCCGGGTTTCATGATTCAAGGCGGCGGCTTTACGGAAAAGATGCAACAGAAAGCAACAAGGGCACCGGTCAGGAACGAAGCGGCAAACGGGCTGAAAAATCAGCGCGGAACCATCGCCCTGGCAAGGACCGCCAACCCCGACAGCGCCACCTCGCAGTTTTTCATCAACCTGGTGGACAATCCGAACCTTGACCGCCCCATGCCTGACGGCTTCGGCTATGCCGTTTTCGGCAGGGTCATAAAGGGAATGGATACGGTTGACAGGATTGGCTCAGTACGTACGGCGTTCCGCAACGGCCTCCAGGACGTGCCTCAGACGCCGGTAATAATAAAATCGGTCAACATCTCGAAATAGGTTGCACATTTTGGATACAAACTGAAAAAGCCTGCTTCGTGCAGGCTCTTTCAGTTTGAAACGGCACAATTGCGCATTTTACCTGCAGGTATAGAACTCCGGTTCGCCGATCACGATTTTCCGTGCAGTATCATGGTTGATCCTCAGCTCCGTGCCTATGAAAAGTCTTTTAACTCCGCTTATGTCCAGGTCCACCGTTTTGGTCTCGCCTGGCCTGATTGCCAGGTTCTTGATCACCTCGCCATCCCGCGCCTCGGCGCGGAACGCAAAGTACAATTTGTCCTTGATGCCCTTGTCGACATAAATTCGCGCCCTGAAACGGGCGTATTTGCCGGCCGGCTTCACATAGGCGGCGAAATATGCCATGCTGAGGGGTTTTTCGTTTGCTATCCCCCACCGGTATCCCCCACCGGGCGTGTTGAGCCATGACCTGTCACTCGTAAGAATCGTTCCGTAATAATCTTCGTAGAGCTGTCGAACCTTCACCGGCTGCGTCTTCAGCCGCGAGCAGGCCGGAATGGCTTCATCAGGCTGCCCACCTTCGTCCATACCCGAAGGCAGGGATCTCCCTATGTCGCGGGCGGTATCCATAGTGCCCTGATACCCCGGCGGCACGCACGAGCAGACCATTCCAAGAATTCCAAGCATGAGTCCTGCCAATTTCATAAGCTGTCCCTCCTCAGGCATCTGAATTGGACCGATGATAATGGAAAACGCACATACGTGCAAACCCTTTCATTCAGTTGCCTGCAAGGGACATGCTTAAGCCCCCGGCCCCAAATTGACGAAATATATGTAAACCTTTCCAGGTGAAAGGCGTTTTCAGCACCAGGAAATAACATCAACCAGGATCAGGGCCTGCGCTGATAACGGTAGGCCTCCTGGCCCAAAAGGAGTCATGTATGAAAAAGTATCTGTTTTGCCTGGCAGTTGCCGCGCTGATTCCGTTTTCCCAAGCCCAGGCGTCGAACGTGGGCGTCAGCGTGGGAATAAACATCGGCCCTCCTGTTGTTGTTGCTGCCCCTCCGCAGTTCGTTATGCCTCCGCAGCTCGGTTTTTACGTTGCCGTCGGAGTGCCCTATGATTTCTATTATTATGGAGGACATTACTACCAGCCACGTGGCAATGTCTGGTATTCGTCGCCTTATTACAACGGACCCTGGGTGAAAGTCCATAACAAGAACGTGCCGTACGGTCTCAGAAAATACCCTGCCAGCAAGGTTCACTACTACCGGGACAATTACTATGACGGGTATCAAAAACATCCCGGCCCCGGTTACAGGGAATTCCGTCCGGCCGAGCGTCACGGCAGGGCCGGTAATTTCAAAGGTCATGGGGAAGCCAACCACAATCAGGGCGGCGGCCATCACGGTGGGGGGCATGGTGAAGGGCACGGCAGGGGAAGGTAAACGAACCCTGAAGGGATCCCAAATCCGGAACCGGAGTTGAGCGAGGACTGTAACACGTTCTCAACAACAGCTGTTGGCAACCTGTGGATAACCCTGTTCAGAAAACCGGAAAGTGCTCTTCTTTCTGATGGGACCTGCTAATTGCCCAATTCATAGTCAGCCGGCAATTTGGCAACTTTTTCAATAAGTTAACCATTTGCCGGCTGATTTCAAATAGTTATGATCAAGACATTTCTTGTCCCGAAAGCACTTTTTGCGGAAATCGCAGTTATAAACATGCGATATATCTTGAGATACACAACACTTGCCTTGCCACGACCTGCCTATTGTCCGCCGACCATGCCAAGCCATGGAAAACGCTTCAAAGAAATTAGGCCCTCGCCCCATACGCACTGCATTCCATTCCGCTAGCCGACAGCAAGAAGCCATGCTGCGGCAACCGTAAAGGCAGCAGCTGATGAGAGCAAAACGTTCGACAGCCTGCCGGGCCTTCCGAACCTTTCGACCAGGAATCCTGCTGCCAGTCCGAGGACTGCGCCCGACGCAAAACCGCACAGATGGGCGCCAAGGTCCACACGCTCCCCCTCTGTGCCGAGGAGGGCGAGGAGGGCGGCTGCCCCTGCAAAGGAAAGGAAGCTGCCCCTCCAGGAATGCCGGCGCATCCCGGTGATATTCAGTGCGGCAAGGAGTCCGACCGCTCCGAAGACGAGAGTGGAAGACCCGATGGATTCATGGCTCACCGGTTGGAGTAGAGCATTTCCGAAGTTGCCCATGACACCGGCGGCCAGAAGCATCGTCCAGGCCAGGCCCGAACCGAGGTAGCGACAAAGAAAGACAATGAAGATTCCGCCGATCGCCAGGTTGCCCAGGAGGTGCATGGAATCAGCGTGAAGGGTGAGAGCCGTCACCAGCCGCCACCACTGGCCCTGCAGGATCTTCTCGCTGTCAGCGCTGCCGATCGCGAGCCAATCGGGCGGCATTTTGCCCGGCAGCCACACCCTGAGCCGGATCAGGTTATGGAAAACAGCCACCAGGACAAGGATGGACAATGTGGACAGCGTGTTGTCCGAATGGGGGGGAATGCTACGCGGCAATGGTGGCCAGTCGCGGTTTTCCTCCTCGAAAAGGGACAGCTCGTCAACTGCCGCAGCCATATGTGCAGCAGGCACCAGGAGCTGCAGTCCATGACCGCTACGCTCCATACGGAATGGAATTCCGCGGGACTCCAGCACCAGCGCCCACAGCTCGGCCTTTCCCCGGGGCAAATCGCCAAGCCACTGGATATTTTCCGCCTCGCGGGGTATGGCCACCCACTCTTCAGTTGACGTGCCGGTGATTTTCATTTCATCATCCATAAGGTACAGTATCCCAGATAGCCGGAGGATCGTCACGCAGGAAATTTTGCCAACAAATTGCCGGCCGTATCCGTTATTATGTCAGGAAGGCCGGCATGGGCGCCATGGAATCAAGAAGGGGAAGGTGGAAACAGGATGGGGCAGCTGTGGGTGCTCGTATCTTTATTGTCCGCAATGGGCGACGCATTGCGCGACCTGTCCGCAAAGCAGGCGCTGACAAAGGAAAATTCCCTCCTGTTCACCTGGCTCATGTTCGCCCTGCCTCTCCCTGCAATCTGCGTCGCGGACATAATTGCCGGCATACCCGATCCGGCGCCGGGTTTCTATTCAGCAATTCTCGTCGCCCTTCCGCTTGAAATTCTCGCACAGATACTGTACATGCAGGCATTGCGCCTGTCCCCGCTGAGCATCGTCGCCCCCCTTCTCTCGCTTTCACCGGTATTCATGCTCGTGATTCCCAATCTGCTGATCGGCGAGCGTATAAGTTTGGCCAGCGGATCCGGTGTCCTGCTGATCGCGGCAGGCGCTTACGTCCTGAATGCCGGATCGGTCAAGAAGGGAATGCTGGCGCCGATCAGGGCCCTGCTTAAGGAGCGGGGCGCGCTGTACATGTGCACGGTTGCATTCCTGTTCTCCATCACCGCGACACTTTCGAAGAAAGCCATCGCGCTGTCTTCGCCACTGCACTACATGGCCGTCTACTGGTCCTGTCTCGTTGCGGGAATGATCCCCTTGATGCTGTTCATGAAACCCGCCAACCGCCGTTCCCTGTCAGACATTGGCCGTACCGCCGCCAAAGCACTGCTTCCCGCCTTTATCTTCGTCCTTGCCGTTCTGGCGGCCGCTTTTGCCCTGAGCATCGCCAAGGTAACCTGGGTAACCTCGGTCAAGAGGTTGAGCACCCTGTTCAGCATCGTACTGGCCGGTGCGGTGCTCAGGGAGGATTCCATTCGGGAGCGGCTTGCGGGCGGGGCTCTCATGGTGGCGGGTTTCGCGGTTATCGTCCTGTGCGGATAGAACTTGCTTGACACATCCGGCCAGTGCTGTTGAACATAGCCAAAACAAGGAAGGAGCCCCCGCAATGGATTTCATCGCCGACCTGCACGTCCACTCGCCTTTTTCAAGGGCAACCAGCATCTCGTGCGACCCTGCGGGGTTGTCAGCCTGGGCCCGCATTAAGGGTATCCACGTCGTAGGGTCGGGCGATTTCACCCATCCGGGCTGGCTGGCGCGCCTCAAAAAGGAGCTCGAGCCCGCGGAACCGGGTTTCTACCGGCTGGCCGGCAATGACATTCCATCGCCAGTTGCCGGGATTTCCCTCCCTGAATCCCCGGTGCGCTTCATGCTCTCCGCTGAAATAAGCTGCATTTACAAAAAAAACGGGTCGGTCCGGAAGGTTCACAACCTGGTTTACCTGCCGGATTTCGAATCGGCCGAGCGGGTTGCATCCAGGCTTCGCCGGATAGGCAACATCGAATCGGACGGCCGCCCCATCCTGGGGCTGGATTCGCGAAATCTGCTGGAAATCGTTCTGGAGGAAGCTCCGGAAGGCTTCCTGGTTCCAGCGCATATCTGGACACCATGGTTTTCCCTGTTCGGTTCAAGGTCAGGGTTCGACACTGTCGAGGAATGCTTCGGCGACCTGCAATCACAGGTATTCGCCCTGGAAACCGGGCTCTCTTCCGACCCGGCCATGAACAGGATGGTTTCCGCGCTGGACCGCTTCACTCTCATGTCAAACTCCGACTGCCACTCCCCTTCCCGCCTCGGGAGAGAAGCGAATATCTTCTCCACCGGCTTCGATTTCTTCTCCCTGCGCGACTCGCTGAAGGACAACTCGCGCAAAACCTTCCGGGGCACCATCGAATTCTTTCCCGAAGAAGGGAAATATCATCTTGACGGCCATCGCGGCTGCGAAGTCTGCCTTGAGCCGGAGGAGACACGCCGGTTCAACGGGCGCTGCCCCGTTTGCAACAGGCCCCTGACCATCGGAGTCCTCCACAGGGTAATGGAACTAGCAGACCGCAATCATCCCGTGTTCAGGCCGGAATCGCCTGATGTCTTCAGCTTGGTCCCCTTGCCTGAAATCATAGGGGAAATCCGGGGCGTGGGGCCGGCCACCAAGGAAGTCGCCCATTTCTACGGCAAATTGATCACGCGTTTCGGTTCCGAATTCGACCTCCTGCTCTTCGCATCGCTTGACGATATCCGCAGCGAATCGTTGCTGCTGGCCGAGGCTATAAGGCGCCTCCGTGAGGGGCAGGTAATCCGCCATCCGGGGTATGACGGCCTTTTCGGCGCCATAAGACTGTTCAGGAAGGAGGAAATTCAAGGCCTGGCAGATCGGGATGTCCTTTTTTCTTCAAGGGGATGCGCTAAAAGACGGGAAAAATCTGGTTGAACCGGCTCCATTTCCGGCAGTCGATCCAGGCAGTCACCGTATTAGCCATTGACAGAAGTTAATAAAAACTCTATACATAACCATTGTTACAATTACCTTGGAGTCCAGACCTTTCGGACATGAATGTCCAGCAAAAACAAAGGAGGGTATCATGAAAAAAGCAGCAGTTCTTGCCAGCCTCTGTATCCTTGTCCTGTCGCTTGCCTCCCAGGCATCGGCTAACCTTGCCCAATTCGCGGGCAAATGGCAGAACACCAACCCGAACACGTCAGGCATAACCGCTCTCGAAGTCACGGTCAGCGGAACAAACGTAAAAGTGCACGCATGGGGCAAATGCCATCCCACCGACTGCGACTGGGGAACCATGCAGGCGTACGCTTACGCCCCGAACGCCGGCGGCAATCTCCAGGCGACAGCCCAGGCAATCTCCGTTGTGCACAAGGAAAGTTTCGCCGAAAGGTTGCTCATCATACGGCCGGCGGGAAATGAACTGCGGGTGGAAAGCTACACCCGGTTTACGGATTCGAGCGGCAGGACCAACTACATAGGCTCCGAAATGTTCAGAAAAGGCGCCCCTGCTCCGCAACCCGCCGCAGAGGACTGCGTTTCCTTCAATCCGGCCACCACGACCGTCCAGCAGATCCAGGGAAGATGGAAAGTCGTTGACGGCAGCCACTGGATGTTCGACTTCGGCGCCAACAAGGCAGGCGCCGACAAAGCCCTGGCAGTCATCAAGCACTACCGGATGAACAAGTCCTGCTTCGTCGGCAGGCCGAATCCGGATTTCGCCTACCTGTTGGTGGGCAACAAACCGCCCGTCGGCGCATTTCAGGGTGAGGACTGCATCAAGTTCAACCCTGCGAACATCAAGGTCCAGCAGGTCCAGGGTCGCTGGAAGATCGTGGACGGCACAATGTGGATGTATGATTTCGAAAACAGGAAAAACGAAGCCGACCAGGCGCTGGCCATCATGAAGAAATACGGATTCAGCCAGCAGTGCTTCGTCGGCAGGCCCAATGCGCCGTTCCAGTACCTGAGGAAATAGCCGGCACGGCCCCGGCGGCTGAATGCCGTGACAGGACGAAAAAGAAAGCCGCTTCCCTGATGGGAAGCGGCTTTCTTTTTCGCTGTCACGCAGTAGCCTTGACCAGCTTCGGTATTTTTGCAGGGGCGGCTACGGCCGGAGATGGGGGCGACAAGGAAGCTTCAAAATGCACCGCCCTGTTGCGCCCCCCTATCTTCGCACGCTGCAGCGCTATCTCGGCCGAGTTCATCAACGCATTGACTTCATTTCCGTTCCCGGGAAAAGATGCAAGCCCTATGCTTACGGTAAGACGCCCAAGGGGAAGATTTTCCTCGTGGGTGAATCCGGCGCGCTCCACCTCGAAGCGGAATCTTTCCGCAACGCTGAGCGAATCTTTCCCCGGAGTTGCCGGAAGGATAATGCAGAAACGCTCGCCGCCGATACGTGTCACGACATCCATCTGGCGGGCGGAGTTCTTGAGCAGCCGGGCGGTCTTCTTAAGAACCACGTCCCCGGCAGCGTGGCCGCAAAGGTCGTTGTACACCTTGAAGTTGTCCAGGTCCACGAGCATCAGGGTAAAACTTTGCTGATGGCGTACACCCCGGCTTATCTCCTCTTCAAGCCTCAGCTCCAGGTAGCGCCTGTTATAGAGGCCGGTCAAGGGGTCGGTGACGGTCATGTCCTCCAACTGGGCGGCCTTCTCGCTGAATTCGGTTCTCTCCAGGACCACGCAGGCATATCTCGCCACTTCTGTCAGCAATTCCAGGTCTTCAGCCGTGAAAACGGTCCCGTCGCCCTTGTCCGACAGGTTGAGCACTCCGATGACGTTCCCCTTCACCCGCAACGGGATGCTGAGAAAGGACTTGGTCCTGAAGCGCGTCCGGTTGGCTATCCGCACCCTGGAATCCTTTTCAATATCAGTTACAAGGAGCGGCTCTCCCGTTTCTGCAACCTTGCCGGCTATGCCGCGGCCTACACGGGCGCTCATGCTGCGCGCCAGCTGCAGGTTCATCCCCTTCACTGATTCAATCCGCAGATTCCTGCCGCTCTCATCCACCAGCATGAGGGAACCGGACGAGGCGCGGATCAGGTCGGCAGCCGTTTCAAGAATCGACTGGTAAACTTCACGCTTGCTTTCAGCGGCCGATATGGCTGAAAGCACCGCCATGAAGCGTCCTGCCAGCGAACTTTCCCGCTTGCGCGCCTCATCCTTGCGGAACTGGATGATCCGTGAAGCAATGCGTTCCGCGACCATGGACACCAGCAGTGCGTCACGCCGGTCGATATCGGCATCGAAAAAAGCCAGGAAACCGGCAATCTCTTCACCTGATGCAACAGGGACGCAAACGGCCCGTTCAGCGCCTGCTTCCGGGAAGCAATCGGCCAGCGTCTTCGCGGTAAGCCTTGCCGGAGCGCCTCCGCCCCGCGGGAACATCAGCTCAAAACAGCTGTCCGCCATGGTGCGCAGTGTGGCCGGCAATCCGGCAATGCCGAAAACCCGGCATCCCTGGCTGTCCCGCAAGCCGAGCGCTATCTTCGACCGGTCGAAAACCACGCCCAGGGTCTCCGAGAGAAGTGCCGCCAGTTCAGTGACCGAAGCAGTCCCGTCTAGCTGCGATGCTATCCCGGAAATGGACTGCAACCGTTCCATGGTCTTTTCCAGGAGCCGTGACTGGAGGCTGTCCTGATCAAGAGCCGAGAGGAGTTTCGAAACTTTGCCCGCGGCATCCTTGACTTCCTGGACCGTCGCGGCAGGCAGCTCCTCAAGCCTGTCCAAGAGCCGGAACGCGTCGGCCTGGCCGGACTTGGCCATTTCTTCGGCCATGAACACATCGAGCTTGTGGTTGCGAACCCCGCCCCCGACGAAACAATAGCGGATCCCATCCCTCGGCTGATAGGGAACGGCAAAATTCATCAGCCCTGCCCTGCAGTTGAAGGCCATGGGCTTCCCCTTCTCCACGGCAAGCCGGATCGCCTTTTCGAAGGATATTAGGCACTTGTCGCTGCATGGCAGCTCCCCCGCAAGGAGGCTGCACAAGTGGACACCAGATCCGAGCCTGGTCACGATGCCGTCCTTTTCATGGAAAAGGGCCAGGAAATAGTCCTCCAGGAACGGGTAGCCGCGAAGAAGTTCCAGGATTTCCAGCGGTTTTATGTTTGTCGTTTCATCGGGAAACATGGTGGCAGAACCTCGTGTCGTACCGTTATCCTGAGTCCCTGACGCCTGAATGCGGAGCGAGCAGAATACCGTGGTTCAAGCGCCGCTGACATCGTCCCGTTCCGGCTGCCGTATGACTTCAGACAGCACCACCCACGGTTATGTCCGAAATGAGCAGCGTGGGCTGGCCATCCGAGACAGGAGCACCCTGGCCGTCTTTGCCGCAAGTTCCAATGGAATAGCCCAGGTCAGTGCCAATTTTTGTCACTTTTTTTAGAACGTCCGGGCCGTTTCCCGTCAGCGTCGCGCCGCGCACCGCCTCTCCAATGCATCCATTTTCGATCAGGTATCCCTCGGACACCTCGAAAACGAAGTCACCGGTAACGGTGTTGACCTGCCCTCCGCCCATTTTCCTGACAAACAGCCCCCGTTCAACTTCCCTCACGATGGACTCGGGCGGAGTGTCGCCAGGAGCGATGAGCGTGTTGGACATGCGCACTATGGGCTTGGCGTGATATGATTCACGCCGCCCGTTGCCGGTCGACTGGCAGCCGTCCTTCATGGCCGACAGCCGATCATACAGATAGCACCTCAGGACCCCGTTCTCCACCAGTACCGTCCTTCGGGAAGCGACCCCCTCGTCGTCATGGGAGTAAGAACCCCGGGCGTGCGGTATGGTAGGGTCATCGATGACCGTCACCAGGGGAGAAGCAACTACAGTGCCAATTTTGCCCGTATACACCGACATGCCCGCCTGGGCGAGGTCCGCCTCAAGCCCGTGGCCGATCGCCTCGTGGACCATGGTGCCGCCGGCCTCGGATGAAATCACCACCGGCATCATGCCGGCGGGGGCCTTGCGGGCCCGGAGCATCATCAATGCCCTGCCGGCCGCGGTGCGGGCCACTTCTTCAGGACTCCTGGCATCGAAGATCTCCAGTCCGCGAAACCCGCCTACCGGCTCATAGCCGGTCTGGATCACGTCATCCTGTCTTGCGACAACCTGCGCCAGGAACACCGTCCCGGTTCTGCCGGTCTCGATGAACTCACCCAGGGAGTTGGCGATCTGCGTCCTCACCCTGCCGTCGCGGTAGACCACCATCACCTGGCGCACGCGGCCATCCATGCCCCGGGCCGCTTCGTCGGCCCGTCGCACGAGAGCCACCTTATCCTTCAGCTTCGCCGCCTCAGGTGGAACAGCTATAGGGAAACCGGGTGCGACGACCTTCGGCCGCATGTCGATCGGCGCGCCGAACTGCCGGCCCCTGACCGCCTTGCTGACCGTACCGGCCAGGTCGAGCAGGGCGGCTTCGGTGATCTCGTTGGTAAAGGCGTAAGCAGTCCTGAGATCGGATATGACCCTGATGCCCACACCCCGGTCTGTTCCGGCCAGGATTTTTTCAATCTTCCCTTCCTCGCAGACCACCGAGGTGGAACTTCCTTCCTCGAAGTATATGTCCGCAAACTCACCGCCGCCGGACAGGGCCCTCTTGAGGATCCGTGATACATTCATGTTGTCAAGCGCCATCTTCGGTCTCCTGTGTCATGAAAAAAGGCGCCCCCACCGGGTTGTCGATCTCTGTCATCATGATCTCCTCCCCGAGAGCGGAAATGAGTGAATCGACATCATCGACGAAATCACCGGGGATCGAAAGCACAACGGTCCCGCGCTTGGCATCCAGCGTACTCAATGTCGCGAGCCCTTCGTAGGCTTCCAGGATGAACCGGAAATAGGCGATGTCGCGACGGTTGATTTGAAAGTATCGTTCAGGCATAAAGGCACTGTTAGCTGGTGCTGCATGGCACCCATCCGGAAACTCCTTTCAACAGCTGACAAAGGCCGGAGTGGGGCTTTCGAGGAGATCGTGACACAGCTTCACTGCAAGATCCCGGAAACCGGGAAGGCGCTTGAAACCAGTAAAAGCCCTGACCAGTGAGTCATGGGTTGACAGATCATCACGAGCGACGAGAAAGTTCCGCTCCGGCCCCAGAGAGACTTTCCGGATGGAAACTACATGGTAACAATCCGCCGCCGACCACCCGGCAGATCATGAGCCGAACAGCTCCAGGGCCCGGCTGATCCTGCGCACCGTCTCGTCGCGGCCGAGCACCTCCATGACCTCGAAAATGCCGGGTGACGGCGCTCCGCCGGTGAGGGCAAACCTGGCCGGCTGGGCCACGTCCTTCATCTTGACCCCGCGATCCGCGCAAATGCCGTCAAATACGGCCGAAATAACGCCGTGATCCAGTGCCTCCACCTGTCCGAGGCGTGCCGCCAGTTCGGCACACAACTCCCTGCCGGCAGGAGAAAAGGACTTTGCCGCAGCCTTTGGGTCGTATTCGAAATCGGACCGGTAGTAAATCACCGCACCGTCAGCCATTTCAAGCATGGTGTGCGAACGTTCCTGGAGGGTGCGGACAGCCGCCGCCAGGTCCGGCCCCCCTGCCACGTCTATCCCCCGTTCCTTCATGAACGGCAGAAGAAGATTGGCCAACCGCACGGGATCACCGGTCTTGATGTAGTGTGAATTGAGCCAGAGCAGCTTGTCCGGGTTGAATACCCCGGCGGAGCGCCCTACAGCCTCGATGGTGAATTTCCCGGTCAGCTCGTCCAGGCTGAATATCTCCTCGTCGCCATGGCTCCAGCCCAGCCTCACCAGGTAGTTGACCATGGCTTCCGGCAGATAGCCCATGTCGCGGTAGGCCATTACGCTCGTCGCACCGTGGCGCTTGGAAAGGCGCGCCTTGTCGGCGCCCAGGATCATGGGCACATGGGCGAACTTCGGCACCGGGTAGCCCAGGGCCTCATAGAGCTGAATCTGCCGCGGGGTGTTGTTGATGTGGTCGTCGCCGCGGATGACCGTGGTGATCCCCATGGTGGCATCGTCGATCACCACTGTAAAATTGTATGTGGGAGTGCCGTCCGTACGCTGGATGATCAGGTCGTCCAGCTCTTCGTTCTGGAACGCGATGCGGCCCTTGATCAGGTCGTCGAATGCAGTTTCGCCCTCCTCCGGGCTCCGGAAGCGGACCACGAAGGGAGCGCCGGGACGGTCCTCCACTCCACGGCAGGTACCGTCGTACTTGGGCTTGCGGCCTTCGGCAATGGCCAGCTCCCGCTTTCGGTCCAGTTCCTCAGGCGTGCAGTAGCATTTGTAGGCCTTGCCCTCAGCCATGAGTTTTTCCACGAATTCACGGTAGACGGGAAAACGTTCGGACTGGTAGTAAGGGCCTTCGTCCCAGTCAAGTCCAAGCCAGGTCATCCCCTCCAGGATGGCGTCGGTGGATTCCTGGGTCGAGCGGGCCACATCGGTGTCCTCGATGCGGAGTATGAACGTGCCCTTTTCCTTGCGGGCAAGCAGCCAGTTGAACAGGGCGGTTCTCGCGCCGCCCACGTGGAGATAGCCCGTTGGGCTGGGGGCGAATCTCAAACGAACTTGTGACATGGTATGGTTACTCCTCACTCAGAAAATCAAATCTATAACTTACGGGAAAGCAAGACATCGTTGACGCGCCGCTCAAGACGCATCCTCTTTTTCACCGTCATCGTCACGGGCCTTGACGCCCGCAATGCGGTACTCTTCCGTGGCCCAGGCCCCCAGGTCCAGCATCTTGCACCTCTCGGAGCAGAATGGCCGGAAGGGGTTCCCCTCCCACGGGGTCTCTTTCCTGCACATCGGGCATTTGACAATCATCCAATCATCACCTTTGCCGGTTGGTCCCGCTCTCAGCATCACGTGCGGACAAACCGTCTCACAAACAAAAAAGCCCTGGCTTCGTCGCTCTGCCGGGGGCGGGTCAACATAGTTCTGCAGGTTTACGGAAATAAGAATCATATCCGGAAAAGCTGAAAAAATCAAGCGATGCATGAGTTTTTTCCTTGACATTCCCAGGGTCCAGACCTAACGATTGACGAAGAGTACAAAGGATGGTATAGCCTTGCCCATGAGATCAAGACGACTCCCGGCTGAATGGGAAGAGCAGGACGGCGTGCTGCTGGCCTGGCCCCATGAGAACACGGACTGGAAACCTTATCTTAAACAGGTTGAACCGGTCTTCTGCGAAATCGCCGCAACCATAAGCCGTTTCGAGCGGGTGGTCATACTGGCGCCACAACAGGAGCCGGTTGCGGAAAGGCTGCGCCGGGCCGGCGCCTCGATGGAGAGGATCACCATCTGGGAAGTGGACACCAACGACACCTGGACCCGCGACTACGGCCCGATCACCGTACTCGACAATGGCAGCCCGCTGCTGCTGGACTTTTCATTCAACGGCTGGGGGCTCAAGTTTCCCGCCGACCAGGATAACCAGGCGAGCAGAAGGCTGCATGAACTGGGTGCATTGGGCGCTGCCCCAATCGAAAACATAGGTTTTGTTCTCGAAGGGGGGAGCATCGAGAGCGACGGGCGCGGAACGGTCCTGACCACGGCGGAATGCCTTCTCGGCCCCAACCGCAACCCTCATCTTAAGCGGCGGATGATCGAGGAAGAACTCCACCGGCGCCTGGGAGTGGACCGCATCCTCTGGCTCCATCACGGCTTCCTGGCAGGAGACGACACGGATTCGCACGTCGACACGCTGGCCCGACTTTGCCCGGACGACACCCTACTCCACGTGTTCTGCGATGATGTGGACGACTTTCATTTCGAATCGCTGCAGGCAATGGCAATGGAACTTGAAAGCTTTAGAACCGGCAACGGAAAACCCTACCGGCTCATTCCCCTGCCCTGGCCCTCGGCGCGATTCGATGAAGACGGCAACCGGCTGCCAGCGACGTATGCCAACTTTCTCATCATCAACGGGGCGGTGCTGGTTCCCACTTATCGGGACGTGAACGATGCCGTTGCCCTGGAAGTCGTCCGAACGGCCTTCCCCGGCCGGGAGGTGATCGGGATCGACTGCCTGCCGCTGATCCTGCAGCATGGTTCGCTCCATTGCGTGACCATGCAGATCCCCAAAGGAGTTCTGCCGTGAAAGTATCCCTGGTGCAGCAAAGCTGCGGCAACGACAAAACCGCGAACATTGAGAAG
This sequence comes from Geobacter sp., assembly GCA_003314535.1. Taxonomy (GTDB): domain Bacteria; phylum Desulfobacterota; class Desulfuromonadia; order Geobacterales; family Geobacteraceae; genus RPRC01. The sequence continues at coordinate 22,409 of POSG01000003.1, forward strand.
AGCTTAAGCGGAATCCGCCGGGCTGCAGCCGACGGCGCATCCCTGGCCGTCCTTCAGGAACTCCACTCCGGTCCCTATTTCTGCCAGACCGAGGATGCCCGCAACTTCGATCTTGCGGAATCCATTCCCGGCCCCACGAGCGGGCTCCTTTCCGCCGTTGCGCGGGAATGCGGCATCGTGGTCGTGGCATCCCTGTTCGAGCGGCGTGCGCCGGGAATCTACCACAACACGGCGGTTGTACTGGAAAAGGACGGAAGCATCGCGGGAACCTACCGCAAGATGCACATACCGGACGACCCAGGTTTTTACGAGAAATTCTACTTCACCCCCGGCGACCTGGGCTTCGAGCCCATCGACACATCAGTCGGCAGGCTGGGCGTCCTGGTGTGCTGGGACCAGTGGTATCCTGAAGCGGCACGCCTCATGGCCCTGGCTGGCGCAGAACTGCTCATCTATCCCACCGCAATCGGCTGGGATCCGAACGACCCGGCCGAAGAGCAGACCCGGCAGCGGGACGCGTGGATGACCATTCAGCGCGCGCATGCAGTGGCAAACGGCATACCGGTCCTGAGCGTCAACCGGGTCGGCTTTGAACCAGGTCCCGACGGGCACGGCAGCGGCATCAGGTTCTGGGGAAGCAGCTTCGTTGCCGGTTGCCAGGGAGAACTGCTCGCCCGGGCCGGAACTGAAGACGAGGAACTGCTCACCGTAGACATCGACAACGGTCGTAGCGAGAATGTGCGGCGCATCTGGCCGTTCCTGCGCGACCGGCGCATCGACTGCTACCAGGATCTTCTGCGGCGCTACCGGGACTGAAGGTTACCTGGAAACGCACTTTCACCTCAACCTGATTTTCTTGCAAATTTTCTCTACCGCGTCTATGATGTTTTACCTTCACTAAAACCCTTTTCGTGTTTTCGAATCGAACACGAAAGGTTTCCGGATCGGAAACGAGGAATTTTTTGTCCTGTCCAGGAGACCAAGGGATTGCGCGGAGGCATACTTAAAGGTATGTCGCACAAGCAAGACCGCAGGTCGACAACGCCAGGGCTGAAAAGAACCGTTTCCGGATGGAAACCCGCTGGTTTTGGTACACTACCCATTACAAGGAGTGGACATGAAAGTAATCGTAACAGAAAAGCTCGCCCACGAAGGGCTGCTGGTCCTGGAAAAGGACCCGCGCGTGGAAGTCGACGTCAAGCTCGGGCTGAGCAAGGAGGAGCTGATCGCCACCATCGGCGAGTACGACGCCATCATCACCCGGAGCGCCACCAAGGTCGACCGGGATGTTCTCGAGGCGGGAAAGAAGCTGAAGCTGGTGGCCCGGGCCGGTGTCGGCATCGACAGCGTGGACGTGGAAGTGGCAAGCGAAAAGGGCATAATTGTACTGAACGCCCCCTTCGGCAACACCAACAGCGTTGCCGAGCACACCCTGGCGCTGCTCCTTTCCCTCTGCCGCCACATACCCAAGGCAGACGCCAGCATCAAGCGGGGCGAGTGGAACCGTTCGGCATTCATGGGTTCCGAGCTTAAGGGCAAGGTTGCCGGCGTCGTCGGACTGAGCAAGGTCGGCGGCAGGGTTGTTTCCCGGCTCCAGGCGTTCGAGTGCGAAGTCATAGGCTGCGACCCGTTCGTATCGGAAAAGCGGGCCAAGGACCTGGGAATCCGCCTGGTAACCCTTGACGAAATCATCACCACCGCAGACATCATCACCCTGCACATCCCCAAGAACGAGGAAACGAAAAACCTTATCGGCGAGAAGGAATTCGCCCGGATGAAGGACGGCGTGATCATCGTCAACACCGCGCGCGGCGGCATCGTGAACGAAGAGGCGCTCCTGAACGCCCTGAACAGCGGCAAGGTCAAAGGCGCGGCAGTCGATGTCTACAGCGAGGAGCCTCCCAAGTCAGACATAATCAAAAACCTTATCGCCCACGAACGCGTGGTCTCGGTTCCCCATCTCGGCGCCTCCACCAGTGAAGCACAGGTAAACGTGGCCGTGGATGTGGCACGGGAGATCATCCGCTACCTGGACGAGCAACCCCTGGAAAACGCCGTGAACATTCCGCGCTTCGACCTGACCCTGATGGAGCAGATGCGCCCGTTCCTCAGGATGGTGAACATCATGGGCGATTTCGTCGTCCAGCTGCTGGACACCAACATGAACAAGGTTACTTTCACCTATGCGGGAGGCATCGCGGAATACTGCACGACACCCATCACTGTCTGTGGCCTGGCCGCGCTGCTCAACCGCAAGGTGGAACAGGACGTGAACATGGTTAATGCCAAGCTGGTGGCCGAAAACATGGGGATTGCCGTGGAAGAGGTCAAGCTCACCGAACCGGGGGCTTTCTCCAACATGGTTACCATCACCATCGAAGGACCGAATGAAAAGCGCATCATCGCGGGAACACATTTCGAGGGAATTCCGCGCATTGTCCAGCTGCGCGATTACCAGGTGGATTTTGCCCCTGAAGAGTACATGCTCATCCTGAGCTACCAGGACCGTCCGGGGATGATCGGCAAGATAGGGATGCTGCTGGGCCAGCACGACATCAACATCGCGTCCATGAACCTGGGCAGGCGGGAGAAAAAGGGCGAGGCAATGGTCATCCTCTCCCTCGACTCTCCGGTACCCGCCTCAGTCCTGGAAGAGATCCGCAAGGCGACCGAAGCCAATTACGCAAAATCGCTCCACATGATAACCGCCCGCCAGGGCTGATCATTGCTTTAATCACAACCAAAGGCAGGGGCGAAAAGTCCCTGCCTTTTTCTATTGCGGGATACCCTCCAGGCATTCCAGAGTCGCCAGAAAGGCGCCCGCCTTCACCATTTCCCTGACCGCCTCCTCTGAATCGCCAGGTTCGAGGTTCACGCCGCGGATTGCATCAACCAGAACGGTTACCGCAAATCCCTTGGCAAGCCCGTCAAGTACCGTATACCTGACACAGTAGTCGGTTGCAAGCCCTCCCACAAAGATATTCTCCACCCCCTTTTTTTTCAGGAAGGCAGACAGAGGAATCCCGTTTTCGTCCACTCCGTCAAAAGACGAGTATCCCTCCTCTCCCGGACCCATTCCTTTGGAGAAGACGACCACGTCATGTGGCAGCAGGAGTCCCGGATGGAACCCTGCTCCGTCGGTTCCCTGGACACAGTGAACCGGCCATATCCCGCCATTGACCCTGAAGTGGCGCGAATCAGCCTGGTGCCAGTCACGGGAGGCGAAAACCGGCAGGCCCTTTGCCCTGAACAACGTCACATAGCCGTTCAGGACCGGCACCACCTCGTCCCCTTCCGCAACCGGAAGGCTTCCACCGGGACAGAAATCATTCTGCACATCAACGATCAGCAGGGCCGCCCCCTTCACCTTTCCTTCCCCCTTTCATCGCCACCCGCTGCTCGGCTCAAGACCGGACAACTGAGTGGGGATAACCCCTCCGGACCTCGTCAATAAGCTGCATGCGCAGATCATTCAGGCTCCTGCTGACGGACACCTTGTAACGGTGCGGATTTTCCAGGCGCAGCACGCCCTCCGGGAGACGGCTCAACTGTTCCCGGCACCTGTCCGCCATCTCGTCCAGTGATGGCGAAGGCCCCGTAGCTTCACCGCCATCCATCACCAATGAACGCATATCTTCCAAACGCGCGCTGGCGGGAATAGGCTTGTTACGGGCAGGATTCGTCGGATCGAAGACCACCTCGCCCGGCTCAAGGACTTCATCCATCCGGCACATTATATCCATCTGGAATTTCCCGTCGACGCCCACTGCCCTGACCAGGCGCTTGCAGTCCGGGATCGTGCTCTTGGCAATGTCGCTGGTCACTTTCAGCTTGGGCTGGTCACCAAAGCGTACCAGCTTGTAGACGCCGCCCAGCGCACCGCCCCCCTCACCCTGGCAGGTCGCCAGCCTGGTGCCGACACCGTAGATGTCCACGCAACCGCCGTTTTCCTGGATCGAGCGGATGATATATTCATCCAGCTCGTTGGAAGCCAGGATCTTCACGTAGGGAAACCCGGCTTCATCGAGCATACGCCTGGCCTGGCGGCTCAGGTACGCCAGGTCGCCCGAATCGAGCCGGACGCCTGCCAGACGGTGGCCCCTGTCACGAAGCTCTCCCGCCACAATGATGGCATTGGGAATGCCGCTTTCCAGCGTGTCGTAGGTATCCACCAGGAGAACGCTGCTGTCGGGAAACACTTCGGCATAGGCGCGGAAAGCCGACAGCTCGTCGGGAAAAGCCATGATCCAGCTGTGGGCGTGGGTCCCCTTGACCGCTATGCCCAGTATTTTCCCGGCAAGGACATTGCTCGTGCTCCTGACTCCGCCCACAAAGGCCCCCCGGACCTCGCTCAGCCCCCCGTCCGGGCCATGGGCCCGGCGCAGGCCGAATTCCACCACCTCGCCCGGTCCGGCCATGGTCACGATCCGAGCGGCCTTGGTGGCCACCAGGGTCTGGAAATTGATGATGTTCAGGAGCGCCGTCTCCACCAGCTGGGCCTGGGCCAGGGGAGCCTCCACCGTCACCAGCGGCCCCAGGGGAAAAGCCACCGTGCCTTCAGCCATGGCGGTCACCCTGCCGCGGAAGCTGAACCCCTCCAGGTAATCAAGAAAGGCCGGCTTGAAGATGCGGAGGCTCTTGAGGTAGGCAAGGTCATCCCCGGTAAAACGGAGAGCGGACAGGTAATCCAGTGCGGACCCGAGGCCGGCGAAAACCGCGTACCCCCCCAGAAATGGAGGCTTCCTGAAAAACAGGTCGAAGGCGGCCGGGGTGTCGTGCATCTCCTTTTCGAAATAGCCGGCAAGCATGGTGAGCTGATAAAGATCAGTAAGGAGGGCGGAATAGGCCATAAAATCTCCTTGCACCGTCGTTATTCGTTAACCCTCATTATAGCACGGATTCACGCGACCTTCTCACCGGCACGGTTCCATCAGCGCAATGATGCCGGAAAAAAGCACCGGGCATAATCCCTTCACTGCGGATGTTTCCCGGTGACTGCCGTAACCTTGACATCCACGTTCAGCCCATGGCCGACTTTTTCCAGGGCGGACTCCCACCCCTGGCCCACCAGGTCGGGAGGCACGGAAACCAGCGCGATCATGGAAAACAGCGGAGCACCGCTGACCGGCGCCCGTACGGTTCCCGTATCCATCGACTCGATGTTGATGCCGCACTTTGCCAGGTAGTGAGCTATATCGTGGATGATCCCCTCATGGTCGGCGCCGTGAATCTCGATCCGGTAGTGAAACCAGCCGTAATGGACATCGGCATAGGTCTGCCCGGTCCGGTTGACTGACGTCCGGTAACCCTTGGCCACCAGGCCGGCCATTGCTGCTTCCAGACCGGCCAGGCGCTCCTCTGGCAGGGATATGAGCATGAGGACCGCGAACTCGCCCCCCAGCCTGGCCATGCGGCTGGTTTCCACGTTGCCTTTGTGATCCAGCACCAGGCCGGTAACTGTTTCAACAATCCCGATCCGGTCGGGGCCGGTCAGGGTGAAAACGATATTCATGCGCACGGGAAGTTTCCTTTCCTCAACTCGCCCTTTGCCAACGGATATTGCAGACTGAAAACTTGGACAGGCGAGGATGTGTGAACCGCGCAACAATGCGGGCGGTATTTGCCATGTTTTCCATATGGCTGTAAGAAACTATAGCAGACAACCGTTATTACGGAAACTCAATTGAGGAAAATCTCTTTCCCCTGATTTCCGTGATTTGCCACCGACGGACATTGCAGCACCGGTTTGGCCATTGTGCCAAGGTCAGGGCGTCAGCTTCGCCAACCAGTCAGAAATCGGGATCTAATTGAGGATAGACTTTATGCTATAATAATTCAAAGAAGAGAGATGGATTAAGGAAAGAAGGTGCGTCATATGAAACGGCTGTTCGTTGCATTGGCGATAGTCCTCATGACCTCGGGTGTTGCCATGGCGCATGGCGGGGTAAGCTTCAGTTTCGGTATAGGCATCCCGTTTGCGGTTCCATATACTTACCCTGCGTATAGTTATCCAGATTATGGATACTCTTATTACGGTTATCCTGCTTATTACTATGGAGCGCCATATGGCTACGGATATTATGGAGGGCCATATTACGGTTATCGTTACGGACCGTATCCATACAGAGGGCACAGATGGAATGGTTATTATCGCGGCCATCCGTCACATCACGGCGGGTACGGCCATTACCGGAATTATCGGAGATGATGCTTTTTCTGGCGATACCGGTTATCGTCAATGTACATGTTCGATGAAAAAGATGAATTTGTACTATTGACACCATATCAGATCATCCGGTCAGATGAACCTGCGGACAATTGCGTCGGTGATTTCGTCGATGTTTTCCGGGGTTGCCCCCAGGCGTTCGGCCGCTGCGAGGACTTCGGCCCTGAGTGCGGAATTTTCGGCGTCGGCCAGGCTGGACATGATTCCGAGACGCCTGCCCAGCTGATAGACAAAACGCTCTTCCCTCTCCATGGTCAGGAAGCGCCAGACCAGGTCCTTCATCCTCCCGCCATCATCGGGGAGGCGCCCTTCCAGATCCGGGAAAAGGTTCAGGGCATGGTCGCTGACCAGGTAGCCGGTCACCCCTTCCAGGATGTCCAGGAAACGAAGGATCTCTTCCGCAACCAGTACATCGGGGCATTTTCTGAAGCGCCCGCTCCGCACCATTTCGGCAAGGGGCGTCGCTTCCGGAACGGCAAGGGTGCGCAGCCTTATGAAATCAGGGTTGATGCGGTTCAAGGCATCGGCCGTATCCTGTGCGTGCTCCATCCACAGGTCCTGTCCTCCAAGGCCGGGCATGTAGTACTCCGAAAGCTCGATCCCCGCAGCTTTCACTTTCAGGCCAGCACTGACATGAATCTCCTTCGTGGCCCCCTTGAGCATCATGGAAAGGACAGCATCGCAGCCCGATTCCATGCCGATATGGACGCGGTTGAGTCCCGCTCCCCGAAGCGACCGCAGATTTTCCGGGGAGATGCGGCCAATGGTGTCCGAACGGCTGTAGGAGGTGATCCTCTTCACCGCTAGAAAGAGATTTTTTATGCGATCGAGAATCTGGATGAGTTTTTCGGGACGGATCACCAGACAGTCGGCATCCTGGAGGAATACCGACTCCATGCCTGACACGAACCAGGAAAGCGCGGCGCGGAAAGAAACCTTCTCATCCGGTGAAAGGGCGTTGAAAAGACCCCGGACGTCATTCTCCAGAAGAAGCCCCCCTCCCGAGGATATGAGCTCGAGCTTCTCAATATGGGCCGCGATTGAGTCAATATCCCTCAGCACATGCTCGACCGGCCTGATCGAGAAGCGTGCCCCCTTGTAGACGGGGCAGAAGGCACAGCGGTTCCAGTGGCAGTTCCTGGTAATGCGGACCAAGAGGCTCGCCGCTTCGCTGGGCGGGCGGATCGGCCCCTGTTCGAAGCCGCGATAGTGGTGGCGGTCGTTATCCAGAATCACAGATCACCTCTCTTGCCAACAAATGATGTTGCCGCAAAAAATCGTCATACCCGTGCAATCGGGTATCAAGCCTGAATGCACTATGCTGAAATTTCTGGATTCCAGCCTGCGCGGGAATGACGTTTAAATGTTATCCCGGTCATTTTGCGAGACCATCAATAACGGTGACCGGCACCAACAGGATGGGCATGCGCAGCTTCCTCGAAATCTGCGGGGTTGCGCTCCGCGACCAGAAGGCGTTCAGCCCTGTTTTGGCGTGGGTTGCAAGGACAACGACGTCCGCTTTCGTCTCTTCGGCAGCCTCTGCGATGGCATCGACCGGATCGCCCCTCAACACTTCCTTCTCCGCAGAAAAGCCTTCTGAGCGCAACCGCTGCACATGTTCATCGAGGTAATCCCCGGCATTCTTCTGGGCCAGGTCAAGCAGCGCGGAAGTGACAAGGGGAAGCATCCGCGCTGCGGCCGCGTCCTCTGCAGGAAGGGTATCCACCTTATGCACCACCATTACCAGCTTTATCCCGGAGCCGTAGACACCCGCAAGTTTCCGTGCAACTTCAAGACCCTGCTCGTGCTCGATATTCCCGTCGAGGGGCACGAGCAGGCAGCAGCAGGCAAATTCACGGACGCTGCCAGATTCTTCCGGTTGGACGAACAGCACCGGAATCGTGCTGAGAGCCGCAGCCTGCTGCGCGATCCTGCCGAACATGAACGCCTTCAATCCGCCCCGTCCGTGGGTGCACATCACGACCAGATCTATGCCGAACTCCTCCGCATGCGATGCGATGCTGCGGGACACGCTGCTCTCGGGATCTTCATGCACGTGGAACTCGACCGGCAAATCCGCCGGGAATGCACGCCCGGCCACTTCCCGCAAATACGCCTGCGCCCCTTCCGGTTCGTCCAGATGGCGTTCACCGTGGACTTCTCTTGGCGCTCCACGCTCGATCACATGGAACAGGGTGACCCGGGCCGCAAAGGTCCGGGCAAGGGAAACCGCCGCGGGAAGCGCCGCCTCGGCCAGCCTGGATCCATCGAGTGGCAGCAGAAGGTGTGAAAACATATCCGTCATCCTTTGAAAAAGATCTGGTACAGCAGATACATGTTCAATGCTATGATGAGCAACGCGACTGCAGACGACAGGACCGTCGTGAACATGCGGTTAACCAGCGACCCCATTATATCCCTGCGGCCAGTGAAGAGAACCAGTGGGATCACCGCAAAGGGAAGGCCGAAGCTCAGCACGACCTGGCTGAGAACGAGAGTTTGCGTGGGATCCAGTCCGGCGGCAATGACGGCCAGCGAAGGAAGAATGGTCACCAGGCGGCGGATCCATACCGGTATGCGTTTTTCCAGGAATCCCTGCATGATGATCTGGCCGGCTATCGTGCCCACGGAAGAGGAGGAAAGTCCCGACGCCAGGAGCGCAACCGCAAACAGTGCGCTCGCCGCGGGACCGAGCAGCGGCTCCAGCGTCAGGTGCGCCTGTTCCAGGGTCCCCACTTCGGTGTGACCGTGTTGAAAAAACGTGGCAGCCGCCATGATCAGCATGGCTGCGTTTATCATGCTGGCCAGTCCCATGGCCACCAGCACGTCGACCAGTTCGTAACGGAACAGGCGACGCTGCTGTTCCACTTCCCTGACGACGATACGCCCCTGGGTGAGGGCGGAGTGAAGGTAGATGGCGTGAGGCATGACTGTCGCGCCCAGGATTCCGGTTGCGATCAGCACGCTTTGCGGTCCGGAAAATTGGGGCACCACGGCGTTATACAGCACGTCTCCCCAGCGGGGCTTGACCAGTATGGTTTCAAACAGGTAGCTTAAGGCGATAATACCCACCAGGGAAGTGATCACCGCCTCGAGCGGGCGGAAACCGTACCGCTCAAGGCCGAGAATGAGGAAAGTGGCAACAGCGGTTATGATACCGGCCGGGAGGAGCGGAATGCCGAAAAGAAGATAGAAGCCGACCGCCGCGCCGAGGAACTCGGCAAGATCGGTAGCCATGGCAACTATTTCCATAACAACCCACATCAGCAAGACAAGGGGTTTCGGGAACTGGTTGCGGCAATGCTCGGCAAGGTTCATTCCGGTGGCTATGCCGAGCTTGGCCGAGAGCGTCTGTATCAGCATCGCCATGAGGTTGCTGGCAATGATCACCCAGAGAAGCGAATAACCGAACTGAGCCCCCCCCTGGATATTGGTGGCGAAGTTGCCCGGGTCCATGTAGGCCACGCTGGCGATAAAGGCAGGACCCATGAACGGAAGAATTCTCGCGAGCCATCCCTGCTTGCCGTTGCCGGCAAGGACATCCATGGCAGCCTGCTCAGTCCCTTCGCTTTTCCGCTCTTGTCCGCGTTGCATATCTGCACGCCCATTACGGCCTTATTTTGTTTCCATTCGGAAAGTCCTTCCGGGGCCGGAGCGGAAGATTCCGGATGGACACTGTTTTTGCTTCCGGCCGCGAGGCGCGCAAGCTTCCCAAATTTTATCCGAAAACATGCGCTTTATCAAACGCATCAACTGCTTTTTTCACCTTTGTCATGAGGCTGATATGATCGATCGGTGTTTTTATGAATTCAAAAAAGCCTCGATCGTAAGCAACCAGTTCCTCTTCCGGGCTGGTTCCATCGCTTATCATTATTGCCGGTATATGCTTTGCCTCGGGCAGGTTGTTCATGGCCTCGATCAGCCGGTACCCATCCAGCTTTTGCAGATCTTTCTCCGCCAGGACAACACACGGAAACTCCGACAATATCATTTTGAAAGCCTGGATACCGTCATTTGCGACCATTACCCGGTATCCTTTGCTTGCCAGTATTTTCTCTATTTCGGCATAAGTGTCCAGTTTGTCGACCGCAACCACAACCGTCCTTTTTCTGGTGCCGGGCAATGACTTCCCAAGGTAATTTCTGTTTATCGCCTGGATGATTTCGGTCCTTGTCGCAACAAGGAGGACGACTTCCAAGCCATGATTCTTTGCAATGTTTCTTATTATTTTCGTATCAGTAGGATCGGCTGTCGCCAGGAACAACAAGTTATTGTCCAGTTTAAGTGGAAACAACATGTGACAAAAGGCATCATCTACATTTATAAGCTTTTGCAGATCTGACTTAAACCCATATCCGTCCAAGTCACCAGCTCTCGAAAATCCGAATTGATCAGCCAGGGCCTGCGCTATTTCTTCGCCTGTAACTACTCCCATATCCTCAAGAACGTAGCCCAACCTTCTTTTCTGACTGGAAGCCCTGTCCAGGGCTCTCTGGAGGGTCATTTTCGAAATGATCCCGTTTTCTATGAAAATTTCTCCCAGCATCCTTCTACTGTTGGCCATTACAATATCCCTTGTTAATTTACAAATGTTTTATAATTATGATTTCAAAAAAAATCAATTATTGCATTATTCAAACGGATTAATCGTTTTTTCTTGAGACAACAAACCTGGAGACTGTCCATTACGAATATTATCAAGACTGTTATTACTTGACAATATGGATAAGCGAATCACTCACCAAATCGTAAAATACCAAATTCGACTCTTCATGCAAGCATCAAAAGGAATTCTGCCATGGAAAAGCAAAGTGGATTCAGAAACGGGACACCCTGACAAACATTGCCTGCAAACGTGCAAATACCTTGTTGCAGGCTTCAGATAGATTGTTGGGAGCAATCTACCACGAAAAGGAGGAAAAATCGCTGTGCAGGAGTCAAAAACGCGGCTGTAGCGAAACAGTTCCAGACTACCGGGACAAGGCGGCCTCGCCGTGGAACGGTCAATTGCCTGCAGCGGTCAAAAAGGCAAAAAAAAGGGCCAGCGCTGTTCAGCTGACCCCTTGATTCTTATGGAGGCGGCGAGCGGATTTGAACCGCTGAATAAAGGTTTTGCAGACCTCTGCCTTACCACTTGGCTACGCCGCCGAATTGTGACCGCCATCCTGCCGGAACCGGATTGGTGGAACGCTCTTATAACCTTTTTTCCCTGTCATGTCAACGAAGAAATCTCCCGGAGGCAAAAGCCGCGGGAAAAGTGAATCATCGTCACTTGCGCCATTCGAAGGGAATGCCGGCCCGCCCGGCCTCGTTTTCGAGATCATTCAGCTTTTCCTGAAGCTCCTTGATACGGTCCTCATCTCCCTTTACCTCGGCTGCCTTTTCCTGGTATGCCGCGCGGTTGCGGCCGTATGTGAAAAGCTTGTATTTCCTGTTCAACTGTTCAAGCTCCTGGCGTTTCCTGGGGAGGTTGTCCTGGAGGTCCTTGATTTCCGCCCGCAGGCTCCCGTAACGATCCCTCCACCAGGCCTCGTCGTGGCCGCCGTAGAGTTTGTCGCCTTTAGAAGCCGCGCTTCCAGACGCAGACCCGGACGTCCTTCCCTCATCACCGGGAGTGGAGGCCGAAGGTCCGGTCTTTTCCGAGGAAATCACATTGGCCTTCTTTCTGTATTTGGCAGGGATCGATTCACGATTGTCAGTGAAGTTGACGACACCCTTGTCATCGACCCATTTGTAAATATCGGCACTGGCCGGCGCGGACAACGACAAAATAAGCAGCAACAACAAATATCTCATGAAGCCACCCCCTGATATCTCATTCGTCCATCACTGGAAACATTGTGCCGCAAGCAGCCACTCCGGTCAATAAAGTTTTGGCATGCCTCCCTGGCTTGCCGCAGGGAAGCCGGACATCAACCGCGCGAAATGGACATGGGCGCCGGCACTGCACTCAAGATGCAGATTGACATAATGCCCGCCATGAGGCAGTATATCATGACATTTTCCCCATGAACAGCCGCAACAGGCACGGGAGGTGCTCCACATGAAGCCATGGATCTGGGTTGCGGGCGGAATAGCGCTTGCCGCACTTGAACTCATAGTACCATCGTTCACCATAATCTGGTTCGGCCTTGCAGCCATCGTCACGGGAATCCTCTCGTTTCTCTTCGGGATCCAGTCCCTTGCCGTCCAACTCGCCCTGTGGGCCATAATGTCCGGAATGTTCACCTTCATGTGGTTCAAGTTTTTCCGCCAGGAAACCAAGACCTTCTCCGGGCAGGGCAAGGATGCGATCATCGGCAAGGCCGGCACCATTGTCAGGGTCACGGACTCCACCTTCCCCGGCGGTGTAATACGCTTCCCTATCGCCATCCTGGGATCCGACGAATGGTCGTTCGTCTCTGATGTGGTTCTACAGGTGGGGGACAGGGGAATAATCACCGATGTGGCGGGTGACAAGCTGGTTATCAGGAAGGGCTGATCATCAATCGGGTTTTGCCGCGAAGTCGGCAGGCAACAGGAGGGCACTATGGCAGGCATTGTTATTTTCTTTATACTGGCGTTAGCGGTAGCGGCAACCATTATGATGGGGGTGCGCATTGTGCCCCAGGGATTCGAGTACGTGGTCCAGCGCCTCGGCAAGTACCATATCACCCTGAAACCGGGGCTCAACTTCATCATCCCGTACATCGACACGGTTTCCTACCGCATCTCGACCAAGGACATGCCCCTGGAGATCGGTTCCCAGGAAGCCATTACCAAGGATAACGCCGTCATCGTCTGCAATGCGATCGCCTTTATCAAGGTGATCGACCCGGTCCTGGCGGTATACGGCATCTCCAATTTCGAATACGCGATCCAGAACCTGATCATGACCACTCTGAGGGCCATCATCGGCGAAATGGAACTGGACGTAGCACTTTCCTCCCGCGACACCATAAAAGCGAGGCTCAGGGAAATAATCTCCAGCGATGTGGTTGATTGGGGCATCTCGGTCAAATCAGTGGAAATCCAGGACATAAAACCGTCCGCGTCCATGCAGCACGCCATGGAGCAGCAGGCTTCTGCGGAAAGAACGAAGAGAGCGGCCATCCTGGAGGCCGAGGGTCGCAAAGCTGCCGTAATCCTGGACGCGGAGGGAAAGCTCGAAGCTGCGAGAAAGGAAGCCGAGGCACAGGTGACCCTTGCGGATGCATCGGCAAAGGCCATCGAAAGCATCGCGTCTGCGGTGGGAGACAAGGAGTTGCCGGCAATGTTCCTCCTGGGAGACCGCTACGTGGGCGCCATGCAGAAACTTGCAACTTCCCAGAATACAAAGACCTACGTCCTTCCCGCCGATCTGCTTGAAGCAGTGAAGGGAATCCTGCACAAGTAACCGCAGACTACTGCGTTGCACACGTAAAAAGGCCGGAGCCCCTTGCAGGTCCCGGCCTTTTTACGTGTCGGTTGCATATGTCGGACCTGCTCAGCGGTGGACCTTTACCGCCTGGCCTTGGGGCGAACCGGTTTTTTGCCTTGATTCGTATCTCCGGGGCCACCGCGAGGTTTTGACGGCCCTTTCCCGCTGCTGCCCGATCTTCTCAAACGCGCCGCCTCTTCAGCGGTCAGAAAACGGTACTCACCGGTCCTCAAGCCTTTCAGGCCGAGAAATCCGTATCTTACCCGCTTGAGCCTGACAACCGTCAGACCCACCGCTTCACACATGCGCCGTACCTGGCGGTATCTTCCTTCATGTATCGTGATTGAAACCCAGGTATTGTTTTCGCTCTCCCGCACCACTGCTACCGTTGCAGGAGCGGTCTCCCCGTCATCAAGCATGACCCCTGCAGCCAACTGATCCAGTTGCTGGGCCGACACTTTGCCGCGGACCCGCACGTGGTACTCCTTGTCCACCTCGTGGCGCGGATGGGCCATTGCATTGGCCCATTCCCCGTCGTTGGTAAGGAGCAGCAGACCCTCAGTGTTGTAATCCAGCCTCCCAACCGGATAGACACGCTCCCTGACCCCTTTCAGCAGATCGGTGACCAGGGGACGTCCCTGGGGGTCCTTGAGAGTTGTCATATAACCAGCGGGTTTGTAGAGTACCAGGTAAATCCTGTCACCGGTCTGCCCGACCTCCCTGCCGTCCACGGCAATGCGGTCCCTGTCCGGATCGGCCTTGGCGCCCAATTCGTCAATGACGATCCCGTTGACCGCAACCCGCCCGGCCAGAATGATTTCCTCCGCGCCTCTCCTGGAAGCGATTCCCGCACGTGAAAGTATTTTCTGCAGCCGTTCTTCCATCCGTTCCTCTCAAAGACAAAAGGGGCATGTACCTCTGCCCCTTCTGCCTTCTTGCATTTCAGCCGCATACCACTACTTCAGCGGCATCGGCAGGTTGATAGTATCCGCATATTGTCTTAAAGCACCATACAACATCATGCGTGCCGAAACAAGAGCATGACTGCAAATCTTCAATTCACTACCCGTGCAGCATGCATTCCTTATGCATTTCCTACTCGAAACAGAAAGGGCCTTCACAGACGGTCCGGTCCAGGCTCCTTCGTTCGTTGGGAAACTCGCGCGCCTGCAGCTCTTCCGGAAGGGATTCCTTTTGCCCGGGTCTGCCTATCGCGACCATCGCCTCGACCCTGAAGTCATCAGGGATCTTCATCACCGATCTTGCACGCTCATAATCGAAGCCCTGCATGCCGTGAGCCACATACCCCATTTTAAAACCCTGAAGCGCAAGATTCTCCCAGGCCGCTCCTGCGTCAAACGAATGGGTAACGGACGGTTTTCCGTTGTGTTCGAAAGTCGTTTTCGAAATGATGAGCAGAAGCGCCGCCGCGTTCTTTGCCCACACCTTGTTTGTCGATGCGAGAAGATCGAAAAATAGCGGCCAGTAGTCACTCTCTCTGCAGGCATACAGTATACGCCACGGTTGGTTGTTGTACGACGAAGGCGCCCAGCGCGCGGCTTCGAAAATCGTCATCAGGTCCTGTTCCGGCATCCCTTCGCCGGACATGGCGCGGGGGGACCACCTGTCCACGAACAGGTGGTCCACAGGATTGCCCGCATTGCGAACACTTCCTCCACGTATCATTGCAATTAACCTTTCGCCATTTCAAGAGCAGCGACGGTTCCGGCCAACAGACCTCCGGAGATCTCTTTCTTTGCAAGAATATTGGCCATCCTCACCTTCCTGGCTTTGGCAAGGACATCCGCCATTCCCCGCTCTCTCGCCATCCTTTTCCTGGATTCGGAAAAGTTCTCCGCCGCAAGCACCTGCTTGCTGGGAATGCCGAAGCGCTTCTTGTATTCTCCATGCTTCATGTTGTGGGCCTTCAGCAGGTGACGGCCAAGGGTCTTCATCCCGCCTTTTCCGCAAACCAGGCATATCACTTCATTTTTCTTTATGGAATCGCAGGGATTGATGGCCGGCTTGATCTCTTCAACGGGCGTCACCGCGACGTCATCACCAGCCTCGATGCTTCTGAGAGCCCCGTATACTTTCTGTATCTCCTTTACTACCTGGTCGATGGTCATCACTGTTGATGATGTATGCGATTCAACTATCGATACAGCCAATTCGAGCAAAGTTGCCATTTTTTTCTCCATTTGAATCAATAATTCGGATTTAGTATTTAGTTTCCATCCGGAAAGGGTGCTTTTCCGATCTGGAAACTGCATAGTGTTTGTCTTGAGTTACCGGATGGAAACTATTCAGTGCCATGGTACCTGGACAGATGCTTCCATCTTGCAGGATGTCCTTTCATCTTGCCGTTTTACCGCAGAATTCATTTACCCATGCCTTTTGGGCCTCACCGAGGCTGCCCCGGATTCTTCCAGGATACTGCAAGCAAAACCGCAACTACGGCTATCACTTGAACAGCGTCAACCCGGGCATCCATTGGAAACGAATGTTGGGCATTACGCATTTCTTCGCGTTTTCAAGACATTATATCTGGTTTTATACGACCCGCCACTTAGCGGGCCGGTCAAACGGCTTCAAATAATTGCAGTGGAAGGAGGAGCCCGGCTGCAACACTGTGCAACATGGTTCGAATAATGAGGCCCGCTTACCGCAGCGGGAATCAGGATGGTTACAAGGATGGATGGTGGATCGACATCTATGGAGTGGACAAAAGAGTCACCTGACGAAAGCTCCTGGTAAGCAGCGGAAACAGGGCAATCCCCCGCAGCCGGGCAATCCAGGTCCAGCTGATCGCAGGCAATCACCGCATAGGAAACGAAAAATGTCGCAACAACTGCCAGCACCAGCGCAATTTTTCTGAAATCAAGCAGCTTTGTCATTTCCCCTGATCCGGCCAAGCGAAAAAAATATTTTCTCTTGCGTGTAATTATCATAACAATCGTTTATTTGGTAGATTTTTTATTTATACAAGCATCTTCTTCGAATCAATCCGGTATTCAGCAATACATTAATGTGAATGATACATTGAAATCATCATAATGCAAGAAAATGTCGTCAATGAGTCGAAAAAGCTTCAAAGTCTCATGCAAAAAGCCCGGGAGATGACCCGGGCCCTTCCATTCATCCTTCGTTTCCGGCGTTAACCTTGCTGCCCCGCCGGGAAGACATTCCCTTCAATTTTTTGTACCCGTTTTTTCGGCGACCGGCTTCTGATCATCAGGGACTTTCATATCTGTCGGCCGGCTCAGTTTCGAATCCTCGTATTTCCTGGCCTCTTTGGCCTTCTCTATGTTGTTCACTACGCTTTTTGCAACCTGCAGGGCAATATTGTCCCAGGCTTTTTCCAGGGGCCCGGTTTGCCTTGAATAGCCCGAAGAAGCATTTTTCTCTTCGGATACGAACGCCTGCCTCCATCTGTAACCGTCATAAACGAACTCGGCTTCAAAACTGCACCACCCGTAGTCTATCTCGGGAATGCTGAGAAACATGCCGGGCGCAAATTCAAATTTTGAAACTGCGCCCAACACCGCTATCTGCAAGGCACTTTTCGATCTGCTCTCGATCCCCACAGCGGTGTCAAGAGCCTTTTCGATTCGTCTTGCCAATCCAATTCCGGTTGGAATTCTCGCTTTAGGCCACCAGCCCAGGAACCCTGAAGCGCTTTGAACATCCTCGCGGTTGGGAAAATCGACCGGGAACCATTCCAGGGAAACGGGTCCCAGCTTGGCAGACGACAAGCTGCCTGCCTCAACCAGCTCCGAAGAGGCAAGCCGATGACTGAACGGCAGGTTCGTCGTGCAGCCGGCAAGCAAGACCGCACAGGCAATCAGCACAATCTTCGTGGGCGTCTTGATGATCATCATCTGCCTCCATGATGGTTGAACCATATCAATAGCACCAAGTATCGTGCCGGTCAAGGCGCTTGAAGCCGGTTGACCCCGCCAATCTCGCCGGGGATGCGCAGGAATCTTGCTTTCCGCAAAAATGGCGGTAATGTTCAATATCGGTGAAAACTTGCAGGCAGCGGTTCAGCAGGGCATGAACCCCCCAACCCTTTTAATCGCACCGTTCGTAAGCCATGAGCCATTGGTATCCCAATACATTCGCCGAATACGTCTTCCGGAACCTGACCGAAGAGCATTCATCGTTCCATCTCGATCAGGACCTGGACCGCTCCGCGCTGGAAAACATCCTGTCAATCTGCTACCAGGCGAGTTTCATGCGCGAGGAAGAACGGCAGGTCCGGTTCAGGCTGATCATCCGAAACCCGGAAAACATACCGCCGGGGCAGTCACCTCCCAATGGCCTGCATCGCTTCGTTTTCACCGAGCCTCGCCCCTGCAGCGAGGAGGAACTGCGTCGTCTCTTCCCGGCGGCCAGTTTCCATCGTTCAATGATCGGGGTGACTCTCGACGGGAATTCGTTGCCCCACATATGGGGAATTGTCCACTCCGGTCCCAGGTGGCTCCAGCTGATGCATGGCGGCACACAGCAGATCAACCCCCTGCCGGATTCGCTGATCATATTTGTCACCGGTCCGGGGCGTATAACCGTTTCGGTCGGTCTTTCACCGGTCGCCGGGCTGCGCGGAGGCAAGCTGATCAGTTCCGAGAAAGATGTCCTGTTTTCCAGGTGGCTGCGGGATTTTTTTGCAGCAAACCGGGACGAGTTCTGGGGGATCCATCAGGAGGCCCGCCGGAAATATGGCGCCGGCTGGGCAACCATCGCCCCGGAATTTCCCATGATGCTCGGGCAGAACCTCATGCGCAGGGTCATCAGCCTGGTCTGCAGCTTTCGCCACGGGGGAATGCTGGTCATTGTGCCCATGGAATTCAGCGAAAAACTGAAAGAACCCAATCCCTACCTAAACATCAAGTACACCTTCACGGCCGATGAGGGAAAGCAGGGCGTCCAGCACGATATCGCCATGGTCATGAACGAGTTCGCCCAGGCCAGCGGGAGTCCCGGCCATGCGCCCCCCCTGGGCTGGAGCGAATACCAGGCCATAGCCACCCCGTCACTTTCACGCTTGGACGAGATGCTCTTCGAAAAAGCCCATCTGCTTGCAGAGTTGACACTTGTAGACGGCGCGGTTGTGCTGAACCGCCGTTTCGAGCTGCTCGGGTTCGGCGCCGAGATATCCGGCGGCCTCGACAACGTCACAACCGTCCAGAGAGCTCATGACATTGAAGGGGTGAACCGGGAGCCCATATCGGTCGGGGAAGTGGGTACACGCCACCGATCCGCGTACCGGCTCTGCAAGGCTTTGCGCGACGCGCTGGCAGTGGTCGTGTCCCAGGATGGCCAGGTGCGCTTCGTGCGCTGGCTCGACGGCCAAGTCACCTACTGGGACCAGATGTCGACCAGCATCCTTGACTTCTAGTGTGTGTAAGTGAGAAGTTCCTTGCCGAAATCTGGACATACTGTAAATCGGGTTCTGCCGTGGTATAATATATTCAATAATTTGAGATTCGATATTTTCTCAAGAGAACGTTTTCGTCGCCGTGCTGCGGCTCGTCGGCGTGCTCGGTACATTAATCAGCACTTCTTTGCCGGATGCTTCCGGAATCTCTTTTTTCTTTTGTCAAGCCGGCATATTACGCAAAAGATTCATGGGAAGAGGATGTCATTGACAAAGGAGAGCACGCAATGATGATACAGGTTGTCTGCAGAGATCAAAGCCGCGGTTTCGTCGAGGATTCAAATCTCGATGATGCTGTCATCATGGGAATAGTCGTAGCTTTCTTTCGTCCGGGTCCCAATGAATGGGTAGACACAAAGAACGGAAATGTCAGGAAGAAAGCGGATGCAGCCTATACCGGACCGGAAAGAAGGTTCAGCTCGAAAAAAAATGCGCCCGTGCATCCCTGAAGCGTGGTTTTCAACCGGCGAAGGTGGCATAACGTAAAGCAGGCCCTGGCAATTTCCTCCAGGGCCTGCTTTGTTTCAGCAATACGACATGCCAGCTTATTCCACGAACCGCGCCATCTGGCGAAACTTTGCGTACCTTTCCTCAAGGAGCCTCTCCACCGGGATTTCCCTCAGCTCCCGCAGGTTCCTGGCGACAGCCTCATGCACGTTCCTTGCCGCCCCCTCATGGTCCCGGTGTGCGCCTCCCGGCGGCTCGGGAACGATCTCGTCGATGACGTTCAACTCCTTCAGGTCGCGGGCAGTCGGCCTGAGAGCCTCTGCCGCCAGTTCCCCCTTGGTGCCGTCGGACCAGAGTATGGCCGCGCACCCCTCCGGGGAGATGACCGAATAGATTGAGTGCTGGAGCATCAGAATGCGGTCGCCCACGGCAATGGCCAGCGCGCCCCCCGATCCACCCTCGCCGGTCACCACAACCACGATCGGCACGCTCAACCGCGACATCTCCCTGAGGTTTCTGGCTATTGCCTCCGCCTGACCCCGCTCTTCGGCCCCGATTCCCGGATATGCCCCCGGAGTATCGACGAAGGTGATTATGGGCAGGCAGAAACGCTCGGCAGTTTCCATCAGGCGCAGCGCCTTGCGGTACCCTTCAGGGTTGGGCATGCCGAAATTGCGGAAGACCTTTTCCTTGGTGTCCCTCCCCTTCTGGTGGCCTATCACCATTACCGGCTCCCCGTCCAGCCGCGCCAGGCCGCCAACGATGGCATGGTCGTCGGCAAAGGCGCGGTCTCCGTGCATCTCGATGAAATCGGTGAGCATGAGCCTGATATAGTCAAGCGTAAAAGGGCGGTTGATGTGCCTCGCCACCTGGACGGTCTGCCAGCGTGTAAGATCCGAAAAAATCTCTTCGCGCATTTTTTCCACTTTTTTCTCCATCCTGGCGACATCGGGCTGCAAATCGACCGTGTCGGACGAAATTTCCATGATCTCCCTGATCTTTTCCTCAAGTTCGGCAATGGGCTTCTCAAACTCCAGATAATTTTGGTGCCCCATTTTCAAAAGTCTCCTCGATGTTATTCAAACGTAGTGGCATTATACCCGAACAGGCCCTCCACCTCCAGCGACAATTCATCGCTGGCCCGGACGGAACAGTCCGCCGGCAGCCTTATGACGGCGCGGCAGACTTCGGGGATGATCACCTGCAGGCTGGCAGGGCAGTCTCCGCGATGCCGGCCGATTATCTCCCGCAGGAACTGCAGCTGCTCCCGGCGGACTTCCGGAGCCTTCAGCGTGAAATTGACCCTGCTTGAACGGGTTTCCTTAAGCGAGCCCAGGTCGGTTATCTCCAGGGCCTTCACCTTGCAGCTCTCCTCTCCCTTGTCCACCGTACCCGTCACCAAAAGCGGCTCTTCCCCTTTCAGAAACGCCGAGCATTTTGCATAAACGTCCGGAAACACCATAACTTCCACCGAACCCTTCTGGTCCTCCAGAAGGGCGAAAGCCATCCTGTCTCCCTTTTTGGTGATCTTCTCGGTGAGGGAAGCGACAACACCGCAAATTTTAACCTCGCTCCTGTCCGCCCTGTCCATGAGGGACGATGTGTCGGCCGAAGCGAATTTCCTTATATCCGATGCGTAACGGTCAAGAGGATGTCCCGTTATATAGAAGCCGAGAGCTTCCTTTTCGAAGGACAGCAGCTCCTTTTCCCTCCATTCGGGCAAGTCCGGCAAAGAACCTGAGCCGTTGCCGTTGCCCGTGATCACCTCCGCCTCGCCGAACAGCGAAACCTGCGAACTGGCCCTCTCCTTCTGGATCTTCTGGCCCAGCTCCATGGCGTTTTCCAGAACCGCGGCCATCTGGGATCTCCTGGCCCCCGTGGAGTCGAAGGCGCCGCACTTGATCAGCGATTCGATGACCCTCCTGTTGACCTTCCTCAGGTCCACCCGGGTGCAGAAATCGAAAATGTCCCCGAAAGCCTCCTCGCTTCTCGTCTCGAGTATCGCTTCGACAGCAGACACGCCGACGTTCTTTACAGCGCCCAGGCCGAACCTGATGGAGTTTTCCCTGACGGTGAAGGAAAGGTCGGAAGCATTGATGTCGGGCGGAAGGACTTCTATGCCCATCTCGCGGCACTCGGTCATGTTCTTCGTGACCTTGTCCGATGAATCCATATCCTCGGTGAGAAGGGCAGCCATGAATTCGACCGGGTAGTGGGCTTTCAGGTATGCCGTCTGGTAGGCGATCAGCGCATAGGCGGCAGAGTGGGACTTGTTGAAGCCGTATTCGGCGAACTTGGCCATCAGGTCGAAGATCGCCTCCGCCTTCTTCGGATCTACGTCGTTCTCCCTGGCGCCCTTGAGGAAGGTGTCGCGCTGCCTGGCCATTTCCGACAGGTCCTTCTTGCCCATGGCACGGCGCAGGAGGTCGGCGCCTCCCAGGGAATAGCCCGCCAGGGTGCGGGCGATCTGCATGACCTGCTCCTGGTAGACGATGACGCCATAGGTGTCTTTCAGGATCGGCTGCAGCTGTGGCAGGTCGTAGGTGACCGGCTTGCGGCCGTGCTTCCTGTCGATGAAGTCGTCCACCATTCCCGAGCCGAGCGGTCCGGGACGGTACAGCGCGCAGACTGCGATGATGTCTTCGAAGCACGAGGGTTTCAGCTTGACCAGGAGATCCTTCATGCCGCTGGACTCCAGCTGGAAGACGCCGGTGGTGTTCCCGGCCTGCAGAAGCTGGTATGAAGCTTCGTCATCGTCGCCGAGAGCCGTGATATCGAAGTCGGGGTCCTTGCCGGCCCGGATGATCTTGACGGCATTGTCGATGACGGTGAGGTTCTTGAGGCCCAGGAAGTCGAATTTGACCAGACCGATCTTTTCCACGTACTTCATGCTGTACTGCGTGGTGATGGAATTGTTCTTCTGGTCCATATAGACCGGGCAGAACTCCTCCAGGGTGTCAGGGGCAACCACCACGCCGGCGGCATGGGTGGATGCATGCCGGGTCAGCCCCTCCAGGCAGAGGGCCGTATCCAGGAGGTTCTTGATCCTCGGGTCCGCGGCCGCCATCTCGGCGAACTTCGGCTCCTTCTTCATGGCCTCCGCCAGGTTGATGTTCAGGACGTTGGGCACCAGCTTGGCGATCTTGTCCACTTCGCCGTAGGAATAGTTCAGCGCCCTGCCCACGTCGCGGATCACGCCCTTGGCGGCCATGGTGCCGAAGGTGATGATCTGGCAGACCTTGTCCCGGCCGTATTTCTCGGTCACGTACTGGATGACTTCCTCCCGGCGGTTCTGGCAGAAGTCGACGTCGATATCGGGCATGGATATGCGTTCCGGATTGAGGAAGCGCTCGAAAAGCAGGTTGTACGGGATGGGGTCCAGGTCGGTGATCCGGATCGCATAGGCCACCAGGGAGCCGGCTGCCGAGCCCCGGCCCGGCCCCACCGGTATGCCCTGGCTCTTGGCCCAGTTGATGAAATCTGCGACGATGAGGAAATAACCCGGAAAGCCCATCTGGATGATGCATTCCAGCTCGACGTCCAGCCTTTTCCAGTACTGCTCCTCATCCTGTTGGGAAAAGGACGGGTTCTTCCTGGCTATCTGCTCGAAGCGCCCGCGCAGACCCTCCTGGGCCCTGCGGCGCAGCTCGTCTTCCAGCGACTGCCCTTCCGGCAGGGTATAGCGGGGGAAATGGTAGGTCTTGAAGTCGAACTCGAGATCGCACATCTCGGCGACCCTCACCGTGTTGGCCAGCGCTTCCGGAGCATAGGAGAATGCAGCCGCCATCTCTTCCGGCGACTTGAAATAGAACTCCTCGGCGGAAAAGCACATCCTGTTGGGATCGTCCATGGTCTTGCCGGTCTGGATGCAGAGCAGGACCTCGTGGGGCTTGGCGTCTTCGCGGTTCAGGTAGTGGCAGTCATTGGTGGCGATCAGTGGCAGCCCCAGATCGCCCGCGATCCGCATCAGCCCCTGGTTGGCGCGCTCCTGCTCAGGAAGGGTGTTCTCCTGCAGTTCCAGGTAGTAGCGGCCGGGGAATATCTCCGCGTACTCGGCAGCCACTGCCCTGGCTTCATCCATGCGGTCCCCGTGGCACAGCCAGGCAACCTCCCCCTTCAGGCAGGCGGACAAAGCTATCAGGCCGGATGAATGGGCGCGCAGGACCTCCTTATCGATGCGGGGACGGTAGTAAAAGCCTTCCTTGTAGCCGATTGAAACTAGCCTGCTCAGGTTGCGGTACCCCTCCAGGTTCTGGCACAGCAGAACGAGGTGGTAGGAAGCGTCGCTGATCCCGCGGGACTCCTTTATCAGGCGCGACTCGGGCGCCAGGTAGACCTCGCAGCCGATTATAGGCCTGATGCCAGCCGATTTGCATTTCAGGTAGAACTCTATGGCGCCGAACATGTTGCCGTGATCGGTGAGGGCAACCGCCGGCATGGCGCAGGCAGTCGCCTTTTTCACCAGGTCGGCGACGCGTATGGCCCCGTCCAGCAGGGAATACTGGGTGTGTACGTGGAGATGAACGAAATTGGCAAGTTCCATGGTCGGCAGAAACAATAACGGGGGCCGCATCTGCAGACGGCGCCCCGGAAAGAATGTACGGAATTGAGGGATTATGTCACGAATGGCGAACAGGTGTCAAGGGAACGGGGAAACTTTGCCGGGTCACGACCGGCAGGCGGTGCTGACACGGTTTCTCCCCCTGTTTTTCGCACGGTAGAGAGCCGCATCGGCAGCCGCCATGACATCATGTGGATCGCGCATGCGCCGGGAGCTCTCGGCCACTCCGATGCTCATGGTCACACTGACAGGGGTCGATTCTCCGCTGCGGGTGCGCCTTTTCCGCCCCTCCCTCATGCTGTCGGGTCTGCTCGAGCTGCGCACGAGGAACTGGTAGGAAGCGATGGAAGACCTAAGATCCTCCAGGCTGGGAAGCACATCCTCCGCCGTTCTGCCGTGGAAAACGATGGTGAATTCTTCTCCACCATACCGATACGCCTTCCCACCGCCACCGACCTTCCGGATCCTGGCCGCAACCATGCGCAATACCTGGTCGCCCACATCATGTCCCAGGGAATCGTTCAGCCTCTTGAAATGATCCAGATCCAGCATGGCAATGGCGTAGTTGCGGCCGAGCCCCGCCAGCTGTTCGTTCAAGGCCCTGCGTGAAAGCAGGCCCGTCAGATCGTCCCGATAAGCCATGTTGTGGGATTCCTGCAGAACGCTCAGCAGCAGGATCAGAGCTGCGGCAAGCAGAAAAGCGGTTGCGGCGTCACCTGTCAGAGGCTGGGTTCTGACCATTGCCACTGCAACCAGGGCGCCGAAAAAAGCACTGTCGATGAGTGACGCCCTGGCATACGACAGGATCGCCGCCAAGATCCCGCAGAAGCCCATGAAAAACAATGCGGGGCCATGCATTGCCGGATAAGAGCCAAAGGCCCGGCCGGCCTGCAACTGTGCCTGGTTGAGAGCCATCGCCTCGCCGGCCTTGGCAAAGATAACCATCAGAACCAGTTGAATGAGCAGAAAAGCCGAACGCAACCTGCCGGCGAAAGAAAAAAAACCCTTTTCCCTCATGAGACATACGAGGGTGATATTAGCGGGAAAAAGGTAGTCGATTGCCGTACAGACGCGGGAAGGCAACCTGTGACCTTCGCCGTACGAAATCCCGTGCCAGTAATACAAAAGGAGGATAAGCAGCACGAAAAATGCGCGGCTCTTGTTGAAATGCAGGCTTAGAAACATGCCCGCAAGCATGGCGATGTAGGTGACGTGCGGCAGGAACTGCAACCAGGACCCGGGTATTTCTCCCAGGGAGGGCAGCAAAACGTAGACCGCGGCCAGCATTGTCGCGGGAAACAGAAAAAGGGGTATTTTTTTCGAAAATAAGACGTGCACCTCTTTTGCCTCCCCATCCTGCAGGGGTATTTAACATGTGGCTATCCAGCCGGAAGAGGCAAGCCAGCCCGGTTACGAGCCTCCCGGTTCAGGTAAAAAGCGCTGGTTTCCCCGATATGCCGCCAGTCAGGCAATCATTAGTGAATACTATGCGCAGCCGGCGATTGTCAATTGAAAACAAGGTGGTACAACTCGTGTCAGGCCCGGCATTACTGGTGCGGTCCGGAAACCTTCTTGTGCCTGTCCGGGGAGTTAAGCGCAAAACGAGCATTCATTGGTTGACAAATGGTCAGCCTGTATATACGATTCCAAAATTCAAGAAATACCCTTGTCCAATACCACTGCCCGCTCCCGCCGTAACTCTTCCTTTACGGAAAACGATTTTCTTATCAGGAGTACCCATGCAAAAAGCTCCGAACGAACTGTATCTCAGCAGCGTGTTGGGCAAAACCGTCATCGATAACCAGGGCCGGGCCTTGGGAAAGCTTCGGGACCTGATCATGACGCCGGGGGAAATATTCCCCGAGGTTTCCCATATCCTGGTGGAAAACGGCAAGACGTCATTCAAGGTTGCATGGGAAGACATCCAGCTCTTCAACAGTTTCGTCATATCGACAGTCTCCACCGATTGCCCTCGCACCGATTATACGCCAAGCGAAGGGGAGATACTGATGAAGAGGGACATCCTCGACAAGCAGATCGTGGATGTAAACGGAGCGAAAGTCGTCAGGGTGAACGACCTGAAACTTGGCAATCATCGGGAGATGCTCTGCGTGTACGCCGTCGATGTCGGCCTCAGCGGATTGATGCGAAGACTCGGTTACCAGGCCATCGTCAACAGGGTCGCAGGGCTTCTCAACCGTGAATTGCCGCACCAGGAAATCAGCTGGGAATATGTCCAGCCCCTGGACATGAACGCATCCAGCCTGACACTTACCGTGGCAAGGGACCAGATGGCCGAAATGCATCCGGCAGACATCGCCAAC
Organism: Geobacter sp.; assembly: GCA_003314535.1. Classification (GTDB taxonomy): domain Bacteria; phylum Desulfobacterota; class Desulfuromonadia; order Geobacterales; family Geobacteraceae; genus RPRC01. The sequence goes on from POSG01000003.1 coordinate 48,806, forward strand.
ATCATCTCCCAGATCCCCAGCAGCAGCATCCCCACGGTTCTTACCACGCTGGACTCGGAGACTGCGGGAGAGGCGATCCATGAACTTGAACCGGAACTGCGCAGCCGCGTCATGAGCCAGTTGGATGACGAGCACGCTTCCGAGATACTGGAGGAGATGGCGCCCGACGAAGCAGCAGATGTCCTGGGCGACCTGCCCGAGGAGAAGGCCCAGCAGCTTCTGGACATGATGGATGAAGAAGATGCCGAAGACATCCAGGAGCTCATGGAGCACGAGGAAGACACGGCAGGAGGGCTTATGAACAGCGAATATCTCTTCATAGGCCCGGACCTGACGGTAGAAGACGCGCTGCGGCAGGTCCGCCTTTTGGCGCCGGAAATCGAGACCGTCTATTATCTCTATGCACTGGACGATGATGAAAAGCCTCAGGGGGTGATTTCATTGCGAGAAATCCTGATCCATCCGCCCCAAACACCTGTGGCCGAAATCATGACAACCAATCTGAAAACCGTCAGGATCGATTCCAAGCCGGAAGAAATCCTGGAGATAATCGCTAAATACAATCTCATTGCCGTGCCGGTTCTGGATGAGGAAGACAAGATGGCCGGCATCGTAACGGTGGACGATATTCTCGAGGTATTCCTCCCCAACACCCTCAAACGCCGCCGCCACCATCACTGACCTGCAGGAAAGGGTTCATAATGTTCACCGGCATCAGCCTCATGAAATTGTTGAAACCGATGAAAACGGTCAACATGAGGAACATCCTGCTGTTCCTCGCCGTTCTCGGACCGGGTATCATCACAGCCAACGTGGACAACGACGCGGGAGGCATCACGACCTATTCCCTTGCCGGCGCCCAATTCGGATATTCCCTCCTGTGGCTGATGCTCCCCACTACCGTTGCCCTTGTAGTGATCCAGGAAATGTGCGCGCGCATGGGGGTCGTCACCGGCAAAGGACTGTCCGACCTGATCCGGGAATCCTTCGGGGTGAAAATTACCTTCTACGTCATGATCGGCCTGTTCCTGACCAACATGGGCAATGCAGTCTCCGAATTCGCCGGCATCGCGGCAAGCCTGGAAATCTTCGGCATCAGCAAATACTTTTCCGTGCCGCTCGGCGCTCTCCTGGTCTGGCTCCTGATCGTGAAGGGCTCTTACCGGGTAGTGGAAAAGGTATTCCTCGTGGCATGCATGGTATATATCGCCTACCCCATCGCCGCGATAATGGCCAAACCGGAATGGGGACAGGTGCTCCGTTCGTCCTTCGTGCCCACTTTCAAGCCCGACAGCACCTACCTGATGACCATGATAGGCGTTGTCGGAACCACGATTGCGCCCTGGATGCAGTTTTACCAGCAGTCAGCGGTTGTCGAAAAGGGCGTCACCATCGACAAGTACGCATTTTCACGTCTGGACGTTGTCGTCGGATGCATCATCGCCATAGTCGTTGCGGTTTTTATCGTGGTCGCATGCGCTTCCACGATACATCTAAAGGGCTTCAGGATAGAAACGGCAGCGGATGCAGCCCGCGCTCTCGAACCCCTGGTGGGGCACTATGCATCGTCGCTGTTCGCTTTTGGCCTGTTCAACGCATCCCTGTTCGCAGCCTGCGTCCTTCCCCTTTCCACGTCCTACTACATTTGCGAAGGCATGGGATGGGAATCGGGGATTGACAAGGACTTCCGCCAGGCGCCACAGTTTTTCTGGCTGTTCACCATCATCATAATCATGAGCGCGGGTTTCATACTCATCCCGGACATGCCCCTGATCCTGATCATGTTCTTTTCCCAGGTGGTCAATGGAGCGGTCCTGCCCTTCGTCCTGATCTTCATGCTCCTCTTGGTAAACGACAAACGCCTGATGGGTGTTTATACCAACGGACCCTTTTTCAACGCCGTTGCATGGGTCACGGTGTCGGTCATGATTCTGCTGACGTCCCTCATGACCATTGAAACGGTCCGGCCGGGCATCATCCAGCATCTCATGGGCTTCCTGAAAATTCTCCATTAGTCCTCTTGACAGGTTACGAGGGGAGAGTATACTGAAAATACAGGAAAAGTTCTTTGAAAATTGCTCTGGATCGCAGGTAATGGATGGTCAAGAAACTGACTATTAAATAAAAAAATTCAAGCCGGGTTCAAAGACTGTGTGTACGCCCCCAAGGGGGAAACCTGAGGTCTTTCGATGGCAAATGCTAGCGCAGCGGTCGGTGCCTCGAGATTCCATACGGCATTCCGGAGCAAGAAGAATTGGCGTTGCGGAGAATCACGCGGAAAACGTATTTCTCATCCGCAAGGCGCGTTGCACCGCTTGAAAAAGGGTGTGGAAGGCAACGGCGCCGGGTATCCGGAGATGGGCTCCGGGCACTCAGGAGTTGCCCGAAACAGACCGACGGATAAGAAAAAAAGATCCATCCGCAGCGCCAACCGAAAGAGAAAGAGCCGGGAGAACAATTTCTCCCGGCTCTTTCTGTTTGCAGCCGCCATGAACCCGCTTCAGCGGAATTCCGAAGGGAGGCCGGCCTTGGTTGCTTGTTCGTTCAGCGATTCGAGCTTTCCGATCAACTCGTTGCGCTTCTGCTGCAACGACCTGTTGGAGTATTCGTTGCTGAGATACTCCGATCGAGTCATTTTCCCCTGCTGCATGCGACTGTTGTTCGCTTCCATCTGCTTGTCGACAGCGTCGATCTGATCCCGTACGGAATCAAACTCCTTCTTCCAGCTGGCGCCGCTTTTGCCCCCATAGAGCCCATCCTTCTTGTCGGCCTTGGCTGCCTTGCCGGACTTGGCTGTGTTTCCCTTTTCTGTGTCCTTGGCAGTTTCGCCCTTTTCCTTCGACGCAGACATCTCTTCCTTCGATTCAACTTCCGCGGGCATGCCCGGGCCCATATCGCCCCGGACCTTCACTTTTTTCCGATATTTCCTTGGCACCTGGGACAGGTCGTCAGAGAAGTTTAAGGTACCGCTGCTATCAACCCACGTATAGGTTTCAGCCAAAGCTGATGTTGCAAAAAGAAGAACCACAACAACCAGAACCGATGATATTTTCGACATCTCTTCCTCCCTTCAAAGTATGGGATAAGGCACTCGTCGATCGTGCAACCCTTTCCCTGCGGGGCACGTTCCAAAGAATGCTTCCCCTGGCTGTATTCTGTTCGACATGGAATAACGACTGGACATCCCGCTAGCCCGGCGGCCAGGTGAACCTCCTGCCCGCCATGAGGTGGAAATGAAGGTGGAACACCGATTGCCCTGCTCCGGCGTTATTGTTGTTGACAATCCTGAAGCCCGATTCCGCCATGCCGTGTTCCTTTGCAAGCCGCGCCGCAATCTGGAATACATGGCCCACCACCGGCGCATCTTCCGGCAAAAGATCCAGCGAGTTAACCGTGTGTTTTTTCGGAATCAGCAGAAGGTGAAGAGGGGCAACCGGCGCAATATCTTCTATCGCTATGATAAGATCGTCCTCGTAAACCTTCTTTGCAGATATTTCCCCGGCGATTATTTTGCAAAAAAGACAATTTTCCATTTCAGATCAACCCCTTTACAGAATATGTAGGCCACTTGCAACTCTTTTTTTCAGATGAATCAGAAACTCGCGGTTTCCCTTGGGGCCCAGAATGGGAGAGTCCGTAACGCCGCCTACATCCAGGTTCAGGCTTTCCGCCAGGGACCTGACGGCCTCGATCACATCCTGGTGCTTCCTTGTGTCACGCACCACCCCGCCCTTCCCCACCTCTCCGCGTCCAACCTCGAACTGGGGTTTGATGAGCGCGACTATCTCGCCCCCATCCCTGATCAGGCCGGCGGTATTAGGCAACACCTTGTCCAGAGATATGAACGATGCGTCTATAACTGCCAAGTCGGGGACCTCAGGCAGTGTATCGGCTGAAAGATAACGAATGTTGGTCCGCTCCATGCAGACCACCCGTTCGTCCTGGCGCAGTTTCCAGGCAAGTTGGCCATAACCCACGTCCACCGCGAAAACCCTGCGGGCGCCGCGCTGGAGCAGGCAGTCGGTGAAGCCCCCTGTCGAAGCGCCCACATCCAGTGCGCAGAGGCCGCTGACGTCGATGGAAAACTCGTCCAGGGCTTTCTGGAGCTTCAAACCTCCGCGGCTGACAAAGGGAAGCTGGCCGCCCTTCACCCGTATCTCGGCAGCAACGGGAACAAGATGGCCCGCCTTGTCCACTCCGTGATCCCCCACCACAACCTCTCCGGCGAGGATGAGGGCCCGGGCCTTTTCCCTCGACTCAGCGAGGCCCCGCTCAACCATGAGCTTGTCCAGTCTATCCTTCACGCGAGTCATGCGCAGTCCGTATTCCCGTTCCCGATTCACCTTATGCCCAAAAAGACAGCGTCCCTATCATACTGGGCACTTGCCATAAAATCAATGGATATTGTTAGAGATTCCACAGGCAATGCGTAAGGGTGCCCATTCATCTGCGCCAATCATCCACTATCTGGCATGCAGGATGGTCACCCTGTTTTTTCGTCTTGCAATCCGCAACCAATGATGGTATACATTCACTCCTAAGCCGAAGTGGCGGAATTGGTAGACGCGCTAGATTCAGGTTCTAGTGAGGGTTCCCTCGTGCTGGTTCGATTCCAGTCTTCGGCACCATAAAATCAAGGGGTTACGCGATTGCGTAACCCCTTTTTCTTGCCTTGTTTGTCCAGCTCGTCCAGGTTTGTCCAGTCTTCTGGCGCACCATAAAAAAAGGTGTCAGCTTTCACTGACACCTTTTCTATACGTATAACTCAAGACAAGCTATGCCTTAAAGAACCTTCTCCTAGCACCAACCAAACCCATCAAACCTGAGCCAAGCAGCCAAGCAGCGGCAGGTATGGGGACGGGAGCAGTACCGGTTACCGCATAACCGCTGAGACCGGTGGCGGTAAAGCTGGCAAAGGTCTGGTCATAGGCCAGGTCGGAAGCATCGAACTTGCTCCAGGCCGAGCCGTCATAGTGCCATACGGTGAGGTCGGACAGCCCGGTATTGTTGCCGGCCCAGAGGGAGAGATAGACCGGGTTGCCCGCGACATACCCCTCGGCCGAGATATCCCAGCCGCTCAGCACCGACTTGCCGGTGTCGAGCAGGTTTTTCAGTGAAGTAAGCTCGCTGCCACTCAGGCTGCTTGCGGTCAAAGTGAGATTGGTGGGACTGGTTGCAGCCTGAAAACCTGCTCCAACCGATTTGCCCGTGGAACCATCGGTAAACAGGAACCGCTGGGTAGTTGCGAGGTCGGCGGTCAACGCATTACCCGCTACTCCACTGGCTGCGCTGGTAACGGTGACGGTATGGTTGGTTGCATCCCAGATGCCGCCCAGAGCCTGGACCGTGCCGGTGTTATTCCAAGTACCGGCTGAAATCGGGGTGTAGGTGCCGTTTGCGGCATTGGCGCCGGCTGTCATGCGGATGGTACCGGCATTGGAAAGTGCGCCGGTGCCGCCACCGATGGTGAGAGAACTGCCCCTGCCTACGTCTGTGGCCACAAGCGAAGTGCTATTGATGGAAAAGGACGTGGCGGTGACGGCCCCGCCGTCTCCAATATACAGTCTGCCGGCCGAACCCATGCTGACTGTGCCGGTGTGGCTCCAGGAGGAGCCTGCGCCATTGATAACGGCAATTCCTGATCCACTGTAACCCAGTCTTAAGTTTGGACTGTTGCTGACTACACTTCCGCCATTAGTGATGTTCAGCTTCGCGGTACCCAATCTGCTGATATAGAAATTGGTGGTGCTGGTAGCATTCCATGTAGAACCCGGGCCATCAACGTTCACGCTGCCGGAAGCGGCAGGATTGTCGGCGATGCTCACAGTAGATGCGGTTGTCGTGACGGTGCCGCCGTTCCTGATATTGAGGGTGGCCCTGCCGTCCGTGCCCAAATACAGGGAACTGCCGCTGCTGTTGTTGATCCAGGAGGAGCCCACGCCGTCGACGGTGACCGAGCTGACCGCGCTTCCGTTGAAACCGAACCGCACCAATCCCGCGTTGCTGAAAGTCCCTCCATTCGATATGTTAACGACCCCGTTCCCGTTGTACCCGATCTCGGTCATCCCGTTGGCGGTCAACATCGAGCCTGCCCCGCTGATGTTCACCGTACCGGTGACTCCCGAGCTGGACCCGAAACGCGCCCCGTTGCCGGAGCTGACGGTCCCGCCATCGACTATATTGAGGTTTCCGGCTCCGCTGTAACCCACGTTCAGACTGGAGCTGTTGGTCCATGTCGATCCCGAACCGCTGACGACGACGGTGCCGACTGAACCCGCATTGTAGGCGACATAGCCTCCGGTATTGCTTACCATTGCACCATTGGTGATATTGAGCGTGCCCAATCCGGAGTTTCCGACATAGAGGGCGGCGCTGCTGGTCCAGGTGGAGCCTGTTCCCGTAACGGTGGCATTACCGATCGAACCGGCGTTGTAGCCGAGATAACCGCCTTTCGATGCTACGCCCAGGCCATCGGCAATGGTAAGAGTACCCGAGCCTGAATATCCGGCGCCGAGCGCACCGGCGGTCCCCTGGGTCAGATTAACGGTAATGCCGTTGTCGGTAAAGGACTGGGCGACGCCATGGGACGCATTGAAGACGAGATTGACGTCGCTCACGATGCCCGAGGTATTGATCGTGCCGGCACCCGAAACCTGCGGAGAGGAGTACATTATGCCGCCCGTGGTGAGCGTGCCGCCGCTGGCGCCGAAATTGATCGTTCCCGTGGTGCCGACGATCGTATTAGCCGCGACGGATACCGCCGAACCGTTAAGGATATTGAGTGTTCCGGCGCCGCCATAACCGACGTACAGGCCGCTGTTGCCGGTCCAAGCCGAGTTGGCGCCGTCCACTGTCAGAGTTCCAGTTCCACCCGCATAGTATCCCAGATAGGTACTGGAGGTGGACGAGCTGGTAAATCTACCACCATTACTGACGGTGATTGAGCCACTGCCATAACGGCCGATATAACCGTAGCCCCCCATATTGGTCATGGACGATCCGGCACCGTTTATGACAAGTGTTCCGGTTGAGCCAGAGTTATAGCCGAAGTACAGGGACGAAGATACGCTGACCGCCCCGCCGTTGCTGATGCTTAGGGAGCCGCTGCCGTTATAGCCTGAATAGAGATAATTGTTCACGGTCATTCTCGAGCCGGCCCCATCCACGGTAACCGTTCCCGACCTGCCGGCGCCGTAGCCCAAATAGGCACTGGCAGAGCTCAATTGGCTGCCGCCGTCAACTGCCATTGCGCCATCGGCCGAATTGTAACCGATGTAGGCAGCGGTGGATGTGGTCCAGGTGGCAGGATCGGTGGTGGGGCTGATATCGCCGCCGTAAGTCAGGGCCGCCTGCGCCCCCGGCACCGTGAACAGCCCTGCCGCAAGGACGGCAAGCATGACACCACTCGCACGTTTCAGTGCCTTAGCTTTTACCTGTCCCAACAGGGCCGGTATTGCTTTCGGTATTAGCTGTGCCGAACAACTCAGACTTCTGAAACTGCTTTTTTCCATAGATCTTCCCTCCACATGCTTTTGATTTCGCCGAAAAAAAAAGGGCCGACAGAGATGAGCATCCCTCGGTCATAAGACCGCGGTGTTTCCACCTTTCAAGACAAGGAAGGCAGTGCCGTTTCCAGCGCCACCCACAGCCTGCTTCCCATGGCACAAACCTCAGGCAAGACAGACCGGAGTAAAAAACATGATTACAAGAAAAGCCCAAGCTTAAGACTTACAGATACACTGTCTTCAAGCTTGGGCTTCCTGGGGCCGCATAACCGGTCAGCAAAGGACCCTTGCAATATTAATTTTTATACAGCGAACTTCAGTCGGTGACTACTTTATCAAGATACGTGCCAGCGTTTCTCCTTCATTAAAACCGCTCACTTAGAGCATCGTGCCAACACAGGCCATTCAAAACTGTAATCATATCCGACAACTAACAACGGCAAAATATAAACCTTCCCATCAGTCAGGTACGAAAAAAGCCGCCAAGATGACTCCAGGTGAAGTCGACTTCTGGCGGCTCGGCTGTCTTACCATAAAGACCCGTGGCTTTCCGCACCTGCCTCGCGACAGGATTGGCTTTATCAGAGCATATATACTAATTAGATGAAAAATTTTGTCAATATAAATTTGTATATAGCGCTCGAATATGCAGTGTTTCTCGCTGGAAACCCGAATTTGTCCCCATGACATCAATAACAAAGAAACCCCATCCTTAAATGGGGTTTCTTTGGCTTCGAGCATATTCAGCAAATGGAATGGCGGACTCTTCACAAACCCGATTCACACTTTACTGAACATTCCGGAACCAGCCTGTCTTCTTGTCCACATGAATCCGTTGCACCAAGGCGCCTTCTTTCTTTGTCACTACTGTGGCATCATAGAAGTCGCCCTTGTCCGCAACCCCGCCTATTTTGAGATTTGAATTATCCTCGATATAGTAGTCCGACACCAACTGCTCAACCTGAGCCTTGGTCAACGGTTTCTCTCCCCGGTTGAAAAATGCTTTTCCTCCCATCATGTGATGATAACCGCATCCTCCACCCATCCAAGGGCAGTACCAGCCACCCGGGCCAGTTTCTCTTCCCATCATGTGACCTCCGCCCATCCTGCCTCCCAACCAACCGGACTGCTCGGAGGTGCTCCCCTGCTGGGCATAGCTGATATCTGATGAAATGGGTACCAGCAATGCCAACATCATTGCCGCACAAACCGCTAACGCTCTCATTCCTGCCTCCTTCCGGCGAGTCCACCATTTTTTGACCGTGGAAACGGGATTCACTATCCGTTCAACCCTCGCCACTTCGAGCTATTTCCCTTGCCTCCTGACATGATTCCCGACGGCATTCATCATCAACAAACAGTATATGCATTCTTTTTTCCGCATATTCAATATATCATATTATCGACATGGAGGGTCGGGTTTTGTGGAACATGAGGTCTTTCAGTTTTATTCCAACCCCATGGAGCAGAGCAGTTCAGCGATTTAAAACCCAACGATTGACACGACGAATCATTTCAAATATCCTTAGATCGCAAAGACCACAATGTGGTATAAAAACTTCGACACCAGAAAGACAAAAGGTTTTCAGAAACTATCTGAAAACCTTTTCATTTGAATTCGGTGAAATCGACCTCTACAACCGTCCGAGAAGGTTTTGGCGACGGAGGTTTCGTTGCCATCAAGGCCATAAATCTCTAAGGGGAGGCTCTATGAAGGTAGGCATAATCCGTTGTCAGCTGACCGAAGACATGTGCCCCGGCAGCACCGATTTCAAGGTGGCCGGGGAAGGGACCCAGGCTTTCGAGGAAACCGGGCCGGTCGAGATTGTCGGGTTCCTGTCCTGCGGTGGCTGTTCCGGCAAGAAAGCTGTCGCCCGTGCAAGGATGATGGTTGACCGTGGCGCAGAGGCCATCGTCTTTGCATCCTGCATGAAGAACGGCAATCCCGTCGGGTATCCCTGCCCGCACTTTGCCGCGATCAGGGAAGCTGTGGAGAAAAAGCTGGGGCCTGAAACGAAGATAATTGACTGGACGCACTGAAAATCATGACCTATGCCGGAGCGTTAGGCATGGACCTTACCTGATTAATCCGGTTCGAGTTTTCACTAAAGGGGATCAGAAACATGGCAAAAAACAGTTTAGGCGGTAAAATGATCGTTGCATCCTGCTGCATGGCCGTGGCGTCCATGTTCATGGATTGGGCGCGCTTCCTGTTCGTCAGGAAGTCAGGCACAGCCCTTGGGCTGATGTTCCTGCTTGCCCTGTGGCTGTATCCCATGCTGGCGGTTTTGAGAAAGAAGCCGCTCAACGGGAGCTGGGGAAAAGGATTTGGGATCGCCAGCATAGCCGTGGCAGTTGCTTTCCTGGTATATGCATCCAACAAGCAGATCGTTTTTTTCCATGCAAATGTCATCGGAAACGGAGCATGGCTGTTTTTAGGCGCTGCAATAATTTATTTCCTGGGTATCATTCTCTACAGGCCCTCCACCGCGAACTGACGCGCTCGGCATCCGATCGGCCGCTGGCCACGTATGCGGTCCGCAGAAGGGAGGCTTGAATCCATGCGGGCATTGCAGTTCACATGCGCTGTTCTTGCAATTATTTCCTGTGCGGGAACAGCGGTTGCTGCGGACGTGATTGTATTTCCGGCTGAAAACGGGCAGGTCATTTTCACGCACAAGAAGCATCAGGAAGTCATAAAGGATTGCTCGGCCTGTCACACGTCCGCGCCCGGCAAAATGAGGAGTCCTGGGCAGTTTCGCCCACACAAGCTCTGTATAGGTTGCCACGAAGGCAGGAAGTCCGGCCCGGTCAACTGCGTGGACTGCCACAAGCCGTCATGAGGCGTTTTCCCCGTTCCCGGCCTGGCCGGGCCCCGAGTCGGCAGTCATGCCGCCGGTAAGGACAAAACCCATGGCGCGGTGGGTCGAAATCTCCACACTCCTGACTGCCGAACGGGGGACGATTACCGTGAAACCGCCGATCTGGTAGCTCATGGGAAGATACACGGCGATCTCCCCCTCTGCTCCGATCCCGGGGGGAAGGTCCCTGAAATCGCTCCGGGTCACCAGCCCCAGCATGCGCACCGGCCTGCCCCCCACCTCCAGGTCGATCGTCACCACCTGGTCGAACCTGGAATCCCTCTTGGCGGCGAAAAAGCCGACAAAGTCCTTGAGCGGGCCGTACAGGATCTTCACCAACGGAATCCGGTTCATCAACTTTTCGCTCAGGCCGATCAGCTCCCGCACGTGGAAGGCGTTGAGCGTCAGGCCGACCAGGAAGGTGATCGCCAGCCCTCCCACCAGCCCCATTCCCGTAACATACCGTCCTTCAGGCAGGAGCGCCTTGAACAGCCCGCCGAGCATGGCCTCCGCAGTGCGGACAAGCCAGAACAGGATGTAGATTGTCAGTATGGCCGGCAGCATCGCCACCAGCCCCTGGAACATGATCTTGCCGATTCGCTTCATAATTGCCGGATCGATCCCTAAATCTTCATGTTCATGACTTCAATTACTTCCTCGAGCGTCGCGCTCGCTATCCTTCTCGCTTCGGCAACCCCATCCTTCAGCACCTGGCGTATATGATCCATATTGTTTTCCAGCTCGCTGCGCCGTTTCCGCAGGGGCCTCAGGTATTCGTTGAGGGTTTCCGTCAGCCTCTTTTTCAACATGCCGGCCCCTCCGTCGCCGATCTCCGCCGCGATCTTCTCGGGCGCCTGACCGGTGCAAAGGGAAATGAGCAGCAGCAGGTTGGACACTTCCGGCCTTTTCTCCGGATCGTAGGTGATGAGACGGTCGGCATCGGTCTTGGCTTTCTTGATCAGGGATGCCGTCTCGTCCTCCGTGGCGCGCAGCATCACCGCATTGTTCCTGCTCTTGCTCATTTTCTGCGATCCGTCCAGGCCGAGGATTACCGGAGCCTGGCTCAGAAGCGGCTGTGGTTCGGGGAAGACCGGCCTGTTGGCGGCGAATTTCTCGTTGAAGCGCCGGGCAATGACCCTGGTCAGCTCCAGGTGCGGCAGCTGGTCCTTGCCGACCGGCACCACGTTGCCCTTGCAGAACAGTATGTCCGCAGCCTGATGCACCGGATAGGTGTACATCCCGGCATTTATCCTCTTCTGGCCCGAAGCCTGTATCTCCTCCCGCACCGTCGGGTTACGGTCCAGTTCGGCGTTGGTCACCAGGGTCAGGAACGGCAGCAGCAGCTGGTTCAGTTCCGGCACGTGGCTGTGGGGAAAAATGAACGTCTTGCCGTCCGTAGGGTCGATGCCCGCGGACATGTAGTCCAGCGTGAGCTGCTTGACGTTTTCTGCTATCATCTCGAACGTGTCCCTGTCCGTCAGGACCTGGTAGTCGGCTATGACGATGAAGGTGTGAACCCCCATCCTGTGAAGCCTGACGCGATTCTGCACAGAGCCGAAAAGATGCCCGACATGAAGGCTTCCCGTTGGGCGGTCGCCCGTAAGGACCCGGTATTTTTCCGGATGGATCGGCAAATCCTCTTCCAGTTTCCTGCTTCTCTCAAGGGTGGCTTCAAATGTCCCGTATTCGATTTTCCCAGTTTTGCTCATCGCTTGTCCTTTGTCTGGTCTTTTATCCGTAACAGCTTATATCAGCATAACCATTGAATATGAAGTATCGTTCCGGAAGCTGTGCGTTTGGCGATCGAAAGCCCCATTGGCGCATTTCCCGTGAAATCCGCCCAGCAGAATATACCCCTGCCTTTCATTGGAGTCAAAGGAGATTTCTCTTCAGCAGGTTAATCCGTGAAGAGGCAGACCGGTCAGGGGTATTTTCATCACAAGACTTTTTCCGGATTTTACAGTTGTCAGGCGGGTTTTCGAGCGCGGCGATTCGTGGGAGCACAGAATCGGGCGTGATTCATCACGCCCCTACGCAAGCCTTTTCAGTATCCCGAGCGTTGCGGCATCCCATTCACCCGTGAAATACTTGTCGAGAACCCGGACGAACACCGAGTGCGGATCAGACGAAACCGATGCAAACAGTGTCATTGATGATTTCAGCTTCATATCGTCAGGGTAACCGAAGATTGCTGAAGCCGATTTCCCCTCAACGGCAAGCAGGGCCCGCGAACATTCGTCGATTCGTGCCCCGAGAGCGGGATGATCCAGGTATGCCCGGGCTTCTTCGGCACTCTTGATGGAATAGCGTATCGAAGTCGCACTGTGCCCCAGACCGGCGATCTGCGGAAAGATGAACCACATCCAGTGGGACCTCTTCTGCCCGCTTTTCAACTCCGAAAGCACCGTGTCATAAACCCTCTCCTGTGCTTCGATGAAGCGATTCAGCCCGAAAGGGTCGTTGTGGCCACTCATATCGTTCCTTGCCATTGCACATTACTCCTTTCCCCGGTCTCAATCGAAGCAATTTCAATTATACGCCACATCCTCCCACATGCACCACAACACCCTGCCAAACCAAACATTGCCACTATTTAATTGATATTTATTATTTTATCTGTTATTTTTCTCTTCCAGAAACGGACCTATCCTGCAGAATGAATGCAAAACATACCTGCGAGGAGCTAGCCACATGAAGAAAGCCGGCATTACGAACCATTTCCGAATCACGATTCTCAGCCTGTCACTACTTGCCTGCATTCTGCCGGCAGGGTGCGCAGACCTGCAGGCTGTCCGCGAGTTTGCAAAGACATCGGCAGCCACCGCGGATTACCGGCAGATTGTAACGGACTACATCGAGTCTCCGGTTCGCCAGCAACGCTACCTACCGGACAATAGAGCTGTCCAACTCGACAGCATCGCAAAAAAAAGGGCCGCGCAAAGAAAACTGCTTGAAGGCTCGCAGATCGTACTCGTGGAATACATGAGCTCACTAGGAGATTTGGCTGCGGATGAACTGCCGAACGTGGACAGCGAGATCGAGGCGCTGGGGAAGTCTCTCGAGAAAGCAGGTTTCGCAGGCGATGCTGACGCAGCCATAAACAAGGAAACCGCATCCGCGGCCGGCAGGATCGCCATGGTCCTCACAAGGGCGGTTCTCGACCACTGGCGCCAGGACCGGGTCAAAACGATCATAAGGGACACCGACGACAATGTGCAGGCGGTTGTGGCAGGGTTGCGCGAAATCGTTCTCAAGGATTTCAACGCTTCGCTCGACATAGAAGCAGAGGCCGTTAGGATGTACTTCGAGGCGCCGATTGCGTCCGCCGAGAGTCGACATGACACGGACGCCGTACCGCCACTGGCGCGCATCCTCATGCTGGAACACCTGGACCGCATCAAGGAGCGGCGTGAAAGGCTTGACGCCTATGCCCAGGTGCTGGACAAAATCGGGAAGGGCCACGCGGAGTTATTCAGGAACGTCGACAACCTGGAAGACAAGGCGCTGAAGGAGCGACTGAAGAAGTACGCCAAAGATCTTCAGACACTGTACAAGGCCATTAAGGAATTCAGCTAGTGTTTGTCCGGAAATTCCGGATTAACACTTTGCTGTTTCCATATTGGAAAGAGGGGATTTTTGTCCTGGCAAGAAACTTTTGCCCGCAAAAGTTGACAGCGAAGGCTGACAAAATCAAGGGATTGCGCGGAGGCATACTCTTGTCTGTCGCACAAGCAATTCCGCAGATTGAAACAGCCAGGGCGACAATCCAGCCTCACCGGATTGGACAGCAAGGGCTGCCCTTTAGGGTGAGGCCGGCGGCCGAATCAAAAAGCACCCTTTCCGGATGGAAACCAGCTATTGAAAGGAGTGTACCCATGCCCATGTCAGCGGATCAGGCCCTGGAAATTGCAAGGGAATTCCTGGAAATGTCACATGACCTCAACTCGTACCGGTTCGCCAACTGGAAGAGGCTCACGAAATCCCAGAGACAGAACATGGAAAATGTCGCGTGGGACCTGCTGAACTACTCGAGCAGCTTCGTCACAGATGCCGTGGGAATCACCCTTGCCGACATGGAGGGCGACCTCAAGACGATCGCCGGCGCGATGGCCGAGGCAAAAAAAGCAGTCGCAACCATCGAAGAAGCGAAAGATGTCATAAAAGTTGCCACCGCGCTCGTCCAACTGGGAGGCGCACTGGCATCGCGTCAGCCTTCGGCCATCATCCGGGCTGCGGCAGAAGCATACAAGGCTGCAAAATCAGCCCTCGCAAAGCGCACGTCATGACCAGGATACCCGACTGTTCATGAAAGCATCTTTGCCGGGGCTGGACCGTTCAGGCTCCTGCTGAGCTGCGTGAAAAACGATTTCCTGCAAGCATGTTATTCCTGCAGCCGGATCGGCTCTGCCTGATCCCGTATTCCCTCTATTTCCACCGGAAGCCACAAGTGGAAATTTTCGCTTAAAATCCCAACCACCTTGAAATAATTACTCCAAAATGCTAAGTTCGATCGTGTAGACACAATCGGCCGAGTACCCGCGGCGTCTCACGAGAGAACCTGCGAAAATTACCGGCCCACATATTGCCACTTTTCAACCTCAGGGAGACTGGGAAATGGAATACTGCGGACAAATGCGCAAAGAACAACCTGCGGAGCGTATGACAGAATCGTACTGTTCTCTGGAAAGCGCCATCGGCAACACCCCCATTGTTGAAATAAGAAGCCTCAACGAAAATCCAAGGGTGCGGATACTGGCCAAACTGGAAGGCAACAATCCGGGAGGGTCCGTGAAGGATCGTCCGGCCTACTACATGATCGCCAAAGCCGAGGAGTCCGGCGAACTCACCAGCGGCAAGGTCATCCTTGAAGCCACGTCCGGCAATACCGGCATTGCACTTGCCATGATCGGGGCTTCCCGGAAGTATCGTGTCAAGCTGGCCATGCCGGCATGCGTTAGCCTCGAAAGGCGGAGCATCCTGGAAGCATACGGCGCCGAAGTGGTCTTGTCCCCGGCCCATGAAGCAACCGACGGCGCCATCAGGCTCGCCCACCGCATACTCGAGGAAAATCCCGACGTCTATTACATGCCGAACCAGTACGCCAACGAGAACAATTGCCTTGCCCACTACGAAACGACCGGGCCGGAGATCTACGCCCAGACCGAAGGTGAAATCGACGTGTTCATCGCGGGAATGGGAACGGGTGGGACCCTTATGGGCACGGGTCGTTTCCTGAAGGAAAAAGACAGCCGGATTCAAGTCGTCGGAGTCGAGCCGCGCATCGGGCACAAGATCCAGGGTCTCAAGAACATGAAAGAGGCTATCGTCCCCAAGATCTACCGGGCCGAGCGCCTGGATGAAAAAATGACCATCGAGGACGAGGAAGCCTTTGAAACGGCTCGATTGCTGGCCATCCGTGAAGGGTTGTTCGTCGGCATGTCCGGTGGCGCGGCCATAGCCGCAGCATTGCGGAAAGCCGCCGAAATGAGCTCCGGCACCATTGTCACCATCCTGCCGGACAGGGGGGACCGCTATCTGAGCACAACCCTGTTCCGGTCGGTATGCGCCTGCTGCCCGCCCTAAACATCACTCCCGGCACCGGAAAAGGACCCAGATGAAGGCACAAATCAACGGCATATCCCTGTCCTACGAGGACGCGGGGACAGGTCTGCCTGTCGTTCTTCTCCACGGCTTTCCATTGAACAGAAAGATGTGGCGCCCCCAGCAGGAGGCCCTGATTTGCGCGGGCTTCCGTATCGTCACGCCAGACCTCCGCGGTTTTGGCGAAAGCGATGCCCCGGGCGGCGCATACACCATGTCGCTCATGGCTGACGATATCGTCTCGCTCATGGATCACCTCGGGATCCGGCAGGCTGTCATCGGGGGAATGTCAATGGGAGGTTATGTGCTCTTCGACCTGCTGGAGCGCTATCCTGACCGGGCCGCGGCAGCCTGCTTCATCACAACCCGGAGCACCGTCGACGACGAGGAGGTCAAATCGGGCAGACTCGCACTTCTCGATTCAGCCGGCAAATACGGCAAGGCGGCAGTGGCGGAGTTGTTTGCCCAATCACTCTTCGCCAACGCAACTGCCAGAGAGAAACCGGAACTGATCCGGGAGCTTTGCGACATGATGATATCCCTCGACATGCACGGGGTAAAAGGCGCCCTGATGGCAATGCTCCAAAGAAAAGACTACACATCGCTGCTGGAGGGATTCACCATGCCCAGCCTGGTTATCGGCGCCGAGCAGGACAGCGCCGCGCGATGCAGGGATATCAGGCTCCTGGCCGACAGGCTGCCGCACTGCGAACTGTGCATGATTCCCGAAGCGGGCCACATGGCAAACCTGGAGAAACCCACGGCTTTCAACGATTGCCTGCTGAAATTTCTCGGGGAAATCCCCGAATGCTGAAGTCATTTCTGCGCATTTACCCGCACATATACAAGTGGAGGGCCAACTCCTGATGACAGATGATAACAAACCTAAACGGGAAAAACCTCATCGTCCTTCCTCGATGAGGATGCTGGATATCCTTTTCCGGACTGCGCACATCGGAGTAGCAGGGCTGCTGTTTGGCGGGTTTTTCTTCCATGTTCCGTTCCAGCAGCTCCATTACGTCCATGGGCTGACAGCCTTAACCGGCTTCGGGCTGCTGACCCTGGAACTGTGCCACAGCCTCAACTGGCCCCACCAGGGGAGGGGAGTGCTGGGGCTCATCCATATCCTCCCACTGGCCTATATCCATTTCCGGCCGGACCTCGCCGTTCCAATCCTTTGGGTGGTGCTCGTCGCAGGTTGCGTAGGCAGCCACCTGCCGAAACGCTACCGCCACTGGTCGATCCTGTACGGCAGGGAAGTGGATTAACCGGAACATGCCAAAGCACGAATCAAGCGCCAAGGCCGGACCCGTTTCAGACGGCATTCATCCCCGGCATTTTCTCCGGACCATCCGTTCAATTCCTTTTATCGTCATCCTTTTGTCACTCTTGGCAGGTAACGCCATCGCCGCGTCAGGCTCAGGCGGCTTCGCAGTCGCCACATCTTTCGTCCCGGTGTTCAACAGGGCAGATTTTCAAGGTATCTTCGGTGGAAAGGACGGAAAATCCCTCGAACTCGATCGCTGCGCCCAGATCCGCTCGCTGGAGTTCATAGCCATGCCGGGCACGGCATTCAGCATCGAATCCGTTCCGGATAAAGGCGCTTATCCGTTTTACAGGGTAACTACCGAAGACTACCCCTACCGGTCACAAAACGGTCTCTACATAGACGGCAGACTCGTAAAAAGGACATATAAGCAGCCGCAACGCAGAACTCCGAATCTGCCGCCCAGGGAAACCGTGATCACCAATCTCATCTCCGCTCAAGGAAGCTCCTACGTCTGGGGAGGAAACCGCCGTGCAGGGATACCCGAAATGCTCGAACTCTACCCAGTCCCTCCAGGATTCTTGCTCAGCCCTACAGCGATGGACCGCTGGACCCTTGCCGGTCTGGACTGCTCCGGCCTCCTCTACGAGGCCACCGGTGGCTTTACCCCGAGAAACACCTCTTCGCTGGTCAGGTACGGGGAACCGGTTCCCATCGCAGGAAAAGACGCCGGAGAAATCGCGGCAAGGGTCAAACCCCTGGACCTTATAGCATGGAACGGGCACGTCATGATCGTCCTTGACGGAGACAGGGTTATAGAGAGCCGGCTCGACTGCAAGGGAAAGAAGGGGGGAGTGGTTATCCGCGGCTTGCGGAAAGCGCTCGGGGAACTGTGCGAACGCCGGGTTCCCGTGAACGAATATGCTGAAAACGGTAAAAACGGTGCGCCATGCTTTGTCGTCCGCAGGTGGTACCCGGGGCAAAGCAGCCGTTGAAGTCCGGATGCTCCCGGGTGTCCATACCGAATCACAGCCGAAAAGATCTGTTGTTTCCAGATGTTACGCCTTGGCAGTTTTGAGTATCCGTGCCACGTGCTCTTTCTGCAGGTAGTCGTGTATAGCCTGCTTACCCTCGGCGCCGAGATCAACGAACTCAACTCCCATGCCCGGTGGAAAGGCAATCTTGTTTGGAGCCTCTGGCTTGTTCAGCCATGCGACACGACCCTTGCAGCAGATTTCAACATTCAAGACCGGCAGAACGAACTCCATTTCAACCACCGTATCAACAGGCAGGAGCGGACTTGCCTGGAGAAAAAGCCCGCCGGTGCTCACATCGAAAACATTGCAGTCCGATCCGTTGCCCGTGCCACTGGCGCAGTGAATGCTGAAACGGGACTTGAAACGCGGGGCATTTCTCTTTTCAAGGTTTACGAACTTCTTTATCATGGAAAAGAAAGTCTTGCGGTCGACCGGCTTGAGCAGAACATCATCACATCCCGCCCTTGCACATCTCTCCACGTTCTCACCTTTGCCCGACACCAGCGTGAGCACAACCGCTATGGAATGCAATTCAGCGTCATCTTTGACGAGCCTGCAGCATTCAATTCCGTCTATGCCTGGCATGCTTGCCGACATCAACACCAGATCGGGTCTTTCCCGGCGGATGATCTCCCATGCCATCTCACCGTCATGGCACGTAAACAATCTGGCCCCGGTTTTTCTCAGATAGGTTTTCCCCAGCTCCACTGATATATGATCAGAATCCGCCAGCAAAATGCTTGTGTCGGGTCCCATATAAAAATACCTCCATGTGAGATCGTTGAAACGCTTGTGCCGCCATTGGCCGGGAAGAGACCCTTCCACGGAGCCAACAGGAAATCAATGCCAATACGTTATTATTATTCTATACAACGACTCGTTTAATTGCAATATAATTGAAGATTTTTCTTCTCGAAGATGCCCGGCAGTCACCTTTTCACGCCAATCCCGTAGCTTTTCAATTTGCGGTAGAGGTTGCTCCTCTCCAGTTCGATAACCTCTGCGGTTTTGCTTACATTCCAGTTGTTTTCCTCGAGCTTCTGCAGGATGAATTCCTTTTCAAACTCTTCACGTGCCTCCCTCAGGGTGTTCAACTCGAGAACCCCGTCAAGTCTTCCGGCGCCCGCCTCCCGCTGCAGTTCTCCGGAAACGATCGATTCGGGGAGATGATTGATGTCCACCGTCGCGCCGGGAGTCATTATCACCAGCCTTTCCACTACATTCTTCAACTCCCTCACATTACCGGGCCACAAGTATCCTTTCAGCGCTTCCATTGCTTCGTGCGTTATCACTTTGTGGCCGATTCCCTCCCGCTTGCAGAATGTGTCGAGAAAATGCTCCGCCAATAGAGGAATATCGTCCAGCCTGTCCCGCAGCGGGGGCACGGTAAACGGCACGACGTTCAGGCGGTAGAAAAGATCCTCGCGAAAGGCTCCGGCCCGGATTTCCTCTTCCAATACTTTGTTGGTGGCAGCGATAATGCGGACATCGACCTCGATGGTGCGGTTGCCTCCCACCCTTTCGAATTTCCGTTCCTGAAGGATGCGAAGAACTTTGGCCTGGGTCTTGAGCGACATGTCACCGATCTCGTCGAGAAACAGCGTTCCGCCATCGGCAAGATCGAACTTGCCTTTCTTCTGTGAAACGGCGCCGGTGAAGGCGCCCTTTTCGTGGCCGAACAGCTCGCTCTCGATCAGCTCTTCCGGAATTGCCGCGCAGTTTATCTCCACAAAAGGTTTTTCCTTACGCTGGCTGTGGAAATGAATGGAACGGGCGACCAGTTCCTTGCCAGTCCCGTTCTCACCGGTAATCAGCACAGATGCGTTGGAGGGCGCAACCAGCAGGATCTGTTCCTTGAGCTTCGCCATGGCAGGGGATGTTCCGGTCATCTGCCGTTCCCCGAAAGCCAGGACCCTCAGGGAATCGTTTTCATCCTTGAGGCGCATCATCCCCAGTGCATTACGCACGCATACCAGGAGCTTCTCCAGCGAGAGAGGCTTTTCGATAAAGTCATATGCCCCCATCTTTGTCGACTTCACCGCCGTCTCGATTGTGCCGTGGCCGGACATCATTATCACCGCAAGGGAAGGATAGAGCTCCTTGATCTGCCGCAGTGTCTCGATCCCGTCGACCCGCGGCATCCAGATATCCAGCAGGACGAGATCCGGAAGATCCTTGCGCAGCACCTCCAGGGCGGTGATCCCGTCATTGGCGTGCGTGACCCTGAAACCTTCGTCTTCCAGAATCCCGGCCAGCGAAGTCCTGATGCTGTCCTCGTCATCCACTACAAGTATTTTCTCATCCATGATCCATTTCTCGTCGAGTCAACTACGTCGAATTCCTTTCCAGGCCCTTACACGAGCGAACTGGTTGCGGGAAGCTCGATAATGAACCTCGTCCCTTTCGGCTCGTTGTCCTGCACTCTTATGAAGCCGTGGTGGTCGGCAATTATGGTGTTCACTATCGCCAGGCCGAGGCCGGTCCCCGCTTTCCTGGTGGAAAAGTACGGTTCGAACAGGCGTGGCTTGTCTTCGGCGGAAATGCCGTGCCCGGTATCCGCCACGGAGAACGTGACCATCCGCAGCTCCGCATTGTAGATGGTCTCGATGTCAATGCTCCCTTCACCGTCAAGGGCGGCAACGGCGTTGTCCAGCAGGTTTATCAGCACACGCTTTATCTGGTCACGGTCAAGGAGAATGGGGGGAATCGAACCATCCTCTGCAAGGCTGAACCGCACCCCACGGTGAGCTTCCTGGTACAGGGTGAGCGCCTCCCTGATTATTTCGTTGAGGTTGTTCGGGTTCAGCTGTGCCGATGGCATCCTGGCAAAGTTGGAAAACTCGTCCACCAGTGTCTTCAATTCGTCCACCGACTTTATAATCATTTCGGTACATTCGTCAAAAACTTTCTCTTCATCGGAAAAACGGTCCAGGTACTTCCTGCGGAGCCTTTGTGCGCAGAGCTTGATCGGGGTAAGCGGGTTCTTGATCTCATGGGCTATTCTTCTGGCCACTTCCCTCCAGGCGGCCATTCGCTGGGCCTTGATGAGCTGGGTAAGGTCGTCGAAAACCACGACCGTCCCCAGGAATTCGCCATTTTCATCCCTCATGAAAGAGATGTTGACCATCAGGGTCAGCTTCCTGTCCTTAAGCCTGATTTCAACCTGCCTGCTGATGGAATCCTTCTTGGAGTTCACCAGATCGCGCAACAGGCCCTTGACGATATCCAGCTGGCCGGGCCGGAGCACATCCCGGAAGTGCCTGCCCTTCACTCCATCGGGAGAAATGTTCAGCAGGCGCTCGGCAGAGCTGTTGACCGTGCTCAGAACACCCGACCTGTCCACGGAAATGACACCTGCAGTAACGTTTCCCAGCACGATTTCCATGTAACGGCGCCTCTCTTCCAACTCCAGGTTGCTCCGGGTCAATCCTTCGTTTGCTTCCCTGAGCGCCTGCTGGTTGCTCCTTAAGTCTTCCGTCATCTTGTTGAACGAGGCTACCAGCATCCCGATCTCGTCGGGCCCTTCCCCTTCCAGGTAGACGTTCATGTTTCCCCCGGCCACTTTGTGGGTTGCTTCGGCCAGTTCCCGGATAGGGGTCGAGAGGCTGTTGGCAAGATATATCCCGAACCAGATGGCAAGAAATATGATCACCATGGTAAACAGGAACAGCGTGAGGATATAACCGCTCCTGATGGGGGACTTGAGAAGCTTGAGCTTGCGGTATTTTTCGTAAGCCCCTGAGATGAGTCGCATCTTGCCTACGATAGTATCGGGCACATAGTAAGTGACCGCAACCGCGCCGATGACCCTGCCGGGTACACGTCCCGAATAGAGCGGCACAATTCCACGGATGAAATCAGCCTTCCCGACGCTGTTCACCAAGGAACGTTCCTTTCCTTCGAGGGCGGCACGTATGTCGGCCTGGGAAGGCCTGACATACTGGCTCGGGAGCACGTCCGAATGGGCGGCCAGGTCCAGGCTGTCACGACCGGTCAGGAAAACCTCGATCGCTCCAACGCCGTATTCCTTGCGTTTCTCGGCGATGAACCCTCCCAGTCTGTGCCTGTTCCCTCCATCCAGGTAACCCCGGTCCCTGAGGTCGACGCTTATCCTGCGGCCGAAATGGAGCGCATAGCCGCCGGTATCGCGGTAAGTTGACTGGGCGACCTCCAGGGATTCGTTCAGGGACCATTCGATCTGCCGGTGAAACCAGTTCTTTATGGTCATGTTGAAAAAACTGGCGGAAACGAAGAACAGTGTCAGGGTGGGCACCAGGGAGAGACCGACGAAAGCGAAGACCAGTTTCCCGCGGAGCCTGGAACCGAATGGGTTTCTTTTTCTCTCCAGCAGGATGCGGGCAATATTTCGGCAAACCAGGTAGACAAGAAGAACGATCAGGAGAAGGACGATGTTGATCAGCACGAAGATCAGCACATTCCCCACGTCCGAAACAGCAGGGCCGATGTCGGACAGATGGATCTCAGCCAGGGTGAGGGCCAAGAGCAGCAGGACAGAAACGGCTATTATGATGATTTCTTTCCTGCTTTTCTTTGCTTCCAAGGGGCTGAAGCGGTTTTTGCCGTACCGGATTTTCGCTGTCTTCATACTTTATCCGAAGTGTTTTCAGGGAGATTAAATGACCTGCAATTGTATCACTCTATCTGAAGTGACCATTCTTTTCAAGAAGTCTGACAAACTGAATCCGTGAGGCAGGGACCGCATAACAAGCGTGACGGCAGGTTTTTTCATGACAAAAAAAAAGCAGCCCGTTCAGGCTGCTCTCAATGAGGGATTCGAAGAGTGGCGTTATGCCTTCGACCAAGCGAGCTCCGGCGACGGGAGGGGGAGAATCGCAGGCGCACCGCTGGTATCGGCTGCTTCCTCGAGTTTCCAGCAGTCGGTCCGGGCCAGTATCTCGGTTACCAGCTTGTGGTTCAGGTCATGGCCTGATTTGTATGCTTTGACATGGCCGATGAAGGAATGCCCGGCCAGCGAGAGGTCGCCCACCGAATCCATGATCTTGTGGCGAACGAATTCATCCTGGTAACGAAGCCCTCCCTCGTTCAGGATCCCTTCGTCGCCGATGACCACGGCATTATCCAGAGAGCCGCCCCTGGCGAGGCCGTTCGCCTTCAGTGTCTCGACTTCGATGAGGAAACCGAATGTTCTTGCCGCGGCATAATCCTTTTCGAACCCCTCCTCACTGAACTTCATGCTCTTGAACTGGTTGTTGACAACAGGGTGATTGAAACGCATGTCGAAGGATATCCGGTAGTACCTCGACGGGATAATGGAAATCTTTTTGTCCCCGTCAATAACCGTTATGGGCTTCTTGATCACCATGTATTTCTTCGGAAGGTTCAGGACTCGCGTCCCGACTTCCCTGAGCCCGCGAACGAACGGGGCTGCGCTTCCATCCATTATGGGGACCTCTGGGCCGTCTATGTCGATGTGGACATTATCGATACCGCAGCCGGTCAGGGCAGCCATCAGATGCTCGATGGTGGAAACCGTCGCGCCGCTTTTGCCGATGGTGGTCGAAAGGCGGGTATTCACCACGTTTCCGGCGCGGGCTTCGATTGAAACCGACGGGGTCAGATCGACTCTATGGAATACAACCCCGGTTCCTGCGTCGGCAGGACGAAGGGTCATGCTGACTTCCTTGCCGGAATGAAGACCGATACCGGAAAAAATCACTTTGTCTTTCAACGTTTTCTGAAAGGCCATGAAAAGCTCCTTTGGAAGCGGGAATCAGTGCAACGACAATTATTAAGCAACAACCGGGCCAAAGGGACTTTCCATCTCGGCAAGCCTATCACATTGATATTCAAGAATAAAATGTTCAACCAGGCAACGACCGATACAGCCGGCGCCAACCACTGTGGCATAAACGCAACACAAAATGTTGCGTTTATGCCACAGTGCCGCTTCACAACTCCAGGTTCATGCCGGCATGATACAGTTTGCCGCCGCGGTCGGCAAAAGGAATCGTCGCAAGCCTGCCCTTGCCCAAGCTGCCGGAAAAACCCTCCAGGAAAAGACGGTTCCTTTTCCGTTCCACCGTCACGGTCGCGAGCAGGATCGACTGCCCCATGATTCGCGCATCAGGCTCGCGAAAGACAATCGGCTCTATCCCGACAGGTTTGGACCTGTCAACGGCAAGGACAGGCTGCTGCAGGGTCAGCAGGCGTCCGGCCCGCACATGCAGCGGAGTCGTTGCAAAAGAACAAGCCGGCACGAACAGGAGTGGAGGGCCGCTCCTTTCGGCATCGCTGCCGGTGGCCACCACACCGGCAAGAAGCCGGTATTCCGGGACGGTGCGCACGCTCCCTTCGCTGGAATCCACCCTGAAAGGGAATATCCAGAACGGCAAACGTACCTCGCCCTGGCCAGCCAGGTGCCGGAGTTCACGCCGCGCAAGTTTACCGTCTTCGATCTCCACGGCCAGGTCGCAGTCTGCGCAGTGGAATATCACGTCGTGTTCGCCGGCAGGCAGCGACCTCCCACACTCCGGGCAAAGGAGAGGAATAACCCTGACCTTGACATCTTCAGCCATGCTCGATATCGTCCTTTCTCTCAACCAGGCGTGCGAAGAAAGCTGCCAGCGCCGCCAGGGATGATCCGTGCACGGACCGGAACCAGCCCAGAAAGAGCACAGCCGATGCAATCCCCGCCGCCGGGTGCAGGAAAAAAGCTGATGACAGCAAAAGGATCGCCGCCATGGGTTGCCAAAGCCGGATGACGGAGCTTCCCGGGAACCGTGCCTTGAGGATCCTGCCGTTGACCGCATCCACCACGACCGGGTAGATCCTGTCACCGGCTGCAAACGTCAGCTTCCATACGGGGTAAGAGATGAGAGCAAGCCGTTCTCCGCAGAGGTCTACGCGCTCCATGCAGCGGAGGGTCCCGGACGGCCGCAGCTTCTTCCACGCGGCCAGGGCTTCCTGTCTCGCCTGCGCAGCGCTTTTCACCGGATCGAAAACCTTTGCGCGACGAGAAAGAGCCTCGTGGTCCATCAGCTTGAGCGACAGCACCGCTCCGGCCACGGCAATTCCCCGCAGGCCGTAGGCAGATGGGTCGAAGGCCGGCGAGCTGTGATCAATGGGAGATGCAACAGTTTCAAACTGCTGTTCGTTGGGACCTCGCCGTTCGACAATGCTCTTGCAGCCGTTGTCGTCAATGACTTCTTCGCGGACCAGGGTCTCTTTTTCCAGCCACCGCCAGCCAGTTGCCAGCGCCCTGATGCTCCAATAGGGAAGAAAACAAAGCTCCCCCCCCTCGAAACGCAGCTTCTCCGCCACGCGCGGGTCGACACCGGCAGTCGCAAGGAATTTTCTCGCCTCCACCCTGGCCCTGGCCAGGTCGATCCGTTCCTCGATGCTGAACCTTGCGACCCCGGATTCACCCCACACTGCAAGTGAAGTCTTGCACGACTGGCAGAGGCCGTTGCGCGAACCCTCCCGAAAATCAAACGGGCTGCCGCACTGGGGGCAGCTTATGACAGCGCTTATTCCGGCGCTCACGAGGACGCCTCCCTTTTCAGCAGCAGGAGAAAGGCAAAATAGAGGCAGCCCGTCGTAAAGGCAAAGGCAAGGGTTCTGAAGAGCAGGCCATGGATCGACAAACCTTCGGCAACCAGCAGAAGGGCATAACCAGCCATCATGCAAAGATGCGTCAACGAGAGGGAAACAGCTGTCGGCGCCGGGCTTTCTGAAGCAAAGACTCTGCCGTCCGCGCCTGATACTATGGCGGTGCAGGCTATTCCGCCCACCTGGTAGCGCAGAAAGTACAGGGGAAGGTAGAGAAGGCTCCATGACGGTTCGCCGGAACCGTGACCGATCCCGGAGACCGCCCTTGCCAGGGGCACACCCGGCTCCGCATAATCGCCCTTCTCCTCGAGATAAACCAGGTCGCCCGCTGGAAGGGTGACGGAGGAAATCTGGCTGAACGAATGTTCCAGCGCCGGGACAAGGGCAACATCACTTGCCCCGGCAGAATCGTACCAGAAAGGGAACTGCATGAAATCCGCGACATCCCTGTCTACGGGGCCGGTTACGCGCCTTGCTTCCAGCCATGCCTCCAGTGAGCTCCAGGCATGCCGGTCATCCCTCTTGTGAAGGATGACATACTCGGGCAACCCCTTCCCCTCGTGAACGATAAAGGATGAGGTACAGTAGGGGCATCGGTAAAAGCGGCTTTCGGTCAGCGCCTCGATGGGCGCGCCACATTGGGGGCAGACAACCCGCAACGGTCACCCCTCCAGTCCGGCGCCGCATTTGCTGCAGAACCGGGCGCCGGTCTCTTCCTCGTTGCCGCATTTGGGGCATCTGGCCTTCCCGGCCAGTTTCATCCCGCATGCCGGGCAGAAAAGCGCCCCGGCAGGCAGTTCCCCTGAACACGCGGGGCAACGGTGGGCTGCCGCCATTGAAGCCCCGCAACCGGGGCAGTACCGGGCGCCGGCGGGCACGCGCACATGGCACTTATGGCACTCAATGCCGGACGTTGATCCGCCGGCCGGCTGCCCGGCAACGGTGTTCATCACCATTCCCGGTATCATCATCCCCAGTCCGGCGCCGACTCCGACCCCCATTCCCTGGGCCGCACCGCCGTCGCCGGAAGCCGAGGCCGCCTTTTCCAGGCTCACAGCCGCCTTGTACTTAAGGTAAGTTTCCATGTCGCCGTTGAGAACCCCCATGGAGCTCCGTTCGTCTATGGTCTTCTGGACTTCGGCGGGCGGCGTTATGGAATTTATGTAGAAATCCGCCAGGCCGATTCCGTACTTGCCGAAATCGTCAACCAGCCTTGCCTTGAGGGCCAGGGCCAGTTCATCGTACTGACGGGGGAGGTCGAGGAGCGATTTGAGGGTTTCTCCGAGAAGGTCGTTCAGGCGGGAAACCGTAATGTCCCGCAGGAAATCCTCGATCTGCGGAACGGCAAAGACCGCCTGGGTCCCGGCCAAACTGTTGACCAGACGCAGAGGGTCGGTCACGCGGAAGGTATAGGCCCCGAAAGCTCTCAGCCGCACCATGCCGAATTCCGCATCCTTGAAGGCCACCGGCTCCTTGGTCCCCCAGCGCATTTCGGTGAAGGTCTTCATGTTGACGAAACAGACCTCGCAGCGGAACGGGGAGGTAAATCCCCAGGGGAGAGACAGGATCTTGGTCAGTATCGGCAGGTTGTCGCTTGAGAGCGTATGTCGACCCGGTCCGAAGACATCGGCTGCCTTGCCGTCACGAAAAAAAACCGCCTGCTGGCTTTCCCTCACCACCAGCTGGGAGCCGAACTTTATTTCAGCCGACCCCTGCTGGGGAATCCTGTGCACGAGCTCGACCCCTGTTTCATCAAACCACTCGATAACCTCGAGGAAAACCCTGTTCATGCTGTTTACCGCCATTTGACCCTCCTGGGTGGTAGTGAGAATCCCTCACCAGAGGTGGGGGCTTCAGATTGCCGGCCCCTCAAAGGAGCCTTTGCGCAATGGGAACCAAGCTCAGCCAAAAAACCGTCATACCCGCGCAAGCGGGTATCCGGGGTTAAGGCAACAAGATGATATTCCTGGATTCCCGTTTCCACGGGAATGACAACCCATTCCAGGAAATGTACCGCCCTATTTCCTGAACAGCCAGAAAAGAAGCGACAGGAGCAGCGAAATCAGGATAGAGGTAGCCAGTGGAAAATAGAAGGTGAAGCTGCCCTTCCTGATGCAAATGTCGCCCGGCAGACGTCCGAGCCAAGGGAT
Organism: Geobacter sp.; assembly: GCA_003314535.1. GTDB lineage: Bacteria > Desulfobacterota > Desulfuromonadia > Geobacterales > Geobacteraceae > RPRC01. The sequence goes on from POSG01000003.1 coordinate 76,817, forward strand.
CCTCCCGGGAAAAACCAGCAGTAACCCGGCCAGCACCATCAGGAGGCCCAGCGCAATAAGCGCCTTTCCCAGCCCGCTCATGGCGCGCCTCCCGGTTTGCCTGCCACCGGGGCATAGCGGTCCTTCTCGCTGTAGACGCAACCGCAATACTGCTGCCGGTAAAGTCCCAACTGCCGGGACACGTCGATACCATGCCGCCACCCGGTTCTGAAATCCGCATACAAGAATCGTACCCCGTTCTTCCCGGCGGCTTTTTCCCCCTCTTCGCGGATGACCTCGTGCCGCTGGTATCGGCTGTAAAGCAGGGTGGACGTGAAAGCTTCGAAACCGGCCTCCGCAACCTCCCGGGCCGCTCGCTCAAGCCTCGAAGCATAGCAGTACCTGCACCGGTTGTCGGGCGCGGAGGCAGTGGCGGCCAGGAACTCCTCCAGTCGATATTCGTCACGCCAGATCATTGCCAGGTCCGCAATTTCTGCATAGCGCTCCAGGGCTTCCCGTCTTCTGCGATACTCCTGGTAGGGGTGGATGTTATGGTTGAAGAAAAAACCGGTGACCAGGTGCCCGGAAGCCCTTAGAGTTTCGAGCGGATAAATGGCGCAGGGCGCGCAGCATATATGGAGAAGGACGTTCATGAATCGTATAATAAATCATCGGGGATGGTAAAATCAATGGCGGGGAAAGCTCCTGCCATTGGAAGAGGTCGGTTAACCCTTCAAATAAGAATCATATCGCATTTGCCATCTTGACCTTTGGCCATATTCCGATAGAATTAATGAATTAATTTCCTATTTAAAGGAGGCGTTATGAAATTCACTGCTGCGCTGATCGGAATCGCTCTGCTGGCTGCATCCACCTCCATGGCCGCCGGTACCAAAACCTACCAGGTAACGGGTCCGGTCCTGGAGGTAAGGCCTGATGCCGTCGTTGTCCAGAAGGGTAAGGAAAAGTGGGAAATCGCCAAGGACAAGGACACCAAGGTAACCGGCGACCTGAAAGTGGGGAGCAAGGTTACGATAATGTACACCATGAAAGCGGCAACCATAGATGCAAAGGCCGAAGCCAAGAAGAAAAAATGATCGGCCCAGGAATGATTTCATTCTCATTCCTGGCTGGTTGCTGTTCTGCCAGATCAATTCATTAACTCAGGAGGAATTTGATGAGACTGTTCAGGGTGGTTGCAGCTGCTATCATGCTCATTTTCGTGGGCGCCGTATGCTATGGAGAAACAAAACCGGCGCCCAAGACACCGAAGACCGTGACGCAACAGGCAAAGCCTGCTTCCAAGGTTGACTTGAATACCGCTTCCCAGCCGGAGCTGGAAAAGCTTCCCGGAGTAGGCCCGGCCATCGCCAAGAAGATCGTATCCGGCCGGCCCTATTCCTCGGTCTCCGATCTGGCCAAGGCTGGAGTACCCGCAAAAACTATCAAGAACATAACGCCGCTCGTGACGGTCGGCAAAGCACTGCCTGCCGCGAAACCTTCCGCGGCAAAACCTGCCACACCAGCCGCGACAGCTCCGGCAAAGCTTCCCAAGACGCCTGCTCCCGCTGCCGCTCCGGTGAAGCCGGCCAAGGCTCCTCCCGCAGCATCAGCGGCCAAGGCCGCAAAACCGGCGACCCCACCACCGGCCGGCAAAGACATGGTCTGGGTCAACACCGAAACCAAGATCTACCACAAAGCGGGCAGCCAGTGGTATGGCAAGACCAAGCAGGGAAGCTACATGAAGGAATCCGAGGCAATAAAGGCGGGGTTCCGCGAAGCAAGGTCGAAAACCAAGTAGTGTCCACACTTCAAGTTCGTCATGGCCATGGGAGTGCCCCCCATGGCCATGGACACACGGAGGTTCACATGGGAATTCTGGATGAGATCGTCGGCAAGGTATCGGGAATGCTCGGCGGCGGAGACCAGCAGCAGACCGGGCTCCTGGGAGGAATCATGGAGATGCTGTCTGGCAGCGGGTCGGGCGGACTGAACGGCCTGATGCAGACGTTTCAGGAGAAAGGTTTGGGTGACGTCATCTCGTCGTGGGTCGGCACGGGCGCGAACCAGGCCATTTCCGCCGACCAGATCCAGGAGGTGCTGGGAAGCGACATGGTGCAGAACCTGGCCGCCAAAGCCGGCATCCCGCAGGAGGAGATCGGGGGGAAGCTGGCCGAGCTCCTTCCGGGCGTGATCGACAAGCTGACCCCGGACGGCACGATTCCCGAAGGAGGCCTGCTGGAAAAGGGGCTTGAGATGCTCAAGGGATAATCGACTCGGTCCAAAGGGAAAATCATCCCAAGCCCGGTTTCAGGAAAAGCCGTGGCGGATTTATCGACAACCGTTCACGGCTTTTTCAATGTACGTATGCCTTCCCGCAAATGAGCGGTGGCGCGATGTTTTGTCGTGAAATCCTTGTAAGCTCTTTTTACCGCATCTTCGGAAGTATCGAGAACCCGGGCAGCTTCACCTGCGGGCACCCCATGCTCCCACGCATAGAGGAGATGATCCAGCTTTTCGAACGGAATCCTGAAGAAGAACTCCTGGTCGCTCACCGGCAGGCTGAACGTGTCGGGGCTTGGCTGGCGATCGATAATTTCCGGTATCACGTTGAGATGCCTTGAAATCTGGTATATCTGGTCCTTGTAGAGATGCGTAATCGGCTCTATGTCCGTCCCCCCGTCGCCGTACTTGCAGAAATCCCCCAACAAAAACTCGGTGCGGTTGGTTGTTCCCGCCACAAGCAGGTTTCTCCGGTCCGCTTCAGCATAGAGATGTATCATCCTGGACCGGATCTTGATGTTCGCGAACGCGGTGATTGAACGGAACTCCTCCGGATTCAACCGTTTTCTGACCATTTCCCCATCGGGCAGCTGAACCTGCAGGCAATAAAAGCTGAACGAATCCCGTTCGAGAAGATCAGTGGGAAGAGTTATGTTGTACCTGAAACCCGGCTCGTATTCAGGAACAAGCTTTTGAACAAACTCGTCCCGCCACTTGTAACTCAAAACGCTGTCCACGGTTGGGGTAATATCGACCTTGCGGTATTCCATGCCCAATGATTCAGCATGCTTTATCGCATATGCGCTGCTTATGGGATTGGATTCCATTTCAGGGAGAACCAGCCCGACCACTTTATCCTTTCCGAGGGCATGAACCGCAACGGCGGCCATGCAGGCGGAATCGACGCCGCCACTCAATCCGACCACGATCCCTTTTCTGCGGAAAACCGCGTTCAACTGCTCGACGATAAATTCAGAAAGCATCTCCAGTTGCTCGGCAGGGTCAATTTTCAATACATCACGGTTGAAAACCATCGGCAGCCTCCTGTCATAATAAACTAGTTTTTTTTCATCCGGAAAGTCTCTCCGGGGCCGGAGTTTCCGGACGAACACAAGCTAGATCTTTAACCGTATCCATACTGGCATCCGTATTGATATTTGTCCACAGTATAACGCAGACATTCGTCAACTCAATGCCGCAAGCCGGATTGACCACCAGCCGGGCGGATTGAGATTGCTCATAAAAGAGCTATAATTTTGTAACAAGCTGACCACCATTCAGAACACAGGTCAATAACAGAGCCATGATTGCATTCACCGGGACAAGACTCCGCCAGGCTGGAATAGCCCTCACGGGATTGATGCTTTTCGTGGTCTCGATGTGCTGGGGCCAGACGGAAAGTTTTACCGGGGATTTCGAAGAGGGGAATCTCAGGGGATGGGAAGCGACGGGAACCGCTTTCAGGTTTCAGCCCACCCTCGGCGACAATCCGACAGCGCGAAATCGGGGGCAGCCGTCCAACCACCAGGGGCAATACTGGATCGGCACCTATGAGAAATTTCAGGGGAGGCAGAGGCAGAAACCCGGAGAATTCCAGGGAGACGAACCGGTCGGAACCCTGACGTCCATGCCGTTCACCATACCGCGCGGCACGCTCGAGTTTCTCGTGGGCGGGGGCAGGGAATATGAAACCAGGGTGGAACTGCTCATTCAGGACCCCATCGAAGGCTTGATCAGAGGGCCATACGCATCCGGAGAAAACAGCGAGACCATGCACAGGGTGAGCTGGGACCTTGCCCCTTATGCCGGCAAGACAGGCAGGATACGGATCGTCGACAATGCTTCCGGCCCCTGGGGCCACATAAACGCGGACGATTTCAGGATCATCCCCGCAGATATTCCTGCAACTCCGTCAACAGTCACTGTTCCCGACCTTTACGGACTGACGGTCGAACAATCCGCCGAGCAGCTGGAAAGGTCCGGTCTGCACATCGGGCGGGTGGCTCGCAAGGCATCGGACAGCAAATCCGACACGGTCATCGAGCAGTATCCCCCCAAGGGAACCGAGGTACGGCCGGACAGCAGGGTTGCCCTGATTGTCGCAGAAGCAGGACGTCAGCCGGTTGCGGATCAACCGCGAAACGGGAATCCTCCCCCGCCCCCGAAATACCCGAAATGGATCTGGTTCATTCCCGTTCTGCCGGCAGCCTGGGGCGTATTCCGCCTGATGACCGGGGACAGAAAGGGGCGGAAGCCTCCGCCAACCGCCACGATCCGAATGAAGCCCTTAAGGGACAGCGGTACGCAGGCACTTCAGCCGCGCACCACCGACCTGTCCGGGCCCCATGTCCGCCTGAAACCGGTCGGCGACAGCGGCCGCCAGGAAATAGCCGGATCGGGCTGAGGGAGAAACCATGGACAACCACTTGCCGACCCTGAACGACTTCTTTGCCTTCGACGGCCCCGCTCTGCCGCGCCGTCGCCTCGAAGCCCTGGAATCGGGCAAGAAGTTCACCGCGCTCAGAGAGAGGATCGCCCGTGACGCAGGCGGCGTGAGCTGGCCGGTTGCCTTCAGCGAACTTGTCAGCAAGATCGGCGATGTTCTCGACATCAGGCTGTCGGACATCCTCGTCGCAGCCTGGCAGAAATACCGGGAGATCCGCAAGTATTCGGACAGCATTGCATATCCTCCCGGCGAAACTTTCCTCGTGCCTCTGGCGGAACACACCGTGAGATCGATTCATCACCCCGGGATCGAAATCCTGGTCGATGATCACCCTGTAGCAAGGATCGAGCTGGAAGTGGAAATAGCCCTTACCATGGAGGGCGCACTACTCAAGATCAGCGACGGGAAGATCAAGGGAATCACGACCGGTTCCTGCAGCGGCAAAGGCATCATCAAATGCGAGGGGTTCACCGTCCTGGAAAAGGAAACGGAGCCTTTCCGCATGCCCGGCGTCATCGACCTGGGCGAGGGGATTCCAATCGGGCGCTGAACAGCGGACATGTGCGTTGACAAACCCGGCTCCAGTCTCTACCATGTTGCAGGGAGGCAAGCGAAACATGGAAAAAATCTGGGCCAGCGGAGCAGTGAAACTCACCGCCCTGGTCCTGGGTGCAGCGGCCATCAACCTGCCCCTGGGCTATCTCAGGAGGAACTGCGAGAGGTTCAGCTTCGGCTGGTTCTTCTATGTCCATATCTCCATTCCGGTCATCATCTATCTGCGGGTCAAGGCTTCATTCAGCTGGAAAATCGTGCCACTCACCGTCGGCGGAGCCGTGGCAGGCCAGGTTTTGGGCGGCCTGCTTCACAGGAAGAGGAACCTTCATGACTGACAGGAGGAAAAAATCCGCAAAACCGCAGGCAATAGCATCCCTGATAGCCGGGGCGTTTCGGGGCAAACCGCTGGAACGGCGCCTGGAGGAAGCGAAGATATGGCAGATATGGGACCGTGCAGTTGGCAGCCAACTGGCGTCGAAGGCGAAACCGACAAGATTCAACAGCGGCCTGCTCACGGTTGCCGTGTCCAGCGCGCCATGGATGCAGCAGCTCAATTTCATGAAAAGGGACATTGCGCAGAGGCTGAACCAGATGCTTGGGAAGGAACTCGTGCGAGAGATATACCTCAAGCCGGGCAGGCAGGCAAAGGCCGACCAGGGCGAACGGCCGCACCGTCCTGTCCGCAGGGAACTGACCAGGGAAGAACATGAAAAGATTGCCCAGGCATCGCAATCAATCCGGGACGAAGAACTGCGCCAGGCATTCGTCCGGCTGATGGAAATCCATTATTCCACCGAAACGCCTGACGGGAAGTGACAGCCTATCCGCCGTCCCTCCTTTCGCCGTTGTTCACGAACAGCGGCGCCAGCACCCGCAGGTCGCCTTTCCTCCCTTTCACCAGCTCAAGGAGAAACATCCTCCCTTCAGCCCCCGGATTGTCATGGACCATGCGCAGTCGCACTGGCGCCAGCTTCAGGCCCACAGCTGCCACCAGCATTTCGGAAAGCCTTGAGGGATGGCTTATGAAACAGATCCGGCCGGACACCTTGACCAGCTTCCTGGCAACCGCCAGGAAATCCGCCAGTGCCGCGGTCGACTCATGCCGGGCATCGTCCCGGCCGGGAATGGGGCTGACCCTGCCGGTGCCGCGTTTCCGGTACGGCGGATTGGCCACAACCAGGTCGAAGGAGGAAGGGGAAAGCAGGCCCTTGACCTCCATGATGTCCCGGTTGACAATCGAAATCCTGTGGGAGAGACCGTTCAGGGCCACGTTGCGTCCGGCAAGTCCAGCCAGCGATTTCTGGTGCTCGACACCGACAAAACGCGTTCCCTCCGCCATGCGCGCCAGCACAAGCGGGATAACTCCGCATCCGGTTCCCAGGTCGGCCACCTCCTCGCCTTCCCGAATGCCGGCAAAATCGCACAACAGCAGCGGATCGACGGAAAATCGGTACCCGCTCCGCTGCTGGATCACCCGGAGATCGAAATCCCTCAGCTCATCAATGGTCTCTTCGCCCCTCATGCTCCGCTCCCCGAAACAGTCTTGCGCCTGAACCGGATTTCCCTCATGAGCATGACCCCGAAAAAGCCGAAAGAGGCAAGGGTCAGCAACTTGCCCGCCTTGAAGGGAAGCGGGTCGTACAGAAACCGGACGACATGCCTGCCCTTTGTGAGATAAACGCCGCTCAGGACATGGTTTACCGGGTGGATCGCCGCTGATTTGCCGTCCACCACGGCACGCCACCCGCGAAAATATTTCTCCCCCATGACCAGCAGGGCATTGCGCGAGGCATCCGCCTCCACCCTGATATCCCCGCCCTTGTAGCTGGTCACCGTGACAGAGCCTGGACCTGTGACAGGCGGTGCTTTGGGATCAGCCAGTGGAATGGGCGGCGGGGTTTCGACCACCGCGACCCGCCGCGGATCGAATGCCGGGCTCTGAAGCAGCTCCATCACCCTGCCGGGGCCCTCGAGCACCCCGGCTGAAGGGACAAGCCAGCCCTTGGGCAATACCTTGCGGTTTTCCAGCACGGTCTCCCGCCCGTCGGGCGAAGTGAAAACGGGCACGTATTTTTCGCCCAGGTGGGCTTTCTCCCGCTCGTAGCGGTCTTTATCATAAACCAGGTACTTCAGGTTTATCATGTCGGGCATGGATGAATTGAATGAAAATGCTTCCAGGAAATCTTGCCAGCGCTGCTGCTGCACCGGGTTTGAAGTGAACATGACCGGGATGCCGTTGGCAGCGTACTGCATGGGGTCGGTTCCGTTCGTGGGGAGGACGCGGTAGAGCGACGAGCCCTTTGCCAGGAATTCCATTGCCGGTGTTTTCCCGGCCCTCACCTTTTGCGGCATGTCCTGGAGCAGCAGGTACTTGGCGTTCACCCGGCCTGTATCAGCGACGTAGAGGGCGACCAGCAGCAGGGGCAACCAGCGAAGCGCTCTCCCGCCGCGACAAGACGCGAATATGACACCTGCATGGACGCCGGCCACGGACAGGGCGATCCCCGTTTCCGTCACCAGGTTGTTCCAGCGCGGAGCGATAAGCGCGGCGCCGGGGGAAAAGCGGTCCGGCAGCGCCAGCAGGCCGTTGAACATGGCGAGCCAATAATCCCTGCCGGCCATCTCCATCACCAGCAATAGAACCAGCGCCACGGGCAGGGCAATGATGCACGCAAGGTAGCGGCCGAAAGCCGGGCTTTTTCTCACCCCGGCGTCCCTGAGCAGATCCAGCCCCCTGGCAGCGGACACGGCCAGGCCCAGAACCGGCAGGAACATCATCATCTTCGGCACGCGGAAATGGTTTATGCCTGGAAAGTGTTCATAAAGGAACCAGTAGAACGGGGTGTACTTCCCCATGGAAAAGAGAACGCCGCCAGCAACGGCTGCCAGCGCGATCCAGGTAAAGGCATCCCGGCGGAACATGAGCGGGAGCGGCAACAGCAGCCAGGGGAGGAGCCCCATGTAGTCCGAGGTCTGGGTGAACACCATCCTTCCCCAGTAGTAGGCCTTGATATTGCCGGAGTCGTAGGCCCCTTCCTGTCGCGAAAATCCGAAAAAACCCGGGACCGCGAACGTTATCGCCTCCTCCGGGGGCAGCGACCATGACATGGCCTCATCGGCGACCAAACCGCCTTTGCCCTGGTTGGCGCCGCTCTGCACTCCCCTGGTGGTGTCCCTTGACCAGTCGGCCAGGGGCACCAGGGATATGGCAACCGTGGTGAGGAAAAAAAACACCGTGGCAATATTCATGGCCACAAGTCTTACCGGCCACGGTTTTCTTTCCCTGCGGTCACTGATGGTGATGCCTGCCGTTCTAATCACCCCGTATGCCCCGAGGCCCAGGCAGGTGTAGTAGGCGATCTGCCAGTGCATGTTGAAGAACTGGAAAGCGAGGACGACCGCAGTGGCCAGGAAAAAGATCAGCCGTCGCGACCTGAAGCCCTTTTCGAAGAAATAAAAGGCCCAGGGGGCGAAACTTATGGTGGCGATCTTCTGCACGTGCCCGGCATTTATCAGCGATGCGTTCTCCGGCGCCAGGGCGAAGACGAGCCCGCCGAGGAACGAGGCGAGGCGGCCCGCCCCGACTGCCCGGCAGAGGAAATAGGTTCCGGCCGCGCCGAAGAACAGGTGCAGGACCATGAACCAGGCGATGCTGGACGGCAGGGGAAGCAGCCAGAAAAGCAGGCTCCGGTACAGGAGGAACTGCATGGACAGGGTACCGCCGCCGTCACTGGTGCCGCTGTTGATGTAGAGGTCCCAGGCGGGCCGCAGGCTGATCCTGAACAGGTCGGCAAAGCCCATCTCTTTGAACCCCCTGACCGTCCAGAGGAATTCGTTGGTTATGTCCGGCGCCCGGACGATTTTCCCGGTAAACAGGATCTTGGAGAAACAGAGGACCAGCAGTGCAAGGAGCGCTGCCAGGAAGAGCAGGTCTTTTCTCCTGCCGGCCGGCTTCTCCACGAGCGATGGGGAAGCCGGCGAAACAGCCCCCATGACTGCATGCCCTACCCCGGTAAGGATCTTTTTCACGACAATCGTACCCTTTCAGCGTAAAAATCAATCAGTTTCGCCGCATATGCGGACCAGCTGAAATTCTCCAGCAGATGGCGCCTGCCCGCTTCCCCCAGCAGGCGCCTCTTTTCGCGTTCCCCCAGAAGCTCAACCGTCCGCTCCGCCATTTCCCGCCAGTTGCCGGGGTCGCACAGGATGCCCGACGAACCGGCTTCAACATACTCCGAGATCTGTCCCACCCTGTCAGCGACCACCGGTATTCCCGCACGCAGCAGCTCGGTCAATTTGGCCGGGCACTTTGCACGGTTGACCAGGTTGTCGTCGAATGGATAGATGGCCACGTCCCCCGCTGCCAGGTAATCGGGGATGAGCTCGGGCTCGACCCACCCGGCCATGTGCAGCGCAGGGGCAAAACCCAGCTCTTCCGCCGCGCGGAGCAGCTGCTCATCTTCGCCGCGACGCCCCTTGCCCACCACGAGAAAACGGACGCCGGAAACCTCGCGGTAAATTCCGGCGAGGACCAGGTGCAACCGCTGCTGGCCGAATTCGAAAAAGCGGGTATAGAGAAGAACAACCGGCGCACCGGCAGGAATGCCAAGACCTTCCCGAATCCCGGAGCCGGTCCCTGGCCGGGAATCATCCACACAGTTGGGCAGGTAGAGGACATTGCGCGGGGGAATGCCCATTTCACCGGCTCTGGCCTGAAGTGTGCGGCTGGCGGCAGTCACGCCGGCCGCGCATTTCTGCAGCCAGCGCTCCTGGAAACCGAACACGGCCCTTTCCGCCCACCCGTAGGCGTGCAGTTCATTCATGCCGCCCGTCCCTTCCCAGTCGTCGGTATCGACGAAAAGCGCAGGCGCGCGCTTCCCCGGCAGCCCGGACAAAAGGAGCGCAAACGCGGCCAGGCCGCCATAACCCTTGGGCTTGAAAAGGTGCACCAGGTCCGGCTTTTCAGCCATGGCTGCACGGTACATCCGCCGAGCCAGCACCGGCGCGGCAAACACCTTGTTTGCAGGGCCCAGGCAGATATTCCTTACCTGGACTCCCCTGACCGTTTCCGTCTTGCCCGAGTCTTCAGGGTTGGTATAGGGCGGCGCAACGATCGCCACACGGTGTCCCAGGGCTTGCAGGCCAGCCGCCAGGGGGATCATGCGGGCAATAACCGTCCCCTTCGGGCGGATGCCGAACGGCGCCAGAAAGACGATATTCACCTGGAAGAGCCTCCTTCCTCAGCATCGTAACGACCCATCCTGCCGGTGCGGTAATCTGCATACCCTTTGCGAATCATAGCCAGTTTTTCCTTCTTCCCGTCCTCGAAGAAAAGCAATCGCACAAGCTCAAGCAGGAACCTCGCCCGGTCCGCGCGGCAAAAGGCGGGGAAACTGTCCCGGTAAATGTCGGCAACGAAAAACCTGTTCCTCGTCTTGTAGTATTTCCTGAGGGGGCTGTGGCTCGTCAGGTACAGGTCGCGTGAAAAAAGCCGGAACTTCAGGAGCCGGCCAACGCTGTGCCGAAGAAGCGCCCGGTTTGCCCGGACAATGCGGAATCCCTTTTTCCGGAGCCTCAGGCAGTATTCGATATCGACGAAATCGACGAACAGTTCTTCCATGAAAGGTCCCACGCTTCTGAAGGCTGCCAGGTTCAGCAGATTGCCCGAAGTCATTGCCACGGGCACTTCCTCGCAGCAGGTCACACTCGATTGCTCCTGCCCCGGTTTCGTGACCAGGCACGGAGCAACGATGCCGATAGGGGAAGCTGCCGGCCCGTCCAAACAGGCCAGCAGCTCGGCTACCATGCCGGGAGCGGCGCTGCTGTCCTGGTCCATGGTCAGGAGGTAGTCGCAACCGTGCTCCAGCGCCAGCCGGGCGCCCCTATTGAGGGCCGCAGCCACTCCCAGGTTCCGGCCGTTGGCGACATGGATCACGTTGCCCGACTCGCGGAGATTTAACGCCGGGATTGGTGTATCCCCTTCCGAATTGTCGATTGCGAACAGGACGTCCAGCTGCCCGGCATAGGATGCAATGTTCTCCAGCAACTCCTCACCGGGATGGTACAGGACCACCACTCCGGCTATCCGCCGCCTCCCGCCTCGGTCTTCTGAATTGTCGGGATGTTCAGGCCTCGGCGTCACTGACGTTTCCCTCAAGAGTAAAATAAGCCACCATGCTCTCCATCATTTCTTCGGCCGAGTCTCTCATCTCCTGCAGCACGCGGTAATTCGTCTCACGCATGGCCGCCAGTTCCTCCGCAGGAGGAAGATCACCGTTCGTGAATTGCCGGAGATCGATGCACGCGTACCCGCGGCGGGCGAAATCGCCGATCTCCGGCTGCAGCACTATGGGGATCACGCCGCAGGCCAGATATTCCACCAGCTTCGTCGGGCACGCGGCCCGGTTGACGATCGAAGCGTCCCGCAGCACGAACCCCAGGTCTGCCCCCCGGTAATAACCGTAGACATCTCCTTTGGGCACCGAGAGCAGTTCCACCCTGCCGGAAAGGCCGTAATCCGCAAGTTTCCCCTCGAAGAACCGGATATCCGGCGTCAGGATCAAGTGGGAATACGCATGCAGTGTCTCGGCCATGGCCTCAAGCATCAGGTCGATATTCTGCCATTTCTGCGACCCGCCGGAGTAGACGGCAACGGGGGGGCGTGAATGATCCCGGTCCATCCTGCCGATGGATGAGTCGTCGAAGATCGGGACAGTGTACGATCGTGCCCGGAAATCGCCATACTTGCGCCGCAGATGTTCCGCCATGGCATCGGAAACAACGACCACTGCCCTGCTGCGCAGAACGGCTATCTTTTCGATTACGCCATAGAGCAGGGCTCCCGCATGCTTCCCATAGTAGCGGAGCTCTTCCGGGAAGACGCCGTGCAGGTCGGTGACCACGTTCCGGAAAAAGTAGAGCGGCAGCGCCCGGAAACCGTTGTGAACCGAATGTACGTAAATCCCGCATGCATTGAAGCCCAGCCTCATGATCTTGGAGAGGTGGAGAAAGAAATTGACCTTGAGAACGGTCAACCCGCCGGGCATTTCAGCCGTGCGCGGACGCAGGTTGCCGAAAAACCTCACTCCGAGGTAGACCCTGTCCCTGCCCGAGAAATGCCTGTCGACGGCAAGGACGCGTTGCATCATGCCGTCTTTCTCCCCTTCCCGGTCAGGGTAATTGGAAATGAAAAGAATCATGGTGTGTCCGAATGCTCTTTCAGCGCCTGCGGCAGATCAGCACCGTATCGAAGCGCGCAATGCACCTGCCGCGGAAACGGAGGGCATGAAGCAGCCCCATCAGCAGCGGCTTCCGTTCCAGGAACGCCATAAGCCGGGCGTTGAACCTGACGAACGGAAGCCGGTTGCGAACCTTCATCAACGGGAAGATGGAGCGGAAGCAGGAAAAACCGTGTCGCTCAAGCTGCTCCATCAGTTCTCCATGGGTCGGTTCGTGCAGATGGGTCCCCTGGGCTGCGGTCCTTCCCCGGTGCGACCGGTCGATGATCCTGGTTACGTCGCTGGGACCGAACAAGCCGTTGGGCGCGCACACGATCAGAACGCCGTCTTCGGCCAGGGCATTAACTATGGAATCGAGGTGCGCATGCAAGTCGGCGGGAGCGATATGCTCGATCACATGTTCTGAAAACACGACGTCGAATTTTCGCGGCGTCTTGAAATCTGTGACATCCGCCTGCAGGAAACTTATGCCGTTTTGTGCCCCGGGCAGCACCGGAGCGGAAGTATCCAGGCCGACAAGCTCCTTGTGGGGCAGAAGCCTTGCAACGCTCCGGAGAAAAAGCCCCGTGCCGCAACCCACCTCCAGTATGGATTTCCCCGCCAGTTCCTTCCTGAACATGCGCACCACGGGATATTTGGAACAGTCCTCCCCGGGATCCGAAGGTTTCGTGCCGTATATCGGGTGCACGGTCTCGTAGACTTCCCGGTACATGCGTTTCCTGGCAGCGGGATCAGGCTCGGCCAGTATCCTCTCGTGGAAATCCCGCTCCACTTCGAAGGCCCGCACAAGGCTTTCAGCCGGTACGCCCAAGTCGCGCGCGACACTGTGCAGGTGGGGATAGCCGTCATTACTGGTCGACATTCGGACTCCTCCGCGATGCGGCGCTGCAACAGCCGTCAGGAAGCATGTTTCGCCGTGCGGCACGCGTTCAGGCCCGTCTCGATTCCGGCCATGATCTGCTCCGCCCTTGCCGCCCAGGAATTCGCAGCCGCAATCCCCAGGCGCTCTTCGATCCTTCCAGCATCGCCTGCCGCTGCAAGCGCTTCCCTGATCCTGCCGCTGAAGGTTTCAGGGTCATCCGCGATGTATACCACGCCATCCGCCGCGTACGCGACCACTTCCCGCATCCCTGTCGAAACGACCGGCATGCCTGCTCCCAGGTACTCATAGAGCTTGATGGGATTCGTGCTCTCGTTGAGCAGGTTCAGTTTGAAGGGGATAATGCCGACCCTGAAGTAGGCCATGTAGCTGACCAGTTCTGAATAGGGCCTGGGGCCCAGCGAAAGCAGGTTGGGGATTCCTTCAAGCTTCGGCTTGAGGCTTTTCAGGATGGGGCCGATCAGCACAAAGTGGACTTCAGGCAAACGCCTTGCCGTTTCAGCTATCAGGTCGACATCGACCCAGTCATGTATGCCCCCCACATAGCCGACAACAGGTTTGTCGCGGTATTCATACAGCGCGTCGCTCTCCCGTTTCCCATATGTCATTGCGGTGCGGAAGAAAGCGTCATCAACACCATTGGGTGCCAGGATGGTATTCCTGTTCAGCCTGCTGTGCCGGTCATACAGCTTGCGGCTGACGGCGAGCACCAGGTCCGCCCTTGCCACCACTTCATTCTCGTTGTCGATCAGGCGCTGATCCACGGTTTCGGAAAAGGCGGCCCAGTCGTCCATGGCGTCATACACGAGGAATTTGTCCCGGCACCGTTCCAGGTAGCTGATGTCCTCGATGTGCCAGGTATAGACGATTTCCGATTTCTTGAGTTCGCGGGACCGGAAGACGAAATGATTCTGGCAACTGGCCAGAACCCTGTTGATGCCCTTCAGGATAGGGAACCGGTCGTCTTCCTTCAGCAGGTAGATGTTCATGATCCTGTCGACCAGTGACGACTGTTCCGTCATGTACCCGTAGCCGCGGAACGGCAGGCGGACGGTGTTGTTCAGCACGCAGGTCTCGTACCGCTTCCCCAGGTACCTGGCAAGATGGTGGGGTCTCTGGAAGGTGTTGAACCAACCGCCGTAGGTTATGATTGCAAGCTTTCGTCTGTCCATGGTGTCGATGAGCGTCCTCATAATTCAAAGATGCGGCAACAAAAAGTCGTCATGCATCAGATGATTTCAGCGGGTGAATCACATGTTCAAGCATGCCATCGTTTCCTGCATCCGCGCCAGATGAGCCAGGAAACCGGCAGCGAGATGAAGAGGTGGATGGCGAAGAAACCGGCGCAAACCCCGAGTGTCGAATACTTCATGCCCAGCAACCAGGTGGCGAGTCCCTGCACCACCCCCAGGGCCAGCGACAAGGGCAGGAAGGGCTCCTGCTTGTGGGCGCGCAGGTAAGCCCCGAATGCCGCAATGACCACGTTGATGCAGATAGTGGCAAACAGCAATGCTGCATGGGAAGCGGGAATGAACCTCTGGCCGATGGGGAGATATTCCTGCAGCAGGCGGATCATTGCCCAGCCGCAAACCGCGCCCGCCATTGACACGGCTGTCGCCTGGACCAGAACGCGCCGGAACAGGGCATCCATGTCCGACCAGTTCCGGGTGGCCACATATTTCCCCAGCTCGGGGCTGCGGGTGGTTATCCAGGACAGGGAGACCCCCAAGAGGGCATTTGCCGCGCTCAGGGTCATGCCCATCTGCCCCGCAGCTGCGGCGCCCTGGTAGCGGAACAGCACCGGGGTGAACAGCTGGAAGACGAAGTAGCCCGCAATCCAGGTCAGCGCGATCTTCCACTGCATGGGCCAGACCTCTCCCCACCAGGAAATCGAAGCGTTTCCATCCCCGCCATCTCCACCGCTGAACATCCTTCTCCAGGTAATGGCCAAAAGCGCCGGCTTTTCCCGCAGCAGATAGGACCAGGATATGAAGACGCTGCCGCAGGTTACGGCGAAAACCGAGAACAAACCGCCGTGGAGGCCAAGGACCAGCCAGCACAGCATCGAGGAAACAACGGCGCCGACCATCTCCCGGTGGTTGACCGTCACCACGTCGCCACTGCCCATTATGACCGAGAAGAAGGGAACCGTGAAAAGGTTTGCCGCAGTGCCGACGACAGCCAGAACCCAGGGCAGCCGCCAGCTGAAATCCGCCGCCTGATGCCCTTCGCCCAGGAAAAGCAGGCCGGCCGGAACCAGTGCCACCACCAGCAGCAGCGCCGCCCCGGCAAACCAGCGGGCGGCCTTGCACAGCAGGTCGCAGAACCTTTCCCTGGCGACAGGATCGCCTTCGATCGAGCCGCGCGCCCCCCAGCGGAGACTGACGAACTCGTGGCTGGCGAACTGGGACAGCACCGTCATGAGGCCGAGCTCGAAGAAAAGCTGCAATGCAAGGAGGCTGCCGATGGTGTAATAATACCCCTGCTGGTCCCTGGTCAGGCGGGAGGCAATCATCAGCATGGTCACCGGTCCGGCGAACAGGCTCCATAGCCGTGTGAAGACCCCGTAGCTTATGGCCCGGTTGAGACCGATCCCTCGCAGAATTTTCGCAAACATTTCACTCAAGGCTGTTCAAGGTCCCTTGCTGCAAGGCTATTCATAGGGCTCGTACCATGGCCTCCGGAATGGCGTACGCAAGCGCTCGACCGGCAGCAGGCGCAGCAACTCCCTCCCCTTCGCCTTCAGCAGGCCTTTCAGATGCCCCTTGCAGCGGGTGAACAGGGGCAGTGCCCCATCCTGATCGGGGGGCGGGCTTGCGGACCGGCCGCTGACCCACATGGGAATGTAGTCACTCTGCTGGGGAGTGATGTCTTGCGGAACATTCACGCCCGTCCTCCTTGCCTGGACGAGCAGGTAGGTCATGGCGGAATTGGCCAGTTCAACCCTGCCGCCGACTTCCCTTGGCGCGGCAACCCGGTACCACCGGGCATCAGGCCCGGATTCGAAGATGAACATCCGCTCCACGGCGTATCCGTTCTTTTCCGACAGGACGCCGTAGAACAGCTCGGGCGAAAACTGGTAGAAGCCGTGCCCCATGAAATTGTTGCAGGGGGTGATTGAAAGGAAATGCCCCCCTTGCTCCACCATCCTCATGCAGTTCCCGATTGCGGTGGGGAAATCGAAAACATGTTCCAGCGTACCGCTGTCAATGACGCAACTGAACCTGCCCTCGAATTCGGCGGGCAGGGGCAGGTTGAAATCATGAACCGCCGTCGCGCCCTCGTAGGCGGAATTGTCGAACGAGGTTATCCGCTTGGCTCCGCACCGTGACAGGAAACCCTCGCAGTAGCCGCGACAGCCGTTGTTGTCGAGCATGCATTCGGCTGCGCCCTCTTCCAGGTCAACGGAAAAACTGCGGAAGACGCTCTCCAGCCGGCGCGCCGAAAGGTGCATCTCCTGTCTGCCGAGGGTGGCGCACCGCTCCATATTGACCCCGTTCCGCGATGCGTCCAATAGAAACCTGGCGCCGTTGACATCAATTCCCACGTCCTGCTCCCTCCCGCCCCGATCTACCACAGCAAGCACGGCGTTTCAAGTCGCGCAACGCCTCATGGAGAAACAACGGGAATTGCGACCGTTTCCCCAGCAGGGGAAGATAGAGCCTGCCGGTTCTTCTGCCGGCCGCTCCGTCCCGACGCAGTTTCGAACATTTCTCGATGAGCGCGACATACCGGCTGGCCATGGCATCTATCCCGAAGCGTTCCAGCGCCGACCGCCATGCCGCCCTGGACAGCCTACCGAGCAGTTCCCTGTCCGCTGCAAGCAAAGCCAGTTTTTCAGCAAAGGCAGCTTCGTCACCGACCTGCGCCAGGAAACCGTCCCGACCTTCCGTTATTACCGAATCGGTTATTCCCGGCAATCTCGAGGCCAAGGGGACCACCCCCCTGGCCATCGCCTCGAAAAGGGTTATGGGCTGCCCTTCGTAGTGCGACGGCATTACCAGGACATCCGCACTTGAAACCATCCGCATCGTCTCGGCATGGGGAAGCGCTCCATGAAATGTTACCAGTGCCGCTAGACCCAGTTTCTCGATCCGTGCCCGGAGCGCCCGGGAATCATTGCCGTCACCTACCACATCAAAGGTCGCATTGGCGCCACGATCCCGCATCGCGGCTGCAATGCCGGGCAGGTAAAACACCCCCTTTTGTTCGTGCTCTATCCTGCCTACATAGATCACCCTCAGTGGCGCATGCGAACCGGGGAATCCATCACGCTTCGGGTATCCATGAAAAACCTCGACGCCGTTCCTGATGCACGAGACCCTCTCCGGGGGGGCGCCGCGCTTTATCGCCTCTTTCAGCACCTGTTCCCCCACCGCTACGAACCAGTCAACGTTTGCCCTGTTGGCAAGCCCTACCCGGTACATGTCTTCCATGTCGTTGTGAAGGACCGAAATGACCGCTGCCGATTCCGGAAGAAGACCGGCAGCACTCTGAGCCGCGCTGCTGTGGTTCAAAATAACCGCGTCGAAATCCCCAAGCGCCGCAGCCACCCTCCTGGCGTGGCAGCGGCTGCTCTGCCATTTTCGCGGCAGAACGGAGGTTACGCTGAACCCTTCCGCCAAAGGGTTGGCATGCCAATCCCCTGTAGCCTCGGTAACCACGAAGGCCGGTTCCAGCCCTGTGTTTCGCAGGCTACGGGCAAGGCCGAAAAGGAAAGACTCCATCCCGCCGACATTCAGGGCGTAGGCTACCAGGGCTATTTTCATCGGCTTCTCACCGGCGATGCTGCCATGGCTCACAGCGGCCGCCTGTCCAGCATCATGAGTTCCGCGGCTATTCTCTCCGCTGCCATGCCGTCTCCGTAGGGATTATGGGCCATGCTCATGCTTTCATAAGCCGCCGGGCTGTCGAGAAGAAGAGCAGCCTCTTCAGCGATCTTTTTCCGATCCGTGCCGACAAGCCTTACCGTCCCCGCGTCCACTGCCTCGGGCCGCTCGGTCGTTTCACGCATGACCAGCACCGGTTTCCCCAGCGACGGCGCCTCTTCCTGGACGCCTCCGGAATCGGTGATGATCAGGTAAGCGCGGCTCATGAGGTAAACGAAGGGCAGGTAGTCCACCGGCTCTATCAGGTGGATGTTCGAATGGTCCCCGTTGCCCAGTATCCTCTGCACCGGCTCCTGCACATTGGGATTCAGGTGAACGGGGTAGAGAACATCAGTGCCGGGATACGCCCGTGCGATGTCGGCCAGCCCATGGCAGATGCTTTCGAACCCGGCGCCGAAGTTCTCGCGGCGATGGCCCGTGACCAGAATCAGCCTGCGATCGGTATCCAGGAACGGAAACTCGGCGGCGAACCGTTGCTGCAGTGCCGCATCGCGCCTCAGCAGGCCGGCCACGTCCAGAAGAGCATCTATTACCGTGTTGCCGGTTATGAAGATGCTTTCTTCGGCAACACCTTCACGCAGGAGATTGTCCCGGGCAGCGCCGGTGGGAGCGAAGTGGAGATCTGCGACCGCTCCTGTGACACGGCGGTTCATTTCCTCGGGAAAAGGGGCTTGCTTGTTGTGGGTGCGAAGCCCCGCCTCGACATGGCCGACCCTGGCGCCGCAATAGAACGCGGCCAGCGAAGCGGCCATGGTGGTCGTGGTATCGCCGTGAACCAGGACGATATCGGGCTGGGCCTCCAAAATGACGCCTTTCAGCCCCCGAAGGACGTTGCAGGTTATGTCGAACAGGTCCTGGCCGGGTTTCATGATGTCCAGATCGTAATCGGGCCGGATCCCGAACAGGTTGAGTACCTGGTCCAGCATCTGGCGGTGCTGGGCGGTTACGCAAACCGCGCTGCGGAACCTGTCCGGATGCTTTTTCAATTCATTTATCACCGGGGCCATCTTTATGGCCTCTGGCCGTGTGCCGAATACGGACAGGACCTTTATCATGCCTTGTCTCTCTCCTGAAATGATAGTGCGAAACGGCGGTCATTGCCTCATGGTTTTTCCTGCACGGCCGCAGCCGGGCCTGGAGAAACCAGTCGCTACGGACGGTCATCACCCGCGCAGAAAATCTTGTCCCTGTTGACGCCCTTGCGCAGGAGTTCCCCAATGATCTCTCCCTGCCTTTTGAGGGAAGTGATGACGATACATTGGGGGGCTTTTCCAAGCCCCTCGTCAAGCGTGGAAATCGTCATGCCGAAGAAAACCTGCCCTGCATGGCCGTCATCCATGACGCCGGCCAGCCCGATCCGTGTTTCACCAAGGGACAGATAGGCTATCTCCGCGGTCTCGTCGATTCCGCAGAATGAAGCCGACCGCACGCCGGAGGATTCCAGCATGTGGAAAAGCTCCAGGTAATCCTGCCGCGCCATCCGGTAAAGGCTGGTGAAATAGCCCAGGTGCTGATAGGCAAGGCGGCTCTTCTCCGCAATGCCCTTTGGCGTGAGCAGATAGCCGTAGCGGTTCCGGGGAAATGCCCTGATGCGCACGTAACCCTTTGCGACCAGGTTCTTCAGGTATGAGTTGACCAGGCCGAGAGCAACCCCCATGCGCCTGGAGAGTTCCCGCTGCGACAGGGGCTGGTCAGAGACGATTTCGTTGAGGATCTGGAAAGCGCGATAGGAATCTCTCGACTTTTCCCGGGTATCGTTCATTCCGTGAACAATACACCAAGCCGAGGGGCACAGGCAAATGAAATCATTGCAGGAGAGAAAAAAGGCCGACTTTTCGTCGGCCTTTCCATATGGCTTGAATAAAGTTGGCGGGCGCCCGGGCAGACGCCCGCCGGTGGAAACGCATCACACTAAGAATGGGAATGGAGGCGCTTCCGGGAGAAAACTTCCCAAATATCAGAAATTCCAGAATTCGTCGATCTCGGCATCGGTGAAATCCCATACCGCGTTGTGCGGCGGCACGGCTTCCTCGAAGAATTCGGGGAGACGGTCATCCTTGTTGGTGAAACCGGCAGCAAGGTTGAAATCGTGCTCGGTCTTCAGGACATACTTGCCGAACTCGACAACTCCATTTGCATCGAGGTTCGTGCCATAGCGGGCATTGATCATCTCGTAAACGGCCGTGAAGGCCTCGGGGATGTCAAGCACCGGGAATGCGACGAAAATGCACAGGCCGCAGCTGTCAACTGCAGCGGTCGCGATCTGCAGGTTGCGGGACAGCTCAACCTGGCCGACCTTTGACAGAGGATCAACGAACCCGCCGACCTTCAGGATGTTGGTGGCGATGGTGTAGCCGGAGGTGTGGTCGGCGCCCATGGTGGTCGTGGCGTACGTGATGCCGATACCCTTGACCGAACGCGGGTCATATGCCGGGATGGCCTGGTTCTTTACAACAGGGATCCTGGTCAGACCATAGGTACGGCCGACGGAGCCGGCGCCGTTGCCCAGGATGCGGCCAAGAGGCGTTCCCATGCGCATATCCTCGTTATAGAGGCGGAATGCTTCGTTGCCGTCACCCCAGGGAAGGATCCCGGCTTCCATGGCTACGTTTATCAGAACAGCGCCTTCGATGGAATCTATACCGATGTCGTCCATGACCCAGTCGCACTTGGCGATGATGTCGAGGTCCTCGATCAGGCCGTTGGCGCCCAGGCCCCATACCGTTTCATACTCGAAGCCGGAAGTGACATATTTGCCGTTGTTGTCCACATAGTGCTGGGAGCATTTGATGATACAGCCGGCGTGGCAGCCGTGGGTGGGGTTGCCGCCCCTGGCCACGATCATGTCGTGCATGGTCTCGCCGCAGATCTTGTTGGCGTGCTCGCAGGTGCCGTAGCGGAAGTTCTTGGTCGGAAGGCCGCCGGCCTCGTTCAGGATGTTTACCAGGACGTTGGTGCCGTAGGTGGGCAGGCCCTGGCCGCTGACCGGGTGGTCGAGCATCGCCTTGGCGAAGATGCGCGCCTGGGTCTTGAATTTCTCGGGATCGGCGAGTTTCACGCCGGGGCCGCCGGTATCGTCGACGGTAATGTACTTTATCTTCTTGGAACCCATGACCGCGCCGCCGCCGCCGCGGCCGTGGCTGCGGATATTGCCTTCCGGGTCCTTCACGGAAATGTTGGCGGAAGCCATTTTGTATTCACCGGCAGGGCCGCATACGAGGACGCCGATTTTCTTGCCGAGCCGCTCGCCGACGATCCTGATCAGCTCATAGTTGCCCATGCCCTTGCCGACGAATTCGCTGTCTTCCTTGATGGTGGCGCCGTCATTGTTGATGTGGATGCTGTACCACTTGTCTTCCTTCGGCATGCCTTCGATGATGACTGCCTTGATGCCGAGCCTTTCCAGGTTCTGGCCGGCAGTGCCGCCGGCGTTGCTTTCCTTGATGCCGCCGGTAAGGGGGCTTTTGAAGCCGGCAGAGAGACGGCCGGAGTTGCAGCACGCAGTGGCGGTCAACAGGCCCGGAGCGAATACCAGCTTGTTGTACTTGCCCAGCGCTTCACAGGTCGGCGGCACCTCTTTCGCCACTACCGTGGAAGTAAGCGCGCGACCTGCAAGGGGCGCCCACTCAGCCGGCACGGCTTCTACCGCAGTCGTGAGGTTCGTCATGTTGATACGGATAATCTTTTCTCCCATTCCTTCCTCCTTATCCTTGTTGTGCGGCTTCGGCGGAATTTCCGCATCAAGGGGAATCACCGGGTTCATGGTGACGCGCGACGGGTCTGCCCAGGCCATCGCCTCCCCGCGGAAATATCACCGCACTTCCGCTGTTTAGGTTGTTTACAAGGTACGTGAAAACTGGTAAGAATAACAGATGCAGAAAATGCGTTTTGTGGCCAGTACAGTTTCAGGGGTTGCCGAAGTGTACCTGTACAAAAATGAAAATCTGTATACACTGAAATAGAAAACCGCATGACTTCTTCAGGAGGATTGATGGGAAGCAACCGACGCAAGCCAGCCGCCCGGGACGATTCGTTCATGTATGAAAGAATTGCCGAGCGCATCGCAAAACTTATTCGCAAAGGAACATACAGGACCGGCGAAAGGATTCCTTCAGTCAGAAGCCTCAGTACCCAGATGAAGGTCAGCATCTCCACCGTGGTAAAGGCCTATTTCCACCTGGAAAACCGGGGCATGATAGAGGCCCGCCCACAGTCCGGCTACTATGTCCGGCACCAGCCTGTTCAGGCGGCGGTTGAGCAGGAGCACGCCCTGTCGACCGCAATCCCGACCCTGGTCAGTGTCAACGAACTGGTCATGATGGTGATGCGGGACGGCAGCAACCCCGACCTGGTGCCGCTCGGGCTGGCCGCGCCCAACCCGGAGAACCTTCCGGTGGACAAGCTGAACCGGATCCTGTCCAATGTCGCGCGCCGCAACAGGAACCAGGGGGTCTCCTACGATTTTCCCCCGGGGTGCGAGCGCCTCCGCGTGCAGCTGGCACAGCGTGCCCTGAGGACCGGCTGTTCCCTCACGCCGGACAAGATCGTCATCACCAGCGGCTGCCTGGAAGCGGTGATGCTCTCTCTGAGAGCAATCTGCCGTCCGGGAGACACCGTTGCTATCGAGACCCCTATTTTTTACAACCTGCTGCAGGTGATCGAAATGCTGGATCTCAAGGCGCTGGAGATACCTACACACCCGGTAACGGGCATGAGCCTGTCCGCTTTGCGCTACGCGCTTGACCAGACCACTGTGCATGCCTGCATGGCCATTCCCAATTACAACAATCCCTTCGGCAGCTGCATGCCGGATGAGAAAAAAATGGAGCTGGTGAAGCTCCTGGCAAAGCACAACATCCCGTTGATTGAAAACGACGTTTACGGCGACCTGGGATTTTCATCCATACGCCCGAGGATCGCGAAAAGCTTTGACAAGAAGGGGCTGGTAATCCACTGTTCGTCCTTTTCCAAGACCCTTGCCCCGGGCTACCGGGTCGGCTGGGTAGTTGGAGGCAGGTTCCAGGAAAAAATCGAACGCATGAAAGCAGTCAGCAACATCGCCACGGCAACCCTCCCACAACTGGCCATTGCCGAGTTTCTCGCCACCGGGGGATACGATCAGTACCTGAGGAAGATCCGGGGGATCTACAGCCGCCAGACGTCGCTGATGGCCCAGGCCGTGACAAGGTCGTTCCCGCGGGGGACAAAAGTCAGCTCACCGCTGGGCGGGTTTGTCCTCTGGGTAGAAATGCCGGAGAAAGTGGACTCGATAAAGCTCTACGAGCAGGCGCTGCGGGCCGGTATCACCATTGCGCCCGGCCAGATCTTTTCCGCTTCCATGAAATACCCGAATTTCATCCGGCTCAATTCTGCCTACTGGTCCAAGGAAATCGAGGACGCAATAACGGTCATCGGTACCCTGGCAAAGGGAATGACATAGGCATTTTCCGAACTGGAAACCGGCTTGTGCCCGTACGAAAGAACCGCGAGATATCCCTGGCCAGCAAAGCTCTACCACTCCCCTCATCCTGAATTCACATGGGATGAGGGGAGGCGCCATGTGCTTGAGTAGTTCAGTGAAGCAGGTGTTTATTGGATATTACTGTGAATTTGTGCGAGATCAGATACCAGATTTCGTTTTTGAAAACCGCTGTTTCTCTGCCGGAGCCGCCCTCCTGGAAGAACAACTTCCCGACCAGGATGTCCTCCGTTGTATCGCAGACACAGATTTTCGCCGGTTCGAACCCACCCGATACCTGGCCGAAATTCAAGCCAGAGTAATAATCGCTGACAACGATATCCCCTTTCTTGATCTCGCTGTTATGAACCGCCCTTATAATATCGGGAAAGGTTTCCCGCAGTAGTGCGTACCTCTTAAGGATTCCGATATATGTATCTGCTATGGCATTCCAGAAAGGATGCCTGCTGTCATAGAGTTCAGCCCTCTCTACAGCCCTGAGAGTCATGTTCACCACTTTCGGAGTTGCGATACTCTTGAGCTCTTCCAGCATATGGCGCGGCAAGAGCAGTCCCGCATTAAGAGAGGAAGTCTTTCTTGCCGGCAGGCAAAAGTTTTGAATTCCTATTTTCGGCATTTTCCCATCTCCTTTTCTCTCAAGCAAATGTTATGTTTTTGATTATATAACGGGTTACGCAATGTTCCATCTCTCGTATCACAGTCAATGAACGATCCGCCCATAACTCCACG
Source organism: Geobacter sp. (assembly GCA_003314535.1). Classification (GTDB taxonomy): domain Bacteria; phylum Desulfobacterota; class Desulfuromonadia; order Geobacterales; family Geobacteraceae; genus RPRC01. The sequence continues at coordinate 101,295 of POSG01000003.1, forward strand.
ATTTCGATTTCACCGCCCCTTTGCCTGATACCAGGTGGACTGTGGGTAAAAGCCCCCTCTCCCAACTAAAGATTTAATTGGAAGAGGGGAAATGCATTCTATGGAGGAAAGGAAAACAAACATCAGTTCGCCGCAACGTCGCCTGCAAGTTCGCCGGACGCGGCAGGCTGTTTTCTCCTGAAACACGAGATCAGGAGGATGCCTGCGATTGCAGCCCCGGAAATCAGGGCGAGGGCGGTGAAGAAACTGCCCGTGACGGCTATCGACTTGCCGCCGAGATAGAGGCCGAGGGCGCCGCCGAAGGTGCCGACACCGAAGCAGAATCCCATCATCCTGCCGATGATGCTCAGGGGATAGTTGACTGCAATCGTTGCGCTGAGCGAGGCATTCATGAAGGGGATTCCCCAGCCGGCCATCATGAGGCACACGGCAAGGGTTGAAACATTCCCGAATACCGAAGGCTTGAGGATCAGATAGGTAAACAGTCCCGAAAGCACGAAACCCATGATAACGGCGGGTTTGGGGTTTCCCTTGGCGATCTTGTCAAAGAACAGGCCGCCGACAAAGGGGGCGAATATCCCCACCGAGGTGAGCGCCAGGGAAAGGTTGCCAGCCGAGACCGGCGGCAGGCCCACGCCCATGGGAACTGGGGCGGCCAGGTATGCGGGCACCAGGTTGTACAGGCAATAGAGCCCCCAGGAGTTGCAGATGATCACTGCCGTGATGAGCCACGTTTTCGGCTGTGCCAGGGCCTTCCCGAAGGTGATGTCCCCGCTGCCGGCGGACATGGCGGCCTGAAGGGTTTTGATCACTTCCGGCGAGGGCGCCTGTCTCGTGAAGAGGAGCACCAGCAGTATCGCCGCCCAACCCGGAAGCGACATGACCGCCACCATTTTCTGCCAGCTGCCCGATGCGGCAAAAAGAGCAGGCGCAGCGATCACCCCGATGGTCGAGCCGATGGATATGGCCCCGAACAGAACGCCTGAAGCGAGCCCCTGTTCCTTGGGAGGAAACCACAGCGCCAGGATGGGGCCGATGGTTGCAAAGACGAATCCCACCGATGCCCCCTGGATCAGCCTTCCGACAAAAACCGCGTTAAAATCGTTCCCTATGGCCGGCATGATCGCCGCCGGGACCGATGTGCAGAGCAGGCCAAGTACAAGGGCTGTAGTAATACCGTACTTGTCGCAGACTACACCCCCGATACTCAGCACGACGGCCACCGACAGCACAAAACCCATCATGAGGTTAGTGGCCATTCCCATGTTCACTCTCAAAGTGGCGGCAACATCACCCAGAACAGGGGCAAAAACGATCATATTGACATAAAGCGACATGATCGCCACGCTGCCTGCCAGCAAAACAAGCCATCTATGGCTGGAATACACTGATTTTTCCTGCATCGCACACCTCCGCATGATTACTGTATTTCTCGTTGGTTCCGAACACTCTTGCCGTCCGGTTTGCTGCAGATGAAGCTTCCGGAAAAGCTCCCTCTTCCGCAAAGGATGCTGCGGAAGAGGGGAATCACATGGGTTGGAGGATGACTACTTGCTTTCTTCCATAAGGGCAGTTACGGAGGAAAGATGCTACAAGGAAAGGAAGATATTTACTTTACAGCATTTCGCAGCCGGAACAATTACTGGCCACGCAGGCCGGACATCATGCAAATGCCTCGACCTCTCTCGGAACTTTCTTGCGGCCTGCCATTCCCAGCAGAACTCCCAGCACTATGCCGAGTGCTGCGGCAAAGAGTATCTGGAAGTTCGGAGGCAGGAGGAAGGTGACGGTATGGGCCGGAATCCAGAAAAGCGGCAGGGTTTTCTTGAAGACAAAGCCCCACATGACCGACCAGTCGATTTCCTGCAGGATGCGTGCGAAGTCGATGGGCCGGAAAAAGCCCTTCAGGGTGCCGCCTGTTTTCAGGATGTGCATGTCGGTGATCTTATGGAACGTCATGAAAACCGGAGCGAACATCAGGTTCATCGTCACGCTTATGGAAAATGCCGCTATCAGCTTGTGGATCGAAAAGGCGCCGGCCATGACCTTTTCCGGGAGAGCATAGACATAGTGTCCCACGAATTCCGGCGTGCCGACGGCAAAGATGGAAAACGCCATCTTGATGACCACGCCCAGGCATCCCCACACCAGAGCCCGGGGAAGCAACCCGAATCCGGGCCGGTTGTAGACTCCCTGGGTTATGCGAAGAGCAATGGATTCCCCCAAGGTGGCCAACAGGGCAAACTGGATGAAACTCATGGCGATCTTGTGGGAATGAAGCGCTTCCACATAGAATTGCATCACGTTCTCCCACAACAGGAACGGAGCAGTCACTGCAGTCAGGCAAAAAACAAAAATCAGATCATTCTTTTTCACTGTACTCCCCCGATTTGGTGGCTTCTTCAGTCTGGTCCGAACGAAACCCGCATTCTTCGGGTCAACGCAATCCGTCCGTTATCCAGTGCCCGGCAAATGGCCGCAAACGTGCAGGTCATGCCTGCATCGAAGCGCGGCATCAGAACGCCCTGGTAAAATTGAGGCTGGTCATTATCCCCTCGGTGCGGTCCACTGCGCCGAATTCAAAGTTGGTCCGCAATTCCACGAGTGTTTTCCACTTGGGTATCGCAAAGCGGATTTCCGGGCCGACGGCAAAAACCCGGTCATGCACTTTGTCCCAGGTAGCGTCCCTGCCGCTGTCGTCAGAAACCTGGAACTGGGCATAGCCCACGACTCCCACCTCAAAGCCTTTGAGGGGACCGAACTGCACGGAGGAAGGAAGCGCCTTCCCGATGCCCCACTCGAAATGGAAGTCGTCGCCCATCTGCACTTCATGGCCGCGCTGCTGGCTGTGGATCTCGTAGCGGCCGAGCCAGGAAAGGCTCCACGTCTTGGCCTTGTCGGGATAGTAGGTGCCACCGACATCAAACTGCCCCGTCCAGTAACCTTTGCCCGCCCCGCCCGGATGATTGGGGTCGTAATGACCGAGCGGTATCCAGGCCATCAGGCCGATGACCGCGTCCCACTGTTCCCCGTGCCAGGAAATGGCCACCGGTTCCACGACGCAATCCCCCAGGGAAACACGGCTGTCATGCAGGCCGCCAGCGTTGAAATCTGTGTATACGACGGGAATAACGACGTTCGGGAGCCAATCCCCGCCGAATATCTTTATATTGGTCACCCATATGGGCCGGTGGACCTGTGCATAGACGAATACGTCCAGGTCCGCCGGAAGCTTCTTGCCGTCAGCCCCGGTCAAGGTGTCGGTGTGATAGAAGAAATTGTAGAGACGGTAATAAAATCCCGGTGGACCGACCGTGGCCACCTTGATCCCTTCCCCGCCGTTGGTGAAATGGTTGCCGGTCGGTCCGGCAACCCCTGTACCCGCCATAATGAATAAGCAGACCCCTGCCAACAACAACGCGCGCAATCGAATTTCCATGACATCTCCCCCATCTTTCCGAATGTTGTGGCTACGTTTGCCCGAAACACATGGTCACCGGCGACAGGGAGGAAAGCCCTCCCCATCGCCGGTGATCGGTCAGAACGGCAGCACCTGCTCCAGTTCTTCGTCCGCAAGGTCGAATACATGCCCTGAGTTGGGCAGCGCCTCTTTGTAGAAGAATTCCGGCAAGCGGTCGTCCTTCGGCAGGAAGCCGGCAGCCCGGTTGAACTGCTTCTCCAGGGTCAGCGTTTCCACCGCAAGCCCCATCAGCCGCGGGATGTCCCATTCGCCGCCGAACTTCGCGGCCACCATGTCAGCCACGCACTGGATGTTTTCGGGATTTTCGAAAACCACGCCGACGAAGATGCACAGGCCCAGGTCATCCAACAGCCCGAATCCGATCTGGCAGTTGCGGGAAGCCTCGACTTTGCCCTCCTTGTCAGCCGGGTTGCCCGGCATGGAAATGGTGTTGCCGGCGGTATGGTCGGCGCCCATGGTCGACGTGGCATAGGTTATGCCGGTTCCCTTGAGGCCGCGCGGATCGTATGCAGCCATCGCCTGACCTTTCACCGTAGGAATCCTTTTGACTCCGAGCGCCTTGCCTGTTCTTTCGGTTCCGTCACCCAGGAGCCTGCCGAACGTGGTGCCGTCCTTCATTTCCTGCAGCAGCATCAGAGCGCCTGCGCTGTCCCCAAAGGGGATTTTCCCGGCTTCCATGCACACGGCGATGGTGCAGCCCGTATCCATGGTGTCAACACCGAGGTCATCACACATCCTGTCGATCTGCGCAATAACGTCGATGTCGCGAATACCGCAGTTGGACCCTACGAGTCCGATGGTCTCGTATTCGAACCCGGATGTCAGATAATCGCCTTTCGCGTCGTTGTAAATCTGCGAACACTGGACGATGCACCCACGGTGGCAGGTATGCTTCATGACCCCGCCCCGCTCTGCCTGAATTTCGGCGATGCGCTCCCCGCTGATTTCTTCGGCATGCTCGAACTGTCCGCTGCTGAAGTTCCTGGTGGGGAGGATTCCCATGCCGTTCATGGGGTTGACCAGCATGGCGGTCCCCAGGGCCGGCAGCCCCTGGCCGGTGAAGGGATGATTGATGACCTGCTTTACAAAGTGCCTGTTTCTCTCGATGAATTTTTCCTTGTCTTTGTATGCGGCTTCATATTTGCCCGTTTCCCTGATCACGATCGCCTTTATCTTCTTCGATCCCATGACCGAGCCCAAGCCGCCGCGCGCCGCTGCCCTGCTCGGATGGCCTTCAAGGTCAGTTATCTGGACCGTCGAATTCCGGTAGCCGCGCTCGCCCGCGCAGCCGATTGACGCAATGCTTATCTTGTCGCCGAAGTCTTTCCGCAGGGCATCTGTCAGCTCGTAATTATTCATTCCCAGGTATTTATCCGCAGGCTGCAGCTCGACAGAATTCTCCCCCAGCACGACAACTGACCATTCCTCAACCGCCGGCTGGCCTTCGATAACCAGGGCCTTCAAGCCGATGCTGACCAGTTTCTGGGCAAATGTCCCGCCCGCGTTGGCTTCCTTGATGGTGCCGGTAAGCGGACTCTTGCCGCCGATGGAAAGCCTCCCCGAGCAGGGCGCCGGGGTGTCGCCAAGGAGTCCCGGGCAGAAAATCAGCTTGTTCTCCGGTCCCAAGGCGTCGCACTTCGGGTTGACCTCTTCGCAGAGAATCTTCGCGATCAGCCCCCTGCCGCCATACAAGGCATACTTTTCACCAGCGGGCTCTTGCGATACATTCCTGCCCGTCATGTTTATCCGCAGTATCTTGTCCATAACATTCCCATCCTCTCAGGTATCATTGCTTGTTTTCCGGGGTGAACCGGCATCGTACGCCCCGGGAATGCCGAGAAATCAACACGTTTCCATCCAACGATCACAAGACAAACCTGTCCACCAGGGCCGGCGCAGGGGCCTGCCTTTAGTTGCAGTGCCCTGCATCCGGACGCCGGAGCTTACTGCCGACGCCCGGATACAAAGATTGCCTCTGCAGGTTTACAAACTTTTCTTCCCGTTGTTTTCGATCAGTAGGCCTTCTCCAGGATCGCCAGGACATCCTCCTTGGATGGATCCCGGGGATTGAAGAAGGTGGAAACTTCCTTAAGAGCATCTTCGGCCAGACGGTCGAACATCTCCCGGGAGATTCCGCACTCTTTCAGGGTAGGAATTTCAAGCTCTCTATTGAGGTTCCTCACCAGTGCGACGGCAGCTTGGGCGGCATCCGTATCGGTCATCCCGGTCACGTCGATGGCCATGGCAACTGCAATATCCTTGAACTTGGCCGTTGCCGCAGGCACGTTGAATTCCATTACGTAGGGAAGCCCGATTGCATTGGCGACACCGTGAGGGAGATTGAAATGGGCGCTCAAGGGGTGAGCTATGGAATGAACCAGCCCGAGCACCGCGTTGGTAAAGGCAAATCCGGCCATCATGCTTCCCAGAAGCATGTTGGAACGGGCTTCGATGTCGGAGCCGCTTTTTGTTGCCTTCACGATGTTATTGCAGATAAGATCTATGGCCTTCAGGGCCAGGACGTCCGTGGGAATCATTGCCCCTTTGGATACATAGGCTTCTATGGCATGGGTCAACGCGTCCATACCGGTGGAAGCGGTAATCTTCGGAGGCATTCCGACTGTCAGAAGGGGATCAGCCAGGGCTATGGTTGCCCCGACAAACTGCCCGCCGATCACCATTTTTTTCTTGCGGACCGTATCGGTAACGATACTGAAAGCCGTGACTTCACTACCCGTGCCGGAGGTGGTGGGAATCGCAATCAGCGGTTTGCCCGGCACTTTCACCGTATTGATTCCATCGTACTGGTTGATGGGAGACGGGTTGGTCAGGAGAATGTTGATGGCTTTCGCGGAGTCGATGGAACTGCCGCCGCCGACTGCCACCACGATGTCCACATTGGCTGCACGGGCCAGGGCCGCGGCTTCCTCGACCATGGTATCCGGCGGATTGGGCAGTACACCGTCAAATTCGACCGCTTCGACACCCGCTGCTTTCAGCGTGGCAATCAACCCATCCACGATGCCTGCTGCCTTCACCCCTTTGTCGTACATCACGAAAGCTTTCTTCGCGCCCATTCCCGCTGCCATTTCGCCCAGTTTTTTCGAAGCGCCTTCACCAAAGTGGACAAAACTCGGGATGCCGAACATGAATTCCATGACATTCTCCTTTTCTCAGACTGTTGGATTTTTACTGCCCATTCTTTCCTTTTCCCTGTCAGCAAAACGTGCCCGCCCTTAACCTCCTTTCAGAAATCAGCAGCTACATCTTCTCAATATTTTACTGACAATAAAATGTGGAGCAAATGCAATACCACCCGCCCGAAAAAAAAGGAAATTTGGCAGACACCTCTCGGGAAAAGCGGGAATGATTCGAGTAATAGACAATTATTTTGACATGTTAGAGATAAGCAAGGAATTTGAAAAATAGTACTCAAGGTGGAGGGTTGATGAATCGCGGGACTTTTCACGGACCGCTGATCCGTTAAATAATTTAACAGGTGATAAAAAAACTTGTAAACTGTTAAAAAATTTAACAAACCGTACATTGGGCCTGCAGCGGGGAAACGCAGCAACCCGGCATCGGGACACCCACGGGAGCCTGTCCGAACCCCGGGGCTGCGCTCCGCAGGCCGCACACTTCGACAGGTCTTTCCCGAAGCGGGAATGGAAGGAGTGTCACATCTTCAGTTTTTCATTCTGCTTGATTTTCGCGTACAGCGTCGGCTTGCTGATCCCGAGCCGTTTTGCGGCCTTTGCCACGTTCCCGGAGCACATGTCCAGCGCAAGCCGGATGGCGATCTCCTCCGAAACCTTGAGCATTTCGCCGCATTCGTCTCGGGAAAATTCCTTTCTCAAGTGCGACTCCATTTTCGACGCCAGGTCCAGGCCGTCATCCTGCTGCCCGCTGTCTTCATGTTCAGGTAGCAGTGCGGTTTTCAGAATGCGATCGCTGTCGGACAAGGCAATCGCTCTCTCCAGGACATTGCTCAATTCCCGTATGTTGCCGCGCCACGGGAGCATGGCAAGGGCCTTGACGAACTCGGGGCATACCTCGTAACTATCCTGTGACGAGTCTTTCGTATGCTGTTTCAAAAGGTGTGCCGTCAACAGGGGAATGTCGTCGACCCTGTCCCGCAAGGGTGGCAGTTTGATGACTATGGTGCTTATACGGTAATAGAGATCCTCGCGGAAACTGCCTTCGTCGGCATCTTTGAGCAGGTCGGTTTTCGTCGCCGAAACAACCCTTACATCAATGGGTATTTCTTCCATGCTGCCGATCCGGGAAATCTTCTGCGTGGAAAGGGCGCGCAGCAGCTTGATTTGGGCGTTGAGCGGCATGCTCTCGATCTCATCCAGAAACAGGGTTCCGCCGGAGGCCAGTTCCAGCTTTCCCGGTTTCCCGCCCTTGAGGGCGCCGGTAAACGCACCGGCCTCGTAGCCGAACAATTCGCTTTCGATCAACTCGGGAGGGATTGCGCCGCAGTTGATAGAGACAAAGGGGCACGGTTTCCGGCTGCTCGAATTATGGATGGCCTGGGCGAACAACTCCTTGCCCGTTCCGCTTTCACCGTGAATCAGGACAGCGGCACGCGTTCCGGCCACTTTCTTTGCCAGGGTTTTCGCGGCGACCAGTTCCCTGTTTTCACCGATGATGTCCTCAAAGGTATAGAGCGCCTTGTTGCCGCGGATTCTCTGGAATGACTTGTAGACAGTGTCGGTATCATCCACGAACACCATTTTCCCTTTCGGTTCGTTGCTTGCGTTGACCAGGTTCTGGGTCGTGACGAGCAGCGATTTCTTCTTGCCGTTTGCGGAAAAAATGATTTCCTTGTTTTCAAGCTGCACATCGGAAACCAGGCATCTTGACACTGACAGGAAGGCATCGAGCGCATCCTTGTCTTTCTGCCCGGGCTGAATGTTCAACAGGTTGACCAGAGCGGCGTTGTAGTATTTTATCTGGTTATCCCTGTTTATGTACATGACGCCCTTTGTTGATTTCTCCATGATATTGTTTGCTGCCAGCTCGTAAATATCCAGCTCTTCGAGCGCGGTCTGGATCAACGCCCTGTTGTCGAATATGCTCGCCAGGCAGGATACCAGGCCGAAAACGCCCTCAAAGAAATTGTCGAGATGGGAAAAGACATTCAATGCACCGACCGTTTTTCCATTGGAGTCGTGTATCGGCGCTGAACAGCAGAAATAATCGTGAAGATAGTAATTGAAATGCTCCGCGCCGATGATCTGTACGGGCTTGTTTTCATTGAGTGCCAGACAGGGGGCATTGGTGCCGAGCACCTTTTCCGACAGATTGCCGAGCATTTTCGACTCGACTTCTTCGTATGACTTGCCGGGATCAGCTGCCGGGAACATGGCAAGATGAATTTTTTGAGCGTTTTTGTCGAACAATTGAAGGTTCAGATGATTCTTAATGATGATTTCTTCTATGATGGGGATGACGCTCCCGAACGCCTTGAGGAGTTCGTCGTGGGTGAGTTTCTGCTTTTCAGCATCTTCCCTGGATATGATTTTGGACCCGAAGGTGTGGAACGGATCTACGCCCGCAATCCTGCTTCTTTTCCACGAGGACAGCACAAGAGGACGAACAATGCCCTGATCGACCGGTTCGCCTTTTACGAATCTTTCCCACTGGGCTTTTATCGCTCCAACATCGCAAGGCAGATTTCGGTTACCGGAATTTGCGACTGTCATGGCATCTCCCCCATCCATTCTCGAAATGCATTTCGCGCAAAACGGGATTATCATACCAGACAACTGTCTGATCCCGCAACTGCCGGATTCGGGCAAAAACATAACCGCATCCCCGGCGGCAGGGATTCATGCGACGCATCACGAAACAAGGCCGGCGAACATGAGTCCGCCGGCCTTGAGGAACCCTTAAGCCGGGCGTGGCTAATCAAGCTTGGCCGACTCGGGTTTGACGTGCCAGATCGTCACGTGATAGTGGGGAGATTCAACACCCGGGTGACCCGGATTGAAAACTATGTCGACCTTTTCAACCTTGTTGTTGCCGACTGCCAGACCGGTGAAATTGGCGTGTTTGTCCAAGTCCGCGATTGGCACCATGTAGATGGTGGCAACGAGATTCCCGGCGCGGTCATACGCCAGGAACGGGCCGACCGGCAGAGTGGAAGGCTTGACGTAGAGCGTGCCCATTCCAGGGATGAAATCGGGCAGGGCCACGAGCGAGCTGACTTTTTTGTATGACGCATCAGGCAAATGATAGGGGCCGGCTGCAAATGCCGGGAGGGCACATGCCAGCAGGACCGCGCATATGGCTAGAAGCTTTTTCATGTTGTGTCTCCTTCTCTACATTCTCTTCCGGAACCGGGTCCGCTGCGGATTCCCGTCCGCACGTCAACTCCGGTTCCCGCTTTCAAGACGCCGGAACACTCCGGCGACTATCCTGTCACAACGTTCACCGGCGAACGGAAACACTGCGCCGGCTGTAGCATCCGCCAGGCTGGAAAGGCTCTGCTGCAGGATCTTCCGCGCCCGGTGGTAACGGGTCTTTACAGTTGCGGATTGGATGCCGAGACACTCCGCGGTCTCCGCCACGGACATTTCCTCGACCCCGCACAGCATGAAGACCAGCCGATAGACGTCCGGGAGAGCATCTATGGCCGATTCCAGCAGGCGGCGCATTTCACCCCGTGCCGCATCCTGTTCCGGTGTGGGCATGCCTGAAATCAGATCGGCCATGTAATTCGCCACCTCTCTCTCGTCCGGTTCGTCCAGGGAAATGCCGTCCTTCATGCCGCCTGAACGCCGCAAGCGCCCCAGCGCCTCGTTGACGACAATCTTTGCCAGCCAGGCCGACAGGGGACCTTTTCCCCGGAACTGCTCGAGTTTCTCATAGGCCCTGACGTAAGCATCCTGGACAACGTCCTCAGCGTCAGCCTCGTTGCGGAGAACCCCGCGGGCGATCCGGTACAGCCTCCGGTTGTAACGGCGCATGACCAGCTCGAAACTTGAAATGTCGCCATCCAGCACCCGTTTTACGATGTCCCTGTCCAGAGCCATATTCACCGAGTCGTTTGAGCCATCCGCCAGTTCCATCTCTGTATCCTCCGATCATTTCGTTTCTATACTGAAGATGCAAATGGATGCGAAAAGGTTCCCACAAACCGTTGCATGGCAAGGACTGCTTGCCGCATCTGCGTGGTGGCGACTAACAGCATGTGTCTCTCTGCTGGTTGACTGACCGACATTACAGTAAAAACTCGCTCTTTATCCGTTTATGAATCACAGGAACCCAGCTGCTTTCGGAAACAGGATGTTGTTTTCCAGGTGAACATGCAAGTGCAGGTCATCCCCGAACTCCTTCAGTTGCCGATAAGTGACCATGTAGGTATTGCAGGCATCATCCGGCACTGCGTAGTCTTTCGAAAGCGCGCGTATCGCATGCACGGCATCGCCGATCTCGGTGTGCTCCACATCGAATTTCTCCAGGCTTTCCCTGACGGCAGCCAGGTCTTCAATCTCCGGGTCAACTCCGGCCTTCCTTGCCGCTTCGATCCGCTTGAGAGCCGGGAAGAATTTCTCTTCCTCGTCCCTGAGATGGGCAGCCTTGCCGCCGCAACTGAAATCGATGCCATGTTTTTCGAAGACCCTGGCGGTCCGGTAATCTTCCGCAACGAGCTCGCCCACGGTCGTTGTCTCATCGAGTGGCTTCCCTGCCTGATCCTTTCTCATGGCTTATCTCCTTTACAAAAGTATCAATAGACGGTTCTCCTTGTATTCTACCTCTCAACTTCACAATGGGGAAATAATCCGGGCCGCAACAGAAGATGCCCGTCGGTTCGGGCCACGAAAGGTCCATGGCAGGTTGGTCCCTCCTCCATCCGGCCATGCCTGTTACGCTCCTGCCATGAAAAACAAAAGCCGGCCTTATGCTTCAAGGACCGGCTTTCCGATTTTGACATTCAGTTGAACTTCTCATCCGTTACCGGCAATCTAGATCACCAGCTGCGGTCATAACTCCTGCAAGTGGAGCACAAGATCACCGGTTTGCCACTTGCTTTGTCAGGATCCGGCCTGTAAACGTCAACAACTCCTGCCTTGGAGGTGAATTCAACACCGCAGGTCGAACACTTGACCAGGTTGCCCTCATTATCCGATTTCATCATCATATGACCCGGATGTGATTTTACATGCTCCTCAATTCCCGCGGATGATGTGAATTCAACACCGCAGGTTGAACACTTGATCACCGGTTTCACAACCCCGGCATCTTTGGCGGCAGGTTCCGCCGATACATATCCAACCAGGGAAAGTGTTACCCCGAAAGCCATCAGAGCCAACAATCTTCGCATTTTCTTATCCTCCTATTTCACAGGCATCTATTCTTTTCCGAATTTCTCTTTTCATATATCCATAAGAAAGTTTCTTGATCTCTTTCCATGGTCCCATTTTAGCTTTACCTACAATTTTTATCAAGAACAAATATCCCATTCCATATATATCGGATCTACGATTATTGTTGGTAGAACTGTTCGCTCCCCGCCAGCCGATTTCCCGGTCAACAAAGCGAAAATATCTCAGAACTGATACCGCAGTTTGCCCGGTTTTCGGGATCCAGCACTGAAACAGTCGAGGGACGGGAAGACAGACTACTGGCTGCAGGATCTGGAAACGGAAAGCATTCGCATCATTTCGTCATCTGCTCTTCCCCACCCCTCGGCGGTCGCAGAGATGTGCGATCATGCAGGTGGAGCACCTGGGTGAAATTGGTACGCAGTGGTTCTGGCCGAACGTCACCAGGAGGTCATTTATCACCAGCCAGTAGCGCCCGGGCAGCTTGCTCCGGAGCGCATACTCCGTTTCCTCCGGCGTCTTTGTCTCCACATACCCCCAACGGTTGCAGATCCTGTGAACATGGGTATCGACACAGATCCCCGGCTTTCCGAAGCCCAGGGTCACCACGAGATTGGCGGTCTTGCGCCCCACACCCTTGAGCTTCAGGAGTTCGCCTATTTCATCGGGCACCTTGCCCGCGTAATTGTCCAGGAGAGTCCGGCAGACATTGAGGATGGTGACAGTCTTGTTGCGGTAGAATCCGACTGGGTAAATCGCTTCTTCGATGGTCGAAACCGGCAGGTTAACCATCTTTTCGGGCGTGTCCGCGAGTGCAAACAGCCTCCCGGAAGCGGGGCCGGTCGTCCGGTCCTGGGTGCGCAGTGACAGGAGGCATGATATGAGGACCTTGAAGGGATCGCCCTCGCGCTGGGACACGATGGTAACCGCTGGTGTCTGCCATTGTTTGACCGCTTCGGCCAGCAGCCCTATCGCCTCGTGGATCTGTTCAGGTTTCATTTCGCCCCCGGGAAGACAGTTTTCTGTGGCCTGGATTGTATCCGACTTCCCTGCACCGGGCAAGTCGCGTTTTGCCAGTTGAACCGGTGGCTGTTCTGACCTATACTGTTTTGTATTACAGACCGGGAGGAATCACGATGCGGCAGTTCATGGACCTTCACATACACACCCTACATTCCGACGGGGTCCACGCACCATCAAAAATCGTTGCCATGGCTGCTGAAAAAGGACTTAAGGCAGTAGCCATAACCGACCACGACTCCGTCTCCGGTGTGGACGAAGCGCTCGAGGCCGGCAGCCGCCTGGGAGTGGAGGTCGTTCCCGCGGTTGAACTCTCCATAGGCTACCGGAATTATCAGGATGTCCATCTCCTCGGCTACTTCATAGACCACCTAGATCCCTCCTTTACCGCCAAGCTCAGGGAATTCCGCCGGGCCAGGGAGGTGCGGGCCAAGGCGATCGTAGAAAAGATAAATACAAAACTGTCATCGGAGCGAAAGGGACTCATCACCTATGACGAAGTAATCGATATTTCCGGCGAAGCCATGAGCCGCCTGCATATCGCGCGGGTATTGGTGGACAGGCGGGTTGCACGCCACGTGCAGGACGCGTTCAACCGCTACCTTCAGCCCTGTGATGTCCCGAAGCAATACTTCCCCCTGGAAGAAGCTCTGGGAGAGATCAGGCGACTGGGCGGGGTTTCCGTCCTGGCCCATCCGCCGAGCATTTCCGACGATCGCGGTGTGATAGCTTCCCTCATAAGGGATATGGCGGGCCTGGGTCTGAACGGCCTGGAAGTGTTCAACAATCTCTGTTACAAGGATGACATGATATTCCTGGAAAACCTGTGCCTGGAGCTGGGTCTCGCAATGACGGGAGGATCCGACTACCACGGCTACGAAGACGACGTTGACATCGGCATCGGAAGGGGCGGACTTGCCGTGGCGTACCGCCTGCTCGAACCGCTGAGAAGTATCGCCGCGAACGGGAGCTCTCCGCACCGCTAGTGTCCCGTGAGGTTAGTTCACCGCACAAATTGCGAGGAATTTTGGTTCCTGGCAAGGCGTGGTGACGCAAGCCTGGCACGGCCTAAGCTGAGGAGCCGCAACACAGCCAGGGGCCAAAAGGACCACAATTTGAAGGAATGAATGAGCCGCACTGGACACGAATGTCCCGAGCAACCAAGGACAGGGAAAGATGGCAGACGCCCGCGAAGTACTCGAAACGATGAGAAAGGTCGCCAGAATCCGCATAGACATGCTCAGGGAAGGGGTGACCTTTCACAGCAAAGCCAGGCAGGCGTATTACCTCAGGGAATACGAGGAAAAACTGCGAGAAATCGAGGGGTTGATACGCCGAATGAACATCAGGCTGGTTTACAGCAAGGGGAACTCCGTTGATGAACCCGACGGCATGGAATGATGCTTGCGGGGCACGCTGAGCAGCATGGCAAGCTTCACCAGGCCCCGGGCATCCGCTTGGCTGGTCAGGCTTCAATCATTCAAGCCTCACCTTCTTCACACCAGGAATGGCCAGTATGCTGTCCAGCATCCTGTAAGCCACCTCGCGGTCCACGAGCTTGATCTCGAACTCCAGGAAGAATTCCAGTTTTTCAAGATCCCGCTCCACGGATGCATTGAGCATCCTCAGGTTGCAGCCGCTCACCAGCTTTTCGACTCGCGCCATCTGTCCTTCAAGGTCCGTGCTCCAGACCTTGACCGCGCTGTAGGTATCCCGGTTCAGAACACCTTCGACCTTTTTAAGTACCAGCAACGAGCCAATGGCAGTGGCCGTAACCACGGCCGACAAGGCAAAAAGTCCTATTCCGCACGACACCCCGATCGCAGCTGCGACCCAAAGGCAGGCAGCCGTGGTAAGGCCGCGGATCGAAGCCTTTTCCCGGAGGATGGCGCCCGCCCCCAGGAAACCTATGCCTGTCACGACCTGGGCCGCCACCCTGGACGGATCTATTGACACACCGCCGTCCACGGTAACGCTGCCATAGATCTTGTAGAAATAAATCGAGGCAACCGTGAAGACGCAAGATCCCAGGGAAACGAGAAGATGGGTGCGAAAACCCGCAGGACGTCCGTGGATCTCCCGTTCAAGGCCGATGGAACCGCCCAGAACCGCGGCCAGCAGCAAACGGAGGATGGTCTCCAGATCGATTTCCATGTCTATCCTCACTTCCCTCGCCACAGCCAGCCCCGTGCACCATGAAGCCTACCGGCGCCCGATCAATCAAAAGAAAGGTCGATTGTAAGCGCCGTTTTCTTTTCGCTGTTGCCAATGCGTATCACCAGCGGCAGTCTGAAACGGCCATATGCGAGTTTTTCAATATCACCGGCGAGCAGAATTTTCGGGTCCAGAAGCTTCTCGCTGTCCACGCTTCCAGCCATGTGCTCCATTGAAGGGGCTTCGGGAGCGCGCTCTTCCTCCGACACCTGGGCAGGCGTTTCCCCGGCAGGCTGGAACGACATGTAAGCAGGCATATCGGCATCAGCAGAGAGTCCGCTTTCCTCGGCCAGCGGCTCCAGTTCAGGCAGTTCTTCGCCGGTCTCCATGGAAAGGAGTTCAAGATCCTCTTCGGCTTCAGCCTCGTGAGACTCTTCCGTGCCGGCCGGCTGCTGCGATTCAGCCTTATCATGCGCTTCGGCTGCTTCGTAAAGATCTGCCGCTTCGAGCGGCGCGGCAAAGGCGGGTTCCGGTTCGGAAATTGCCTCGACATCCTCCGCCGGTGAGGTCACGGTCGTTTCCTGCAAATTCCTGAGAACCATCTTCACCATCTCGGAAAGTGTCGTCAACACTCCGTTCCCGTTGCAGGCCGATGACAATATGACGCGGTCGTCTCCCGTATCCAGCAGCAGGCGCATCTGCTCTTCCGGCACTGCGTCGGCAAGGTCCGTCTTGTTGAACTGGTATATACGGGGTGTGCTTCCCGGATCCATGTCAAGGGATGAAAGACAATCCTTCAGCATGTCGAAGCTATCACTATTCAGTTGGCTGCGGGCTGGCGATACATCTGCCACGAAGACTATGCCGTCGGCTCCTTTCAGCGCGTTTTTCCATACCCCGCTGTTCACATTGTCTCCGGGCGCGGTATAGATATGGAAACGGACGCTGTAGTCGCCGATTCCGGCCAGTTCCGGCCGCATGAAATCGAAGAAAACCAGCCTGCCGCTGGCGGTGTTCATGAACTTGAACTTTCCCCGGTATTCCGGCTTGAGCTTGTTGTAGATATACTCCAGGTTGGTCGTCTTGCCGCTCCCACCGGGGCCGTAGTAGACAATTTTGGCGTGTATCTCTTTTTTCGCGTCATTCACCAGAGCCATGGGAAACCCCCTATCAATCCTTTTTTTTGTTCAGCAGCAACCGCCTCGCCTGGGTAGCGATCACGGAAGAGATATTCTTGCTCCTGGAAAGCATGGTCAGGTCCTTTTCAGTCAAGACCGAAAGGAACCGCAGGGCATGGTGCAGCGGGGTCTTGTGGTTTTCCACCAGCGCCTTTTTTATCTGGTAGTTCTTTGTCCATTCCTTGTTGACGCATATTTCACGCAGTATGTCGTCGTTGTTGACCGAAGACTTGGAAATGCTGAGCACTTCCGCTTCGGTTATGCGGGGATTCTTGATGACCGAAATGGAAATGAGCTTGTTGGTGTCTTTGACCAGGAGCATCCTCCACTCCTTGTCGCCGGTCATGCCCATCTTGATTTTTTCCGATATGCCCATCGATTGGGCCAGCTGGTATTTGCTTCTGAAATCTTCGCTGTCCTCATCGACAGGCTCTTCCGAGCCGGTCTCTCCTTCTTCCCCTGCGTCGCCTGCATCCCCGGTTGAACCTGCCCCCTCCCGCGAATCGGCAACCCCGCCCCGATCCGGTGTCGCGCCGCCGACCTGTCCCGCTGTCACCGCCGCCAGCACGCTTTCGTCAGCCGAAGGATTTGCTGCCAGGAGTTCGGCAACCTGCTCATCACGGCCATGCAGTTTCGCAAGCAGCTCGAGAATGCGCGGATGCGTCCGGGGGGATGCGCATGCCTGCAGCAGGATATCACGTGCAAGCTCTTTCAGACTCCGTACCGCCGCAGTGCGGATTTCCGGGTCGGCATCGCGGGACAGGAATGCAAGCACCGCGGGAAAGTCGGAAGAAGGCACCCCCGCCTCCCCCCTGGCGGCAGCAAGCCTGTCCTCGCGGGATGCGCCGGGCTTCACGTACCGCGCGGAATCCTGCGATATCCTGATTGTAGCCTTGCGATCTTCAGCCATTGGCGGCAAAACTACTTTCTTCCGGACACGAAAGGTTTGAAACCAAGTTTTTTCAGCTTTCCAGCCTCTTCCAGGGCATCCTCGCGGGAGGGAAAACTGCCGCCCGTCAGGGTATAGGTCTGGACCGGCGCCACGGATTTCCTGATGGTGGGGTTTATCCCCTTCCCGTTCAGCTGCTCGCGCACCTCCATGGCCCGTTCATAGGCATAATACGAACCGGCGTAAACCGCATATCGGCCGTTTTCCTTTAAAACGAAGGCATCCTTGCTCGCGTTCCGCACCCTGTTCAATTCCGCCTGTGCCTCCGGCTGGGTATCGAAATCGGCCACGTAGAGCCGGTTCATCGGCTCGCTTCTTTTCCTGGCCACTACCGAAACCTGTTTGAAGCCGGCCCGTTCCAGTTTGGCCTTGTCCGCAGCCATGGAAGACTTCAGCACATACGTCCCGATAACCAGGGTGTAGGCCCCGCCGGTCTTTTTCACCGCCGAAGGAGTCGGTGCGGGTGTCTTTTCCGCGTCCGTCCCGGTATTCTGTCCGTTCGCGGCTTTCACGGGAGCGGAAGCGGTTTTGCCTGCGGCGCCTTTCTTGACATCGGCATTCTTCTGCGCGGCAGTGGAAGGCCTTGGCGACTTTTCCGCAGTCTTTGCCGTCGCAACCCTGGGTTTTGTCTGTTTGTCCGGTGTTTTAGCGGCCGCAGCCTGCTTCTGGACATCCCCGGACTTGGCAGCGGCTGTTTTTTCCGTTGTTTTCCCGGATTCGGCAACCGTCTTGGCTTTCACCCCGGCGGCCGGCGCTTTTTGTTCCGGCTGCTGCTTTGACCGTGCGGCAGCCGGTTGGGGGGACACAGCAACTTCGGCAGGCTTAACAGGGCCTGTCCCGGGAACCGCCGGAGTGGCGCTTTTCCCCTGGGCTGATGCCTGGGGGGCTGCGCCGTTCCGTGCAGGCATTGCTTTCCTGACTTCGGACGAAATTATGTCGCGCTGCCCGGCAATCTCGTCCTTCGAGCGGAAGATGTCCGTAAAGAAGTAGAAATAGCCGAAACAGGCCGAGAGTGCGGCAAGAACCAGCAGGATACCTTTGGCGCTGCTTCCGCCCACCCCGGCGAGACCGGTTTTTTCCCCGTTTCCGGGCAATCCCGTTGCTACCATCGATGCTGTCCCCCCTTCCGGTGAATATGCTACGCCTTGCTGTTGGCCGCAGCTTCGTTGATAACCTTCTGTGCCAGGTGACTCGGCAGTTCCTCGTAGTGGGAAAACTCAGTGGTGAAAAGCCCGCGGTCACTGGTCATGGAGCGAAGATCGTTGGCATAGGAGAGCACCTCGGCCATGGGAACAACCGCCCTGATTATCTGCGAATTCGCCTTGGGCTCCACACCCACAACCTTGCCCCGACGCGAGTTCAGGTCGCCGATGACATCACCCATATTGTCTTCCGGCACGGTGATCTTCATCTTCATGATAGGCTCGAGAAGCACCGGCTTGGCAATCTCCATGGCTTTCTTGAACGCCATGGAACCGGCGATCTTGAAGGCCATTTCCGAGGAGTCGACCGTGTGAAACGAACCATCGTAGAGCACGGCCTTGAAATCCACCACGGGGTACCCGGCAAGGGCGCCCTCCAGGGAAGCTTCCTGGATACCCTTGTCGACGGCCGGTATGTATGTCTTGGGGATGACGCCACCCACGATCTTGTCTTCGAACTGGTAGCCTTCGCCGCGTTCGCGCGGGACGAATTCAACCCAGCAGTCACCGTACTGGCCGCGACCGCCGGACTGCTTCTTGTATTTGCCCTGCACCTTGACCGAGCTTTTCATCGTCTCCAGGTAGGGGACTTTCGGGGTCTTCAGCTCCACTTCGACGCTGAACTTGCGACGAAGCTTCTCGATGGTGACCTCCAGATGAACCTGTCCCATGCCGGAAATGATGAGCTCGCGGGTCTGGTCGTCACGCCGCAGGGTTATGGTCTGGTCTTCCTCCATGAGCCTCTGGAGCGCACCGTGGATCTTGTCCTCGTCGTTCTTGGTCTTTGGCTGGATGGCGTACGAGATCACCGGTTCCAGCGATTTGGCCGGTTCGTAGACGATGGGTTTGTCGGCATCGCACAGGGTATCGCCGCTGACCGTTTCCTTCAGCTTGGCCACGGCAACTATGTCCCCTGCCACGGCCTGCTTGATCGGTTTCTGCTTTTTCCCTTCCAGTTCGTAAATCTGGCCGATGCGCTCCACGCAGTCCTTGGTAGAGTTCAACACTGTGGAATCGGAATTGAGGACACCCGAATAGACCCTGAAGACGGTGATCTTGCCGGTGTAGGGATCCGATGTGGTCTTGAACACCAGCGCTGAAAACGGTTGCGATTCTTCCGGCGCACGCTCTTCAACATCATTGGTCTTGGGATTGGTGCCGGTGACGTTTCCACGGTCGAGGGGCGAAGGGAGGCACTGGCAGATATAGTCCAGCAACTGGGCAACACCGATGTTCACGGTGGCCGAACCGCAGAAGACCGGGGTGAAGGTGTTGCGCAACGTGCCGACCCTCAGTCCGTCGAGGATCTCTTCTTCGGTCAGTTCGCCGACGTCGAGGAATTTCTCCGTCAAAGCGTCATATGCCTCGGCCACTGTCTCCACCATCTTTTCCCGCATGCTTTCGGCATCCGCCAGGAACTCCGCGGGGATATCCGTTTCGGTGAACTTGCCGGACATGTCCTTCTGGTACCTGAAAGCCTTCATCGTGACCAGGTCGATGACACCTTCGAAATTCTCCTCGGCGCCGAGGGGGATCTGTACTGCAACGGCGCGCGCACCCAGGGCCTTTTCCATGTCGCCCATGGCCCGGAGGAAATTGGCGCGTTCACGGTCCATCTTGTTCACAAAGGCTATGCGGGGGATTTCAGCCTCGTTGGCCCATTCCCATACTTCCTCGGTCTGGACCTTGACACCAGAAATGGCGGAAATCATGACCACCGCTCCTCCCAGGACCCTCAGGCAAGACCTGGTATCAGCAATGAAGTCGCCGTATCCCGGGGTATCTATGAGGTGGAGGCTGTGTCCTTTCCATTCGCCATGGTTGAGAGCAGAGGATACGGTGATCCTTCTCTTGATCTCTTCCGGTTCGAAGTCCATGGTGGAAGAACCGTCGTCGACACGGCCGAGGCGGTCGTTCATGCCCATGGTAAAGAGCATGGCTTCGGTCAGGGAGGTCTTGCCCGCCCCTCCGTGGGCCACAATTCCAACGTTTCTCACTTTTGCGGTGTCATACTTTGCCATAAATCCCCCTTGATTTATCTAATGGATGATACCCCTCCTGCATGACTCCAAAAGAACTTGAACACCTATGACTTCGTATTTTATCAAACAATGGCTTTCAACCGGTCATGAAACCGGCGTCGGTCGCACGTTTCTCTCGTAGAGAATTCTCAGACCTTCCAGGGTCAGGTACTCGTGCACCTCTTCGATGGTTTTCGTTTCAGGGGCCATGAGCGCTGCCAACCCGCCGGTGGCGATGACGCGGGGATTCTCCCTGCTCTCGGCTTTCATGCGCGAAACGATTTCATCGACCATGCCCACATAGCCGTAATAAATACCGGCCTGCATGGCTCCGACCGTGTTCTTGGCGATGATTGAAGGCGGTTTGACAACCTCTATCCGCGGCAGCTTGCTGGCTTTCTGGAAAAGGGCCTCGGCCGAAATCATTATCCCGGGCGCTATGACGCCGCCGCAATATTGTCCACGGGCGTTCACCAGGTCGAAGGTTGTGGCAGTGCCGAAATCCACTATTATAAGGGCCGTGCCGTATCGCTCGTACCCTGCGACGGCGTTGACGATGCGGTCGGCGCCTACCTCCTTGGGGTTTTCGTACTGGATCGACATGCCGGTTTTGATCCCCGGCCCCACGATGTAGGGTTTGAGGTTGAAGTAGCTGTTGGCCAGCCGTTCCAGAACACCTGTCAGGGCGGGAACCACCGAAGAGAGGATAATGTCCCCGACATCATCGTAACGGTATCCTGAAAAGGAAAAGAGCTCCCTTATCAGGACTGCGTATTCATCCGCTGTTTTGGCAGTGTCAGTTGCGATCCGCCAGTCCCTGACCAGGCTCTCGCCATCGTAAAGGCCAAGGACGGTATTGCTGTTTCCCACATCTATGACCAGAAGCAAACTGGACTCCTCCGGATTCCCGCTGTCGCGCTGATATGTTTTCCCCTGAAATCGTGACGTCTGAATGCCGGGCGAACTTCGACAGACTGCCCGACAATCTCAAAGCATCGTCACGTCGCCGGCCAGAACCCTTTCAATGTTGCCGCTGCTCCCCTTGATGAGCAAAGCGCCGTCGTTATCGATACCCGCTACCTCGCCGGTTGTTTCACCTTCGCCGAACGACACCCGGACCCGTTTCCCGTCAAGCATGCTGCGCGCCAGCCATTCATCCCTTATTCCGGCAAAGCCGTTGCGCAGATAGTCGTCATAGAGATTGTCGAGTTCCGAAAGGAGAACCCGGGTAAATTCACGCCGGTCCACAGTCTTCCCGCTCTCCAGGAGCAGTGATGTCGCAGGCTGCCGGAGCCCCTCCGGGAACTGGCCCCTCTCCATGTTGATGTTGACACCGATGCCCAGCACCACGAAGTGGATGGTATCCGTCTCCGCGTTCATCTCGTTGAGGAGGCCTGCAATCTTCCGGTCGTTGACCAGGACGTCATTCGGCCATTTGATACGGGGACCGAGCCCGGTGGATTTCTCGATGGCCCGGGAAACCGCAACTGCCGACAGGAAAGTAAGCTGGGATGCATGCATGGGAGGGATAGGTGGACGTATGATGACGGAACAATAGAGGTTAACTGCCGGGGGTGATTCCCAGCGCCTGCCCAGGCGCCCCCTCCCCCCCGTCTGGGTTTCGGCAATGACTGCAGTGCCGTCAGCAGCCCCCTCGTCTGCAAGCTGGAATGCAAGCTGGTTTGTGGATCCGGTTTCAGGCACGCTAACTATGCGACAGCCGATGCGCAGGGTCGAGAGGCCCGGAGCCAGCTCGTCAACCGTGAGAGCATCCGGCGCTGCGACCAGCCTGTATCCCCTGGCAGGCACCGCATCGATCCGGTAACCCTTGTCTCGCAGGCGTTTCACATGCTTCCAGACGGCGGTCCTGGAAATGTTCAAAACCGCCCCGATTCTTTCTCCGGACAGCACCCCGTCTTCACTCTCGCGAAAGAACCCCAGCAATCGCTGCTCCAGGGTCAGTTCAATCCTGCCAGCGCTGAAGGAGGCTTCCCTCATGCTTCCTCCATCAGCATGGAAATGTCCATTGCCCGGGCAGAGTGGGTAAGGGCGCCTACGGAGATGATATCAACACCGGTTGCCGCGATCCGGCCGATGGTCTCCAGCGTTACGCCGCCGGAAGCCTCTACAACGGCTTTCCCGCCTATCATCCCAACCGCCTTGGACATGGTTTCCGGATCCATGTTGTCAAGCATGATGATGTCGGCGCCTGCCTGGAGCGCCTCGGCAACCTGCTCCAGAGTCTCCGTTTCGATCTCGATTTTCATCGTATGGGGTATTGATTTCCTGGCCCGCCCGATGGCGACGGAAATCCCTCCGGCAGCGGCGATATGGTTCTCCTTGATGAGGACTCCGTCATACAGGCCGGTCCGGTGATTGGCGCCCCCCCCGACGCGCACGGCGTACTTTTCCAGCAGGCGCAGACCCGGCGTGGTCTTCCTGGTATCCACGACCCTGGCGCGGGCGCCGCCCACCGCGTTGCGGTATCGGGCGGTGAGGGTCGCTATCCCGCTCATCCTCTGCAGCAGGTTCAGGGCCACCCGCTCCCCCTGGAGAAGCACTGAGGCATCGCCCTGCAGTTCGGCCAGGACATCACCCTTGGAAACGGTGTTTCCGTCGGAGCAGAAAGGGGTGAATACAACCTCGGGGTCCAGCAGTGAAAACACCCTTGATGCGACCCGCATTCCGGCCACAATGAACGGCTCCTTGGCGACGAATCGCGCACGTGCCGGCCGTTTCCCCTCGACCACCGCCAGGGTCGTCAGGTCACCGGTGTGTATGTCTTCCCGGAGTGCGTTTTCAATTATCGCGTCTACACCAAGCATGAACCGTTCCCCCAAATCCGCGGCAATGACCTTTTATAACATAGGTTCAAAGGGACAGCAACCGCTAATACTTCGTTTACGCTAGCAAAACCGGTATTCCGCGCATGTCCGGGACTGCAGTCCTGATCGCGGTTGAGATGGATTGGCAAATGGTTGCCCTGAACATGTGCGTGGATTTTAATTGGGAACGCAAAAGCGGAAACGTCTGCTGAGGATGTTAATCTATCGGATGAGCTTTCAAGAAAGGATGGTGATCCCAAGGGGACTTGAACCCCTGTTACCGACGTGAAAGGCCGGTGTCCTAACCGCTAGACGATGGGACCAAGCCGATATATGGCGTAGCCGAAGGCATGGTTGGTATGGCTGGGGGACAAGGATTCGAACCTTGGTTGGCGGAGTCAGAGTCCGCAGTCCTGCCGCTAGACGATCCCCCATCAGACAGAGAAATCTATATACCAGAGACATTATCGGGCGTCAAGCATTTTGAATGCCTTCCGTAAGCGCATTTTTCACATCAACGGTCAGTTCCGGCGAATCTGCTCCGCGCCTGCTTCGAGCGCCTTCACGTTGTCCGGGATGTATTTGTGGTTGCGTTCCGGCAGAGTATCTTTCAACGCTTCGGCCAGCGCCGCCAGTGACACGGCGCCCGTCCTGGCTGCATACGCGCCCACGGCAACCATGTTCACCATCCGGGAATCACCCAAATCCATGGCAATGGCATTCATGGGGATGGAAACGAACTCGATATCCTTCCTCGGACAGGTCGAAATATCGACCAGTGACGCATTGACGATGCAGATCCCCCCGGACCTTATCCTGGGGCAGTACTTATCGAATGCCGTCTGGTTCAGCAGCACACCCACTGAAGGGTTGCCGATCACCGGCGAACCGACGTCGCCATCTGAGATGACCACGGTGCACATGGCTGCGCCGCCGCGCTTCTCCACGCCATATGACGGCATAAAAGAAACATTCCTGTCCTCGATCATTGCCGCATGGGAAAGCAGCGTTCCCGCGAGGAGCACTCCCTGCCCGCCGAAACCGGCCATGTACATGTCATGCCTCATCAACATTCTCCCATCCCTTTTATAAGTGGTTTTCATCCGGAAATGCAGGGGAGACACCCTGTCAGTTTACAGATCGGAAATCAAAGTTCTGCGGTGTTCTTGAACGTCCCCAGCTTGAAGAATTCGCACATCTCCCTGCCGACCCGCTCATTGGCCTCGATGGGGTTCATCCCCCAGTTCGTGGGGCATGCGGCAAGCACCTCGACAAACGAGAACCCCTTCCCCTCCACCTGGTAGCGGAAAGCTTTCCTGATCTGCTTCTTCGCATCCATGAGATTCTTGGGCGAATTGACCGCGGCACGGGCCGAGAAAGCCACGCCGTCGAGCCCGCTCAACAGCTCGGCCATTCTTATGGGGTAGCCCTCGACCTGGGGCTTTCTGCCATAGGGAGAAGTCGAGGTCTTCTGTCCCAGGAGCGTGGTCGGCGCCATTTGCCCGCCAGTCATGCCGTAGGTGGTATTGTTCACGAAGATGACGGATATGTGCTCGCCCCGATTGGCGGCGTGGATGATCTCCGCCGTGCCGATCGCGGCCAGGTCCCCGTCACCCTGGTAGGTGAAGACGAACCTGTCCGGCCGTGCCCGCTTCACGCCGGTGGCAACCGCCGGCGCCCTCCCATGGGGTGTTTCGATCACATCGATATCGAAATAGTAGTAAAGAAAGACGGAACAGCCGATGGATGCTATGCCGATGGTCTCCTTCTGCAGCCCGAATTCATCCAGGGCTTCGGCGACCAGCCGGTGAATGGTGCCATGGTGGCATCCGGGGCAGAAGTGGGTCTGCACGTCCTTGAGACTTGTCGGCCTCTTGAATACCTGTTGCATTTCATTACCTCTTCGTATGGGTACGTGAAATATCCGCGTCGGTCTTTCGACCTTCACCCGGTCGATTCCAAGGGGATGGGGAATATTCGAAGCGGATTGACTGATCAATAATACTTCTTTATCTGGCCCAGTATCTCCTCCGGGGTCGGCAGCGAACCGGTCCCGGACGGCCTGCCGTAAAAATACACCTCAGCGTCGCGCGCGACCGAAAGACGCACATCCTCGACCATCTGCCCGGTATTCAGCTCCACGTCCAGGACTTTCTTGCACCGGGCAGTCCTTTCGGCAAATGCGGCCGACGGGAAAGGGAACAGGGTGACGGGACGGAGCAGACCGACCTTGAGCCCCTCTTCACGGGCCATCATGACCGCGGTCTTGGCGATCCTGGCCGCAGAACCGAACCCCGTCACGATGAGATCCGCGTCGCTGGTCTGAAAATCCTCCCAGCGGGTTTCCCTGGCCTTCATTTCCCTGTATTTGGCGTCAAGTTTCCAGTTGTGCGCCTCCAATTCTCCGTCGCCCAGGTAGAGGGACTTGATGAATCTCTGCTCGCCGTCGCCCTTTCCCCGCAGCGCCCAGTCCTTGGCCGGCAGTTCCCTGTGCGGTCGTGGATGCGGCACAAGAGGCTCCTTCATCTGCCCGACGACCGAATCACCCAGGATCATGACGGGAGTGCGGTAGATCTCCGCAAGATCGAAGGCCAGCATGGCCAGGTCGTACATCTCCTGTATCGATGCAGGGGCAAGGACGATTATGTGGTAACCTCCATGCCCCCCACCCTTCACTGCCTGGAAATAATCCCCCTGGGAAGCGTCGATTCCACCCAGCCCCGGGCCGGACCTGGAGATGTTCACTATTAGGCAAGGCAACTCCATGCCTGCCATATAGGAAATTGCTTCCATTTTCAGCGATATTCCCGGGCTCGAGGAAGAAGTCATGGCCCTCGCTCCGGTTGCGGCTGCGCCCATGACCATGTTGACGGAGGCGATTTCACTTTCCGCCTGGATAAAGACGCCGTTCAGCTTCGGCATCTCCCGCGACATGTATTCCGGAATATCATTCTGGGGGGTAATGGGATAGCCGAAGTAAAAGCGGCATCCGGCTTCGATTGCCCCCCTGCAAATAGCTTCATTTCCTCTTACCAGCAAACGCTTTGCCAATTCAATCCTCCCCGTTTGAAGATATGGCATACTTATACCGCGCCAAGGGCGGGTGCGGCCTCCGCACGACACAACCCGCAGCCATGTTCGGGTGTAGCATTATTACCTCTGTTTGACAAAACCGTCAATTGTTAATGGCTTAAAAAGCGAAAGATGCGGAAAACAGGACCGTCACTTGAATACCTTGATGGCAACGTCCGGGCACATTTCAGCGCATAGTGCGCACCCGGTGCACTGAACTTCTGTTCCTTCGAACACTGCCGGCTTATAACCGAGATTATTGATATGCTCACTCGTGGCAATGAGTTTCTTCGGACATGCTATGGTACAAAGAGCGCAACCTTTGCATCTCAGTTCATCAATCTCTATTCTTGGCATACGGATGTTTCCTCACTGTTGAAGGCTCGCAGCGCCTTCATAGAATTGTTAATAAGTTTCTCAATCCAACCCTGCGCAAGCTGCACATCTGCAATTCAATACATGGAAGCGTGAACTGCGGAACCGCATTCCTCCCTCATATCATTCGTGCCGTTCAAACCCTTCCAGGACCATCCCTCAGCATTCCCGCATTTTCAGGTTTGCTGTTTCAGTCCTGCATTGCATGACACAAATACAATCCAGTATTACCCATAATGTTTACCATGACTGCAACAGGCATCTTTTTTTCTTGATTTTACATATTTTTGCGATTAAATAAATGCATACTTACCAATTAAACTGATAAGGAGGGATACAATGCCCGCAACATTAGTGGAACTAGCCGCCAACATTGTCTCATCGCATGCTTCTGTCAATGAAATGTCGACAGAAGAGCTGCTGCAGGAAATCCAGAAAGTATTCTCTGCACTGCAGCAGCTGGATGTTGCCGGAACGGCAGGGCAGGCAGCCGAAGCTGAGCCGAAGGCGCCGCCCATGTCGCTCAAGAAAGCCTTCCAGGCTGACCAGGTATTCTGCATGATCTGCGGCAGGGGCGGCATGAAGACCCTTGCCCGCCATCTGGCCCAGACACATGGAATAAAGCCGGGTGAGTACCGCAAGCAGTTCGGAATCCCGTCGAATCAGCCCCTGACCGCAAAAAACTTTTCCGAGGGAAGAAGGAAAATGGCCCATGACAGGGGATTGGCCGACAACCTGGCTAAGGCGCGTGCAGTTCGGGCAGCGAAACTGGCTGAAAAGGCAGCCCCTGCGAAACCGGCCAAGTCATCCAGAAAGAAAGCCTGAGGCAACAGGATCAAGCCTGTCAACTCCGCAGGGTCGCGGCTGTTGCTGCGCAGCAACAGCCGCGACCCCTCAGCAGCGAACTTTACCCCGCCTTGCGCATAGTCTTCAGGATTTCCCACCCCTTCAGAAGATCCAGCGCACGCATGATCTGGTAGTCGCTCCTTGTCTGTTCATCCATCTTGATCGTGACAGGCTTGGATTCCTTTTTCTCTTTGCCGGTCCCGACGGTATCAGATTCGAAATGATTCTCCAGGTCCTTTTCACGGATATTGAGAGAGTCCTTCTTCTCCCTCGCGGTTATCTCCAGGTTCTCCACGACTATATCCGGCGTGATGCCCTTTGCCTGAATCGAGCGCCCCTTCGGAGTGAAGTACCTGGCTGTCGTGAGCCTCAGGCCCGAATCCTCGGAAAGCGGGATTATTGTCTGGACAGAGCCTTTTCCGAAACTCTGCGTACCGAGCACGACGGCCCGGTTGTGGTCCTGGAGGGCGCCGGCCACGATCTCCGATGCACTGGCACTCCCGCCGTTGATCAGTACGACCATGGGATATCCCAGCTCTTTTTTGCCTTTCCGGGCGGAAAATCTCATCTTCGAATCCGGGTCGCGGCCTTCGGTATAGACGATCAGGCCGTCTGCGACAAAATGGTCGGCAACCTTCACAGCCTGGTCCAAAAGTCCGCCCGGATCATTTCGCAGGTCCAGGATGAGTCCTTTAAGTGATCCGCCATTTTCCTTTTTCAGTGACTCAAGCGCTTTGACCAGGTCGTCATCGGTCTTTTCCTGGAACTGGGCTATTCTTACATAGCCGTAACCGGCATCGATCGTCTTCGACTTGACGCTCTTCACCTGCACAATGTCGCGTACCAGGGTAAAGTCTTTGGGCTTATCAAAGCCATCACGCATTATGGTTATGGTGACTTTTGTGCCTTTCTGTCCCCTCATCCGCTTGACCGCATCCACGATGCTCATGTCCTTGGTAAGGTGATCGTCGATCTTGAGTATCTGGTCGCCGGCCTTTATGCCGGCCCTGAAGGCAGGAGTATCTTCAATCGGAGAAATGACCGTCAGATAGCCGTCCTTTATGGTGATCTCGATTCCCAGTCCGCCGAAAGAGCCCTTGGTTTCGATCTTCATTTCCTTGTACATGTCCGGCGGCAGAAACGAGCTGTGGGGGTCGAGAGAGGACAGCATCCCGTTTATGGCCCCGTAGACCAGCTTTTTCGTATCCACCTCCTCCACATAGTTCTTCTGCACTATCTTGAGAACATCGGTGAAAAGTTCGATGGAATCGTAATCATTGCCGCCTCCGGCAACGCACTTGCGCTGCACTCCGAAACCGACCGACACGACAAGCGCTGCAACAGCTGCAACGACCAGTGCCAGTTTTTTCCCTTTCCCGCGCTTGAACATCTTGCCTCCCGAAAACCTGCTATTTATTTTTCCTTTTTCCAAATTTCCAGATATTTCTCATGCATATCATGCATAAGATCCGTAACATTCGCAAACTTGATCGCCTCCAGCCCGCTGGAAACAACTATCAGTGTCCAGATCGGAAACGAGGATTTTCTTGCCACGGCGAGAAAAGACCGTTTCCGGGCAGAAACTAACGGACCCAGGGTGACGGGTCTATAGCCCTCCCCTGGTACCTTATCTCGAAATAGAGCATGGGCCCCCTGGTGGAATCAACGTCTCCGACACTTGCGACCACTTCGTTGCGGGACACGCTGGCCCCTGCCCTTTTCGCAACCCTCGAATTATGGGCATAGACGCTCAAGAAGCCGCCGCCATGGTCAACGATGACCATGTTGCCGTAACCTTTGAAATAATCAGCGAAGACAACAGTACCGTCATAAACGGTGCGCACATCCGAGCCGCTCGGTGCGGAAATGGAAATACCGTTGCTGAATGTGAAAGAATTGAACTCAGGATGCTTGTGCCTTCCATAGGTATCAATGATTCGTCCCCTGGCAGGCATTGCAAGGCGCCCCTTCTGGGAGGCAAAGCCGGAGGAAGCTTTCATCGGCTGGATTTCCGCGGTTTCCACACTGGTATCCGGTGTTTGTTTCCCTGCCTTGGCCTGGGCTTTGTTACGAGTCTTTGCCTGGGCTTTTTTCGCAGCGGCGATCTGGTCCCGTCTTTTTGCAGTATATCTTTTTCTGCTTTCTGCTTCAAGCCTTTGCACGATCGCATGCAGCCTGCGGGAATTTGCTTCCAACTCGGCAAGCGATGACTGATAGGCCTTCTTTTCCTCCCTGACCTTGACAAGATAATTGGTTTTATTGATTTTTTCCTGTTCAATCTGTCGCTTGGTCTGTTCGATGCTTCCCTTGAGGCCTGCCTTGCGCCGTGCGTCACCTTCCATGGAACGCTTCAGACTGCGCAACACCTCGACCTGCTCGTTGTAAGCGGCTACCAGTTTCCGGTCATTGTCGACCACTGCCTTCATGTAGCGGAGATTTTCCTGCATCTGGGGAAGGGACTGTGAAGAGAAAAGAAACCGGACCGTTCCCGTATCACCGGCCTTGTACGCAGCCACAAGCCGCTTCTGAATCATCGCCTTGCGCGCATCCGCTTCTTTCTGCGCGCTTTCGATGGCCTGCTGCGTCTTTCCGATCCTGCCCTCAACAGACTTGAGATCCCTGCTGAGAGCGGAGAGAGACGTCTCCTTTTCCCTCAGGCTGGTGTTTATGCGCGTCAGTTCGCTCGAAACGCGGTTCTCCACCTGGGAGGTCTTTTTGATCAAAACCTTCTTCTGGCTGATTTCAGTTTTTATGCCCTGCAGTTGCTTCTTGACGTCGGCGCCGAAGGCAGCAACGGCTAGAACACAGGACAGGACCAGTACTATGAAAAGCTTTATGCGCATGACTATAGGGTTATGAACCTTTTCAATGACGTGAGGCTGCCGAGAAACCCAAGCATAGCACCTCCCGCAAGCAGGAAGGCGCAATGTGAGAGCGGCAGGAAAACGAGCCCGGCAGCAGCCTGGCTGAAGCTGAGCAGGAAGTCGGCATTATGCAGGAACAGAGAATAAGCGCCCAGTATGAGCAGCAATGCCAAGCCTGCTCCCACGATTCCCTGGAGTACACCTTCTATGAGGAATGGAACCTTTATGAAAAAGCGGGTGGCGCCTACCAGCCCCATGAGCTCCAGTTCGTCCTTGCGGGAATAGATGGTCAGCTTGATGGTATTGGCTACTATGAAGACGACTGCCAAAACGAGAAAACCTCCCAGCAGGAGTCCCGCGAAACGGACAACCACCATGAAATCCGAGAAACGCTTGACCCATTCCTCGCCGTACTGCACTTCGCCGATCCCGGGCATGGACTTCAACCGCGCGACAAAGCCGGCTATTGCCTCCCCTTCCCGCATGTGGCGCTTCAGGCGTATTTCCAGGGAAGAGGGAAGCGTTTCCGGGGTGACGTCCTGCAGCAGCTTTTCCTGTCCCTTCAGCCGCTGGGCAAATCTTCGCATGGCCTCTTCGCGCGAAACGTAGGTAATGCCGGACACTCCCCCGGCAGCCCGTATTTTCGATGAAAAGGAAGCCACTTCACCGGACGTGAGTTCACGGTCGAAATATACCGTGACCTGCACGCGCTCACTCCAGGTTTCAGTCACCCGTTCCAGGTTCACGTAAATGAGCAGAAACAGTGAAAGGATGAGGAATGCCAGCGATATGGTCCCCACTGTTATCAGGTTCACCAGGACATTCTGCCTGATATTCAGCAGGGCACGCTCAATGAAATAGTGGAGCCTCCCCAAAAAGCCTTCCCGTGCCAGCTTGGGCCGTTTCTTTTTTTTCTCATGAGACATCGGTATTCTCCACTATTGCCCCTTTATCAAGGACGATCAACCTCTTGCACCAGTCGCCCATCAACCGCCGGTCGTGAGTCGCGATCACGACAGTGCTCCCCCGGATGTTGGCCTCCTTGAGGATCTCCAGCACCTTTTCCTTCGAAGCCTCGTCGAGGTTTCCAGTCGGCTCGTCCGCAAGTATGATCCGCGGGTCGTTCACCAACGCCCTTGCCATGGCAACCCGTTGCTGTTCGCCGCCCGAAAGTCTCAAGGGGGTCGACTTGATCTTGTGCTCAAGGCCTACCTGCTTGAGTATGTGGTAGACTTTCCGGTTTATGTCGTTCTTTCCCCATCCGAGCACTTCAAGGGTCAGCGCCACATTGTCCAGCACCGTCCGTCCCGGCAGGAGCTTGAAATCCTGGAAAACCACCCCGATCTTTCGACGGAGGCGGGGTATCTGGGAAACAGGTATGCCGGTAATATTGAGGCCGTCAACCATTACCTGTCCGCTCGTAGGCCTCAACGCGGCATAGATGAGCTTGAGGAGCGTGGACTTGCCGGCGCCGGACACACCGGTGATCAGGGCGAAATCCCCTTTGGCGATATTGAGGGTGACGTTGTTGAGCGCGGGAGTGTCGTGCTGATATGAGAGGGACACATTGTGCAGTTCGATCATTGATGATGCTCCGGAATCATTACCATTCATTGTAGGGGACACCGTTGGTGCCGATAAGGGTGGAACCGCTATGCACATCGTAAACCGCTCCCTTGACCTCACTGCCGTCTTCGGGAGTGGGAGGGGGCACTATGACCCAGCTGTCGTTCTTCCGCGTGAAAGGGTCAACGGGTATGTCCCTGAGGTACTTCTTGTCGACCAGGTCCTGGAGCGTGTCAGGGTACCTGCCCTGGTCCGCGCTGAATTGGTCGATGGTGCTTCGAAAATTGTAGAGGTTTTCACTCAGAACAGCTTCCCTGGCCTTGAGCACGCCGGTCTGATACCTGGGAACAGCGATGGACGCCAGGATTCCGATAATGGAAAGCACTATCATCAACTCTATCAGGGTGAAGCCCGCCCGGTTCAGCACGGTCGATATATTACGCTTCACGTTACCAGTCCTTGTAAGAGGTGCCATCGATGGCCTTTTCCTTGCTGAGTGAATATACGTCGAACACGTCTTCCCCACCCCATATGTCACTCTCCGGGTCGTCCGCATAGGAACGGAGCCCCCAGAGGGGTTCCCCGCCTTCCTTGGGCGGGTTGAAAGGATCGACCGGCACTTTGCGGAGAAATTTCTTCTTTGTTTTGTACAACCCGCCGAAATCATATCCTTCAACCAGTTGCTTCAGGTTTTCCGGGTACCCGGACTTGTCCAGCGTGGAGGGAATCTTTCCTTCCGTCACCGCCTTGTCGTAGGTTTTCTTGAAGTCATCCATGGCGGTTCTCAGGACGCGGAGATTGCGCCTCAACTCCGCCTCCTTCATCCGCCTTGCGGTGTTCTGGGCCAGCGGGATCGCGAGGGATGCGAGAATCGACAGGATGGCGATCGTGACGACCAACTCGATCAGGCTCAGTCCTCTTCTGTTCAACGTTGCCTTTCTCATGAACACGCCACCGCTAACGTATCTCCACTGCGCTGCTGTAGGGAGTTACCTCTACGGGAGCGCCTTTAGAGGTGGCAAAGGTCGCGTTTTGCAGCCCCAGCCCGGCATATCCGGGCTTGCGGGCCTTGAAAAGGATGGTGGCGAGGGTGCCCGAGCCGTTTGCGCCGGCTTTGCCGGCCGGGCGCGCCATGTTCACTTCCAGGGTCCCTGACTGCTTGTCGAGAGACGTCCTGAAGTCGGTCTTTACGCCGCCCTGCTTGAGGAAGTTGCCTTCCAGCGCGCCGATGAACTCGAGCACGGCCGGGTCGAAGGCAAGCTTGAAAGGAGTCCGTGACAGGTCGGAGCCCCCGGCAACCCGTATCTCCGCGCTGAACTGCCGGCCGGGGGCGACAGTCCCGGGCGCCCCTATGGAAAGGTTGACTCCTCCTGCCGCCGCTGCCGGTTGCACGGGCTCGGCAGGAGATGCAGGTTGCATCTGCGGAGGCGACGCTTGAGCCGCATCAGCCGGAGACAGGGCCGGCGCCGGTTCCGGCGCAGGCGCAGCCTGGGGAGGAGCCGGGGGAAACGCCGGCAGCGGCGCAGGTGGAGCATAAGGCTGTGCGGCCGGCGCCTGCGGCTCGGCCGGGAATTCGGGCTCCTCGGCAAAGGATCCGTACGGGCTGGTGGTTGAAGGGTCATCCTCCCTGCCGGACCAGAACGAGGCAGCGTCACCCTCGGGGGCGGGCATGTAGCGGACGACATGGGGCGTAATCGCCAGGATCAGCTCAGTCTTGTCCCGCTTGGTGGTCTTGTTGCTGAGCAGGGGGCCGATGAGCGGCAGGTCGCCCAGGAAGGAAATCTTGTCCTTAGTATTGGTCTTGTTGTCCTGGATCAGCCCGCCGATTATGCTGGTCTCGCCGTCCTTCAGGCTCAGCACGGTTTCCAGGTTCCTCGTGCCGATCGTCACGACTGTCGTCGCGCTGTCAGTTCCGCCGACCGTCTTCTCGCCGAGGTTCTGGCTCACTTCCAGGTTCAGCTTCATGGAGATCTCTTCGTTCTGCTGGATGGTCGGCTCGGCATTGAGCTTCACGCCAACGTCCACGTACTGCACGTTCACCGAGAAGCCGCCGGTGGTGCCGGTGGTCGATGTGGTGGTGATCGGCACACGGGTTCCCACGTTGAACTTGGCCTTCTCCTTGTTCTTCACCCTGATCTTCGGATTTGCCAGGGTATCGGCGTTGGTAAGCTGCTTGCCGAAATTGAACGTGGCGCTCGGCACGGTGATATAGCCGCCGAATCCCATCCAGGAAAACGTCTGGAGAAGGCTTGCGGGATCGGTTCCTATAGGTGTAGTTGACCTTGTCGCCGTCGAGGAGAATGTATCGGTGAGCCATTGCGAATTCGGGGACAGGGTGTTCAAACTTACTGCATACTTGCTCAGTGCCAGCCCGAACTGCTCGGAGTTGGTCTTGCTGACCTCGATCACTTCAACTTCAAGCACGAGTTCCGCCTCTGTCAGGTCGTTGGCTTCGAGTATCCTCTGGGCCACGTCCACCGTCTCGGGCACGTCGCGAATGACCACGGCGTTCAGCTCTTCGTTCACGTAGACTTTTTTCACCTGCAGCATGGTCCGCAGGAGATTGACCGCCTTCTTGGCGTCCATGCTGTTGAGGAAGAAGGTCCGGACCACCAGCTCTTCGTACTGCTTGATCTTTTCCGGCGTCTTGGGGTAGATGAGGATGGTGCTCTCGTTCAGCACCTTCCTGCCCAGCTTGGTGAGGCTGGTGATCACTTCCATGGCCTGCTGGAAAGTGGCGTTCTCGAGGAAGATGGTTATGTTCTGGTCCTTGACGCCGTCATCGAATATGAAATTGATTCCCGACAGCTGGGTGACTATGGAAAAGACATCCTTGACACGCGTGTCCCTGAACTTGAGCGTGATGGGCTTGGTGGACTTCAGGTTAAGCTCGAAACCGTCCAGCTTGGGCCGCCTGCTCTTCAGCAGCGCCTGGACGGCGCCGTGGATGTCCTTGCGCGAGGGGTCCAGCTGCTCGGCTTTCCTGTAGGAACGGAACGCCTCCTTGAGCCTGCGCTTCTTTTCCAGTTCCTTCCCCTCGCTGAAAAACTGGTCCGCGTCACGTTTCTTCAGCGCCAGCGCAGACTGTTGCCGGGCACGTTCCAGAGACGGGTCAAGGGCGATGGTGACCTGGTATTCGCGGTAGGCGTTCGTGTAGTCACCCTTGGCGAAATACGCTTCCCCCTTGTCGAAGTGCATTCTCGCGGCTTCTTCGCTCGCCTTCAGGAAGCGGAGCCGATATTCCTGGACGCCTGGGTTCGCCATCGCAGCCTGGGCATATTTCACCACCGCTTCGTCGAGGCTGCCGGACTTTTCCAGCTTCTCTCCCTTGTCGTAAGCGGTACGCCCCACGGCACACCCGGACAATACGAGAAAGAAACCGGCAAGCATCATTAGGGCTTTTCTATGATGGGACATCAATCGAATCTCCTTCACGAAAGACACTCCCTGAATCTATGGCATCACAGGTGGTCTGGATTCGGCAATGGGAATGACCGTTTCATCGCCGGTTACCGTCGAACGAAGGGTGACGGAGTCGTCCGTCAGCCTGACGAGCTGATATCTGCCGGCGACACTGTCACCCTGTTTCACTACGAAAATCTCGGAATTATTGGACAGGAAAACCTTTTTCCTGCCGTCTTTCTGCAAGAATCCCAAAAAAGTCAGCCTGGCGATGTCCTTGGGCGGAACGTACGGGGCCGGCGGTGGCGGTGGAACCGCTTTCGCAATCTTCTTTGCGGCCGGCCTGGCTGCCCTGGCAGCCAGCTCCGCCTCACCCAGGAAAATCGGCTTGAAGATGTTGCGGCGGAAACCGCTGAATGTCGCCGCAGCGCCTTCCAGGAGGTCGAGGCGCACACGCTTGTCCCCGGCGGGCGCGGCCGCCTTGACGGGCGCCTTGACCGCAGCGGCACCGGGGACATACTTGAGTTTCGCGACGGAACCCTGCCGGGGGGATTTCCAGAAGGCGTATCCGATCGACAAGGCCAGAGCAATCAAAAGTATCGACAATATCAGCTTTTGTCTGTTCATTGTCCGTCAGTCCTGAAATAGGCGGTAAGCTGAACCTTGAGCTCTATTGATTCCTGATCCGGCCCCGCACCGGTAAGCTGCATGGAATCCATGGTGACGATCTCTCTCAATCGCTGGATGTCCGCAATGAAACTCTTCATCGGGGCATACCTGCCCACCAGGTTGAGATTCAACTGGTAGGACATGAGCCCCCCGCTTTTCGTCGTGCCCGGCTTGTATCCGACCGTTTTCAGCGTCAGCCCGTTGTTTGACGCGATCTCGAATATGTCGCCAAGCTGCCGGGCGAATTCTCTCTTGGCCGGCACCCTGCCGTAAAAAACCGCCAGGTCCCTGACACCCTGGGAATAGACGGTCCCGATGGAAGCCGAACCGGCCTCCATCTGCTGCTTCCTCTTCGCCATCCACGATTGACGCATGGTTTCGAGGGTGGATTCCTGGACGGCGGAAATGTAGACGTACAGTCCGATGACGACAAGGAGGAGAACCGCCAGGGCCAGCAGGGGCTTCTTCTTCAGCAGAATTATTTCTTGCAGGTTCTTGACTCTCATGGGTCACAACACCAGCCTGGAAGAGATCGCGAAGCTGATCCCCTGTTGTTTGTCCCGCACCTTCAATTCCTTCTGGTTCAACAGAAGCACGTTCGGGAAATTGGGCGAGCGCTCCATGTTCTCCAGCAAAAGGCGGAGGGAGGCAAAGCTCCTGGCCGCCCCGTCGATCTTGAGCTCCTGCGACTTCTGGTCCGGATCGATGGAAGTGATTGCCACCCCGTCCGGAACGACCTCTTCGAGCCGGTTCAGGAGTTCCAGCCAGCTTACGGCCTTTTTCCCGATAATGGCGTTTGCCTCTCCGATCCGTGACAGCAAGGCCTTGTAATCTTTTTCCGAAACGGTCCCGCCCGGTTTCTTCTGCCTGGCATCGAGCTCTGCCTGCTCCTTCCTGAGCCGGCCGATCTCGCCGAAGTTAGCGACGGCCACCCCGATCAGGATCACCAGCAAAAGAAGCAGCAATGCTCCGGCGATGGCCATGGCGATGTTGATTTTCCTGTTGTCGTAATAATACCTGGTCGCCAGGTTGACGCTTATCCGCATCACAGGTCCCCCATTGCCGCGCCGGCCGAAGCTGAAAGCAGGTCGATGAGCGCCGAGTCGCAAACGATATCTTCCCGAGAAGCAATGGAATCGGCCGGTCTCAGCACTTTCGGCTCGGATCCGGTCGCTTCTGCCACCAGGTCCCTGAATTCCCTTGCAGACGAACCCGTGGCAGCGCAGAACACCTCAAAGGCCGCATGGACAGGGTTCCTCTCCCGATACGCCAGCAGCGAACCGGTTATCTCCCGGAATACCCGTTCCGGGTCAAATGTTGTGGAGCGGATTTCCTTTGAGCGGCAGAAATCGAGGATCCCTTCCCGCAAGGCCAGGATACCCACGGTCCGCCCGAAGTAGGACAGGAAAAGGGCGTTTTCCGCAAGCTCAAGCCTCCTGGCGAACAGGCGGTAAAGGCAGAAAGACGAAAAACCGATGCGCGCCGGTTCAAGCCCCGCCTCCTGCAGCAACTCCTCATACTGTTGAATCACGTCCTTGGCGATGAGCGCCACCAGGACCACCGTTTCCCCTGTTTCCCTGCGGCGCAGGACCTGGTAATCAAGGTGTATGTCGTTGATGTCCACCGGGAAGCTTTTTTTCAGCTTCCAGCGGATAATATCCGCTCCCTCGTCTCTGTTGCGGAACCTGGTCTCCAAATCCAGGAGCATTACCCGGCCGACCGAATCGGGAAGCGAAACCGACACGCGGTGTACACGGGTCAAGAGCTTGAGGTGGGTCTCCTTCACCTTGGCCACGAAAGACGCAGCGTTAAGGACATTCGGTTCCCGTTGCGAGAAACGGAGCGCTTCCGCATCGAAGGAATCGATCCCGGCGGCACAGAGCCTGGGGGTTTCATCCCTCTTTCCCTCAAGAACCGCCATGCGAAGACCGTTTCGGCATATCTCGAGCCCGAGGGCTTTCTTAGAAAGGAACATTTCCGTACCCGAAGATCATTGTCAAGGTCAGCTCTCCAAAAAGGTTACCCGGTTGATTTCCCGCAAAGTCGTCTCTCCGGCAAGGACCTTTTCAACCGCTCCTTCGCGGAGGAAAACCGTGCCAGCCTCCCGGGCCTTCTTTTTCAGCAGGGCGATCGGCGACTTGGATATTATGAGTTCACGCATTTCGTCGTTCAGATGGAGCAGTTCCACGATTGCCGAACGTCCGTGGTAGCCGGTCCCATTGCACTCGTTGCAGCCGATCGCCGTGTAAAACGTTCCCTTGCCCGCCAGATCCGGAGATATGTTGGACTCCCGGAGAGCCTCCGCGCTCATGCGCACCGGCTCGCGGCAGGCAAGGCACAGCTTCCGCACCAGGCGCTGCGCCAGTACGCAGTTCAGGCTGGAAACGAAATTGTAGGGATCGATCCCCATGTGGGTAAAACGGCCGATCACGTCAAATATGTTGTTGGCATGGACCGTGGTGAAGACCAGGTGCCCGGTAAGCGCTGACTGTACCGCAATCTGCGCTGTTTCAGGGTCGCGTATCTCGCCGACCATTATCTTGTCCGGGTCGTGCCGCAGTATGGAACGGAGGCCGCGGGCAAAGGTCAAGCCCTTTTTTTCATTAACCGGTATCTGGACGATACCTTTGAGCAGGTACTCTACCGGGTCTTCTATCGTGATGATTTTTTCTTCACCGCTCGATATCTCCGTTAGCGCTGCGTAAAGCGTGGTGGTCTTGCCCGATCCCGTCGGACCAGTCACCAGGACCATTCCGTATGGCTCGGAGATCATTTTCCGAATCCGGCGAATCTCCCGCTCGTGCATCCCCAGGGACTCCAGGGTCAGCCTTTTCAGGTTGGCGGCAATGCTCTCCTTGTCGAGGATTCGGATAACCGCGTCTTCCCCGAACACGCTGGGCATAATGGAAACCCGGAAATCGATGGACTTCTCGTTCAGCCTGACCTTGAACCTGCCGTCCTGGGGAATTCGCCGCTCAGAGATGTCCAGTTCGCTCATGACCTTCAGGCGGGAAATGATCGGCGATTGGAAATGCATGTCGATGGGATCCGTGGCACGGTAAAGCACTCCGTCCACGCGGTACTTTATGATCACGCCTTCCTGGGCGGATTCGATGTGTATGTCGCTCGCCCTCTTGGTGAGAGCATCCATTATCGTAGTGTTGATCAGCTTTATGATGGGGCTGGTGTCAGCGGAAATGGTTTCCACCGACAGGATCTCTTCCCCCTTGTCGGTTTCCCTGATCAGCTGCAGCATGAAATCCTCGGATACTTCCTTGAGGACCCTGGTAGTGCCTTCGCCTTTCTGCAGCATGCGGTCTATGGCCGATTCCTCTGCGATCCTGAGGATGAGGCGCCTGTCCAGAAGCAGTTCCAGCTCATCAAGCGTCACAACGTCCGTCGGGTCCGAAACCGCCACGACCAGGGAATCTTCACGCTGCTCCAGTGGGATGAAATGATAGCGGTAGATGGCATCGGCCGGAATGGTGTTCAGCACCTCTTCCGCCATCTTGAAGCCCTTGAGGTCAATGTACTCGCACCCGAACTGTTCCGCAAGCGCCTGGGCAAGGGCCTGCTCGGTGATCAGGGCGTCTTCCAGGCAGAGCCTGCCGAAACGCTCGCGGCTCGTCTTGGACTTCTCGATGACGAATTCCAGGTCGGAAGGAGTCAGATCACCCCTCGACACCAGAATCTCACCGATCCTTCTTCTGCTCACCGTTTGTCCCATGCTCTCGTCACCCCACGGAGGACCCGATATTGAAAATCGGCAAATACATGACGATAACAATAAGCCCTATCACCAAACCCATGAAAATCATTATTGCCGGTTCTATGGAAGTGGTCACAAGGGTCAGCCTGTTTTCCAGTTCCTCGTCGAAATAGTCGGAAACATCAGCCAGCATTTCCTCCAGTGACCCGGTTGTTTCTCCCACGCCGAGCATCCGCAGTGCAAGGGGCGGCATTACCCTGACGGAATCCAGGGCAGCCGACAGGCGGGTTCCCTCTTCAACCCTGGTCACCGCTTCCAGCATCTTGCGCTCCAGCACCCGGTTGTCAAGCGTGCCGACCGACATCTTCAGGGATTCGATTATGGGAACACCACTACCCAGCACTGTTGCAAACGTCCTGGTAAAGCTTGTTATTGCGTAGTCCCTTACCATGAGTCCGGCAAGTGGAATCCTGAGTTTCAAGCCATCGATCCAGAATCTGCCGCTTTCCGTAGCCGCCCAGCGCCGGAACGCGAAAAAGGCCGCGACCGCAAGAAGCACAACAAGCAGGATGTACTTTTTCAGCGTCACGGCAAAAGATATGAGCAATTGCGTCGCCAGCGGAAGCTGCGAGCCGGCGTCGCTGTATACCTTACTCAAGGTCGGTATCACATAGACCATGAGGATGGAAATAACCATGACAGCCATGCATACCAGTATGGCCGGATAGAACATGGCGGTCAGGAGCTTCTTTTTCAGCGCCTCGACCCTTTTCAGATAGGCGATGAAGCGCCGGATCGTCGTGGCAAGGTCACCGGTCCGCTCACCGGCGCGCACCGAAGCCACATAGAGATACGGAAAGACCTTCGGGTACTGCTCGAATGCTTCCGAAAGCGCCGCCCCTCCCTTCACTTCGTTTCTGACCTCCCTGAGCGTGGCTGCCAGAAGACCCTTGTCGATCCTCTCCAGTATGGTGTCCAGTGCTGCAATTATGGGCAAGCCTGCCTTGACGAGCACGAGGAATTCCTGGTTGAAGGCCAGCAGTTCCTTGTTCCTGACCCGGCGGCGGACGGTCTCACTGCCGCTGAAAACCCGGAACGATTTCCTTTTGATCTCGAAGACGAAAAAGCCCTGGTCTTCCAGGCCGCGACACAGTATGTCCCTGTCCTGCGCCTCCAAGTCCTTCTCGACTATCCTGCCGTCGGGGGATCCAAGTTTGCATGAAAATAGTGCCATGGCATTAGTTATAACGTAAGTGTGCTGTTGTTCAACCCGCTCAAAACGAAGCGCGTTTGGCGCAGTCTTGAGGTCTCTCTTTCATGTGTTGATCATGCCGATTATCCAGAGAGCGTAAGAGCCCAGGAATAATCCCCCCCATCCCAAGGCGCTCCCGGTCCTCATGATGTTCCTTGCAGGAAAACAGCACAGGATGAATCCGGCAGCGGAAGCGATCCATCCCCAGAAACCGATCTCACAGAGAAGCGCCCAGGTTCCGGCCGTCATGCCGACCTCCCTGCAGCAGCCACCGCCTGAGCAGGGAGCCGATTTTCAGTTTCCAGACCATGACAACAGCTTCCCTTACGATTTTTTTCGACATCTTCGATGTCCCTGCGTGCCGGTCTATGAAGATGATCGGCACCTCTCCCAGGCGGTAGCCTTTTTCCATGCAGCGGAAATTCATCTCGATCTGGAACGAGTATCCATCAGACTTTATGGTGTTCAGGTCGAAGGATTCGAGGACCTCGCGTCGAAAGCCCTTGAAGCCGCTCGTGCAGTCCGAAAGTCGCAGACCGGTAATCAAACGTGTGTAGAGAGTCGCGCAATAGCTCAGCACGAGCCTGCGAATGGGCCAGTTGACGACACTGACGCCGTTCAGGTACCTGGAACCGACCACCAGGTCATATTTTTCCAGAGCAGCCACCAAGAAAGGAATGCTTGCGGGATCATGGGAAAAATCCGCATCCATTTCCAGTATTTTCTGCGCCCCCATCGCAAGAGCAGCTGAAAACCCTTCCCGGTAAGCCGACCCCAGGCCTTTCTTGGCATCCCGGCGCAGGAGGTGTACCCGTTCGTTTGCAGCCGCCATTTCGGCAACAGTCGCTCCCGTCCCGTCAGGGGAATTATCGTCCACGATCAGGACATGTATTCTCCCGTCCTGGGAAAGGACTTCCGGTATCAGCCTGATTATGTTTTCGCGTTCATTATAAGTCGGTATTACTACAACTATCATATCCAAAGCGCCCGGCCGGAAAGAATCGCGCCATGGCGACTATTCCAGAAAACTGAATATATTAGAAAATTATTGGCAAGAATACGTTTTTTCAATAAGTAAGTCAAGGGAAAGGGGCATTGGCGAGACTTTGTTGGGTCAATTTCATGAAAAAAGGCCATGCTCGCGCATGGCCCATTTCGGTTCTGGCGGGGTCGACGGGACTCGAACCCGCGGCCTCCGGCGTGACAGGCCGGCGTTATAACCGACTTAACTACGACCCCCGTGCAGACTTTTCATCTGTATGATTTTATGAAAGGGACCTGGTCCCTTGCTGTGGCATGGTGGGCGAAACAGGGATCGAACCTGTGACATCCAGCTTGTAAGGCTGGCGCTCTCCCAGCTGAGCTATTCGCCCTTCGAAATGGCGGGGTCGACGGGACTCGAACCCGCGGCCTCCGGCGTGACAGGCCGGCGTTATAACCGACTTAACTACGACCCCGAATTTTCTCGATTACTTCTTCTTCTTGGCAGTGGTGTTCACAAGGTCCTTCAGGCCTTTGCCGGGTTTGAACTTGGGAGACACGGAAGCGGGTATGGAAATCTTTTTCCCCGTTTGCGGGTTCTGACCTTTGCGTGCTGCACGCTTGACAGTGCTGAAAGTTCCGAAACCCACAAGGCTCAGCTTGTCACCTTTTTTCAGGCAGGCAGCCACATTTTCCAGTAGGGACTTCAAAACCTTGTCGGCTTCCACTTTTGTAAGGCCGGCTCCATCCGCAACAGCGGCAATAAGTTCTGCTTTAGTCACTCGCCACCTCCCCAGGTAAATACATTTTTTATGTCTCCGCAAACAGACGCATATTTATATCAGCGGGTAGTTTCGGTGTCAAGCGATTTTTAGCCGCAACAGATTGCAAATGCTCTTCCTCAATGGGCTGTCGCGGATGTCTCCGAAAATGCGGCGGTTACTTCCCGCGTCCGGAGAAACTCCGGCATGCAGGACTTGCCGGTAAGAGCCCTGTCCAGGACCTCGTCCATGTGATTCACCAGGTGGACGCGAATTCCGGTCAGCACTTCCTTTGGTATCTCTTCCAGGTCCTTCCGGTTGGCGCGGGGGATCATGACCGTTTTCATGCCGCCCCTCCTCGCGGCGAGGATTTTCTCCTTCAACCCTCCAATGGGCAGCACCGTGCCGCGTAGCGTGACCTCGCCGGTCATTGCGCAATCACGCCTCACAGCGCGGCCGGTAATGGCGGAAGTCAGGGCCGTG
This sequence comes from Geobacter sp., assembly GCA_003314535.1. Lineage (GTDB taxonomy): Bacteria > Desulfobacterota > Desulfuromonadia > Geobacterales > Geobacteraceae > RPRC01. Next base: position 144,441 of record POSG01000003.1, read on the forward strand.
GCCATGGTTATACCGGCTGAGGGGCCATCCTTGGGAATGGCGCCTTCGGGCACATGGATGTGAATCTCCGCGTTCTGAAAGAAGTCTTTTTCCAGCCCCAGGTAAACGGCGCGTGAACGCACATAGGTCAGGGCGGCCTGGGCCGACTCCTGCATGACCTCGCCCAGCTTGCCCGTGATGTTCAGCTTACCCTTGCCCGGCAGCACGGTCACCTCGATATTGAGAAGCTCGCCGCCGGTTTCGGTCCAGGCCAGTCCGGAAACCACTCCGACCGAATCCTTTTCCTCGACGCTGCCGTGGCTGAATCGCTGCGGCCCCAGCATGTCACGGACATGGGAAGGGCGCAGGACGATTTTCCGCACAGCGCCTTTGACCGTCCTGTGGGCGATCTTCCTGCACAGCCCGGCTATCTCGCGCTCCAGGTTCCGCACCCCGGCTTCGCGGGTGTAATAACGGATGAGCTCCATGAGCGCCTGCCGGGAAAAGGCGACCTTTGCGGCCGACAACCCGTGGCCTTCTATCTGTTTCGGGACAAGATACCTCTCGGCAATCGACAGCTTCTCCATTTCCGTATAGCCTTCGATGCGGATCACCTCCAGCCGGTCCAGAAGCGGGCGGGGCACGGTATGGAGGGAATTGGCCGTGGTTATGAACATGACCCTTGACAGATCGTAGTCCACATCGAGGAAATGATCGCTGAAGGCATGGTTCTGCTCAGGGTCCAGCACCTCGAGGAGTGCCGATGCAGGGTCCCCGCGGAAATCCGAACTCATTTTGTCCAGTTCGTCCAAAAGGAACAGGGGATTGCTAGAGCCTGCCTTTTTAAGGTTGTGTATGATCTTGCCCGGCATGGCGCCCACATAGGTCCTGCGGTGCCCCCTGATTTCCGCCTCGTCCCTCAGCCCTCCCAGGGACATTTTCACGAAGGAGCGCCCCGTTGCCCTGGCAATGGAGCGGGCAAGCGAAGTTTTGCCGACCCCCGGAGGGCCGACCAGGCAGATTATCGGGCCTTTCAACTTCTTCAGGAGAGTGGCGACCGACAGGTACTCGAGTATGCGTTCCTTTACCTTCTCCAGGCCGAAATGATCGGCATCCAGTATCGCTTCGGCCTCGGCGATATCCGACTTCTCCTCGGCAAACGAACCCCACGGCAGGGAAACCAGCCAGTCGACGTAATTCCTGACAACCGCTGCCTCGGCAGAAGTGGGAGACATGAGCTTGAGTTTTTTCAGTTCGGCCAGCGCCTTGGTTTTCGCCTCCGGGGACAGTGTTCCGCTGTTGATTTTTCCTTCGAGGTCGAGGAGGTCCTGCCTGAAGTCGTCTTTTCCGCCCAGCTCCTTCTGGATGGCCCTCATCTGCTCATTGAGATAATACTCCTTCTGGGTTTTCTCCATCTGCCTCTTGACGCGGGCCTGAATCTTCCTTTCGATCTGCAGTATCTCGATCTCGGACTCCATCAGGACCAGCAAGCGTTCCAGCCTGGCTGAGGGCGATGCAATGGACAGGAGATCCTGCTTGTCATCCATCTTGAGCGCAAAATGGGAAGCCGCGGTATCAGCCAGACGGGACGGTTCGTCTATGTCGCCTACCGTGCTTACCGTTTCCTGCGGTATCTTCTTTGTGAGTGTCGCATAGGTTTCGAATGTCGCCTTTACCCGGCGCATCATTGCTTCGATCTCGGCATCGACCACGTCGGATTCGTGGACCTCCTCCACCTCTGCCATGAAGAAGGACTCACCGGGAATGAAACGCTGTATCGTTCCCCTTCGCCTCCCTTCCACAAGGACCTTTACGGTACGGTCCGGCAGGTTCAGCAGCTGGATGATGCGGCAAACGGTTCCATTGACATGTATGTCGTCCTGCCCGGGGTCATCCGTCTGTGCGCTCTTCTGTGCGGCAAGGAAGATCTGCCTGCCGCCTTCCATCGCGGCCTGCAGGGCGCGGATCGACTTCTCCCTCCCCACGAAAAGCGGCACCACCATGTGGGGAAAGACCGATATGTCGCGTAATGGCAAAAGAGGGAACCTTGCGAGATTCCCTCTCTGTACATCAGCTTCCGGTGTAGTTTTGCTCATGCCCTGTATCCGCGCCTCATGCCGATTCCGCGACATTTTCATAGACTATGATGGGCTTTTCCTTGTTGTTGATGACATCCTCGTGTATGACGACTTCCTTCACCAGGGACTGGGAAGGGATGTCGTACATCACGTCGAGCATGGCGTTTTCCAGGATGGAGCGCAGCCCCCGGGCGCCCGTTTTCCGCTTGAGCGCTTCCTGCGCAATTGCCACGAGCGAGCCATCGGTGAACTTGAGTTTCACGTGCTCCATTTCGAACAGTTTCTGGTACTGCTTTATGAGAGCGTTCTTCGGCTCCTTGAGTATCTGGACCATGGCTTCCTCATCCAGTTCGCTCAGGGTAGCCAGAACAGGCAGGCGGCCTATGAATTCCGGTATGAAGCCGAACCTGAGGAGGTCTTCGGGAGTGACTTCGGACAGGAACTCTCCTGCGCGTTTTTCTACCTTCTTTTTCACGTCCGCGCCGAAACCGAGCGTCTTCACCCCGATCCGCTGCTGGAGGATATTGTCCAGGCCGGAAAACGCGCCGCCGCAGATAAACAGTATGTCGGTCGTATCAACCTTGAGGAACTCCTGTTGCGGATGCTTGCGGCCGCCCTTGGGCGGAACGCTCGCAACGGTACCCTCGATTATCTTCAAGAGCGCCTGCTGAACACCTTCACCGGAAACGTCCCTGGTGATGGAGGGTGAATCGGACTTGCGGGCTATCTTGTCGATCTCGTCGATATAGATTATGCCCTTCTGGGCCTTTTCCACATCATAGTCCGCGGCCTGGAGGAGATTGAGGATAATGTTCTCCACGTCCTCGCCAACGTAACCTGCCTCGGTAAGATTGGTCGCATCCGCCATGGCGAACGGAACCTTGAGAATCCTGGCCAGGGTCTGGGCGAGAAGGGTCTTGCCGGAACCCGTGGGTCCGAGGAGAAGGATGTTGCTCTTCTGCATCTCCACGTCACCGGGCTTCTTGACCATCTCGATTCGCTTGTAGTGATTGTAGACAGCGACCGCGAGGATTTTCTTCGCCCGTTCCTGGCCGATCACGTATTCGTCCAAGACCTCCCTGATCTCCTTGGGCTTGGGAAGCTTGCGGACATCCGGGGCCATCGCCTCTTCGAGCTTTGTTTCCTCGGCAATTATGTCATTGCATAGCTCTATGCATTCATCGCATATGTAGACCGTGGGGCCGGCGATGAGCTTCTTCACTTCATCCTGGCTCTTGCCGCAGAAAGAGCAGGTCAGGTTGTTGGATCTGTCATCACGCCGATTCATCGGGAACCTCCTGTCACGACATTCCTCGATACTATATCGTCAATGATACCATAAGATTTCGCTTCTTCACCAGACATAAAGTAGTCACGCTCGGTGTCCGCCGCCACCTTTTCATAGGTCTGCCCGGAATGTTCCGCAAGCATGCGGTTCAGGGTCTCCTTCATGCGCAGTATCTCCTGTGCATGGATATGAATGTCCGTTGCCTGCCCCTGGAACCCCCCCAGGGGTTGGTGGATCATTATCCTGGAATTCGCCAGGCTGTAGCGTTTGCCGTTTTCGCCGGCGGCAAGGAGTAGCGCGGCCATGGATGCCGCCTGCCCCACGCAGATGGTGGAAACCGGGGCCTTTATATACCTCATGGTGTCGTAGATCGCCATGCCCGATGTCACGACACCGCCGGGCGAGTTTATATACAGATGGATGTCCTTGTCCGGGTCTTCAGCCTCGAGGAAGAGGAGTTGGGCAATGATCAGGTTGGCGACATGGTCGTCAATGGAACCGCCGAGGAACACGATCCTGTCCTTCAGAAGCCTGGAATAGATATCGTAAGACCGTTCACCTCTGCCACTTTGCTCGACAACTATTGGTACCAGCATACCGCCTCCAAATCTTTATTGTTTCTCCGAAAGGGCGTCAACTTCTTTAACTTCGGCGCTCTTGAGGAGAAAATCGATCACCTTGTCTTCCCTGAGCTGCATGAAAAGAGTATCCCTGGCGTAGGGATTGGCGGAATAAATGGCGTTGATCTCTTCAAAATCCTTGTTGGCCTCCGAGGCAATGTCCCTGATCCTGTCTTCAATCTCGGAATCTTCCACCGTGATGCCTTCCTTTTCGGCAACCGCGGCCAGAAGTAAAGAACCTTTCACCTGGTTCACGGCGACATCCCGTGACTGGGCCCTGATGGTTTCTTCGCTCGTGCCTATTTTCGCGAAATCCAGGTTCCGGGACTTGAGATTGTGCCTCATGTTCTCGATCAGGGTCATCTGCTGCTTCTCAACCATGGCTTCGGGCACTTCGAATTCGTGCTTTGCTATCAGAGCCTTTACCGCCGCATCCTTGAGTTCGTTTTCGATCTTCTGCAGCTCTTCCTTCTCGAAGACCTCACCGATACGCGCCCTCAGCTCATCCATGTTTTCATAGGGACCGAAGAGCTTGGCGAAGTCGTCATCCAGGGAGGGCAGCTCCTTGGCCTTGATCTCCTTCAGCGTCACCTCGAAGGTAACCGGCTTGCCGGCCAGCTCGGCAACCCCGTACTCTGCAGGGAAGGTAACCGCGACTTCTTTCGTTGCTCCCACGACCATCCCCACGACCTGCTCCTCGAAACCGGGGATGAAATGGTTGGATCCCAGCTGCAGCATGTAGTCGACGGCCGCCCCGCGCTCGAAGGGCACTCCGTCGAGAAAGCCCTTGAAATCTATCATGACGAAATCTCCGTCAGCAGCGGGCCGCTCTTCATCCACCACCTTGAGCTGGGCCATACCCTCCTGGAGTTCGCCGATCCGGCCGTCCACCACTTCGGGATTGGGAACGTACTTGCGCTTCTCGAGTTCCAGGCCGGCGTAGCCTTTCACATCGATTTCCGGCGCAGTTTCGAAGGTTACCGTGTAGCTGAAGGCTTCCCCGCGCTTAAGGTCCCCGCTTTCGAAATCGGGCGTGGAAACGGGATTGATCTTTTTCTCCACAAGGGCCTTGGCGTAGGTTTCGTTCACCAGGTTCTTAAGGACATCGGATTCCATCTTGTCGCTGTAGTACTTTTCAATAATCGGCTGCGGAACCTTCCCTTTCCTGAAGCCCTTTATGGCAGCGCTCTTTCTTATCTGAGCGTAAACCTTTTCGATTTCACGGGACACCCTGTCGGACGGGATTTCAAACGAGAGTTTCTTTTTTATCGGGCTGACATTCTCCACATTTACAAGCATGAACTGACCTCTCTTCGTAATGTATTCGGAATCACGGCATGTTTCGGGAAATTTTGAGGCGTTTCCAGTTGACTCTACCACGGGCAGGCAGGCGGTGGCTGGTGCGAGAGGGGGGAGTTGAACCCCCACGGTTGCCCGCTGGATCCTAAGTCCAGTGCGTCTGCCAGTTCCGCCACTCTCGCAGATCAAATGCCTCTATATGACTAAGCCCCGCATTCACGGGGCTCTGGGTAAATGGGGTGGCTGATGGGATTCGAACCCACGGATGAACGAGTCACAGTCGTTAGTGTTAACCGCTTCACCACAGCCACCATATCGCGTATAAACTGGCACGCCTGAGAGGATTCGAACCTCTGACCTACGGATTAGAAGTCCGTTGCTCTATCCAGCTGAGCTACAGGCGCTTACTGGTCGGGGTGAGAGGATTCGAACCTCCGACCCCCTGCTCCCAAGGCAGGTGCGCTAGCCAGGCTGCGCTACACCCCGCAGAAAAGACCATATTTATACCATGAAGGGAAGTGCAGCGCAAGGACTTTTTCCCGCCAGGAGCGCATCAGCCGTGGGACAGGAATTTCCTCAACTTTTCCAAGGCCTTCCCACGATGACTGATTCCGTTCTTGATGTCCAGGGACAGCTCCGCAAGGGTTTTCCCGTATCCGGGCACCAGAAACAGCGGATCATATCCGAACCCTCCGTTGCCCCTCGGCTCCGCCAGGATGATCCCGTGCAACTCGCCGGTGAAGGTGGAGCAGGTTCCATCAGGCAGGCAGAGAGCCGCGACGCAGTGGAACGAAGCATGCCTTTGTTCTTCCGGAATGCCGTTCAACTCCCGAAGCAGCTTCTCGTTGTTCTCGGCATCTCCCGCCCCTTCTCCTGCATAGCGTGCCGAAAAGACTCCCGGCCGGCCGCCCAGAGCTTCAACGACCAGGCCTGAGTCGTCAGCCAGCGCGGGAATGCCCGAAGCCAGCGCAGCGCTCAATGCCTTTTTAAGAGCGTTGTCCTCGAAAGTCGCTCCGTCCTCGATGACCGGGGGAAGGCCGGGGCAGTCGGCAGCGGACAGAATCCTGTCTACGCAACCATCCAGGGCCTTGCCGATTTCAAGGATCTTTCCCCTGTTGCCGCTTGCGACCAGAAGCTCCCTCACCCGGCAAGCACCTTCCTCTGGATCTCGAAAAGCCGGGTGATGCCCGAGATGGCCAGGTCGCGCATGGCGTCCATCTCCTCGATGCCGAAGGGCTTCGACTCCGCGGTGCCCTGGACCTCAACGAAGCGGTTGGACGCGGTCATTACGAAATTCATGTCCACCTCAGCGGACGAATCTTCCTCATAATTCAGGTCCAGGAGTATCACGCCGTCAACAATGCCGACGCTGACCGCGGCAACCGCCTCCTGGATCGGATCCTTTTTAAGCACGCCGGTGGAAGCCAGCTTGCGCATGGCATCGGACAGGGCGACGAAAGCGCCGGTAATGGAAGCGGTTCGGGTCCCGCCATCGGCCTGGATGACATCGCAATCAATATATATGGTCCGCTCACCAAGGAGCGTGAGGTCGGTTACTGCCCGCAGCGACCGGCCTATGAGACGCTGGATCTCGTGGGTGCGCCCCCCCACCCTTCCCCTGGAAGATTCCCTGGGCGAGCGGGTCTGGGTTGCCCGCGGCAGCATGGAATACTCTGCGGTCAGCCACCCGCTCCCCTTGCCGCGCAAAAAAGGCGGTACACCCTCCTCCACTGAAGCGGTGCAGATGACCCTGGTGTCGCCGAACTCAACCAGAGCCGAACCCTCGGCATGCTTGGTATAGCCGCGCGTGATCCTTACATCCCTGAGGTTCTCAGCCCCGAAACCCGCCTTGCGCATCCATTCTCCTTGTCTTCCAATCGATGGTCTTCTTGGAAAGCTAGCCCATCTGCTCTCCCTTTGTCAATAGGGAAGGGAAATTTATTGAATGAAAAAAGGCCCGCTCGGCAAGAGCGGGCCTTCATAATTTTTCGAACATTAAAGACCCGATACGGCCTATTCAGCCGTAGTGGGATCGATCATCCGCTTGACTTCGGACACGCTGTTGGCCGGAAAACCGCCGCGCTTGGCGTGCTCCAGCACCATTTCCTTGTTGGGAGCAATGTAGACACAGTAGATCTTGTCTTCGGTCACGTAACTCTGGACCCACTGGACGGAGGGACCAAGTTCGTTCAGAACGCTGCACGACTTCTGGGAAATTGCCTTCATGTCCTCAGCGCCAATGTTCCCGGCACCCGGTATTTCTCTCTCGATCACATACTTAGGCATCGTGGTACTCCCTTCCCTTCGAAATTTTGTAAACCCATAGGGCTTCATTGAACGTCATTGTATCAGCACGCGGTATAAAAGCAACTCCATATCTCTCATTAAAACAACGATTGCCGAGAAAAACACCACCAGCGGCGGCCCTTGGCAAACAGGACAACAGAGCGACAAAAAAAGCCGCCCGACCCGGGCCGGGTCAGGCGGCTTCCAAACTCCATCAACAATGCGGCATCAGAAGGGCAGCTTGCCGAACAGGAACAGGTCGAATACGGGAAGCACAAGGCAGACAAAGTTCAGGACGAGCAGCAGCCAGCCGACGACTTTGCCGGAAACCTTTCCGTATCCATTCGCCCACACTACCACCAGCAGTATGGTAAAGGTGGTGAACATGAATGCAAGATAGGGAGTGGCTGCCACTTTTGCAAGACCGTTGGGATATCCGTTGAGGTTTGCAATAGCGTAGATCGCACAAAGGACCGCCAACATGAGACTCGCGTTGGCGACCGATTTCATGTTCTCCACGCCCCAGAGCAATGCATGGGCTATGACGAGATACAGAAGTCCAAAGGCAATGAGGATGGTAGCATCCCACAGGTTACCCGGAGGAATCGCTCCCTGGAGGATACCACCAAGCGTAACGATAATACCTACAAAGAGGGTCATCGCACCGCAAGTCTTCGCATCACCGGTTCCAAGGAAAAACAGTCCGAGCGGAAACCACATCATCGTAATCGCTATCAACAGTACTAACGTCATCCTTTTTTCCTCCCTCAAATAAAATAAATTGACCCGTAAACTCACTTCCTTACATCAAAAAACTCCACCACGACACTGCAAACCATTTCAATCCGTCCTTCGATCTCCCCCCTTTCGTGAATTATGTGGCCAAACCGTTGAATCCGGGAGGTCATCAGCAGGGAAAACATCCTACGGCCACCCGGACTGGTCAAAACATTGTTTTGTTAAGTAGCAATTAGGGTGCCAATATAATTTAACTTATTCAGCAGACGGCTTATTGCAGTTCCGCTTAAGCGATGTTCAATTTAGGGACGTTTTTTCCAGCCCCATGAAATTTATCAAAGCTTCGTGCGAAAATGCACTCCACGGCACTATGTTATTTTTCAGAACATATTTCTATTATAGAACAGTGCGAGTGACGATATTGGAAACCGGACACGCGGGTTTGGAGGGAAGGGTGATGAGGGAACGGAGAAGTTGGGCTCAATAGAGTTCGTAACGCAACAAGCGGCATTCGATCGGTCCGTTGAACAGCACTGTCCTGCGGGAAGCCTTGAGACCCACATGCTTGGCCAGCTCCGGGCTCCCGGTCAGGAGGTAGGCGGTATAGCCGGAGAAGCGGCGCTTCATGACATCCCCGATCTGTCGGTAGAGAGCCTTGAGTGCTTCTTCCTCGCCGAGCCTGACACCGTAAGGGGGATTGAAGACCAGTACACCCTTTTGTTCCGGAGGGGTGCACCGGTCCATTTCCTCGACACTGAAGCGGATCAGGCGGTCCACCCCTGCCCTGGCGCCGTTGCGGCAAGCGCTGCGTATGGCGCCGGCAGACGCGTCGCTGCCGATGACCGGCGCCGCAAGAGAATCCCGGAACCGGCTCCGCGCCTCATCGAGCATGCACTGCCAGGCAACGGGATCGAAGCCCTGCCAGCGCTGGAAACCGAAGGCCGGTCGGGTGAACCCCGGCGGACGGCATGACGCCTTGAGCGCAGCCTCAATGGGAATTGTGCCCGATCCGCACATGGGATCGACCAGGGGAACCGTCCCGTCCCATCCGGAAAGCTCGACAATGGCAGCAGCAAGGGTTTCCCTGAGAGGGGCCTCTTTCCGGTCCAGGCGGTACCCCCTTTTGTCCAGGCCCGCGCCAGACGTATCCAGGCTCACGGTGCAGCGGTTGCGCGCCAGGTGGACATTGACCAGCAGGTCGGGGTCTCGGGCATCCACGCTCGGCCTGCGACCGTATCGATCGCGAATTGCATCAACAATGGCATCCTTGGTCTTGAGTGCGACGAACCCTGAGTGTTTCAGGTCGGAATCGCGCAGGTTGCAGCTGACCGCCAGGGTCATGTCCGGAGTCAGGTAATGCGTCCAGGGCAGTTCACGCACATTTTCATAGAGGGCCTGCTGCGTATCGCATTGAAACTCCCCGATGGGAAGCAGTATCCGCTGGGCGGTGCGGAGCCAGAGATTGGCCCGGAAGCAATCGGAAATGTCCCCGGAAAAGCGCACGCCACCCCTCTCGACAACCTGCTCCTTCATACCGAGCCCCGCCAGCTCGCGGGCAACGATTTCCTCCAGGCCTTTTGCCGCCGTAGCGAAGAATTCCATAGCTTTGGACCTCATATTATCTTCTGTTTGCCGAAACATTAGCAATTCCCTCCCCCTTGTTGGGGAGGGTCATCGAACATATCGTAGGGGCACCCCTTGCGGGTGCCCTTCCTTTCAGACATACGTAAATTGCGTTGCTGTAGAGGCAGGCCCCCGCCTGCGTGCGGTAGCGCTGCTTGCTTTGCCGAAGAGGCGGTATGCTTCGTAGGCTGAATCGGCGTGCAAGCATGTGCCTGCCCAAATGAAGGGCACCCGCAAGGGGTGCCCCTACGTGTCACATGAAAAAAGGCCGCACCAAAACCTCCGGTGCGGCCCCGCAAAAAAAATCCCTGGCCCTTCGCACCCCCTCACCCTTAATGGAGAGGGTACTGTTTTTCCCATCACTTCTCCCTGATGGAGAAGTGACTTACAAAACCCCCGCCCTCAAGGGAGAGGGTGGCCGCAGGCCGGGTGAGGGGGTTGAACCTACTCCACGAAGCTCTTCAGCTTCTTGCTGCGGCTCGGGTGCCGCAGCTTGCGCAGCGCCTTGGCCTCGATCTGCCTGATGCGCTCGCGCGTGACCTCGAAATTCTGCCCCACTTCCTCCAGGGTGTGATCGCTCTTCTCGCCGATGCCGAAGCGCATCCTCAGGACCTTCTCCTCGCGGGGGGTAAGGCTGGACAGGACCCGGGCAGTCTGCTCCGAGAGGTTGGCCTTGATGACCGCCTCCAGCGGCGAAACCACACCCTTGTCCTCGATGAAGTCGCCAAGATGGGAGTCTTCCTCCTCTCCTATGGGCGTTTCCAGCGAAATCGGCTCCTTGGCGATCTTTAATACCTTGCGCACCTTGTCCAGCGGCAGGCTCATCCGTTCGGCAATCTCCTCGGGCGACGGCTCGCGCCCTATCTCCTGGACCAGCTGGCGGCTGGTGCGGATCAGCTTGTTTATGGTCTCGATCATGTGCACCGGGATGCGGATCGTCCGGGCCTGGTCGGCTATGGCACGGGTTATGGCCTGACGAATCCACCAGGTGGCATAGGTGGAAAACTTGTATCCGCGCTGGTATTCGAACTTGTCCACTGCCTTCATCAGTCCGATGTTCCCCTCCTGGATCAGGTCGAGAAACTGCAGACCGCGGTTGGTGTATTTCTTGGCAATGGACACCACCAGGCGGAGGTTTGCCTCCACCAGCTCCGACTTGGCCTCCTTGGCCTTGCGCTCCCCCTCTTCGATGGCCCTGATCTCCTTGGAGAGCTCCACGGCCTGGAACCCTGACTCATGCTCGATCCTGTCAAGCTTCCTGAGGACGGACCTGAGTCTTTTTTCCCTTTTGGCCGCCTCTTCCGGCGAGGAATGCAGCCTCGCGACCAGATCCGCGCTCACTTCGCCGTTTTCCCTGACGAGTCGGCACATTTCCGCCAGTTCATCGCTGGAAAAGCGGGCGGCACGGCACAGGTCATCGATCTCGCGCATGAGAAGCTCGACCTTTCCCGCCAGTTCCTTGAGACGCTGCGCGACCCTTTCGATATGCCTGTCCTTGAGGCGCAGAGATTTCAGCAACTCGGCAGTCCGGGACTTCACCTCTGCCATTTCAAGTTGCATCTTCTCCTGTTCAGCGGCTGAAAGCGACGGGGCCGTGACCGCGACTTTGAGTTCATCGATTCTGGCGTCACAATCGCGTATGTCGTTTATGACCCCGAGCAACCGGCTCTTCTGCAGATCCTCCTCGTCTTCCTCCAGCTCTTCCTCTTCAACCTCTTTGCTGATATCGGCCGCGGACATCTGGAACTTCTCCAGCATGTCCCCGAGGGAGACCACCTCCTTCACGGTGATCGGAGTGGTGTAAATGACCCGCGCCACATCCCTGTCTCCTTCTTCGATGCGTTTCGCTATCTCCACTTCCCCCTCGCGGGTGAGCAAGGACACGGAACCCATTTCCCGGAGATACATCCTGACTGGATCACTTGTCCGTCCCAGCACCCCGGGCTCGAACTCCATCTCGTCCTGCTCGCCCTCCAGCTCCTCCTCTTCGTCCAGGTCCAGTTTCACCTTGGGGATCTTGACCTTCTGGGCCGAGTCCACCACCTCTATGTCCATTTCGCCGAACATGCTCATCACATCGTCGATCTGGTCCGATGAAACAATGTCGGGAGGGAGAAGGTCATTGACCTCGTCATAGGTCAGGAAGCCCTTCTCTTTTCCCAGGTCGATCAGATGTTTTACTTCATCCATGCTCTTTTTCGCCATCCGGTTCACCTCGTTATCGCTGCAGTCGAATCTTGATGCTACATTCACGTCATCCTGGACTTCCTGGCACGCAGGGAATCGATCCTCTTCAAAAGCGCCTGGAATTCGTCACTGTCGGGATCCGTCTGTGCCAGCCTCATCCTCAATTCCCTGATCTCTTTCAGGGATATTTTCTCCAATGTCCGGCAGCACTGGTCGAACGCCTTGCGCACATCCATCTCTTCGAGATGGTCCTCCTCGATAAGCAAAGCGGCAAGCCGGCTGCGCTCTTCGCCCGATACCACTCTATCGAGGATTTCCGACCAGTCAATAGGCGCCCCGGCAACGACCCGGGACACTATGTCCTCCGCAATGGGCAGCAGGGAAGGGCTGAAAATGCGCTCCGGTCCGAACTCGGCGATCAGGCGGACGATTTCGGTATATTTCCCCATCAGGGAAAGCAGCATTTCCTCTGCGCCGACTACTCTTTTCACCTTCTCCTTGCCAGGTATGAGGGAAACAGCCGCCCTGCCCATCTTCCTCCTGACGTCGTTTTCCTCAATGGCCAGCACCCGGGCAATCTCTCTCACATAAAGATCACGCTCCACCTGGTCGGCAATTTTTGCCAGTCGAGGGGTCAGTTCAGACAATATGGCAACCTTGCCTTCCACGCTGCCCATTTCATGCTGACGGCAGAGGTCCCTGAAGAAGAATTCGAATACTGGCCTGGCTTCCCCGACCACTTTGGCAAAGGACTCCACGCCGAACCGCGCAAGAAAAGTATCCGGGTCTTCATCGGGCGGCATCTGGACCACCGAGGCCGGGAAGTCTCCCTCCATGAAAATATCCATGGCCCTGAGCGTAGCATTTTTCCCGGCCTTGTCCGAGTCGAAAAGGAGCAAGGCCTTCCCCGCAAAGCGCTTCAGAAGCTTCAGATGACTCTCGGTAAGCGCGGTTCCGCATGTGGCGACCACATTGCGGAAACCGGCGCGGAACAGCGCGAGATGGTCAAAATAGCCCTCTACGATGAAGGCTTCGCCCTTCTCCCTGATAGCGTGCTTTGCGGTTCCCAAACCGAAAAGCACCTCGCTCTTGCGATATATGGGTGATTCGGGCGAATTCAGGTACTTGGGGAGAGAATCATCCAGCACCCGACCGCCGAAGCCAATGGGACGCCCCTGCATGTCCGTGATGGGAAACAAGAGCCGGTTCCTGAAACCGTCGTAATAACCGCCACGATCCCTTTTCCGCAGGAGACCGATTTTCTCCGCGTCCTCCAGGGAGACTTTTTTCCGATCCAAATATCGTGCCAAACTATCCCAGGAGTCGGGAGCAAATCCGAGACGGTATGTCCGTGCAGTCTCCCGGTCGACACCCCTGCCCTGCAGGTATTTGCGGCCCGCCTCTCCGGATTTTTCCTCCAACAGCACCTTCTCGTAATGGCTGACGGCGATTTCGTGCAGCTCGAAATAGCGCTCACGGTCGTCCGCACGGCGTTTCTCCGCCGGTGTAAGCGGCCGTTCGGGGATTTCCACCCCCACCCTTCGAGCAAGGAAGCGGACCGCCTCGGGGAAAGCCATGCCTTCAATCCGCATGATGAAGCTTACGACATCACCACCCACGCCACACCCGAAACAATGGTAAATCCCTTTCGCCGGATTCACGTTGAATGAAGGAGTTTTCTCCGAATGAAACGGGCAGAGCCCCAGATAGTTGACACCGGATTTCTTCAGTCCTACGTAATCCGATATGACTTCAAGTATTGATGCCCGTTCACGGACTTCACGCACTTTGTCATCAGGAATCATCTCACGTCACCCGCAGGGAAGCAGTCCCCGGACCACGATGCCTCCCGCCGTGAACCGGCCGTTTCGAACCTGGCGGCATTTCCTTTCGCTCTTCCCCGGGCGGCTTCCACAAGGAGATCAGCCCGGTCCCGCAGGCGACAAACGGTTTGGCCATGGCTGCCCCTCCAACATGCTTCTTCAATTTCTCCGGAGCCGGTGCGGAAACGGCAAGGCCCAGCACGATGCTCACCAGAAGAGCCCCCTCCAGCAACCCGAGGACCAGGCCGGCAAGGCGATTGACGGCGCCAAGAAGAATTATCTTGAAAAATGTGGTCAGCAGGTGCCCGAGAAAAAAGAAGGATAAACCGAGCGTCACGAAGATCAGCCCGAAGGAGAGAACGGGCAGCAAGAATCTGGGCAGGTGTATATGGGGACCAAGCGCTGCGGCCACATGCCCGTAATAGGCAAAGGCAATCCAGCCGCCCGCGAAAAGTCCCAGAAGAGAGCAAACCTCCTTGACAAGCCCTTTCATGAATCCTTTTACCGCAAAGCTCAGTAAAACAACCCAGATCAGGATATCAACGAGGTTCATTACGCACTCTCGGGAAAAGCCTTAAAGTGAAAGAAGGGGCAGATCATCAGATTGCCCCCACCTTCCAGCTACGTATTTGAAAGACTGTCACGAAAGAGGTGTCCCGGCGTTCCCGGAACAGTGCTGCTCTCTCGCAACGGTTTGTTACAGCGACACCGGAAAATCCTAATCCATGATTTTCCGCTGCTTCTTCAAAGCCCGCTTGCGGGCGGCAATCGCCTTTTTCTTCTTCTTGATACTCGGCTTCTCGTAATGTTCGCGCTTCCGGACTTCAGAAAGAATTCCGGCCTTTTCGCATTGTTTCTTGAACCGCTTCAGCGCAAGCTCAAACGATTCGGTTTCCTTTACTCTTACTCCCGGCATCCATATTCCCCTCCCTCCTGTATTTGAATTTTGTGCTTATATGGTCGCTTCGAACTGCGGACAGGGGATGGTAATGTAAAGAAAAGCCATGATAACATCGGATTTTCTGTTGTCAAGGAAAATATTTCGCTTTTTTGTTGCACCGGTTATATTCACTTGTTCCTGGATTCCTTTTCCTGGATCCCCGAGACTCCGAAACGCCTGCGCAGCTCCGCATAGATTTCCCCGGGCTCGATGTCGTAGAAGCCCAGCAGCACCAGCAGATGGTACAGGAGGTCTGCCGTTTCATAGACTATTTCCTCCCGTTTTCCGGCCTTGCCCGCGATCACCACCTCTACCGCCTCTTCACCCATCTTCTTCAGTATGGTGTCGATACCCTTTCGAAAAAGAGATACGGTATATGATGAATCGGAAGGATTTGCCTTCCGTGCCAGTATCACTCCGTACAGAGCGTCGAGAACATCGGCTTGTCCCCTTATGCCGGTTTCGCTTGCGCCGGTTGTCGTCATAACCTCACCGCTACGCCTTTCTCTCGGAGATACTGCTTGGCTTCGCCGATCGTGTACTCCCGATAATGGAAGATCGAAGCTGCCAGGCAGGCGCTTGCGCCCCCGGCGGTAAACCCGTCGTACAGGTGTTCCAGATTTCCGACGCCGCCCGAAGCGATAACAGGAATGGCAACTGCGTCGACCACTGTACGTGTCAGGGGAAGATCGTAGCCGTCCTTGGTGCCGTCACAGTCCATGCTGGTGAGAAGAATCTCGCCTGCGCCGAATTCCTCCATCCGCTGGGCCCACTCCACGGCATCTATGCCGGTGGCGTTCCTTCCGCCATGGGTATAGACTTCCCAGCGATCCTCTCCCGGCACCCGCCTTGCATCTATGGCAACCACGGTGCATTGGGAGCCGAACCGCTCCGCTGCCTCATTGACGAATTCGGGACGGTGAACCGCTGCGGTATTGATGGAAACCTTGTCCGCTCCAGCATTCAGGAGACGTCTGATATCCTCGACCGTGCGCACCCCTCCGCCCACGGTCAGCGGCATGAATACACGCTCGGCAGTCCGCCGGACTACGTCGATTATTATGTCGCGCTGGTCCGATGAAGCCGTGATATCGAGAAATGTGAGCTCATCGGCGCCCTGCCGGTCATAGATTTCGGCAATTTCCACGGGATCTCCGGCGTCTCGCAGCTCCAGGAACTGCACCCCTTTGACCACCCTCCCCCCCTTCACGTCGAGGCAGGGAATTATTCGCTTGGTCAGCATCGTCTTTCTCCGGTATCGTGTTGCGGGCTCGTCATTTTTTCGTGAGCGCGATGGCTTCGGACAGGCTGAACGCCCCGGTGTACAGGGCCTTGCCGGTTATGACCCCCGTCACTCCGCTGGCTTCAATGGCCATCAGGTTTGTTATGTCGGCCAGGGTGGAGACCCCTCCCGAGGCGATCACCGGGATGGATATGGCTTCAGCCAGCTCCCGGGTCGCATCGATATTGGGGCCGCTCAGCATGCCGTCCCTGGCGATGTCCGTATAGATAATTGCGGCGACCCCGTATCCCTCGAACCGGGATGCCAACTCCCGGGCGGTCACACCGGTCACCTCGGCCCAACCCTGGACCGCAACCATGCCGTTTTTCGCGTCGATGCCGACTACGATCCGTCCGGGAAAGCGGCGGCATGCGTCCTCCACCAGCTTGGGGTTCCGCTGGGCGGCGGTGCCGAGTATCACCCTGCCTATGCCGAGCGACAGGTACGCTTCGATTGTTTCAAGGTCCCGGATTCCCCCGCCCAATTGGGTTGGGATGGAAACAGCCCCTGCGATCTCCTCGATGGAGGAACGGTTCCTGGGCTCGCCGGCAAAGGCGCCGTTGAGATCGACGATGTGGAGCAGTTCCGCTCCCTGGTCCTGCCATGCTCGCGCCTGTTCGGCGGGGCTGTCGCAAAAAACCGTGTCGCGCTCCATGAGCCCTTGCTCCAGGCGGACGCATCTGCCGTCCTTCAGGTCTATGGCCGGGATAACGATCATTTCATCTCTCCAAAGTTTTTCAGGATGGCGAGCCCCTTTTCCTGGGACTTTTCCGGGTGGAACTGGGTGGCGAAGATGTTGTCTTTCCATATCGCAGAACAGAAATCGCCGCCGTAATCCGTCGTGGTGGCCACCACGGAAGGATCATCCGGTTTTACGTAGTATGAATGGACGAAATAGAAATTCGAGCCGTCCGGAATCCCGGCAAGCGCCGGAGGACGCCGCTTTATGGAGAGCTGGTTCCACCCCATGTGGGGGACCTTCAGTTCTTCGCTTCCCTCCTTCATGCCGTCGGGAAAACGCAGCACCCTCCCCGGAATGACATCCAGGCCGCGGTGCAGCCCGAATTCCTCGCTCTCCGTGAAAAGCAGCTGGAGACCGAGACAGATTCCGAGGAAAGGCCGGCCTTCACGGATCACCTGCAGGATCGGCTCGATGAACCCACCCTCCTCCAGGTTCCTTATGCAGTCCCGAAAAGCGCCCACACCGGGCAGAACTATACGTTCCGCCTCCAGCACCACCTTTGGATCGGAAGTTACCAGCGCCTCAAAGCCGACCTTCTCGAAGGCCTTCTGCACCGAGCGCAGGTTGCCCATACCGTAATCGATAATTGCAATCATCACTGCCTCTATAATCTTATTTCCGCCCGCCCAACAGGCTGTTCAAAAACGTCATGAGGAAGTCCAGATGCAAGGCGCACGGAGCGCAGCACCCGAGACATATCACTTAGATAGGCGAGGGTGTGAGCACCGCGCAACGCCGCAGATGGGCTCCGCAATAGTTTTTCAACAGCCTGCTACAGCTGCCCCTTAGTGGACATCACGCCCGTTATCCTCGGATCCGGACGGGTGGCCCCGTCAAGCGCCCTGGCGAACGCCTTGAAACACGCTTCCACAATGTGGTGCACGTTTTCGCCGTATTTCAGGTTCACGTGGAGATTCAGGCCGCCGGTATTCGCGATTGCCTGGAAAAACTCACGTACCAGCTCCACGTCGAACTCGCCGATCTTCACCTTGGGCAGCGGCACGTTGAAGCACAGGTAGGGGCGGCCGGACAGATCGATGGTCGCGGAAGCAAGGGTTTCGTCCATGGGCACGGTGGCCTGGCCGTAACGGCTTATGCCTTCCTTGGCGCCAAGCGCACGTTTCAATGCCTCACCCAGGACAATGCCGATATCCTCCACGGTGTGGTGAAAATCGATATCTATATCCCCCTGGGCCTCCACCTGGAGATCGAACAGGCCGTGCCGAGCAAACAGCTCCAACATGTGATCGAGGAAAGGTACCGAGGTGCAGACCTTGGACTCACCGGTCCCGTCAAGTCCGAGGGAGAGCCTGATGCGGGTTTCCCTGGTCACTCTTTCCACAACGGCGGTTCTTGGCATGGAATCCTCCTTGTGCGATCAGCTGATTTCCCTGATTGCGGAAACGGTTCGCTCCATCTCCTCCCGCGTGCCTATGGTGATGCGGAGGCCATGGGCAAGGAGCGGATCGGTGAAATGGCGCACCAGTATGCGGCGCTGGAACAGGCCTTCATAGACGCGTTTCGCATCCCGGTCCGGCGGAGCGGCAAAAACGTAGTTGCCCTGGGACGGCAGTACGTCGTAACCAAGCCCCCGCAGCTCGTCGGAGAACCATTCCCTCGTCGCGCGGACCTTATCGATGCATTGGCGGAAATAATCCTGGTCCAGGAGGGCTGCGCCGCAGGCTGCCTGGGCGAGTCGGTCCAGGTTGTAGTGGTCACGGATCTTGTCCAGGGCCTGGATGATCGCTGGCCGGGCGATGGCCAGCCCGAGCCGCATCCCGGCAAGGGAATAGCTCTTGGAAAGGGTCCGGGTCACCACCATGTTCTCATGTTTTTTCAGGAGATCAAGGGCGTTCTGGTCCGCAAAGTCCACATACGCTTCGTCGACCACCAGGATGCCTGCGCATCGCCTTGCAAGCTCGTCGATGTAGTCCAGGGAAAAGGCGAACCCCAGGGGCGCATTGGGGGTGGTCAGGAAAAATATCTTCCCCTCGTACTTTTCCGGGAAACCGGCAATGCGGCGGTCGTCCGTCAACCCGAAGGTCCTGACCCGCGCGCCCTGCACCTCCGCCAGGGTCACATAATATGAATAGGAGGGATGCACATATGCTATTTCGTCCCCCTCCCCCGCGCAGGCCCGGATCAGGTTGTTGAGCACCTCGTCCGAACCGTTGGCCATGATGACCCATTCAGGATCAAAGCCGTACAGCCGGCCGGCGATTTCGCGCAGATTCCGGCTGGAAGCGCAGGGATATTTGCGCAGGGATGCCCCGTCCTTTCCCAGCTCGTCCATGATCGCCGCGACCACGGCCGGCGAAGGCGGATAGGGGTTTTCGTTGGAATTCAGCTTGACGAATGCTTCCCCGTCAGGGGGCTGGAAACCGGGCACGTAACCTGCCATGGATGCTATGTTGGGGCGAAGAGCGTTCATTGTTCCTTCCTGTCTGTCATTCTGACGCTGACCGAACGGCCGTGGGCATCCAGTCCCTCGAGCCCGGCAAGGCGCACGATATCGCTGCCAAGCCTGTCGAGCGCCCCCCGGGAGAAATAGATGAGCGACGACTTCTTGACGAAATCGTCCACCGACAGGGGGGAGAAGAACCGGGCGGTACCGCCGGTCGGGAGCGTATGGTTGGGGCCTGCCAGGTAATCGCCCGCGGCCTCGGGTGTGAAATGGCCGAGAAAAATCGCGCCGGCATTGCGGATGGAAGGCAGGATCTCGAAGGGGTCGGCAACCGCCAGCTCCAGGTGCTCCGGCGCAAGGCGGTTGGAAAAGTCGATGGCATCCCCGAGCGAATCCGCCACCATGACGACCCCGTAATCGTTCCAGGATTTGCGGGCGATCTCACCGCGCCTGAGAAGGCCGAGCTGCCGCTCCACCTCCGCCACCACCAGTCCGCCGAATTCACGGCTGGTGGTGATGAGCATCGCCGAGGCAAGTTCGTCATGCTCCGCCTGGGACAGGAGGTCCGCGGCCACGTGGACCGGCGACCCGCTGCCGTCGCTGATGACCAGGATCTCGCTGGGCCCGGCGATCATGTCGATCCCCACCCGGCCGAACACCAGCTTCTTGGCCGTTGCCACGTAGATGTTCCCCGGACCGGTGATCTTGTCCACCCGGGGGATAGTATGGGTTCCGTATGCCAGCGCGGCTACCGCCTGGGCGCCGCCGATGCGGAAGATCCGGTCCACGCCGGAGAGGCGTGCGGCAACCAGGACATGGGGATTGACCTCGCCGTCGGGAGTGGGAGCAACCATGACGACCTCGGACACACCCGCCACCCGCGCCGGCACGGCATTCATTATAACGCTGCTGGGGTAGCTGGCCTTTCCGCCCGGGACATAGATGCCGACACGCTCCAGGGGTGTCACCTTCTGCCCGAGGAGCACTCCGTCCTCTCCGGCATCGAGCCAGCTCTTCTGCTTCTGTTTCTCGTGGAAGCGTGTCACCCGCTCCACGGCCAGCCTGAGAGTGGCGATATCCTCTTGGCTTACTCTGGCAAAGGCGCTGTCTATGGCTTCATCGGCAACCAGCAGCCCCTCGGCGTCCGTTTCGAGACGATCGAAGCGCTTCGTATAATCCAGCAGGGCCGCATCGCCACGGGTGCGGACATCGGCGATGATCTCAAGGACCGCGGCCTCGACCTCCCTCCCCACCTGCTCGCCACGGGCAAGAATACCGGCGAATTGCTCGTCGAATCCGGGGTCCCGCATATCAAGAAACTTCATTGGCAATCCGTTCCCGGTGCAGGTCGGTCGGGCCCGCAACCGTGACAGTTATAGATACAACCACCCCTCATCCGCCCTTCCAGGGCACCTTCTCCCTGATGGAGAAGGGTCACAGATCCAGTTATCCGCGTGAGGCATGGCGTCAGAAAAAGACCCTCACAAAACCTTTTCCAGCCCGGTCAGGATCGTGGTTATCCTCTCGTGCCTGGTCTTCAGGCTCGCCCGGTTCACTATCAGCCGACAGGTTATCTCCGCAATGGTGTCCACTTCCACGAGACCGTTCTGTCGCATGGTTTCCCCGGTGGAAACCAGGTCCACGATGCGCTCGGAAAGGCCCACAAGGGGCGCCAGTTCTATGGAGCCGTAGAGCTTGATGATCTCCACCTGCACCCCTTTGCCGGCAAAATATTTTTCCGTGACATTGGGGTACTTGGTGGCGATGCGGATGTTCGCCCAGCTTGCCGGATCGTCGACACGCGAAAGCTCGGCAGGCTCTGCGACTACCAGCCGGCAATAGCCGAATTTCAGGTCGAGAGGTTCGTACAGGTCCTTCTCCTGCTCCATGAGGGTGTCCTTGCCCACGATTCCCAGGTCGGCGCAGCCGTATTCCACATAGGTTGGAACATCGGTCGCGCGAACGATCATGTAGCGCATCTTCTGGACGGGGTCCTCGAAAACAAGCTTTCGGGTGTCGGAAAGCAGCTCCTCGCAGTTGATGCCGATCTTCTTGAACAGGGCCACGGAGTCCTGGAGAATGCGGCCCTTGGGTATGGCAATGGTTATGAAATCGCTCATTTTTACATTCTTGGAATCAGGCGAAAGGCACGCCCTCCTTCACCCTTCCTTTACCCTTGTTATGTCCGCGCCCAGCCCGGCCAGCTTCTTCTCGATCGATTCGTAACCCCGGTCCAGGTGGTAGATCCGGGAAACCTCCGTCGTGTTGTCGGCGGCAAGCCCCGCCAGGATCAGGGATGCCGAAGCCCTGAGGTCGGTGGCCATTACCGGTGCGCCGGAAAGCTTGCGCACTCCCTTCACGATCGCGCTGTTGCCCTCGATGAATATGTCTGCCCCGAAGCGGAGCAGTTCGGAAACGTGCATGAACCTGTTTTCGAAAATGTTTTCGCTGATCATGCTGGTGCCGTCGGCTACCGTCATGAGGGCCATCAGCTGGGCCTGCATGTCGGTGGGAAAGCCCGGATAGGGCCTGGTCTTGATGTTGATGCTCCTGATCTTGCGCGGACCTTTCACCCGGACCACCTTGTCCTTGTGGGTGATCTCGACTCCGGCGTCCTGGAGCTTGAAAATCAGGGCGTCCAGATGATCCGGCCGCATGCCGTGGATACGGACATCGCCACCCGTGATGGCGGCAGCAGTCATGAAGGTACCTGCCTCAATCCTGTCGGGCATGACCGTGTGAACCACCGGCTGCAGTTCGCTCACGCCCTCGATGCGGATGGTGTCGGTCCCGGCGCCGTCTATCCTGGCGCCCATGCCGGTGAGCATTTCCGCCAGATCCGTTATTTCGGGCTCCCGCGCAGCATTCTCCAGGATGGTTTCTCCCTTGGCCGTTGCCGCGGCCATCATCAACTGCTCGGTCCCGCCGACCGTGGAGATCTCGAAATTGATCCGCGCGCCCTTGAGCCTGCGCGCCTTCGCTTCCACGTAGCCGTGTTCGAGGGTGATCTCGGCGCCAAGCGCTTCCAGGCCCTTCAGATGGAGATTGATGGGGCGCGCGCCGATGGCGCAGCCGCCCGGGAGCGATACCCTGGCCTTGCCGAAGCGCGCCAGGAGCGGACCCAGGACCAGCACCGAAGCCCGCATGGTCTTTACCAGGTCATAGGTCGCTTCGTGCCGGTTCAGGCCCGAGGTGTCTATCCTGACAACGTTACCGTTCCCTTCGATGGTGGCGCCGAGGCTTTCCAGCACTTTTATCGTGGTGTTGATATCGCGGAGAAACGGTACGTTGCGGATCTCGTGGGCGCCGGGCGCCAGTATGGTCGCTATGAATACGGGAAGGGATGCGTTCTTCGAACCGCTGACCATGACATCCCCGGCCAGGCGTTTCCCCCCCTTGATGATCAATTTGTCCACTGAACTACCTCTTTTTCGATGTGGCGGACCCCTGCTGGTATCCGCCTGATGAGCAAAACCATGGGCAGCATGAAGCCGGCCCTACACTTTTCTTCCGCCGATGACACGCTCGATTCCGCCGGGGTCCCGCGCGGAAAAGATTTCCCTGAACCCGCCGGTCGCTTCAAACAGACCGGCAACCGCTGGTGCCTGACCCATGCCGATTTCCAGAACCAGCCAGCCGCCGGCATCGAGATGGCATAGGGCCTCCGGAACCATCCTGCGATAGAAATCAAGGCCGTCAATACCGCCGTCCAGCGCCTGCCGCGGCTCGTGATCCCTCACCTCCGGCTGGAGCGTATCCAGGTCGGCCGTGGGGATGTAGGGCGGGTTGGAAACGATCAGGTCGAAGGTTCGTCCCGTGAATGGCTCGAACAGCGAGCCGTGCACAAGTTCCAGCGACACGCCGTGGCGCGCCGCGTTCCGTTCTGCCAGTTCCAGGGCATCTTTCGAGGCGTCGCAACCCGTTATCCCGATACCGGGAAGCGCTTTTGCAAGGGCTATGGCGATGCAGCCGCTGCCCACCCCGATATCCAGCACCTTTCCTCGCGGCGGACACCTTACTGCAGCCTCCTGCACCAGAGTCTCGGTATCGTGGCGCGGGATCAGCACGCCCGGTGCCACTTCGAAGTCAAGCCCGTAGAAATCCTGGCTGCCCAGGATGTACTGGAGCGGTTCACGCCTGGCGCGCCGGGAAACCAGCGCACGGCACGCGGCCAGTTCCACAGACGTCAGGGGCTTGTCGAAATTTACATACAGGCCGACCCTGTCCATGCCCAGGGCAGCGCACAAAAGCCATTCGGCCTCGAGGCGGGCGTTCTCCACACCCTTCTCCGCCAGGTACCCCTTGGTCCAGTTGAGGACCTTCAATGTCGTCCAGGTTTCGGTCAAGCCGCCTCGCTCTGGGACTTGAGCGCCTCCATCTGGTAATGGGCCCGCAGGGCATCGACGATCTCGCCGATGTCCCCGGCCATTATGGCGTCAAGGCGGTACAGGGTCAGGCCGATCCGGTGGTCGGTCATCCGCCCCTGGGGGAAATTGTAGGTCCGGATGCGCTCGCTGCGGTCACCACTCCCCACCTGCTGCTTCCGGTCCGCTGCCATCTTGGCGTTCTGCTCGCTCTGCATGATGTCCAGCATGCGCGACTTCAGGACTTTCATGGCCTTGGCGCGGTTCTTGATCTGGCTTCGCTCTTCCTGGCACGCCACGACGATTCCAGTAGGCAAATGTGTTATTCGAACAGCGGAATCGGTGGTGTTGACGTGCTGGCCGCCGGCCCCGGAGGAGCGGTAGACATCGATTTTCAGGTCCGCAGGGTTGATGTCGATATCGATGTCCTCGGCCTCAGGCAACACCGCAACGGTACAGGCGCTGGTGTGGATGCGGCCCTGGGCCTCGGTATCGGGAACCCGCTGAACCCGGTGGGTACCCGACTCGTACTTGAGCCTGGCAAAGACGCCCTGGCCCTCGACCAGCGCGATGACCTCCTTGAATCCTCCCATGTCCGACTCGGAAGCGGATATGATCTCCACCTTCCAGCGGTTGGCCTCGGCGAACCGGCAATACATCCTGAACAGGTCTCCCGAGAACAGGGCTGCTTCATCGCCGCCGGTCCCGGCCCTGATTTCCAGGACCACGCTCCGGTCATCGTTGGGGTCCTTGGGCAGCAGCAGGAATTTGATCTCTTCCTCCAGCTTTTCTTTACGCCCCGCCTGCTCTTCCAGCTCTGCCTCGGCCATCTCGCGGATTTCCGGGTCCGATTCCTCCAGGAGCAGCCGGTTGTCGTCCATTTCCGAGACGATCTTCCTGTAGTCGCGGTAGGCGGCCACCAGGGCCGACAGGTCGTAGTGTTCCTTGCTCAGCTTCCGGAATTCAGCCTGGTTGCCCAGGACGGACGGGTCGGACAGGAGGGATTCCAGCTCCTGGTAGCGTCTTTCAAGTTCCTCTATTTTTTCCAGCATATCAAAACCTTACCTTTATTCTCAGACAACGAGCCTGTCATCCTTGTGCCCCCCGTTCTCATCCAGCGCCTCTTCCATGGAGCGGATGGCCACTTCAAGCTGCCCGTCGTCCGGCTCCCGCGTAGTCAGTCGCTGCAGAGCGAGCCCGGGAGCAATGAGAAACCGCACCAGAGCGGAATCTTCATGTTTTGCGCTCCACTTGAGGCATTCGTAGGAAATGCCCGCTATGAGAGGAAGCAGGACTATCCTTGACCCGGCTTTCAGATAGAAGGGCCAGATTTTCGGGATCAGGGAAAAAACCAGGATGCTGACCAGCATGACTATGAGCAGGAAACTGGTCCCGCAGCGGGGATGGAGCCGGCTGTGCCCCTTCACGTTCTCCACCGTCAGCTCGTCCCCAGCTTCGAAAGCGAAGATCGACTTGTGCTCCGCGCCGTGATACTGGAAAACCCGCTGAATGTCCTTCATGCGCGAGATGGAATAAATGTACAGAAGAAACACGGCCACCCGGATCAAACCGTCCACCAGGTTGAAGACCAGGTTGGAGTCGCCAATGACCGGCACCATCAGCTTGGTCATGTAAAGCGGCAGGATGAAAAAGAGCAGAACGCCGAAAAGAAGGGCTACGGCCATGGTCCCGCCCATGGCGAGCGCGCTGATCTCCTCTTTCTCCTCCCCCTCCGCCGCGGCCTCGTTGGCGGAAAAGCTGAGGGCCTTCAGGCCGATGAGAAGGGACGAGAACAGCGCAACCGCGCCGCGGACAACGGGAAGCTTGAGCAACGGAAACCGTTCGGCAAGGGGAACGACCCTGTCCCGCTTCACTACGATTTCCCCATTCGGGCGGCGCACCGCGATGGCCATGGAGCGGGGCGCCCGCATCATGACCCCTTCTATGACCGCCTGTCCGCCGATGTTTATCTTTTCCATGCGTTCCTCTTGCTGCACCAGGTTCGAAAGCCCTGGCAGCCTACTGCATCGCCTCGAAAAATTTTCTGACCTCGGCCATCCTGCCGCAGGTCATGCTCCCTTCGGGGCACGCTCCGCCGAGACAGCCCGGTCCCGCGGCACGGAAGATGGCAGGCGCCGCGCGCCTTGCCAGCCTGAGCATCTCGATGGCCATTTCGCGAATCTCCCATTGAGCCCTCTCACAGCAGCGCAGCTCAAAGAAATGGAGCAGCTCCCTGGCATTCATGGTGACGATGATCTTGGTTTCCGTTGCATTGGGCAGGACATACCGTGCGTCTTCCGCCGGAATGCCGGCCTCCACCATTTCCGCGTACAGCCGGTGTATCTCCCGCACCTGGGCAAGGAACCGTTCCGCAATCTGGGGATTCCCGGCAACTGTCGGGGGAACCACCACGTCGAACATCTCCTTGTGGGAAACGTAGCGTTGGGACTGCTGGGAAAAGGACGCGATCCGGTGGCGCACCAGCTGGTGGGTGGTCACCCGGGAAACGCCCTCGATCCCGAATGTGAACGATGCGTGCTCCAGCACCGACAGGTGCCCGAGACGCAGAATTTTCCCCAGGAAAGCGTCTATGTCGCTGCCGGAAAGGCGTTCCTGAAGGTCTACGATGGAAACCGGGGAATAGCAAAGCCGTGCAGCCAGGGCGACCGCCTGCTCCGGGTTGGGTGTGTGATGGATGAGAGTGACCTTCATTGACGTCCTTCGGAAAGATGACGGGATTCAATCAGACGGAAGCGGAAACAGAGAAGGGGATTTCGCCATGGACAAAATCCCCTTTCTTTGCATCCGCGGGCCTCAAGCCTGTTACATGCCGTATCTTTTCTTGAACCTCTCGACGCGGCCTGCGGTGTCGATAAGCTTCTGCTTACCGGTAAAGAAAGGGTGACAGGCGGAGCATATCTCCGTCGTGATTTCAGCTTTGGTGGAACGGGTCTGGAATGTGTTTCCGCACATGCACTTGACCGTTACCTCGGAATATTTCGGGTGGACTCCCTCTTTCATTGCTTCCTCCTTGAGCACAGCGCACTACCGGGCATCTCGACAGCGTCTTCAGAAGTTTAGAACGTTAGCATCTCCGCCTGAATTTATCAAGTGTTTTTTCACCTGTTCATGGAATCCAGGAAATCCCGGTTGGACTTGGTCTCCGAAAGCTTGTCCAGGAGGAATTCCATGCTGTCCACCACGTTCATGGGGTGGAGGACCTTGCGCAGGATCCAGATCCGGTTCAGGGACGCCTTGTCGATCAGAAGCTCCTCTTTCCTGGTGCCTGACTTGTTCATGTCGATGGCGGGGAACACCCTCTTTTCCACCAGCTTGCGGTCAAGGTGCAGTTCCATGTTGCCGGTGCCCTTGAATTCTTCGAATATCACCTCGTCCATCTTGCTGCCCGTGTCCACCAGCGCGGTTGCGATGATGGTGAGGGAACCACCCTCCTCGATGTTGCGGGCCGCACCGAAAAAGCGCTTCGGCTTGTGCAGGGCATTGGAGTCAACCCCGCCGGACAGGACCTTTCCCGAAGGGGGGATGACGGTGTTGTAGGCACGGGCAAGCCTGGTGATCGAATCCAGGAGGATGACCACGTCGCGCTTGTGCTCCACCAGGCGCTTGGCCTTTTCTATGACCATCTCAGCCACCTGGATATGCCGGGCCGCAGGTTCGTCGAATGTGGACGACACAACCTCGCCATTGACGGAGCGCTGCATGTCGGTGACTTCCTCGGGCCGTTCGTCGATCAGCAGCACGATCAGGTAGACTTCCGGGTGATTCGTTGCAATGGAGTTGGCGATGTTCTGGATGAGCATCGTCTTGCCGGTGCGTGGCGGCGCCACGATGAGCCCGCGCTGGCCTTTGCCGATGGGAGCGATGAGGTCCATCACCCTGGTTGACATGTTGTCAGGGGTGGTCTCGATCTTCAGCTTCTCCATGGGGTAGAGCGGGGTCAGGTTGTCGAAAAGGACCTTGTCACGGATCCCTTCCAGCGGTTCGAAGTTGACCGTTTCCACCTTGAGCAGCGCAAAGTAACGCTCGCCCTCCTTGGGCGGCCGGATCTGGCCGGACACGGTGTCGCCGGTCTGCAGGTTGAACCGGCGGATCTGGCTGGGCGAAACATATATGTCGTCAGGGCCGGGAAGGTAGTTGTAGTCAGGCGCCCTGAGGAAACCGAATCCGTCAGGCAGGGTTTCCAGGACCCCCTCGCCGAAGATCATGCCGTTCTTTTCAGTCTGGGCATTGAGTATGGCGAAAATCAGGTCCTGTTTTCGAAGATTAGATGCCCCTTCGATATTGAGCCCCTTCGCTATTGCGGTCAACTCGCTGATCTTTTTGCTTTTAAGTTCTTGTAAATTCATTTGTGCTCCTGCATGCCCTTGTGCACGCTCTAATATCAGGACCCGTACCGCAGGCAGGCATGGCCGGTTGTCCGTCTGAGTCGCCAGGCGACTTGATTTTCAGTATCTTCATCCGTTACGTCATTATCAGAATTCGAGTGCCCCGGACTGCATCAGCAGAAGGAATCCTGAAAGGAATGTTCGGCATATGGAAACAATTTCTGAAGAAGAAAAGAACACAATTGGAATGCATCCAATCATCCCGGATGGACGGAGCCATCAGGGTTATCCCCCGGCAGTACAGATTCGGTTTGCTTGATGAAGTTATCGTTCATGGAATTCCGGCACAAATGCAATCAAAGGTACGCTGTCAAACTGATGCAGCGAAAGTAAAGGGTTTGGGGGTACCAACGGGGTAAAAATACAGGCTATAAACGGGGAATGAGAACATATAAACCGCTCTGGGCTTTTTTGTCAATACAATTTTGGGTAAATTCCCCCGAGTGTGCCGGCAAAGACGGGTTCAGGCGCCAAGAACTCCGGCAAATGGCGACCCCACGCCGTCAAAGGTGGGGAAAATGGCTTCAAATACTTTCACGACCCGCGGATCGAAATGCGTTCCCGTGTTGGCCACGATTTCATTCCTTGCCTGGAAAGGAGAAATGGCCTGACGGTAGGGCCGGTCGGAAGTAAGCGCATCATAGACATCCGCAACAGCGATGATGCGGGCTCCCAGCGGTATGGTCTCGCCTATGAGGGCGTGGTAGCCGTTCCCGTCGTATTTTTCGTGATGGCCGAGTATTATCGGGAGAAGGTCCGTCACCCTTCCGCCTACGGGCGTCAGTATACGAACAGCCTTGGTGGTATGCTGCTTTATCTGGTCGCGCTCGCTGTTGGTCAACCTGCCGATTTTCTCCAGGATTTCGCGGCTCACGCCGATTTTGCCCAGGTCATGGAGCAGTGCGGCGATCCTGATGTCTTCCACCTCCCGGTCCGAGCAGCCCATGGCCCGGGAAATTTTCTCCGCAATCACGGAAACCCGGTAGGAATGACTGTGGGTATGCTGGTCAACTGAGTCTATCAGCAGGGAAAGCATCTCGATGATGCCCTGGTAGGTCTTGCTGATCTCCTTTGCAGCCTGGACCTTCTTCTCGTAAAGCAGCCCCATCAGGTAACCGGAAATCAGGAGGAAGCCCCCCCATGTAGCGATGTCGAGCCACCGGAAAAAACGGTCGGTCCCGTTGAAACTGAAACTGTCGGGATACAGCAATGCGACCCCTGAAATGAGAACGATGGAAAAGAACGCGGACAGGGTTGCATAGCGGCTGCCGAAGAAATAAGCGCCGAGCAGCACGGGAAGGTAGAAGAAATTGAGAAAGGCCCTCTGGTTGGCCACGAAAAAGAAAATGACGGCCGTGATGGTGATCAAGAGGAAAATGATCACCAGCTCCTTGTCAATCCTGAAGTATGACGCTATTTGGCTCCGTTTGAAATAATTCATGGCAATTCATTATCAGCCCGTATGCGTCATTTATAACTTTTTAATTATGTTTCTGTCAAGGTTTTTCGCATTCCTGCCGGGAAACGGACAGGACAGGCCGGTCATTTCTTGCACTGCGGTTCCAGGCAAAGCTCGGGGATTGCGGCATTTATCGATTCCACTGCCATCATGGAGATCCTGTCCTCCGTCATGCCGACCGCTTCCCTGGATTCCGTGGCAGTCGCCCCCCAGAGCAGTTCTCCCGTGGACGGCTCAATCATCTTCACCAACACCGTTGATGTGCAGCGGCTTTTTCGGTAGGGAGCAAGCACTTCCTCACCCCCCCCTGCCATGGTACAGCTTTCATCGACGACCGTTCCCATGACCAGGGCATCGACCCCCATCGCTTTCAGCTTTCCCTTGATCTCCGTAGTCAGTCCGGATTCATAAAGTTCGTTCCGGCTTATCACCGGCGAGAGGTTGCTGGAATCGACCACCACGTAACCGCGTTTCATGAGGCCCAAGGCCATGAAATCTCCCACATCAGGCCGTGGGGCCGTTGAAGGATATTGGAAGCCGGCAACAGCGATCCTCTTGCAGCGTCCCATTTCGAATCCCGGTTTTGATATGCTGCTGGCAGTGGCACAGCCCATGAACGCAACGAGGGTGGAAAGGAATAGCAAATGGCTGATTTTCATGGATAAATTTCCTCCCTAGTGTCCATCCGGAAACTCGGATTGACGCTAATGCAGTTTTCAGACCGGAAAGAGGGGATTTTTCGTCCTGGCAAGGAAATCAAGGGGTTGCGCGGAGGCATACTGTAGTATGTCGCACAAGCAAGCCCGCAGATTGACACAGCCAGGGCGGAAAAGCTCCCTTTCCGGATGAAAACCAGCAAAATCGTGACCCTGGCAGTATATACAATTGACCGCGAATGTCAATTTAATGATAAAATTGCGCTAATCCACCAAAGCGAGCCCGGCCGATACATCCCTTCCTTATCACCTCGCCATTCCATTCGGAAATGCGCGAGACTCTGCCGCTGCCCGCTCCCGGGCATATTCGCTGACCGCATCTACCGCCGCCGCCACGGGCTGGACAGCCGGCAGAGACGCAGAGATGCCGTTGATGAGATCCCGCTCCAAGAGCAGGCGGAAAGACGACGGGTAAACCATGTCATACACCCATGAAAGCTGCACCAGCTTGAAGTCGTTCAGAGTGCACGCCGACGAGAGGCGGACCGGCTCCCGCCGCATGACCTTCTCGCAGATCCGGGGAGAGCAACGGGGCTTGTCGGGCAATCCCTGCCCGACCGCCTGTGAGCGTCCATCGGCGGGCATCCGGTAATATTCGACGAATAAGCTCCAGATATCAAGCTTGTCCGCATCCCTGACCAGGTTCAGGAAAGCCAGGTCCTCGCCGGTTATACTTTTCCGCAGCTTGAAGCAGTTGTGGTTCTCCACGCAGGATATGACTATCCGCCTGTCCCGCGGATCGAAACCGGCAAGAATATCGCTGTCCAGAAGTATTTCGACCCCGAATGCGCCGTGATCAACGGAAATGCTGTCGCGGAACGTGCGATACTGGCGGTACTGCTCGAACCTTCCCACATCGTGCAGCAACGCCGCTGCCTCGGCAAGGAAAAGATCATCGCCGGAAAGCCCTTCGTCCGAACCGACCCGGATGGCATTAGCGCACACACGGTGGGTATGTTCTTCCTTCAGGAGCATGTTCTCCCGCTCTTCGTCGCCAGTGGAATCAAAGGACTGGCAATAGCCGGCAAACCAGGAACGTATCCTGGCCACATCTTCGTTGGTCATGGCTGTCTTTCTCCGGATCAGCAGGTGCGAGTGAAATGTTCTCAGAGTTGGAAGGGATGGAGGGCATTGAAGGCCCTCAGGGCGATCCAGGCCGCGCTCCTGACCGATTCCCGGTATTCAGTCAGGAACACCCCCTCCTGGCGTTTGTCTATGACGGCGCACACCGCTCCCGCCCGATAAGCGATAGCGCCGAGAAAATGCAGGAGAAAGCTAGCCTCCATCTCGATGTTCTCGATCTTGAGGCCGGCAATTCCGGTATCAATCGCAGCAAGGACATCGGCCAGATCGGGAACCGTCGGAGAAACGCGGCCAATGGGCCGCCCCTGCTCGGCAAAAAAACCCGGGCTGGTCACCGTAACACCTCTTTTACAGGGAACGCCGAGGTGAAGAGCCTCGCGCTCCAGGGCTACCCTCAACCGCACATCAGCCCGGGCGGCGTAAGGGTTGAATCTTCCGCGAAAACGCACATCATCGGCAATGGCATCCTCGAGCCGGCTCCTGACCCTTCGTTCCAGCAGGCCGCATTCAGCATCGGGAAGCGGCGCGTCGTAAAAAAGCCCTGTATTGTCGAGGCCGATGCCGTAATCCGTCACGATGAGGGTGCCAAGGTCCGTTTCAGGCTGGAGGCCGCCGCAGGTCCCTACCCGTACGATGGTCAGGGGCTCAAACGATTTCTTCCTCCTGCGCTTCGCCAGGTCGAATTCATTGAGCGCGACCAACTCGTTGAGAACTATTTCAGTCGATGCCGTTCCTATGCCGGAAGTCGTGAAGGTAACCCTCCTCCCCGTCTCCCTCACCAAACCCGTAATGGTGCGTAACCCGCGGTTGCACCTGTCAGCTTCCCGAACCGAGAAAAATTCATCGGCAAGATACGGTACCCGGTCCGGATCCCCGACCAGGACAATATCGGAAGCCAGTTCCTCCGGCGCAAGGTCCAGATGGTAAACCCTGCCGTTCCTGAGCGGCAGTTCAGCCGCGCTGTAAGTCCTGATTTCCAAGGCGCACCCCTCAAACAAAGGTTGGAGGAGAAAGGAATGACGCGGAAAACCGTCTCCACTACGTGTATACACTATACCGCATTTTTTGTCCGCTGAAAGGTGTGCAAAATAAGGCAGGATAGTCAAATGATACGTTGCAACCCGGTTTCCATCCGAAAACCCGGAATAGCTGATAAAGGCCGGCGCGGGGCTTTCGAGGAGTTCGTGATACGGCTTCGTGCAAGATGTCAAATACCGGGAAAACGCCTGAAGCCAGTGAAAGCCCAGACCAGTGAGCCATGAGTCGACAGATTATCACGAACGACGAGGAAGTTCCCCTCCGGCCCCGGAGAGACTTTCCCGAAAAAGGCTGACCCGGGAATTATCAATCTATATCAGACAAGTCTACCCGGTGCCGTGCCGCCCGCCCCTGAAAATCATCCGAGACGCATCGAATCCGGGGTTTCCGGGAAGCTTCACCGTGCGAGGGTTCAGATCCGGATTGCCATGCCTGATCACGACCCGTGCATTCCTGCACAGGGGATAAACGGCCAGGATCGGCTCTATTGCCGCGAACATCTGCTCGGCATCCGGGCTGTACAGGTAGATCGAGGTTTCCGAGCGTCCTACCCATGACCCCCTGATTTCGCCGCCGACCGATGCCAACTCTCCGGAAATCAACGCGGCGAGGCCGTCACACGTGCAGGTATCATAGATTTCGTCAGGCAGGTTGACACCATCCAGGTAAATTGCCATCCCCTCCTGCCTGCCGAAACGGATAACCTGTTCACCGCTGTCCCGCCTCACCCGGAATTCGGACCCGGCCGGCGCGCCGGCAGTCTCCAGGATCAACCTGGCAGTCTCGATCCCGGCATCCAGGCTGTAGAGATTCAAGTCGAGCTCCACGTACTCCACTTCCATCTCTCTGCTCATGCACACGCTCGCGCCCGTCACCTCGCCGAGGCGCTGCGCATTGAGCGCCGAAACCAGCGGAAATTCATATCGCCTGGTCCGCTCCCTCGCCTGGATCGACTCCCATATCCTTGCATTAGCCGAATATCCCATTTCACACCCCCGGATTCCCCTGATGGTTGAATATCAGGACAATGCCCATCACCGCCAATCAATTGAAACAGCCCTTTACATCCCTCTAAATGACACTATTCAAAGAAGCATAATCAGAACCACACATTGCATTCCTTTTGTTGGTTACTATTTTACTATTTATTTATTATGCATCAAGACAGATCAAATGATAAAACACCTTGCACAAATTATTTATTTTCAATTTTTGCAATCCAGGCGCTTCTTAATACAGAGTCTGTCAATCGCAATGCCCGTTTAATCTGACACATGCAGCTTCAGTGTTGTATAAAAATATCATAACGCAAACATATAAAACTAATCTATCCGCACAAATAGCGGTTATCCAGCATTATGCAATAAATAAAGTTCCGTTAATGGATTTAATGCCACCAGTTGACTGATGGACCTAAAAAAAGGGGCGGTTCTTCTGAACCGCCCCTTTTCCCTTCCGCACTTGCAGACCGTGCAGCGGGATTGGCAAAATCCCTGCTCCGCCAATTTCACCACCACGGGTAATAATAACGGTACCTCCAATAGGGGGGCCCCCACCAGAAGGGGTCATAGTAGCCGTAGGGCGGATAGTATGCCGGTCGCGGCTCCGCTTTCGGCACGAGATAGATTTCCCTTACAATCAAGACAGGATACGCATAACTGATGTCGCCCAGGGGAAGGACCTCCTGCCCTTCAACCTGGCCCACGACGGCAACCCTTCTGCCCGACTTGAAGATCATCGGGTCCAGGAAATTCCTGCTGAGCGCCATGAAACGCCCTTCTGACGAAGCGTCTGCGTCCCCGGGGACACCGAAGCTGTCAAGCGAGGACTGGACTATCAACAGCTTCGAGAAATCTTTTTCATTTTTCAGTGAAGCTATCACGCCACCCACCATGACATATTTACCCTTATAGGAATCAGGGGCTGCGCGGAGCTTGGAAAATGTTATCGAGGGATCCACCAGGTTTCTCGATTCACTGCTGATCACATGGGCACACCCCGAGAGGAATGCCGCAAACAGCAACACCGTAACAAGACCTCTCATTTAGGCACCTCCGTGAATGACTGTTCAAACCGCCGCGATGATCCCTGATCGGATGCCCGACGGCTTTTCTCACCGGGCAATGAACGGCATGACGCCGATTGCCGATGATTTTCGATAAATTCATTATAGTACACAGCACTTCGAAGCCAACAATGTTTCTTCCGGCCCAATCGGGGTCACACTATCTTCCGCTTACATGAAAATTATCGCAGTCGTTGGATCAAAAGGCAAGGAATGGCTCGACGCGGCTTCAAAATAACAAACGGCCGCTCTCCAAACTGGAAAGCGGCCGTCGAATCAACCTTCAGGAAGCTCGCGGACTGGCAAGGCCCGATGTTCAGGACAATCACCTGACAAAAAAACAGCCTCGAAAGACGCTACCGGCACTACCGTGGAATTCCGTCACTCATAACGCAGTTCCGGACTGCCCACAGCAAATGACTTGTCCTTTTTCCATGTGCGCCGGACACTGGACATGTTCAGGAAATCGTAATAGCCGTTGTTTCCCAAAAGATCCTTCAGCCTCGAAGCGGTTTCGCGATAGAGCAGGGTCATCGGCGACGACAGGCACGCACTGTTCTCGTGCATCTGAATCCTGATGAGGAGAGCCCTGAAGGCATCTTCAGGCATCATCCGCTGCTCGGATTCCGGATCACCCATGATGACGAATGATTCCTCCCTCACACCTTTTCTGAGCTTTACGTCATAGCGGGGAGTGGGCAGGCAGTTCTGTTCGCTGCTCAAACCGACCGCAACCTCGATATTGTTGACATTAAAGAAATCCAGCAGCTCATGTCCCATACGCCGCTCCTCCAATGCTTGTCTTGGCAAGTGGCAGCAGTCAGACTACATTTAGTCGCGAAAAACTTCTCTGTTCTTATAGCATATAATTATGTAACAAGTACATACAAACTATCTACCACAATAGTCAACTTAATTTATTATAATGTAACAAAACGCAAACACCCGGGACATTATGAACACTACCTGCCCCCTTGACCCGAAACCATTATCCAAGCAGTATCGACCAGCTTGAAAGATCGTTCGCAAACCATGTCATTGATATGACTATTCGTCCATTACCCGGTTTTCTTTAGCGGGAAAAACCGTTTCCCATGGCCTCCCTGCAAAAAAAGCCGCACCAGACCCGCCCCTGCGGGGAAAAGCTCCGAACAGCGAGCAATGAGTCGACAGATCATCACGAGCGTCGAAGAAGTTCCACTCCGGCCCCGGAGAGGCTTTCCGGATGAACACAAAAAAGAAAAAGCCGGGCACACCCGGCTTGCATTCCCTACCATATCGTTCAATGTCACCCGGAATTGCCCGTTTGACTCTGCGCCTTCCGCAAAAAAAAGATCAGCATAGCCGCAGTAAATGAGCGTTCCTCACCCGAAAAGCGCATCATCAAACCAATTTATTTACTTGTTTTTAACTAATACCACTTTTTATTATGCTGTCAATCACTCTCTATTACTTCTGTCGAAACCGTAGAGAGGGATGATTTTTTTGTCAAATCTCCGAAAAAAATATATTCTTGTTATAATTGTTTATCCTTTGGAGGTTCTGAAGTGCTGATTCCCGTAATATACAATGACGATTCGTATGACCTGGTGGAAGACATCGTCCTCAACGAGCTCATAAGGAACGACAGGATAAAGGCATTCAAGCGTTCCAGCGGTTGGGTGCGGATCGGCGAAGACCCGATCCGGAAAATAGAATACAGGGGCCCGGAGAGACGCGGCAGAAAAAACCCTCCCGACAGGCCCTGAGCGACTGCCGCCCGGATCGGAGAGCATTCCCGAATGGAAACAACCGCTCTGGCTCCAAAATGGGGAACGTTTGCCAGGCTGACGCTCCGCGCGCTTCGATACCGGAACTACCGGTTGTACGCAGGCGGCCAGAGCCTGTCACTGGTGGGAACCTGGATGCAGCACACCGCCATGGGCTGGCTTGTCTACCGGCTCACGGGATCAGCGTTCCTGCTTGGAGTCGTGGGATTTTCCGGCCAGATATTCTCTTTCCTGCTGGCGCCGTTCGGCGGGGTCCTGGCGGACAGGATCGACCGCCGCCGCCTCCTCCTCTGGACCCAGTCCCTGGCCGCCCTTCAAGCCGCCATCCTTGCCTTGCTGGTTTTCAACGGTGTCATCAGAGTATGGCACATCGTGGCCCTGAGCTGCTTTCTCGGGATAGTCACCTCGATTGACGCCCCTTCGCGCCACTCGTTCATCGCCGACCTGGTCGACGACCGGGAAGACCTCGTCAATGCGGTAGCACTCAACGCATCCATTTTCCATGGAGCGCGTCTCGTCGGCCCGGCACTGGCAGGCCTGCTCCTCAGGTGGACCGACGAAGGCGTCTGCTTTTTCCTCAATGCTGCAAGCTTCCTGGCAGTCATCCTCGCCCTCGCGGCCATACGCCCGAATTACTGCCTGTTGAGCAGAGCACAGCGCCCGGTTGTCGAGGACTTCATGGAATCCGTCGCTTACGTGAAGCGCAACCACCTGATCAACCCGGTCATCATGCTCATTGCGCTGGTGGGCCTGTTCGGCATGTCCCCTACGATTCTCATGCCGGTCTTCGCGCGCGAGTACCTCCATGCGGGCCCCGGGACCCTGGGCGCTCTCCTTACCGCTTCCGGAATCGGAGCGTTTGCCGCGACAATCTTCCTCGCATCCAGAAAAAGCCCTTCGCAATTGCGGAGGGTCATCCGCGGCGCTGTAATCCTTTTTCCAGCGTCCATGACGGTATTTGCCGTCTCGCAGGCCCTGTGGCTGTCACTGACATGCCTCTTCCTGTCGGGATTCGGCGTTGTTTGCCAGGTTGCCGGCGGAAACGCTTCGATTCAGCTGGATGTGGAAGAGAACAAGAGAGGAAGGGTCATGGGCCTCGTCAACACGGCATTTCTCGGCATGGCGCCGTTCGGCAGCCTCATAACGGGATATCTGGCCCTGGAAATCGGCGCACGATGCACGGTGATCGCCGAAACCCTCGTCCTGTTCGCCTGCTCGCTCTACCTTGTCAGGAAACTCACCTACTGACGGCCGGAGAATCCCGGACCGTTTTGCAGCCCTTTTCAGCCTCAGCCCGGAACCGGCGCCTAAAAAATACGGGACCCATCCAATAATTGAATTCGAACAAAACAATTGACTCTACGCACGTTTTCCTTTATCAGGAATCAACTCACGAACTGAGACAAGTGCACTCTTCATTCCGGCAATATGGAACCATCAAGGAGCGCCATGAGACAGAAACTCGGCCGCAGGAAATTCCTGGAGCACATCTTTTCCGAACTGGACATCGAAGAGCATCGACTTCACCGATCCCTGACTGCCACAGACCTTACCGTATTGGGGATCGGCGCCATAATAGGCGTAGGAATCTTCGTCCTGACCGGAGCGGCGGCGGCAAACTACGCCGGACCCGGAGTAGTACTCTCCTTTGTCATTTCCGGGGCTGCCTGCGCCTTTACCGCATTTTGCTACGCCGAACTGGCTTCATCGATCCCTGTGGCGGGGAGCGCCTATAACTATGCCTACGCGACCATGGGAGAAATGATAGCCTGGATAATCGGATGGGACCTCATACTGGAATATATTGTGGCTTGCATTGCAATCGCCATCGGATGGTCAGGGTACTTCGTGAACATCCTGAAGGCCGTCGGAATCAATATCCCGGCGTGGTGCTCCGCAGCCCCGGGCACCGTTCCCGGTGCGGTGATCAACCTGCCCGCAATAATCATAGTGCTCGTCCTCACCGCGCTTCTGATGGTGGGCATAAAGGAAAGCGCCCGCTTCACAGGCCTCATGGTACTGGTCAAAGCTTTGACCATCCTGGTCTTCATCCTGGTGGGAATTTCCCACGTTTCTCCGGCCAACTGGCACCCCTTCATGCCATTCGGCATGAAGGGGGTCGTCGCCGGCGCGGCTATCGTATTTTTCGCCTATATCGGATTCGACGCCATATCCACTGCTGCCGAAGAAACCATCAACCCCCAGAGGAACATGCCGATCGGCATTCTGCTTTCCCTTGGAATCTGCACGATTCTTTACATAGTTGTGGCAGCAATACTGACAGGTATGGTTTCCTATACAAAACTCAACACTCCCGCACCTGTCGCCCAAGCCCTGGTACTTACCGGCTTCCGATGGGGTTCAGCCGTGATCTCGGCGGGTGCGGTCGCAGGCATAACCAGCGTGCTCGTGGTGATGCTCATGGGGCAACCACGGATATTCTTCTCCATGTCAAGGGACGGACTGATCTGGCCCTGGTTTTCCAAGGTCCACCCCCGCTTCCGCACTCCCTATGTTTCACAGATTCTAACCGGGGTGGTAGTTGCCTGCTTTGCCGGATTCATTGACATAGGCACGGCGGCGGAATTGTGCAACATCGGCACTTTATTCGCTTTTGCCATCGTATGCGGCGGCGTGGTCGTTCTGCGCAGGACCCACCCCGAGTTACGCAGGTCTTTCCGCTGCCCCATGGTGCCGTGGATCCCCCTGCTGGGTATTTTTTTCTGCGGCTGGCTGATGCTCTCCCTGCCCAAAATCACCTGGTTCCGATTCGTAGGATGGCTGTTCGCAGGCCTTGTCATATACTTCAGCTACGGTATAAAAAACAGCAGGCTGAACACCCGGGAATCCGGGGCGGGTGACAGTACCGGCCATCAATAAATATACATGTTGCTAATGAAGCGAAGTTATGTTATCTCAGCATGATCCACCTCGCTGCGTCCCATTCCGGGCTAATGGCCCGGAAGCTGCAAAATTGCTTTTCTCGCGGCACCATACCGATTGAAAGGAAGGGGGGGGGAAGCATGAGAATCAACAGACACAACCACCAGTTGACGAATGTTCCCCAACGCGAAACCCCCAACAGGGGCGGAATCATCGAACCCTGTTATCTCGTATTCCATTTCACCGCGGGAGAGAGCATCCAGAGCGCCGTTGACTGGTTTTGCAATCCGGAGTCCAAGGCATCCGCCCACCTGGTCATAGGTCGTGACGGGCGCATCATCCAGCTCGCCCCCTTCAATGTCAGGACGTGGCATGCGGGCAGGAGCCACTGGGAGGGAGTGAGCGGGCTGAATCAATGCTCTATTGGGATCGAGATGGTCAACGCCGGGAGGCTGTCAAAGGTCGGCGGCAGCTACTTTTCGTGGTTCAATGTCGAATACGCGGAAAATGAAGTGGTCGAAGCGGAGCACAAGTTCGAGAATGCCGCCTCATACTGGCATGCCTATACCGAAAAGCAGTTAGAGTGTGCCGCGGAACTGGCCGATATGCTCGTAAACACGTACAACCTGAGGGGAATCGTGGGCCATGACGATATCGCGCCGGGGCGCAAATGCGATCCCGGACCGGCTTTCCCCCTGGAAAAAGTTCGCAGCAGAGCGTTCAACAGGCATGAGCCGAAGGCTATCCCCGTGGAGGATGCATTCAAAAGCACCGGCAATGGCGATGCTGTCACAGGGAATGACGAATCGGCACCTTCTCCCTTGATGATGGGAATGGCGCTTTCCATCCCCGAAGCAGTGGACCGGAAAAGCAGTGCCGGCGAAGGCAAAAGGGAACGGGGCAATCTGATGGACTGGCTGAGGGCCGGGAGAAGGGTATTCGGACGGCAATAGCCATCGGGGGAAAATCGTGCCCGCCAACCGGCAACTTAATCATTTGCAGCGGACTCGAATTTCTGCAGAGGACTTCCCGCCACCAGCCTGGCGCTGCCTGCGGTTTCATCCCACAGCGTAAGATACCCTTTCCATCCCTTGACCTCCAGGAGGTCCTTGATAGTCCGGATGAGAGCTGCATCGGGAAGGTAATGGAACGCGTTATACCCTGAATACCCTCCCGGGGGCACCAGCCGGTAAGCGCCGAAACCGCGGCTTTCACTCTGTTTCAGCAATCGGGCGCTGCCGTCGGCCCAGCTGTGTTCCTCGAGCCTCGTCCATCCGCAGACCGGGCACATTACGCGCCGAGCGCTGTTGTTCGGCCACCCCTCGGTATCGATACGCGCATAACCGAAACCGCACTGCCTGCATGTTTCATGCATGTCGGTAAGCTTCACCATTTGAATCACTTCTCCTTTCCGGCAAGATGCGAACCAGAGTCAGTTGGTCAAGGACTGTATGGGCGCCGGAATCCTTCCGCCCCTTGCAATGAAGGTCTCCGAGCTGAAAGCGTGAACCGGCATGACCGGGGCGCTGCCCAGCAGGCCGCCGAACTCCACCATGTCCCCCACCCCGGTCCCGGGCGCCGGGATGATGCGAACCGCCGTGGTTTTCCTGTTGACCATGCCGATGGCCATCTCGTCGGCAATGATGGCGGAAATGGTGGCAGGCGTCGTATCGCCTGGAACGGCGATCATGTCCAGCCCCACCGAGCAGACGCTGGTCATGGCTTCCAGCTTGTCCAATGACAGAGAACCCCGTTGAACAGCGCGAATCATGCCCGCGTCCTCGCTCACCGGGATGAACGCCCCGCTCAGCCCGCCCACGGAGGACGAAGCCATGGCGCCCCCCTTTTTGACGGCATCGTTGAGCAGAGCCAGCGCAGCGGTGGTGCCGTGCGTCCCGCAGCTTTCCAGGCCCATGGCCTCCAGGATGGCGGCCACGCTGTCGCCGACTGCCGGTGTGGGCGCCAGGGACAAGTCGAGAACACCGAACTGG
Organism: Geobacter sp.; assembly: GCA_003314535.1. GTDB lineage: Bacteria > Desulfobacterota > Desulfuromonadia > Geobacterales > Geobacteraceae > RPRC01. The sequence goes on from POSG01000003.1 coordinate 185,504, forward strand.
GCGTTAAGCCTCGCCGCCACCTCCCTGCCGACCATCTCGCCCATGCGGGTAATTTTGAAGGCTGTCTTCTTGATGCATTCCGCAATATCCCCGAGGCTCGGATCATGCAGGGCACGCACCGCTGAATTGACCACTCCGGGGCCGCTGACGCCAACGTTGATCACGCAGTCCGGTTCGCCGATGCCGTGGAATGCGCCGGCCATGAAGGGGTTGTCCTCGGGAGCATTGGCAAAGACGACCAGCTTCGCGCAGCCGATCCCGCCTTCATCCCGGGTCAGGTCCGCCGCTTCCTTGACAATGCGCCCCATCAGGGCCACGGCGTCCATGTTGATGCCTGCCTTGGTGGTCGCCACGTTGACCGAGGAGCAGACTTTTTTCGTCGAGGCCAGCGCCCGGGGAATCGAGGTTATCAGCTTGAGGTCGCCTGGCGTCATGCCCTTGTGCACCAGGGCACTGTAGCCGCCGATGAAATCGATCCCCGCCTCGTGCGCGGCCCGGTCCAGGGTTTCCGCAACGGAAACCAGGTCGTCGGCACGGCAGCTCTCCGCCACGATGGCCACTGGAGTGACCGATATCCGCCTGTTGATGATGGGGATGCCGAAAAGGCTCTGGATTTCCTCGGTGGTCCGGACCAGGTTCTCGGCGCAGCTCAGGATGCGGCAGTAGACCTGCTCGTTGAATGTCCTGATGTCGGGATGGCTGCAGCCGCGCAGGTTGATTCCCATGGTGACCGTCCTTATGTCCAGGTTTTCGTTGGTCACCATTTTGATGGTTTCGAGAATTTCCTCAGGATGTATCGGCATGTATGAGGTCTCCTAGATCCGGTGCATGAAGCGGAAAACGTCTTCATGCTGCACTATGACCTGAACGCCCAGTTCTTTGCCGATGGCGGACATGGCATCCTGGAAGGCAGCCAGGTCGAAGTTCTCGGACTTGACCTCGGCCTGCATGATCATGGTGAAAAGATCCTTCATTATCGTCTGCCTGATGTCGGCGATATTTACGTCATGCTCGGCCATGACCCGGCTTATGCCGGCCACTATGCCGACCCGGTCCAGGCCGATGACCGTGATGATGAATCGACTCGAAGACATTTGTTTACCTCTTCTTGTGAGATATCTGCAAAAGGGGTACAATCCGCGGGACAGCCCCCCCGTGATGCGCCGTTCCATTCGAAGGATGGAGCATAGCATATTCGGATGTTTTTTCACAAGCAGCCGTTCCAAGGGAAGTCACGGTGACCAATTCACCCTGTTGAAGGAGGAAAGGGGGCTTTCCTGTTGAGCAATTCGAGGTATCATTGTAAAATCCGTGAAGCGAGGATTTGATGGCACCCGGGAGGAACATACGCCAACCGCTGGAAGGAAAACATGAACAGAACATTTCGGGACAGATTGGCAGCAATAAACCCCGCTTACGCAACTTTCGATAGCCTGCAGACCCTGCAGGTCAACATGGGAGACCTGTGCAACCTGAAATGCAGCCACTGCCACGTGGCGGCATCACCGGCCGGAAAAAGGAACATGGGGAGAGGTGTCGCCGAAAAGATCGTCTCGCTCCTGGAAGGAAAGCGCGGCATCACTCTCGACATCACCGGCGGATGTCCCGAACTGAACCCACAGTTCACCTACCTGGTGGAGGCAACCGGCCAGATGGGACTGCGGCGTATCGTGCGCAGCAACCTGGCAGTCCTGTCGGAACCGGGAATGGAGTGGCTTCCGGAGTTCTACCTGGAGCATGGGCTGGTACTCTTCTGCTCCCTTCCCTGCTACTCCGCCGACAATGTGGACAGGCAGCGGGGGGCGGGCGCCTTCGCCAGGAGCATCCGGGCACTGAAACTCCTGAACAGCCTCGGCTACGGTTCGACCCATGAACTCAACCTGGTCTACAATCCGGGCGGAGCATACCTGCCCGGTTCCCAGAGCGGGCTCGAGTACGCCTACAAGGCCGAACTGTCAGCAAGGCACGGCGTGAGCTTCAGCAATCTGTACACGATAACCAACGCGCCCATCGGCCGGTTCCGCGACCACCTGGAAAAAAAAGGGGCACTGGAAACGTACCTGGACCTGCTGGCAGAGCGTTTCAACCCGGATGCGGCAGGAGCGATCATGTGCCGGACCCTCATCAGCGTCGACTGGCAGGGCTTTTTGTACAACTGCGATTTCAACCAGGCGCTCGGCATGCCGATCCTCACTCCGGAAGGGATGCCGCTTACCATCGACAACCTGGAAACCGCCGCACGGTCCGGTACCGGGCTGGCGCTGGGAAGGCACTGTTTCTGCTGTACTGCGGGGGAAGGCTCAAGCTGTACCGGGTCGCTGGCAGCATAGGACGACAAGAAAACACGGGGAATGGCAATAGCGCACCCCCGAAAAATTTCTCCGGGGCCGGAGCGGAACTTCCCCGTCACTCGTGATAATCTGTCGACACTTGACTCACTGATCGGAGCTTAAACCGGTTTCAAGCGCTTTCCCGGTTTTCGAGATCTTGCTACTTTCTCCGTATCACGATCTCCTCGAAAACCCCGCTCCGGCCTTGATCAGCCATCACCAGGAGTTCCCGGGCAGAAATTTAATTGATATGCATTCAAAAACCCGGGATAAGCACAAGGAGGAGGAAACCATGCAGGTTGCCATTCTCGGCCTCGGCCGCATGGGCATGAACATGGCAAGGAGGCTCCTTCGCGGCGGCCACCGGGTTGTTGCATGGAACCGCACACCCGCCAAGGTGGAAGAGATCGCGGCAGAGGGCGCGCAAGGAGCGGGTTCCCTGGAGGAGGCCGTCGAACTGCTGACTCCACCGCGGGCCGTCTGGCTGATGCTGCCGGCCGGCACGGTCACCGACGAAACCATAGTCCGGCTGGCGAAGATCCTCTCGCCGGGCGACTGCATCCTGGAAGGGGGGAACAGCTTCTATCGCGACGACATCAGGCGACGGGATCTGCTGGAGCACTTGGGCATCAGCTACCTGGACGTGGGAGTGAGCGGCGGGATCTGGGGGCTTGCCGAAGGGTACTGTCTCATGGTGGGCGGCGACCCGGATGAGTTCCGGCGCATGGAGCCCCTGTTCAAGACCCTCGCTCCCGAAGGCGGCTACCTCCACTGCGGGGGGACCGGGGCCGGCCATTTCGTCAAGATGGTTCATAACGGAATCGAGTACGGCATGATGGCAGCCTATGGCGAAGGATTCTCCATCCTCAAGGCTTCCCCCTACGGGGAAGAGCTGAACCTGGCCGAGGTTTCCGCCCTGTGGAACCGGGGAAGCGTGGTCCGATCCTGGCTCCTGGAGCTGGCCGGGGCGGCTTTCGGCAGAGACCCGGAACTGGCCCTGATCCAGGGCTACGTGGAGGATTCGGGCGAAGGGCGCTGGACCCTGCAGCAGGCCATCGACACCGGCGTGCCTGCCCCGGTCATCGCCGCAGCGCTTTTCCAGCGCTTCCGCTCACGACTCGAAGACAGCTTCGGCGACAAGGTATTGGCTGCGCTGCGCAACGAATTCGGCGGCCATGCGGTGGCACATGCGGGAGAGCCCAGGAAATCCGACGTCGCCGGAGCCGGCGGCATACGGCCGGCAGCGGCCGATACGAAGGCCGGGGAATAAGGAACCTGCAATGGCAATCGGCCCCTCTCCGGAAAATTCCGCACGTGAAAGGATTGCCCCCACCTGCCGCATAGATCAGCCGGCAAACTGCGGCCTGGTCATTTTCGGCGCTTCGGGGGACCTGACCAGGCGCAAGCTGATACCGGCGCTCTACCTTCTTTATCGCCACCGCTTGCTGCCGCGAGGTTTCTTCCTCCTCGGAGCGGCCCGCACCGGAATGGATTCGGACCGGTTCAGGGAAATGGTGCGCCGGGAGCTTCCGGACGACTGCGACGAAGGCTGCTGGCAACAGTTCGCCCGGATAATCCATTACCGTTCCATGGATTACGGCAATGTCGAAAGCTACCGCGCCGGCCTGGCAGAAGCGCTCCCCCCCCTGGAGAAAGAAAACGGGACCGGAGGAAACCGGATCTTTTACCTGGCCACCCCTCCGTCAGTCTATGAAGACGTCATAAACACCCTGCACGCCTCCGGGTTGGCGAACGAACACGCCAGGATCGTCATTGAAAAACCATTCGGCAGCGACCTGGAAACGGGCCGGCAGCTGAACCGCATGCTTCTGCGCGCGTTCCGCGAGGAACAGATTTTCCGGATCGACCACTATCTGGCAAAGGAAACGGTGCAGAACATCCTCATGTTCCGCTTCGCCAACTCGCTGTTCGAGCCCCTCTGGAACCGCCGCTACATCGACCATGTCCAGATCACCGCAGCCGAGACCATCGGCATCGAACAGAGAGCCGGTTACTACGAGGCCGCGGGAGTGCTGAGGGACATGTTCCAGAACCACATGTTCCAGTTGCTTGCCCTGACAGCCATGGAACCTCCGTCACTGTTCAGCGCTTCACGGGTCAGGGATGAAAAAGCAAAGGTCCTGCAGTCGATCCGGCCCTTCCCGCTTGACCGGCTGCGAGAGCATATCGTCACCGGGCAATACGGCTCCGGCTCAGTGGAGGGCGAGCAGGCTCGCAGCTACCGGGAAGAGAACGGGGTCGCACCCGGTTCCACCGTCCCCACGTTCGCCGCCATGAAAGTGTGGATCGACAACTGGCGCTGGCAGGGAGTACCGTTCTATCTCCGTTCCGGCAAGCGCCTCCGCAGGCGGTCTACCGAAATCGCCATCTGCTTCAGGCCGGCGCCGCACATGATGTTCTCGCAGTCGCTCGGCGGCGGCATATCGCCCAACGCGCTGATCCTGAGAGTTCAGCCCGACGAGGGAATCAGCATGCAGATCCAGGCAAAACACCCCGGTTCGCGCATGTGCCTGATGCCGGTTGCCATGGACTTTTCCTATCAAAGGGATGTTACGCTCAGCGCATACGAAAGGGTGCTGCTGGACTGCATGGAAGGTGACCAGATGCTCTTCGTGCGCGATGACGGCGTCGAACTGAGCTGGGGTCTACTCTCACCCGCGATCAGCGCCATGGAGACCGGCAGACGGACGGAAACCCACATATACCCGGCAGGAAGCGCAGGACCTGCCGCAGCCGATTCCCTGCTGGAAAAAGACGGCAGGAAGTGGAGGGATCTATGAACTCGCGAAGCAGAGTGGAAATATTCGATACCCCGGACCAGTTGGCAGCAAGGGCTGCCGAACTTTTTTTCTCGACCGCCCGGCGTGCCATCGAACTCAAGGGACTGTTCTCCGTCGCCCTTTCCGGTGGGCAATCGCCGCTTCCGCTGTTCAGGAGACTGGCAGACCAGTCCGCGGCTTCCGGCATCGACTGGACCAAGGTCCACATATTCTGGGCCGACGAACGCTGCGTTCCGCCGGACCACGCCGGCAGCAATTTCCGGGAGGCGCAGGAGATGCTGCTGTCAAGGCTGCCGTCTCCCGGGGCTGTCATCCACCGGATACAGGGTGAACTGCCCCCGGAGGACGCAGCCAAAGCATACCGGAAGGAGCTCCATGCCTTCTTCTCCGCCGCCCTGCCCGAATTCGACCAGATCTGGCTCGGCGTGGGTGAAGACGGACACACGGCTTCGCTTTTCCCCGGCTGCGACCAGGCAGGCTTTTCCGGCGATTCGGCGGTTGCGGTCTGCGTCGACGGCATGCCGAGCCAGCGGGTCACCCTGACTTTACCTGCGATCAACAGCGCGCGCCAGGTCTTCTTCATCGCCACCGGCAACGCGAAAGCCGAGGTTGTGACCAAGATCCTCGAAAGGAGCGTAGATGCGAGGCTGCCGGCGTCCCTCGTGGCTCTTCCCTCGGGCTGTGTCACCTGGTTCCTGGACCGTGAAGCGGCGCGGCTGCTCTGAAATAGTTTCCATCCGGAAAGGGCAATTTTTATCCGGAGTTTCCGGATGAACACGAAACAGAAAAGAGCCTGTATGGTTTCAATAACCCGGCAGGTCTGCATCCAATTACACGTGAGGTGCTCATGGACAACAAGGAACAGTGGGAACGCTATAAAAACAACCTGATCCATTGCCCTGAAACCGGGCTATTGCTGGATATCAGCTGCATGAATTTCCCCGGCGATTTTTTCGATGCCATGGAGCCGCGCATGGTGCGGGCCTATCGTGAAATGGCCGAACTTGAAGGCGGAGCGCCTGCCAATCAGGATGAGGGACGCATGGTGGGCCATTACTGGCTCCGCACTCCGTACCTCGCGCCGGACCGGGCAACCGAAAACATGATCGCAAACACCCTCGAGGACATCAGGGCTTTCAGCGAGAGGGTGCACAGCGGTGAAACCGCTCCTGAAAAGGGCGGCCGCTTCACCCGCCTTCTCGTCATCGGCATCGGCGGATCGGCGCTCGGGCCGCAGCTCCTGGCCGATGCCCTGGGCAGTGATGACGATTTCATGCATCCGCATTTCATGGACAACACCGACCCGGACGGGATGGCACGGGTTCTCGCGGCAATCGGCAGCGACCTTCCCCAAACCCTGACCCTGGTCATATCCAAGAGCGGCGGCACCAAGGAGACCCGCAACGGCATGCTGGAGGCACGACGGGCCTACGGGCTGGCCGGCCTCGACTTCAGCCTCCATGCAGTGGCCGTAACCGGTGAGGGCAGCGAACTCGATGCGCTCGCGCTTAACGAAAGCTGGCTCGCCCGCTTCCCCATGTGGGACTGGGTTGGAGGGCGCACATCGGTCACTTCGGCCGTAGGTCTCCTGCCGGCAGCCCTTCAGGGAATCGACATCGACTCATTCCTTGACGGCGCCAGCCTGTGCGACGCCGCCACCCGCATGCCCAACAACCGCACCAACCCGGCAGCAAGGCTTGCGCTCACGTGGCTCCATGCCACCGGCGGAACCGGTGAACGGGACATGGTTGTCCTCCCCTACAAGGACAGGCTGGTCCTTTTCTCCCGCTACCTGCAGCAGCTGGTCATGGAGTCCCTGGGCAAGGAGCGGGACCGGGCAGGGAAAATTGTGCACCAGGGAATCGCTGTCTACGGCAACAAGGGGTCCACCGACCAGCATGCCTTTGTCCAGCAGCTCAGGGACGGGAAGAACAACTTCTTCGTAACCTTCATCGAGGTTCTGCAGGATCGGGAAGGCGCATCGCTCCAGGTGGATCCGGGCGTCACCAGCGGCGACTATCTGAGCGGCTTCCTCCAGGGCACGCGGGAGGCCCTCAGGGAAAACGGCAGGGAATCCCTCACCATAACCCTCGAGCGGCTCGACGCCCGTTCCCTGGGCGCGCTCATAGCCCTTTTCGAGCGGACGGTCGGCTTCTACGCCTCCCTAGCGGACATCAACGCCTATCACCAGCCCGGAGTTGAAGCGGGTAAACGGGCCGCCGGCTCGGTGCTTGAAACCCAGGGAAGAATCCTTGAAATGCTCCGCAAACACCAGGGGAGGCCCATGTCAGCCGAAGAGATTGCCATGGTCCTGGGCATTCCCGATTCGGCGGAGACCATTTTCCGCATTCTCCTCCACGCTTCAGCCAACCAGGACCATGGTGTCCTGATTGAGCGAAAGAAACCCATCACCTCCAGCCGCTTCAGCGCGGCTCATTAGCATGACGGGGCATGCGGACTGTCCCTACCTGTTGATCGTTAGGAAAGTTTCTCCGCGGCCGGAGCGGAACTTCCTCGTCGCTCGTGATAATCTGTCAGGGCATGACTCATGGTTCGGAGCTTTCACTGGTTTCAAGCGCTTTCCCGATTTTCGAGATTCTGCATTGAAGCCGTATCACGATCTCCTCGAAAGCCCCGCTCCGGCCTTTATCAGCCGCTTCCGGGAGTTTCCGGATGGAAACTGCTTGCTGTCCATCCAGAAACTTATAACTGACACTAATAGCGTTTCCAATTCGGAAACGAGGATTTTTTCGTCCTGACCAGGAAACCAAGGGGTTGCGCGGAGGCATACTCGGGTATGTCGCACAAGCAAGCCCGCAGGTTGACACCGTCAGGGCGGAAAAAGACCGTTTCCGGATGGAAACTACTTGAGGGCGAAGCACACCTTGAGAATGACCTGGTACTCGCTGACCAGACCGTCATCCCCCACGTGGCCGTGGATCTCCTCCACCTCGAACCAGGAAACCCTTTCCAGGGTCTTGTGCGCCTTGGTCAGGGCCGCCTGGATCGCTTCATCGATCCCTTTTTTCGATACGCCGATCACCTCGATTTTCTTGTAAACCCTGTCTTCTCCGTAGTGCATGGCGTCCTCCCCGAAAATAAGTTATTGCATCTCCCTGAATGGTAGCACCCCTCGACAGGCTGTAAAGACCGGCATTTCCGTTTTCTTTTCAATGGGGACAAGCAACGGGATGAATGTCTCGGCATGAGGGCTTCTGCACCATGCAAAGCAAGACCTGACTCTCGGCATTCCGTGTGCCACGTCTCACTCTGACAAACACATGCGTCCTGGTTAATATTTTAGTATAAATAAATTTTTGCGATGTTTTCCCCGTAACGAAACAGTAGTCCATACCAATTATGTCTATCCATGCAAATTCATGCAATTGTTTTATACGAGCAGGACATATTGCATTATTGGAGCCATTAAAGCACATTACAACCACCAGCTTGTCCGTTATATCATTATATTTACTAATGCCTGTATTTTCAGAACAACATTTTACTTGACACAATACCTCCGCCTTTTTATAGTATCGCTAAAATTTATTGCAGTCCCTATCAACCCTATTCGGAGGTAGCAATGGCGCAGAAACCGGTAGAAGTCGTAGAGGCGTGTGGCAACGCGGGGATGTACAAGGCCAATCTCAGTGTGCCCAATTGGCTGGTGAGAAGTTTCATGGCGGGTCTTTTTATCGCAGTAGGCGCTGCGCTCTGTACCGTTACTGGCACAGGCCTGGACAAATTCATGGGCCCCGGGTTCAAGTCCCTTATCGGAGGGGCAGTCTTCCCCATAGGCCTCATTGCCATCGTGCTGACAGGAATGTCGCTCTTTACCGGCGATACCATGCTGATCCCCATGGCGGTCTGGCAGAAAAAAACCACCTGGAGCAAGGTGATGAGCTGCTGGTTCTGGGTCTATATCGGAAACTTCGTAGGCTCCCTCTTTTGGGCATACATAATGGTTTACGGACCGTTCGTCAAGGGCGGCGGCTATGAATTGACGGTTTTCGGACAGAGCGCCATTGCTGTAGCGGAAGCAAAGACACTCCCTTACATCGCGCACGGCGGCTGGGGTCTCTGGTCCTGCTTCCTGAAGGCCATTGCCTGCAACCTGCTGGTTAACGTGGCATTGCTGCTCGGCTTCTCGTCCAAGGCCATGGTCGGAAAATTCTTCGGCATATGGTTCCCCATCATGGCATTCGTCGCCCTGGGCATGGAGCACTGCGTAGCCAACATGTATTTCATTCCCGCAGGCATCATGCTTGGCGCAAAGGTAACCTGGATGCAGTTCATCCAGTGGAACCTGATCCCTGCGACACTGGGCAATATCGTGGGCGGATTCTTCTTTATCGGCGCGGTCTACTTCTGGTCCTTCCAGCAGGAGCTGTCCACCTCGAAAGCAACCTAGCAAGTGGCGAGAAAACCCCGGCCCGCGGCTTTCATCCGCGGGCCGGGCGAGCAAGTTCCTCTGATCGTCCCCAAAAGTCTCCCCCCCTATTGACGGGGGGCGCTCAGGGGAATTTTGCTATTCACAACATCCTTGAACCACATGCTCCCCCTTTCGCCGATACGGCGCGGCTTCTGCGACCAAGCCACCCCCATCTACAGCAGCGCTTTCACCGCCTCAAGCACCGCTCCATAGTCCGGTTCGCTTGCGATCTCGGGGACGATCTGGACATAACGTATGGTGTCCGAAGCATCAACCACGAATATGGCCCTTGCCAGGAGCTTGAGTTCCCCTACGAGAACCCCATATGCTGCGGCAAAGGAACGTTCCTGGTAATCCGAGAGGGTAGTAACCCGATCAATCCCTGCCGCTCCGCACCAGCGGGCCTGGGCAAAGGGGAGGTCCATGCTGATGGTCAGCACCGCCACGTTTTCCGGGAGCGCGGCAGCCTCCTTGTTGAACCTTCGCGTCTCCGTGTCGCACACCGGCGTATCGAGCGACGGCACAGCACTCAACACCTTGATTTTCCCCTGGTAATCAGCCAAGGTAACCGGCGCGAGCCCATTATTCACCACGCGGAAGTCAGGCGCCTTGTCGCCAGCCTTCAATTCCGGCCCCACAAGGGTAAGGGGGTTGCCCTGGAAAGTAATGATTCCTTTTCTTTCTGACATAGTGTACCTCCGGTGACTCGCAAGATTAATTTCAGCCTGAGTACCAATTGTACCACGATGTCGGGAAAAGACCCGTCCGCCCAGGCCCGGATGTCTCCAGGCGGGGAGCACGGTCATTCGCGGTCAAGTATTTCCCGCAGTTTTCCCAGGAGTTCCGAAGGCATGACCGGTTTCTGCAACAGTTCGATACCGTCATCTGCCATACCGCGCCTGATCAGGATATCCATGGAATACCCGCTCATGAAAAGCACCTTCATGTCGGGCCGTATTTTATGGATAGCTTCATGCAGTCTTTTCCCGTCCATGTTGGGCATGACGATATCGGTAACGAGGAGATCGATGCAAGCGGGGTGCTCCATGAACCTGTCCAGCGCATCGCGCCCGTCTGCCGTTTCGATGACCGCGTACCCTGCCCGCTCGAGGATTTCCCGGGTCAGTTCGCGGACCACGTCGTCGTCTTCGACGATCAGTATGGTTTCGCTGCCGCCCGGCGCCGGTTCGGAAGCCAGTTTTTCTGGCGATCTCCGCGTCTCCTGCTCCACGAGAGGCAGATACACGCAAAAAACCGCACCCCGCCCCGGCTCGCTGTCAACGGTGATGAAGCCGTTGTGCTGCTTGACAATGCCGTAGACGATGGAAAGGCCGAGACCCGTGCCCCTTCCCGCTTTTTTCGTGGTGAAGAACGGCTCGAATATCTTCTCCCGCGTCGCTTCATCCATGCCGCACCCGGTGTCCTCAACCGCAATCACGGCATACTCGCCGGGCGCGCCGAAACCGCGCCGCCTCATGAAATCTCGGCCTATCATTGCGGAACGTGTCTCCAGCGCCAGGACACCCCCCGCCGGCATGGCGTCCCGCGCATTGGTCACCAGGTTCATGAGCACCTGTTCCACCTGTCCCCGGTCAGCCATGACGGTCATGCCGGTTGCTGCGGTCTTTACCCTGAATTCGATGTCTTCCGGGATCAGCCTGCCCAGCATCTTCTTCACGCCATCCACGACTTCTCGCACCTGGATCGGGCGCACGTGCAGAACCTGCTTGCGGCTGAATGCGAGGAGTCCGGAGGTAAGGTCCTTTGCCCGCTCCGCCGCGGCCAGGATCTGGTTGACGGAATTCCGGAAGGGGTTTTCCTGCTCCATCCGCATCAGCATGACCTCGGAAAATCCCATGATCGCCGTCAGGATGTTGTTGAAGTCGTGCGCTACGCCGCCCGCAAGCTGCCCGATTGCATCCATCTTCTGCGCCTGGTGGAGCTGCTCTTCGAGCTTCTTCCGTTCTTCCTCCGCACGCATGCGCTCGGTGATGTCCTGGTTGGCGCCGCGCGTTCTGACGACCCGCCCGTCCCTGTCGCGGATAATATCCCACCGCACGGAAACGTACCGTTCTTCCCCATCGGCGCGGACAATGCGGTGCTCCATCCCGCCGGTTGATGACTTGTCGACATTCGACAGGGATCGTTTAATTACTTCGATAACTCCCCCCAAGTCGTCCGGATGGACGAATTTTCGGGCATAGGACTCGGCGGACATGAGCATGCCGCCTTCCCGGGCAACGCTGGTGCCGTACAGGTTGTAGAACTGGTCGTCGAAGCGGAACATGCCGGTTGCGGCATCAAATTCCCATCTCACCACCTTCGCCATGTCCATGGCCAGCTTGAGCCTTGCCTCGCTCTCCCTCAGCGCCTCCTCGGTCTGTTTGACCTCGGTAACGTCAACAATGGTGATGAGAATCGCAGGGGCGCCCTCATAGTCAATGGGCACGCTCGTCGCCACCATCCACCTCTCCTCGCCACGACTGTCCAGTATCTTGTATTCGTAGCGGTTCGACACCATTTCGCCCCGCAGTCGCGCCAGAATCCGTTCACGCGCCTCTTCCCGGAAGTCCTCGTGCACGAAATTCCAGACCTGCATGCTTCCCAGCTGTTCCGCCGTGAATCCGGAAACCTGCATTGCAGAATGATTGGCGTACACGATGCGCTCTCCGCGGACCACAATGACCGCGTTTGGGGATGTCTCGATAATGAGGCGGAATTTTTTCTCACTCTCCCGCAGCGCCTCCTGAGTTTTCTTGCGCCCGGTTATGTCCCTGAAAAAGCCGACATAAATATCTTTTCCGTGGAAATCGATCTTATTGGCCGTGAATTCGACCGGGAAAGTGGAGCCGTCTTTCCGCAGGAGGAGAGTCTCACCCGCCAAGGAAAAGCCTGCGGCGAGAATCCTGCGATATTCGAGTTTCTTTTCTTTGGCAGGCACGGGTGTTATGTCAACGTCACCCAGTTCGAGCAATTCGTCGGCAGTGTAGCCAAGGCTCCGGCAGGCGGATTCGTTGGCCATCAGGATTTCCCCTCCGGGTGAAAACTGCAAAACGATCGTATCGGACTTTTCAATGCAGAAGTGCTGAAGGAGAAGCTTTTCCTCAGCGCGTTTCCGCTCGCTGATGTCGGTAACGAAACAGCAGGTGTATTCCTTCCCCTCGAATTCCAGGAAATTGGACTGGACCTCCACCGGATAGACCCGGCCGTCTCTTGTGCGGTGAGACGTCTCGAACCGGGCATTCCCATTTTCCTTCAACAAGCGCCAGTGCTCGGCGAATGCATCGCTTTCCGGTCCCGGGAATACCGGGTCGATGTCGCCCACTGACATGCTCGTCAACTCCGCGCGAGAGTATCCCAGCGAGCTGCAGGCCTCGTCATTAACGTAGATGAACCGCTGGTCGGGAGTCAGCCAGAAGACCTGTACACTGGCGCGGTCAACGGCAAACCTGGTGAACCGCAGCTCGGCACAGATTTCAGGGCTGGTTTCGACAGCCGAATAGCCGCGCTCCCGCAAAAACTCCCTGACCTCCTCCATGTCCCGGCCATTATCATCGACAGTAAAAACGGATTTCATGGAATATTCTCCGGAATCGAGAGATGAACAGCCCCCAACCATCCAGCCGGCCAAAAATTAATTAATACACCATGCTTCATCTATTTTCCACAAGCTTTTCCGCCCAGGGTTGCAATGCCCTTTCACGCAGATAACGATCCGCATCCGGCGGCTCGAAGACGGAAAGCGCCATGTTAGCAGTATCGGCACAAACTGCCGGTTTCTTGAAAAAAACTGCCGAGTAACACTGGAAAAATGTTTCCGCACTTCGTATACGCAATAATATTGGGTCAAAAAGCTCCGGGAAGTCATCCAATGATGAAAATGCTGCTGTACTGGAGGAAAAAAAAGATGCATGACGATCACTCTTGCAGTACTATAGGCTCCCAGTCAGGCAGCCGTCTGTTCATCCGCAGGTTCCGGATGGGAATTAATGAACAAGGTGAGTGAAACATGACAACCATCGATGCCCTTCTTCAGGAAAGTTTCGCCAAGAACTCCGGCAGGACAGCTCTTCGCCACAAGGAAGGCGGAGCATGGCACGGCATTACCTACGGCGAACTTCATTCCCGGTGCGAAAGGGTTTCGGCCGGCCTTTATCATTCAGGCTTCGGCGCGGGAGACCGAGCCGCGATCATCGGGCCGTCTTCCGCAGACTGGATTTCAGTCTACGTGGGGACCCTCCGCATCGGCGGCATTGTCGTGCCGGTGGACAAGGACCTCAAGAGCTCGGAACTGCGGCACGTCCTGACCGATTGTGAAGCCCGCGTGGTATTCGTTGCGCCGGAATGCCTGGAAACTCTCCTGGAAATCGTGGCGGACCTTTCCCGCGTCAAAAAGATCGTGCTGCTCCTGTCGCGCTCGGACGCGGGAGAGTATCTTTCACAGGAACTGGCGCTCCTGCGCGATGTGGAGGAGGAACTGAAGCTGCTGCTGGAAATACTGCCCTTGAGCCCTGAACAGGACTCGAAGCTCAGGGATCTTGCCTGGAGGGTTTCCGGATGTCTTGACGGCGCATCATGGTCCGGGGAAATTAATGAAATAGATGATCCCCTGTCCCCCAATGAAACAGCCAAGAAAGAGTTGTTGCGGAGCGGAAGGCTCCTGGCGCTGGACGAATTCGTCCGCGAGTCGCCGACGCCCCCTTCCTGCCACAAACCCGGCGATACCGCGCTTATCCTCTATACGTCCGGCACGACAGGCCGTTCCAAGGGCGCACTCCTCAGCCATGGCAACATCGTGTCCAATATCCGCGGCGCAGCCTCCCATTTCCGGCTCGACAACACCATGCACACCCTGTCCTTCCTGCCCATAAACCACGTCTTCGAACAGGTATGCGGCGTTTTCCTCCCACTTTCACTGGGAGGAACTGTTTCATTTGCCGAGTCCCTCAAGAAACTGGGGGAAAACCTGGTCGAGGTCAGGCCGACCTTCTTTACCGGCGTTCCGGCCATCTACCGGCTCTTCCACGACCGCATCCTGAAGAAAATACGTACCGGAACCCTCTCCAGCCTGCTCTTCTCACTCCCCATCGCCCGCCGCCTGGTGACTGCGAAAGTAAGGAAAAACTTCGCCGGGGACACCGTCTTCATCAGCGGCGGCGCAGCGCTCGACCCTGCGATCGCGGCAGGGCTGATAAGTTTCGGTTTCACCCTTTACCAGGGTTACGGGGTCACGGAAACTTCGCCGGTCATCTCGGCGGAATGCCAGGGGAAGACGCGGCTCGGCTCGGTCGGCCCGCTCCTGGAGGAGGTGGAGGTCCGGATCGAAGCGGCTGACAGCGACGGAATCGGCGAGATCCTGGTACGGGGGCCAAACGTCATGCAGGGATACTTCAAGAATCCCCAGGCAACCGCGGAGGCGCTGGAAGGGGGCTGGTACCATACCGGTGACCTGGGGCGGCTGGACCGGGACGGATTTCTCCATGTCTGCGGACGGGTCAAGAACCTGATCGTCACCCCGAACGGGAAAAACGTCTATCCGGAGGAAGTGGAAAACGAACTGCTGAAGAGCCGGTTCATTGCCGAAGTCATGGTTTACGGCCACAAGATCGACGCGGTCTCGGAGGAGGTGCACGCCCTCATCTTTCCCGACCAGGATGCCCTGGACGAATACCAGCGTAAAAATCAGTCAGGCCCCTTGAATGAGGCAGACGTGGAAGAGCTGATCCGGGGCGAGGTGCGCCAGGCCTCGAAAAACCTGGCGGACTACAAGAGGGTGAAGAAATTCACCATACGGGAAGACGAATTCCCCAAGACGACGACACGCAAGATCAAGCGTTTCGCCGTGGAGGCGGACATAGCCATAGGTTGAAATGCAGCAGGTTCAGTCTTGGTCGCAACCCAGCACGACCAGCAGGCAGCTGCCGTCCGCTATCACGTTGACGCCGCTCTCTTCGCATCTTGCCACGGCCGCCGGGCTGGCAGCTCCGGGCTGCATCCAGATGTGCTTTATGCCCTTTCTTATGGCTTGCTCCACCACGTGCTCGGTGACGGCCGGCGGGGTAACCACCGAAACCGCCTGCACATCGTCAGGCAGGTCCATGACCGTTGCGACACACGGCATCCCCTCGATCTCCTTTTCCCTTGGGTTCACCGGGATGGCGCGGTAGCCGTTCCGCAAATAGCAGCGCAATACCTTGTTGCCGTACTTGTCACGGTCCGCGGATGCTCCCACGACTCCGTATGCCGCAGCGTCGAAAAACATGTCGATCCTTTCGGGCGCTTCCATAACACCCCTCCTTGTCGGTTCATTCAGGCGCATGCCCGGGACATCCATCAATAAATTTAGCAGATCCTGAACAGTTCCACAATAATGCCAACCTGCATGTCGTCCCTGATTTAATTCCCTTCGGTTTCTGGTATAGTGAGTCAGATGCGCCTGCAGCCGGGCATACAAATCCCTTAGGAAACGAAATCATCGGTCAACGCATGCTGAAAATCCTCATCGAAAATCCCCTCCTGCTCTTGTTCCTGGTTGCAGCCGTCGGCTACCCGCTGGGCAGGATAAGGATCCGCGGCAGCAGTCTCGGTGTCGCCTCGGTCCTGTTCACCGGCCTGGCCATCGGCTCGCTCCATCCTGACCTGAAGCTTCCGGAGGTCGTCTACATGCTGGGGGTCGCCCTGTTCGTTTACACGGTCGGCCTGGCGAACGGCCCCGCCTTCGTCGCTTCACTAAGGCGGGCAGGATTGCGGGACAATCTCCTGGTGACGGGCATCCTGATGTTGGGCGCAGGCCTGACCCTGGCGGCCCACAGGTTTCTCCACCTCAAGCCGGCCCTGACTGCCGGCATGTTCTCCGGCAGCCTCACATGCACTCCGGCACTGGCCGCCATACTGGACACGATCAAGCACAGCGCGCCACGGGAAGCGCTCAACAAGCTCCTCTCCGATCCGGTCGTCGGCTATTCCATAGCCTATCCCGTGGGAGTGATCGGCACGATCCTGGCCGTCAGCCTGATGCAGAAGATATGGAAGATCGATTACGCAGCTGAGGCAAAAGAGCTCCGCGGCTACGGAGTAGCCACCGAACCGCTTAAAAACATCACCATTCTCGTGAACCGGCCCGAAGCTACGGGCGCCACCATTGAAAAACTCATAAAGGACAACAACTGGGATGTGATATTCGGCAGGGTCCGGCACGGCGGCGCCATCTCCCTGCCGGACCCCAAGTCCTGTTTTTCGGCAGGGGACCTGGTTACGTCTGTCGGTTCGACGGAAGAACTGGCAAGGGTCGCTGCTTTCCTCGGGGAACAGAGCGCAGAGGAAATCGACCTGGACCGGAGAGAGTTCGACTTCAGGAGGATTTTCGTCTCCAATCCACGGTTGGCCGGCCGCCGCCTTCGCGACCTGCGCCTCAAGGAAAGGTACGGCGCCATCGTCAGCCGCATCCGGCGCGGGGACAACGAAATCCTTCCCCATGGCGATACGGTCCTGGAGCTGGGCGACCGGGTGCGGGTCATCTCCGACCGCGAAAGGATGGACGAAGTGAGCGCCTTTTTCGGCGATTCCTACCGGGCAGTCAGTGAAGTGGACATCCTGACGTTCAGCCTGGGGCTTGCCATCGGGCTGTTCGTCGGCACAGTACCCATCCCCCTGCCGGGCGATGCCGAACTCAAGCTCGGGTTTGCCGGGGGGCCGCTCATCACCGCCCTGATCCTGGGGACACTGGGACGGACCGGGCCAATGGTCTGGAGCCTCCCCTACGGCGCCAACCGGACCCTGCGCCAGATCGGCCTGATACTGTTCCTCGCAGGCGTGGGCACCCGTGCGGGGTACGGCTTCGCCACCACGTTTGCCGGCGAGGGAGGCTTGCTCCTCTTCGCCGCGGGCGCCGCCATCACCTGCTCAACCGCCATGGCCATGCTCTGGATCGGCTACCGCCTGCTGAAAATCCCCATGAGCCTGCTGATCGGAATGCTTGCAGGTCTCCAGACCCAGTCGGCAGTCCTGGGATTCGCCATGGAGCAGACGCGCAACGACCTGCCCACCGTGGGCTATGCTTCGGTCTACCCGGTTGCGACCATTGCCAAGATCATCCTCGCCCAGCTGCTCCTCTTGTTCCTCATGAAGCCATGACACCACCGTCATCCGCTGGGAGAACCAGCCGGCTCGTGCCCAGGCTTCCGGAAATCATTACTGAAGGTAACTTGAAAATTCGGCCAACACCAGCTCGATGGGCAGGGCAAAGCCGATGCCCTGGCTTGCGGCCAGTATCGCGGTATTGACTCCGACCACGCTGCCGCTTTCGTTCAAGAGCGGCCCGCCGCTGTTGCCGGGGTTGATCGGCGCATCGGTCTGCAGAAACCTGACGCCGTTCACCATCTGCCAGCCGGAAAAGATGCCGCTGGTCACCGTGAATCTCAATCCCTGGGGGTTGCCCACGGTGAACAGCTTCTGGCTCTGTGCGAGCCTGGCTGAAGCCGAATGCGGGATGTGGGGCGAATCCGAGCCCTGCACCGTCAACAGCGCGAGATCGTACTTTTCGCTCAACCTGACGTCCTGGACCGGCACTTCGGTGCCGTCAGCCAGGACGACTTTCAAAGATGACGTGGACGCTGAACCGGCCTTGTCGATCATATCCTCCAGTTTTTCATATTTTTCCACCTGGGATTCGAGCTGCCGCTCCCTCTCGTTGACCGCTTCCCGGAATCCGGCATGGGAGGAATACTCCGGGCGCTCCTTCATCTTTGCCAGGTAGTTCTTTTCAGCCTCTATGGCGATCTTCAACCGGTCCCTGAATGCGCTGACTTCCTTCAGCTCCTTTTCCGGAACCTTCACCACATGCGCATTGGTGACTATGTGGCAACGGTTGTCAATGAAGAAGCCCGACCCGGACGCATTCCACCCCGTCTCTATGTAAACCGTGGCATTCCGGGCGCTTTCGATGCTGTTTTTCGGCGGCATGTTCGCCGCCAGCCTGGCCCTGATGCTCAAGGAGTCCCCGTTTTTGCCGTCATCCCCCGCAACCGCTGAAGTGGCGTCATGTACCGGCGCCGAAGACTTCCCCCGCTTTTCCGGAGCAGTCGCGAAGTAAATAACAGCAACAATGGAGACAAGGCAGACAAGCACGGCAAGAGCCCCCAGCACAAGCCTTCGATTGCCTTCGGAGTCTGCCGTGGCCGGGAGGGGAGGAACATATGTTTCCGCGGCATCAGCCCGCCGCCGGTATTTTTCGAAGACGATACCGCAATAATCGCACTGGACATCCGAAGACTGTTCTTTCATACATTTCGGGCACTGCATGTGGTTCCCTCCCGCACCGAATCTGATCTCCGCCGGAATGAGCGCTCTGCAATTTTTACCGACTTTGGCGGCAGTCCCCGGAATCAAGCAAAAGCCGTACCTGACGGCAGAATGCCGGATCGGGGAAAAATTGGATTTATTGATTTCCGCTCTTGTTACCTGTTGTTACCTCGGGCGAACTGTGATAGTGTACAGCACAAAAATAATTAATTTGCAAACATTTTAATTCATGGGCCAAATCTCCAACTCTGGCTCGGAATCCGGATTTTTCAAGGCGGAGCCGAATCATGCAGGGAAAATTCTTGCAGCTGCTGACCGTTTTTTTAATGACTGTTTCGGTTCTTTCAGCCACCGCCGCCGGAGGATATGCCATGGAAGGGAAAATCACGGGGCCTGCCGCGGACGTGGCCATTACAGTGGAACCGTTTTCCGTTCAGGGAAATGCAGTCAGCCAAAAGGACGCTGAAAAAGCCGCCCGGGAAATCCTTGAACGTTTTTTCCCCCTCGACTACGCAAGAAGTGCACAGATAAGGGGAAAAGTGTCACCTGTAAATAAAGAAAAAGCGTTATTCGAACTGAATGCGCTTTTCCTATACCGGGAAACCTATACTGCCGTGACTCACCGAGTGCTTTTCTCTCTTTCAGGTGGGGAATATTCCGTCGTCTCCGTTGATGGCGGGAAATAAGTGCTGCAAATGGCGTTTAATTTAATGTTCAAGGAGGTTAGAGATGAAAGGTAGCAGACGGTTTGCATTCTCGATGGCGCTGGTTCTCGCGACAGCCTCTGGCGGTTTCGCCGCCACGGTGAAGCCGGGTGTGACCGCTCTCAAGGTCCCCCAGATGGTGCAGGCGCCGCCGGTCATGAAAAACATCGCGATCTCGTCCCGGATCGGGGCCTTGCCCGCAGTGGATCAGCAGAGAATCGGCAATTCGGCCAAATTTCTCCTCAATCAGAATTTCGGACCCCTGATCGCGAAGAGCGCCGCGATCAATCCCCGGGTGACGGTCCTGGGCAGGACCGGTAGCCGCATCCAGGCCGAAGCGCTGTACGTGTTCCTCGACAAGAACATTTATTCAGCCACCCTGTCCAAGATCGACTATGAACAGGATGGCGACCAGGTAACCGTAACACGGAGGATCGACAATTTCACCCCGCCCATAACGGCGGTCCAGACCCCCGGCATCGTCAACCCGTCCACCATGAAACTGAAGGCGGACATCCTGAAAAACCTGAAACTGTCCCTGCCCCAGGCATACGGCCCCAGGGCCATGGCCAACACCCCCTGCGACAACATCCCGACCGCGGTTTCCTTCACCAACCAGGTGCACGGGATCTTTACCCAGGCTTTCGGTTCCGCAGGCAAGCTGATCGGCAGCCAGAGCACCAAGACGGCCCTCATGGACGTGCTGCAGAAGGGCACCAACCTGGTGGCGTGGAACAATATCGGCCACGGCAATCCCGATCTCGTCGTCCAATGGAACGGAGAAGTGATCTCATCCGCCGATTTCAACACCACCACCCCTTTCCAGGGGATCTACAATTCCGTGATCCTCCTCAACTCGTGCAACACTTGTGCCTCGCCCTACAGCCTCAAAAACGGGATCATGAAACATCACCCCCGCACCTACATTGCCGGCAGCAAGGGGCTTCCCATCGGCTCCTCCGAGGAAGTGGACAAGATCTTCTGGGACTATTCCCTGCTGCAGAAGCAGACCATGGCCTGGTCGCTTAACGAGGCGCAGAAGAAGAAGAACCTGCTGGGATACTTCTGCCTGGCAGGCTACAACGGCAAGTTCGCCGAAGTGGAAGCGGGCAAGTTCACCGAAGACTGCATTTCCTTCAATCCCAACGCCGTGACGGCAGCACAGGTTCAGGGACACTGGAAGGTGGTCCAGGGCAACATGTGGATGATGGATTTCGGCAGCAACATGCCTGCGGCAGGACTGGCCGCGTCCATTATCAAGCACTACGGCATGAACAAGCAGTGTTTCGTCGGCAGGCCCAATGCGCCCATGCAGTACTACACTGTCAATGGCAAGGCGCCCCAGGGCGCGGTTGCGGGTGAAGACTGCATTTCTTTCAACCCGGCCAATATTGCGGCTTCCAGGGTCCAGAACCGCTGGAAAGTGGTGGAAGGAGGAAAGTGGCTGCTGGACTTCGACCAGAAGGAAGCCGAGGCCAGGATAGCGGCAGACGTGATCAAGTTCTACGGCTTCAACAAGCAGTGCTTCGTGGGGCGGCCCAACGCCCCGATGCAGTACTATCGCAAGTAATGTTACCGAATCTGCAGGGATAGAAAGGCTTTTGTAGGGGCACCCCCCTGTGGGTGCCCTTTCTTTCGGGCAGACACGGGAACCTGCCACTCGGTGAAGGGAAAAATATTTCATATGGTCCCACGACTTCTACCAGCCGCGCTTACCATCATTGCCTTCGCCTTCATGGCCGGCAGAACGGCCACAGCAGCCGGCAAGCAACCGGTGCCGCTCTACGTCATAGAACGGGACACTCTCCAGACGCGCAACTACGTTCCCATCGTCAACCATCAGACCATGGTCGTGAACCTGGGGGACAGGCCCGTCAAACTAGAACTCATTTCGAAGATCCCACCGGGGATGAACAAGAAGGGCGACGGCTACCCGGCGTTCCTGGAGGAATCCCTGCTCGCAGACCCCCTCTTCTCGCCCCTGGAGGTGGCGCCGAAAAAGACCTCGTACCTTGCAAAACCGGAACTCGCCGGAGAAGCCACCTATGTGTGGCGCAACGTCTCCCTGCCGCAGGGAGAGAGCGTAGTGGCGCAATACGACAACTTCTTCGGCGAAGCCGGCCTCTACTGGCGGGACGACGGTTTCAATTTCCAGGGTCTGCAGGTGAAAACCGCCTACCATGTCGTAAAACGGACTCAGGGCGGGAGCGAGTTGTCACTCGGCTTCGAGGTAACCAACCGCACCGGCGAGCCGGTGCAGGACCTGGGCATCGGGGTTTTCGTCCCGGTCCGTCGCCTGCTTCGGGACAGCGAAAGCACCATGCTGGAACTGGACCGGATCTGCACCTCGCCAAATGTCGAAGCGTCACGGCTCACCAAGTCCGATGGCTTCGGCGAAGCTGCCGAAGGAGTGGGCGCGGGATTGAATGTCAAGGAACTGGCCCCAGGAAAAACGGAAAAGTTCTTTCTCTGCCTGTCCGGAAAAGCCGTGACGCAAGCCGCGGCGTCATGGCCCATCCTGACCGTCACCGGCAGGAGCATCCGCCCGGCCGTCTGGCCGGCGACCATCATCCGGCCGGACACCCCGGTCAGCGAAGGGCGGTTTTCCTATCTCGCCTACAACCTGGTGGTAAAGGACCGGCAGATCTTCCGTTTCTCGGCCGGGGGAGTGCGTGTTGAAGCTGCGAAATAAGAGACTTCACGGGAAAAAACGGGGCGACAGACCTGCCAGGTTTCGAAAACCTGGCAGGTCTTTTTTTCATCAATGTCTCCAGGTATGCCCGCCCGGGGGGGGCGCATAGCCTTCATCCCCATCCCACATGCGGTTATGGGGCTCGACTGCGTTGCCGCAGCGGATTATCCCCTTCCTGCAAAGTGTGGATCGCCACTCGTACTTGAGGAAGATTTTCTCAACGGAGGAAGATTCGGGTTCGAACGTCACAACCCTCGAAGGCGAATACTCTTCCCTGCCGTATCCGGTCCCCGCACTCTCCGCCTCTGACTTCGAACGGGCCGAAGGCGCGGCCGGCCGGGCCGCAGAACCGCCCTTGTAAAGATCCGCCTGGGATTCGTTCAGCCAGGGATCACAACGCCGCACCTCGGGGTAAACCGCAACGGCGATGACACCCATCGCAGACTTGTCGCCGAACGAGGCGGCATAGGAATCCCCCGCGCTGGTGAAGTAGAAGCGGTTGATCCGGTCGGCGCCGGTCCGCCAGCCGCTGAACTCCCCCGATCCGTACGGTTCCAGGATGTACATCCGCTCGCTGTTCCGCAGCCATGACTTCTTGCCGGATACGATGTTCCGCCCGTCCACCGCGATAACCACGCCGATGCGCCGGTTCAGCCTGTTGCGCACGATGATGCTGTAATTGTCCCCCTTGACCGCTTCAGCATAGGCCTTCCGGACCCCATGCCCGGCAGAGACCGGATACAGTGGAAGACTCCCGCCGTTGTCCGTCCTTACCTCCACTTCAACGCTGTCGCCGATGGTTCCGGCGGACACCGTCGCCGCCATGCCCAGTATCATTGCCGCCAGTGCCAGTATTCTCATGGTACCCTCCTCGTTCAAACGGGCTGAACGCCCTTTTTGCCCTTTTAGACAAGGAAGGAGATGAAAAGGTTCCGGGAAATTGCAGGGATTGTTTGAAGAAGGGCGCTGCAACCCAATTCAGACCGGAACTTGTGAGAATTCGCAAGCCCAACCCTGGGTAGTCGTGCATTCGCGCCTGCAAAACGAGACAAGGGCGGGTTGAAAACCCGCCCCTACGGGAAGGAATGCATATATTTACCTGAATTCATATTAACTTGTCCGGCAACAGGCGTAGGGGCGGGTTTCCAACCCGCCCTCCCATGCTTCAAGCCTTTCTCTGCGTCCTCTGCGGGAAACCTGATTTTTATTGCCCGTACCGCTCGGCCAAGTAGGAACTCCTTACGTAGGGGCCGCTCTCCACGTGGAGAAAGCCCAGGGAAAGAGCCAACTCGCGATAGCGATCGAAGGTTTCGGGCGGGACATACTCCTGAACCGGGTAATGGGCCCTGCTGGGCGCAAGGTACTGGCCGATGCTCAGGTAGCGGCATCCCACGCTGCGCAGGTCTTCCAGCACGTCCCTGACCTCTTCCTCCCTTTCACCCATGCCCAGCATGATCCCGGACTTGGTCGCCATGTCCGGGTCAAGCTCGCCGACCATGCCGAGGACCTGCAGCGACCGCCGATAATCGGCCCCGGCGCGGATGGCGTAAAGGCGCGGCACGGTCTCCACGTTATGGCCGATGATGTCCGGCCCGCTGGCCACGACCGTTTCCAGGCTTTCCCGCCGCCCCAGGAAATCGGGAACCAGGAGCTCGATGCCGGTGGAAGGTGATGCGGAGCGGATCTCCCTCACCGTGGCGCCGTACAGGGCGGCGCCGCCGTCCGCGAGATCGTCACGGGTCGGGCTGGTGATTACCACGTGGGCGAGGCCGAGGATTTCCACCGCCCGGGCGACCCGGGCCGGCTCCCCCGGGTCCGGCGGCAGCGGCCGTTTTTTCGCCACGTTGCAGAAGGAGCAGAGGCGGGTGCAGGAAGTGCCGAGGATCAGGAAGGTGGCCCTTTTGCAGGCATAGCATTCGGAGATGTTGGGACAGTGGGCTTCACGGCACACCGTATTGAGGTTGAGGCCTTCCAGGAGCCGCTCCATTTCGAGGTGGAGCGCCGGCGAGACCTTTTTCTGCAGCCAGGGGGGACGGCGGGAAATGGTCACGGCGCGATTCCTTCCATGTTCCAGGAGTCGCGAAGATACTTGTTCTCCAGCAGCCACCCGGCGGCTGACCGCTCTTCCGCGCTCAGCCCGGACATTTCAAGCGATACGGAAAGGTTCTCGCGGAAAGAGTCTGCCAACAGCTCCTTCAGCTCTGCCGGGCCGGTAGCCGCGCCCGCCTCCCGGAGGGATACCGACCATCGCTCTGCTTTTGTCCGCAGGTACGGGGATGCCTCAGGGAAAGTCGCTGCAAGCGGGATGGAGCCGTGCTGGAAGATCGCCCCCCGGCTGCGGCGCTGGGCGTTGCCCCCCAGCTTGCGTTCGCCCACCAGGATATCGTACTCCTCCCTCCCCGCATAACAGAGGGGCGTCCTCACACCCAGGCCGGCCCGGTCGGCCAGAGCGTCAACTGCATAGGATGATGAAAGCCCGAGCTTTCGGTAGGCCTTGAGCAGAAAACCGCACAGCCGGCGGTAAGACTCCTTGACCCCGTCGGCCCCGTCAAGGTGCCTTGCGGCGCAGACAATGCTGTAAGTCAGCTCCTGACCGTGATAGATGCAGCCGCCGCCCGTCAGCCTTCGCACAATGGGGATGCCGGCCTCGGCGCACATGCCGGTGTTCACCGCCTCCTCCGGGCACTGGAACCTGCCGATGGAAAAAGCCGGGGGGGTCCAGCCGTAAAAACGCAGCACCGGCTGCGACCCCCCGGGATCGAAGCAGTTCAGGAGCGCTTCGTCGACCGCCATGTTCTCAGGCCCGCCAAGAGCGCCGGTATCTATCAGCCGCCACGCAGGAAAGATTTCAGCCATGTCCGCTCACCCGCCCTGATGGCACACCCTGATCTCCCTGGCTGCCCTTGTCTCGTCCAGGCGGGTCACCGGTGTCGTGCGGGGCGCGCGGCGCAGTGAATCGGGGTCGGTCCCGGCCAGCTTGGCAGCCTCGATCATCGCATCGATGAAGGAGTCCAGGGTCGCCCTGCTTTCGGTCTCGGTGGGCTCGATCATGAGCGCCTCGCGCACGACGAGGGGAAAGTACACCGTGGGCGGATGGAAACCACGGTCTATGAGGAATTTGGCGATGTCGATGGCGTGGATTTCCTGCTTCATCTGACGGGAAGCGGAAAAAACGCACTCGTGCATGCAGGGGCCGGCAAAGGGAAGGTCGTACCATTCCTTCAGCCGGGCCATGACGTAGTTTGCATTGAGGACCGCCCGTTCGCTCACCTCGATCAGCCCTTCCCGACCGAGCATGGTGATATAGGCATAGGCCCTGGCCAGGATGCCGAAATTGCCGAAGAAATTGGCCAGCCGGCCAATACTTTCCTCCCCACCCTCCCCGATGACGTAACTGCCGTCCGCCCTGCGCTCGACTCTCGGCGAAGGGAGAAAGGCCGCAAGATGCTTCTTCACTCCCACCGGCCCGCTGCCGGGCCCGCCACCGCCGTGGGGGGTGGCAAAGGTCTTGTGCAGGTTGACGTGGATGGCGTCGAAACCGATGTCGCCGGGGCGGACCTTGCCCAGGACCGCGTTCAGGTTGGCGCCGTCGCAGTAGACCAGCGCGCCGTTGCGGTGGGCGATGTCGCAGATTTCCGCCACATGGGGGTTGAACAGCCCCAGGGTATTGGGGCAGGTCATCATCACCGCGGCCACTTCCGGGTTCATTGCCTTCCGGAAGGCATCCAGGTCCATGTCGCCATAGGGGGCGGTGGGTACCGTGACGACTTCGTAGCCCACCATGGCTGCGGTTGCCGGGTTGGTGCCGTGGGACGAATCGGGCACCACCACGTAGCGCCGGCGGTCATCACGCGAGCGGTGGTAGGCAGCGATCATCATCATGCCCGCCATCTCGCCGTGGGCCCCGGCCAGGGGCTGGCAGGAGAATTCGTCCATCCCGGTGATCTCGGCCAGCAGCCGGGTGAGCTCGTGGATGAGGCCCAGGGAGCCCTGGACGAACCGCTCTCCCGAGGGGAGAAACGGAAGGAGCGGGTGTGATCGGGCAAAAGGCCGGACCGCCTCTTCCAGCGCCTTCGGGTTGTATTTCATGGTACAGGAGCCCAGGGGGTAGAAAGTGGTGTCCACCGAGAAATTCCTTCGCGAGAGCTCGGTAAAGTGACGCACCACCTCCAGCTCGCTCACCTCCGGGAGGCCGGGCGCTTCCGTCCTGGAAAGGCTGTCCGGCAGATCCCCGGCCCGCGGGACATCGGACATGGGCAGCCTGACGGCCCTGCGGCCCGGGACCGATTTTTCGAATATCAGCTCCACAGTATCTCCTCCAGTGCCGCGGCAAGGCGATCGATCTGCCGCCTGCTCCGCTTCTCGGTCACCGTCACCACGATGCAGTTCTCCATCCCGGCGTAATGGCGCGCCAACGGCATTCCGGCAGCCATGCCCTTGCCGAGCAGCCGTTCCACTGCCGCGTCCGCCTCCATGGGCAACCTGAGGGTGAATTCATTGAAGGTCGGGGCATTGTTCATCACTTCGACCCCGCGGACCGCCGCCAGTACCCCCTTGGCATATTCCGCCTTGTCACGGTTCAGCCCGGCAAGCTCCGCCACTCCGTCCTTTCCCAGCGCCGCGAGGAACACCAGGCCGCGCAGGGCGCACAGGCTCTGGTTGCTGCAGATGTTGGACGTGGCCCGCTGCCGCCGGATATGCTGCTCGCGGGCCTGCAGGGTGAGGACGAAACCCCTCTTTCCCTCCCGGTCCACCGTTTCGCCCACGATCCGTCCCGGCAGGTTGCGGATATGCTCCTTGCGCACTGCCATGAAGCCGAAGGACGGACCGCCGAAAGCGGCAGGGTTGCCCAGGCACTGCCCGTCGCCCAGGGCGATGTCCGCCCCCATGCTGCCGGGGCTCTTCACCAGCCCCAGGGAAACCGGGTAAACAGCGGAAACCAGGAGCGCGCCATGCCGTCGCGCTGCCGACGCCAGGTCGCTGAAATCCTCTATTGAACCGAAAAAATTGGGATTCTGGACCATCACCCCCGCCACACGGTCGTCAAGGCAGGCAAACGCTGCGTCGCGGTCCAGGACTCCGTGCGCCGGCGCGATCTCGACCAGCTCGGCGTCCAGACTGGCCAGGTAGGTTCGGACGATCCTCCTCCAGAACGGGTTGACGGAGCCGTCCACCACGAGTTTCTTCCTGCCGGTTATGCGCAGGGCCATCAGGGCCGCTTCAGCCAGTGCTGTTCCGCCATCGTAGAGGGAAGCGTTGCTCGCTTCCATGCCGGTCAGCCGGCAGATGGCGGTCTGGTACTCGTAGAGAGCCTGCAGGGTGCCCTGGGAGCATTCGGGCTGGTAGGGGGTGTAGGCGGTGGAAAATTCCGCCCTTCCCGCAAGATGGTCCACCACGGCCGGTATGAGATGCTCGTAGCATCCGCCGCCGATGAAGGAAACCATGTCACGCCGGTCCCTGGCGGCAAGGGCTTCCATCCTGTCGAGCATCTCGAACTCGGACATCCCCTCCGGCAGGTCGAAGGAACCGGCACCAAGCCCTGGAGGGATGGTGGCGAAGAGGTCGGCAATATTCCCGGCGCCTATGACATCGAGCATTTCCCTGATTTCCGCGGGGGTATGGGGGGAGTAGCCGGAGCGGCTCATGCCAGCCCCCGGACATATTCGTCATAATCGGAGCGGCACATGAGATTTTTCGCCCCTGACAGGTCTTCCACTTCCATCCTGGCGATCCACCCCTCGCCTTCGGGGCTCTGGTTGACGATCTCCGGAGCGGAGTCAAGTGCGTGGTTCACTTCGATCACCTTGCCGGTGAGCGGGGCATAGATATCGCTCGCAGCCTTGACCGATTCGACCGAGCAGAGCATCCCGGTCTGGCGGACCGCCTTTCCGAGCACCGGAAGCTCGATGAACGTGATGTCGCCGAGCTGCTCCACGGCATAGGCGGTTATGCCGACGGTCCCTATCGTTCCTTCGACGCGGATCCATTCGTGGTCCCTGGTGAAGTAGGTATCCATTTTGCCCCCCTTGAACATTTATCAATCATTTATTTCACCCCTCACCCGGGCCTCCGCCGCCGAAGCAACCTGGCTACGAAGTACTGGCCTGGTGGGCTACCTTCTCCCTGGATGGAGAAGGTGTTGACATGAAGCCCTCGCCATCAAGGTAGAGGGCGGGCGCAGCCCGGGTGAGGGGGTCGAAAGATTGACGGCCCGTAGGGGCAGGTCTTGCGCCTGCCCGCATACAGGGTACCCGCAGGGGTACCCCTACACCCTCAGCGATCCTTGCCGGTAGAACGGCAACTCCACCACGGTCGCTTCCAGCACCACCGCCTCGTGGCGGATTTCCAGGAGAGTGCCGCAAGCGGCAGCAGAAGGCCTGACATATCCCAGTCCTATGCCGCATCCGAGCATGGGGGAAAAAGCGCCGCTCGTCACCTCGCCAACAGGTTCCCCCTGGTGGAAAATCCGGTAACCATGGCGGGGAGTGCGTCGCGAGGAAACCCGGAATGCCACCCTGACCCTTGACAGCCCCTTGGATTGCTGGGAGAGCAGCGCCTCCCGGCCGATGAACCCCCGGCTGAAATCCACGAACCGTTCCAGGCCGGCCTCCAGGGGCGTGGTGGATTCGTCCAGGTCGTTGCCGTAAAGGCTGTACCCCATTTCCAGTCGCAGGAGGTCCCTGGCGCCCAGCCCTGCCGGCCTGACCCGGTCGTCTGCCAGCAGCCGCTGCCAGAGCTCCTGCAGCCGGTCCTTCTCGAAATAGAGCTCGTATCCCAGTTCCCCGGTATAGCCGGTGCGGCTGACCAGTACCTGCGCTCCCAGGACATTAAACCTGCGGAAGCCGAAGAAGGGGATTTCGCCGATTTCCGGACCGGCCAGCGCTGTCAGCACCTCGCGGGAACGCGGCCCCTGAAGGTCCAGCTTGCCCGTTCTGCCGGTTGCATTCTCCAGCAGGCCTCTTCCGGCAAGCGCAGCCTCGAGTACTGAAAAGTCCTTGTCCGCGGGGCCGGCATTTACCACGATCATTGCTTCGTCCTCGGACAGGCGATAGACCGTCAGGTCATCCACAACGCCTCCGGCGTCGTTCAGCAGGAACCCGTAACGGCAACGGCCGATGGCGATGGAGCTGATCCGGAACGTGAACAGGGAATCCATGCCGCTGCCGACGAGATCACCGCTGAAAAGCAGTTCCCCCATGTGCGAGGTATCGAACAGCGCCGCCGATTCCCTGCACCAGCGGTGCTCCGCAAGGATGCTTTCGTACTGGATCGGCATCAGCCAGCCGCCGAATGGGGCCATCTGCGCACCGAGCCGCTCATGTTGTTGCACCAGCGGGGTTTTCTTCAGTTCTTCCATGGCGCCCCCATTTCCGTCACGTAGTTTTCGTCCTGAAAGGGTGCTTTTTGATTCGACCTCCGGCCTCACCCTAAAGGGCAGCCCTTGCTGTCCAATCCGGTGAAGCTGGATTGTCGCCCTGGCTGTGTCAATCAGCGGGCTTGCTTGTGCGACATACTACAGTATGCCTCCGCGCAAACCCTTGATCTCCTTGCCAGGACAAAAAATCCCCTCTTTCCGATCTGAAAACTGCATAAGCGTCCATCCGGACTTTCCGGATGAACGTCACGCAATATCCCGGCACAGTAATGGTTCCAGTATACCAGCTGGTTCCCGGATTGTCGCCCGATGAGTGCCCGCAAACCTTTTCACCAACAAAAAAGGGAGGCTGCCGCATGACGGCGCCTCCCCTTGTTGCCGGTCCGGCAATCCGGCGCATTTCCCCACACGGAGGAATCAGCCGTGGTTACTCCACTTTGAGCGCGACGAAGATCGAACCGTTGCCGCGCCGTACGAGGAGACGGATAAAGCTCCCTTTTTTCACTGCTCCGACCGCTTTTTCATAATCTGCGGTGTTGTTCACCGGGGAATAATTGATCTCCTTTATGATATCCCCCTGCATGATTCCCTTGTCTTCAGCCTCGCTACCGGGCTTCACGCCGGTAACGACCACACCCTTGGTTTCCCTGGTCCCGATCCGGGCCGCCAGCTCCTTGGTGAGGTCGGTGACCGTGAGACCGAGTTTCTCACTTGTCTCTGACGGTTTCGCAGGAGCTTCGGAAGCGGTTTCAGCCATCTTCTCTATGGTAACGGTCTTTTCGATGACCTTTCCCTTGCGAAGCAGCTTGACTTTGGCCTTCTTGCCCACCGGCGTGACTGCAGCCAGCCTCGGCAGTTCGTTCATTTCGTTGATCTGCTTTCCGTTGAACTCCAGGATGATGTCTCCGACCTCGAATCCCGCTTTTTCCGCGGGGCTGTTCTTGATGACTTCGGAGATCAGTGCGCCCTTTTCGGCCTGGAGACCGAACGATTGGGCCAGCTCCGGGGTCACCGGCTGAACCGAAACGCCCAGCCATCCCCTCGTCACCTTGCCGGTTTCCTTCAACTGGGTCAGCACCGACTTGGCCATGTTTATCGGTATGGCAAACCCGATGCCCTGGCCGCCCTGGATGATGGCCGCGTTGATCCCGACGACCTCGCCCTTCATGTTGAACAGGGGCCCCCCGGAATTGCCCGGATTGATGGAAGCGTCGGTCTGGATGAAATCATCATAGGGTCCGCTCCCGATCCATCTCCCCTTGGCGCTGACGATCCCCGCGGTTACCGTCTGGGCAAGGCCGAACGGGTTTCCGATAGCCATAACCCATTCACCGACCTCGATGGCGTCGCTGTCCCCCAGCGGAGCTATGGGAAGGTGCTCTTTGGTGTCGATCTTGATCAGCGCAAGGTCGAGCTTCTCGTCCGTGCCCTTGAGCGTTCCCTTGAATTCCCTGCCATCGGAAAGCTTCACCTTGATCTCGTCCGCGCCCGAAACGACGTGGTTATTGGTGAAGATATAACCCTCGTCGCTGATGATGAAGCCGGAACCCTGCCCTCTTTCCTTGTGGGGACGCTGTGGAATGTCCTGGAAGAATCTCTCGAAGAAATCGTTGAAAGGGTCGTTTCCGTAAGGATTGGCCTGGGGACGGCGCGATTGCTGCGCACCCACGACCTTGGTGGTGCTGATGTTGACCACCGACGGTTTCAGCTTCTTGGCCAGCTCGACGAAATCAGGCGCCATTGCACTGGCGACGGCGGGACCCTCCAGAACAATGAACGGCAGCAATGCGGTTGCTGCTACCATCAGAAAACGCAAAAGATATTTCCGCATGACATACCCCCTACTTAGTTGTTTCGGCAAAGTGCTGTTGCCCGATATACTGTAATTGGGTTGATTTTTTTTGTCAACATGGGTGGAAGGGAGGGGAAGCGGGGAGGAGCTTCCGGCGCCTGCAGCCGGGCCGGAGAAAAACCCGGGGGCGCCCGTCCGCAGTACCGGACGGGCGCCCCCGGGTCATGTCAGGACAATATTTATCAGTCTTCTTCCTTGAGGATGTAACCGACTCCGCGAACGGTGTGGATAAGTTTCTTGTCGGCATCCCGGTCGATCTTCTTGCGCAGATAGTTCACGTAGACATCGATGATGTTCGTGAAACTGTCGAATATGTAATCCCAGACATTTTCCGCGATTGTCGTACGGGTGAGAACCTGGTTGGGATTGCGCATGAAGAATTCCAGCAGCGAATATTCCTTCGCCGTCAGGTCTATCTCCTTGTCCTTGCGCCAAACCTTGTGGGTTACCGGGTCGAGGCGAAGATCGGCGAAACGGATCTCGGCGCCGCGCTCCTGCTCGGACCTCCTGAGCAGCGCACGGACGCGGGCGAGGAGTTCGGCGAAGGCAAAAGGCTTGGCGAGGTAATCATCGGAGCCCGAATTGAGTCCGGCTACTATGTCCTCTACTGTGTCCTTTGCAGTGAGCATCAGGACCGGCGTCAGCACCTTTTTCGACCGCAGGTCCTTTACAATGGAAAGGCCGTCCTTCTTCGGCAGCATGACATCAAGAACGACCAGTGAATAGGACCCTTCGGCCGCCTTCTGGAAGCCGTCCTCCCCATCGTAAGCAACTTCGACTTCGAACTTCTCCTCTTCAAGCCCACGCTTGATGAAACCAGCGACTTTCTTTTCATCTTCGACCACCAGGATCTTCATCATCATCACCTCGTAAAGTGGATTTTATACTCATGTGGAGGGAGACCCCACGTCGCAAACTACGATTCAATTTTCAGTCATATTTCCGCCACGTTACAAGATAAACGCCAAGGCCGGAAATGAATTCGGCGCCGCGCCGGGCACCCCGCACGTTTCTTGGATAAAAACTCATGAGGAAGTTATACCACAAGTCGATAAAATAGCAATAAGTAAAAACACTTTATTAACAACCCGGCTTTTCCCGAAAAAACGTCGGGCAACAGCGGGGAAAGCCCCGGGGGAGCAGCTATTTCTAATTAAAAATAAAACCCATCGTCACGATTTGTCAAGGTTTTAATTGTAAACAGACAATCCTTTTGGTATCTTAAAGCAAATTTAGAACCTTCAGGAGTCCCAGTGCACACGTACCATGTATTACCCCCCTACTCCAAACCCGCGAATGCGAAACGGCCATGAAGAATAAAGAATGGGTGCAGGTCTCCTGCGAAGTTCCGGCAGCAATGGTCGAAATGACGGCGGAATTCCTGGTGGAGCTTTCTTCCGCAGGCGTAGCCATAGACAATCGTGTCCTTGACACCTTTTCACTCGAATCCGTCGAGGATTCGCCATTTGCATCGGTGACAGCCTACTTCCCTGCCGATGGCCCGATCGAGGAAATGCTGCGTCAGATACGAGAGTTCCTGTCCGCCAACGGGCCGGGATTCCCCGGATACACGCCATCCGAACCCGTGCTTGCCAGGATTGCCGAGGAAGACTGGAGCAGCAGCTGGAAGGAAAACTTCAAGCCGCTCAGGATCGGCGAACGCCTGGTAATCAGGCCTACCTGGGAAGAATTCGCGGCCAAAGACGCGGATATCGTCATCGACCTTGATCCGGGAATGGCTTTCGGCACGGGGACACACGCCACGACCAGCCTTTGCCTGTCCGTGCTGGAACGCATCATGTCCGGAAAGGGGCAAGCGGAAAACACCCGGGAATGGAAAGCGCGCAAAGTGCTTGATGTGGGGACAGGTTCCGGTATACTCGGAATTGCTGCCGTCAAGCTGGGAGCGGAACAGGTCATTGCCATTGACCTGGATGGCGACGCCGTAAGGGCCGCGACTGAAAACAGCATACTCAACGGCGTCTCGGCACGCATGCAAGTCTCGGATACCCCCCTGGAAATGACCGGCTGCGGTTTCGACGTCATTCTCGCCAACATTCTGGCGGAAGACCTGGCGCGGTTGGCTCCCGAACTGACGAAACGCCTTGCACCGGGCGGATTCCTGGTGTTGTCCGGAATCCTGAACGAAAAGGAATCAATCGTTGCCGAAAGTTACGCCGAATTAGGACCTGGGCCCCTCGAAGTTCTGCGGGAAGACGAGTGGAGCTGCATGGTCTACCGGAGGCACTGTTAGCATGAGGCGTTTCTTTGTCGACGAGAACGCGATAGCGGACGGAACGGCAACCATAGGCGGTAACCTTTTTTGTCATATGTCACGTGTCCTGAGGCTGAAAATCGGCACCAGGGTCATTCTGTCCGACGGCATTGGACGGAGGCATGTGGGATACATAGAGCAGATCGGTAAGGAAAACCTATTGATCCGCATTGAAGAAAGCTCTTCCGAGCCGTCCAGGCCCGCAGGTCCGCTGATGACCCTTTATCAGGGACTGCCCAAGGGAAGCAAGATGGAATTCATCTTGCAGAAAAGTACGGAACTGGGAGTGGACGTACTCGCGCCTTTTGCCGCCGAACGCTCCGCGGTCCGCCTGCCTGCTTCCCGCGAGAGCCAACGCCTGGAGCGGTGGCAGAGGATCATCCGTGAAGCTGCCCGGCAGTCCGGCAGAACCACGCTGCCGCAGTTGGAGACAGTGGCGGATTTCCCGGAACTGCTGGCCAAGGCGAACCAGACAGTCAAGCTGCTGCTCTGGGAAGAAGAAAAATCCAACAGGCTGCGCTCGGTTCTCGGGTCGCTCCCCGTGCCCGAAAGCGTGTCCGTAATCGTGGGGCCCGAAGGGGGGCTTACCAGGGACGAGGCGGCGTCAGCCATGGCATCAGGATTTCTGCCCGTAACCCTCGGTTCCCGGATTCTCAGGACGGAGACCGCCGGGCTGGCAATAATCTCCATACTGCAGTATTACTGGGGTGATATGGGTTGAAAGGGAAAAAAAGGAGGAAAGAGGCATGAAATGCCCCAAATGCGGCTTCAACAGTTTTGAATTCCTTGATTCATGCAAGAAATGCGGCGCAGATTTCGGCGCCTTCAAGCAGTCCCACGGCATAAGCCCGGTCGTCCTGCGACCAAGCGCCGTTCCAGCCGCAGCGCCGGTTTCGGTTCCGGAACCTGCTCCGGTCGAAGCCAGTGCAAAGGAGCAGCCGGAGTCCGACTTTTCCTGGAGCGCTCCTGAAGAACCCACCTCCCCGGAAAGCGGATCGAAACAGGATGACACCTTCGATTTCTCCTTTTCGGAGCCTGCCGAGGAAAAACCCGTGATTGACGGCTCGTCAAGCGGCTTCTCCTTCGAAGAGGAGCCCGAGCCGGCCATGCCGGAACAGGAGCCGGGATTCGGCGAGGCTTTCCGCGACGAATTCTCATTTGACGACGCGCCCCGGGAAATCCCCTCCGCGGGAATTGCCGACAGTGATGCGGCTGGAGCAGCGGGTTACGGGGAAGACCTGCTCGATCCCCTCAGCCTGTCCGCCGAAGCGGACAAAGAGGGGGAAAACGCAGTGATGAACGAATTCGATCTTTCATCGCTGGAAGACGTGCCGACGCAGGAGGTTGCTTCGGCAGCTGAAGCGGAAGATGAACTGTTTTCCTTCGAGGAAATACCCTCCCCGGAAAAGCAGGAGGAGAAGAAGCCGGCCCAGGGCCTGGACGATTTCGACAAGGAATTCAAGGAAATCTTTTCCTTCGAAGAAACGAAGGAGAATGATAAATAATCAGGGAGAAGCCGATGTTCAGGCCAGGACAGCAAGAATCTCGGCGCCGAATTCCTCCTTCTGCCATCGGCGCATGGCCGGGATCGCATCCAGGTCAGCCATGTTGCGCGGCAGTTCCTGCGCCAGGATCTCAAGAAGGGCATTGTTCGCGAGGACCCCGGCGTCGATGCCCAATGATTTGGCCCTGGCCTCGCGCCAGCGCTTCAGCTTCTTCAGCCGTTCCTCCCGGTCCGGATCCCGCTCCGGCCGCGAATGCCTGCGGATTGCGGGCAGCCGGTCCTCCGGCGCTTCGCATGCTTCCTGGACGGTTTTCAGTATCTCGGCCCCGTACCTCTCCACCAGGCGCGGCGTCAGGCCGGTGATCCCGGAAAGGTCCTGCGCCTTGACAGGTTTTTTCTCCGCCAGCAACCGCATCGTCTCATTGGACAGAATCTTGAATGGAGGACGGTCCGAAACGCGCGCCTTGCCGTCCCTGAAGCGCAGAAGCCCCTCGAGAACGGCCAGCGTTCTCGGATTCATCCTGTTCGCCCCCTTGAACCGCGCATAAAACGGTTCCCCTTCCCGGTCCACAGCCCTAACCAGGGACAAGAGCTCCGATTCCTCCTCGACCCATGAAAGCCTTCCCAACGCCCCAAGGTCTGAGGACAGCAATCCGTAAAGCTCGACCAGGTAGGAGGTGTCCGCAGCCGCATAGGCAACCATGCCCTCGTCCAGCGGCCTCCTGCTCCAGTCAGCCTTCTGGTAGCGCTTGTCCAGCTCGACTCCGAACCGCTTCTTCAGCACGGCGGCAAGGCCGACCTCTTTTTCTCCCAGGAACTGGCAGGCAAACATGGTGTCGAACAGGTTGAGCACCTCCAGGGAGAAGTCCCGGTAAAGGGAACGGATGTCGTAATCGGCGCCGTGAAACACCTTGCGTATGGCGGGATCCGCCAGGACAACACCCAGCGGGGAGAGGTCGGGGACCGCCAGGGGGTCGACCAGGAACAC
Organism: Geobacter sp.; assembly: GCA_003314535.1. Taxonomy (GTDB): domain Bacteria; phylum Desulfobacterota; class Desulfuromonadia; order Geobacterales; family Geobacteraceae; genus RPRC01. Next base: position 221,757 of record POSG01000003.1, read on the forward strand.
ATCCCGGGAAACCGCTATCTGGACAAGGCAGACTTTTTCCCTGTAGTGGTGCAGGGAATCCGCCTCGAGGTCAAAGGCAATCACCGGCGCTCCTTCAATGCGCCGGGCAAGTTTTGCCAATCCCGCCGGTGAATCGACCATGACAGGCCGTATTGTTCCATGGGAGCCCATAGCGCCCTTTCCCGTCGAGCACCACGAAGGGGAGACGGATCTCCCCCTGATGCCCGGCGTACTTCAGTAGAATTTCACGATTTGATAAGATGTTGTCCGCTGCGCCGGGACAAATCCGGCGGATGCGACCAGACGAACCATGTGCTCCATGTCCATGCGGAATGAACAGCCCGCGGCAGCCACCACGTTCTCCTCGAGCATGGTACCGCCCAGGTCGTTGGCGCCGAAAAACAGCGCGACCTGGGCAAGTTCGGCCCCCTGGGTAACCCAGCTGGCCTGTATATTGGGAATATTGTCCAGAACCAGGCGGGACAGCGCCAACACCCTCAGGTACTCGACCCCGGTGGCCGGAACGCCTCCCAGCTCTGTGTTCCCCGGCTGATAGGTCCACGGTATGAAGGCGGTGAAACTGCCGCCCCGGGACTGCAGCTCCCTGACGCGGAACAGGTGCTCCACGATGTCCCGCGGTTCCTCGAGGCTGCCGAACATCATGGTGGCGGTGGTCGGGAGGCCCTGGCGGGCCGCTTCGCCCATCACCGCCGCCCAGTCCTCCCAGCCGATCTTGGAGGGGGAGATTTGCCTGCGCACCCGGTCGACGAGAATTTCCGCCCCTCCTCCCGGGAGCGAGTCCAGTCCCGCGACTTTCAGGCGTCGAAGCGTCTCGGTCGCGGTCAGGCCGGAAACGGCGGCAATGTGGACTATTTCCGCAGGGGAAAGGGAATGGATGGTTATTCCGGGAAACCGTTCCCTGATGTTTGAAAAAAGGTCCTCGAAGAAACCGATGTCAAGCCCGGGGTGCAGCCCGCCCTGCATGAGGAGTTGAGTCCCCCCCTGGTCCCGGAGTTCGCCGATCTTGCGGAAGATATCCTCCCGCGACAGCAGGTAGGCATCGGGATCTCCCGCATCGCGGTAAAAAGCGCAGAAGCGGCAGCGGGACACGCAGATATTGGTGTAATTCACATTCCGGTCGACCACGAAGGTGACGGTCTTTCCGGGATGGAGCCGCCGCCTGACCCCGTCCGCCAGGACCCCCAGCGCAGCCAGCTCTGCCTGCATGAGAAGCGCAAGTGCTTCGTCGCGGTTGATCTGTTCACCGGATCGTATTTTTTCCCTGACGAAGCCGATCATTTGCTTTTTTTGCAGCCTTGTTTCGCACCCATCATTTCCCTGTACAGCGAATCCCTTTCCACCGGTTCCCTGCCGGCCAGCCTGATCAGCCGTTCTATCTCGTCCCGCCCCAGACCGCGCGGCGAACTCGCCCCGGCCTCGTGGCCGATCCTCTCCTCCACCACCGTCCCGTCCAGGTCGTTGGCGCCGAATGCAAGCGCCACCTGGGCGATCTTCTCCCCCAGCATGATCCAATAGGCCTTTATGTTGTCGAAATTGTCCAGGTAGAGCCTGGCAACGGCAATGGTTTTAAGATCGTCCGCCCCTCTTCGCTCCGCCGTCACATCAAGCCCCAGGGGAGAGTTCCCGGGCTGGAAGAGGAGCGGTATGAACGCCTGGAAACCGCCGGTCCTGTCCTGGAGTGCCCTGAGCCGCCCCATGTGATCGACCCTGTCCCCATGGGTCTCGATATGGCCGTACAGCATGGTGGCATTGGAGCGGAGGCCCAAACGGTGCGCCAGTTCCATGATCTCGAGCCAGCGCGCGCCGGAGATCTTGTCGCTGCACAGCCTGGACCTGACCGGCTCGGCGAAAATTTCCGCTCCTCCCCCGGGAAGAGAGTCCAAACCGGCCTCCAGCAGCTTTTCCAGCACCGCGGGGACAGGGAGACCGCTGATGGAGCTCAGGTGGTCGATCTCCACCGCCGTGAATGCCTTCAGGTGCAACCCGGGGACAAGCGACTTCAGGCCCCTGAGCATCTCCAGGTACGAATCGAAAGGCAGGTCAGGGTGAAGCCCTCCGACCAGGTGTATCTCCGTTGCGCCATGGGCGGCGGCATCAGCCGCAAGGCCGATTATCCGCTCCAGGTCCAGGAGGAAGGCGCCCGGGTCGGCCGGGTCCCGTCTGAAGGCACAGAAACGGCAATGGTTGCGGCAGATGTTGGTGTAGTTCACGTGGCGGTTGACGTTGAAGAAGACCCGGCGGCCGTTGATGCGTGCGTTCCTCTCGGCTGCCAGCTCGCCTATGGCCGCCAGTTCGTCGGACCTGAACAGGAACAGGGCATCGGCATCGGTCAGGCGCTCGCCGGAGCGCACTTTGCCGGCAATGGAGTCAATTGAAATCATTCAGGCTCCGTCTCCCCCCAGCGCCGGTAGAGCCGGTTTTCAATCCCCAGGCAATCAAGCACCTTTCCAACCACGAAACCGACGAGGTCGTCGACCGATCGCGGCCCGTGATAGAAGCCCGGCATTGCCGCCACCATGCTGACGCCCATCCTGGCCAGGCGCAGCATGTTTTCCAGGTGAATCTCCGACAGCGGGGTCTCGCGAGGCACCAGCACCACCGGGCGCCTTTCCTTGATCATCACGTCGGCGCACCTCTCCAGCAGGTTTCCCGAAATCCCCACGGCGATCCTGGCAACCATTCCCATGGAGCAGGGGCAGACCGCGAGGGCATCCGCAGCGGAAGAGCCGCTGGCCACGGGCGCCAGCAGGTTGTCTTCGGCAAAAAAGCGAAGCCGTTCCGCCGGAACACGGAAGTGATTGCGCAAAAGCTCTTCCATGCGGCACTCGCTCCCCCCCCATTCGAGTCCGTTCTCGGCCCGCAGAACCGCAAGGCCGGCGCTGCTGATGAGCATGTCCAGGTCATGCCCTCCGGCCAGCAGCTCCTCGCAGAGCCTGAGGCCGTATACCGCACCGGAAGCCCCGGTTATCGCAACGACGATGCGCATGGAAAACCTTTCAAAAACTTCGGGAATTCAGAAGTCAGGAGTCAGAATTCAGAATAAAAACGAAGATCTTTAACCCGGTGCTTTCCTTCCGATTCCCGGTTTCTTGTTATACGCCTTTCTTCTGGCCCCTGTATTCTGAATTCTGGCTCCTGAATTCTGCCTTCCGCCTTTCGCTATATTTCCATCTCCAGCAGGGTGAACACAAACACCGCAATGCTGATATATCCGTTCATGGTGAAGAAGGCAGCATCGAGCCGCGTCAGGTCGCCGTCTCTCACGATCCAGTGTTCATATGTCATCAATATACCGGCCAGGGCGACACCGGCCAGATACACGACGCCGAGTTCAGCCGGAATGGACAGGTACGCCAGCAGTCCAAGCGCTGCGAGGTGGAAAAACCGCGCGACCCATAGAGAGCCCCTTACACCGAGCCAGGCAGGTATGGAATGGAGACCTGATGCACGATCGAACTCCATGTCCTTAAGGGCGTAGAGGATGTCGAACCCGGCGACCCACAGCAATACCGCAAGGCCAAGCACGAGCGGAGTCTGCTCCACGCCTCCCCTGATGGCGATCCATGCGCCGACGGGAGCCCCGGCCAGGCAGAACCCCAGGACCAGGTGGCTCAATGCGGTAAAGCGCTTGCAGTATGAATAGAATGCCAGCACAAAAATTACCGCCGGAGCGAGCCGGAAGCAAAGCGGGTTGAGCTGGCGCGCCGCCGCCAGGAACAGGGCGGCGGATATGCAGACACAGACGGCGACCGTCCCTTTGCCCAGCTCGCCAGCAGGTAGCGCCCGGGAGCGGGTTCGGGGGTTTGCCGCATCTATATCGGCGTCTATGAGGCGATTCAACCCCATCGCCATGGTCCTTGCGCCTACCATCGCCGCAATGATCCAGAGCAGTTGGATTGTTTCCGGCATGCCCCGCGCCGCGAGCAGCGCACCGGTCAAGGCAAAGGGAAGCGCAAACACGGTATGGGAGAACTTGATGGCTTCAAGAAATGTCAGGAACGCGCCGAATCGCCCTGCATTCCGGGAAACCGCCGCTCCACGGACGACTGCGCACTTCATTTCCTTCCCGCTTTTCTCCATATCTGTAGCTGCCACCATGCTGCCGCACAATAGATATCACGCCCGGAAAGGATGATTCCTCCCCGGAAAAGAGACAATTTATCTTTGTAGCACTTCATAACTGAACTTACAATGGTTTTATCCCCCCACCCCTCGGGCCGGAACCGTAACACGAAATCCCCTCCCGCGGCATTCCGGCCCCGATCCCGATGGCACTTTCAGGGTTGCCAGACATTGAAAAACCTTGACATTGTTTATTACGAGATTATCCTAGTTTTCATCCGGAAACCCACGGTAATGGCTGACAAGGGCACAAACGGGGCTTTCGAGGAGATCGTGATACGGCTTCACTGCAAGATCTCGAAAACCGGGAAAACGTTTGAAACCGGTAGAACCTCCGACCAGTGAGTCATGAGCCGACAGATTATCACGAGCGACGCGGAAGTTCCGCTTTGGCCCCGGAGATACTTCCCGATCTGAAGACAGCATAAGCGTCAATCCGGACTTTCCGGATGAAAACTATCCCAGATTCCGTCAGCCCGGAACGGACCGGCAATTTCCTGCAGATTCCGTCCAGGAAGGCAACCATTGAAAAAAGCAACAGTGGCACTCATCGGCCTGTCCATGGTCCTGCTCCTCTGCCTGTCGTGCAGCGGCAAACGGGAGGAAACCAAACCGGGGCGCCTGCACATCGTCACCACCCTGTTCCCCCTCTATGACTTCACCAGGGCGGTCGTCGGGGAAAAGGCCGAGGTAATCCTGCTCCTTCCCCCGGGCATGGAGTCCCACAGCTTCGAACCCAAACCGGACGACATCATCAGGATAAACAAGTCCGACCTGTTCATATTCACCAACCGCTACATGGAACCCTGGGCAGGCGACATAATCAACGGGCTTGATTCGAAGAAGATCCTCGTGGTGGATGCGAGCCGGGGAGTCGCTTTCCGGCAATCGCAGGGAGGAGAAGAGCACGGCCGCGAGGGCGCCGGGCACAACCAGGGGGAAGGGAAGGATCCACACATCTGGCTGGATTTCGGCAATGCGCAGAAGATGGTCGACAACATTCTTGCGGGAATCGTCGTCAAAGACCCGAAGAATCGCGACTATTACACGGCCAACGCCTCGGTATACAAGGCAAAGCTTGCCGATCTCGACCGGAGATACCGGGAAGGGCTGTCCTTGTGCGACAGGAAGATAATCCTCCACGGAGGCCATTTCGCATTCGGCTACCTGGCTGACAGGTACGGGCTCAGGTACGTATCGGCCTACGCAGTCAGCGCCGACGCAGAGCCGACACCCGCAAGGATTGCCGCGCTGATCGAACAGATGCGCTCCAACGGGCTCCGCTACATCTTTACCGAGGAACTGATGGAACCCAGGGTCGCCAGGATCATTGCCCAGGAAACCGGCGCCGGCATTCTCAAGCTCCACGGCGCCCACAACATCGGCAGGGACGAACTCAAAAGCGGCGCCACTTTCCTGTCCCTCATGGAACAGAATCTTAAGAACCTCAGGACCGGGCTCCAATGCAGGTAAACGCCATCTCCATAAACGGGCTGTGGTTCGACTACCACGGCAGCGAGGTACTCAAAGACATCACCTGCGACATAGCTGCGGGGGATTATGTAGGGGTTGTCGGCCCCAACGGCTCCGGGAAAAGCACTCTGGTACGCTGCATCCTCGGCCTCAACAGGCCTGCCGCCGGGAGCATCACCCTGTTCGGAATTCCCCGCGATTCCTTTGTCGACTGGCGACGCATTGGCTACCTGCCACAGGGGCTGCAGATGCTCAACCCCGGCTTCCCTGCCACTGTCCGGGAGATCGTCAGGCTCGGCAGGCTGTCGACGAAGAGCTTCCCCAAACGCTTCGGCAGGGATGACGCAATTGCAGTGGATAAGGCGCTTGAGCTTATGGCCATCTCCGACATCGGGGACAAGCTGATCGGCGAGCTGTCCGGCGGCCTGAGACAGAGAACCGTCCTGGCGCGCGCACTCGTCAACGAACCTGACCTTCTCATCCTCGATGAGCCGACCACCGCCCTGGACCCGGACACCAGGGAGAACTTCTACGCCACCCTCAAGGATCTGAACCTGAACCGCAAGACAACCGTGCTGCTGGTGACCCATGACTCCTCGACCATCGGCCTCTACGCATCCCGGCTCCTCTACCTGGACAAGAAGATCGTTTTTTACGGAGACTTCCGGGAATTCTGCGAATCTGCAGAGATGACCGGTTTCTTCGGCCTCCAGGGACAGCACCTGATCTGCCGAAGGCACTGAAAGAGAGGACATACCCTGTCAATCGCGGACATTCTACAATATGCCTTCATCCAGCGTGCCCTGCTGGCAGGAACAATGATAGCGGCGCTCTGTTCAGCCCTGGGCGTGTTCCTGGTGCTGCGCAGGCTCTCCCTCATCGGCGACGGCCTCGCCCACGTCACCTTCGGCAGCGTGGCCCTGGCCCTTCTCCTCCGCTTCCAGTCAGTCTACACGGCCATCGCCGCCATACCCTGCGTGCTCCTTTCCGCCTTCGGCATCCTCAAGATCGCGGAAAAAGCGCGTATCTACGGCGACGCGGCCATCGGCATCGTCTCCTCCCTGGGAATCGCCACGGGGATCATGCTGGCAAGCCTCGCCGGAGGCTTCAACGTCGACCTGTTCAGCTACCTTTTCGGCAACATTCTGGCCATCAGCAGCGAAGAACTGCTGGTCACAGCCGCGCTCTCTTTCACGGTGCTCCTGACCATCGCCCTTTGCTACAATGACCTCCTGGCGATAACCTTCGACGAAGAACTTGCGGCCACCTCGGGCATTAAAGTCGCCCGCATCAACTCCGTCCTTGTTTCCCTTACCGCGCTGACCGTGGTCCTGGCCATGAAGGTGGTCGGCATCATGCTGATTTCCGCGCTGCTGATCCTGCCGGCGACAACCGCGCTCCAACTGGCCCGCGGCTTCAAGACCGCCATCCTTCTAGCCGTAACCCTCGGCATAGCGTCTGTTGCCGGCGGCATCTTCATATCTTTCCTGCTCAATCTCCCGACCGGCGCGACGATCATATTCATAAGCTTCATTCTTTTCGCCGCGTCTTTCCTCATAAGGAAACTGAGGTCCTTGGGGTAAACACATTCCCCCCCTCACCCGGGCGTCGCCCACCCTCTCCCTTAATGGAGAGGGTACATTCTTGAAACCTTCTCCATCTAGGGAGAAGGTGGCCCAACGGGTCGGATGAGGGGGTCCCTGTCAACCACAATGAAAAAGGGCCGGCTTTCCAAACTCCGGCCCTTTCAAGCGTATTCACTGGTGTCCGTCCGGAAACTACAGGCAAAAACGCACCCTTTCCGGATGGAAACTAGATTCCGCAGACCTTGCTGTCCATATGGTCCATGCACGCCCTTGATCCCACGCTTTCAGTGACCACCGTGGCTATTTCCCTTATTTTTTCAAGGTTGTTGACCCTCGTCGCTTCGGCCAGGTCTTCCTTGATCCTCTTGGGGACGAAATCCTCGGCCAGGTAGACGTTCACCGCATCCCCCCTGGTTATGCGGAGCGATCCGGAATAGTCGACAACCGTTCCATCGTCGTATCTGTATGACATATCCAGCACCTCCTTCACATATTCAAATTATCGCATATTTTTGCTGCGCTTAACAACAGCCAAAATGGCTTCAGGACTCAATCCCCCCGTGCTACAAAATTTCTGAAACTTTGCAAAGGCAGCAATTCAGCTCCCATCACCATTGCGAGGCCAGCAGTCGAATCAAGCATGGGCACAGCCAGCTTTGTTGACAGGTGGAGCGATTGCGACTAGTATCGGATCATTCCAAACCAGGGGATGCGCCCTTGAAGACCAAAACTCTCTATTCGTGCCAGAAATGCGGCTACCAGTCACCGAAATGGCTGGGAAAGTGCCCGGACTGCAGTTCCTGGAACACCCTTGTCGAGGAAGTCGTCATGGGTGGCAAAATCCAGGCTGGTGAAGGAGGCGCGGATTCCGTCCCGGTTCCCATAGGCCAGGTGGAAGGAGAAGCCGAAGACCGCTTCTCATGCGGCATGGAAGAACTGGACCGTGTGCTGGGCGGAGGCGTGGTGGCCGGATCGCTGGTGCTCATAGGCGGTGATCCGGGAATCGGGAAGTCGACCCTCATGCTGCAGGCCACCGACCAGCTGTCGCAGCGCAAGGGGAAAGCCCTCTATGTCTCGGGAGAGGAATCCGCCCGCCAGACCAGGATGAGGGGTGAACGCCTCGGCACAACCGCAAAGGAGCTTTACATCCTGGCGGAAAATTCGCTGGAAAAGATTCTCGGGCAGGTAACGAGGCTCAAGCCGTCCGTGCTGGTCGTGGACTCCATCCAGACGGTTTTCACCAGGACCCTTGAATCGGCGCCCGGAACCGTGAGCCAGGTGCGCGAAACCGCCGGAAAGCTGATGCTGCTGGCCAAGGGGAGCGGAATCCCGGTGTTCCTCATCGGCCACGTCACCAAGGACGGCTCCATCGCCGGGCCCCGGGTCCTGGAACACATGGTGGACACGGTCCTTTACTTCGAAGGCGACAGCGGCCATCCTTACCGGATACTGCGCGCAATAAAGAACCGCTACGGCTCAACCAACGAAATCGGTGTGTTCGAAATGGGAGAAAAGGGCCTGTCCCAGGTGGGCAATCCGTCGGAGCTGTTCCTTTCGGAACGCCCGCTGGGCGTCTCCGGCTCGGTGGTGGCCGCAACCATCGAGGGGAGCAGGCCGCTCCTCGTCGAGCTGCAGGCGCTGGTCACCTCATCCTCGTACGGGGTCCCGCGTCGCACGACCATCGGAGTGGACCACAACCGCCTCGCCCTCCTGGTGGCGGTGCTGGAGAAGAAGGTCGGACTGGTAATGACCGGCCAGGACATATTTCTCAACGTGGTGGGAGGCGTCAAGCTGGCGGAGCCAGCCGCAGACCTGGCAATGGTCGCCGCGGTCGCCTCCAGCCACCTGGACCGGAGCATCGCTCCCCATACCATGGTTGTGGGAGAAGTGGGCCTCGCCGGAGAAGTACGCGCAGTCACTCAACCCGAAATCCGGGTCAGGGAAGCAGCGAAGCTCGGGTTCAGCCGCTGCATCCTTCCTGCCGGAAGCCTGAAGCATGTACGCGTCAGGGGTGTCGAGCTGATAGGAGTGGCTTCAGTGGCGGATGCTCTGGAACACCTGTTCGACCGGGATTGAGCCATGCGAGATTTTCCTTTACTTGAGCTCACTTTTTTCCTAGAATATCAAAGATTTACCCAGACAGGAGAGAAGTCATGGATTTTGAAAAAAGAGAGTATTTTCGCTGCATCCTCCAGGAGGAGATGAGAGCGCTCCTTGAAGAGGCGGGAAAAACCGTATCCGAAATGACAGCGGATACGACCACCTTCCCGGACCCCAACGATCGCGCCACCCAGGAATCGGACCGCACCTTCGAGCTGCGCATCCGTGACCGGGAACGGCGCCTGCTCAACAAGATCCGTGAAGCGCTGGAAAGAATCGACGAAGGCACTTTCGGCACCTGCGAGATGTGCGGTGAACAGATCAGCGAAGCCCGCCTCAAGGCGCGGCCGGTTACCACCCTCTGCATAAACTGCAAGATTGAGCAGGAGAAGAGGGAAAAAATGTAGCACGGTTCCATCGTCACCTGCCGCTCGGTACTGCGAAGGTCGTCCAACGGGAATCAATGGCCTGCCAAAAAACCACGACATTCTTGAGTTCAGCCGTGCGGACAGTCAACTCCGCAAACCTTTCCTATGCTGCCAGGTTCGCTTCCCTGGCGCGCCTGATCAGGAAAACCCTGCTCCTGGAATCCGCCACCATATACATTCTCGACACGGAACGGCGAATGTTTTCGCGCAAGGTGTGCAGCTCCGGCCCCGCAAGGCTGCTCATCTGCGCCATACCGGCAGGAGAGGGGGCAGCCGGCCGCTGCGCTTCCACGAGGCAGCCCCTTTCCTGCAGCCGTGAGCACCTGCACCGGGACGAAACCACGGCAGCGCCGGGGTCAACCATAACGTGCCTCCCCATCTTCCACGGTTCGCGGCTCATGGGAGCACTCTCCCTGGAGAGCCCGGCTGTATCACCCCTTCCTTCATGGGGCGTCACCGTGCTCCATGACATCCTGACCGAAGTGGCCGGCCTGATCAGCACCATGGAAATCTCGGAGCGTTCCAGCCGGCGCGTCCAGCATCTCATGACATTGAATGAACTGGGCATGGCCCTCGCCCGGCCCGTTCCCTATCCCGACCTCCCCGCAGCCATCCCCCGAATGTGTAACAGCTTCGGCAATGCCTGCTGCAGCGTGCTTCGCATCACGGGCGACGTATCCAGGGAGGAGCAGGTCATCATCCAGTGCGGCAGGCGCAGCCGCCCTCAACGACGCTCCCTCCTGGAAATCGAGGAACGCTGCTCGCAGCGCGTGCTGTCAACCGGGACTCCGTACCTGGCAATCGACGTGGTTGCCGACGAAGATCTGCCGCCTTCCTGCATCTGTGTGCCTCTGCGCGGCGAAAAGCGCCTCATCGGGACACTTACCATATTCGGCAAGAGCGGCCGCCTGGGTGTGAGACGCAACTTCGACGAGGAGGACCGGGAGTTTTTCGAAGGCATGACGAATCTCGCGTCAACAGCGCTGGTGGCAGGAGAGAACAATTACCGGCTTTCCCTCCTGGCCGAGGAAAACGACCGGAAACTGAAGGAATTGTCTCTCCTCTACCGCGTCAGCAATGCCATGCACTCGACCACCATGATCAACCGCCTGATTCACCTGAACCTGGCCGCCCTGGTCTCGGGGTCGCCGCACCTGTTCGAAAGGGCAATGCTGTTCCTGGTAAACCGTCGATCCGGTTTCATGCAGGGAATGCTGGGAGTGACATTCCACCAGGCCGCGCCCCCTCCCGAACCGCAGCACGAAAAAGACGAAAACCTCTTCAGCCGATGGGAAATTTCCGAGAAGGACATGCGGCTCCAGGAGAATTCCGATTTCAACCGCATGGTCATGTCGACCCGCATCCCCCTCGACCGCACCATGAACATACCGTCAAGGGCAGTTCTGGACAGAAGGCTCATGCTGGTACGCGGCAAGACAAAAAGAAAATATCGCGGCATGGATTTCATCAACCGCTTCCAGCTGTCCTCGTTCGCCGCTGTGCCGCTCATGGCCAAGCACGATGCAATAGGTGTCGTGATCGTGGACAACCCGCTGACCTGCAAGGAAATTTCTGAAGACGACCTTCGCCTCCTGCAGCTCTTCGCCAACCAGGCAGGCATGGCCATGGACAACTCCATTCTCTACAACAGGGTGGAAAACGCCAACCGTGAAGCGGTTGAGATACGGGAGCGCCTCCTGGAGGGCGAACGGCTCGCCACCCTGGGCGAGACCGCTGCAATCGTCGCCCACGAGCTCAAAGGACCGCTCGTTTGCATGGGGGGCCTGGCCAGGCGCCTGACCCGGAAGGAACCGCAGGGCTCGAGGGAATGGCATTACGCAAGGACCATCAGCATGGAAGCCGAGCGGCTTGAAAAGATGATCACCGAAATACTGTTCTTTTCACGCCGGACCACCATATGCTACACCACCTGTTCAGCACGGGCCATAATCGAGGATTCGCTTGCAGTGTTGAGCGGTTCGCTCGAAGAGAAAAAGATCAGGGTAAAGCGGCGGCTGGCTGCGGCAGTTCCCGATTTCCTCGGCGATTTCCAGCAGCTGAAGCAGGTGTTCATCAACCTGTTCACCAATGCGGCCGAAGCGATGAAAAACGGCGGCGCCCTCTCGGTATCAGCGGCCGAAGCCCGACTGGACGGCAAGCGCGCGGTTTCTCTCAAAGTGCGCGATACCGGCGGCGGAATACCACAGGAAATACTCCCCCAAATCTTCGATCCTTTCTTCACCACCAAGGAGCAGGGAACCGGCCTGGGGCTGCCCATCGTCCACAGGATCATAACCAACCACGGCGGCCGGATACAGGCGATGAACCGGCCGGGCGTCGGAGCGGAAATACGCATGATCCTGCCGGTGGAGCCTCCAACGAAAAGGGATTGAGCAGTACGCTCTCGGAGCACTGCCACCGCATGAAACCGTCCCCCCTCACCCGGCGCAAAGCGCCCTGCAATAGCAGGCAACCTTCTTTTGGGGGATGGATAAGAAGCCGGGGCGGCCAAATGGCCGCCCCGGATGAAATGTGCCGATGGATCGCTCAGGCCAGGGACTTGCGCCTGATCCCCACCATCCCGATCAGGCCCGCGCCCAGGAACCAGCCTGCGCTCGGCAGCGGCACCGGCTGGGCCTGGTCCGCGACCAGGGCCTGCACTTCAAGCCTCAGCTGATCGAGCCTTATGCTGTCGCTGCTGCTGACAGTGACTGCAAGCCTGCCGTCGGAAAGCCATGCGTAATCGGTTGAAGAAAATGTATAGACAGAACTCATGGTGGACTGGCTACCCCTCAAATTCAGCCGGTTTGCGCCGGTAAAATTTGCCATCGACAAGCTTCCGTCCCCCGACCCCGTAGCCATCGTCACCGAGTCTTGAGCCAAATCCGTGTCAAAGAAAGTATAATACAGCTGGACCGAGGTAACGGTCATGTCGGCAGGCACAAAACCTGAAGCATCGCTGGTGGGCGCTGTCATGCCCCCGCCGGTTGAGCGCTGGTAATAGTTCGCGGCGGTTCCGGTGGCGGTCAGGTCGAAGATGAAGGAATAGGTCCTGTTGCTGATGTTGAGCATGGTTGCGTCGCCCGCATTACCCAGGTATGTCTCGCTGAAGGAAACAAGTGCTGCGCCGGCTTCACCAGCCGCGGCAATGGCCAGCAGAAAAGTCAGTGCTAAAGTCAGCTTTTTCATTTTTCCTCCCGATGCCCCGTCTGTCCCCAGACGAACAGGGCAAGAAACAGCAAGTTAGACAACGGTAAACTTACGAGCAATTATTGAGCCACAATTATTATTGCAAAGCGATATTTTTTTCCCGCCCCAAAATCCGCTCCTGTTGCGGAATTTTTTTACCCGTGCGTGGGAACCGGCTGCAGACCGTGTTCACAGGCCCCCAAACCATATCTCTCAGCAATTCGATCACAAACGCGCGGCATCCCCTTCCATCAAGGGAACCTGGTCTCTAGCAGAGCCGCAGTGTTCACGGAGAGAGCCTTTCAATCCACCATGAATTCAACAAGTTGAACACCAAGACAAAGATTTTTACGCGATTTTTTCACATGACGGAGAGCGAAACGGACCGGCAATGGCATGCCCGGCAAGAACCCTCACCGAGTCCAGGCGAATATTGATAATCAATATTCGCCCATGTGCCAGGCAATCAAAACCTGCTGGCATTTGCGGGAAAAAGGTATTATATAAGTTCTACTCGAGCAGGATTTCCTCGCCGGGTGTCGGGTGGAGAAGAAAACATGACATTTTTCGTCACGCAATGGCGCCGTCAATGCATTTTTTTGTCCCTGAATACCCCCTTCAAGAGTGGCCACACTTGAGAAAATCAGGTACAGGGCCGCCGCTGTCGGCAAGACAGGACTGGAATGCGTCGGCCTCCACCTGTCAATGGAGTTTAGCCGGGCCTGATTTTCAGCCACCGGTTTCGATCGCGACCCCGCAAAGGTGGCAATGCCGAACCGGGGCAAAAACCGTATACGACGCATCGACCCATATTCCCTCTCCGGCACCTGGTTGGGCGGGCGCCATATTCCCATCGCCCCCCCCCTTCCACCTAACCTGGAAAGCGCTTGAGAATGACTTCCACACTCCAAGACGAATACCGCTCCATCGATTTTGCGGCCTTGCGAATCCCGGTGGTGGATACGCGAAACGTGGCGAAGACAACGGGGAGGGTCTGTTATGGTGCGTAGCAATTATCCTCAAACTTTGACAAATCATTGAATTGCACAATATGAACTGAGGGGGAATCACCTTATTCCCTTTTTCTAGAAAACCTGCGATATCAAAGTAAACATTTTCTATTCACAAGGACGGGACAAAAATGAAAAAGGCTTTGATCACCGGTATAACCGGCCAAGACGGCTCGTACCTTGCCGAACTGCTTCTCGACAAGGGATATGAAGTGCACGGTATAATTCGCCGGTCCTCATCTTTCAACACCGGCAGGATCAACCATATCTACCAGGATCCTCATGAGTCAAGCGTGCGGATGTTTCTCCATTACGGAGATCTCAACGATGCCAGTTCACTCAACAAGGTATTGCGGGATGTCCGACCGGACGAAATCTACAACCTCGGTGCGCAGAGCCATGTCAGGGTCTCCTTTGACATACCTGAGTACACAGGCGAAGTCGATGCGCTCGGCACAGTGAGACTACTTGAAGGTATTCGCGAGACGGGGCTGAACACCAGGTTCTACCAGGCATCATCGTCAGAACTCTACGGTAAAGTGGTCGAAACGCCACAACGCGAGTCCACGCCTTTTTATCCGCGCTCCCCCTATGCCTGCGCCAAAGCTTACGCCTATTACATCACGGTCAATTTCCGGGAGAGCTATGACATGTTCGCATGCAACGGCATCCTGTTCAACCACGAGTCACCACGGCGCGGCGAAACCTTTGTCACACGGAAGATCACCAGGGCGGCCGCCAGAATCAAGCTGGGCATGCAGCCATGCCTGTACCTCGGCAACCTGGACGCCAAGCGCGACTGGGGGTTTGCTGGCGACTATGTGGAAGCGATGTGGCTCATGATGCAGCAACCCGAGCCGGACGATTACGTTGTCGCAACGGGAGAAACTCGCTCAGTGCGCGAATTTGCTGAAAAGGTGTTTGGCCGGCTGGACATGCCCATCGACTGGCAGGGGAAAGGAGTACATGAAAAGGGCGTTGACGCAAAAAGCGGCAAGATCGTCATCGAAGTGGACACCAAATACTTTCGCCCCGCAGAAGTGGATCTGCTTCTGGGAGACCCGACCAAGGCAAGGCAGAAGCTGAATTGGTCGCCGAAAACCGATCTGGATGGGCTGGTGGCCATGATGACCGACGCAGACCTCATGCTGGCTGAAAGGGAAAAAAGAGCAAATGGATAGGAACGCGAAGATTTATGTTGCCGGCCATCGGGGCCTGGTGGGCTCCGCCATCGTCAGGAAGCTGCAGGCTGAAGGTTACGGAAACCTCGTTCTCCGCACCAGCAAGGAGCTGGACTTGAGAAACCAGGTCGCCACAAGCCAGTTCTTCGAGGCCGAAAAGCTTGACCATGTTTTCCTGGCCGCGGCCAAAGTGGGCGGTATCGTGGCCAACAGCACCTACCCTGCCGACTTCATCTACGACAACCTGGCGATCCAGAACAATGTGATCCACAACTCCCGGCTGACCGGCGTGAAACGGCTCCTGTTCCTCGGCAGCACCTGCATCTATCCCAAGCTGTCACCACAGCCCATCAAGGAAGAATATCTCCTCACCGGCCCGCTGGAGCCAACCAACGATGCCTATGCCATAGCAAAGATCGCAGGCATCACCCTGTGCCGCTCCTGTAACAGGCAATACGGCACCCGCTTCCTTGCCGCCATGCCCACCAACCTCTACGGGCCGGGCGACAACTTCGACCTTGAAAAGTCACATGTGCTGCCTGCATTACTCAGGAAATTCCATGAGGCAAAGAAAAAGCAGGAGTCAGGGGTCAGGAGTCAGGAGTCAGGAGAAAAAGGCAACATAACCGTTACCATCTGGGGAAGTGGTTCGCCAAAGCGGGAATTCCTGCACGTGGATGACCTTGCGGACGCTTGCCTGTTCCTCATGAACCTGCCGGAAGAGACTTACTCGCGTCTTCTCGCCATGCCCGAAGCTCCGGCACTCATCAATGTCGGAACCGGAGAAGAAGTCTCGATAAAGGAGCTTGCCCTGCTGATCAAGGAGATTGTCGGCTTCGAAGGCAGGCTCGAGTTCGACTCGTCCAAGCCGGACGGCACGCCGCGCAAGCTGTGCGACGTCTCCAGGCTGCACGAGCTTGGCTGGAAGCACAGGACCGGGCTGCGGGAGGGGGTGCGCTCTACTTATGAATGGTACAAGAGGCAGGAAAAGCTTTAGCCACGGATTTACACGGGTGTTGATCCGTGTGCATCCGTAGCTGGTTTCGCTGTCCGATTTCCGGTTCCTCCTCCATGGTCAGACGCAGGCCTTATGGCATTGAAAGAAATCAATTCGGGAATTGCAGATAAAAGGTAAAGAAGGGGAGCACCCCTTCTTCCCTTTTTCTTGCAAACAATCGATATATAGTATACAAAATAGCGGTTACAGGCTTTGGCGCCGATTTCTCCTCCTGAAAACGACGAATCCGACCAGGCCGGAGCACAGGAGGAAGGCTGCGCTGGGAATGGGAGTGGCGCTCACGTTGTCCCCGCCTTCCGGAGTGATGAAGCTCAGGGAAGGAAGAAGACCTGCACCCGTCCACTGGATGAAGAGGGCATTGTAAAGGTCGTTCCCGTCCGGGCCGCTGAAAAGGACCGTCGGCACATTGGCAGCCGCAGCAGACGCACCCAGGGTCGTGATTGCATCGTTCAGGTCCATCTTCAGGTACAGGTGGGTAGTGTCCGCCATTGTAAGAGAGGACGTGAGCAGGGAATACGCATCATCGGCCCTGAAGAGACGGATCCAGTTGCTGTTGTCCGTGCTGAACCAGAGTGTCGCCGGAGTGCTGAGCAGGTTGAAATCCAGCGTCACACCGCCGCCGTTCACGTCAGTCGCCCAGAAATCTGCGTAGAGAGTCGCAAATGCCGGGGAAGAGATACCCAGGATGAAAATGGTCAGAATTGCCATTATGTTTTTCTTCACCATAATTCGCCTCCTTGTTGAAAAGTTGTCACGGGGATGGCAGATCGTTAAAAGAGAGAGGTTCGCGGACAAGACATGATGGGCAAGAGGATTTTCCGTTCAGCAATCAAACCATGGGGACGAGCGCCTGTCAATATATTTTAATAAATATACCGTAATTTGTGTAATACAACATACACATTTGCATTAAACTTGTTGCATTTTTGTTTCCGTTGGGGATAGGCTATCAGGTCAATACAGGGACGGGAGAAGCGGCAGCGCCCACTCATACCTTTGGTTGTCCCGCCCTGATTCCACCTCCTGGAGACAAGCCGATGCGCTACCTTGTCACGGGCGAACTGGCGCAGATATCCACCATGCACCTGTCCATTCGCCGGCATTTCAGCTTCATGGTGAGACACCTCACCCCGAGGAAACTCGCGAACATCCTGTTGTGCCTGTGGGAAATGAAGACGCGAAAGGCCGAGCTGCGGTCGGCACCTTTCTACCTGCGGGTGGAAGCCAGCAGCATCTGCAACCTCAGGTGCCCCGGATGCCAGTTAGGCCGGGAAGAAAAGGACCATGAAGGTTCGGAGCAACGGAAGAAGGGCCTGATGAGCCTGCAGACCTTCAAGGAATCGGTGCGGGATTTCCTGCCCTACCTTGTCAAGGTGAACCTGTACGACGAAGGCGAGCCGCTGCTCAATCCCGAGATTTTCGAAATGATCAGGCATTTGAGCGACAACAATGTCTCAACCTGCGTCAGCAGTAATTTCTCGCTGTCCATGACCGATAAATACCTTGCCGGACTGATCGACAGCGGATTGGAACACTTGATTGTTGCTCTGGACGGGGCAACGCCCGAATCTTACAATAAATACAGAGTCGGAGGCAATTTTCAGCTGGTTGTCGAAAATGTTCAGCGCCTTACAGGTATGATGACAGCAAGGGACAGGCGTCGCCTGAAAGTGGAGTTGCAGTTTATCGATTTCGACGATGATGCCGTGGGGAGAGAGGCGGTGCTCAGGCTGGCAGAAGATCTTGATGTTTGGAGATTCTCCATTGTCCAGGGGAGCAGCAGAAAGGGTTGGGCTGGCGTAAGGTTCGATGGTTCCGAAGAAGCTCGCCGTCTGCGAGGCTGTTACCAGTTGTGGGGTACGGCAACGATAAATTCAAATGGAGAAATAGGAGTATGTGACTACGGGGAGGATCATGGCATGCCATTTCTGGGTCAGGCCAAGGACTATTTCTTGCATGGAATGAGGAATCATCCGTGGGCATTGGATCGCAGGAAATCCTTCAAGTCCGCACAATTGTCTCTAAATGAAGTATGTAAGCATTGCAGCTTGTACGAAAAATAGTCACAAGGCATCACCAAAAGATAATTTTGTCAATATTTACCATAATAGCAATAATTATTTAACGTATAGTAGGTTTTATTGAATAATATAATTATTATTATAACAAGTCATTTCAAACATACTGAGGTTGGATGGTCCTTTTTGAATAACTTTAAATGGAATTTTAAGGATGCTTTTCAACAGATGTCTATATCAAAAATACTAAGAATCCTTCTTACTTTCCTTCTCACATCCGCAGCAATTTGTTATATTTTATCTTTTTCAATAAATTGCCACGCATTTCCATGGCATTTTTTATTTACGACAAGCAATAAGACCAATGGCATAGAAACTTATCCTTGGGAACCCATAACAAATATCAAGATTCTTCCTTATACTTATCCTATACCAGCAACAATTGGGCATACTCTGTCAATAAAAGCTTGTCAAGGAGAGTTTGAGCCGACTTCTTTCATCATTCATGCAAATAAAGAATTCAAGAGTATCAATATAATTGCGCAGGATCTTATAGGGCCCGGAGGAAAGAAATTTCCGGCATCTGCAGCAGATATCCGATTGGTAAAATGTTGGTACAAATCCTCCGACAAATCAATCAGACAATCCAAAACAAGGATACTGACTCCAGAGTTGTTGCTACATGATAACAGCTTGATAAAAGTCGACTGCGTTTCAAAGAAGAATTACCTGAAAGTCAAAAAAAATGGGCGGTCTGAATATTTAGACATCTCGTCCACGGGAAATGCCATCCCATCAGGAGTAACCTTTGATGATTCCGACAAACTGCAACCGTTCAATCTTGCAGCAGGACAGAATATCCAGGTATGGGTTACGGTAAAGGTCCCGTCTGAAATCGAGGCCGGTAACTATAAAGGGCAAATAAGTCTGACATCGGATGGAAAAACTCTTGGGGAACTCACCATCAATGTGGAGGTTCTGCCGTTTGACCTGTCAAAGCCAATACTCGAATATGCTCTTTATTACCGGGGAATTCTTTCTTCTAACGACGTACAAGATACCGGATCAGAAATAAAAAATCCCGATCAGTATGAACGCGAGTTGAAAAACATTAAAAACCATGGAATCGACTATCCTACAATTTTCCAGCGATTAGACGACATTTACCTTTATGACGCATTGGATTTAAGGCAACGAGCACATTTGCCGCATGATCGCCTTTACACGCTCGGCACGACTACCGGCAACAAGACGGACTCTATCAGTCTTGAAAAACTTTCTCAACGCGTTCAGCAGTGGAAAAAATTAGCCGCCCGGTACGGTTACGGGAAAGTGCTGATCTATGGAGTCGACGAAGCACGTGCGGAACAACTTACTCGGCAGAAGCCATCGTGGGATGTTGTTCATCGGGAAGGCGCCGGAATGTTCGTTGCATTGTACGAGGGTGCCGCAGACGTTGCGGGAAACGACATAGACGTTGCTGTCCTTTCAGGCTACAAGCCTGGTGAAGTCGACAAATGGCATCACAGGGGAAAGCGGGTCCTGTGTTATGGAAACCCGCAGGTGGGAAT
The DNA here is from genome assembly GCA_003314535.1 of Geobacter sp. Taxonomy (GTDB): domain Bacteria; phylum Desulfobacterota; class Desulfuromonadia; order Geobacterales; family Geobacteraceae; genus RPRC01. The sequence goes on from POSG01000003.1 coordinate 241,474, forward strand.
CCCAAATCCGCTCATCTATCGTCGCAACTATGGTTTCATGCTGTGGGCAGGAGGCTATGACGGTTGCATGCCGTACGCATATCAACACGCATTTGGCGATATCTGGAATGATTTTGACCATCCGGATTTCCGAGATCACGTCTTTGCCTATCCAACCACTTCCGGATTGGTCGACACGGTTCAGTGGGAAGGATTCCGCGAAGCAGTCGGCGATATCAGGTATCTCTCGACTTTGCTTGAAATGAAGCCGCAATCTGCCCCGGAGGTACGTTCATATATCGTCGACCGGATAAAAAATGCGCAAACCAACCCTTCCGATCTGCGCAGATGGATTATCGGCAAGATTATGGAAAAACCGTTCCGTGCTGGAGAACTGAAATAAGTCATGAGTTCGCTGACAGGATTCAAAAAGTATTTTGCCAACTTTTCCTGGCTGGTTTTGGAAAAGGTTTGCCGGCTGGGAGTCTCGTTCGTTGTGGCAGCTTACGTTGCCAGATATCTCGGACCCCGAAAATACGGCCTTCTGAATTTCGCCATCAGTTTCACCAGCTTCTTCACCGTCTTCGTCACCCTGGGATTGGATGGAATTATCGCCAGGAACCTGGTACGCGACCCCGCAGGTGAACCCCTCATCATGGGAACCGGCTTCAGGCTGCGGATTCTGGGTTCCATTACAGGCTTTGCAATCGTGCTTGCTGTGATATACCTGATTGGATATGATTTTCAAACAAAAATGCTGATAGCGGTGGTAGCTGTCGGCATGCTGTTCCAGCCGCTCGGCGTCATCGAACCCCTGTTCCAGTCACGGGTCGCCGGGAGGCAGATGACGCTCGCCAATCTATGGACCATCGGCGCGACGTCCGCATTCAGGCTTATTCTTGTGGCGTTGAAAGCCACACTGACTGCCTTCGCCTGGGTGGTTGCCATCGAAAAGGCGGTGCAGGGAATCGCCTATGTGGCCTATTATCGCCGTTCCGGGCGCAGGGGCGGCGTTTGGAAGTTCAGTCCCGGCCTGGCGAAGGAGCTGCTCCGGGACAGCTGGCCCCTGATCTTCTCCGGGCTGGTGGTGATGATTTACATGCGGATAGACCAGGTCATGATCAAGGAGATGATGAGCAATGAAGCTGTCGGTTATTATTCGGCAGCTGTCTACCTGGCAGAAGGCTGGTATTTCCTGGGCATCGCCGCCAGCAGCTCGCTGTTCCCTGCAATCGTCAAGTCGAAGAGCATAAGCGAAGCACTTTATCATGACCGTTTGCAGAGGTTCTATCGGCTTATGGCCTGGATGGCCATCAGCGTGGCACTGCCGGTACATTTCATGGCAGACTTTTTGATTGCCCTGATCTATGGGCCTGCTTTCCATCCAGCTGCAGAAGTGCTTAAAGTAAACATCTGGACCGGCGTCTTCGTCTTCCTGGGAGTCGCGAGCAGTTCCTGGCTCGTAACGGAAAACCTGCAGCGCATATCACTGATCCGGACGGTCATTGGTGCGGTTCTCAACATTGTCCTGAACCTGGTACTGATCCCCCGGAACGGTATTGTCGGCTCTGCCTGGGCAACCCTGATATCCCAGGCGTTTGCATCATATATCTGCTATGCGTTCACCAGGGTCACGTTCAGGACCTTCATCATGCAAACCAAGGCATTTTATCCGCCGATCCGCGAACTTCTGGATTTTCGCGCGGCTTCGGCCTGAAGGATCCCATGAAAATAGTATCCTTTCGCCCCGGCGTAATAGGCAACAATACCGCATTCGAATGCATGGCGCTCATCTACAAGTACCTGCAGAAGCGGCACGGATATTCATTTACCATCATCAAGTCGAATGATGATTGCTACGAAGAACCGGCATTCGAGATAATTCAAATCCCGACGAAGCTCTGGAGGCCGATTCCCCGCCTGCCTTATTTCCCCCCGTCGTTGATACGCACGCGCCGGATAAGGCAATTGACCGAGCAAGCTGACGGGGTTCTGACCGTAGACCCGACTGTTTACCCGCAGGGCCTGTTGGCGATCAAGGCAGCCCATTCCTTGGGCAAGCCTGTCTGGTTCGACTCATCCGTCACCCTGATGGGCACTGGACGCAACTTCGCCTGGAAGATTGCACGCCACGCGGTCACGCCAGAACTCGCCAAGGCGAGTGGAATAATTGTCACCGTTCCCAAGTGCATTGAGCGGTTTCAGGACCTCGCCTTGTTCGATGGCACGATAGCCCAAAAGTTCCATGTCATGGGGCACCCGGTGGACTGCGCGATTTTTAAACCGTCAGGCAGGACATCCGCGCCAGACGACACGCTACGGGTCCTGGTGGTATCCAGGCTCGTGCCCGAAAAAGGGCTCTACTACATCCTCGAAGCATTGCATCCGATACTTGCCGCAAGGGATGACGTGGAGCTCCAGATACTCGGCAACGGACCCATGAAGAGCCTTCTGGAGCGTGAAATAGTCGAACGTGGTATCAAGGGGAAAGTCCGGTTCCTTGACCCGGTCCCCCATCGTGAACTTCCGGCCATTTACGGAGCGGCCGACATCTTCGTCAACCATGCAATCGGCACCTCCGGATGGGAAGAGTTTTTCGGCGCAGTGAACCTCGAAGCCATGGCATGCGGATTGCCGTGCGTTTTGAGCGCGAGCGGGGGCATCACCTATGCAGTGCGGGAGGAAGGCGTGGCAGAACTGGTGGCGGAACGGGATGTGGCCGGACTGCGCAAGGCGGTCGATGCATTGCTCCGTGACCCGGTGAGGCGAAAAGAAATGGGAAACAAGGCAAGGCGTTACGTTCTCGGGCATTACGATATCGGCGTAATCGGGGAAAAGTACCGGGGAATGCTCGAAATTAATAATAGTTTATGAATATACTCCATATAAATACAGCTGATATACTTGGCGGTGCCGGCATTGCTGCCTATCGGCTCCATCAGGCACTTAACAAAAGACCGGATATACACTCACAGTTACTTGTAGGAATAAAACGAGGAACTGATGAAAATACATCGAGTATTGTAGAAAATAGATTTCAGTATTATATCAACAGACTATTTCATAGAGCTGCGCTTAAAATTGGATGGGATGGTTTTAAAGTCTTTAGTCCCAAGAAAAAGTTGAGAGAATCCGTAAAGCGCGCGGATGTGATCCATCTGCATAATGTACATGGTGGTTTTTTTTCACTTCCCAGTATACTTCAGATGGCCGAAAAAAAACCGGTAGTTTGGACTTTGCATGATATGTGGGCTTTGACAGGAGGGTGTTGTTTTTCATATGATTGTACACGTTATTTACAAAATTGTATAACACAGAAAGACAACAGCTATCCTTGCAAAATGCCACATCGTATTTATAAAAAAAAGAAGGCTATTTATCAAAAATCAAAAATAGAATTAATTCTACCTTCTTTATACATGAATAATATCGCTAAAGAGTCACCATTGATAAAAGATTTCAATGCTATACATATCAGGTTTGGAATCGACTTGTCTAACTATAGACCATTGGACAAAATTAATTCTAAAAGATGTTTTGGCATAGACGAGAATTCTACTGTAGTCGCTTTTAGAGCTAGTAATGATAAGCAAAAAGGACTCAGCTTTGCTATTGAAGCAATGCAAAGATTACAATCGAAATCAAAAGTATCCTTATTGACATTTGATCAAAAAGGTCTAGTAGCAAATTTGTATAACAAATACAGCGTAGTCGAATTAGGCTGGGTCAAAGACCCTTCCATCATGGCAAAAGCTTTCAGTGCCATGGACATTTTCTTGATGCCTTCCACAGCTGAATCCTTCGGCCTGATGGCTATGGAGGCTATGGCATGCGGGACGGTCGTACTTGCATTTGACAATACAGTATTATCAGAAACTTTGTTTGCTCCCGCAGGCGGCATTACAGTACCCCAAGGAGACACCGAATGTTTAAAGTTTAAGCTAGAAGAATTGATCGATAACCATCGATATAGGTTTGACATTTCCGGCAATGCTGTAGCTCTTGCCAAAAGGCATTATGATATAGAGTCGCATGTGAGCAAAGTGGTGTCGGTTTATAATAAATTACTTATACATGATCATCTGAACAAGTAATAACTGTATCAATCGGAGAATATGATGTCAGTATCTTACGACATTGAAATAAACACCGACAAACCTTTGAAGGCTATTGCGGAGAATCAAGTTAAAAGCGCTTCATCACAGATTCGACTCAAAGGCTTGAAATACCTCCTATGTATCTATGCCATTCTGACCATGGGAATCCAGTACCTCATCCTGGCCGGAGAGCGGGCGGCGCAAACCGTAAACTTCGCCATTTTCACAGCCTGCTTCACCCTGATGCTGCGCTTCCCCGAAACACTGGTCGCAGCGATCAGTGCAGTGCCCTTCCTGGGCATCTTTTCCTACAGGGGCAAAACCGCCCTGGTCGCGCTGATTGCATTGATGGGCTGCGCCTTTGCCTGGAGGCTCTGGAAGAGAATTAATTCATTGTTCAATCCGCAGCTGGCCCTTATCATCATCTTCTTCAGCTACGTCACCGCGAACTGGTTCTTCTCCGATCGCTCCGTGACCGATACCGGCATGGGCAACCTGAAGCTCTTCTTCATCAGGGGAATTGTGCCCGCGCTCCTTATCGCTACGCTCACCCCGGCACGGGAAAGCTTCCGCCGGTTCCTCTCCGCATTGGGGGTGTTCTCCCTGTTTACCGCCATGCTCATCTTCGCCGCGGATTTCAAGCTGGGCAAGATCTCCAACATGTTGTGGGGCGGAGGGGGGAGGATCGGGCTCTTCGGCCTCGACCCCATAAGCATCTCGCTTCCCCTGGGCCTGTCGGGTGTCGTTTTCGCCCACTACGTGATGAAGGCCCAATCCGTGAAGGTGAAGATCGCGGCATTCCTGGCCTTCTGCCTGGCCTTCTACGCAGTCTTTCCTACGGGCACCCGCCAGACTCTGCTCTGCATGGCCATCGCCATCCTCACCTACGCCATGCTTGTCTATCGCTCCTATTTCGGCAAGGTGTTCTGGGTCGTTGCGATGCTGGTCATTCTCCTCACGGGGTTCCTGTCCATCACCGGCAGCTATCACACTCAGCGGTTCGATGTCGGCACCAAGGGCTATTTCCAAGACGAATCGTTCCTGGGGCGGATCAAGACCATGAAACGGGGGCTGGACACCTTCTCGGCATCCCCGCTCCTGGGGGTGGGAGCAGGCGGGCATGGAAAGTACATTTACACGACCAATCCCTACACCCACGAGCGGGTAAAGGACAAGGAGCACATCCACAACCTTTTCGTCGAGCTGCTGGCGGAACAGGGACTGGTGGGCTTCCTGTTGTTCATCGCCCCCCTGGCCATCGCCTTGGTGCGCATAACAAGAACCCTGCACTCGACCGATGTCGACGAAGTCCGTTCCCTAGCCGCAGTGGCAATGGCTCTCATGGTTTTTTCCCTGATCCAGTCAAACATCAGCGGCAGCCTCGCGGTATCGGGAGCCGTCATCGTCATGTTGGCCGCATGGATGGACCTCCTGGCACGGGAATCAACCCTTTCGCCGGTTCCAGCCTCAGACGGGCCTGTCGGCGGCGGTTCACCGCTCACCCAGGCAAGGAGGGAATGCAATGGCTAACTCACCCCGCATATCCATCATCACGCCCACCTACAACGCTGCCCGCTACCTGGAGCAAACCATGGCAAGCGTCGCTGCCCAGGAATACCCGGCCCTGGAATACATCGTAGTGGACGGGGGCTCCACCGACGCAACCCTGGACATGGTTCGCGACCGTCCGGAGCTGGTGACTCGGTGGATATCGGAACCGGACAAAGGAATCAGCGACGCCTTCAACAAGGGCATCAGCATGGCCACGGGCGAAATCGTAGGCATAATCAACTCTGACGATTATTATCATCCCGGAGCGCTGGCTGTCGTCGCACGAGCTGCTTGTGAGCACCCGGAAGCTGATGTATTTTACGGTGACGCCTTATACGAACGGTTCGACGGTTCCGGTGTGTTCCGATTCCGCCCCGACCCTAACGTCGGACACAACATCGAGCGGCGCATGCCCATCTGTCACCCGGCTACTTTTGTCAGGCTCACAGCCTATCAACGGTACGGAGTTTTCGATCTCCGTTATCGCCTCGCCATGGATTACGAGCTCCTGTTTCGCATGTTTCGGGCAGGCGCTCGCTTCCAGTACGTGAACCAGGTTCTGTCCCACTTCCGTTACGGCCAGCCGGGAAGGGCTGACGGGCTTCGTGAAGTCAAAGACATTGCCATCGCAAATGGTGTCCCCGCATTTGTCGCCTGGATTCGCTATGGAGAGGCTCTGATCAAGGAGCGGATCAGGCTACTGCTCGCCAGGTCTGCGGCATGAAAGCAGAATACCTTGCGACAAATCGAATAGGATATTTCAGAAAAAACGGAACGTAATAACCGGTTCTGGATATATAGGTTTCAATCGGTAGGAAGCGATTCGATGCGAATTGTCCAGGTAACAAATATCATGAGCCACCACCAGCTCCCTTTAGCCCGCGGTATCGCAGAATTGGTGGGTAAGGGCAATTTCCGTTTCGTCACTACCCAAGCGACGGACGAAGAGCGCAGGGCAATGGGTTGGAATCCGGAAGAGAATGATCCCTGGATTCTACGCGCTGGAGAAGACGAGGCTGACAGGGCTCACTTCGAACACTGGTGGAACAATGCGGATATAGTGCTGTGCGGCGACAGGTTGCTGGAAAAGATCAATAATCGTCTGGCGCACGGCAAACCGGTCTTTTACATGTCGGAACGATGGTGGAAGCCGCCGATCGGAAGTGCAAGGCTGTTCCATCCGGGCTTCGCACGCATGGCATACAGATTCCGCCAACTGGCAGCATCGCCATATTTTCACTTTCTGCCGATCGGAGACTATTCCGCAGAAGATATGAAACGTATTGCATCGTTCAAAAGCAGAAGGTGGCGCTGGGGTTATTTTACCGCGCTCCCCGATCCTTTGCCGCAGCGCGGAAATGACCTTCAAGGTTTTCGGGTAATGTGGGCAGGGCGCATGCTGGGCTGGAAGAGGGTCGATACCCTGATAAAGGGGTTTTCACGCCTCCTGGATGAAAGGCCCGATGCAACCCTCACGCTAGTGGGAGACGGGCCGGAGCGAGAAAAACTGGCAAACCTTGCAAGAAGACAGTTAGCGCCCGGAAGTTATCTTTTTCTGCCCCCGCAACCGGTATCCGTGATTTTGGAGATGATGCGCCAACATCATGTTTATGTTCTCCCCAGCAATGCTTACGAGGGCTGGGGTGCGGTGGTCAACGAGGCAATGTCGGAAGGATGCGCTGTTATAGCCAGCGACACGGCCGGTGCAGCCAAGTCAATGATCAAGCACATGGCAAACGGATTGCTGTTTCATGCCGGTGAATGGAACAAATTAAGCGAATTGCTGATTTTAGTGAACCGAGACGAGACATTGCGTCTCAAGCTTGCAAGAGAGGGTCAGCAGACCATCGCGGAATGCTGGTCTCCCGACTTGGCGGCACATCGCTTTGTTTCATTTTGCGAGGCAATGCTTGGAGGTAATCCCTTGCCGGTTTTCGAATCTGGCCCGATGTCACCCCTTTAATCAGGAAATTGTGCTGTAACTGAGACACTCGATCATATGCGGATTGATGCAAGAGAACCATTGAGAATACTCCACAACATATACAGCGTTGGCCCTGCATCATTCGGCCTCGGCCCGGTAGCTCTCAACCTTGCCAAAGAGCAGCTAAGACTTGGTCATGACGCTCTAGTATGGTGCGTAGACAATGTTGAAGACTGCTTGTGGGCAGCGACATCAAGCGGACTGCCAGCTGACAAAATCAGAAGGTTCCCCACCACCGGGCCCAGAAAATTCTATTTCAGCCTGCAAATGGCACATGCCTCGGTTCAGGAAGCAGGTGAAATTTCAATTGTCCATCATCATGCGCTCTGGACCGGATTATCCCTGGTTACCAACCGTTTACACAAGCGGGAAAGAGTTCCGACTGTAATAGCACCGCATGGAATGCTGGAAAAATGGGCTCTCCGGAAATCCAGGCTAAAGAAGAGCCTTGCTCTTGCCTTGTATGAAAGAAAAACACTTTTTGGGGCATCATGCCTGCACGCCTGCTCCGAGCAGGAAATGGCAGGATTCAGGGAGTTCGGCCTGCAGAATCCTGTCGCAGTCATCCCGAACGGCATCAGCAATTCCTGGCTGAAAAGCAGCGGTGACGGCAATGCTTTCAGGAAACGTTTCGGGTTGCCTCCAGATAAACGCATAATGCTTTTCCTTTCCAGGATAACACCGGTTAAAGGGCTTACTCTGCTGCTTGACGCGCTGGACAAAGTTCGTCCCTATCTGGACAACTGGCTTGTCGTGATAGCAGGGGCCGATGAGTTTGACCATAAAGCTGAAATTTCAGAAAAAATAACCCGATTGCACTTGGAGGATTCCATTGTTTTTACCGGACTTCTCGTTGATCAGGTAAAAAGGGACGCTTTTGCAGCTGCCGAAATTTTCGTTCTGCCCACAAGGAAGGAAAACTACGGGATTGTTATAGCAGAGGCTTTGGGGGCGGGTGTTCCTGTACTTACCACAAAAGGAGCCCCATGGGAAAACCTGGTTGCCGCTGGTTGCGGTTGGTGGGTAGATATAGATTGCGATGCCATTTCAGAAGCATTGAAACTTGCAATAAATCTTTCATCAGATGAATTGAGAATGATGGGAACAAGGGGTAAAGAATTGGTTGCAACTCATCATACGTGGTTTAGGTCCGCTCAGTTGACTATTGAACTCTACGAATGGCTGCTAGGTAGGGGGAAAAAACCAGATTTCGTATTTTTCGGCTAGCAGCAATATAAAACTGTCTGAATATTACAGCATCATTTCAACTGTAGATAATCATTGGAGGCTGCGATGTTAACCGGCAAGACACTACTCATCACCGGCGGAACCGGCACCTTCGGCAACGCCGTACTCAACCGGTTCCTGAATACGGGAATCGAGCAAATACGCATATTCAGCCGCGACGAGAAAAAACAGGAGGACCTGCGCATAGCCCTGGCAAACCCCAAGGTGAAGTTCTACATCGGCGACGTGCGCAACTACGACAGCATCATGCCAGCCATGCGGGGAGTAGACTATGTCTTCCATGCCGCTGCTTTGAAACAGGTGCCATCCTGTGAGTTCTTCCCCATCGAGGCACTCAGGACCAACGCATTGGGCGCGGAGAACGTGATGAACGCCGCTTTGGCCTGCGGAGTCCGCAACCTCATCGTCCTCAGCACCGACAAGGCCGTCTACCCCATCAATGCCATGGGGATCAGCAAGGCCATGATGGAGAAGCTCATGGTGGCCAAAGCCCGCATGTACGGTAACAACGGAACCGTTTTCTGCGGCACCAGGTACGGTAACGTCATGGCCTCGCGCGGGTCGGTCATCCCCCTCTTTCTCAAACAGATCCAGAACGGTGAACCCCTTACCGTTACAGATCCGAACATGACCCGCTTCATGATGACCATCGAGGACGCGGTGGACCTGGTGCTGTATGCCTTCGGAAACGGCAGGCCCGGGGACATCTTCGTGCAGAAGGCCCCGGCGGCGACCATCCAGACCCTGGCCGAGGCAATGCTGCGGCTCTTCGGGGCAAGCAACGAAATCCGGGTCATCGGCACGCGCCACGGGGAGAAACTCTACGAAACGCTCCTCAACCGGGAGGAAATGGCCAAGGCCGAGGACTTGGGAGGCTACTACCGGGTGCCCGCCGACGTAAGGGACCTGAACTACAACTGCTACTTCGTGGAGGGCGAGGAAAACGTGTCCCTTGCCGAGGACTACAATTCCCACAACACCAGGCGGCTGGATGTGGACGGGATGATGGAATTGCTGCTCAAGCTGGACATCATCAATGAAGCCCTTAAGGGTAAAGCCCAAATCTAACGCAGAGACGCAAAGGCGCAAAGGTTCGCAGAGAAAAACAGGTCTTAGGAGAAAAGATGCACTTATCGAGAATCACAGAATTTATAACTTCTTGATTCACCTTTGCGTCTCTGCGTCTTTGCGTTAAATGATTTTCCGAGGTACTCATGAATAAAATACTGGTAACCGGATCTGACGGCTTCGTCGGGAAAAACCTGCGAATGGCGCTGGCACGCACGGAAAACGTCCATGTGCTGTGCTTTGACGTGAGCGATGACCTTGCGGTCCTGGAGAGCCACCTGCGGCAAGCGGACATCATCTTCCACCTGGCGGGCGTCAACAGGCCGAAGGACGTGGAGGAGTTCGCCACCGGCAACACCGGCCTGACCGAAACCATCGTCTCGCTGCTGGAAAAAGAAGGCAGGACACCGGCTATCGTCATGTCGTCATCCACCCAGGCCGCTCTCGACAACCCTTACGGACGGAGCAAGAAGGCGGCCGAAGATGCGCTGTTCGACTACGGCAGGAGGACCGGCGCGCCGGTATACGTCTACCGGCTCACAAACGTCTTCGGCAAATGGTCCCGGCCGAACTACAACTCGGTGGTTTCAACCTTCTGCCACAATATCTCCCATGGCCTGGACATCACCATTTCAGATCCGGGCAACGTGGTGGAGCTGGTCTACATTGATGATGTCGTCGCAGAATTCATGCGGGTCCTCGAAGGCAATGCGGAACCGTCCTCGCAATGCCTTCCCGCAACGCCCACCTATCGCACGACCCTCGGCGAACTGGCGGAGCGTATCTATCGCCTGAGGGACATCCGCGCCAGCCTGGTCATCCCGGACCTGTCCGACGACTTCACCCGGAAGCTCCACGCCACCTACCTCTCCTACCTGGAGACGAACGACTTCTCCTACGGCCTGGACATGAAGACGGACAACCGGGGAGCGCTGGCGGAACTGATCAAGTCCGCGCCGTTCGGACAGATGTTCGTATCCCGGACACACGGTGGAGTCACCAGGGGGAATCACTTCCACGACTCCAAGATCGAGAAGTTTTGCGTCCTCCAAGGGGAGGCGGCCATACGTTTCAGGCATGTCTTTTCCGACGATGTCATCGAATACCGGGTCTCAGGGGACAACTGGCAGGTTGTCGACATCCCCCCGGGGTATACGCACCATATCGAGAACCTGGGCGATGGAGAGATGATCACTCTGTTTTGGGCCAACCAGATATTCGACCCGGGAACACCGGACACGTATTTTCTGCCTGTAGAAAAGCCTTAACGCAAAAACGCAGAGACGCAAAAGAAACTTAAAAAAATATGGCGTTAATAGAATGCACGAGAACGAGATAAGCAAATATGTTGTCGATGCAGCGATAGAAGTCCACCGTGTACTGGGTGGGCCGGGGCTCCTTGAATCGGTCTACGAAGAAGCGTTTCTGTTTGAACTTGTCCAGAGAGGTTTCAAGGTGCAGCGTCAGGTGCCTGTACCTATTGTCTATAAAGGAAACTCCCTTGCGAATCCGTTGCGTATTGACGCAATAGTGAATGAAAAAGTGATTGTCGAGTGTAAAGCATTATCGCAGCATAATCCAATATTCGAGACGCAGTTACTTACCTATCTGCGTCTTTCAGGGCTGAAACTTGGCCTTTTGATCAATTTCGGAGAGAAGTTTGTCTCTCAAGGAGTACGTCGCGTAGTAAACGGCTTGTAATCTATACCTTGTTTTGAGATTTTCTTTGCGTTGATTCATTTTTGCTTCAAATGCATTTTTAACCCAGATTTTCCATTAGCCGATCTTGCCGGCAATGATCTGATGTGGTCTAATGGAAACCATTAGACAGTTTCTTCTGATTCCAAATGGTTGCGAGGAATGCATGTCTCACTCTCACAATCT